>CACZCK010000045.1:480-3480 GCA_902779675.1 uncultured Coriobacteriaceae bacterium | reverse complement strand
TGGCGCGGTCGGGCATGCCCTCGGGGTCGCCGTCGTGCAGGCGGCTGTGCGCCAGCTCGTGGAGGGCGGTCTTCACGGTCTGGCCCTCGGACATGCCCTTGCGGATGGCGATGAGCTCGCCGCGGCGGAAGTAGCCCTTGGTGCCCTCGGGCAGGTCGTCCACGAACTCGACGGGGTACGCGGAGACGGCGCGCACGGCATCCATCACGGCGGCAAAGCGCTCCACGCCCCCGGCGACCTCATCCACGAGGGTGGGCAGCGGCTCGCCGTCGGTCTGGCTCACGTCGAAGACGTGGCCCACGCGGAAGCCCACGAGGCGGCGGCGCTCCTCGTCCTGCCCCTCCTCGTCGCGGTCCTTGACGAGCATGGGCACGAGGATCTCGATGCCGCGCTCGCCCTTGCGCACGTAGCGGTTGAAGTCGCGCTTCCAGCTCCTGAAGCTGGCCACGTGGGTGGCCGTGGGCATCTGCATCGCTATCAGGATGGTGTTGCCGAGGCTGTAGTCGTAGAACTTGGAGAGGCTCCGCAGCCACGACTCCCAGCGCTCGGACTGGTAGACCTCGCGGACGCCCTCGCCGAGGCGGTCGAGCGCCGCCTGCGCGCGCTCCTGCGCCCTCTCGCGCGCCTGCTGGCGCTCCGCCTTGCTCACGTGGCGCTTGGTGCTCTTGGTGGTTGCCATGTCCTTGTCTCCCTTCGGGTGGCGGTGCCGCACGGACCGCCCGTGCGCGCTTGCCACCCTTGGAGGCCAAGGGTTTCCGCCCCGTGGTAGGCGCTGGGCACAGGAGCTCCATGGCAACCTCCACCAATCGTCCTTTGATTTGTGCGAGGTTCCGTGGGGCCCTTGACCGGCGCCGTGCGGGGCGGCTGGGAGGGGTCCCGGGGCATGGCGTGGCCATGGGGCGGGGTTTCGCCCTGCCGCGATTGAATTGCTCGGTGACCGTTTGGGGGCAACCGCAGAGCCCCGCAATACTTCCACGGGATTTGTGTCCTGGCGCAAAGGTATCCTTACACTGGGTCACAGTAATTCGATTCGGCTTATGCCCTTGGGCGTATGCCACGGCAAGGAAGGCTCCGGAAGACCGATGAACAAGCAACAGCTGGCAGCCAGGATCTGGGCCTCAGCGAACGAGATGCGCTCGAAGATCGAGGCGAGCGAGTACAAGGACTACATCCTCGGCTTCATCTTCTACAAGTTCCTCTCCGAGAAGGAGGAGGCTTGGCTGCGCGAGCAGGGCTTCGACGACGACTCGATGCCCATGGTCACGGAGGAAAACCAAGAGGTCGTAGAGTTCGTTCGCAAGAACATCGGCTACTTCATCGCGTACGAGGATCTCTACTCCACCTGGCTCGCCAAGGGCCCCGACTTCGACGTGGCCGACGTCACCGAGGCGCTCTCGGCGTTCTCGCGCCTGGTGAACCCCGACCACCGGCACGTCTTCGACCGCATCTTCGAGACGCTCGAGACCGGCCTCTCCAAGCTGGGCGACACCTCGGGCGCGCGGACCAAGGCGATCAGCGGACTCCTGCACCTCATCCGCGACATCCCCATGGACGGGCGGCAGGGCTACGACGTGCTCGGCTACATCTACGAGTACCTCATCTCCAACTTCGCCGCCAACGCGGGCAAGAAGGCGGGCGAGTTCTACACGCCGCACGAGGTGTCGGTGCTCATGAGCGAGATCATCGCGGGGCACCTCCAGGGCAGGACCGAGATCCAGATATACGACCCCACGAGCGGCTCGGGCAGCCTCCTCATCAACATCGGCCAGGCGGTGGCGCGACGGACTGGCAACGCCGGGCGCATCAGGTACTACGCCCAGGAGCTCAAGGAGAACACCTACAACCTCACGCGCATGAACCTCGTGATGCGGGGGATCCTGCCCGACAACATCACCACGCGCAACGGCGACACCCGCCCTACTCCCAGCGGTGGGACCCCGAGGGGAAGGACGTCGACCCGCGCTTCTCGGGCTTCGGGGTGGCGCCCAAGTCCAAGGCCGACTACGCCTTCCTGCTGCACGACCTCTACCACCTGCAGCCCGACGGCATCATGTGCATCGTCCTCCCGCACGGCGTGCTCTTCCGAGGCGGCGAGGAGGGGCAGATCCGGCGCAACCTCGTCGAGCGCGGGCACATCGACGCGATCATCGGACTTCCCGCAAACATCTTCTTCGGCACGGGCATCCCCACCATCGTCATGGTGCTGCGCAAGGTGCGAGACCGCGACGACATCCTCGTCATCGACGCCTCCAGGGGCTTCGTGAAGGAGGGCAAGAACAACAAGCTTCGTGCCTCTGACATCCGTCGCATCGTGGACGCATACGAGGCCAGGCGCGACGTCGAGCGCTTCTGCAGGGCCGTGCCCATAGAAGAGGTCCGCGCCAACGACTACAACCTCAACATCCCGCGGTACGTGGACTCCTCGGAGCGGTCGGAGGGCTGGGACATCTACGCCACCATGTTCGGCGGCATCCCCACCGCAGAGGTGGACGCGCTCGGCCGCTACTGGGACGCGCTCCCGGGATAGGTGAACGGTGCGAGCTTGCGCCTCAAATGCCGTGACGTGGCCACCGCAGTGACGGAGTCCCAGTCCGTCGTGGCGTGGAGGGAGCTGTTCGCCTCGCGACTCGAGGACCTCGGTGTGTGGCTCTACGAGGAGCTCGTCGACGAGCTTTCGATTGTTCAGCGCGACTCGGAGGAGCCACGGCTGACGGCGGAGCTGTTCGGGCGGCTCGAGGGCGTGCCGCTGGTGGACCGCTACGACGCCTATCAGGCACTCGACGACGAGTGGCAGCAGATCTCTCAGGACCTCGAGGTGCTGCAGACAGAGGGCTTCGACGCTGTCAGGCGTGTCGACCCGCGCATGGTCATGAGGAAGCAGCGCGGGCAGGACGTGGAGGTCCAGGACGGATGGGCGGGGCACGTCCTGCCACTCGACCTGGTCCAGCGCGAGCTGCTCGCGGACGAGACCGGCAGGGTCGCAGCGATGGAGGCCAGGCT
>CACZCK010000045.1:0-468 GCA_902779675.1 uncultured Coriobacteriaceae bacterium | reverse complement strand
GTGAACGAGGCGGGGGACGCCTTCGTCCCCGCCAAGGTCAAGGCCGTGGCGAAGGCGCTGCGCAAGGAACTCGGGCCCGAGGCGCGCCAGGAGGGGTCGCTGCCGGAGAGGCTCGACAGCGTCGCCAGGCTCATCGACGAGGAGCGGACGCTGAAGAAGTCCCTCAAGGCTGCGCGCACCTCCCTCGACGAGAGGGCAAAGGAGGCCATCGAGGATCTGGACGACGATCAGGCGCGGCTCCTTCTGAGCACGAAGTGGATCGATCCACTCGTGTCCCGGCTCTCATCCATGCCTGACGCGACCGTCGGCACGCTCGTTGACACCCTGATCGCGCTCTCGGACAAGTACGCCACGACGTACGCCGACATCGACGCGCAGATACAGTCAGCCGAGGAGGAACTGGTGGGCATGCTCGGAGAGCTGGCGGGCGACGAGTTTGACATGGCTGGCATTCGTGAGCTCGCAAGC
>CACZCK010000044.1 GCA_902779675.1 uncultured Coriobacteriaceae bacterium | reverse complement strand
AACTCCCAGGCGCACACGTTGGTCTTGCCTTGCACCGGGGCGGATTCGTATTGGGCGTAGCCGGGAAAATTCAGGCCGGCAACGGCAAGGCCCGCATCGTTTGCGCAGTCAAAGTACAAAGGGGTGTTCTCAGCCACGATGCCCATGCCATAGACAGGCCGGCTAATTGCGTCGATGGCACCAAAGGGAGAATTGGGGCTCCAGCCAGTCGGAGTGATAACCACATGCTCGCCGTAGCCGCAGCTCCAGTCCAGGTTGCGCCCGAAGTACATGTTGCCTTGCCCATCTGTAAAGCGAATCCCCGTGCACATGGCAAGCTCCTCTCCGCTTGAAGCCATATTGGTGCTTAACCGTATTATCGCCCGTGTTGCAGTGGTCTTTCATTATGGCGCAAAAGATTGATTGAAGCGGGCGGGATACCTGATCGCAGCGCGACTAACCGAAGCTCGCCCCTCAATTGACCGATCGTCTATCACGGCAACCGAAATGCGAGGCGGTTACCTTACGAACCAGTGGACGAGGACTGGTCATCTGATTCTCTTGCTTCTCAACGTCATCGAGCATGCACGCTCGACCTCCTTGACGGCATCCTCTCGAAATCGGCGCGCGTGACGTCGTGGACGACACCGTGAGCTGGAAACGCTCAGTTGTGTCCCGTCCTTATGAGATGACTTTCCTGAACGGCCGCGAACGTCGTCACGACGCATGCCGGGATGGACGGCGCGACGACACCGAACGTCGGAATGGCAAAGAGGACGAGGAATGCGACGAAACCAGCTACCTTGTTCACGACGGTGTGGGGCATAACCAAACGCTTCCTCATCACGAGCCCGCTCACCATATTCGCCACCTTCACGACGGCTATGAACGTGACCCACGCCCAGAGCCATGCAGGCGCAGCCACAGTCGGCAGAATCTTTGCGAGGCAGATGACAGCAAGGGTGAGGTCCGCGATGCTGTCGAGCTTGGCGCCGAGCTCGGTTTCCGTCTTGGTCTGTCTCGCGACAAAGCCATCGAGCATGTCCGTCAGGCCGGCAGCGGCGTAGAGCACTAGGAAGGCCGGCGAGAGCGCCGGTGGCGCAAGCAGGGCCACGCTCAGGATGATCCGCAGCACGCTGAGTGCGTTCGCCATGGTCAGCTTGTGTTTCATCGCATGCGCCATCCCCTCGCACTTCGAGTGCTGTCACTGCCGACTGCACGCTAGAGAATGCTCGGCCCAGCAAGCTTACACGAGTGCAAGCTCGATCTCGTCGAGCCCGTCGTCGACACGCGCGGCCTGACCAGTTACCCTAAAGCCCATTCTGCGGTACAACCGACCCGCACGATCGTTGTTCTCGAGTATCCAGAGCATCGGGGTGCCCTCGCATTGTCCGATGGCGAACTCCAGCAGCTGCGTGCCGATGCCCCTTCCCTGCATCTCGGGAATGACATAGAGGTCTTCGATCGAGCTGCCCGTCACTGAGACAACCCCCGCGGGAACTCCCTCGACAAGTAGATAGAACCTGCTTCCGTTCTGAATCTTTTCCCGCAGGTAGTCCTGCTGGTGCTCGACCGTATGCGCCGCCACGAACTCGGGCGAGCAAAAGAGGCGGTGAGACGCGCGCCAAGACGCAGCGTGCACGGCCGCCGCCTGGAGGATGTTCGACTCATCCACGGCCACTATCATCACGCCACACCCCGGTGATAATCAACCTGCTTTCAAAACACATCTAGTGAATTGTTGCCTATGCTTGCTATACCTTACAGCTTATTCGTAGGCATCGTTGCGGAACCCATATCCGTGGAGCTTCGCGGCTGCGCCTACGCGCTCTTCGAGGTCAAGATGGGCGCGTGGGAGATAGACGACGGCGCCGCGAGCCTCCTCAAGCTGGCGCGCAAGGTGGACGCGTCCGTCATGGGGCCCCCGCATTCTGCGCCGTCATCACCCCGGGCGGGTACGCCTACCGCCGAGAGGACGGGGTCCTCGTGATTCCCATCACCTGTCTTGCCCTATGACACTCCGTCCTCCATGGCACGCCTCACCGTAGCCAGTGGATTGTCAGCACGCAAGCCTTTTAAGCGCACCAAAAAGGCGCCCCGGAACCACGTCCGGAGCGCCTGGAGAATCGAACAATTTTGTAGCGGTCTTATTCCCACTCAATCAGGGTGGCATGGCTGTGACAGCCCGCGGTGGCTCAGGAAACTCCGTCGTATCCCCTGTCTCCACCGTGGTTTCGACCATCCTCCCCGCGGACGTCAAAGCGACGTCACGGGCACTGTTCCCGCACCCGTGACGTCGTCCCACTCACAGTCGGACGACGTCATGACGTCACCCGACTGTGTTTCCGCTGGTAGCGATAGCCATATCATCCTCGAAGACCAGCTGATCTCAAGGCGAGGAAGCGGCCCACCTTCGCTGCATGAGCAACCGGCCCCGCCAGACACTGAACTGCCTCCCATTTCTTGGACACGAGAAATGGGAGGCTTTTTATGGCTGGAAACGCCTTGTACGACGTTGGGATGAGGCTGCGGGCTGCCGAGCTA
>CACZCK010000043.1 GCA_902779675.1 uncultured Coriobacteriaceae bacterium | reverse complement strand
CGGAGGGTCTGACAGACCGGAGAAGACACGCCCCAGGGCAGCGTCTCTTCGGTCTTTTGTTATGGAGGGCACACAAACACATGACCAAACGCGAGCTGACAACCGAAGACGAGCTGCGCGAGCTCTACCTTGCCACGGCGCCCACCCACCTGTTCCTCAAGGCGGCCGCACCTGGTGCGGTGAGCATGCTCGCCTCGGCCCTCTACGACGTGCTCGACGGCGTCATCGTGGGGCAGCTGCTGGGCTCGACCGCCTTCGCGGCGGTCAACCTGGCCATGCCCTTCGTGATCCTGGTCTTTGCCGTGGGAGACCTCGTGGGCGTCGGGTCCTCGGTGCCCATTGCCATCGCGCTGGGCGCGGGCGAGGACGAGCGCGCCAACAACGTCTTCACCTGTGCAGTGCTGGGCATCCTCGCACTCGGCGCAGCGCTGGGGGCCGTCTTCTGGGCCGCCGCTCCTGCCATCATGGCAGCCATGGGCGCCACGGGCCGGCTCGCCGAGGACGCCATCATCTTCCTGCGCGTCTATGCCGTGGGAGCACCCGTCACCTCCATGATGTTCGCCGTCGACAACTTCTTGCGCATCTGCGGCAAGATCCGTGGCAGCCTCGCGCTCAACATCTTCATGGCTGTGCTGGGTGCCATCTGCGAGTACACCCTCGTGCGCTACGTGCAGCTGGGCGTACTGGGCGCAGCCCTTGGCTACGTGCTGGCGCTGGCCGTTAGCTCTGCGGTGGGTATGCTTCCCTTCTTGCTGGGACGCTACCAGCTGCGCTTTGTGAGGCCACAGCTCACATGGGAGCTCTCGCGCGAGATCTGCGCCGCGGGTATGCCCGCCTTCCTCAACAACGTGGCTGGTCGCGTGACGTCGGTGCTGCTTAACGCCGCGTTGCTCGCGCAGGGTGGCGAGGACGCCGTGGCCGTCTATGGCGTGCTCATGTATGCCAGCGGCGTGGTGTTCCCGCTGCTGTACGGTACCTGCGACTCCCTGCAGCCCGCCGTGGGCTATAACCTGGGCGCGGGCCGCGTAGACCGCGTGGTCAAGCTCCAGAAGCGCATCTTTGCCGCCTGCGCCGCCATCTCGGTCGCGCTCTCCGTGGCCATGCTGGCTTTCCCTCGCGAGCTCACGCTGCTGTTCATGGCCGAGGCGTCAGACAACATCCTCGCCCTCGCAGAGCCAGCGTTCCGTCTGTTCTCGATCGCCTACTTCCTGCGCTGGCTGCCCATGGCCACGCAGGCCTTCTACACCGCCATCGAGCGCCCGCGTCCGGCGAGCGCCTTCTCGCTCTTCTCGGTGCTCGTCGCTCCGCTCGTGGCGCTCGTGCTGCTGCAGCCGCTCGGCCTCGACGGCCTGTGGCTCAACCTGCCGGCGGCGACGCTGGCCAGCACCGTCGTCGCGGCCGCCATGCTTGTGCGCCTCCGCAAGGAGCTGCGCGGCGAGGCGTAGGTCAACCAATCCCGAAAGCCTCGCCAAAAACACGCTGTTTATGCCGACTATTCGGACTATCAAAACGAGAGGCCGAATGATTGGCCCAAACAGCATGTTTATTCGACAGCCCGCTCGACCCTCATGCAGCACGGCCCGCTCCCCAATGCAATGCGCTACCATAATTGTTAGATTAAACTTACTAATGGGGAGGAACGCATGACACGCCGCGATACCATACGCTCCGCCTACAGATTCGTAGGCGACTCCGCAACCATCTACGACGACATGATGACCTGCTCCACCTTTCTCGGCACGGCCATAAGCCGCATCGTGTGGAAAATCGGCCCCGAGGAGAACACCGCCTACCTCGAACGGGCCATGGCCGGCGTTCCCGTGGACTTTGCCGGCAGCCTGCTCGAGGTGCCCGTGGGCACGGGCGTCCTCACGATGCCCCTCTACCAGAGCCTGCCCGACGCGCAGGTCACCTGCCTCGACTACTCTTCCGACATGATGGCCACTGCCCAGGCCAGAGCCAACGCCCACGCCATTGCGAACGTTGCCTTCGTGCAGGGAGACGTGGGCGCCCTTCCCTTTGCCGACGAGAGCTTTGACCTCGTGCTCTCGCTCAACGGCTTTCATGCCTTCCCCGACAAGGAGGCGGCCTTCGCCGAGACGTACCGCGTGCTCAAGCCTGGCGGCACCTTCTGCGGCTGCTTCTACGTGGCTGGCGAGGTCAGCAGCACCGACTGGTTCATCAACCACCTCTACGTGCGCAAGGGCTTCTTCACGCCGCCGTTCGAGACGCAGACGAGCCTACGCACCCGCCTCGAGGCCCTGTACGATCGCGTGGAGCTGGAGTGCATCCGCTCCGAGGCCTGCTTTGCCTGCGTCAAGTAGGGCCGTACCTACACGCGCAGCACGCGACTCTCGGTGACCACCAGTTGCACGGGCAGGTCGTGTTCGTCGACGATACCCTCGGCACGCAGGTCGCAGCTCCAAGCAGCCTCGCGGCACAGGCCCACGGACACGCCATCGAACTTGGAAAGGAAGGTGTCGTAGAAGCCTCCGCCGTAGCCCAGACGGTAACCGGCCTCATCGAAGGTGAGCCCCGGCACCAGCGCCAGCATGCGCTGTCCGGTACCCAGAAGCTGCTCCGTCTCGTCGGATGGTTCTGGCTCCTCCACGCCCAGCTTGCTGCGCACGAGGCAGTCGAAGCTTGTCACGCGGTACCAGCGCATCTGGTGCGTGCCGGGCACGCACCAGGGCAGGGCCACCACCTTGCCCGCATCCCATGCCGCCTGTATGATGCCGCGCGTGCGCACCTCGGGACCAAAGTCCAGATACGCGAGCAGGACCTCGGCCTGCGCGTACTCGGGCAGCGACAGGAGCCTGGCCTCGATGCCGGCGTCCGACTGTGCGCGGCCTTCCTCCCCCAGGTCGCGCCGCACCTGCTTGAAGTGCCCTCTCAGCGCGCGCTTGCGCTCGTCCACCGTCACGCTGCCCATGGCCACCGCCTCCTCACGTCTGCCATTGATGGTACACGCACCAGACGCCCGCGCTAATACCAAAGACTGCGTATGCCTTACGCAGCCGCGTCCCGTGGCAATCGTGTACGCTCGACGTGACGGGCCAGCCACAAGGACAAGGACTCCCATGGACATCGAGACCATCAGGCGCGCGTTGGACAAGCAGCCTCAGCAACGCAAGGTCGCTGCCGTGCTCATACCTCTCGTGCATACCGCAGAGGGACTGGCCATCGTGCTCGAGGTCCGCGCGGCAACGCTCGCCATCCAGCCCGGCGAGGTCTGCCTGCCCGGCGGCGGCATCGAGCGCGGCGAGACCCCGCAGGAGGCAGCCGTGCGCGAGACCTGCGAGGAGTTGCTGGTGGAGCCTCGGCAGATCGAGGTCCTCGGCAAGCTCGGCACCTCCGAGGGGCCGGGAGGCCGCGCGCTCCACGCCTTCGTCGGCACCCTCGCGGATTACCGGGGTACCTTCTCCCCAGACGAGGTTGACCGCACGTTTACGCTGCCGGTCCAGTGGCTCGTCGACCACGAGCCTGACGTCTACCGGGTCATGCTCCAACCGCAGTTCCCGGACGACTATCCCTGGGACCTGGTGCCCGGCGGCAGGAGCTACCCCTGGCGCGCCCGCGTCAACGAGGTGCCCTTCTACCGTGGCACCGACCCGCTCGTGTGGGGCGCCACCGCACGTGTGCTCGGGGCGTTCGCCAAGGCGATGCACGGATGCGGCTGACCTGCCTACTCGCCCAACAGCCGCTCCACCTCAGCCGCCACGCGTGCCTCGTCGCGGGGCCACAGACGCATCAGATCGCTCGCGATGCGTCCCCGCACCAGACGCTCCCGGTCTGGCGTAGCTAGCCCCTGCACCAGCGTGCGTCCCTCGGCCGCTGCACGATTCATCTCGCCAAAGCTGCGATAGGGCAGGCGCCCCTCCCCCATCTCCTGGTTGAGGAAGGCCATCAGCGACAGATAGTCCATGGCGTCGGCAGGAAGGTCCTCCTCGTCGATTCCGAGCCCCTCTGCAGCGGTCAGCAGCGTGCGTACCGGCTCTGCCAGCACGAGAAAGTCGTCGGGGCGAAGCGACGAAAGGCGCATGGTGAGTGCATCAATCGCATGGCCGCAGTCCAACGCCTCCTGCAAGGCATCGACGAATGCGCGCCTGCTCGGATGCGGCATCATGCCCAATGCGCGAAAGTCCGCTGCCGTGCATGCAGCCTCGTCAAGAGCTTCGAGCAGCTTCGCGTCGTCCATGCCATCCTCCTTGCCTCACGGTACCACCGTCGCGCGCCAATTATGCAGGTGCCACGGTTATGTTGGGAAGCGGGCCGTAGGCGCAGGTCAGCGTCGAGCGGCAGCCTGCCGCATTCGCATAATCTAAGAACCTCCT
>CACZCK010000042.1 GCA_902779675.1 uncultured Coriobacteriaceae bacterium | reverse complement strand
GTGCGCTGTCTTCTCTTCGTGCCTCGGCTACTGCTGCCGGATTCTCGTGTGCGAAAAACTTCGTCGAAACCCTTGACAACCCATAGCTGGTCTCCCCTCTTCTGCACAAAGCCCACCGGAGGACGACCCCCGATGGGCTTTGCCGTAGTCGTTACATCAAGGACTATACTACACGGCGCGCGAGGCGCACCACGCCGCCACATGTTCGGCAATGCGCTCGTCCGAGACGGCGGCCAGCCTCACGCGGCCCAGCTTGCGCGGCAGTCCCAGCAAGAAGCGGTTGCTGCGTGCAAAGCGCTCCTCGCGGACCGCGGCCACCAGCTCGTCGGGGTCAACCGTGGCCTGCAGCATGGGAAGCTCGAGCCGATCGAGCAGCTCGTCCTGCGCGAGCACATCATCCACAGAAAACAGCCCGTCACCGCAGGCAAGGCGCGCCTGGAAGCGCAGGGCCTCCGCACGAGCCGTGGACGGTGCGAGTCCGGGCCCTACCAGGCGCACGAGCGCGGCGGCAAAGGCCTCGCCGTAGGTGATGGACTGACGCAGAGCCAGCGCCGTGGACGAGAGGATCTTGCCGCGCGACTTCATGGTGTCCTGCAGCTGCTCGCAGAGCACCACCTTGTCACCTGCGCATATGTCGTCAGTGCGGTCCCACAGGCGCGAGAACGAGGCCTCCGCGTCGCACATCGCGGTAACCACCATGTGAACGCGGGCCATGAGCGCGTCCTCGCTCGGCTCGTCGGTGTCGGGCAGCGCGAGGCCCATATCAAAGAACACGTGCTTGGTGGCGGGCCTAAGCGTGAGCATGCGTGAACGTACGCCGACATCGATTCCGCGCGGCGTGACCGTAGCCTCCACCAACGCCGTCTGCCCCAGCGGGACCATGACCAGCGGAATCGAACCGCACCACTGCGCGCAGGCATAGGAGGCGGCCGAGAGCACGTCGACGTCGCCCACTGCCAGCACCAGATCGTCTGCCGTCAGACCGGCCCCGCCGAAGGAGCGCAGCAGCGCATGCACGGCATCGAGCGTGCGAGCCTGGGGGCCACCCACGCTGGTCGCATGCGCCACCTCAAAACCGGCATCGGTCAGCTGGCGACGCAGCAGCTCGCAGGCCGCCTCGTCGGAGCCCTCCTCCACGAGCAGCATGCCCACGCGTGGCTTGCCCACCGCGCCCTTGAGGACGGGCGCCGCCTCGTCGAGCAGGTCGGTGCCCATGCGGATGTCGCACGAGCCGCCCGGCAGGGATACCCACTGGCGCTTGCGAAGCCCAGTCTCGCTCATAGCAGTCCCCTTTCCCACAGGAGACTGCCAGCCTCGGCTGCCACCTGGTCGAAGGTCTTGTCGCGGATGTCGATGGTGATGTCGGCCTCGCGCTGGTACAGCGGACGACGATGCCAGTAGAGGGCGGTCGCCTCCTCGGGCGTGCCGAGGTCGGGCCGACGCTCCGGATGCTGGATCTGGCGCATGGAGTCGTCGAGGCTGCCGTCGAGGAACACGACGGTGCCCATCTCGTGCATGAGCGTGCAGTTTTCGGCGCGCTCCACGATGCCGCCGCCGCAGCTCACCAGCAGCGACTTGCGCTCGGCAAGGTGACGCAGGGCGCGTTCCTCGCCCAAGCGGAAGGCCTGCTCGCCGTCCTGCCTAAAGATGTCGGTAACCGACTTGCACACCAACCGCTCCACCAGCCGGTCGGTGTCGATGTAGCCCCGATGGAACATGCGGCCAAGGTTGCGTGCGAGCGTCGACTTGCCCGCGCCGAGGAACCCCACGAAGAAGATGTGGTCGCAGCCCTCATGCACCACGTAGCCGTGCGTGTCCATGGCGCTCACTCGCCTTCGAACACGCGCCCGTGCAGGATCATGTTCTCGCCGATGCGCATGATGTGCGTGTACCAGAGGTCGGTGGTGGACTGCGGACGCACCAGCACCGTGCGGAGGCCAGCAAGGTTGCCAGCCACGACGTCGGTATAGACCTGATCGCCGATCAGGATGGCCTCGCTCGGACTCACGCCCATCTTGCGCAGGGCATGCTTGACCGCAAACGGCGCGGGCTTCATGGCATGGTGGACCACCTCGCTGTCGAGCTCACGCGCAGAGCGTTCGACCTGCTTGGAGTGGAAGTTGTTGGACACGATGCAGGTGGGGATGCCCGCGGCGTGCACCTGCTCGATCCAAGCCATCACGCTCGGTGGGGCCACCTTGGTGTCACGTGGCACGCAGGTGTTGTCGCGGTCCATGAGCACGCAGCGAATGCCCAGCTCCTTGAGCCAGGAGACTTCGACCATATCGATGGTCCGCACATACCTTGTCGCCGTAAACACGCCCATGCGACTTCCCTACTCGTTGAGGTACTGGCCGGACTCGTAGAGGTAGGTAGCCTGGGAGTGCTCCTCGTTGGTCTCGGAGAACGCCTCGTAGTCCGGCTTGATGTAGAAGAAGAAGTAGTCGGTGCTGGCCGGATCAAGCGCCGCTTGGATGGACTGCACGCTCGGCGAGCAGATGGGCGTGGGCGGGAGGTTCTGGTTGGTGTAGGTGCTGTAGGGGCTGTCAGTCTGGTTGTCGGCCTGCGTGACCTCGCCGTCGACCACATACATCATGGTCGCGTCGCTCTGCAGGTAGGGCCACACATAACCCATGCCCGGGAACGGCCTGCCCAGACGGTTGTAGAACACCGAAGCAACCAGGGGCCGTTGCTCGTCGGTCAGGGCCTCCTTCTCGATGATGGAGGCGAGCTTGATCAGGGCGTAGTCGCTGATGTCAATCTTGTAGGTGTCCTTGATCTTGGTGCGTGCGGCCTCGAAGTCGAGCGTGCTGACCTCAGAAACGTACTGGTTGAGTAGGGTGCGGATCACGGTGTCGGCGGTCATGTCGGTGCCGCCGAAGTCGTAGGTCTTGCCAAAGAGATAGCCCTCGAGCGAATCGTCGGACACCTCGGAGAGGAACGGGTAATCGTCCACGTAGTTGGAGGCCTTGGCCTGCGCAATGAAGTCGTCGGCGGGAATGCCCAGCTGCTCCTCGACGGCAGCAGCCGTCTGCTTGACCGAGAGACCCTCGGCCAGCTTGAGCTGGTACTCCTTGGCGTTGGGACCCTCCACCAGCTGGCGCACGACCTCGGAGGGCGTGGCACCCGTGATGAACTGGTAGGTGCCGCTCTTCATGGTAGCGTCGGCGTTCTGCTTCTGGATTTCCTGGTAGAAGGCCTGCTCGTCAAAGATGACGTGGTTCTCGACGAGGATTGCCGCAATCTGCGAACCAGAGGCGCCGTCGGGGATGGTGACGATCACCTGCTCGCCAACGGGGTACTCCTCCTGCTTGGGCTCGTTGCGCTGGAACAGGTGCGGCACCACCAGAAAGCCCACACCCACCGCGGCTAGAACCGCAATCACCGCGAGCAACGCGATGAACGGCGAGGTATGGCTGTTTGCCGACTTGCGCTTCTTGGACCCCTGCGACCTGCGCTTGTGCGCCGCGGCGGCACGCTTGGTGGCGCGGGCGGTACGCTCCGACATCTGCGGAGCCGTAGCTCCCTGCGCGACGCGTCCGGAAGGCGAGGATGCCTGACGGTCGGTAGCACTGCGGGGCGTGGCGGTACGGCGCGAACGCGCCTGCGCATCGTCGCTCGAGGAACTCGAGAAGTGCGCCGCCCTCCTACCCTGCGGTTTATCCTGGCTCGTTGGCATGGTCTGTCCTTACATCCGTCTGGCATCGAGCCAGGCTTGCAGAAACAGGGACGCCGCGACCATGTCGACCTTGCCGCGCATGGCACGCTCGTTCATCCCCTCTTCACGTAGGATACGCTTGGCCTCCCGTGAGGACAGCCGCTCGTCGACAAATTCCAGAGGAAGGCCGCATGCGTCGGCTATTTGGTGCGCCTGTCGCATGATGCGTTCCGCTTGCGGGCCATCCTCGCCCGCAAGCGTCTTGGGTCTGCCGCACACCAGCAGCTCGGGCTCGTAGTCCTCCAGCACGCGTCGGAACGACCGCGCGTGCTGGAGGACCTCCTGTGCAGGCAGGACGGTGACCGGGGAGGCCACGGTGCCCGACGCATCGCTGGTCGCGATGCCCACACGCACCTCCCCTATGTCGAGGGCAAGCACCCGCACCGGTGCTAGGCCCCCAGCAGCTCGCGGGCTGCGGCGAGGGCGGCGTCGATGCCGCTCGCATCGCTGCCGCCGGCCTGGGCCATGGTGGGCTTGCCACCGCCGCGGCCACCCACGTGCGCAGCCACGTTGCGGATGACATCACCGGCCTTGAAGCCGGCCGAGACGGCGGCGTCGGTACCGGCAGCCAGCAGGGCCACCTTTCCCTCGGCAGTCGCGGAGGCAAGCACGCAGGCGCAGGCGGCGCCCAGACGGTCGCGCACGGTGTCCCATGCGCCACGGATCTCCTTGCCGTCGATACCGTCGAGGCGGGCGACCACGAGCTTGTAGCCGTCGAGGTCGATGGCGCCAGCCACGGCGTCGGCGATCTTGTTGGAGGAACCGCCGGTCAGCGCGGCACGGAGCTTCTTGTCAGCCTCGCCCTTGTCACGCTGCAGCTGCTCGATACGCGCGGGCACCTCGGTGGTGCGGCACTTGAGGGTGTGCGCGGCCTCCTGCAGGGTGCCCAGGCACTCGTCGAGGTACTGGATGGCGCCGACCGAGGTCATGGCCTCGATGCGGCGGGCATTGGAGCCGACAGAGCCCTCGGAGACGATCTTGAACAGGCCGATCTCGGCGGTGTTGCGGGCGTGCGTGCCACCGCAAAGCTCGCGGGAGAACGGCTCGTCGACGCTGTCGGTGGAGACCACGCGCACCACGTCGCCGTACTTCTCGCCAAAGAGGGCCACCGCACCGGCAGCCTTGGCCTCGTCGATGCCCATGACCTGGGTGACGACGGGCTTGGCGGCAAAGATCTCGGCGTTGACCATGCCCTCGATGCGCGCCAGCTGGTCGGCGGTCAGCGCCTCGAAGTGCGTGAAGTCGAAGCGCAGGCGGTCGGGAGCAACCAGCGAGCCGGCCTGGTTGACGTGGTCACCCAGGACCTTCTTGAGGGCGGCGTCGAGCAGGTGGGTGGCGGTGTGGTTGCGACGAATGAGCTCGCGGCGGCCGTGGTCGATGACGGTGGACACGGTGTCGCCCACGTGGAGTGTGCCCTCGGTGACCTCGCCGATGTGCGCCACGAGGCCGTCGTCGTGATGGCGAGCGTCCGCGACATCCATCGCGAAGCCCTCGGCCACCAGACGGCCGGTATCGGCGGACTGGCCGCCCATCTCGCCATAGAAGGTGGTGCGATCGAGCACGACCTCCACCTGGTCGCCGGCCTCGGCGGCCTCGACCTCGGCGCCCTCGCTCACGATGGCGAGCACGGTGGCACCGTCGAGCTCGTCGGCCTCGTAGCCGCAGAACTCGGTCTCGGGCAGGCGGTCGGACAAGGCGGTCCACACGTCGTTGAAGGTGCCCCAGGCATCGCGGTTCGCGCTGGCGCGGGCGCGCTCGCGCTGCTCGGTCATGCAGCGGTCGAAGGAGTCCATGTCGACGCCGCGGCCCGCGGCCTCACAGATCTCGCGGGTAAGGTCGATGGGGAAGCCGTAGGTGTCGTGCAGCTTGAAGGCCACCTCGCCCGGCAGGTCGGCGCCCTCGTCGAGCTTGGCGAGCTCGGCCTCGAGGCTGGCCTCGCCGGCGTCGAGCGTGCCGTTGAAGCGCTCCTCCTCAGCCTGCAGGATGCCCAGAATGAGGGCCTTGTTCTCGGTGAGCTCCGGGTAGACGTCAGCCATGAGGCGCATGACCTCCTCGGAGTAGCTGGTGAGGAAGGTGCCCTCGATGCCCAGCAGGCGGCCGTGGTACACGGCGCGGCGCAGCAGGCGGCGCAGCACGTAGCCGCGGCCCTCGTTGCCCGGCAGGATGCCGTCGCCGATCATGAAGGTCACCGAGCGGCTGTGGTCGGCCACGATGCGCAGGCTGCGGTCGACGCGGGCGTCCTGCCCATAGGTCTTGCCCGACAGCTCGCAGCCCACGCCGATGAGCGAGGTGAGCACGTCGCCGTCGTAGTTGGTGCCCTTGTGCTGCATGATGGCCGCGATGCGCTCCAGGCCCATGCCGGTGTCGATGTTGCGGTGCGGCAGGTCGGGCAGCGAGCCGTCCTCCTGACGGTCGTACTGCGTGAAGACGAGGTTCCAGAACTCGAGGTAGCGATCGCCGTCGTCGCCGGGGGCCTCGCCCTCGTACTCGGGACCCTGGTCGAAGTAGATCTCGGAGCAGGGGCCGCAGGGGCCGGTGGGGCCAGCGGCCCAGAAGTTATCGTCCTCGCCGAGGCGGGAGATGTGGTCGTAGGGCACGCCATGGCTGTGCCACAGCTCGATGGCCTCGTCGTCGTCCTCGAAGACCGTCATGTACAGGCGGTCCTTGGGCAGGCCCAGATGCTCGGGCTCGGTGATGAACTCCCAGGCCCAGGCGATGGCGTCGGCCTTGGAGTAGCCACCAAAGCTGAAGTTGCCCAGCATCTCGAAGAAGGAGAGGTGGCGCGAGTCGCCGATGTTGTCGATGTCGCCGGTACGCACGCACTTCTGGCACGAGCAGGCACCGATCTCGGCCATGGTCTTGAGGCCCTGGTAGTACTCCTTGAACTGGTTCATGCCGGCGTTGGTCAGAAGCAGCGACGGGTCGTCGGGCACGAGCGACGAGGACGGATAGAGCTTGCAGCCCTTGGACTCGAAGAACTTGAGGAAGTCGTCACGGATCTCAGCCGTGGTCATGGTCTTGTAGTCGGTGGTCATGTCTCTCCTTGGATGATGCCGAAACATACAATTTAGTGATTGTAGCGTAGTTGGCACCCAAGGTCGAAACACCCACGTAGCCCACACGTGATGTGACCTACTGGAAATGGCCCCCAACGGTACGGCTTTGAACTGCCTCCCATTTCTTGGACACGAGAAATGGGAGGCTTTTTATGGCTGGAAACGCCTTGTACGACGTTGGGATGAGGCTGCGGGCTGCCGAGCT
>CACZCK010000041.1 GCA_902779675.1 uncultured Coriobacteriaceae bacterium | reverse complement strand
TCCGTATTGAGCGGAAGCGGATAGTCGAGGTTATGGGGAAAAACTCGCTCAAAACACCTGTCGCAATGTGCTCCAGATCATTCCCGTTCAGCACATACATGCCGTTGGGTTGTTGCGGATAGTTCAGTTCCACAGAGTCACTCTCCTTAGTCCGGCTTCTTTTTCCTCTTGATCCTCGCAATCAACTCGCGCCAGTCATCGTCCGTCCAGTCGTTTTCCATCGCAGTGCGAAGGGCGAGACGGGCGCTTGGCTTATCATCGATATAGGTATTGATATCGGAGTGCTGCCCGCGCTGGCTGACACCGGCCATGTCGTAAAACTCATTCAAGGCGTCCTGCGTCGTGATTTCGAGGGCTTCGGCGAAGCGCGCAAGAAACTTCTCCGGCGCACGGCGATTTCCGTTTTCGATATCGCTCAAATAAGCCGGAGAGATTTCCACCTCAGCGGCAAAGCCCTTTTGCGTCTTTCCGAGGCTTTCCCGCCTTTGCTTGACAAATTCGCCAAACTGCAAGTTCTCGCTGCTCATATCATATACCTCTGATTTGTCGCACGTCCTGATTCCTTCTTGTTCTTTTGCAAAGTTGCTGTGACGCGCTCACGCATATTTGCTAATTTGCGAATATCATAGCAGACTAATCTTCGTTGTCAAGTGTTTGTAAAAGTATTTCTATTACTACGATACGGACAGTAAATGAGCAGTCCCCCATTTGTCAATCAGCAAGGCATACTGACGACAAGTGGGGTGCTTTATCTTCTGCGGATGAGTCTTATACCCGTTTGCTCTACTGCACGCTTTCGTGCAAAAGAGGCTCGCTTCTCTCCATACGCACCATGATCCATGGGAAGCAAAACACGATGTAGAACAACTGCACAAAGCAGGAGACCATGATCCCGGCCGGTCCGCCGATCCAGCTCTTGAGCAGCGGAACGACGATCAGGCTGACCGCGTAGTAGCTCAGCATACCCACGGCAAGCCGCGTCAGCCTGATTGGAAGCGCGACGTCGGTCGTGAACCTCACAATCCGCCGTTCCAGAACCCAGCCCAGCAGAATCGCGGCGCTCCAGCCAACACACTTAAAGGTGTCGTTCGCCATTTTCATGCCGTCGACGAGCAGGCTGCCCGCCGCGTCATAGTCCTCCGGGTAGGATTTGAACCCAGCGTACAGCGCAACGAGAACGGCGATCCCCAATCCAATGGCCGCCACAAGGACGTCCTTCTCGGGATGCTCCCCCAGCCAGCGCATCAGCCGCGCCGTCGCCCACATGACGGCGAGTCCCGCCGCCATGCCGACCAGAACGTCCTGCGGTGTGTGGACGCCGAGATAGTTTCGGCTGAACGCGACGAGCACCACGATGAGCGCCAGCGTGACGCGCAGCGCGCGCGGCAGCTCCCTGCGCACCGCGCCGCCGCCAAATACCGTGGCGGCGTTCATGCTGTGCCCGCTGGGGAACGAATAGCCGGTGGCGGTGTTGATCGAATTGCCGTAGGGCACGATGCGCGCGTCGCGGATCCACGGGCGGTAGGCGCAGGCGGTCACCTTCAGCGCTCCGTTCACGATACGGTTGCCGCTCCAACCCAGTAGCAGATAGGTCCCGAAGTCCTTGTTGACGCACCAGTACACCACCGCCATGATGACCGGAGCCGTGTAAAGATCTCCAAGGAACGTCATTTTGTTCAGGAACTCCGCGAGAAAGCCTCCCGCGCCCTCCCGAAACTGTTGCAGGGCAAGCAGTATTTCAATATCCATTCTCTCCGTCCTCCGTGAGCCAATACGGTGGATTCAGTTAATCTCCAGTGCCACGCGCGGCCGTCGGAGCGTTATTCGACGACGAGGATATCTGAAAAGCCCGTTACCTCAAATACCTCCTGGATCGCCCCGCCGGCATGGGCAATCTTCATATCGCCCTGTTTGCTCATGGTTTTCTGGATGGAAAGCAGCACGCGCAGTCCGGCCGATGAGATGTACTCCAGCTTTTCCAAATCCAGCGTCAGCGAGACGATGCCTTCGATGCTGTCCTTGAGCACCTCCTCCAGCCGCGGCGCGGTGTTCGTGTCCAGCCGTCCCTCAAGGCCGACGGTCAGCGCGTTGTTCCCCGTGTTGTTTTTTGTAATGTTCAGCATAGTATCTGTCCTTTCTCAGCAGGCCGAATATGTCCGCTTACTCATTCTCTTCTGTTTCCGACACGAAGCAGGCTACCAGACCATAGGTAATGGTAGGACGGATCCAGATCTCCGTGAGCAGATAGGCGGTGTACTCATTGGCGGGTTCAAGCTGGATGTCGATCGTGTAAAGCGTTGCGATCACCATGTCGACGATGCAGATCATCCACAGGTTACGCTTTGAATAGGTCTTCCACTCCTTGCGGGCGTAAAAGAAGGTAAGCATGAGGAGCAGCAGCTGCGTGCCAAACACGGTTGCGAGCTTGTGGTCGAAGAGAAGGTGCCTCTTGACGCGAGGCTGGTCGCCGTTCATGGTGACTCCTTGGGTGTCGTCGCGGATGTACTTCTTGCTTGTCGGTTGGCCATGATAGCAGCCTGCGGTGACGGTTTGGCACAGTGGGGGAGGTCAGGCTAACGGATGGCGCATCTTGTGTCATCGACGGTCTAGCCAAAAGAAAGGACCCCGCAGGTGCGGGGTCCAGAGTTGCTTCAGGTCGTTGCCTGGGCAGATCCTAGTACCAGTCGTGCTGGTTGTTGACGTTGCACCAGTGGCTGGAGACGCCGGCGGGGCCGGTCTCGCCGTACACGGAGCTCTCCTTGTCGCTGTACTTGACCTGGACGGACTTACCGTTGCGATACGCGGTGAAGGTCCAGTCGTTGCCGTTGGGCGTGGCGAAGATCTGCGTGTTGTTGTAGGTGACGAAGGTGGCGACCCACTGGCCATTGGCCTGATGCCACTCGGCGTAGACGCTGCCGTAGATGGTCACGTTCTCGCCCTCGTAGTGCTCGCCGTTCTTGCTGGGCGCGGGGGTGACGGTCTCCCTCTGGGCACCCTTCTCGTCGATGACGTAGCAGCCGGAGTTGTTGATGTAGTACTCGAGAACGTTGCCGCTGGAGTCGACGCACACGGCGTACCAGCACTGGCCGTACTGCTTGGTGGTCACCAGATCGATGGAGGTGCAGGTGCCACCAGAGGCCTTCTCGGCCTGGGCCTCGGCGTCGGCAGCAGAGAGCAGGTTGCTCTTCTGGGAGCTAGAGCTGGACTCCTGCTTCTTCTCCTCGGTCTTCTGCTCCTCCTCCTTCTCTTCCTCCTTGGCCTTCTGGTCGGCGTTGGCCTCGTTGAAGCCCTTGACCAGCGCGGCGAGCTCGTCGACGTCCATCGACATCTCTTCGCCGCCCAGGCCTTGGAAGGTGAGGGCGTAGCTCTTGACACCGTCGGTCCAGGTGGCCACGGTCACGGCACCCTTAGCGGCGCCATAGCAGTTGACGTCAGTTCCCTCGATGACCTTGTGCCAGTGGGCGGCGAACTCGTCGAGGTTACGGTCGGAGAGCGGGGTCTCGTAGCTGTCGACACCCTTGCGCACGTAGATCATGGTGGCAGGGGTCTCATAGGTGGCCTGGGCCACGCCGCCTGCGTAGGCAAAGGCGGGATCCTTGAACTCGAGGTCGCCGATGGTGAACTTGTCGATGACGCCGAACTTGTCGAAGCCTGCGCCTTTTGCGGCCTCTTCGGCCGAGGACGCGTCGGTCCAGTCGATGCTTACGCCCTCGTCGACGACCTCCTCTTCGGTCTGCTCGACGGCCTCGGGCTCTGCAGGGGTCTCCTCGGCCTTCTGAGGAGCGGAGCCACAGCCGGCGAGTGCCAGCACGAGCGCGGCTGCAACGGGCAAGTACTTCTTCATGGTGCATCTCCTTTGGTGCAATGACGGTCAACTCTGTTGCCTGACAGTACCTGATACGTATGCAACATATTGTTCGTCTCAACCTTTCTGAAAATAGTTGCCTTCGGTCAGCTGCTAACGACCAGCCAGATTGCGTGAAAGCGCTTGACGTATGCTCGCTGCTGTAGTAACTGTATTAAGTGAACTAGTACAGTTGGTGTAGAAAGGAGGCCCAATGATCAGCATCGACGGGCGCGACCCGCGTCCGCTGTACGAGCAGGTGGTCGACGGGTTTCGGCAGCTCATCGTAGCGGGTGCCCTGCAACCCGATGACAAGCTGCCCTCGGTGCGCAGCCTGGCGGCGCAGCTGGCCATCAACCCCAACACCATTCAACGCGCATACCGCGAGCTCGAGGTTCAGGGGTACGTGTACTCGGCTCCCGGACGGGGGAGCTTCGTGGCAGGGTCGGACGAGACGCGCAGGTTGCGCCTGGAAGAGCTTCTTGCCCAGTTTGACGAGGCGGCACGCAATCTGGAGGCGGCTGGCTACAGCCGTGTGCAGATGGTCGCGCGGCTTGAGGAAGGTGACGGACGATGATTGAGGTCAATGGCCTGACAAAGTCATTCGGTGTGGTTCGTGCGCTCGATGGGCTGGACATGCACGTAGAGCATGGTTCGATCTATGGGCTCGTGGGGCCCAACGGGGCTGGCAAGACGACGGTCCTGCAACATGTGGCGGGCGTCATGCGCCCCGATGCAGGTACGGTGTTGGTCGACGGTGCGCCGGTATACGAGCAGCCGCAGGTCAAGGAGCGCATCGCCTACGTTCCCAGCGACTTTTGGTTCTTTAGGCAGGCGCGCATCGCAGACATGCGCGAGCTGCACGACTCGCTCTTTTCACGCTTTGACGTCGCGCGGTTCGACCAGCTGGCTGCCGAGCTGGGGCTCGAGGCGGGTCGCGGCGTACGCACGCTCTCCAAGGGCATGCAGCGCCAGCTCGCTATCTGTTTGGCATTGGCGGCGCGGCCTGACGTCCTGCTGCTCGACGAGCCGCTCGATGGCCTGGACCCGGCGGTGCGCCGCCTGGTGCTGGCGCATGTGATGGCCGAGGTGGCCGATCGCCAGATGACGGTCCTGGTGAGCTCGCACAACCTGCGCGAGCTGGCCGATGTCTGCGACCACGTGGGCATTATGGACGCCGGCCGCATGGTGCTCGAGCGCAGCCTCGAAGACCTGCAGGGCGGGTTCGTCAAGGCGCAGGTTGCCTTTGCCGACGGCGCACAGACGGTGCCCGTGGGCCTCGACGTTCTGCACAGCGAGGTACAGGGCCGCCTGCGCACGATGGTGGTGCGCGGTGCGGCCGAGGTGGTCGAGCAGCAACTCCTTGCCCAGGGGGCGACGTTCGTCAATGTGCTGCCGCTCTCGCTGGAGGAGATATTCATCTACGAGATGGGAGGTGCCCATCATGAAGACCGATAGCATCCTGAGCCCCGGACTCTTTAGGAGTGGCGTCAAGCGCTTCTGGCCGTTGTGGCTGGTGGGAATCATCGGGTTGGTGCTGCTGTTCGACGTCCCGCTCTATGGCGCCGCAAACATGATTGTCCGAAACGGTGAAAGCCTTGCCAGCCAGCAGTCTTCCATGCAGGAAGCCTGGAACATGATGCTTCTGCTGGGGTGGGCGTATGCGCTGGTGGGATCCATCGTCGTGGCCATGGCGCTCAATGAGCATCTCTTTGACACACGCGCGGCAACCTTCGTGGGTTCGCTGCCCACACGTCGGCAGGGTGTGTACGTGACGCTCGCGCTTGCCGGGCTGCTGATGCTTCTTGCCCTGCCGGTCATGGCGCTGGTTCTGCTATTGCCTGCGCGTCTCGCGCTCGGCGCAGTCGTGACCTTGCGCTCTGCGGCTTCGTGGTATGGATACGTGGCGCTCTCCGTGCTTGTGCTCTTTGCCGTCGCCCAGCTCAGCTGCCACCTGGCTGGAACGAGGTTCGTGGCGCTCGTGCTCTATCTGGTCATCAACTTCTTGGCCGTGCTCGTCGAGACGGCCGTGCAGCTGGCGGTCGGTGCGCTGATCTACGGCATGAGCACCTATGGCGAGCTGCATGAGTGGCTGTCGCCGGCCTCGTGGCTGTTTGCCACCGCGCTGCGTCGCTTCGAGCTGGAAGAGGTTGCCTCGGCGCAGGGCATCGCCTGTGCCGTCGTGGCGGCACTCGCGGCGCTGGCGCTGGCAGGCTGGCTGTTTGGCCGCCGCGATCTCGAGGCTGCGGGGAGCAGCGTGCCGTTTGGCCCGCTCCGCCCCGTGCTCAGGTACTTGGCTGGCGTGTCCACGGCCCTGCTCTTTGGCTCCGTCTATCGTCTCGCATACGTTTCCGATGCCTTCTCCGGCCTGCCGCTGCTGCGCGGCCAGGCGCTCGCCATGGCGCTGCTCATGGCCCTCGGCGGGGCTCTGGGAGTCCTCATCGCCGAGATGGTCATGCGCCGCAGCACCCATGTGCTCTCTGACTGCTGGCGCTCCGGCCTGATCGTTGCCATCGCCTCGCTGGCATTCGTGGCTGTGTGTGCCTTCGACCTGACTGGCGCGGGACGCTTTGTGCCCAAGGCGGAGGACGTCGAGCTCGTCACGCTCGTGAGCGACCACACCGACCACTTTGACCTGGCGTCGTCTGAGGGAGTCGAGGCGGCCTGTGACCTCCAGCGCGACATCATCTCCTACGGATGCGAGGGCGAGCGCGAGGGGTCTATCGTCACCATCGACTTTGTCTACAAGCTCTCTGGCGGACGCGTGGTAAAGCGCTCGTACCCGATACTTGCGAGCTTCTTCGAAGAAGAAGGCGCGTCGCGCGGCGAGGGATCCCAGTTCTTGGACCGCTTCGTAGAGCTGGCCGACGCCCCCGAGGGCCGCGCGTCGCGCTTCGCAAACGTCCTTGACGGAGGCGCACAAGGTAAGACGTACCAGATCGAGTACTGGGTGGGCGACGGCGAGGCCTACAGCGCCAGCATCACGGTGCCCGCCTCGGAGGTCGATGGCCTGGCCGAAGCCCTTCGTGGTGACCTTCTCGAGGAGGAGGCCGGAACGCTGCTCGCCCAGCACAGCTGGACGGAAGAGGGCTACGATGCCTCGCTAAGCGTCCAGCGCGAGCTCGCGGACGGGATGGGTATCGATTTGCTGTTTAACATGCAGCTCGACCGTACGCGCTGCCCGCATACGGTTGCCTGGATCGAGGAACATCACCCCGAGATCGAGCTCCAGCCGGCGAACATGTGATAGGTGCGGCTTGCGGGGCCGTGGCGGCAGATGCGCGCCACGGCCCCGCTAAAGCGCTATGGTGAGGCCATTGGTTAGGCGAGGGGAGACCAGCTATGGGTTGTCAAGGGTTTCGACGAAGTTTTTCGCACACGAGAATCCGGCAGCAGTAGCCGAGGCACGAAGAGAAGACAGCGCAC
>CACZCK010000040.1 GCA_902779675.1 uncultured Coriobacteriaceae bacterium | reverse complement strand
GGGTTGCTGCTTCTGACACACCCTGCACAGCCACCCAAACGGAGTCCGCAGCAACACACGATTGCCACAATGCCAGTCACTCGCCGACGGCATCGGTGCCGCTCGTCCAACCCCACCGTCCCTTCGCATTTGCATCTGACCGCGTGGGTATCATTAAGCAAAGAAGCGCAAACACAGTAGACGGAGTCACCATGTCATCACCCATCACACGTCGGACCTTCCTTGGCACCTCAATGGGCGTCCTCGCATCGCTCGCCCTCTACGGATGCGGCGGCGCAGACACCATTCCAGCCGAGACCGACGAGACGACCGATACAGGCGAGCAGACCGAAGCGCCCGAGGAGTCGAGCGCCGACACCAGTCTTATAACCACACCGCTCGACAACGGCTACGATACCGGCACCCATCACGCCACCATGGAGGTGGAGGGCTACGGAACCATCAAGCTCGAGCTCAACGCCAACAACACGCCTATCACCGTGAGCAACTTTGCCCAACTCGTCAATGACGGCTTCTACAACGGGCTCACGTTCCATCGCGTCATCGAGGGCTTCATGATCCAGGGCGGCGACCCACTGGGCAACGGCACGGGCGGCTCGTCGCGCAGCATCAAGGGCGAGTTCATCGACAACGGCGTGACCAACGCCATCCAGCACAAGCGCGGGGTCATCTCCATGGCGCGCTCCAGCGCCAACGACTCGGCGAGCTCGCAATTCTTCATCATGCACCAGGACGCCAGCCATCTTGACGGCTCCTATGCCGCCTTCGGCAAGGTCACGGAGGGCATGGATGTCGTGGACGCCATCGCCGAGAACACGCCCGTGCAAGACGGCAACGGTACCGTAGCGCCAGCCGACCAGCCCATAATCACGTCCATCAAGATGGACGACTAGCCTCGGCAAGACAAGGTACGGCACACGAGAGGGGTCCTTCGCACTTGGCGGAGGACCCCTCCCCTACGTTACATTGTTTGCCTATTCCTCGCTGGAGGCGCAGGCCCTTTCCTTGCCCACGAAGACGGAGAGCGCGAGCTGGAACGCAAGGCGCTGGCCCTCGTCCCATGCCGCCACGTCGTCGGAGGTCAAAAACATGCCGCCAAGCGCCGCGTCGGCCCCAATCAGGTCGTCGCGCTGCTCCCTCGTGAGCCGCACGTCACGCCGCAGGAAGAAGACGTCGGGGTCGTTGCGGAAGGCGCGGCGGTCGAGATGGGCGCGCCCGCGCGTGTTGGCCAGGCTGCGCTTGGTGCTCACCCGCTCGCGATGCAGCAGCCGCATCCAAGGCACGTCGTCCCAGTCGAGTCCCACGTCGCACCCAATACGGCAGTACTCGGTGCGCCCCATGGCCGAGGAGAGCGGCACGCCACACAGGTCGAACGACACCTCCTCGGGCACCGACGCGCGCAGCAGGTCGAGGGCGTCCGCCATCAGCTCCCCGCGGTTCATGCCGCCGTGGGGCAGCATGCAGGCGCCGTAGAGGAAGTCGAGCTTGAGCATCCGATAACCCCAGTCGTGCGTTGCGGTCCAGAGCGAGCGCCTTACGTGCTCGCGCACGGCCGGGTTGAGCGTGTCGAGTGCATAGGCGCCGTTCCAGTGGCTTCCCGTGCAGACTGGAGCGCCATTCTCGTCACGCAGCAACCAGTCCTGGTGATCGCGATACACATCGCTGTCCACCGAGCACACGAAGGGCGCCATCCAAAGTCCGGGCAGCAGCCCCTTGACCCTGATGTCATCGGCAAGGCGCTTCATGCCACGCGGGAAACGGTCCTCATGGGGACTCGTCCAGTCGCCCACCGTGGCATAGCCGTCGTCAATCTGGAAGATGCCCTGGCATGGTCCGAGGTCGCAGTCGGCAAGCAGCCTCTGCACGGCGGCGAGATCGCCCTTCAGCGACTCGTGATCAATCTGATCGTAGTAGCGGTACCAGCTCGAGAACCCCACCAGCGGCACAGCGGGTCGCGGCGTAATGTGCGCTAGGCGCAGCCAGGCGTCGAGCGCCTCGTCGAGCTCGCCCTCGACGAGCGCGAAGCTCATCAGCTCCACCTGCTCCCCGGCTTGCAGCATGCGGCAGGGCACTTCCTTGCTGAGCCCGATGAGACCATGTGGCAGGTCTTCGCGAATGGTGGTGAAGCCGGAATCCTCGTCGAGCGAGCCCATCAGCAGCACGTCGTCGCCATAGCGCAGGTAGCCGTAGCCAAAGCCATGCTGCCGTCCAGGGCGATGGTCGGCCACGGTGAACCGGTAGTCGCCACTGCCGTCGAGGGCCCAGTTGTCGATGAGGCGCCGGGGCACGCCATGCAAGCCGCGCATGGCATCGCGCACGCGGCGCTCACACGTGTCGGTCCACGAGTTGTATCCGTTGAGGAGGATGGCATCGGCGCCAGCCACGTCGCAGCGCAACTCCGCCTCGCAGAGCGTCATCGTCACTGGCTTGGTGGGGCACACCCTCACCCGACGCACCCGCGCGCCACGCACGGTGCTCACCCCCAGCTCGAGTGCAGCGTCGACGGGGCGGGCTATGCCTTGCGCATCCACACGCACCTCGCGCTGCTCGCCACCGGCGCGATACCGCAGACGATAGCTGACCGACGTCTCCATATGCTTCCCCTCTCGCAGGGACCCAGGCAGGTGGTCCCGTCAGAACGCTACTGCTCGATTGTTTGGGAATCCGGCGGTGTGCCCGCCATGCCCTCCATTGGAAGTATCCCAGAAAACAGCAGCGCGCGCCTGGCAGTGTACAAGGCGCGCGCTGTGTTTCCTACTCGCTGATCCCTGTCAGCTCCTTGGTGTGCGCAGTAATAACCTTGAGGACGCCGCGCTCGTCGTAGCGCAAGAACACCAGGCCTCCCAGCAGGCAGAAGGCCGTGGCCACCAATGCGGTGACACGGTAGCCCACGCCACCAGCGCCCATGGTCGCGATGGAGGAGAACAGGATCATGGCCAGAGACTGACCGAGCGTCATGGAGAAGGTACGCGCCGCATAGAACATGCCCTCGCGGTTCTCTCCGGAATTGACGGCGTCGAATTCGGCGATGTCGGCGAGCACGGCCTGGGGCAGGATGCCCAGGACGGCCATGGGGATGGCGGCCAGCACGGCCACCGCGCCTCCCCACACAAGCGCGGGAATACCAAACTTGCCGCACACGCTGGTCACGGCGAAGGCCACGCAGAAGAAGAAGAACGCAAAGCTGACCAGCTTCTTCTTGCCCATCTTCTTGGCCATCACGTTGACCGGAGCATAGAACGCGAGGCTCACGAGCGTCATGCCGGCAAACAGCACGAAGTTCATGGACTCGTCCAAGCCCATGAGGCTCGTCACGTAGAAGGGCATGCCCGTCTGGAACATGGTGATGGCCACCCAGTACAGGATGTCGGAGAGCTCGAAGACCTGGAACTGCCTGTTGGCGAAGGTCTTCATGACCGACGCACCCATGGGCGTGGTCGAGGGCTCGGTCTCGGCGTAGAGGTTCTCGTCGATGGTGTAGGCGGGCACCAGCATGCAGGCCACGGCGATGGCGGCCAGGATGGCGACCGTGACGCGATAGGAGTTGGCGATGCCCAGGGCACCCTCGAAGACGCCGGCGATGGTGGGCACCAGATAGGCGAAGGCCGTGCCCAAGAAGTAAGTGACCGAGATGAAGGTGGAGAGGTTGACGCGCAGCTCCTGCGTGCGGCCGAGCTCGGGGATGAGCGCGTTAAAGGGCGTGCAGTACAGCGACAGGCTCACATAGAAGCCCACCAAGCACACCAGCAGCGCGACGTCGTTGAACAGCTCGCCTCCCAGGCCGGGCACCGTGAAGACCACCACCGTCATGACGCCGAAGGGGATGGCGAACCAGCGGAGGAACGGTATGCGGCGACCGAGCGGATGGTTGAGCGAGTCGGAACGGCTGGCGATGAACGGGTCGATGAAGCCGTCGACCAGGCGGCAGAGGGCCGTGATCAGACCGATGACCGTCATGCCCGCGAACACGATGCCCTGCGTGATGAACAGCGGCATGCCGGCGGCTATGGTCTCCTCGCTCGGCATGTAGAAGTACAGCAGCCAGTTGCTGACCACGCCCGAGAGCAGCGCCCAGCCCAGCTGGCCGATGGCGAAGTTGCGCAGAACCGCAGGCGTCGCAAGCTTCTTTTCCATGTGTTCCTCCCCTTTTTCTGCCCCGTTGGGGCCCTTGTCACCCTTGTATGCGCAGCGACCTGATTGCCATGTCTGTTATGCAGGCGAGCTCGTCGCGCGCGTGCGAGAAGTCGTCGGTGGGCAGCACCTCGCCACGCGAGAGCTTACTGGCCACGCACAGCAGTGCATGCGCAACCGAGCGGTAGAACAGCGGAAAGTCGGTCTCGCGAGCGATGCTGCCGTCTGCGAGCCCCAGCCGGTAGGCCTCCTCGAAGTGATGGTAGGCACCGCCTAGCTGCTGCGTATAGGAGTCGATGGCCTCGCGCGTTACGTCGCCTGCCAGCATGAGGCGGTCGAGCTCGTCGAGGAACGCCGCGAACCCCGGCTGGTACACGCACTGGTCGCAGTAGGTGGAGAGCAGCGTCTCGAGCCGACCGGCGCCGTCGAGCGACGCATACGCCTCGGTGGCCACCAGCTCCTCGTAGGTCTCCATGAGGCGGGACCACATAACGATGGCTGACGAGGCGGCGATGGCAGTCTTGGTGGAGAAGTGGCGGTAGAGCGTAGCCACGCCCATGCCGGCCGCATCGGCGATGTCGGTCATCTTGACCGCCGCGATGCCCCGCTCGAGAAAGAGGCGAGAGGCGCACTCTATGGCATGGGCATCGATCGTCGAAGCCGCGAGGGAGGCTGCCGTCGCAGGCATGCGGCCACTCGGCGAGACCCTACCGTCTGCCATCCGACCCTCCCCCTCTCCTTGACCTCGCCAGCGCACTTTGATAGCTTGACTATCAACTTGATAGTCAAGCTATCACATTATCCCAACCAGTCAAGGAGCAAAGGGATGAGCGTATCCGACGACCGCGCAAAGAGCGCCTTTGGAAACCCGCAGGACGAGCGCACCTATCGCAAGGCCCTCAAGTCCAAGAGCGACTTCGTCAAAAAGTTCGGCGACGACAGCGAGGCGGTGTATCACCTGCGCAGTGCCGACGTGCCCGTCATCGGCAAGGCGCTCGGCGTGCGCAACCTGGTGATGGCCGACGGTGACGAGCCGCTCGACCTTGCGGCCGACGCGGCCGGCGCGCCAACGCCAGCCCCCACGCCTCGCACCGTGTCCGAGGCGGACGGCGCCCCCGTCATCGTGGGCAACATCCGCATGGGCTTTGGCCACTACCGCATCTCGATGGCCATGGCCAGCGCGGCGCACGCCATGGGCTACACCCCCTATTGGCTCGACCTCGCCTCCTTCGACCAGACCACCGGCTCCAAGGTCATCGCCTACCAGAACGACCTGTACTCCCTGGGCTCGCGCCTCTCGCAGCGCATCGGGCTGTTCAATCGCCTGTACTGGGAGCCGCTCAACTCGGAAGGCTTCCGCAAACTCTCCTACAACGCCGGCGACCAGAAAAACGCCGAGCTCTGCGTGCCCATCTTCCGCGACATCCCCGCTGACACCCCCTACGTGGGCACGCACGTGTGGCCCGCGCAGGCGGCCGTCCACGCGGGCATGACCCATGTGGTCAACGCCATTCCCGACAACTGGCCCATGGCACTGCACCTCGCCGAGGGAGCCATCCACACCGTACAGACCCCCAGTGCCTACCTGGGCTACCACCAGCTGCGCGGTATGGACCCCAAGCGCCAGCTGCGCCCCATGCCTCTCGACAGCCTGGTCTACACCGGCCACTACATCGACCACGAGCTCGTGGCCAACATCGGCCGCGACTGCGAGGCGCGCAGGCGGCGCCTGATGGGTGGCGGCCCCATCCGGTATCTCATCAGCGTGGGCGGCGCCGGCGCTCAGCAGGAGCTCTTTGCCTCCATCATCAGGCGCAGTGTTCTCTCTAAGTATTTTGTTCAGTTCATAGAAGCAGAATTTTGAAGGGAGCTGTATAAGGGAAGCGGAAATACATTTATGCTTTACATAGGTGATATCTTCTCTTTTTAGGTAGTCATCTAGAACAACCAAAAAAAGTTCTATACAAAGGTCTTGTGTTGTCGCTTGTCTGTCAGAAAAAAGTAAGTCGTGTATCAATTCAGCTTTCTCAACTAATGCAATGCGATGCCTAATATCAAAACCATCCAGAATATGTACCTTAAAATCCGCCATACAGTCTACCTCTGCCGGAGAATGGGCTGTAGAGAACTGACCTATGTAATTCTTAAACCGTCTATCAAAACAATCGTTTACGACCCCTAGTTCAAGTTTTAGTTCAAATCTTATGAACTTTTTTAAATATCTTCTTGAATCAGTCCCTTCCCCATATATCTGTTTTACAGCCTGTTCAAGCTGAGAACGATCAATGGAAAAAATAACCTGAACATTGGTGATACCCTCAAATATATGATGAAGTCTTTCCAATACGCGAATAGCGTATTCTAGAAGACATCTATCCAGCTCATCAACAAAAAAAACCACTGTTCGTTCTTCTGATAGTTTAATTATCTCATCATGAAGTGACATCAGCGATTTCTGAAGTTGAAGTTGCTCATTAAAGGCATACTTTGATTTTATTTGTTCGTTGGCTTCATCACTAATCCCATTGGCAGTGTCAATAATCTCATTTACATCTATCCCTGTTTTGTCTTTAACAACATCAAGACCTTTCCGCATCACCTGTACAGCAATCTTTTTTAATGCAACACCTACGTCATTTCGTATTGTCTCACTAAAGATATTTGTTTCCTCATCAATTGCACGAATCATTGATGTTATTAGAGAAACCAAGGGTTCTTCATAATAATCATATTCCCAACAGTTATACCTAAACAGATAATATCGATAGTCTCCTGACGCTTGAGCATATTCTACAGCTTCGGAGAGTTGATCCAAGACAAATGATTTTCCGCTACCCCATACGCCATTAATAGCGAAACACACACTTTTTTTCTTTTCAGAGAAAGCATTCATCACGTCCAACACATTATCAACGAAAAGCTGTCGATCTAAAAGATCAACTCGAAATTCTTTTTTTCTTGCATGTAATCCTCCATAATTACTTTTTGTATTAAATCATCTGTAATAATCCCTGTAACAACATTGACTTGGCACGAAAATATTACAAAAGACAAGCTGATTCTATCATGAGGATAGGAAAAATCAAGATATATCAAATGTACTTAATATGAAGAGAAATCCTTTGTCTAGCACAGTAGTACAGTAGTCAATCAAAGGTAATCTTCTTCATAAAGATTATTCCCCCTTTCTGTGCTGCATGGTTTTTTCCCTGCTTCTGTGGCCATTATCCTCAGCTCGTGCTTTTTCCTGGTGAGCCCGAGGGCAGCAATTATGTCCTGAACCGAATTATGTTCTGCGATGCCGCATGATCGCAGAATATTCTGCATTATTCAGTTTTTCTGAAAGCATAATTATTCGCTACTTCATGTGGTTCATCTCCCCCATTATCATATTTCTACCCATTACTTATTGAGGCGGGTGTACATACCGAAACCGATCTCTGACAAGCTCCGTCCCCTTGGGATACCTACTGTTGTGGATAGAGTGATCTATCAGGCGGTCTCAACGATACTCATACTGGAATACGACCTGTATTTCAGCGACCACAGTTACGGACTCCGGCCACACGGGGATGGTTATCAGGCCATAAGGGAAGCACTGGGTCACCTGAACGAAGTCCGCATATGGGTGGTGGATTTTGACATCGAGAAGTATTTTGAGACGGTGAACCATGACAAGATAATTGTAATACGATTTAGAGTGCCAGGTAACAACTCTGGCCGTAGTCGAAGTGGCTGGGGTACTTTTACGTTTGGAAATAAACCACTCCTCCCTACTATTGTCCCGTTCAAGGGCGACCTTGTCGAACCGCCCAACTATTAATATTAATCGCTTACGCTGAA
>CACZCK010000039.1 GCA_902779675.1 uncultured Coriobacteriaceae bacterium | reverse complement strand
CTGGATGGACGGCAGGACGGGCTGCGAGGTCTTCAACCTGGGCACCGGCAACGGCACGAGCGTGCTGGAGATAATCCGCGCCTTCTCCGAGGCCTGCGGCCGCGAGCTGCCCTACGTCATCGAGCCGCGCCGCGCCGGCGACGTCACGGCCAACTGGGCCGACTGCACCAAGGCCCGCGAGGTGCTCGGCTGGGAGGCGCAGTTCGACATCGCCGACATGTGCCGCGACAGCTGGAACTGGCAGAGCCATAACCCCAACGGGTACGAGGGCTAGACGCCAGCTGCCTACGCCTTATGGGGGTTGCGTACGCGTTGTCAGAACTGTCATGCGGTTTGCTATCGTGCTGGTAGGGCGTCCCGACGTGGCGCCCGGCGGGACGGAGCGCTTGTGGCAATTGCGTTGTGCCTCTTGGGGCTGTTGAACATAGCGTACGGCGTGACGGTGATGACCCTCAATTCGGGCACGCTGTTCTTTGCCGTTTGGTACGCGTTGGGAATCGCGTTTCTGGTGGCTGCTTGGGCCACCTATGTGGGGGCTTGGGCTGCCGTGCCCCTGCTGGTGAGGCGCCTGGGCATGGCACTGCTGTTGGCTCTGCTCATCGTTTTGGGAGGGGCAGCGGGCATGGTGTGCACCGGCCTTGGCGCCGCAGGCAAGCCCGACCTCGACTATGTGGTGGTGCTGGGCGCTCAGATCTACGATGACGGCAGCCCCAGCCCCGTGCTTCGCTATCGGCTGGATGCCGCGCTGGCTTACCTTCAGGAAAACCCCCGCACGCGCTGCATCGTCTCGGGCGGAAAGGGGCCCAACGAGCCCTATGCCGAGGCCCGGGGCATGGCCGCCTACCTGCGCGCGCATGGTGTGGACGAGGAGCGCCTCATCGAGGAGGGACGCTCGACCAACACCATGCAGAACGTGACGTACTCGATGGCGCTGATGGACGCGCCCGACAGTCGCGTGGGCATCGTCACCAACAACTTCCATGTCTATCGTGCCGTGCGAATCGCGCGCAAAGCCGGGCTGCACAACGCCTGTGGCATTGCGGGCTATTCCACGCCCTGGTACCTGCCCAACAACCTGCTACGCGAGTGCCTGGGCCTGGTGAAGGACACGATAGCGGGCAATGTGTGAGGATGGACGCGGGTAGCGAGAAAGGTCCATGGGTTCGGTGGAGTGGTTCTGGCATATGGTCACGGTGCTCGGCGCATCGATGATCTGCCTGCGATATTGGGACGTGATCTCGCAGCAGCCGCTCGTCGGCGACGTGCTGCATTGCGTGGGGGTGCTGGTGGGCTACATCGTGCCGGCGGTGCTGGTGCTGCTGCCGGTGCGTCTGTTCAGCAAGGTGCCGTCGTTCGTGTTTCGCAAGCTGCTGCATGTCGTGGCCATCACGTGCGTTACCCTCATGATCTTGGCGGCGCGTAGCTGGCCGGCGGCGGCCCTTACCTCGATCATGATCGCAGCCGTCGCCTATCCGCTGCTGGGGCTGATTGAGGGAATGCCCTGGTACGGGCGCCTGTTTGTGGAGAAGGAACCGGGCGAGATCCGGCAGAGCCTGCTTATGCTGTTCTTTATGTTTGCGGCGGTCATCGCGGTCTCGTGGGGACTGTTCGGCCAGCCGCATCTGGCCGCGGCTGCCATCCTCATGTGGGGCACGGGCGACGCGGCCGCGGCGCTGGTGGGCATTCCGTTTGGGCGGCACAAAGTGCACCTGCCGCTGACCGACGGCAAGAAGTCGTGGGAGGGCAGCTTCGCCATGCTGGTGACGGCCTTTGCCAGCGGGCTCGTTGTGCTGTTGGCGGTGCAGCGCATGCCGGTGGGGCAGGCGCTCGTGTGCGCCGGCATCGGCGCGGTGCTTGGCGCGGCGACGGAGCTCTTCACCTCAAGCAAGTACGACACCGTAACGGTGCCGGTGGTCGTGGTGGCCACGTTGCTCCTCCTCGCGTAACTTGGGACAAAACACCTGGGCGCAGAACCCCCAGGCACGGAGTCTCAGACACAGAGCCCCAGAGGGATAGGGATGCATGCCACGATACAGAATGCCGCAGAGCCCCGGAAGATTCGTGCCACGGTGCAGAATGCCGCAGAGCCCCGGGAGATTCGTGCCCTTCGTGAGTTCGTGGCTCAAAAGCAGGTGGTCGTCCCCGTGCGTGAGAACGCATGCCAGTTGATGAGATGGGCCACTTTGTCGCAGGGAGGCTTCGCCTTCTTGGCTCATTGCTCCTTGGCGTCTGCGGATCCTCTTGTCCTCCGATGCAAACGAACGGTGCCCCAGCGAGACGTCGGGGCACCGATAGAACTAGTTGTTGCCTGCGAGCTCTAGAAGCAGGTGAACAGGATCAGCGAACAGATCTCGATGGCCACGGCGGGCGGGTCGATGTGGGTGTCGCAGTTCTCGTTGAAGTAGCGGGCAAACAGCAGGTAGATGAGGTTGGACAGCATGCCGAAGGCAATGGAGAGCACCACGTTTGCTCCCGTTGCCGCCATGGCGTAGGCCACCACCAGCGTCTCGTGGTGCGTGGTGGGGTAGGTCCGGTGCTGCGTGTCGAAGCCCGAAAGCAGGATGAGCGCGGCCGAGACATTGAACACGATGTTGTAGAAGGACGGGTCCATCTGCTCGAGCACCATCGCGGTGAGTCCGCAGATGCCCAGTGCGTTGACGAACTGGAACGCCCAGTAACGCGGGCCCTCCTTCTGGTAGTAGGCAGTAGCGTTGGGATTGACCCAGTGGCCATTGCCCAACAGCAGGCGCGTGAGCACGCCAATGAGGATGACCGAGAACGAGCCCTGGTCGGCCGGCAGCCCGATGCCGCGCGCGAAGGCAAAGACGAGGTACCCCGCCACGCCGCCGAGGCCTGCCAGCAGGCTCACGATGGGGTCGTGCGTAAAGAGCAACGAGTGGTTGATGTCCCACCCCTCGATGTCGTAGCGCTTGGCGGCATAGGCGGTGGAGACCGACGCCGCGTTGAAGATGATGGCTGGCAGAAAGACGGTGTTCATGAGCGTCTCGGACAAGAACTCGCTCTGGATGCCCACCGCCTGCAGGGCGTAGATGAACAGCCCAACGAAGCCGGTGACAATGAAGGTCTGCGTGCCACCAAAGATGCAGCCGACGATACCGACAAAGAACGCGAGCAGTGCGGTAGATGCGCTAAACATGGGTCCCTCCAACCCTCGGACAACTCCTTTACTGTAGAGGATTGCTGTAGTTTGCAGGGCGTTTGCTGTTGAGGCATCGGCGAGAGTGGTGCACGTGCTCCTTGCGAGCTCTTCGCACCACGCTAGGGGAGGCGAGAGTGCTCGAGCGTGCGTTCCATCACACGACCAAAGAGCGCAGCCAAAAACTGCTGGAAGAGCGTACCAATGACGGCGGGAAACATGACCTCGGGGCCAAAGTACTGCGCCGCCAGCACCGCGCCGGCGCTCACGTTGCGGATGCCGCACGAGAAGGCGGTCGCCACGTACTGTGCGCGGGTCTTGGCGAGCGTACGCGCCAGCAGCATGCCCACCACTAGGCTGAGAATGGCAAAGGCGAGCATAAACACGATGATGCCAACCAGTCGCAGGTCGAGGTTGTGCAGGTAGTCGGAGACGCCGGTGGCGTTGGTGCCCACGATGACAGGCAGCAGGATGCGAGAGACGGGTGTGGTAGCTGGCTGGAGCGTCTGCTTGGCCCATCCGTGCGAGAGCTCGTTGAGCAACGTGGCGGCAAGTGCGGGCAGGGCGATCATAAAGAGCATGTCGGCAATCATACCGAGCGCGTCGATCTCGACGGTGGTGCCCACCAGCAGCTTGAGCGTGAGGGGAATGGAGAACGGCGCGAGCAGCGTGGAGACGAGCAACGCCGAGAGTCCGAGTGCGAGGTCCCCCGCAAACATGCCGACCCACATGACCGTGGATGCGCCGATGGGAACGGAGTACTCGAGCACGACGCCGGCCACGGTGGGTGAGCCCACGCCAAACACCAGGTTGGCGGCGCAAAACGTGACGAGCGGCATGGCCACGTGCACGGTGAGCAGGATGAGCGCGAGGGCAAGGGGATGCGCCAGCGTCTTGCGCATGGCGCTCGCCTCGTTACCGAGCGAGTTCTGGAAGGTCATGATGGCGAACAGGATGGGGACGTACAGCTTGATGGGCAGCATGACCTGCGGAAACGTGACGCCGAGCACCACGCAGGCTGGTACGACCACCATCAGGTGAGCGCCGATCCAGCGCCCTAGTGCCTGCCAGGCGCTCATCGCAAGGCTCTTCTGCCGCACATCTGCCACGTCTACCCCTCCTATGAGGTGCAGTGTACGCCAGAAATGTTAGGTGAAGGCTACAGCCGCATGACAGGGTCAGAACAGAACACAAAGGGGTAACAACAAAAGGGGGTTACCCCTTTATGTTACGAGCCACGCCACTCTCGCGGGCGGCCTGGGCGGTGGCTGCGGCCACGGCGTCGCGCACGCGCGGGTCAAAGGCGCGCGGCAGGATGTAGTCGGCGTTCAGCTCATCGTCGGAGACCAGGCCAGCTATGGCCTTGGCAGCGGCAATCTTCATGGCGTCGTTGATGTCGCTGGCACGCACGTCCAATGCCCCGCGGAAGATGCCCGGGAAGCACAGCACGTTGTTTACCTGGTTGGGGTAGTCGGAACGCCCCGTGGAGACCACGGCCGCGCCGGCTGCCTTGGCCTCGTCGGGGAAGATCTCGGGCGTGGGGTTGGCGCACGCAAAGACGATGGGATCTGCGGCCATGCTGCGTACCATGTCCTGGGTGAGGGTGCCGGGTGCGCTTACGCCGATGAAGACGTCGGCACCGGCGATTACCTCGGCCATGCTGCCAGAGCGGCGCTCGCGGTTGGTCACGGCGGCCATCTGCTGCTTGATGGGGTTGAGGCCGTCGCGGCCCTCGTAGATGGCGCCTTGACGGTCGCACATGATCACGTGCTCCAGGCCCATGGCCATGAGCAGGCGGATGATGGCGATGCCCGCGGCGCCGGCGCCCGAGGTGACGATGCGCACGTCTTCGATGCGCTTGCCTACCAGCTTGAGGGCGTTCATCATGCCGGCCAGCGTGATGACGGCGGTGCCGTGCTGGTCGTCGTGGAAGATGGGGATGTCGCAGACCTCCTTGAGGCGCTGCTCGATCTCGAAGCAGCGTGGGGCGCTGATGTCCTCGAGGTTGACGCCGCCAAAGCTGCCAGCCAGCAGCTCCACGGTGCGCACGATCTCGTCCACGTCCTTGCTGCGCACGCAGAGCGGGATGGCGTCCACGCCGCCGAAAGCCTTGAACAGCGCGCACTTGCCCTCCATCACGGGCATGCCCGCCTCGGGACCGATGTCGCCCAGGCCCAGCACGGCGGTGCCGTCGGTGACGACGGCCACGGTGTTCCAGCGGCGCGTGAGCTCGTAGCTCTGCGTGGGGTCGCGCTGGATCTCGAGGCACGGCTCGGCGACGCCGGGGGTGTAGGCAAGGCTCAGCGCTTCCGACGACGAGACGTCGGCGCGCAGGGCGATCTCGATCTTTCCGCGCAGCTCGCGGTGCATGCGCAGAGATTCGGCAGCATAGTCCATGGTTGGATCTCCTTTCGGGCACCCGACAAGTGTAGCGGCTCGCCCGAGCCGTTGCCGCTCCGGGCACAAACTTGTCATGCAACTACGTGGGCCGAGCTAACGGGTTTGGTCGAGCCTGCCGTCGTGTGCGGCGAGCATCTCCATGACCTGGGCGGCACCGTCGTCTTCGCAGGAATCGACTACCCAGCGTGCCGCGGCCTTGGCCTCGGCCGAGCCGTTGCCCATGCAGAAGGAGTGCGGAATCGCAGCCATCATGGTGAGGTCGTTCTGCGAGTCGCCCAGATAGGCGATCTGGTTGGCGTCGATGCCCAGATGGTCGAGCAGGATGGGCAGCGCGCTGACCTTGGACCAGCCGCGCTCCAGCACGTCGAAGACCGCCGGCGCGGGGAAGGGGAAGTCGAGCCTGGGGCATGCGGCCGAGACTGCCTCGTGAACCTCGTCCACATCTGCCACCTCGGGTGCAATGATGACGGCACAGGTGGTGATGTCGCCGTCGGGCAGAGCGTCTACCAGGTTGATGTCGGTCTCGTACGGAAAGAGGCCCTTCTCGCGCTCGCTGATGCCGAGGCTGATGAAGCCCGCCTCGCCGTGGCCGTGCTCGTCGAGCGGGCGGTACAGGTTGAGCATCACGCCGGGATGCTCCGACACGGCCTGCGCCAGCGCCTCCACCTGGTCGCGGGGGAGTGGCCTGCGGTAGACCAGCTCGCCGTCGAGGTAGACGAGCTTGCCATTGCCCATGATGCCTGTGGCCACGCTCAGCTCGTCGCCGTGGAAGTAGCGGATGAGGTCGCTGCGTTCGCGCCCACTCGAGGGCCCAAAGGCAATACCCGCCTCGCGCAGCGCGGCGATGCCCGCCATGGTGCGCGCCGACACCTCGTGCGCGCCAAAGGGCAGCAGGGTTCCGTCCATGTCGGAGAGGACGAGTTTGATCTGGGGCATGTCGTTCCTTTCCAAGCGCCGATTTGGGGCCTAGCGGGCCATGAAGTCCTCGAGTGCCTCGTTTACGCCGTCGACCAGCACGTTTGCAGCCGAGTGCATGGCGGCGTCGCACCTGTTGAAGGTGTAGCCGACGTCTGCTGCCTCGATGAGGGGCAGGTCGTTGAACGAGTCGCCGATGCCGCCGGTGAGGCTTGCGCCAAAGTAGTCGGCCGCGCGCCTGAGGCCGGTGCCCTTGGAGCAGCCGGCGGGCAGGATGTCGATGCTCGCCAGGTTGACGTAGGCGCAGGCCACGTCGCCGTAGAGGGCGTTGACCTCGGCGGCTAGGGCCTCGGCCTCCTCGACGGTGGCAGTCTCCATGCCCATGCCCTGGTACGGGGCGGGAAGGTCGTTAAAGGTCGGCGCCTTCTGCACGGGCCAGTCGCTGGTGTCCACGTCGCCGACCACCCAGTAGTCGTCCGCGGCGCAGGCGAGGGCGATGCCGCCGCGCGCCTGCGGGGCGTAGCGGTCAAAGAGCTCGCGCACCAGGTCGCGGGGAAGGTCGCGCATGTAGATGGGGTTGAGGTCGCGGTCAAAGACAGTGCCGCCCGTGAGCGCGATGTAGAAGTCGAAGGGCACCAGACCCTCGGTCTGCACGGTGAGGGCACGCGCGGGCCTGCCGGTGCAGGCGCCAAAGAGCCCGCCCGCCTCTTGAAAGGCGCGGATAGCCTCGAGGTCTGCGGCATGGATGGGCTCCTCCTCGTTATGGAAGTAGAGCGTGCCGTCGAAGTCGGTGGCAAAGATCTTGGTCATGGGCGTCCCTTCGCGCGTCTCACGAGGTCAGATGATACCCGAGCCTCGCACGGCACATGTGCCTGCGCGGAAAGGGCACACGGTAAAACAAGCCAAGCCCCAGGCCGTGGTGGGATGGGCCTGGGGCTTGGAGGAGGAGGCTCTGGGCTGTGGAGGCTAGCTCTCGGGCACGAGCATCGAGACCAGGAACACGACCAGTGCGATGGGGACGATGGCCTGCGCGGCAAAGGCGAGGCCTCCCACCAGGGCGAGGACGATCCACAGCGGCATGAGCAGCACGCCGAAGACCATGCGCATGGTCCAACCAAACACACGGAAGACCATGCCGATGACCCACGCCAGGGCGGGGAGAACGACGAAGGCCATAATGGCGAGTACTGCAAGGGTGAGCATGATGACTCTCTTTCTTGTTGCTCGGGCGCGGACCCGTTGCCCGCGCTGACATCTACAGGTATACCCGAGGGGGATTAATCCAAGATTGAGCGAGGATTAATTCTGTTCCGGCCCGTCAAACCCCACATCGACGTGATGACCTGCGCCTCCATCGCTACCGCTCGTAAGGATGGCGCGACCATCTCGCGGCAAACGGGTCGCCCGCGCGCTACGATGGAGGCAACAGCTGCATACCACCGGATGACGGGGTCGGGAGAGACCACACCTGCGGCGCCGAAGGGGAGGCAAGAACTCTCAGGCAAAAGGACCGATTCCTGACGGAACCTTGGAAAGGCCCCGCACGGGCCACCGAAGAAGCAATCTGGTCTCCAGAGAATCTTTCAGGTTGAGGACAAGGGCACAAGAGGCGCGAAAGGCGCTACGTGTCCCTTGTCTTTTTTCGTGCGCTACAGCATCCAAGGAGGTAGGTCCGATGGAGTGGAAGACCCCCCTGTACGACGTCCATGTGGAGGAAGGCGGCAAGGTCGTCCCGTTTGCGGGCTATCTGCTGCCAGTCCAGTACGGGACCGGCATCAAGGCTGAGCACGAGGCGGTGCGGACCAAGGTCGGTCTCTTTGACGTGTCCCACATGGGAGAGGTCGCATTCCGTGGCCCCGGTGCGCTGGCCACCATCAATCATCTCTTCACCAATGACTACACGGACATGCCGGTGGGGCGCGTCCGCTATGGGGTGATGTGCAACGACCACGGCGGCTGCATCGACGACCTGATCGTCTATAAGTTTGGCGACGAGGACTACTTTGTGGTGGTCAACGCCTCCAACCGCGAGAAGGACGTCGCCCACATGGCGGCCAACCTCCTCCCCGACACGAGCTTCGAGGACCTGAGCGACGGCATTGCCGAGCTCGCGTTGCAGGGCCCGCGCGCCAAGGACGTGATGGCAAGGCTCAGCGACGTCGACCAGCTCCCGCAGCGCTACTACACGGCCGTCCGGCACGTGGAGGTCGCAGGCATCGACTGCATGGTCTCACGCACGGGGTACACGGGCGAGTTCGGCTACGAGCTCTATTGCTCGCCGGACGACGCGGTCGCGCTGTGGCATGCGCTGCGCCAGGCGGGCGAGGAGTTCGGCCTCATCCCCTGTGGGCTCGGCGCGCGCGACACATTGCGCCTCGAGGCTTCCATGCCGCTCTACGGCCACGAGATGGACGAGGACACCACGCCGCTCGAGGCGGGCCTGCAGCTGGGCGTTCGCATGGGCAAGCCCGAGTTCATCGGCAGGGAGGCCATCCTCGCGGCAGGGGAGCCGACGCACGTGCGCGCGGGGCTCGTGGTCACGGGCCGCGGGATCGTGCGCGAGCACATGGACGTCTACGCGGACGGCAGGCTCGTGGGCCAGACCACATCGGGCACCTTTGCCCCGCACCTCAAGAAGGCCATCGCCATGGCGCGCATCGAGGCGTCGTCCGCTGTGGAGGGAACCCCGCTCACGGTGGACGTGCGTGGGCGCAGCGTCGAGGCGGTCGTCGTCCCCATGCCGTTCTACAAGCACGCATAGCCCGGCGCGACAGCCTGGCTGCAGAGACCAGCTATGGGTTGTCAAGGGTTTCGACGAAGTTTTTCGCACACGAGAATCCGGCAGCAGTAGCCGAGGCACGAAGAGAAGACAGCGCACCTTGAGAGCCGAATATCGAATGCCTGTGGGGGCAATGGCCCCGGATCACCTGTCCGGGTCGTACTCCTCGTGGTCGCGCATGACGGCGTAGACGATGTGGCAGAGCTTCCTCGCGACGGCGGTGACGGCGACCCTGTGCGGCTTGCCTTCGGAGCGCTTCTTGCGGTAGAACTCGTTGAGCCTCGGGTCGTACTGCCACGCGCGGTTCGCCGCCAGCCACACGGCCCGCCTGAGGTAGGGGTCGCCGCCCTTCGAGATGGGGCCTCCCCCCGAGTCGAACTCGCCCGACTGGCTCACCGACGAGTCCAGCCCCGCGTAGCGCACGAGCGCCTTCGCGTTGGGGAACCTGGACACGTCGCCTATCTCGGCCACGATCTGCGCGCCGGTGACCTCGCCGACGCCGGGTATGGTGAGCACCAGCGGCTCGACCTCGTGCAGCAGCGCGCTGACCTGGGCGGCCACCTTGTCCGCCTCCTTCTGCAGGAACTCGATGGTCCTCACCAGCGACCTCGCCTGCATCGAGGCGGCCTCCGAGCCTATCCTGTGGCCCACGGAGGCCCTGGCGGCGGCCATGACCTCGTCCGCCCTCGCATCGCCGAGCCTGCCCCTCGACGCCTCCCTGAGCGTCCTGGCGACCGTCGACGTCCTCCTGCGGGCCAGGTCGGCCGGCAGCGGCGCGAGCTCGAGCAGCGCCAGCGACGACTCGCACATGGGGTCGGAGAAGAGCCGCTCGTACTCGGGGAAGTAGGCGTCCAGTATGCAGGTGAGCTGCGTCTTCGCCTCGGCCACGTCGCCCTTTATCGACTGGTGGTAGCGCGTGAGGACCCTGAGCGACTGGACGCGGTCGTCCGCGAGCCTGCTCGGGTCGTACTGGCCGATGCGCAGCGTCTCGGCTATGAGCCCGGCGTCCACCCGGTCGTTCTTCACGCGCTCGAGCCCCTTGAGCTTGCGCACGGCCCTGACCTGCGACGGGTTGATCACGCACGCCCTGTAGCCGGCGGCCACGAGGTGGCTGAACAGCGCCATCCAGTAGTGCCCGGTCGCCTCCATGCCCACCAGGACGTCGTCCGGTTCCCCCGCGAGGCCCTCGAGCCACTCGACGCAGCGCCCGAAGCCCTCGCCCGAGTTGTCGAACTGCATGGCCCTGCACGCGGCCTTCCCGCGCTCGTCCACGGCGCCGATCACGTGCGCCCTCTTCGCGATGTCCACGCCCACGTAGTACATGGCACCAGCCTCCCTCTCCGGCGCAGCAGGCGGACACCCGCCGGTACCGCCCAGGACCGCAGCCTCCTAGAAGAGATCCGGGGTCCGCTCGGCGGCCCCATCCAGCTTATTCGCGGCCAGCCTGGGTGGGACGGTTATGCCACTCTCCCTGCTACGAGGTCCCGATGGCCCCACACACAATGTCGGCATCCCGTCCGCCAGATCTGCATTGCCTCAACAAGCATTCGATATCCGGCCTGAAAAGGCAACAACTAGAAGATAGGAG
>CACZCK010000038.1 GCA_902779675.1 uncultured Coriobacteriaceae bacterium | reverse complement strand
CGACGTCTATCAGCAGATGTATGAAGAGATCCCCGAGCTCCAGAAGGAGCTCGGCGACTGGAAGATCCTGGCCCTGGTCATGACCTTCGCCGGGTGCGTGCTGGTGGCGGGCCTGCTGGGCGGGCTGCTCGTCGTCTATGTGCTCTACCAGCCCACCGTCGACATCATCGCCTCCGCCGACCCCCTGCTCACCGAGGCATTGGCCCTGCTGTTCATGGCCGTCATGGCAGCCGACGCGGCCATCACCGCCTCCTCGCTGGCCAGCATCGCAAACGCCGCCTCCGCCATCAATCAGGGCGTCAACGAGCATATGGACCGCTTCGTCCTCGAAACCCAGGCGCGCGGCGCAGCCGTACGCGAAGGAATCAACGAGCGCCGCGAGGAGACGTCGCAGGCCCTCGAGGCCGCCGCCGCAAAGGTGCAGGCGCGACAGGAGGAGCTCGTCGAGCTGGGCGCGCGCGAGCGCGCGAGCTTTGCCAAGGCTCTGCGGGCCTCGCACATCGGCCAGATGGGCTCGCTGACTCGCTCGGCTGCCAAACGCGCCATGGGCGCCGTCTCGCCGGACCGCCTACCCGCCCTACCCGAGCGCGAGGAGCTGGCGCAACTCTGGCGCGACATGCTCGACCAGGACTGACGGGCGCGGGGACTAGGCCGTCAGGCGACGCCTGTCGGGCAGCAGCGAGCTCGTGTTGGAGGCCGCGATGGCGACCGTCGAGAGGTTATGCAGCGTGGCGGCCGTGGTCAGCGGCAAGATGCCTATGACGCCCAGCACAATGAGCAGCGAGTTGAAGCCCACGATAAAGCGGTAGCGCGAAACAATGCGTCTCTGCAGACGCCCGCTGAGATCGCGCGCGAGCACCAAGCGCTCCAACGAGGCATCACGTATGGAGATGTCGGCAACGGTCTGCGCAATGTCGGAGGCATCCGCAAGCGCAACCGAGACCGAGGCGGCAGCAAGTGCGGGCGAGTCGTTGATGCCGTCGCCCACCATGACCACGCGATGCCCTTCGGCCTCAAGGCGCTCGACATAGGTCGCCTTGTCCTCGGGCAGGACCTGCGCGAAGTAGCGATCGACGCCCGCCTCACGCGCCGCGACCTGTGCGGCATGAGCAGAATCACCCGTCAGCATCACAAGGTTGCTCAGTCCCAGGCTGCGCAGCCGCTCGAGCGTGCCGCGCACTCCAGGACGCAGAGGATCCTCGATGCACAAGGCGCCCTGAAGCTCTCCCCCACAGGCGAGATAGACCCTACTCGTCCCGGGAGACGCCGCCTCAACGCGCTCGAAGAAGCCCTCGGGGCACGTCACGTCCTCGTCCTCAAAAACGAAGTGCGCACTGCCAATAACGGCCTTGCCCCCACCGACCCGCGCGGCAATCCCATGCGCCACTACGTAGCTGACCTCAGCATGCAACTCATGCTCGTGCGAGAGGCCGCGCTGACGCGCGCCTTCGACGATGGCACGTGCCACCGAGTGCGGATAGTGCTCCTCGATGCACGCCGCCAGCCGGAGTACCTGCGACTCATCCATGGTACCGGCCGAGAGCACGGTGGCAAGACGCGGTGAGGCCTCGGTGAGCGTGCCCGTCTTGTCGAACACCACCGTGTCTGCCTCGGCGAGCGCCTCCAGATACTTGCCACCCTTGACCACCACATCTCGCGCAGCGGCCTCGCGCATGGCACTCATGACGAGGATGGGCGTCGAGATCCTGATGGCACAAGAGTAGTCGACCATGAGCACGGCCAGCGCCTTCTCGATGTTGCGCGTCACGGCCAGGATGCCCAAGAAGCTTGCGAAGGCCACTGGCACCAGCCCGTCTGCCAGACGCTCTGCCCTGCCCTGGCTCGACGATTTGAGCTCGGAGGCCCGCTCGACCATCTGCGCGATGGCGTCGATGCGGGCCTGTCCGGGAGGAGCAGTCACACGAACCTCGAGTTCGCCCTCCTCGACCGCCGTCCCCGAGCACACGGTGGATCCGGCCTGCTTGTGCGCCAGGGCCGCCTCACCCGTCATGGTCGCCTCGTTGAGCGCGGCATCGCCGCGAATCACCTCGCCGCCCACAGGCACGGTAGCTCCCGCGCGAACGCGCAGCACGTCGCCAACCCTCACCTGGTCGAGAGAGACCTCCACGTCGGAGCCCTCGCCCACCAACCAGGCAGTGCCGGCTTGCACCACGAGCCCTTGTTCGAGGGCCAGGCGCGTGCGACGCGAAACGTGGTCCTGCATGACGTCGGAAAGACGCAGCAGGAACATGATGGTATCGGCCTCGCCATAGGTGCCTCGGAGAAGGCAAGCGGTGATGGCGGTCGCGTCGAGCACCTCGACGGCAAGCTGGCCGCGCATGAGGCATGCGAGCCCCTTGGCCACATAGCCCAGCGACTTGAGAATGGCCCAAGCCGCACGCACGGACATGAGCAGCACCATGCGACGCAGCGCGGCCCACACCATGAGCTCGTCGGCTTCAAGGGCAAAGCGCTCGTCCTCGAGACGAACAGGCAACTCGACGTCGTCCTGCGGCACCTCGCGCACCGGCAGGTGCAATACGTCGAGCGCAGCCACACGGGCCAGGGCCTCCTCGCGCGCCGCGGGAGATAGCCGCAGCAGCACCGACTGATTAGCTGGGTGCACCTCCGCCGCATGCACACCCGCCACCTCGCAGAGGCAGGCCTCTATGCCGCGCGCCTCGCCCGCATCGAGCGAGCCGGCATGCAGCCGCAGGCGTAGCCTGCCAGCAGACTCTCGGACAACGGTGTAGTGCATGGGTTACTCGTCTACCTCGGTGCCGTCGACCTCTGCTGTCACCTCGGCACGGATACCCTCCTCGAGGTCGGCAAGGCGCTCCTTGACCGCAGCGTCGATGCGCGCCTGACGGCGTGCCTCGGCGTTGATGTCGGCAGCCTCGTCGGCGATAGTCTGGGTTGCAGCGCTCACGACGTCGGCGGCGCGCAGGCCTGCGGCAGCAAGCCTGACCGCACCGTCATGCAGGCTCTCGCTCTTGGAGGCCTCGCGGACGACAGCGGCTGCGGCGGCACCCGCGACAAACAGGCAGACACGCGAAAGAATCATGGTTGGCTCCCATCCTAGTTCACCAAAGTTAACCATCTGATACTAACAGAGTTTGCCTTGGATTACTAACGGGAAGCGCCGCAGCGTAGCTACCACCTGTGTGCCATTCGTGCTCGAATACCGGTTGACGTGGAGACCACGGACCAGCGTCAAACTAGTCCGCGGTTTTGTTCGCAAATTGTCTTCCGTGCTGGAGACGAGCCTGACCGAGACGGTACCGCGCTGCCAGACGAGCGTGCCACCCTCGTCAGACCCAACGAGGCCCTACGACTCTTCCATGCGCCGCTTGAACTCCGCCGCAGCGGCGGCAGGATCTTCGGCTGCCAGAATGGAACGGCCTATCAGCAGTATTCCCGGGTGCGTCCTCAGCACCGCGTCGAGGTTGTCGAGCGTGATGTTGTCGACGACGGCCACCTCCGCGCTGTCGGAGAGGCCCCGCATCACGTTACGGACCAGAGCCAGCGGCTTGCCGCCCATGGCGCGCGTATTGCGATGAAAGACGTCCTGGTCGCCTGAGTCGTCGGTACGCCGCAGTCCCGAGGGCACCATCAGGTAGCTGACGCCCAGGTCCTCGAGCTCGGCGGAGCGCTGCACCAACCCTTCCACGCCAGCCATGTCGGCGGCCACCTTGGCACCACGCTGTTCGGCCACCGCGACCACCGTCTCGACCTCGCGGTCGGTGGCCCCGGCCAGAATGGTCACCATGTCGGCTCCATGCTCGAAGGCGCAGTCGGCAATGCGCGCGCCGTTGTGCCAGATCTTGGTGTCTGCAAGCACCTCGAGGTCGGGAAACGCGCTCTTGACCTGCGTGACGGCATCCATGCCCACCTGCAGCAACAGTGGTGTGCCCACCTCCACCACGTCGATGGAGTCGGCGATGCCGCGCACCAGGGAGATGCAGTCCTCGATGCTGTACGTGTCGAGCGTGATTTGCAGCTTCATGGCGCACCTCGATTCGCTGGCGGGCTTTTTTCGAACTTGCCTCATCTTATACACGAGCCAAGCGAAATCGAGGTTGGCGGCTACGGCAAAGCCGCCAACGGTCAGCGAGGCGCAAACTAAGGCGTGCCCTCTGGCATGGATTGGGTATGGACAGGAAGGGGCGGCCTCGGCTTATCCGAGACCGCCCCTCCCCTCTTGCGGCGCTCTGGCTCGCGAGGCTACATCAGCGCGCAGACGTTCTTGGCAAACTCCACCGGGTCATCTACGGGAAGGCCCTCGACCAGCAGTGCCTGGTCGTACAGCAGACTGGCGTAGAGGGCAAGCTTGTCCTGGTCGTCGGCTGCCTTTGCTGCCACGAGCTTCTCGAACACGGGATGGTTGGCGTTGATCTCCAGCACGCGATGGGCCTTGGGAGCCATGCCGGCATCGGGACCCTGCTGCATGACGCGCTCCATCTCGAGCGAGATGGGACCCTCCGTACCGATGCTGGCGGGGGCGTCGGTCAGGTTAGCCGAGACGCGTACCGCAGATACCTTGTCACCCAGGACCTCAGCCATGGCACCAAAGAGGTCCTCGTGGTCCTTGGTGGCCTGCTCGGCGGCAGTCTTCTCCTCCTCGGTCGCCAGGTCGAGGTCGGCCGTGGAGACGTTGGCGAGCTCCACCTCGCGCGCATCGACGCCCGGAGTCTCCGCGTCTCCCGCGACGGCGTCCATGTGGTAGGTGCGCATGGCCTGGAACATGAACTCGTCCACGTCCTGCGTGCACAGCAGCACGTCGTAGCCGCGCTTGACCGCGCCGGTCACCGCCGGCAGCTTCTCCAGGCGCTCGCGCGAGTCGCCCGCGGCGTACAGGATCTTGTCCAGGCCCTCGGGCATGGCCTGCACGTACTCGCGCAGCGTGACCATCTTCTGCTCCTTGGCGCTGTAGAACAGCAGCAGGTCGGCCAGCTCGCCGGCGTTCATGCCATAGGTGTTGTAGATGCCAAACTTCAGCCCGCGGCCAAAGTTCTCGAAGAACTTCTCGTAGGCCTCGCGGTCGTCGGCCAGCATGGTGGCCAGCTCGCTCTTGATCTTGCGCTCCACGCGCTTGGCAATGGCGCGCAGCTGGGCGTTCTGCTGCAGCGTCTCGCGGCTGATGTTGAGGTGCACGTCGGGGCTGTCCACGATGCCGCGCACGAAGTTGTAGTAGTCAGGCAGCAGGTCGGCGCACTTCTCCTGGATGAGCACGTTGGAGCTGTACAGCGCAAGGCCCTTCTCGTAGTCCTTGCTGTACAGGTCAAAGGGTGCCTCGCCGGGGATGAACAGCAGCGCGTCGTAGCTCAGCGCGCCCTCCGCGTGGAAGGAAATGGTGCGCGCCGGGGCGGTGTAGTCGTGGAAGGTGCTCTTGTAGAACTCGTCGTAGTCGTCCTGCTCCACCTCGCTGGCGCGCTTCTTCCAGATGGGGGTCATGGAGTTGACGGTCTCCAGCTCCTGGTGCTCCACGTAGCGCGGGGCGTCGTCGGGCAGCTCGTCGGGGTTGGCCACCGGCTCGCTCTTGGTGACCATCATCTGGATGGGGTGGCGCACATAGTTGGAGTAGCGGCGGATGAGGTCGCGCAGGCCCCACTCCGAGAGGTAGCGGTCGGTGTCCTCGGCCTCGGTGGACTCGCGCAGGTAGAGGATGACGTCGGTGCCGTGGTCGTCGGCCCCGTCGCGCTCGCCCGCCGCGGCCGGCTCGATGGTGTAGCCCTCCACGCCGTCGGACTCCCAGGCAAAGGCCTGATCGGACCCAAAGGCGCGGCTCACCACGCGTACGCGCGAGGCCACCATAAAGCTGGAGTAGAAGCCCACGCCAAACTGGCCGATGATGTCCATGGCGTCACCCTGGGCATCGCCGTGCTCGGCCTTGAAGGCCTCGGAACCCGAGTGCGCGATGGTGCCCAGGTTCTCCTCGAGCTCCTCGGCCGTCATGCCAATGCCGTTATCGCTGACGGTGACGGTGCGGGCGTCCTTGTCAAAGCTCACGCGAATGGCCAGGTCATCCTGATTGACGGAGATGCTCGGGTCGGTCAGAGCAGCAAACGAGAGCTTGTCGATGGCGTCGGACGCGTTGGAGACAAGCTCTCGCAGGAAGATCTCGCGGTTGGTGTAGATCGAGTTGATCATGAGGTCCAAGAGCTTCTTACTCTCGGTCTTGAACTGCTTCATGTGGCAGCGCTTCCCTTCAAGGCTCACGGATGACGGCAATGCCGTCGGTGCATACAGGCTCTCTTGTACCCAAGATGCCCGCGAGTTTTCAGACGAGCGCCAAAAACCACGGAGCGCGAAGCGGCGGACGCGCGATGACCCGAACGTCTTGCAATTTTCATACTGTTTAGCAAGACTATTCGGACTCTCAAAACATGACGCCGAATAATCGATATGTACAGCATGTTTTTGGAGAGGAGAAACCATGGGCCTCACTCTCAACGCCCTCACGGCGCTTCGCGTCATCCGCGCCATCAGGAGCGGCGCGGTGGCAGGCAGCCTGCAGATGCGCTGCGACCTGATTGACCCCGACCCCTCCCCTGCCACACGCTGGACCAAAAGACGTCTGGCAAGCGCGACGGCGTTCCTGCAACCCGCGCTGGGAGACCCCGGCAAACGTCCCCTCGACGTCCTTGTGAGCAGCATGGACAAGCGCCTGCAGGCGCAATGCACCTACAGCACCTTCCGAACGCACGACTATCCGCCTCTCTCGTTTATCGACCTTGGCAACGGCATTGCCGCAAGCGGTCCCGAGCTCACGTTCGTCGAGCTCGCACGCATCATGGATCCGGCCGTGCATCTACTTCTGGGCATGGAGCTCTGCGGACGCTTCTCTCGCGATGCCACCAATCCTCGCAGCGGAGAGATAACCTACGGCCTTCCGCCCGTCACCTCGGTCGAGCGGCTGCGAGCCTTTGCGCATCAGGCCCATTGGATCCGCGGCGCAGAGCAGGCGCTGACCACCATCGACGCTATCGTCGAGAACGCATGGTCGCCCATGGAGGCACTCGTCGCCGCGCTTATCGTTCTTCCCCACTCGTCACTGGGATACGATCTCTGGCCCATCACCCTCAACCCCCGCAAGGCGCTCGGCGAGCGGCTTGGCAGCACCAGCGATGCCCAATCGCGCGTGCCCGACATCATGTTTGCGGGCACGAGCGTTGGACTCAACTACGATGGCGAGGACCATTTTCGGCTGCAGGACATCGCCGATGCCGCCATGGCCCTGGACCAGAATCCACAGGACGCGATGTGCGCGAAGGAGCTCGAGACGGCACTCGCAGAGGCGCGGGCGCGCATCGTCGCAGACAAGCGTCGCGACCGCGACCTCATGGCCATGGGCCTTTCCGTATTCTCGATCACCAAAGAAGACCTCGAGGAGCCAGGCGGGTTCGACCGAGTGATGCTGCAGGTCATCGAAGCCATCGAGGCCTCGGGCACACGGAACCTCTGCGAAGTCAAGCGAGACTTGGAGCGTAGGGACCTAGCCGCTGCCCGACAGGACTTCATCTGGTCGCTCATGCCAGGCGCACGAGCCATGGAGGCACGCAGGCGCCTCGAGCTTCGGCGCAGGACAGAGGCATACGAGATCGAGTTCGAGCTGCAGGAGGGACAGGTGAAGATCGTCTCGACGCGCGAGCTTTAGAGACCGGTCGTATACCATACTGTTTGCCGCGACTATTCGACTTGTTATAAGGCGAGTGCGAATACTTGCGATAAACAGCCTGTTTTCTTCACGTCCGACCACCTTGCAGAGCCAGGAGCCACCCATGAGCGCCGTCGTCGATCGCCTTATCAAATACTGTCGCATTCCCTCGCAGTCCGACCCCGACCACATGGACCACGTGCCTTCGACGGATTGCCAGTTTGCAGTGTCCGAGGCCATCCGCGACGACCTGCTGGCCCTTGGTGCGCAGGATGCCGTGCTCGACGAGCATGCCTACGTAACGGCCCACTGGCCGGCAAGCCCCGGCTGCGAGGACCTGTCCACCCTGGCGCTGCTATGCCACGTAGACACCGCTCCCCAAAGCTGGGGAGACCCCGTGCACCCGCAGGTGGTGCGCTACCAAGGCGGCGAGCTGACCATCGGCGTCGGTCGTGACGGGCGCTCGGTGACCATCAGCCCCGCGACCAACCCCCGGCTCGCGCGCATGTGCGGCTGGGACCTGGTGACCAGCGACGGCACCTCGCTTCTGGGCGGAGACGACAAGGCGGGCTGCGCCGCCGCCCTCGAGCTGCTCGCGCGGCTGGCGGCCGACCCCGCGCTCCCTCACCCGCGCCTGGCCCTGGCCTTTGCCCCCGACGAGGAGATCGGCCACGGGGCGGCCCTGCTCGACCTCGACGCATTTGGCGCCACCTGGGGCTACACCCTCGACGGCGGGCCTCTGGGCGAGATCTGCTACGAGACCTTCAACGCCGCAGAGGCGCAGGTGACGGTGCACGGCGTCTCAGTGCACCCGGGCACCGCCAAGGACGTCATGATCAATGCCTCCGAGGCGCTCATGCGCTTTCACCGACTGCTGCCCGCCCACGAGCGGCCCGAGTATACCGAGGGCTACGAGGGCTTCTTCTTCCTCGACACCATGGCGGGGTCCTGCGAGGAGGCAAGCGCCACCTACATCATCCGCGATCATGAGCAGACCAAGGTCGAGGCGCGCAAGAACCTCATGCGCTCGGCTGCGGAGCTGGTCAACCGGCAGTACGGACGTGAGGTCATCGAGCTTTCCATCCGCGACCAGTACCACAACCTGGCCGACGTGGTGACCTTGCCCCAGAACGAGCACCTCGTGGACAACGCCCGCGCGGCATTTGTGTCCTGCGGGGTCGAGCCCTTCACTACGCCCATGCGCGGCGGCACCGATGGCTCGCAGCTCTCGTTCCGCGGCCTGCCCTGCGTCAACCTCTCGGCCTGCTACCACAACGCCCATGGCGTGCGCGAGTTTGTGCCCGTCCCCGAGCTCGAGACGATGGTCGACGTGCTGGTCGCGCTGGTCGCACGCTATGCCGTGGAGCAGCCGTAGCGCCACGCCACGACGCCCACGCCCCTAGAAGCGCTTGCCAAACACGGGGGCGTCCTGCTCGTACTGCGGCAAGTGCTCGAACCCCATGTGCTCATAGAAGCCGATGGCCCGTGCGTTGCCCGGAGCCACCCCAAAGGCAACGCCCGCCACACCCGCCTTGCGCAGATGCGTGATCATAGCCTCCATGAGCGCACGGCCATTGCCGCCGCCGGTGTAGTCCTCCTGGATGTCAATATGCAGGTGTGCAGGATACTCTGCGGCCATGACCTCGAACGCCTCGTACTCGCCTGCGACGCGCTGCGCATACTCGGGACCCAACGCCTCGATCTGCGCGCGATACGACGCAAAGTCTTGCTGCCACGACGAGAAGTCCTCGGCGCAGAGCGTGTAGCCGCGTGCGACGTCATCGTCATCGAGCAGCATGAACGCCGTCCCGTGCTCCAGATAGGGATCGCAGTACATGAGCAGCGTAAAACGCCCGTGCGTCTCCTCCGTGCGGGCGCGCTCGCTCGCCGTGGCCAGGCACACGGCACGCATCTCGTCGGCATGGTCGGGGGTGTAGGGTACGACTCGCATGGCATGCCCTCTCTCCATCGGCTGCGTGGACATCACACCTAGGATAGTCTCACGATGCGGGTACCGTGGACCTCGCCCGTGCCAACCGTGGCAGCGACGCACTCGGCGTTTTGCCAGCTCACCCCGCCGCCCGGCATGACCACGATGCGACCTACCGCGGCCTCGCTCAGCTCGCGCAGGCGGGGCAGGCAGCTGTCGATAGGCGCCGAGAGCGGGCCTCCGTGGCTCAGTACGCGCGAGAAGCCCAGCTCGGCCAGCGTGGCCAGCGCACCTACCTGCAGCGAGGAATCAATCTCGTCGAAGGCCATGTGAAAGGTCATATCAAGCCCGTCGGCCACCCTTGCCAGCCGTCGCGTCGCCAGCTCGTCGAGTGACCCGTTGCGCACGCAGCCGAAGACCACCCCATCGGTACCGGCCTCCCGCGCCACGCCAATGGCCCTCTCCATCTGGCACAGCTCGGGCTCGCTATAGGCAAAGTCTCCCCCGCGCGGGCGAACCATCACCATGACGCGCGCGCCAAGCCCCTGGACGAGTGCCACCGCTTCGTCTATGACCTCGCGCACGGGCGTGACGCCACCAAGGTCCAGGCGGTCGCACAGCTCTATCCGGTCGGCACCGGCCTCGATGGCCTCGCGCACGTTGGTGGTGTTCTCTGCGCAGAACTCCCTGATCACGACACCCTCCATCCTGAGACACGCCCCGAGCGATCAGCCGCCCGCCGGCTACGCGGGCAGTGTTCGCAGCCGTATCTGCAAACCGTGAACACACCCATGCTACAACCTGCGCGTTCTTGACGCGAACGGCGTTATCTGGCATCGTGTGCTTGCGAACGC
>CACZCK010000037.1 GCA_902779675.1 uncultured Coriobacteriaceae bacterium | reverse complement strand
GCACGAGCTTGATTTCTTCCTGCAGGTCGTTCTTCTCGATCTCGGTCACGAACCTGTCTTGGATCTGCTGGCTTCCCGAGGAGGTGCACCCGGTACCGCCACAGATAAGGACTTGTGAACGAATCACAATAAACCTCCTAATTTAGACCGCAACGGCGCCGATGGTGTACTCGGAAACTACCTGGCCGCCCTTGAGATGCTTCTCGATGACCTCCTGGGCCTTCTCGGGGTTCATCTTGACGTAGGTGACCTTCTCCTTGCCGGGCTCAAAGACCTCGACGACGGGCTCATACTGGCAGATGCCGATGCAGCCGGTCTGCGTGACGGAGACCTTGCCCTCGAGGCCCTCCTTGTTGACGCCCTCGACGAAGGCGTTGAGGACGGGGCGAGCGCCGGCGGCGATGCCGCAGGTGGCCATACCCACGACCACGCGGGCGCCCTCCATGCCATCACGCAGGACGACCCTGTCCTTCATCCGATTCTTGATTGCCTGCAACTCTGCAAGTGACTTCATACTCAATCCTCTCCTGTCTGGTCGCTGTTTCTACGACAGCATTTCGTACTGTTCTTGCAGACTCCCCCTTATCCACTCCATAACATCATAGCTGTTCAGCGGCACATCCTCTAACACCTCACGCAGCTCTCTGGTGTCGAGCTCAACGGATTTGCCATCGCGCTGGTGGCGGAAGAGGAAATCCGTGTCGGGGTGACCCTGGATGAGGGTCAGTACCGATGCGCTGACGTCGCCGAGCGGCGTGAAGTCGATGTGGTCGGTATGGAACGTAGCCGTCACGTGCGTGCCGTGGTTGACCGGATCGCTTTCCTGCGTGACGGAGCTGATCGCGAGGCTGCCGTCCGTCTGCTCGCACGCGAGCTTGAGCAGCGGGATGCCCATTCCCACCTTCCTGGTTGTCCTGGTGGTGTAGAACGGGTCGGTCACGGACCGCACGATGTCCTCGCTCATGCCGCAGCCGTCGTCCACGATCTCGAGCGTGAGCACGTTGCCTTGCTCCGTCAGCAGGATCTGCGTCAGCGACGCTCCCGCCTTCACGGAGTTCTCGGCCACGTCCAGGATGTTAAGTGATAGCTCTTTCATGTTGGTACCAGTGCTAACTAAGTCTTAGGTCTTGGAATACTCTTGCGCGCACGGCCTGCTCGCCGCTTGGGTCGTCGTCGAACTCGAACCAGTCGTTGTCGTCTCCCTCTCGAAGCTGGTCCAGGTAGTGGGCGTCGGAGCTGAACAGGAGCCGTATGCCTTCGAGCCCGTAGGTGCTCACGTAGGACTCGCGGTTGGCCTTGTCGTGCAGCTCAGCCAGATGGAACCCCACGTAGTGCGGGAAGTCGCCGAGGATCTCGATGGCGCCGTTGGCCGGGCGGTCGATGTGTGCCGGGTAGCAGATGCCGTCGAACTCGGCGACCAGCAGTGGCGCCTCGTCGAGCGATATGGTGGTCGCGTTGATGAGCAGGTCTTCCTCGTGCCCGATGACGTTGTCCTCGTCGTCGAGGATCAGCTGGTCGCCAAAGATATCCGCGCGGTTCTTGATGCGGATGCGCCGCTTGTCGACCTCGTCGTTGAATGCCAGCGCGGCCTCGAGCGTCTCGAACAGACACACCGCGTGGATGTCCTCCGAGGTGGTCAGCTCCATGCCCGCGATGGGCACCACGCCGTAGCGCCGCGCCGCCGCAAAGAAGGCGGGGCAGTTCCTCGAGGTGTTGTGGTCGGTGAGCGCCATGATGCGCACGCCGTTGAGGAACGCCATGCCGGCGAGGTTGTTGGGCGTGTTGTCCGCGTCTCCGCAAGGGGAGAGGCAGGAGTGCACGTGGAAGTCGTAGTGGTATCTGCTCATGGCCGTGGCGTTTAGGCAAGCAGCTCGTGGAGCTGCACGGCCGTTTCGTAGATGGGCTTGCTGCTGCGCAGGATGTTGACATCCTTCTGTTGGGCGGTCTCGATGAGGTCGTGCTCCATCTCGACGCCTTCGGCAAGAATCACGCACGAGGTATCGGCAAGACTTGCGACAGCTATTGTGTTGACGTTGGTCATGATGGTGATCCATGCGTTGTCCATCTGAGCACGGCCCATGACCCAGCTCAGCAGGTCTCCGATGTACACGCCATCGATCTCGCGGCTGCCGTCGGGCAGCGACACAGCCTCAAAGCCATGTTCCAGCAGCTCATCAACCGTCAATGTGACCACCTCACTTCCCAAGAATTTTGCAGTCCTGCAGGCTGGCGTTGCCCTTCACGATGTCCTCGGCCAACGCATGGCAGCTCGGTGCGCCACAGGCACCGCAGTCGATGCCTGGGAGCGCGTCACGCAGCTTCTGGATGTCGGCCATCATGCGCATGGACTCCGCCATGTTGTGCGACAGCAGCGTCATTGGCTCGTACTCTGGAAGCTCGTTGAACAGGTAGAGCTCCGGGATGTACTCCTGCTCCTCCGGCGTGAGGAAGTTCTTGGAGACGGGCAGGTAGCGGCGCAGCGACTGGAGCCTGGTCTTGGCGATGAAGGGATTCTGCACCGTGAGCACGCCGCCAACGCAACCGGCCGTGCACGCGTCAAGCTCGATGAACTTGACGGGTGGGATGTTGTCGTTCTCGATCTGCTCGAGCACGTTGATGACGTTCTCGATGCCGTCGGCCGCAAGGTACTCGTCGTTGAAGAGGGCGGTGGCCTCTCCACCGGAGGTGGCCCAGCCGATGCCGATCATGCCCGACTCCGTCATGACCTCGGAGTCGTCCGCGCGCGACATCTTGCTGATGAGGGCAAAGTACACGTCGCTCATGGAGATGACCACGTCAACGCCGCTTGCATAGTCGGCAAAGCCGTTCTTGACGTAGCTGGCCTTTGCGGGGCAGGGCGAGATGAAGCACACGCCTATCTCGTCGTCGTTGAGCTCGGGATGGCGCTCCTTGGCTCGCCGCCGGGCGAGCGTGGCCGCAACCTCCATGGGCGGAAGCATGTGCATCACGTTGTCGTTGAGCGAAGGGAAGCGCAGCGCGATGAGACGCACGACCACCGGGCAGGCGGAGCTGATGAGCGGCAGCCTGATGCCCTCCGTCTTGAGGTACTGCCGTGTGTAGGCGCTCACGAGCTCGGCGGCCTTCGACACCTCGAAGACATCGTCGAACCCAATCTTGAGCAGGCCATCCAGCACGTAGTCGACGTCGTCGAGGTTGTCGAACTGGCCGTAGAGCGACGGGGCGGGCAGGGCAATCTTGTAGCGGAAGCGCTCCATGTCCTCGAGGTTCCCGACTACGGCCTTCTTGGCTTGGTTTTGGCACACGCGTATGCACTCGCCGCAGTCGATGCAGCGAGCCTCGTTGATCTGCGCATGCCCTTCGGAGATGCGAATGGCCTCCGTCGGGCATCTCCTGAGACAGGTTGTGCAACCCGTGCACTTGCCGACCTCAAGGCGGACCGAATGCTCGTATGTGCTGCTTGCCATCAGGTCCCCTCCGCCCCTGACGATTGGCTAGAGGTACACGTACATGGTGATGGTGGTCCCCACCCCGACCATGGTGTCGATTTCCATCGTGTCGGTGTAACGCTTCATGTTGGGAAGGCCCATGCCCGCACCAAAGCCCAGAGAACGAATCTGGTCCGTGGCGGTAGAGAACCCCTCCTGCATCGCCTGCTCGATGTTGGGGATGCCCGGTCCCTTGTCTGCCAGAATGATCTCGATGTAGTCCTCGGAAACGATGACGTCGGCCGTGCCACCGTTGGCGTGAATCACCATGTTGATCTCGCCCTCGTACATGGCGATGGAGACACGGCGGATGGTAGCCGCAGGTACGCCAAGCTGGCGCAGGTTCTTCTTGACCTGCGTCGACGCCTGACCAGCGGACGCGAAGTTCTCGCCGTCTACATCAAAATGGAAGATGAGGGGCTCAGACATGAGTGGCCTTCCCAATGAGTCCGTTGGCGTACAACGTGCCACAAGCCTCGTACATGCGCTTGTCCGTCGTCATGACGACTATGCCGTCATCCTCTGCCATGGACACCATGATGTCGCTCGGCATCTTGTCGCGGACGAACACGATGCACACCATGTCCATCATCTCTGCCGTCCTGATGACCTGGGGATTGCACAGGCCGGTGAGCAGCACTGCCTGGTCCTTGACGTATTTGAGAACGTCGCTCATCATGTCGCTTCCGCAGGCCGTGAAGACATCCTGGTCGAGGCCATCCTCGCAGCACAGAACCTCTGCTCCCAGAAGGTCCCTGATCTCAGAGATTTTCATGTTCTTGGTCCTCTTAAGCGTCGCACTTCGTGACTGTCGGTGGCTACTCGGCGTACTTGGCCAGGATCTTGTCCACGTCATCGGGGACGAGACGGCCGTAGACCTCTTCGTTCACGGTGAGGACGGGAGCCAGGCCACAGGCGCCGATGCAACGGCAAGCCTCGAGCGAGAACTTCTCGTCGGAGGTGCACTCGCCCACGTCGATGCCCAGCTTCTCCTTGAGCTTCTCGAGGACGTCGCCCGAGCCCTTGACGTAGCAGGCGGTGCCCAGGCATACAGAGATGTTGTACTTGCCCTTGGGAGAGAGCGCGAACTGGGCGTAGAACGTGGCCACGCCGTAGACCTTCTCCAGCGGCACGCCCATGCCCTCGGCGATCATTTCCTGAACCTCGATGGGCAGATAGCCGTAGATGTCCTGCGCCTTCTGCATGACGACCATGACGTTGCTCTTGTCGTGGCAGTTCTCGGCGATAACAGCCTTGAGCTGGTCTTCCTGCTCCTTCGTTCCCTTGAAGGGCAGCTTGCTGATCTTCTTTTGCATGGAATCGAACCCCCTAAATCCGACAATTCAAGCAAAACCCCGTAACTTGAAATCATACCAGATTGGCCAATGGTACCTGTTGAGCGGGGCTGGCGTCTCGGTTAACACATGTGCATACGATAGCGTGGCCCTCCGGCGGCCGCGCCTAAAAGAATCGCGTCTGGCGCCACCACCAGAACCAAGAGACCCTCGCGTGCACGCCGCGTGCGGGAGAGTATCATAATGCCTGTTAATCGGTTGGATCGAAGAGGGGGCTGCCATGCCGGGCAAGCGCACCGATGTCATCTCCTGGGACGAGTTCTTCATGCGGGTGGCCATCGCCGCGAGCATGCGGAGCAAGGACCCCAACACGCAGGTTGGCGCCTGCATCGCCGACGTCAACAACCGCATCCTGTCAGTGGGGTACAACGGCACGCCCGTTGGGCTCGGCGACGACGAGTTTCCGTGGGGTGCCTCCGACGACCCGCTGCGCGACAAGCACAGCTACGTGATTCATGCCGAGGCAAACGCCATTCTCAACTACCGCGGGTCGCTCAAGGACATGGCGAACGCAACCGTCTACGTCACGCTCTTTCCGTGCCAGGAATGTGCCAAGACTTTGGTGCAGGCGGGCATCGGCGAGGTCGTGTACCTCGACGACAAGTACGACGGAACCGTGGGCAACCAGATCTCCAAGGCGGTGCTCGACCGCTGTGGGGTGAGGTACCGCCAGATCGTCCTGCCCGAGGAGGCGGTGCAGTAGGGCTGGCACGAGGCTGGGGTGCCTGCCGCCCGCGGAGCGTGGCATGCCAACATGGGCCACATGTGGTCGCAAATGGGATAAGGTAGTAAAACGCGCAGCTAAAACGCACGACAAACACAGGAAGGAATCGACATGGCCGACTACGTGAGCAGGGAAGTGGCGCGTGAGCGCCTTCGCAAGGCGTGCAAGCTGGGAACCATCGCATCGCTCGTGGTGCTGCTGGCGGCGCTGGTGTACGCAGGCATCACCGCCACCGTCGTGATGGCGCTGCATCTGCCCGAGATCGTGGAGCGGGCCATGAACATCATCGTTCCGGGTGTGACCGAGGCCGACCCCAACTCGGCCGCTGCCGAGAACGGCACCAAGGCGGTCCTGCTCCTGCTGATCGCCATCATCGGGCTGCTCATGTTCCGCAAGGTGTCGCGCACGGGCAACGCATTCCGCCTGGGCCAGCTCAGGCAGTTCAAGTTCATTGCCTTCCTCATCGTGCTGCTGGGCTTCCTCCCCACCGTGGTGACCAACGGCATTGCGGTGGCCATGGCCATTCGCTCCGGCGTGCCGTTCCTGCCGCTGATCGACCTCACCGTCAACCGCATGTGCCTGGCCATGGGCTTGTTTATGTTCGTGGCGCTGCGCGTGCTGGTCGCCGGCGCCTTGCTGGGCAGCCAGGAGGGTTCCGCCATCGACGATCCGGGTGAGCCCGACTTTGCGAGCGTGCCCGACCTGTCCAACGTGCCCACCGCGGTTTCCGCCGACAGCGAGGTCACGACCGTGGGCGAGTACGGCACCTACATGACGACCGTCGATCAGACGGCCGAGCAGCCGCCCTCGATTCCCGAGCTGTAGCGCAGGGTTTCTGTAGAGCAAGACCGAGCGGGGCCGCCCCTGAGGACGGCCCCGCTTTGTGTTAGGCGTCTTTGTACTGGTGGCGTGGTTGCGTTACTGCATGGTGGCGATGAGCTTCTCGAGCAGTGCCTTGAGCTGCATGGCCTCCTCGGGGCTGATGGACAGGCACCCTGCGATGCAAGGAGGTACCGAGAGCGCGCGTTCGCGCAGCTCGCGGCCCTCGTCGGTGAGCGACACGATGACGGCGCGCTCGTCGAGCGGGGAACGCTGGCGCCGCACGTAGCCGTGCGCCTCGAGGCGCTTGAGCAGTGGCGTGAGCGTCGCCGAGTCGAGGTGCAGCCGCGTGCCCAGCTCGCCCACCTTCACACCGTCGTGCTCCCACAGGGCCATCATGGTGACGTACTGCGGATAAGTGAGGTCCAGCGGGTCGAGGAAGGGCTTGTACAGCCTGATGAGCTCGCGCGATGCCGCGTAGAGCGGAAAGCACAGCTGGTTGTCGAGGCTTAAGGGATCAAAGGGGGCGTCTGTCTCGGGCATGACTGTCGTCCTTAGTTAATCGCGTGCAAGATAGTAGCGTGCGTCTAGTATAGCAATTGATACGCCTTATGGATGGTGAAGTTCCAGTTCCCGCAAGCCTGTTGATGAGCCTCGTTCCGCATTGGGTCGCTTTGGTTGCCATTTGGTGGAACTGATTGACCGACGTGGGCAAATCCGTTTAGCTACCTACTTGACCAACAGCTAGAAGCATAGGAGCGATTCATGGCCTTCTCCATGCCGACATATAGGGAACCCAACTTCGACAAGCCCTACTATGCCCACGTGCCCAACGTGCAGTGGGCGGTCTGCGATATGGACGGCGTGGCGCCGGCAGGATTCCACAGCACCTCGATGCACCCCGAGTACTTTAAGGTCGACGGGTCGTGGCGGCTGCTGGGCGACATCATGATGGACGACGCGGTGCGCATGACGGCTAAGGGCGAGCTCGAGGTGGTGCCGCCGCGCAATCTGCGCGTGGGCGACCGCGTGGCGCTGGGCCGCTCCGAGCATGGCGACGATGGCATCGTGGTGTGGTCGCGTGGCTTCGAGACGGTTGCCGAGTCGTCGGGCGACCAGTTCTCCTTCCGGCAAGGCCGCAGTCGCGAGACGTCCTACTCGGTGGACTACGACCGCCTGGTCGATCTGCTCAAATACGAGCGCGAGACGGGTGGCAACGTGCTGTGGGTCATGGGTCCGGCCTTCACCTTCGATGCGGGTGCGCGCGCGGCCATGCAGGCCATGGTTGAGGCGGGCTACGTAGACGGCGTGATGGGCGGCAATGCGCTCGCGACCCACGACCTGGAGGGCGCCGTGCTGCATACCGCCCTGGGCCAGGACATCTACACGCAGGAGTCCATGGCCGGCGGCCACTACAACCACATCGACATCATCAACGAGGTGCGTCGCTCTGGCTCCATAAAGCAGTTCGTGGAGGACCACCACGTGAGCGACGGCATCATGTACGCGCTGGTCAAGCACGACGTGCCCTTCGTGCTGGCGGGATCGATACGCGACGACGGCCCGCTGCCCGAGGTGATTGGCGACGCCTACGACGCGCAGGACGCGATGTACGACCTCATCCGCAAGTCGACCACCATCATCTGCATGGCCACCATGCTGCATAGCATCGCTACCGGCAACCTGGCCGCCTCGTACTGTGTGGACAAGCAGGGCAGGGTGCGCCCCAAGTTCTTCTACGCGGTCGACGCCACCGAGTTTGCGGTCAACAAGCTGCGCGACCGCGGAAGCCTCTCGGCCACGACTATCGTCACCAACGCGCGCGACTTCATCAACAACGTGGCGCGTGGCGTAGGGGCGCTGGACTAAGGTCTGGTGCGAACGTAAGGGGGAGGCCCACCGTCTGTCGGGACGGTGGGCCTCCCTTTGTGCGCCTTGAGGCGCGTCGTTGCGAAGTCGCCCTACAGCCTGCTTGCCACGGCCATGATGAAGTCGCGGGTGTTGAGCTTCTCGGGGTTCTCGAGCGTGGTGATGGCGGCGAGGTCGCCGGTCATCTGCCCGTCCTCGATGGTGGCGATGGTCGCCTTTTCCAGGCGGTCGGCAAAGGCCACAAGCTCGGGCAGCTCGTCCAGCTCGCCGCGCTTGCGCAGCGCGCCGGTCCAGGCAAAGATCGTGGCCACGCTGTTGGTGGAGGTCTCCTCGCCCTTCAGGTGCTTGTAGTAGTGGCGCTGCACGGTGCCGTGCGCGGCCTCGTACTCAAAGTAACCGTGGGGGCTCACCAGCACGCTGGTCATCATGGCCAGGCTGCCAAACGCGGTGGAGAGCATGTCGCTCATCACGTCGCCGTCGTAGTTCTTGCAGGCCCAGATGAACCCGCCCTCGCTGCGGATCACGCGCGCCACGGCGTCGTCGATGAGGGTGTAGAAGTACTCGATGCCAGCCTCCTCGAAGCGCTCTTTGTACTCGCTGTCGAAGATTTCCTGGAAGATGTCCTTGAAGCGGTGGTCGTAGGTCTTGCTGATGGTGTCCTTGGCGGCGAACCAGATGTCCTGGTGCGTGGAGAGCGCGTACTCGAAGCTGGCGCGCGCAAAGCTGCCGATGGAGGCGTCCAGGTTGTGGATGCCCTGCGCGATGCCCGGCTGGTCGAACTCCTGCACGGTGGCTCGCACCTCCTCGCCGCCGTCGGCCGGCGTGTACACCAGCTCGACCTTGCCCGGCGCGGGAATGCGCAGCTCGGTGTTCTTGTACACGTCGCCGTAGGCGTGGCGCGCGATGGTGATGGGCTTCTTCCACGTGCGCACGTACGGCTCGATGCCCTTGACCACGATGGGTGCGCGGAACACGGTGCCGTCGAGGATGGCGCGGATGGTGCCGTTGGGGCTCTTCCACATCTGGGAGAGGTGGTACTCGTCCATGCGCGCGGCGTTGGGGGTGATGGTGGCGCACTTGACGGCCACGCCCAGGCGCTTGGTCGCCTCGGCGGAGTCGACGGTCACCTGGTCGTGCGTGGCCTCGCGGTTCTCGAGGCCGAGGTCGTAGTACTCGGTCTTGAGGTCTACGTAGGGGCAGATGAGCTCGTCCTTGATCATCTTCCAGATGATGCGGGTCATCTCGTCGCCGTCCATCTCGACGAGCGGGGTCTTCATGGCGATCTTGGTCATGGTGCCTCCGAGGAAGGTTCGGGGTCGTCGTTGCCGTGGACCATTGTACCTGTGGGTGCTGGCATGCTGGCAAATGTGGCTGTTTGTTCACGCAGGAGCGGCGTGCCTGCGGTAGAGCTGCGCCTAAAGCGGCTCCGCGCCGCTCAAGAGGAGTCGCTCGCGCAGGAGATGGTGCTTGGCGTGCCACTCTGCATCAAGCGTGCGCGCGCGGATGCCCAGGTTGCGCCGGACACTCGCAGCAAAGGCCTCGAACTCGCCTGCGTCGAAGAGCTGGGCGTGCGTGAGGGGAAGCACCGTGATCTTCTCGGCGGCAAGTTCCACCGTGCGTCGTGCGTCGCGATAGCGAGACCACATGCCCGTGTGGTCCTGGTCACTGTCATACTCCACATCAAGCGACTGAATCGGCCAGTAGAGGTCGGGGAATCGTGACTTTGTGGTCGTGGATGTACTCACCTTGACCTTGACATTGAGCACCGGCATGGGCAGTCCGAACCCACCGAGGCGACGCGGCAGACATAGCAGCAGGTACACAACAGATTCCATGGGAGACGCAGACCTGTCGAGCGTCCTTTTGAGAACGTGTTGCACCGTTCTGTATCCGCGCTCGCCGCCGCGCTTTCGTATGTAGCTGGTGAGCTGCGTGACAGACGTTGCCGGATTGAGCTCGAATGTGCATCCCTCGAATTCGTCTGCTGTTGCGTGATGCGCTCCCATAGCCGGGAAGGACCACATGCTGTAGAAGCCACACAGCTCGAGGCCGAGGAGGATGAGCCCGATCTCGTCGAGCTGGCTTGCAAGCTGCTGCATCAGGAATGCTGGCGTTGGCAGGTAGATGCCATTGTCTAGGCGGAGGTAAGCGCCAGAGGGTATGTCGTGGGACCAGACGTGCGTTATGAGCCGATCGCTTTGGGTTGTCATGCTGCGCTTGGGAACGAGCACTTGGATGGGGGTGCGTATGTGACTAAGGAGTCGTTGCGCATCGTCTCCCAGCTCGTTGATCTGGCGATGCGTATGGATGGCGTTTCCTAGGTGCCGCGGTCGCACGGCAGTGCCGGGCAGGATTCCTCCCTCAATACTGCGTGTGTAGCGCATTGCGTCAAGCGCAGAGGATCCGTACAGGTAGAGGGGCATCGGGTGCTCCTTTCCGCTGACAAAGGCGATGGTGGGGCCGCTGGAGCTGGGGTTCGGTTGGCTCGTCACGCGAAGAAACTGTGCTGCCTGAGCCCGTCCGGAGTATCGTACAGTAAATTGATGAATCGATGCCATAAATTTCAACTTATCAGTAAATATGGGGTGTCATATCGCCCTATAGGGAGTATTGGCACCTGCAAAAGGCGTGGTAGAAGGTACCGTCC
>CACZCK010000036.1 GCA_902779675.1 uncultured Coriobacteriaceae bacterium | reverse complement strand
CTGGCAGAGAGGTATTCGCGCTGGGTGATGGATGGCTTGCCCGTAGACGTCGAGAGCCCGCAATAAAAGCCTTGACAATCTATAGGAGCGTCGGTTTTGCCATCGAATTACTCACAACATACTAGGTTGTGAGCAATTCTCACGAGCAGCGGAACGCTCCCTGCGCCGCGCTTTTCACCGCTGCAATGCACAGCGCGGCTGCCAGACTCACCAGTCAAGCAGCCGCGCATGAACCTCTGCTACTGAGGCGTGCCTAGTGCATCTGAGGCGCGGGGTCGTTGCAGAGCTTGCGCGCCAGACCCTCGATGGGGCCGTTGAGCAGGAAGGTCACGATGAAGCAGGCGATCCACACCGGGATGATGTTCTGGAAGAAGCCAAAGACGGAGGCGATGAACGGAGCGCCGCCCAGCACGCAGGCGTCAAGCGCGCCCACCAGGTAGCCCAGGATGACGGAGTAGATGGTGTTGATGGGCACGTTGACCAGCAGGCCAAACTTGGCACCCTCGGAGGGGTTGGAACGCTTCATGGCCCAGTTGAAGCCAAAGTCCACGATCTGGGGAATCATGCCCAGGATGGTGGCGATGCACCACGAGAACACGAAGTTGATAAAGAACATGGGCCAGATCCAGCCGTTGGAGGCGTCGGCGGTCTTGAACACGTAGAGGGCGAGGTATTCGCAGAGCGTGCAGAGCACGAGTGCGACGCAGGTGTTGAGGATGGCGGCCTTAACAAAGCGCGTAGAGGTCTTCATGGGCATGAGATGCTCCTCCTTGATAATTGACGCAGTAAAAGCATGCAGAATCATAGGTACTGCGCCGGTCGAGCAACATGGTCGCAACCATAAGGATTGCGACCATTCGCTCTAATTCTTTGTACGAATGCACGAGGTACGGGCTACTCCTTGGGGCCGATGGCGCGGCTGAAGACGTCCACCACCCAGCCGGCGTACCACACGCCCGCAAGCATGGCCACGCCCACCTGGATGGGCATGGAACCCAGGTTGGCAAAGCCGAGCGGACCCATAACCGTGAGGCCCACCGCCCAGCCGGAGAGCACGGCAGGCAGGAAGAAAACCTTCTCGAGGCGCGTGCAGAGCAGCACGGCCAGAAAGCCCAGCACCGCTAGGGTGATAAAGGTGTTGCCATCACCCGGGAAGGGCAGGTTCTCCATGAGCCAGATGGCGCAGACGGCCATGAGGTCGGAGAGCAAAAAGCCCAGCGACATGGGCAGACCCAGCTCCACCTTGTTGCCCGCCGTCACAAAGATGCCAGCGCAGATGAGGGCCACGGCACCGCAGGTGATGCCCAGATGGCCGGACACAACGGCCCAGATGGGCGGGAGCAGACCAATAGAAATGGCAAGTGCCAGTCGGGGATCCTTGATCATGGGTTTCCTTTCTCAGGTCAACCAAGCCTTCGGGCATCGGTGACGGTCCCTTTGTCCAACGTTCGGACATCGGGGAACCGCCCCCGATGTCCGAACCGATGTCCGAAGCAGCCTGGTGCTAGTCGTCGAAGCCCTGGAACACGGGGACACCCGTGTAGGTCTTGGGCTCCTCCTCGCCGTCGAGCACGCGGATGGCGCCGGCGGCCATGGCCTCGAGCTCGAACTCGCCGGGGTAGGCACTGACGGGCGCGATCCAGCCGCAGTTCTCCTCGATGGAGGCCACGAGACCCTTGTTGTGGACCATGCCGCCGCCCAGCAGGATGCCATCGACCTTGCCGCCGAGCACGGTAGCCATCGAGCCGATGTACTTGTTGATCTGGTAGAGCATGGCGTCCCAAGCGCGAGCCGCAGCTGCGTCGCCGGCCGCAGCGCGGTCGCAGACCTCAATGGCGTCGGAAGTGCCCAGCAGGTCGACGAAGCCGCCGGTCTTCATGCACATGCCGCGGACCTCCTTGATGGAGTGCCCCGCCTCGAGGTAGTTGAGGACCTCGGCCACGGGCACGGCGCCACAGCGTGTGGGAGCCATCATGCCCTCGCCACCCACGATGTCGTAGCCGTCGATCATTTTGCCGGCCTTGTGGGCGCTGATGGAGATGCCGCCGCCGATGTGGCAGACGATGAAGTTGCACTCGTCATAGCGCTTGCCCATGCTGTGGGCGTGGCGGATGGCGGTCTCCTTGAGGTTGAGGGCGTGCAGGTGCACGTTGCGGTAGACGCCCTTGATGCCGGTCATGCGGGCCAGGTCGCAGAGCTCGTCGGTGTCGGGCGGGTTGACCACGAAGGCGGGCTTACCGGCCTGCGTGGCAAACGCGTTGGCCAGCTGGCTGCCCAGCTGGGCGGGATGCTGCACGCCGTTGGCGCCGCGGTAGGCGTGGTCGAGCATGACGTCGTTGACGGCGTAGGTGCCGCCCTCCAGAGCCAGCAGGCCGCCGCCGCGGCCGACGAAGGCATCGATGGTGGAGAGGTCCACGTCGTTCTCGGACAGCGCCTCGAGGATGAGGTCGCGACGGTAGGGCATCTGGTCGGAGACGCTCGAGAACTCGGCGAGCTTCTCGGCCTCGTGGGCCACGTTCTTGGTAAAGACCTCGGTCTCGCCGTCAAAGACGCCGACCTTGGTGGAGGTGGAACCGGGGTTGATGACCAGGATGCGGTAGGTCTTGTCTGCCATCGTCTACTCCTTCTGACAAATGTGGCACAGCACCCCCAAGGGAGCTGCTGTGCCATGTAGGTACGGTTCTCGTTACGCCTTGAGGGCCTGGCTACGGACGCAGCTCATAACGACGTTGCCCACGAGCTCGGAGACCGGCGCGGAACGGCTGCAGTCGCAGACAATCTTCTTGAAGCCCTGGAGCATGGGGCCGTAGGCGTCGGCGTGAGCAAAGTTCTGCACGAGCTTTACGCCGATGTTGCCCACGTTGATGTCGGGGCAGATGAGCACGTTGGCCTTGCCGGCCACGGCGCTCTCGCGGCGCACCTTCTTGGCGGCCACGGCCGGCACGATGGCGGAGTCAAGCTGGAACTCGCCGTCGATGGCCAGGTCGGGGCGCTGCTCGTTGGCAATGCGCACGGCCTCGCGCACCTTGTCGACCTTCTCGGACTCGGCAGAGCCGTCGGTGGAGTAGCTGAGCATGGCCACGCGCGGCTCCCAGCCCATGAGGGCGGCCACGGTCTCGGCGGAGGTGATGGCGATGGAGGCAAGCTGCTCGGGGTCGGGGTCGACGCACACGGCGGCGTCACCGAAGCCCATCAGATGGCCCTCGCTGCCCTCCCAGTTGGGGATGTTGAAGATGCCCAGGCTGGAGATGGTCTCAATGCCGTCGGCGAGGCCGATGATGGTCTGGCCGCCGATGATGACGTCGCCGGTGGAGCAGCACAGGCCACCGAAGGTGATGTCAACGTCACCGATGCGCTGCATCATGAGGCAGCGGTCCATGGGCTTCTTGGAGCGACGACGCACGGCCTTGGCCTTGAAGGGGCAGTCGGGCTCGGCCTCGAAGCGCACGGCAAAGGCCTCGTTGGCGTCAGCATCGGCAAGGTCGACGACGTGGATGTTGGCAAGGTCGACACCGACCTGCTCGGCCGTGGCACGCAGGGTCTCACCATCGCCCACGATGTAGCACTCGGCCAGGCCCTCCTTGGTCAGCTCGCCCACGACCTCCATCATCTTGGGGTCGTCAGCCTCGAAGAAGGCCACCTTCTGCACGTCGGCGCGCGCCTTGTCGCGCAGCTGCTCCATAAGGTCCATGGGATCTCCTCTCGCTTGTGAAAAGGCATAGTTCCAGCTGGTATTAATCATCCCAGCTGACGGACAAAGAGACCATGGGTGGGGTGCCAATCATCAATCGTCGCATCTTTGCTTTGCTTGTGCGGTCGCACAAGCAGCAACCACAAAGCCCCTTGGGCCGTCCTAACGACGGCGAGACCGCGCTGCCTGGCGGGCGCCGTCGCCTCGTTTGCCTTACCATCAAGGCAGTAACCTTTCCCCATCAGCATGTCCCGAGGCAGGTCCACATGCGCAAGCGCTCCCATACCAAGCACCGTGGCTGTGGCTGCGTGCTAGCGATCGCATGGGTCGTGCTCTCCCTCGTCGCAATCGTCCTGCTCAGATCGTGCCTGTTTGACGACAGGGGCTCGTGGGAGCCCACACCCCAAGAGTCCGCCTACTACGACCGTGGCGGCTTCCGGCAGGAGGACGGCCGCTATGTCTACGAGGGCGAGGGCGGCGTGGCACGCACGACGGGCGTCGACGTGTCCGACCACCAGGGGGCCATCGACTGGTACGCCGTGGCCGCCGACGGCATCGACTTTGCCATGATCCGCGTGGGCTGGCGCGGCAACACCGAGGGCTACCTGCACGCCGACGAGTGCTTTGAGCAGAACTATGCCGGCACAAGCGAGGCGGGCATCGCCTGCGGCGCGTACTTCTACTCCCAAGCCATCAGCGAGCAGGAGGCCCTCGAAGAGGCCGCGTTCGCGCTTGAGCTGTTGGACGGCCGGTGGCTCGACTATCCAGTGGTGTTCGACTACGAGCCCAACGACGGCAACCGCATCGCGGGCATCGACGGCCAGACGGCCACCTCCTGCGCCAAGGCCTTCTGCGAGTCCGTGCGGCAGGCGGGCTACGAGCCCGCGCTGTATGGCAACGGCTACGACCTTGGCTTCATCGACACCTCGCAGCTGCCAGACGTCGGCATCTGGTATGCGGAGTACGGCTCGGCGCCCTCGTGGCTTGGACCCTACTTCATGTGGCAGTACACCGCCTCGGGCTCGGTGAGTGGCATCGAAACCCCCGCCGACCTCAACCTCGACCTGAGTGGCGTGAACCCAACAGCGCAGGAAGGCGCATAGCGTCGCACCAAGCGAGCAGACGGCAGCTTGTCCTCGCATCACAAAGGCAATCTTTGGTCCTTCGCACAGCGTCAAGTCCGATACCCTTTTATGCGGGGGTAAGCATCATTTGTGTCGAGTGGCATCGCTCACTCGCAAGAGCCTGGAGAGGTACCGATGGCGAGCTGTCTGCGACTCAAGAAGTCAAACTGCAAGAACTGTTACAAGTGCATTCGTCACTGCCCGGTCAAGTCGATTCGCTTTTCGGCTGGTCAGGCGCACATCATCGACGACGAGTGCATCCTGTGCGGCCACTGCTTTGTGGTCTGCCCGCAGGACGCCAAGCAGATCGTCGACGACACCGAGAAGGTCAAGGTCCTGATCGGCAGCGGCGACCCAGTGGTGGTCAGCCTCGCGCCGTCGTTCATTGCCAACTACAACGGCGTTGGCATCGAGGCCATGCGCGAGGCCCTCAAGCAGCTCGGGTTCGCCGACGTCGAGGAGACCGCCATCGGCGCGACCATGGTCAAGCGCGAGTACGACCGCATGCTCAAGGAGGAGAACCGCGACATCGTGATCTCATCCTGCTGCCACTCCGTCAACCTGCTGATCCGCAAGTACTACCCCGAGCAGCTCCCCTACCTCGCAGACGTCGTGTCGCCTATGGTGGCGCACTGCGCCGACATTAAGCGGCGCATGCCCAACGCCAAGACCGTGTTCGTTGGTCCGTGCGTGGCCAAGAAGGACGAGGCCGCCGAGCACAGCGACGTGGTGGACGTCGCCCTGACCTTCGAAGAGCTGACCCGATGGCTCGAAGAGGAGCATGTGGAACTCAAGCACGAGGTCATACCCAACGAGCAGAGCCTCGCACGGTTCTTCCCCACACCGGGCGGCATCCTCAAGACCATGGCGCAGGACGCGCCCGACTTCACCTACATGGCACTCGACGGCATCGAGGCCTGCATGGCCGCACTCGGCGACATCGCCGAGGGCAAGATACACAAGTGCTTCATCGAGATGTCCACCTGCTCCGGGAGCTGCATCGGCGGCCCCGTCATGGAGAAGTACCGCCGCAGCCCCGTCGCAGACTACATGGCGGTGGCCAACTTTGCCGGCCGCGAGGACTTTGACGTGGAGCAGCCCGAGGTTGCCGCCATCAAGCAGTACCAGACGCCCCTCGCTCGCACGGAGCGCACCCCGTCCAACTACGAGCTGGTCGAGATCCTGCGCGAGATGGGCAAGTTCAAGCCCAGCGACGAGCTCAACTGCGGCTCCTGCGGCTACAACACCTGCCGCGAGAAGGCGACCGCCATCTACCAGGGCAAGGCCGAGATCTCGATGTGCCTGCCGTTCCTGATGGAGAAGGCAGAGGGCTTCTCGGACGCCATCGTCAAGAACAGCCCCAACGCCCTGATCGTCGTCAACGACACCCTCGAGGTACAGCAGCTCAACGACGCCGCGCTGCGCCTGCTCAACATCCGCTTTGCCTCCGACGTCCTGGGCGACCAGGTGGTGCGCATCCTCGATCCCAAGACGTTCCTGGACGTCAAGCGTACCAAGCGGGGCATCTACAACCAGCGGACCTACCTGGCCGAGTACCAGCGCTATGTGGACGAGACTATTGTCCCCGCCGAGGACGGCCGCATGATCATCTGCATCATGCACGACGTGACCGCCGAGGAGGAGGCACGCCAGCGCAAGGAGGAGATCAGCCACCAGACGGTGGAGGTCGCCGACAAGGTCGTGGAGCGCCAGATGCTCATCGTGCAGGAGATCGCCTCGCTTTTGGGTGAGACCACAGCAGAGACCAAGATCGCCCTGTCCAAGCTGAAGGAGTCGATCGTCGATGAATGATCTGTGCGCCGACATCGGCTACAAGAGCATCAACCATGCGGGCGAGGAGCTCTGCGGCGACCACGTTGACGTGGTGGGCACCGACGACGGCTCGACCATCATCGTGCTTGCCGACGGGCTTGGGAGCGGCGTGCAGGCGAGCATCCTCTCGACGCTCACATCCAAGATCATCTCCACCATGATGGCCGCAGACCTCTCCATCGAGGAGTGCGTCTCGACCATTGCCGCGACGCTGCCCGTCACTGGCAAGCATGGAGTGGCCTACTCCACCTTCACCATCATCAACCTGGTGCGCAACCACACCGCGGAGCTGATCCAGTACGACAACCCCGAGGTCATCTTCATCAGGGACGGCGACGTCACCGACTACCCCATGACGGAGACCAACATCGAGGGCAAGAAGATCTATCGCTCCTCGATCCGTCTGCAGGAGGGCGACATCTTTGTTGCCATGAGCGACGGATGCCCGCACGCAAGCGCAGACATCACGTACAACAACGACTGGAAGCGCGAGGACATCGCGCAGTTCGTGGCCGACATGTCGCTCACAGGCTACACGGCAAAGGTGCTCTGCACGATGCTCGTGGACGAGTGCGACAAGCTCTACGGCTACCACCCGCTTGATGACGCCACTGCGGCCATCGTGCGCATCCGCAAGCGCGTGCCCATGAACATCCTGTTTGGGCCGCCTGCTGACCCCGACGACTGCAACAAGATGATGAGCCTGTTCTTCTCCAAGGAGGGCAAGCGCATCATCTGCGGAGGTACCACCGCTTCCATCGCGGCCAAGTACCTGCGCAAGCCGCTGGTCGCCAAGGCCCCGACAAGTGCGACGGGTGGGGTGCCGCCCATCTCGGAGCTCGAGGGGGCCGACCTCGTGACCGAGGGCGTCATCACCATGAGCAAGGTGCTGGAATACGCCCAGGACTACCTGCAGGGCAACGAGAGCTACGAGGATTGGAACTACGGCCACGACGGCGCATCGCGCATCTGCCAGCTGCTCTTCGAGGAGGCCACGGACATCAACTTCTACGTGGGCCGCGCGATGAATCCCGCTCACCAGAACCCGGATTTGCCCATCAACTTCAACATCAAGATGAACATCGTCAAGGAGCTGGCGAGCTGCCTCGAGCAGATGGGCAAGACCATCAGGGTGAGCTACTTCTGATAGACGGATCTGCCTGGCAAGAGGCAAAGTGGGCAGGCCACGTCAGTTGCGTGACCCGCCCTTCTTTTGGCCATCTGGGACGGTTCCTTTTGTCCGAAACCCGCGCAATGCACGGGGTTACGCCGCCTCAGCAGCTGCGCTTGCCTATCTTGGCGTAGACATCCTCGCGCGGCAGCCAGTCGAGGAACTGCTCCACCTGCTGGTCCCAGAAACGCCACTCGTGGCCAAAGCCCGGAACCTCCTTCCAGGTGACGTCGGCCCCAAGCTCGGTGAGCTCGGCAGCAAAAGCCTGGTTGGGGGCGAGCAAAAAGTCCTCGGTGCCGCAGGAGTCGTAGATGGGCGGGAAGGCCTCGTCGGAAGCCGCGACCGCCCTGGCCAGCGCATGCACGTCGTAGGCGGGGTCGGTCTCGCCCTGGTCGGCGGCCATGGGGTCAGCGGCAAAAGTCGCGGGGTTGATGTGCACGCCCGCGGAGAACGCACCGATGGCGTGATAGCGAGCGGGGTTGGTGAGCCCGTGTACAAAGGCACCGTAGCCGCCCATCGAGAGGCCGGCGATGTAGGTGTCCTCGGGCGCGCTCGAGATGGGGAAGTAGTTGGTCACGAACTCGGGCAGCTCCTCCTCCACAAAGCGTTGGAAGTCGTCCGCGCCGATCTTGGCGTAGGCCTTGTTCTCGGCAGAGATGTTGACGATGGCAATGCGCCGCTCCTCGGCATAGAGCTCCACGTTGGTGTAACCCGTCCACTGCGCGTGGTTGTTGGCAAAGCCATGTAGCAGGTAGACCACCGGGAACTTGGCCGGCAGCACGTGCGTGGCCGGGCCGTCACCCATCCCCAGCGCCTCAGGGCAGGTGACCGACGGCAACACCACCGTGATGTCCACCGCACGATTGAGCGAATACGACAGGAAGTTGCAGACGACCTTTGCCATGGCGGATCCCTTTCCCCTCGGTTGCCAGTACCGTCATGGTAGCGTGCCGCACACCCCATCGGGTGTCCGCGGCGTCAGACGGGACGGTGAGCTGGGCGTACGCGTTGCACGCCTACAGCAGGTGCGCCGCCAGCCAGAAGAGACCGCCCAAGATAAAGGCCATCGGAATGCCGCCCAGGCAGATGCGCGGCACCTTGGCGCGCAGGCGGGTACGCCAGTCCTTGTAGCTCGCGCGCAGGTCCTCGGTGCCCGGGATGTCCCACCAGCCGCTGAGTGCCACCCACCAGGTGTCGATGACCACGCAGTCAAAGGCCTCCATCAGCGCAAAGAGTACGTAGGTCTGCCAGACGATGTCGAGGTAGCCCCGTGCCCCATTGATCACGCAGACGCAGGCAAAGAGCACCGCGAGCACGGCCACCAGCCCCGACACGAGCGCCACCCTCCGGCGTCGCGCGATGCGCTCGTGCGTGATGAGCCCCAGCTCCACAAGGCGGTCCTGGATGTCCTGCTCGTAGTAGAAGGCGCCACCAACCGGCCCCAGCGGGACCGTGCAGAGCCACACGTAGAGAAAGAACAGCACCCAGATGACCAGCGTCTCCGTCAGCAGCCTCGCGAGCACGGCGCCCCCTCGTTGGCCTTCCTGTTCCAACGAGCCTCGAGCTCGTCCCAGCCAGGCATCTCGGCTCGCAGCGCGTCCCATGTGGGCATGTGCCTGCCGGGCAGCTGCTCGACCAGCGCCATGAAGTCCTCGTCGATCGCACGCATCTCGGTGGTGGCGGCACGACAATGATCGGTCACGCAGAGGCGACCGATGGAGGTCTTAGCAATTACCTGAAGCGCAAGAAGCCACGCGGCGTGCCGCGGCCCCGGACGATAGAAGCCCTGCTCGCCTTCGGGCAGGATCCGCACGCCCAGCTGCGCGAGCGCCTGGTACGCCTCACCCGACGCATCCACCAGACGCACGAGGTCCTCTTTGGTGGCGCGCGTCAGGTCGCACTCCAGCCGATAGGCCACATAGCAGAAGGGCAGCACCGCCGCGGCATGGCAGGTCAGCCAGTCGGCCATGTCGGCTTGGTAGCGGGGCTTGTAGCCACCCTTGGCAAAGACGTAATTGAGCACCGCCTGGGCCATCTCGGGAGCGGAGCCGTGCGCCGCGCCCACGGTGAGGCCCGACGCGCCGAGCCGTGCGCACTCCACGTGGTCGGCTTCGCGCCTCCCTGCCGTTGCCTGGAAGCCAAAGAGCACGGTCTTGTCGGGCGCGTGCTCGGAAAGGTAGGCGAGTTCCTCGTCAACGTGCAGGCTGTTGCCCACCAGCACTACGAGCGAAGCGTCCGCCGCGGCAATCTGGGGCAGTGCGTCGAGCATCTGCCCCTGCTGCATCACGGCAAAGAGCACGTCAGCCGTCCCGGCCTCGGTAAGCGAACCGACCACCTGCGGATGGTCGCACGTGGAGTGCAGCTGCACCACGTGACGGATCTTCAGACCGTCACTCGCGAGCGTCTGGCCCCACGCGCCGCGAGCCACCACGCACACGTCGTTGCCGGCCGCGACCAGCGCATGCGCCAGATAGCAGCCCAACGCGCCAGCGCCAAAGACGATGGTCCTCATGCCTGCTCGCCTCCGCCCATGCGCTCGTCGATGGCGGCGAGCACCGTCTCGGTCCATTTGCTGCCAAAGAGCCACTCCTCGTGCTGCATGTCGAAGCGCATCAGGTCGGGATCGCGGAAGTGCTGCAGGTAGCGCTTGAGATACTTGCCCTTGGGGTCCATGCGCAGCGCGTAGATCACGTGGATGGTGGTGCCGTCGCGATGGATGTCGTCCTCGAGCGGCGTGACGTAGTCGGAGTAGAACTCGCGCGAGATGGTCTTGGGGTGCATGTTCTCGAAGCTGTGGGAGAAGCCCTCGAGGAAGGTGCGCATCTCGTCGCTGTCCTCGTCGGCATAGAGCGACTTGACCAGGCGGTCCACCAGCTTCTTGCGCTTCTTCTCGCTCTTGGCCGCGCCAGAGAGCATGGGCCCCACGATCCACGTCATGATGCGTGCCACCACGGGGCTACCTTGGTCGAGGTCAGAGCTGCCGACGAAGGCGTGGTCCACCTGCACGCGGCTGCGCTGCACGAGCAGTGCCGAGAAGCTGCCGCCCAGCGAGCTGCCGTAGGCGCCATCCACGCGGCCGCCATGATGCTCGATGAGGTAGTCCTCGATCTTGGCGCAAACCTCGGGCACGCTGGTAAAGCAGATGCTGGGGTCGCCCTCAAAGCCGTCGTAGTTGACGCAGATCAGATGGTAGCGCTCCGCCAGTTCGTCGACCACGCGCGCAAAGTTGATCTGCCAGGTGCAGGCCGTTCCCGGCAGCAGCACGAGCGTCTTGCTGTCGTCGCGACCCATCTCGGTGAACTGCATCGTCCGTCATCTCCCGGGCACATTTTTGATGCGCAAAGTGTTAGCCATAGCTTACTATTATGGTAGCACTATCAATTCGAGCGAAGGACACCACATGGACCTGCAGTTTGGCGACATCCAAGAGACCGCCCTCGTCACGCTGGCCATCCGCGCGAGCGAGACGGCACGGCCCAACCCCCGCATCCGCGACGAGAAGGCCAAGCAGATCATCGACACGCTCGGCGTCGACGTGAGCAAGTACGACCCGTTCCTCTCGCACGAGGGCGTGGTGGCGCGCACGATCATGTTCGCCGACACGCTGCGCGGGCTCATCGTGCAGTACCCCGACGCTCTGTGCGTCAATCTGGGCTGCGGCTTCGACGACAAGTTCAGTCAGGTGGACAACGGAATGATCGAGTGGTTCGACGTGGACCTGCCCGACCAGATCGCCGTGCGCCGCAAGGTCTACGAGGACCGGCCGCGCTGCACCATGATGGACGGTGACGCGCTCGACGGCGCCTGGACGGCGGCGCTCCCCCCACGATCGCTCGGCCAACATCATCGTGATGGAGGGCGTGCTGGAGTACTTTACCAAGGAGCAGACGGCCACCTGCCTGCACATGCTCTGCGACTCCTTTGAGCACGGCTACCTGGTGGCCGAGATGAACTCGATGTTTATCGTCAAGCACTCCAAGCAGCACGACGCCATTAAGAACACCAATGCCACCTTCAAGTGGGGCACCGACAGCGGGGCTGAGTTCGTGGAGCTCGAGCCGCGCATGACGCTACTCTCGGAGCACAGCTACAACGAGGAGATGCGCAAGCACACGCTGCGCGGCAAGCTCTTTGCGGCAACCGTGGGCAAGAAGGTCAACAACCGCATCGCCGTGTTCCGCTGGTAGGTACGGGCTCAAATCGCGCAAAGAGTTGTGTCATCGCACAATTCGATGTTTGATAGTAAAGAGAGTGCCTTCGTGCGTATACACGAAGGCACTCTTTAAATACTGCTTGTCGATTGTACTATCGCACAATATCGTGAGATGGGAGCTAGTCCTCCATCTCCTCCTCGACGCGCTCGACGAGCTCGCCGAAGGTCTTCATCTTCATGACCTCGTGGATGGTCACCTCGGCGTCGAGCTCGTTCTCGATGGTGGAGGTGAGGGCGATCATCTTCATGGAGCCCTTGCCCAGCTCGTCGAAGGTGGTGTCAGCGGTGATCTCGCCGTCGTAGCCGTAGGCGACCTTGGCGAACTCGGCGAGCTGCTCGAGAAGTTCCTGGTTCATGGTGTCTCTCCTTTTCGTTGACTCACAAGGGATACTCCCCTTAGAGTCAGTCAATGGCTGTATCGCTTGTGACTCAAAGGGGAGTATCCCTTGTGAGTCATCTCGCTCGCTGCGTTACTCGGCGACCTCGTCGAGCTCGAAGCAGAGCTCGCTCCAGGGCACCATCTCGTCCGAACCGGGCTTCAGGGGCACCTCGCGGGCGATGGGCTTGGCGTGCACGCCGATGACCTCACCGTCGGCCAGACGCTGCTGCAGGCCCTTGACGACCTTCTTCTTGCCGCCGAAGACGACGAAGCTGTAAATCGGGCCCTCGTCGAGCTGGACCGCGCCATAGCCGTAGGCGCCGATGGCCTTGAGGTAGGGCTTGTCGTTCTGGATGCCGGGCACGACGAAGCTCTTCAGGGTGCCGTGGCCAGAGAGCTCGACCCACTCGGTCTCGTGATAGCCGCAGGTGTTGCAGCCCAGGTGCGGCGGGAACTCGATGGCGCCGCACTCCTTGCACTTGCGGCCATAGTACTTGCCCTCGGCAACGCCGTCGTAGAACTTCTTGACGATGGGCTCCATATCCTTGAGAAGAGGCATGGTGTTCTCCTTATCTGCGCGGCGCGCTACTCGTGCGTGCGGATGATCTGAACGCGGATGTTCTGGCCGCCACCGAAGCCACGGAACAGCGTGGTGCGCGGGAGCTTCTTCATCTGGGT
>CACZCK010000035.1 GCA_902779675.1 uncultured Coriobacteriaceae bacterium | reverse complement strand
TTGACCTCGGGATCGACCCTCAGGTTGAGCGTCGCTGACTTCTGCATGATAATCACCTCAAGAAGAAGATAACGCATTTGTAGGTACTTTTACAATACAGATTAGGCAATGGGGCTTTGATCGTGCTAGCCGTTACACGTTGCATGCGTTAGGCTAGCAGGCACACGAGTCCCCTCAGCGCACGAAAAAGGCGCCCCGGGACCACGTCCGGAGCGCCTGGAGAATCGCACAGTTTTGTAGCGGTCCTACTCCCACTCAATCAGAGTTGCGTGGCTGTAGCGGCTTGGGATGGTTTGGGATGCGCTGCCGCGCCTATGTTATCCATCGTGGTTCCGACTATCCTCCCTGCGGACGTCAAGGCGACGTCACGGGCACACTTCTCGCACCCGTGACGTCGCCTCACTCGAAGTCGGGCGACGTCATGACGTCGAACAGCTGCGTTTCCGCTGTTAGCGACGGCATTCTTGGCTTCTAGTAAGCAGCCGCGTGGGCTCTGCCACGCATACAGCTAGAACACCGAGTAGAGGGCGGCCTTGCCGGCGACGGAGACGCGGTCCCCGCGCACCCCACACAGAAGCTCGCCGCCGCGCTCGGACGCCTGCCAGGCATGGATCTCGCCGTTGCCCAGGCGCTGCGCCCAGTAGGGAGCCGCCATGCAGTGCGCCGACCTCTCCGCATGGTCTACAGCCAGAGAGACCATCACACTCCTCTACACACGCGGCATGAGACAGACGGCGCTCGATGCATCCGCGAAGATCGCTGAGGCTCTCGTCGTGGGCGGACGGACCGGGTACCGCGAGAAGTTCTACCTGTACGGGTTCTTCGGCATCTTGGACGAGTGGGTGAAGCGCAGGTTCACCGAGGCGCCCGAAGAGGTTGCAGCGATGCTGGACGGGCTCAACGGCCTCATGCAGCACGCGATCGCACGGTCAATCCCGCATCCACCTATGATCTTCTCAACATGTTGACGAACGGTATGGCAAATACATTGACGTCCCCGCACATGGCTCCGTCCAAAGCACGAGACGGTATTGGACGGTCTTAGGTAGACGGTTCGAGGCATACCTGTAAAGAGCCCTTTCGACCGTGGGGCAAGAGGTAGGCAGGCGCTACCCGTCGCAAAAGTTTGCATGCGCTTGACAATGCCCGAAGGCGGATAACCTAGAATGACGCCCATGATTTACTACGTTGAAGACGACGCGAACATCCGCAATTTGACCCTCTATGCGCTTTCGGCACAGGGGTTGGAAGCGCACGGTTTTAAGTCCGCCAAAGAGTTCATGGAAGCCTGTCAAACCAATCCTCCTGATCTGGTACTCCTCGACATCATGCTTCCTGGTGAAGACGGCCTCTCGGTCCTCTCGTGGATCAGATCCTCATCGAACATCAGAGGAGTGCCGGTCATGATGCTCACTGCAAAGGGCACAGAGTATGACAAGGTGTTTGGACTCGACTCGGGAGCCGATGACTACCTCCCGAAGCCCTTTGGGATTATGGAGCTCATAAGCAGGTGCAAGGCGCTCCTGCGCAGGCCGCCGCTGTCGTACGCCTCCCAAGGATTGCCCAGCGGAACGATAACCGTCGGACGCATCTCCGTCAACGAGAGAGACCACCAGGCAACCGCATGTGGCGTCAACCTCGAGCTCACGCTCAAGGAATTCGAGCTCCTGCGCAAGTTTGTCGAGAGTCCCGGACAGGCGTTTTCACGCTCTCAGCTACTCAAGGACATTTGGGACATCTCCTTCGTCGGCGAGACGAGGACGGTAGACACCCACATCCAGACTCTCAGGCGCAAGCTCAACGACGCATGTCCCGGCGCCGGTGGCGCTATAGAGACGGTTCGAGGCGTTGGCTACCGACTGTCGAGGGAATCGTGAGGTGAGCAGCGCCGTAATGAAAAGAACGCTCTCTGCCAGGCTCTTCGAAGCCTTTTTCTCGTTTGCCCTTCTCGCTTTCCTCGCTGCTACGGCAATCGTGGTCACCGTCAGCTGGACGGTCTACGAGGGCGATGCCGAGGAGCGGCTGTCATCCCAGGCCAGAGCGACCGCAGAGGAAGTCGCCGGGCTCGACGCAGCCGAAACAGCCGAGCGCCTCTCGACCGTCATGCTGTCGGGAATCCGCATCACGCTCGTAGCAGCGGACGGAACCGTGCTCTATGACAGCGAGGTCGACCCCGCGACCATGACAAACCACGGCGACCGAGAAGAGATCATCGCCGCACGCAATGGGGACGAATCGCTCGTGTTTCGCGTCTCGGAGACCACGGGCACCGACGCCCTCTACACGGCGGTCCTGCTGGACGAGGACGGCCTGACGCTGCGCCTCTCCGAGACCAGGACCTCCCTTGCGTCCTTCTTGGGAAGGCTCATCGCCCCCTTGACCCTGGCAGCCTTCGTGGCAGTCGGGCTCTCGGCGGTGTTTGCCAAGGCAATCACCAAGCATGTCACGGCACCCCTTCTTGATGTTGACCTCGAGTCGCCCATGCAAAGCGACGGTTACCGCGAGATCGACCCGCTGCTGGCACGCATAGACGCCCAGAGAACCGAACTGGTGAGCAAAAACGAGCAGCTCGAGAGCGCCATGGCCATGAGGCGCGAGTTCACGGGCAACGTGAGCCACGAGATGAAGTCCCCCCTGCAGGTCATTGGCGGATATGCCGAGCTCATCGAGAGCGGGATGACCAACGAGGAGGACACCAAGGAGTTCGCGGCCCTCATAAGGTCTGAGTCCGAGGCGATGCGCGTGCTCATCGACGACGTACTCATGCTCTCGAGGCTCGACGAGGGCGTCGAGGAGGAGTCCTATCCCATCGACCTCGCCAGCATATGCCAGAGGGTCGTCATCAGGCTGGAGCCCACGGCAAACGCCCATGGCGCCAAGGTGAACATCACCTGCAAAGAGCCGGTATACGCAACGGGCTACGAGATGCTCGCCGAGCAGGCTGTCTACAACCTCGTGGACAACGCCCTGCGCTATGGTGGCGGCGAGGTCGAGATTGACCTCTCGACGTCGGGAGACATTGCCCGCATCACCATCTCGGACAACGGCCACGGCGTGCCCGAAGGCATGAGGGAGCGCATCTTCGAGCGCTTCTTCAGGCTTGACACCTCTCGCTCGAGAAGCACGGGTGGGACCGGCCTCGGCCTTGCGATCGTCAAGCACGCGGCCGAGGTCATGGGAGGCTCGGTCTCAGTGACCGACTCCAGCCTTGGTGGCGCCTCCTTCATGGTCACGCTCCCCAAAGCAAACGGGGTCGAGGCTTCTAGGCCCCGCCCCGACAGCTGACACCGTATCAGGACTTGTCCCCTAGCCAAACCTGCCAGAGACGTAGTCGGCAGTTCGCTGGTCCTTCGGGTTGTTGAACAGGGCGTCGGTGGGGGAGAACTCGACCAGGTCGCCCAGCAGGAAGAACGCAGCACAGTCAGACACGCGAACCGCCTGCTGCATGTTGTGGGTGACCATGATCACCGTGTAGTCCTGCTTGAGCTCGCCCACCAGCTCCTCGATCTGCCCCGTGGACATGGGGTCAAGCGCGCTGGTCGACTCGTCCAGCAGCAGCACCTCCGGCTTGACCGCCAGCGCACGGGCGATGCACAGGCGCTGCTGCTGTCCGCCCGACAGGCCCAAGGCGCTCTTCTTCAGACGATCCTTCACCTCATCCCAGAGGGCGGCATCCTTGAGCGACTCCTCGACGAGGGCGTCAAGGGCCTCCCTGTTTCGAATACCGTGAATCCTGGGGCCATATGCGACATTGTCATAGATGCTCATCGGGAAGGGGTTCGCCTTCTGGAAGACCATGCCCACCTGGCTGCGCAGCGTCGTGACGTCCACCTTAGGCGCGTAGATGTCCTTCCCATAAAACAGGACCCTTCCCTCTATGCGCACTCCCTCCACGAGGTCCTGCATGCGATTCAGCGTCTTCAGGAAGGTCGACTTTCCGCAGCCGCTGGGCCCGATGAGGGCGGTGACCTGATGCTCGGGGATGTCAATCGACACGTCGCGAAGCGCCTGATGGCTGCCGTACCAAAGGTTGAGGCGGTCGATTTCGAAGCTGTTCATTGCTAGTTCTCCTTATGGCCAAGCTTGGATGACGCCAGGTTGGCAGCGAAGTTCAACAGAAGCGTGAGGATCATGAGAATGGTTGCCACAGAGAAGGCGACGGTGAGTTCGCCGCGCTCGGTCGCGTACACATAGAGGGCCACCGAGAGGGTCGCGCTCGACGACTGCAGGGCGGTCATGAAGCTGTTGAGCATCAAGCCGAAGCCCGCCGTGTAGAGAAGTGCGGCGGACTCGCCCACGATGCGGCCGATGGCTAGGATGCAGCCCGTAACGATACCGTCGAGCGAGTTGGGCAGGACCACGGTGCGAATCATGTGCCACTTGCCGCTTCCCAGGGCAAGCGCACCCTCGCGATATGACACGGGAACCGTCTTCAGGCTCTCGAGGGTATTGCTGATGATGGTGGGAAGCACCATGACCACAAGGGTCAGGCCACCCGCCATGATGCCTGCCCGGCAGCCCATCATCTGGATGAAGAACAGCATGCCCACCAGGCCGAAGATGACCGAGGGAATGCCGGTGAGCGTCTCGACCGCAAAGCTGATGAGGCGCGTCAGACTGCGGTTGGTGGCGTACTCGTTGAGGTAGACCGCCGCACTCACGCCCAGCGGAATGACGATGGCCATGGCAACCAGCACGATGTAGAGCGTGTTGAGGATGTTGGGCAGGATTCCGATGGTGTCTCGGATGTAGCTAGGCTCGGTCGTGAGCAGCTCGGCGGTGATGCCCGGAATGCCACGAACGAAGATGTAGCCGATGATCAATGCCAGCGCGGCGCAGACGGTCACGGCGCTTCCGTAGACGAACACGTGCAGCATGGCGTCCTTCATGCGGCGAGACCTTGAGATGCTCTGTTCCATTACTGCTCCCTCCTGCGGGCGATGACGTTGAGAATCACATTGACCAGAACGATGAAGGCGAAGAGGACCAGCCCGATCGAGAACAGCGCCTGACGGTGAAGGCTCCCGTACGACGCATAGGACATCTCGCTGACGATTGCGGTGGTCAGGAAGCGAACCGAGGTGAAGAAATGCGGCATGTTGGCCACGTTACCCGCCACCATGATGATGGCCATGGCCTCGCCCAGAGCTCGGCCCACACCCTGGATGATGGCGGCGGCAACGCCGCTTCGCGCCGCGTGGAGTGACACCTTGAAGTACGTCTCGGTCTTGGTGGCGCCCAAGGCGAGGGAGCCCTCCTCATAATCGCGTGGGACGGCCTCGAGCGCAGTTGAGGAGACGTTGACGATGTAGGGCAGGATCATGATGGTCAGCACGACGATCGCGGCAAGGAGCGTCGCTCCGCTCGAGAGGCCAAAGGCAAGCTGCACCATCGGCACCAGCACAATCATTCCCACCAGTCCGTATACCACGGACGGGATGCCAGCGAGGAGTGCGACCGCGCTGCTGATGACGCGCTTGGCGTTTGGACGGGCATACTTCGAAAGATACAGAGCCGTGAACAGGCCAAGCGGCAATCCGAGCGCAAGCGCCCCCAGAGTGCCATAGACGCTCGTGAGGATGAAGGGCAGGATTCCAAACTGGTCGCTGCTGGGATTCCAGACACGCCCTAAGAAGAAGTCGACCACGCCGACTTCCGCGATCGCGGGTATGCCCGTCCAGACCAGATATGTGGTGATGCCTAGGACAAAGGCAATCGACAGCATCCCGCAGGCAAAAAACGTCCCATGGAACACCGCCTCTATGAATGACTTGTTTGCTTTCATGTACGTTCTTTCTTTGGCGTAAAGGGATGCCCTCCGCATGGGCGACATCCCTTTGGCGTGCTTCGGACTATTCGACAGCCGCGACCACGGGAACGGCGCCTGCCTCGCGGATCAAGCCTTCCGCCTCGGGGCTTGTCGCGAAGTCAACGAATGCCTGAGCATCAGGAGAGAGTTCGGCGCTCTCAGCGATGACGAAGTTGAAGGGACGCCGTATCGGGTAGCTGCCCTCGAGGATGGTCTGCTCGGTGCAGGCGACGCCGTCGATGGTAAGGGTGACCACGTTCTCCTGGCCGTTAAGCGACGAGAGGGAGGCATACCCGATGGCGTTGGGGGAGCTGGAGACGGCGGTGATGACCGCGCCGGTCGAAGTGAGCTCCTGCTCGAGCACGCAGGCATCGTCCGTGCCGGTGATGGACTCGAAGCCATCGCGCGTTCCGGACCCGCGTTCGCGGCCAATGCACGATATGGCCAGGTCCGCACCTCCAACGTCGCTCCAGTTGGTGACCTCGCCCGTAAAGATTGCAGCCACCTGCTCGAGGCTGAGGTCGCTGACGCCGCACTCCTCGTTCACGATGACGGCTATGCCATCCAGCGCCACAGGTATCGCCGTAAGACCCGTCTCGGAGTCGCTCAAGTCGCGTGATGCAAGGCCAATGTCACATGTGCCGTTGCTCGCGCACTCGATACCCGTGCCCGAGCCTGTCGCGTCGTAGGTAATAGTCACATCGGGATTCTCGCTCATAAACGCCTCGGCGAGACCGCCGACAACACGCTCCATCGAGGTGGAGCCATTCAAAGAAACCGTTCCCGACAGGCTAGAGGAAGCATCGCCAGAGGGGTACGAGGAGGCGCATCCGGACAGCAGCAGGGCGATGAGCGCGAACGCTACGGCACTTGTCGAAACAATTCCCATGGAAGCCACCGCTCTATTTCCAATCTTCATGTCTTTCCTTTCTTTCCTTTCAAAGGCTTTCTGTCTTTGCCGGTAGTATCCCGACGTGATGCATTACAGCTATGCCCTGAAAAGATTCGGCGAGACGCTGGCAAAGTCTTCATAAGGCTTTTGCAGGGAGCTGGCAAAGCCTCTCGTCAGACGCCCAAGTTACAGACGAGCAGGCGCTCCATCGCGACGAAGGGCACGATAGCCGGTCCTCCCGTCGAGCTTCACACAGTCATCGTCAATCGGCCTGAGCTGCTACTCCGTAGTTTGGCCCACACGGCAGCTCGCACTCACCCAAGCGTTCCTCGCGTATAGCGCTGCACGCACGTCATTCTCACAAGACCAAGTGTCGGATCGGTCGCATAACGTTCGGTACGGTTCATGGGAACTCCTTTCGACATGTACAGGGGTTTGCCCAAGCAGACGCCGGGACTCCTAACACGTGACTTGCGTTTGGCTAGCAGGCACACGAGTCCCCTCAGCGCACCAAAAAGGCGCCCCGGAACCACGTCCGGAGCGCCTGGAGAATCGCACAATTATGTAGCGGTCCTATTCCCACTCAGTCAGGAGAGCGTGGCTGTGGTGGACGAGGCTGTTCGAGATGCTCTGTCATATTCCCTGCCTCCACCGTGGTTTCGACTATCCTCCCCGCGGACGTCAAAGCGACGTCACGGGCACCCTTTCCGCATCCGTGACGTCGCCTCACTCGAAGTCGGGTGACGTCATGACGTCACCCGACTGCGTTTGCGCTGGTAGCAATGTGTAAAGCAGCAGAGCTATACGCGCACGAAGGCCCTCTCCCATCCGTAGTGAATCGAAGGTTCTTCTGGGTCATCCTCCCAGTCTTCCGAGTCATCCGAGATGAAGACGCTGGGCTCTGGGCCCATATTGATGGTAATCATCTCGCTAAACCACGCGCCTTTGTCCAGGACGAGGTACTCGCCCGACGCCAGTTCGAACACTATCGCTTGAGTGTACGACCGGTCAGCGATGGCCTCCCCATCCTCGTACGTTACAACACGACCGTTGATCAGTGTGATGCTAGTAACCATCTCGTCCAGAGAGCATACGCTTGCCTCTTGATCGACATCGTCAACCACAAAGGCGCCGTTAGCCACCATCACGGAGAGGACTCCGAACTCATCCATCTCCCCCTCGTCATTGATTGGCAGCTCTTCTATACGGTTCCTGACCTCCACCGGCCCCAAGGTCGTGTTGAGGCGAACTACGCCCCAAGCCACGTTATCCCTGGCGACAATCACGGCCTCAAGAGAGACAATCGCCTCATCGACAATATCCCTCAGTACTCTCATGCCATCCGCATTGATGGTCTTGTTAACGCCTGACATTTGTCCCCCTTGGAATGAAGTGTATTTTCTGGCTCCTGACCCCAGGCATGTTATGAACCTGCAGCTCGACCACAGGAGTATGGTCTTTCGAGGAGGAGCGCATCCGGTACGTGATGATTGTGCCATCAGACATTGTCATGACCTGGCCCCACTTAATCTTGGTCATCGATACGTACCCTCGGGCAGCCCTCGATTGGAAGTCGTAGGCAGTTCGCGCCGGGCTGTCCGTTTCGAATACCCGCGACTTGCTCCCCTTCTTCTTGCTCTTGCTGCCGAAGTTGCCATACTGGTTAAGTGGTACGAGATCCGCAGCATCCTCGACGTTGCTAAAGAAACTTCTACCGGCAACCAATGCAGTGCTGACTATGAGTCCCATTTATGTAGCGGTCTTACTCCCACTCGATCAGAAAAGCATCGCCATGATGGCTCGGATCGGCTCGAGATGCGCCGTCGTATCCCCCGTCGCCACCGTGGCTCTGGCTATCCTCCCTGTGAACGTCAAAGCGACGTCATGGGCACCGATTTTGCACCTGTGACGTCGCCTCACTCGAAGTCGGGCGACGTCATGGCGTCACCAGCCCATATTCGATACGAAGAAGACTACGCAGCCCGCTCTTCGAGGAAGACCAGCGTCCGCTCGAACGCGTCCCGCGCGACCTCGTCCACGCGCTCGGATGCCACGAAGCAGTGCGGCATCTCCAGGCCCCTCTCAGCCAGCGGGTCAACGAGCTCGTGGGCAACACCGGCCTCGGTGAGCGCCGCGTCCATGTGGCGCATGTCGTTCACATATTCGCTGCCCAGCAGCACCGCCGGCGGATACGAGGGGGTGACCCACTGCGTGGCGTCGTAGAGGTGCACTTCCTCCCCACTGAGGAAGATCGTGCCCCGCACGTAGTTGCCGACAAGCACCTTCGTGCCCAGAGAGAACTCGTCGTACACGAGCGGGGCATCGTCGATGACGAGGGCACGGACCTGGCCTGGCCCCAACGCGGGCTCGATTCCGAGCGCGGCGGCGTACTCCGGGTTGGAGATGGCGGCGCCCAGCTGGCTCGTGATGATGGCGCCGGCCGAGGACCCCATGATGGTGACGTCAGTCATGTCGAGGCCGTACTCCTCCGCGTGCGCCACGCACCAAGCGAGCGCCTGGTTGGCCTGGATGACGGGGACGGGGAAGCGACAGTCCGGCACCAGACCGTAGTCCACGTTCACAAGGTTGTACCCCGCTGCGCAAAGGTCATCCAGCAACGACGTGACGTCGCTCGACGCCAGCGGATCGCCCACGCTCTTGCTGCCACCGAAGAAGCCTCCGCCGTGGAAGTAGACCAGCGTGGGACTGCGCACGGAGGCGTCGTCATCGGGATAGGTTATGTCCAGGAAGCTGTTGGGGTACTCGTCTGCGTAGGCGATCTCGGTGATGATGCGCTGTCCATTGTCGCGCACGGCGTCGATGGGCTCACCCTCGGGCTCGAAGGTGTTTGTGGTCTTGACCGTGTCGGCGGAGAGCGACTGGATGGCGCCGACGATGATCTGCGTGTGGGTCGCCAGCACCAGCGCGAGGGCGACGATGATGGCGCACGCCCCTCCGATGACCGCAGCGAGCACCCGCAGGCACCCCAGCCTCTTCTTTTCCATCGCAGCCCTCCCGATAGTCGCGTTCGTCTGGCTTTGGGTGATACTATCGTATCAGTCGTCCGATAGCCGCCACGGTAGCGCCGAAGCGAATGATACTCATCAGCGGTTTCGTATCAGGAGGAGCACCATGTCCACATATGCCACCGATGCGCTGGGGCCTGCGCTGCTCGCCCTGATGGCCGAGAAGGACATACGCAAGGTGACAGCCGACGAGCTGGCCGCGAGGGCCGGCGTGGGCCGGGCCACCTACTTTCGCAACTTCTCGTCGAGGGAGGAGCTGCTTACCTCGTACCTCGTGCGGCGCTGGCGCGCGTACGAGAAGGCGGGTCGCCTCAAGGAGCTCCCGCTCGCACATCCCGTCCGGGCGCAGCGCTACTTCGAGTTCTGCCTCTCGCTGCGCACGGAGAACGACCTCATGATCAGTCAGGGGTGCGCAAGTGCCATCCTGGCGGCATTCGAGACCATCGTGAGCGGCGCCGACCTCAGGCGCGAGGGAGGCTACGAGGCCGCCTTCCTAGCCTACGGCCTCTATGGGATGTTCGTGACATGGGCGCGCGGCGGTTGGAGGGAGACCCCGAAGGAGATGGCGGCCCTGGTCTCTGGCCGCATACTCGGCGGAACAGACAGCTAGTAAAGCGCGATTGAGGTGAGGGCGTTGCCTGGCTACCCACGCCCGGGATGGAATGGACAGTCAGGGCCCATGCACACGCTGTTCTGTGGGAAAGACGCGCATGTGGGCACCGCGTCCGACGCGACCATCTGCGGACCGCCGAGAGCGTTGAAGTACGTCACGGATGCCGCGATGGCGACGCGGGAGTCGCGCTTGCAGCAGCGGGGCCTGCCCGACCGTGCGATTTGTGCGAGCAGATCGCTCACCATGAGCTGGCCCTCCTGCCAGCCCTCCTCGCGAAGCGGCGCGTTGCCGCGCACGATGGCATAGGCCATACCGGCCGACGCCGCCGCACCGCACACACCCCAGCGCGCGCATGCGGCGCCAGGCACACTCGACGAGCGCGTGAGCATCTCCTCGAGGTCGGCCGCGAGCAGCGCATCCCGGTTGGCCGCAGCCTCGGCATTGCGCCAACACGCAAGCAGCACCGCCCCAACGATGAAGTGGTGGATGGGACCGAACGCCGGGCAGCGTGGGTCTGCCATCACTTCCTCAGCGAGCTCGGTCGGAACAGTTGACGTGCTCTCAATGAGCTTATCTATGATCCAGTCCTGCTGCCTCTCCTCAGCCATGACCGTCTCCCTCCCGATTACACATTGACAATTATCGATATGTTGCGCATGATAGTACCCATCACATCGATAGATGTCAATGTATTTGGAGGATGGGATGACGGTTGACGAGGTCGCGGCGCTCAAGGCGCTGGCGGAGGCGAGCAGGCTCCGGGTGGCGCAGTTGCTCGCGGAGCGAGGTGAGGTCTGCGCGTGCAATCTGCTGGACGAGCTCTCCATAACGCAGCCCACGCTCTCACACCACATGCGTGTCCTTCAGGACGCAGGGCTGGTGACATGCCGCAAGCAGGGCAAATGGTGCCACTATTCGCTCGTGCCGGAGGCTTTGGGAAGGCTCGCCATGCTGTTCAACGTGCTCGCGGAGGGAGCCGCCGTTCCAGCTGAAGGCCGAGGTGACTGCTGCCGCGCGTAGGCTCGGCCAGACGGTCGATGCCGAGGAGACGGGCTCCCCTACGCCCAGAGGTCCCTGCACGAGACCGCATAGAGGGGCACGTTGCGCATTCCTGCTAATACAGATGAGCAGTACGGCTCAGCTCGTATCAGCCGATGCATGCTGCATGTGTTTGGCTAACAGGCACACGAGTCCCCAAGACGCACCAAAAAGGCGCCCCGGAACCACGTCCGGAGCGCCTGGAGAATCGCACAATTATGTAGCGGTCCTACTCCCACTCAATCAAAATTGCGTGGCTGGGGTGGCGTGTGGTGGCATAGCTTGCGTTCTAGTACCTGTGGTATCTGTCGTAGCTCTGGCTATCCTCCCTGCGGACGTCAAAACGACGTCACGGGCACCAATTCCTCGCCCGTGACGTCGCCTCGCTCGAAGTAGAGCGACGTCATGACGTCACCCTACTGCGTTTGCGCCGGTAGCTATGCACGAACGATTATTCACAACATCTTAGAACTCGTGGAACAAAGAAGACTAGGTATCTCGCATACTGTTGGTCAAATCATCCGCATTTTGTCGGTTATATCAATCGCATTTTGCTGGTTGATATCTTCGCATTCTGCGGTTCATGTGATACATTCATCTTCGGGAGAGCAAAAGGAAGGAGAGCGCATGGTACCCGATCTTGCTACCTCAGACTATCGGCCAAGGATCGCAGACAGGCTGCTCGAGAGCAAGCTTGCCAGCGCCGGGGCCGTGGAGATCCGCGGGCCGAAGTGGTGCGGCAAGACGGAGACGGCCCTCCAATTCGCGTCGAGCGCGGTGATGATGCAAGACCCCGACGAGGCAGAGAACAACCTGCTCCTGGCGCGAACCAAGCCATCGGTCCTCCTGAGGGGCGCCCGGCCAAGGCTCATCGACGAGTGGCAGGACGCGCCGCAGCTCTGGGACGCCGTGCGCTACGCCGTTGACCGCGAGCGAGAGGCAGGCTCGTACATCCTCACGGGGTCGGCCACCCCCTACGCCAAGCCGAAGCACACCGGCGCCGGCCGCATCGCGTCGCTGGACATGCTTCCCATGTCGCTCTACGAGTCCGGCGACTCCACCGGCGAGGTATCGCTTAAGTCGCTCTTCGAGGGAGGAGATCCCGACGGCCACTCCCCCGCTGACGTCGAGACCCTCGCCCAGCTCACCTGCCGAGGGGGCTGGCCGTGGGCGGTTGTCGGTGCGGGCGTCGACGCGGGCCTCGAGACCGCCTACAACCTCGTCGACACCATCTGCCACCGCGACATCTCCAGAGTGGACGGCGTGACGCGCAGCCCCCAGCACGCACGCGTCATCATGCAAGAGTACGCGCGCGTCTCGTCCACGCAGGCCAAGCACGCGAGCATTCGGCGCGACCTCGCCGCGCGCGGTACCGAGCTGTCGCGCGACACGATCGACTCCTACATCGCGAAGCTGCGCGAGCTGTACGTCATACAGGACCTGCCCGCATGGACGCCGTCGCTGCGCGCCAGGTCGCGCATCACGAGGACGCCCACCCGGCACTACTGCGACCCTTCGCTCGCGGTCGCAGCCCTAGGCACATCCCCGGATCCGCTCCTGAGGGACATGGCGACGCTCGGCCTGTTCTTCGAGAGCCTCTGCGTCCGCGACCTGCGCGCATACGCGGGGGCACTGAATGGAGGCGTGCTCCACTACCATGACGAGAGCGGCCTCGAAGCAGATGCGGTCGTGGAGATCCGCGGTGGTGCCTACGCGCTCTTCGAGGTCAAGATGGGCGCGTGGGAGATAGACAACGGCGCCACGAGCCTCCTCAAGCTGGCGCGCAAAGTGGACGCATCCGTGATGGGAGCCCCCGCATTCTGCGCCGTCATCACCCCAGGCGGGTACGCCTACCGCAGAGAGGACGGGGTTCTTGTGATTCCCGTCACCTGCCTTGCCCCCTGACGTCCGCCCTCGTCGCTCAAGCCCGTCCATCACCGGAAACCTGCAGGGGGTCACGAGTCCCCCCGACGTACCAAAAAGGCGCCCCGGAACCACGTCCGGAGCGCCTGGAGAATCGCACAATTTGGTAGCGGTCCTATTCCTACTCTACTGAATATGCGACCTGACTCTCATTTCGATGGTTGGAGAGCCGCAGGTAGATAACTCGAAGACCGATACCAACAACGCGATAGAGGTTGCCCTTGGACAAATCTTGGGCAAACCGTGCTCCTCTTCATTATGTCGGCAAGGCGTACGGGAGTGCGTGTCTCTAGCAACGCGCAGGAAACGTCAGCGGCAGTGGTTGCATGGCGGCCTCATCTTCCCCAGCACTAAAACACCAGCATGCCGTCCTCGTCGAGTTTGAAGTCAGGGCCCCAAGCGACCTCCCAGTAGTACCCGTCGGGGTCCGCGAAGTACGCGTGGTAGCCTCCCCAGAACACCTCCTGGGGCTCCTTGACGACGGTGCCGCCTGCAGAGCGGACGAGCTCGATCGCCCCGTCGACCTCCTCGCGCCGAGCCACGTTGTAGGCCAGCGTGACGCCTCCGAACCCACTGCCGATGGCAGGCGGGTCGTCGGGACGAATGTCCTCAGCCAGTAGGTCCAGCGGGTACAGCTCGAACTTGGTCCCCAGCGTGTCGAAGAAGCAGACGCGAGGGCTGTCCTCGACGCAGTTCGTCCTGAACCCCAGCCCATCGCGGTAGAAGGCGACCGACCTCGCCATGTCCCTCACGCCCAGGCAGATACACGTGATCTTGTTCATCGCTCACTCCCCGTTCCGCTCTGAAAGGCCCCCTGATTCGTGCGTCCGAAGGAGTGCCGTAGAACGCGGCGAACACGTCCACCGTCAAGCTCGTCTCGTCAACCCTGTAGAAGAGCGAGTAGCCATGCACGTTCATGCGACGGACTCCTGACGAGAGAAGCGGCTCTACCCG
>CACZCK010000034.1 GCA_902779675.1 uncultured Coriobacteriaceae bacterium | reverse complement strand
GAGTATTGGCACCTGCAAAAGGCGTGGTAGAAGGTACCGTCCAAAAAGGGTGCTCTGGGAAGGCACGTCTAAACCACTGAAATCTTGAAATTTATGGCATCGATTCGTTGTTTTGCTGTACGGCTCGTTTTGAAGATCTTGGGCGTCCACTTCGATTCCGCCGAAGATACGAGAAGCGCCCGCCTCATGCTATGGTAGGAAACCGTTTGCTCGAGATCTCGGTGAAGGAAAGCCATGGCACGCGGCCAGCTGGATATAGACGCCCTGCGCGACGGTGCCACGCCTACGCGGCGAAGCATGGCCGCGACCGTGCTAGCCCTGAGTCTTCCTGCCATCTTGGCGGAGCTTTCTACCACGCTCATGCAGTACATCGATGCGTCTATGGTAGGGAGCCTTGGCGCGCATGCCACGGCATCGATCGGCATCGTCGAGTCGAGCATCTGGCTGCTCGATGGCCTGGCCATGAGCGCCGCCATTGGTTTTACCGTGCAGGTCGCGCAGCTCATCGGCGCGGGCCGCGACCGCGACGCGCGCAACGTGCTGCGCCAATCTATCGTGGTGCTGCTGTGCTTTGGCGTGTTGCTGGCCGGGATGGGACAGATGGTGTCAGCCCGGCTCCCGGGTTGGCTTGGTGGCGCCCCCGAGCTCCATGCCGATGCCTCCCGCTACTTTAGGGTCTGCACACTGGCGCTGGTGCCGCTGGCCATGGCGCGCCTGGGGACGGGTATGCTGCAATGCAGCGGTGACATGCGCACGCCGTCCCTGCTCAACGTGCTGTCGTGCGTGCTCGACGTATGCTTCAACTCGTTTTTGATCCGCGACGGCTGGACGCTGCACCTGGGCAGTCTTGCGCTCCATGTGCCCGGTGCTGGCCTGGGTGTCACCGGTGCTGCCCTGGGCACGCTCCTTGCACAGGTGGTGACGGCTGGTCTGCTGCTGTGGTGTGCCCTGGTGCGCTCCGATCGCCTTGCTCTGCGCGAACGGGGCACGTGGCTTCCGCAGCCGTCCACCCTAAGGCCCGCGTGGGGTATGAGCTGGCCCCTGTTCTTGGAGCGCGTGGTGACGAGTGCCGCCTACGTAGCCTGCACGGCCATCGTGGCGCCGCTCGGCGTGGTGGCCGTGGCCGCCAACTCGCTGGCCATCACCGCGGAAGCCGTGTGCTACATGCCTGGCGTGGGCATCGAGGCAGCTGCCACGACGCTGGTCGGCCAGACGCTCGGAGCGCGTCGCAAGGACGTGGCGCGCTCGTTCGCGCGCCTCTCCACGGTGCTGGGAATGCTGGTGATGTCGGCCAGCGGCCTGCTGATGTTCGTGCTCGCCCCGCAGATCATGGCCATGCTCACGCCCGATGCGGCCGTGCAGGAGCTGGGCGTGCGCATCCTGCGCATCGAGGCCTTCGCCGAGCCGCTCTTTGCTGCGTCGATGGTGGCGGCGGGCGCCCTGCGTGGGGCGGGGGACACGCTGGTGCCCTCCATCATTTCGCTTGCCTCGATGTGGGGCGTGCGCATCACGCTGATGTGGTTCGTGGCACCGGTGTGGGGCCTCACGGGTGTGTGGTGCGTCATGGCCTTCGAGCTGTGCGTGCGCGGGCTGCTCTTTCTTTGGCGCCTGCTACGTGATCGCTGGCTCGAGCGAGCCGAGCTGGTCTAACTGCCTCCGTCGCGTGCTACTCGTTGTCGACGACGAGCGACCCGCCGCCCACCGAGACGATGATGCGGTCCTGCACGTTGCCGTCCTGATCAAAGAAGAGCAGGTCGACATGGCCATCGTCTCCATACTCCACATCGATGATGCCATTCCAGCTCTGGACCTGCTGTCCTGTGGCGGAGTAGAGCGTGACGGTGCGTGGGACGCCCTTGCCAAAGTCGGTCTCCATGCGGTTGAGCTCGCGCGTGCAGCTCGCACAGCCGCTCAGGGCGAGCGGAAGGCTCAGCGAGAGCGCAAGGGCCGCGGCGTGGACACGTGAGATGGCAGACATGACCGGTTCCTTTCCTAGCAAGGCTACTGCCAACCAAAGTGACACGAGCAATGGCTCGGGCCCTCTTGGTACAGCCCCTTATACCCCACGGGCATGCGAACTAACCCACGCATGGTACAGTCATCTACAGGAGATGATCGCATGAGCAGACAGAAGATCGTGCGCACGCAGCCGACCAGCATCGAGGTCCATGGGGCCTGCGTGCACAACCTCAAGGACATCGACGTCAGCATCCCCCTGGGGAAGATGGTGGGGGTCGCTGGCGTGTCGGGCTCGGGCAAGAGTTCGCTTGCGCTGGGCGTGCTCTATGCCGAGGGAAGCCGCAGGTACATGGAGAGCCTCTCCACCTACACGCGCCGACGCATCAGTCAGTCCGGCCGCGCGCAGGTCGACGAGGTGCTGCACGTGCCGGCCGCGCTCGCCCTGCGGCAGCGCCCGGGCATCCCGGGGGTGCGCTCGACCTTTGGCACCTCCACCGAGCTGCTCAACCACCTGCGCCTGCTCTTTAGCCGCCTGGGCAGCCACGTGTGCCCCAACGGTCACCATGTGCCGCCTAGCATGGCCGTCGCGCTCGAGCAGGAGCTGGTGTGTCCCGAGTGCGGCGCGCACTTCTATGGCCCGGGAGCAGAGATGCTGGCCTTCAACAGCGAGGGCGCCTGCCCCACCTGCGCGGGTACGGGTACGGTGCGCAGCATCGACGAGGCGACCCTGGTACCCGACGAGAGCAAGACCATCGACGAAGGTGCCGTGGCTCCGTGGGGGCACCTCATGTGGTCGCTCATGAAGGACATTGCGCGGCAGGCTGGCATCCCGACCGATGTGCCCTATCGCGACCTCACGCCCGAGCAGAAGGAGTTCGTGCTTCACGGCGCGCCCGACAAGTATCACCTGCTCTACCACAACGAGAAGACCGGCACCGCTGGCGAGATGGACTTCACCTACTACAGCGCGCGCCACAGCGTTGAGAACGCGCTGGCAAAGGTCAAGGACGAGAAGGGCCTCAAGCGCGTGGCCCGCTACCTTACCGAGGCGCCTTGCCCCGACTGCGGTGGCACCCGCCTGTCGGAGGCGGCGCGCGGACCTGTGGTAGACGGGCTCAACCTGGCGCAGGCCACGGCGCTCACGCTCGACGAGCTGGCCGAGTGGCTCCCGCACGTGCCGCAGACCGTACCCGAGGACCTGCGACCCATGGCACAGAACATCGTGGACGAGACCGTGGAGCCCGTCGACCGCCTGCGGCAGCTGGGCCTGGGTTACCTCTCGCTCGACCGCGCCAGCGGCACGCTCTCCACCGGCGAGCGCCAGCGGGCCCAGCTCGCCCGCGCTGTGCGCAACCGCACGACGGGCGTGCTGTACGTGCTCGACGAGCCCTCCATCGGTCTGCACCCATCCAACGTGGACGGCTTGCTTGACGTGATGGACAGCCTGCTGGCGGACGGCAACTCGGTGGTGGTTGTGGATCACGACGTGCAGGTGCTGCGCGAGGCGGACCATCTGGTGGAGATAGGCCCAGGCTCTGGCGCAGACGGCGGCCAGGTCATCGCGCAGGGTAGCGTGCAAGAGGTTGCTGCGAGCCCTGCCTCGCGCATCGGCGGCTTTTTGACGGGTGCGCGCAAGGTGCGTTCGCGCGAGCGTGCCACGACCGAGGAGATGTTCGAACGCGGGTCGCTGCACCTGGTCACGGGGCCCATCCACACGGTGCAGCCGCTGGAGTGCTGGGTTCCGCGCGGGCGCATGACGGCGGTGACGGGCGTGAGCGGATCAGGCAAGACCACCCTCGTGCTCGAGGGTCTGGTGCCGGCGCTTAAGGCCCAGGTGAGTGGTGAGAAGCTGCCCGCCCACGTGCGTGTGGCCGAGGCGGAGGGGTTGCGGCGCGTGCATCTCATCGATGCCACGCCCATCGGCGCCAACGTGCGCTCCACGGTGGCCACCTACTCGGGCGTGCTCGATGACCTGCGTCGCGCCTTCGCCAGCACGACCGATGCCAAGGAGCGAGGCCTCAAGGTGGGCGACTTCTCGTACAACACCGGCAGCCTGCGCTGCCCGACCTGCGACGGTACGGGCACCATCAACCTCGACGTGCAGTTTCTGCCCGACGTCGAGATCGCCTGTCCCGACTGTCGGGGCTCGCGCTACGCCCGCCAGGCATGGGAAGTGCGGCGTCACACCAGTCGCGGCCGTGGGGGAGAGAAGCTCGGCTACGTGAGCCTGCCCGAGCTCATGGAGATGACCGTGGACGAGGCGCTCGGGCGCGTGGGCACGCTGCGCAAGGCCAAGGCAAAGCTGCAGGTCCTGCACGACCTGGGCCTAGGCTACCTCACGCTCGGCGAAGCGACCCCGGCGCTCAGTGGCGGCGAGGCGCAGCGCCTCAAGCTGGCTGGCGAGGTGGGCAAGCGCCAGGATGATGCCCTGTTCGTGTTCGACGAGCCCACCATCGGCCTGCATCCGCTCGATGTGGAGGTGCTGCTCGGTGTGCTGCAGGGTCTGGTGGCCAACGGCGCCACGGTGGTGGTGATCGAGCACGACCTGGACATGATTGCCAACGCGGACTGGGTCATCGATCTGGGTCCTGGCGGTGGTGCGCAGGGCGGGCGCATCGTGTGCGCCGGCACCCCCGAGGACGTGGCTTTCTGCGAACAGAGCGTGACCGGTCGCTATCTCGCCCGCGAGCTCTGACGCCGGGGAGCTGCGTTCCGGCTCTAGCGGACGAGCACCTCGCCGGTGCAGTCGTAGACGGAGCCGTCGCGCACGACCTCGCCCACGGAGTCCACGAAGATCATGCCCGAGCGCGGGTTCTTGATGGAGTCCACGTGGCCGCTGATGGTGGCGTTGACGTCGGAGTACTCGAAGGCCAGGTCGCAGCCGACCATCTCGCAGTCGATGAGCGTGAGGTTCTTGGCATAGCACAGGGGCTGGGTGCCCTCGATGTGGCAGTTGACGAGCGTGAGCCCGTCGGAGTACCAGCCCAGGTACTCGCCCTTGATGACGGAGTTGCGCACCGTGACGTTGCGGGCGTGCCAGAAGGCGTCTTTGGTGTCGAGCACGGAGTCCTCGATGGTGAGGCCGTCGACGTACTGGAACGAGTACTTGCCCGTCATGGTCACGTTGTCGAGGCTGACGCCGGTGCTGTGGAAGAAGGGATACTCGCTGGTGAGGGTCGTGTTGGAGAGACGCAGGTCGTGGCACATCCAACCAAACTCCGGCGAGTCGATTGTGCTCTTGTCGATGCTGATGTCGCTGCACTCGCGCACGGCCTTGATGCCGCCGAGGGTGGAGTTGCTGATGCGCCCGTGGCGGGCGTACCAGATGGCGGCGCGCGTGAGCTCGTCCATGGTCACGTTCTGCAGCGAGAAGCCCGTGGTGTGCCACAGGGGGTAGCGCAGTGAGAAGCTGCTGTCCACCACGCAGATGTCGCGGCATTCCTTGAGGGAGCTCTCGCCGTCGGCCGGGCCGGCAAAGGTGACGTTGTTGACGCAGGCGTGCACGAGGCCGTACAGCGCGCGCTCCTCGTCGTGGGTCTCGTGGCTGATGCAGATGCAGGTGGTGTTGTTGTCCGTGATGTTGCTCATGTCTGCGCTCTCTGGTCGCTTGGTGTCTGGTACTACCTTATGACCAGCGTAGAGTGATAACAAATACCTATCTATTATCTTAAACGATGCTTCTTGTGCATGTATAGGCGCCAAGGCGGGCAAGCAGGCAAACTTGGGCGGCATTCCCCCAATCATCGGCGCATTTGGGGCTATCATCGTGAGTGCCCGCAAGAGGCAAGAATCATACGAGTGCAAGGGAGCACGCCCATGGCAGACGAGAGGCGTAACGGCAACAGGGGCAACGACCGTCGTGGTGGCGATCGGCGCAAGGAGCGGACGGACGCGGCAGCCCGTCACATCGCACAGGTGGACGCGCGCCTGGCAGGCGAGGTCAAGCGCTCGTTGGCCGAGCTCAAGGTGTATGACGGCATGCCCACGGTCGCGGTCGAGGGCTGTGTCCCGCAGGTGACGGTCGTCGACCAGGACAGCGTGAGCGCCGTGCTGGAGCAGGGCCGCGGCCTTGCCAGCGCCTGCGACCTCGCTGTGCTCGACTTTGCCTCCTATGTCAACCCGGGTGGTGGCTACGACCGTGGCATCTGGGGCCAGGAGCAGGCGCTCTGCGCGGAGTCCACGCTGTTTGGCGTGCTGCGCGAGCAGAAGGCCTGGTATGGCGACAACCGCCGCCGCAACATCAACTGCGAGCTGTACCGCAACCGTGGCCTGGTGGTGCCCAAGGTGCGTTTTGACCGTGAGAAGTACCACAGCTACGCCGACGTCATCGTGGTGGCAGCACCCAACGCCCGCCGCGCCCGCGAGAACTACCGCATCAAGGACGATGCCCTGGTAGCTGCCATGCGCGACCGCATCCGCTTTGTGCTGGCCATCGCCGACGAGCTGGGCCACCAGAAGCTCGTGCTCGGCGCCTATGGTTGCGGCGTCTTTGGTTGGGACGCCGAGGTGGTGGCGCGGCTCTTCCTGGAGGAGCTGGCCAGCGGCACCCATGTGGCCTCACAGGTGACCTTTGCCATTCCCAACAACCGCTTCGACGAGCATCTCGCGCGCTTCGAGCATGCCTTCGCGTGCTTCCCCGAGGCCAACCCCGCGCCCTACGTCAAGCCGTCCGCCAAACCCAAGGTCGAGGTCAAGCGCGACGACGAGGACGACGAGGAGGAAGAGGACTGGCGCAAGTACCTGTAGGGTTGTGCTTGCGAAGGTAGCCCATATCAAAATGCGAGCGGCGCGCCTGCCTCCCAGGAAGCAGGCGCGCCGCTCATAGGCCAGCGTCTCGCCGAAGATGCCCTGCGCGTGCCCTTAGAAGTAGATCGATCCGTTCTCGTCGATCTGGAACTGCACGTGCTCGGTAAAGAGGCTGTCGCCAAAGGCGTCCTCGATGCAGAAGCCGTAGAGGTAGGTGCCGTCGGGCAGGTAGTCATAGTTGACCGTCAGCGTCTTGCCCGTGACCTTGTAGGGCTCGCCCTCATAGGAGCTCTCGGTCACGTTCTGGTCGGCGGAGAAGGCCTTGTACAGCGGTACGATTACGTCGCCGCGCTTGATCTTGGTCACGCCGCGGTCGACGGCGCCGTTCTCGCTGACGCCGCTCCAGGCGCCCTCCACCTGCGTGGCTCCGTCGCTCATGTTCTGGCGAATGCGCAGGTAGCACTCCACGTCGTTGAGCATGATGGGCGAGGTGTAGATGATGTAGTCCTCCGTGGCGCTCTCGACCGAGAGGTTGAGGCTCTGCCCGTCGGGCAGCGACAGCCACCTGCCGTCAAAGCCGTCGGAGAACTCGCCGGTGTCCCAGTCGCCGTAGACGTCGTAGGTCTCGCCCAGGGCAACGAGGTCGGCGCCGTCCTCGGACAGCTCGTAGACGATACCGCTGACCACCGACGCGTTGTCGATGCCCTGCTGGTCGAGCTGGAACCAGTAGGTTCCCTCGTCATCAACCTGCGGCTCGACGGCAAAGCTGATCTGCGAGCTGGTCTCGCTGTGGTCGTCGACGTAGTCCCAGTGGTCGTCGGCCTGCTGCTCCACCTCCTGGTAGGTGTTGCCTAGCAGCCAGTTCCAGAGGTTGTCCTCAAAGAAGGTATCGCCCGAGTACTGCTGGTACTGGGTGCCGCCGTTGTAGGTGGCGCCGGTGGCCAGGCGGTCGACGTAGGAGAGGTACGACGGGTTGACCGCCACCGTCTGGAAGATTGAGAGCTCCTTGGAGTTGTTGACGCGCAGGGGGTAGTAGGTGGAGAGGCCCGTGGCGTCGGCGTGGTAGTTGCCGCGGATCTGGTAGGTGATGGCCTTGTGCAGGGTGGCCTTGACGTCGGCCGCGCTGGGGGTGACGCCGGCGCAAGCGTCGACCAGGCCGCCGAGGTCGACCATGTTGGTGTAGCCCTCGCGACGGTTGTTGCAGCCGTAGTTCTCGGCCTTCTGGATGCCGCGCGACATGGCCGCCAGCGTGGCCTGGTCCTGGCCGGAGGCGTACATCTCCTGCGAGAAGTGGTAGAAGTCCTGCATCAGCTGGTCGATCTGCGAGAGGTCGACCACCGAGAGCGTGGCAAAGCCGCGCGTGTTGCTGTCAAGCGAGTCGAGGTAGCCGTTGCACAGCGCGCGGCCTAGCTCCTTGCCGGTGCAGGAGGGGTTCTGCGACAGGAAGTTGACGATCGAGCCGTACTCCCAGCCGTTGGCGGGCTCGCTCTCCTGCGAGGCAATCATGTAGTTGGAGTACGAGGCCAGCACGTTGGCGGTCTCGAGTGTGCTCATGAGGCAGGCGTCGAAGCCCACGAACTCGAACTTCTCCCACATCTTGCCGTAGGCAGATGCCAGTGCGGAGTCGAGTTCGCGCAGGTAGAGGGAGTCGTTGCTGTTGCGCTCGTCGAAGCACACACCCGAGATGGAGCCGCCGCCGTGGTCCCACATGATGAGTGCCATATGGTCGGCGGGGTAGTTCTTGATGCCCCAGTCGAGGAAGCTGGCCAGCGTGCTGGGCTCGCCCATGTTGGCCGCCGAGACGGCGCCCGCGTCGGAGATGGTGCCCTGCTGGATGACGTAGCGGCCCAGCTGGCGGGCGCTCATGGTGTTGTTGCGCCAGCTCCTGGCGCCGCCCGTTTCCACCACGAACTTGACCTTGTCGCTACCGGAGGCCTTGATCATCTCGTTGATGTCCTTGGTGGCCGAGCCACCCTGCGACTCGAGGTTGGAGCCGCAGAGGTACACGAAGACGGTCCAGGTGTCCTTGCCGATGCCCGAGGGCTCCTTGCCGCCCGGCTTCATGCGGGTGATCTCGAGGTCCTCGCTGCCGCGCTCGGCCTGGATGGTCAGGCCGCTGTCGACCATGTCGGTGAGCGACTGGCCGTTGCCACCGCTGCCGGAGGTGGTGCCGTAGCCAGGCGCGCCGGTGGTGACGCACGCCGCGAGGCCAAGGCAGGTGAGGGCGGTTGCCAGGACGACGCCAAGACGCCTGGCGATGCGTGGGGTGGTCATGGGAGTGCCTCCCTTGTAGCTGACGTGCTAGGCGAGCTTGGTCTGGATCTGCTGCAACAGGCTAACGAGCGCCTGGCCGTCGGTAGAGGCGATGCCGCCCTTGCCGATGACCAGCATACCGCGCTGGTAGCCAACGGAGCAGCTCGGCAGCTCCTTCCAGCTGATGGCGGCCGTGCCACCGCGGCCGTCGGCCAGGTGCACGCCCGTGGAGCTCAGCAGCATGCCGGCGCGGCCGGAGCCGGTCGGGTCGGTGAGCAGGTAGGGCTCGTCGTCGGCAGCAAGGCCAAAGTTGGTGCGCAGGGCCGCCGCGTTCTTGGTGATGGTGTCACCGTAGTAGGTCTGCTTGAGGGTGCCGGTCTTGACGCTACCCATGTAGCTGCTGATGACCGACTTGACCTCGCTAGCGGTAGAGCGCTTGTGGGGCTTGATGGCCGCCCGGTGGGTACCGGCGCGATGCGTCTGGGCATCGACGTTCTTGACGCGCTTCGGCTGCTTGTCCTGTTCCATTGCATTCCCTTCGTGCGGTTGAACATGCCATCTACCTTAGTGCTTTACGCTTGCGATGTGTCCGACGGGTCGGTCACTGCAACAGGGGCGCAACCACGCGATGGGCCGCATGAGCGTCGCGGGAGGGCCCGTGGGGCCATGGCGTGAGGCGTCTGGCTACTCGTCCGCTCCGTAGAGGGAGTCCCTGGAGAGCTTGCGCTCGGCGGCGCGCATCTCGCGCAGCATGAAGAAGGCCATGGGCCACGCGATGAGTGTGGTGATGATGTCGGTGGTGGGCTGGGCGATCTGCACGCCCAGCTGCCCCAGCAGGGGAGGAAGCACTAGCACGACCGGGCCCAGCACCAGGCCAAGGCGGCAGGCTCCCAGGAAGGTGGCGCGCCACATCTTGCCCGAGGTCTGCAGCAGGAAGTTGGTGACCATGGCCACGCCGGTGAAGGGCATGGTGATGCTCTGGAGCCTGAGCGTGACCACGCCGAAGGCCACGACCTCCGGGTCGTCGCGGAAGATGGATATGAGCTGCGGGGCCCAGATGAACGTGATCACGCCGATGGCCGCCACCGAGACGAAGGCCAGACGGACTGCGGTGAAGTATGCCTCGCGGATGCGGTCGTAGCGCTTGGCGCCTAGGTTGTAGCCGGTGATGGGCTGGAAGCCCTGACCGATGCCGATTTGGAAGAAGTTGCCCACGCTGGTGATGCGCTGCACCACGGCGATGCCTGCGATGGCGGCGTCGCCGAAGGGGGCGGCGGCGTTGTTGAGCAGGCTCGTGGCCACGCCCAGCATCACCTGGCGGGCAAAGGAGGGCACGCCGCCGTTGTTGATCGTCTTGAGCATGGTGGCGTTGGGGATGCGCACATAGCGCAGGCCCAGCGGCGTGATGCCCGCGCGGCTCATCTCGATGAGCAGCAGCACGAAGCTCACGGCCTCGCTGACCACGGTGGCCAGGGCGCTGCCGGCGATGCCCAGCCCCAGCGGGAAGATGAACAGCGGCGTGAGGATGGTGTTGAGCACGGCGCCTGCCACCATGCAGAGCATGGAGTAGAACGACTCGCCCTGGAAGCGCAGCTGCATGTTCATGAGGAAGCCGCTGGCAATGAACGGCGCGCCAAACAGGATGATGCTGATGTAGGTGCGCGCGTAGGGCAGGATGGTGGGGGTGGCGCCGCCCACGTAGCAGAGCTGGTCGAGGAAGAGGTGCCCGACGATGGCGATGAGGGTGCCGATGGTGACGGTTGCTGCGATGCCGGTGTTGACGTAGACGGCGGCCTCCTCGGTCTTGCCTGCGCCAAGGCAACGGCTCATGTGGATGCCCGTGCCCTGTGCAAAGTAGAACGCCACCGACTGGATGACGGTCGAGGTCACGAAGGCCACTCCCACCGCCGCGCTCGCGCTGGTGATGCCCATCTGGCCCACGAAGAAGGTATCGGCCAGGTTGTACAGGGTGGTGACGATGTTGGCAAAGATTGACGGCGCCGCAAGCGAGAGGATGAGCGGCTGCACGGGACGCTCGAGCATCTCGCGGCGTTTCTCCTCGGGCGTCTGCTCCTTGGGCACTATGAGTGAGGTGAGTGGCTTCATGGCCTCAATCCTACGCCTGTCGGGTTTACCACGGGGGCATTTAACAGACAAAGTCGACAACCCAAGGCCCGTAGCGCCTCTACGCGCGACGATGGTTGGCGCGGCGCAGGGCGGTGATGATGGCGATGGCCGCCCCGAGGCCCAGCATGGCGGGCAGCACGGCAGCCCTGCCCATGGCGTCGCAGGCGCGCGTGCCTACGAAGGCGCCGGCCGTGAACGTGGCGATGATCGACAGGAAGAGCCCGGCGCGGTGCAGCTTGGCCGTATCGTGGTGCACGATGCCCGCAAACAGCGCGTCCACCATCTTGCGCAGGTTGCCCGTGCTCATGGTGGTCACGATGGCCTCGCCGCGGAAGGTGGTGAAGGTCTCGTACTGCATGGCCGCCACAAAGCTCACGATCGAGTTGGCGACAATGTCGAGCTCCTCGTTGAGCGGGATGAGCCCCACGACTGCCAGCCCCACGATCTCGGCGGCCAGGACCGACCGGCGCACCAGGCGCAGCTCGCGCGCCTCGAGGTACTCCTTGATGGCCAGGGCCGTGAGCAGGCCCACCGAGAAGGCGACGATGGGGATGAGGTAGCGCAGATAGAGGTCGCGCGCGCCGTTTGCCAGCGCGATTCCGAGCTTGACGATGTTGCCCGTCTGGGCGTTGGCAAAGACCCCGCCGCGCTCGAAGTAGGTGTAGGCGTCGAGGTAGCCGCCAACCAGCGTGAGCAGGTAGGCCACGCGCATGCGCTGCGAGGGTATGAGGGCGGACTCGGGTTTGGACGTGCGAGTGCTGTGGGCGGCTTTCATGAGGCTCCTTGCGATTGGCGTCGGGTACGAGTGTAGGACTTGCCGCTCGTGACAACCTCGTGGTTCCAGAGTCTGGAAGGTGCCTCGGGGCGGGTCGCCTCTCGCGCGGCGGCGCCTGCCGCACTACCAGTGGCGCCGCAGTCTGCCCTCGCTACCCTTGCTGGGGTGCGATGCCAGCACCTCAGGCGGGATGGCGGCCATGCCCTCGCGCAGGGCCGTGAGCAGGGCGGCCTTGTCGCGTGGCAGCAGCCCCTGCACCGGCACGGGGTTGCTCACGTGCAGCCCAAAGAACACGCAGTCGTCGAGTTCGAGTCCCTCGAGGAAGGCGATCTCCTCCTCCAGGTACTGGCCCAGCGTGCATTCCTCGAAGCGCCCCTCGCCCAGCAGCCGCTCGAGCGGCGTGCCCGGGTCCACGTGCAGCGGCGAGACGAAGATCAGCGTGGGTTGGGCCTCGTTGACAAGGGCGGCATTGGCAGCGGCGTGCTCGGCGATGCGCCGTGGGCCGGCCGCGGCGTTGATGATGTTGACGTTGAAGGGGAGCCCCGCGGCGTGCAGCCGGGCAAACTGCTCGCGGGCCAGTGCCACGTCGTAGCCCTTGTTCATGAACGTCAGCACGTCGTCGAGGCCCGACTCCACCCCGATGTTGATGTCGGCGTAGCCCTTGGCGGCCAGCAGTGCCAGCTCGTCGTCGGTCTTGGCGGCCACGTTGGGGATGCGCGCGTAGCATCCGATGCTCTGCACGTGCGGCAGGGCCTCGTGCACCATGTCGGCGATGGTCACCAGCTCGTTGGCCGAGAGGCAGAAGGCGTCGCCGTTGACCAGGAACACGCGGCGCGTGTAGGGGTAGTCGCGCGTAGCTTCCACCAGGTCCTCCACGATCTCCTCGGCGGGTGAGACGGAGAAGGGCGTGGCGCGGTACATGCTGCAGAAGGTGCAGGCATTGTGGCTGCAACCGCGCGTGACCTGCAGCAGCAGCGAGTAGGCCTCGTAGGGCGGGCGGAAGGTCATGCCGTCGTAGTGCATGGGGTCCCCTCTCGGGCGCAGGCGAATGGCGGTAAAGCTGTACTATGTTCCATGTTATAGCACGTCCTGACGGTTGGGTCACGACCGCTTTGGCAAGACCGGGACCCCCACCTCGTTGTGTACCTTCCACTCGGCAGGACCATATGACGTTTGATGAGTTGCCTCAGCGGCAATCGAACCATAATGGAGGGGACGTTTGCCGTAGGAAAGGACACGCCACCATGAGAATCACGCGTATGCAGGTCAATCACGTGACCAACCCGATGGGCTTCGACCTGGGTGGTCGGCCCACCTTCTCGTGGGTGGTGGAGGACGCGCGGGGCACGCGCGCCACGGCGTCGCGCGTGGTGGTGACCTGCTGGGGCGAGACGCTTGCAGACACCGGCTGGACCGACCTCGATGCCCATGCCTGCACGCTTGACGTGCTGCTCACGCCTCACGGGCGCTACGAATGGACCGTCTCGGTGCGTACCGACGCAGGCGAGGAGGCTACGAGCGAGCCGGCGTGGTTCGAGACGGCCAAGCCTCGCGAGCCCTGGATCGCACAGTGGCTGACCTGCGACTACGACGAGCCGCGCCACCCGGTGTTCTTCAAGGAGCTGGCCCTGCGCGGCGAGGTGGCCATGGCGCGCCTGCACGTGTGCGGCCTGGGCGTGTACGAGGCACGCATCTCCGGCCGGCGCGTGAGCGAGGAGCGCCTGGCCCCTGGCACCCATGCCTACGACCAGTGGCTGCAGTACCAGACCTACGACGTGACCGACCTGGTGCACGACGGCGCGCGGCTCGAGATTGCCCTCGGGCACGGCTGGTACAGCGGGCGCTTTGGCTTCGTGCTCTCCGACAAGGGCTTCTACGGCGACGACTGGCGCCTGATCGCCGAGATGCACCTGACCTACGCCAATGGCACCGAGCAGATAATCGGCACCGACGGGAGCTGGCAGGTCACGCGCTCCAACGTGACCTTCTCCAACATCTACGACGGCGAGCACCGTGACGACACGCTGCCTCCCGTGGCTCCGGTACCGGCCACCCTGCTGCCCGCCGACCAGGCGGCCGAGGCCACGGCGCGCCTGCATGGTCGCCTGAGCCTGCCGGTGGTGCCGCACGAGACCTTTGTGCCCACGGTGCTGCGCACGCCGGCGGGGGAGTGCGTGCTCGACCTGGGGCAGAACATTGCCGGCAGCTTCCGCATGCGCGTGCACGAGCCTGCGGGTGCCCGCGTGCACCTGCAGTTTGGCGAGCTGCTGCAGGATGGCAACTTCTACCGCGACAACCTGCGCACGGCCAAGGCCGAGTACTGGTACACCTCCGACGGCGCCGAGCACGTGCTGGAGCCCTCGTTCACCTTCTACGGCTACCGCTACGTGCGCGTGGAGGTCGACGGCGTGGCACCGGAGGCCTTCGACCCCGAGGACTTTACCGGCTACGCGCTCTACAGCGACTTTGACGCCGAGCGCGGGCAGATCGTGACGGGCAACGCAAAGGTCAACCAGCTCGTGTCCAACGCGCGCTGGGGCATGAAGGGCAACTTCCTCGACACCGCCACCGACTGCCCGCAGCGCGACGAGCGCATGGGTTGGACGGGCGATGCCAACGTGTTTAGTGGCACGGCCCTGCGCCTGGCGGCGCCGTACGCGTTCTACCGCAAGTACCTCTACGACATGGCGCTGGAGCAGGCGGCCCGCGGCGGTCAGGTGCCTGCGACCGTGCCCGCCTTTGGCTCGCAGTTTGGCAACGGCACCGCCGTGTGGGGCGATGCCACGTGCCGTATCCCCTGGAACATGTACGAGGTCGACGGCGACCCCGCCATCCTGGCCGAGCACTTTGACGCGATGCGTGGCTGGGTCGACTGGATCGAGGGCGTGGACGCGGGCGACGCGCACGTCTGGGGCAAGGTCTTCCAGTTTGGCGACTGGCTGGCGCTCGACGGTCCGGTGCCCGGCGGCGTCATGGGCGGTACCGATACGGGTCTCATTGCCTACCTCTCGTGGTGGGACAGCACCATGACCGTGGCTGCCGCAGCCCACGTGCTCGGTCGCGCTGAGGACGAGGCCCACTATCGCGCGCTGGCTGACCGCATCCACGAGTGGATCGAGGCGGAGTACTACACCGCCACCGGCCGCTGCGCGGTCAACACGCAGACGGCCTACGTCCTCTCGCTCTGGTATGGCTTTGGCAACCGCGCATGGAGCGTCGCGCAGCTGCGGCGCCTGCTGCAGGAGAACGGCGGCAAGCTCAAGACGGGCTTTACGGGCACGCCCCTGCTGTGCCCGGTGCTCAGCCAGAACGGCCTCGACCGCGAGGCCTACGACCTGCTGCTCAACGAGGATTACCCCGGCTGGTTGTTTGCAGTCAATCTGGGTGCCACGACCATCTGGGAGCGCTGGGACTCGCTCGACGCCGATGGGCACATTACCGGCATCGGCATGAACTCGATGAACCACTACAGCTACGGCTCCATCGTGGAGTGGCTCATGAGCTACGCGGCGGGCCTCAACCTCGCCCTGCCGGGCTTCGCGCGCGCCACGGTCGCACCGCACGTGGACTGGCGCCTGCACAGCGCCTCCGCCCAGATGGCCACGGCCTCTGGCACCTATGCCACGTCGTGGGAGTGCGTCGACGAGACGCACCTGCGCATGACCGTGACGGTGCCGTTTGGCGGCGCGGCCGAGGTCACGCTGCCCTTTGCCACCGAGGCGGCCTACGAGGAGCTGGGCGGCCATACGCTCGCCGCGGGCTCCTACGAGGTGACCTACGAGACCGCCAAACCGCTGCGGCGCGTGCCGTGCGTGGACTGGACGGTGGCCCAGCTGCTCGACGACCCTGCGATTGCCAATGCCGCGCGACCGTTCGTGGACGGCTTCGACTTCTGCATGAACACGGCCGACCCCACGTGTACCCTGCGCGAGCTGCAGGCGAAGGGCCTCGGCCAGAACGTCAAGATGACGGCCGAGCAGCTCGAGGCTTGCGATGCGGCGCTGCGCGCGCTGGCCGACTAGCCGCCTGTAGGAGTCAAGCCCGAATGTCTACCGACGTGTGGGCGGTACGGCGTGAGCGGTGGCTCACGATGGGAAGAGGGACAAAGGGAGAGGGAGGCACCCATGCATGAGATGGCCATGATGATCCGCACTCAGTTTGGCGAGGGCGACGCGATTCGCGACGCAGGGCTCACCACGCCCGACGACATCGAGCGCTTCGACGACATCGCCTACGGGCCCGACCACGACTGGCAGATGCTCGACGTGTATCGGCCCAAGGGGGCCGAGCTGCCGCTGCCCGTCATCGTCAGCGTCCACGGCGGCGGCTGGGTCTATGGCGACAAGGAGCGCTACCAGTGGTACTGCATGAACCTCGCGCAGCGTGGCTTCGTGGTGGTCAACTTCACCTACCGTCTGGCGCCAGAGTTCCAGTTCCCCGCTAGCATGGAAGACACCTGTGCCGTGTTCTCGTGGACCGTCGACCGCATTGCCGACTACGGTGGCGACGCTGTGCACGTCTTTGCGGTGGGTGACTCTGCCGGCGGCCACATGTTGGGCCTCTTCTGCAACATGTGCACCAACCCGGCCTATGCCGCCAAGTTCGACTTTGCGCCGCCCGCCGGCTTTGTGCCCACGGCGGTGGCGCTCAACTGCGGCGCCTACCAGATCGTGGTCACCGACGACCCGGCCGACCTCACCTCGGCGCTCATGGCCGACTACCTGCCCAACGGTGGCGACGAGCGCGAGCTCGACCTGGTCAACGTGATGCCGCACGTGACGGCTGGCTTCCCGCCCGCCTACCTCATGACCTGCGACGGCGACTTTCTGCACGATGCGGCCGAGCCCATGGCCAAGCTGCTGCGCGAGCTCGAGGTGACGCACGAGCTGCACGTCTTTGGCGGCATCGGCGAGCAGCTGCCGCACGTGTTCCATTGCAACATGAAGAGCGAGGACGCGCGTCGCTGCAACGACGACGAGTGCCGCTTCTTCAAGCGCTTCCTCTAGCGACGCTAGGGGTGTAACGAGGGAAACATCAACAGGAGGGAAGAACCATGGCACAGTATCTCGTTCTCGACATCGGCGGCACCTTCATCAAGTACGCCATCATGGACGACAAGGCGCAGTTCATAGAGCAGGGCAAGGTTCCCAGCGGCACACATACCGAGCAGGAGACGCTCGACTCGCTGGCGCTCGTCCGCGACGCGGTGGCCGACTACGACTACGAGGGCGTGGCCATCTCGATGCCCGGACGCATCGACACGGACAAGGGCATCGCGCACACGGGCGGTGCCTACCAGTGGCTGCACGACTATCCTGCCGCCGAGAAGTACGGGGCGATCTTCGGCAAGCCCTGCACCATCGCCAACGACGGCAAGTGTGCTGCGAGCGCCGAGAACTGGATCGGTGCCCTCTCCGACGTCAACTCCGGTGCGGTGCTGGTGCTGGGCACCGGCATCGGCGGCGGCATCGTGATCAACAGGCAGGTGTGGATGGGTGCCACGGGCGGCGCGGGCGAGCTCTCCGCCTTCATCACCGACCACGAGGGCGTCAAGAACGGCCTGGGCTGGGGCAACATCGGCATCATGTGGGCCGCGCACATCTCTGCTGGCTCCATCACCGGCAAGTACGGTGCCATCAAGGGCATCGAGAAGGCCGACGGCATCATGCTCTTCGATGCCTACGACGCGGGCGACCCGGTGGCCATCGACGTGCTCAAGACCTTTGGCGAGGAGGCTGCGGCGGGCATCGCGAGCCTGCAGAGCGTGCTCGACCTCGAGCGCTACGCCATCGGCGGTGGCATCAGCGCGCGTCCGGAGACCACCCAGATCATCAAGGACGCCGTCGACGCGCTCTTCGACCCGTACGTGGACTTCTTGCCCTACGGCAAACCTGAGATCGTGACCTGCAAGTTTGGTAACGAGGCCAACCTGATCGGCGCCCTCGCCTTCCATCTGCAGCAGTAGTGAAACAGTAACCTCCCGAAACAGCAACCTCCCGGGCGAAAAAGTGTTCCACGCCTCCAATCGGGGCGTGGAACACTTTTTCGCCCGGGAGGTTGCTGTTTCACGGACCGACGTCGCCGTCCAACCAGCGGCGAACGGTGACGCCATGGCTGCAGCCTCCGCCTTTGTTACCCTTCTAGCAGGGAAAAGCACCGATGAGAGGAGATACCCATGGCACTACCGAAAGACTTTCTGTGGGGCGGCGCGGTAGCAGCGCATCAGCTCGAGGGCGGCTATGCTGAGGACGGCCGCGGCTTGTCGGTCTCCGACGTCATGACCGGCGGCGCCAACGGCGTGCCGCGCAAGATCACCGAGGGCGTCGTGGAGGGCGAGTACTACCCCAACCACAAGGGCATCGACTTCTACCACACCTACCCCGAGGACATCGCGCTTTTGGCCGAGATGGGCTTCAAGTGCTTCCGCACGTCCATCAGCTGGAGCCGCATCTTCCCCGAGGGCGACGAGCTCGAGCCCAACGAGGCCGGCCTCAAGTTCTA
>CACZCK010000033.1:604-21699 GCA_902779675.1 uncultured Coriobacteriaceae bacterium | reverse complement strand
GCCAAATAATCATTTGCCATGCCCACCATGCATGCTCAACAAAATGTTTCCATCGCCCCGTTGAAAGGACAAGCAATGGAAACAGCCATTAACCTCGTTCTCGCCCAAATGCAACCAATCCTCAGCTGCGAACAGTTGAAACGCCTGGGTGAGGTACTTCACTTCGCGCTATCACCGAAGCAAGAGCCACATGTTGACCTACTCAGGCTCTTCCTGACAGCAAAGGAAGTGGAGGGCTGCTCGCCGCGAACCATCGCCTATTACGAAAGCACCATCCGTCACATGGCCGATACTGTGGCAAAGCCGTTCACGCAAATAGAGAGCAACGACCTGCGAGGGTACCTTGCCGAGTATGAGTCCAAGCGGAATGCCGGCAAGGTCACGATCGACAACATCCGGCGCATCCTGTCCAGCTTCTTCTCGTGGCTCGAAGACGAGGACTACATCGTGAAGAGCCCCGTTCGTCGCATCCATCGTGTCAAGACCGCTACGGTCGCCAAGGAGGTACTGAGCGACGAGGACCTAGAAACCTTGCGCGATAGCTGCGCAAACTTGAGGGACCTCGCCATTGTTGACATGCTCGCCACCACGGGCATGCGCGTCGGAGAGCTCGTCGGCCTCGATATCGTCGACATCGACCTGCAGGGACGTGAATGTATCGTCACCGGCAAGGGCAACAAGCAGCGTCCCGTCTACTTCGATGCCCGCGCAAAGCTCCACCTGCAGGCTTATCTTGATACTCGAAACGACGATTGTCCCGCGCTATTCGTATCGCTTGACTCTACGGCCTCCCGCCTGAGCATTGGTGGCATTGAGGCACGATTAAGAGAGCTCGGCAGATCGTGCGGAGTGGGCCGCGTCCATCCCCACAAGTTTCGCCGGACACTCGCAACGCATGCGATTGACAAGGGGATGCCCATAGAGCAGGTGCAAAAGCTGCTCGGTCATGCGAGAATAGACACCACCATGCACTACGCGATGGTGAACCAGAATAACGTGAAGGCTTCGCATAGGAAGTATTTGGAATGATTCAACAAACCGCCTTGCTTAGTGAGATTGCCGATATCCAAACTGGACCTTTCGGCAGCCAACTTCATAATGAAGACTACGTTGATTTCGGTACACCTATCGTCACAGTGGAGCATCTAGGACATCGGCGCTTTACCTCTCAGAATCTCCCATTCGTTTCTGATGGTGATAAGAAACGCCTTTCAAAATATGCAATGCGAACTGGCGATACGATCTTTAGCAGAGTTGGGTCTGTTGATAGATGCTCCTTCGTTTCAACCGTCGAAAACGGCTGGTTGTTTTCAGGACGTTGTCTTCGAGTGCGACCGGGCGAGAGTGTTGATGGACTGTTCCTGTATTACTACTTGTCATCAAAGCCTGTTGCCCAATACATTCGAAATATTGCTGTTGGCGCCACGATGCCCTCAATCAATACCACACTACTTGGTGAGGTGCCAGTCACTCTTCCAGGGTATGAAAGGCAGTTAAAAATCGCTTCTGTATTGTCAGCCTTTGACGACATGATCGAGGCTAACCAACAGACAAATGATTATTTGGCGGCGTAGTCAGCTCAACTTCCGATACGTCGATCTCGCCGGACATCAACTTGGGAAGCAGGATGTCTCTGAGCTCACCCAGCTTGCGAGACTGTACCTTCAGCCCAATAATTTCGTCGACGATTGGCTGCATTTCTGCAGTAAGTTCGACCATGTCGTCAGCTGGCGGTATGAGTACCTCAGATTCTTGTAGCGCACTGCGCTTTATGTGACCCATGGTGGTTGCACGGTCTTTTGCCAACGCGATGAAGCGTCGCATGTGCTGCTTGGTCCACATGTAATAGAACCAACTCGGATAGGCATCGGATGTGACCTTGAAGAGATGCTGGTTCAACCCGGCATTACCGCCAGCCCAGAAGTCGAGTAACAGGGTGCCGGACCAGGAGAACACGAGATCGCCGTCATGGATGGCGACCGACTCATCGATGTCGCTGCGGCATCTCTCGGCGTCGCTTCCGCAATAGCCCTGGCCGAGCTCGCGAATCTTTAGCACGGGAAGACCCGGGTCATCGCCGACGGGTCTGAACCGCTGCATGGCAAGTCCGTTCTTGTAGCGATGTCAAGTAGCGAAGCGGTCTCCCAATCGGTTGATTCGTTCGCAATTAGGTTGTCGAATTGGGCGTCGAGCAATTCAGCCAAATAATCATTTGTTCGCTGATTAAGTCTGATTGCGGATTGCAGAGAATCAAGCAATGCGACTACCTTTGATTGAATATCAATGCTTGGCAATTCAATTTCGATCTTTTGAAAGGTGCTGGTGGGCCTGCCAAGAGCTGGAACGCCTGTCTGCGCCTTGTTTGACAATATCTTCCACCGACCAAGCGGAGTATGGAAGTAGTAAACGAAATAGGCTGGCAAAGCCTTCTCATTCATGCGCATTCGAAACTGGCTCTGCGAAATTATGTAGTGCTCATATTTTGAGTCATCCGGTATGTAGGCAATCTGGCCGAGCGTCCCTCGATGCGTTACAACTACGTCGCCACGCGACGCGAGGGCACGGCCCAAAGATCTAGCTTTCTCATCAGTTACATAACGCAGCTCTTCGTCGTTTGTTGTAAACCCAGTGAGATTGGATCCGTTAAAAACAGGTATACCCTCGTCGACAAAGCAATCGACTTTAATATTTGAGCCGAATGGTCCCATAGCGATCTCATCGATTAGTTCTGAGATTGCATATGTCTGAAAGGTTGCATTATAACCCATAGCCGATAGCCTCCAAATTCTTGCGTATCTGCTGCTGCAGCCGGTCCGACTCCTCGAAGCACTTGGCAAGCTCACCGGTCAAACGCTCCATCTTCTCCTCGAAGGGCTCGCCGTCGTCTTCCTCGTCCTTGATGCCCACATAGCGTCCTGGGGTGAGGATGTAGTCCTGCTTGGCGATGTCCTCGACGTCTACTGCTGCGCAGAAGCCCTTCTCATCCTCAAGCTCGCCTTTACGGAAGGCGTCGAACGCCTCGGCCACCTTGGCTATGTCCTCGTCGGTGAACTCGCGCAGGCGGCGGCTCACCATGGCGCCCATCTCGCGGGCGTCGACGAAGAGCGTCTTGCGCTGGCGGTTAGGCTCCTTGCTGATGATCCACAGGCTCACAGGGATGCCCGTGCTGTAGAAGAGACGGTCAGGCATGGCCACGACGCCCTCGACCAAGCCGGCCTCGACAATCGCCTGTCGGATGGAGCCCTCGTTGTTGGTCTGGGACGAAAGCGACCCGTTCGCGAGCACCATGCCCATGCGCCCGCCCTCGGCCAGGTGGTGGATCATGTGCTGCATCCAGGCGAAGTTGGCGTTGCCCGCAGGAGGCGTGCCGTACTCCCACCTTGGGTCCTCGGTCAGCTGGTCGCCGCCCCAGTCCGATGCGTTGAACGGCGGGTTTGCCAGCACGAAGTCGAACCGCTTGTCCTTGTGCACGTCGTTGAAGAACGTGTCGGCGTTGAAGGTGCCCAGGTCGGCGTCGATGCCGCGTATGGCGAGGTTCATCATCGCCATCTTCCAGGTGGTGGGGTTGGACTCCTGCCCGAAGATGGAGAGGTCGTTTATCTTGCCCTGGTGGCGGCGCACGAAATCTGCCGACTGCACGAACATGCCGCCCGAGCCGCAGCATGGGTCGTACACGCGCCCATGGTAGGGCTGGATTATCTCGACCAATGTGCGCACCACGCAGGCGGGTGTGTAGAACTCTCCGGCGTTCTTGCCCTCGGCCTCGGCAAACTTGGAGAGGCAGTACTCGTAGGTGCGGCCCAGGATGTCGCGCGTGTCGCCCTTCTCGGCCATCTGCACGTTGGTGAACAGATCCACCACCTCGCCCAGGCGGCGCTTGTCAAGCTCCTGGCGGGCGAAGTTCTTGGGCAGGATACCCTTCAGCTTGTCGTTCTCCTGCTCGATGAGGCGCATCGCGTTGTCGATGACCTTGCCGATCTCGGGCGTGTGCGCAGCCGACGCTATAGCCGCCCAGCGCGCCTCCTGCGGCACCCAGAAGATGTTCTTGTAGGTGTACTCGTCGCGGTCCTCCTCGAAGCCCTCACCCTCGTCGACGAGCTCCTGGTACCGCGCATCGAACTTATCTGAGATGTACTTGAGGAAGATGAGGCCGAGGACGACGTTCTTGTACTCGGAAGCGTCTATGTTGCCGCGCAGCTTGTCTGCGGCACTCCATATCTGCTGCTCGAAGCCGATCTCTGCGGTGTTGTCTGCCTTCTTGCGTGCCATTTGCCCTTACCTTACCTATCCGCCTTTGTGTCCGCCCAGAGCTCGCATTGCGCCATGACTGTCTCCATGGCCTCCTCGGCTCCCTCGGGCGGGTACTTGTATTTTCTCAGAAGCCTCTTGATGGCGCGGCGCATGCCGGCTCGTGCCGATTCCTTGCGCTGCCAGTCTATCGTCGAGTTCTTTCGCATCGCCTCGGTGAGCTCTCGGGTGATGGCGACCAGCTGGTCGTTGTCGTAGAAGTCCTTCACTGCCTGCGGCTTGGTCAGCGCGTCGTAGAACGCTAGCTCTTCCTGGGAAAGCCCCAGCTGATCGGCTTCACCGCGCTCGGCCATCATCTCCTTGGCCATCTTCAGCAACTCCTCGATGACCTCGGCATTGGTGAGCATCCCGTTGAGGTAGCTGTTGATGGTCTTCTGCAGGAGCTCGCTGAACTTCTGCGACTTCACCACGCTCGTGCGCTGGTAGCTGCGCACCTGCTCCTTGATGAGGCGCTTCAGGGTCTCGAAGGCGATGTTCTTCTCCTTCATGTGGGCGAGCTCTTCCAAAAATGACTCGTCGAAGAGCGATATCTCCACGCTGTCCTGCTCGAAGAGGTCGATGACGCCGTCGCTCTTAACGGCCTGCTCCAGGATGGCGGTCACGCGCTGGTTCAGCTCGGCGTAGCTCATGCCACCGCCGCCGTTTCCACCTTTGCCCTGGATGCGGAGCACCTGCACGCGTAGCACGCTGATGAACGCCGCCTCGTGCTGGTCCTCCTCGGACACCAGGCTCTTGCACAGGGAGAGCGCCTGGTTCATGAGCTGCGCCTGCTTCAGCAGGCCCTCGGTCAGGTCCGCCCGCGCCGGGTCGAGCAGCCAGTTGGTGCCCTCGGTGATGCAGCTCGCCAGCTCCTGCTTGCTGCCGCTGAATATGCGCTCGCGGTAGTCGAATCCGTACAGCAGGTCGCGGCACACCTCCAGCTTCTCGCGGAACTTCGGGTACGCCGTCGCGGCGATGTCCATGTCGCCGTAGTTTGACTGGTCGCGGGCGGTGTAGTCCTTCATGGCCCGCTTGAGCGCACCGGCGATGCCGATGTAGTCCACGATAAGGCCGCCCTCCTTGCCGGGGTAGACCCGGTTGACGCGGGCGATGGCCTGCATCAGGTTGTGGCCCTTCATGGGCTTGAACACGTACATGGTCGCCAGACTCGGCACGTCGAAGCCCGTGAGCCACATGTCCACGACGATGGCTATCTTCATCGGGTCGTCGTCGCTCTTGAACTTGCGCTCCATGTCCTTCTTGTGCGTCGCGCCGCCGCAGACGTCGAACCACTCCTCGGGGTCCTGGTTGCTCATGGTCATGACGACGCCGACTTTGTCCTTCCAGGCGGGTCGCATCTCCATCAGCCTGTAGTAGATCTTCATCGCGATGGTCCGGCTGTAGGCCACGATCATCGCCTTGCCGGTCAGCACGTCGGCGCGGTTCGCCTCGTAGTGCTCCACGATGTCGGTGCAGAGCGCGTCGATGGTCTCGGGCGTGCCGAAGATGGCGTCCATGCCGCCCAGCTCGTGCTTGCTGCGCTCGATGCTGGCGGCGTCGGCGTCCTCGGCGTACTCCGCGTAGACGGCGTCGAGCTTGGAAAGGACGCTCTCGTCCAGGTGCAGCGCGACCACGCGGCTCTCGTAGAAGACCGGGCGCGTGGCGTTGTCCTCCACGGCCTGCGTCATGTCGTACACGTCGATGTAGTCGCCGAATATCTCGCGCGTGTTCTTGTCCTCGGTGGCGATGGGCGTCCCCGTGAAGCCGATGTAGCTCGCGTTGGGAAGCGCCTTGCGCACCATGCGGGCCGCGCCTATGGTCACGTTGCCGCGCTCGTCCATGCGCTCGGTAAGGCCGTACTGGCCGCGGTGCGCCTCGTCCACCATCACGACCACGTTGCTGCGGTCGCATAGCGGCTCGTCGCCGTCCATGAACTTCTGCATCGTTGTGAAGATGATGCCGTTGGCCTCGCGCCCGACGAGCAGGTCCTTCAGGTGCTGGCGGCTCTTGGCGTTCACGGGCTCCTGGCGCAGGAAAGTCTTGCAGCGCCCGAACTGCCCGTAGAGCTGGTCGTCCAGGTCGTTGCGGTCGGTGATGACCACGATGGTCGGGCTGTTCAGCCGCTCCTGAAGCAGGTGCGCGAAGAACACCATGGAAAGCGACTTGCCCGAGCCCTGCGTGTGCCAGAACACGCCGATCTTGCCGTCTCCGCTCACGGCCTCGACGGCGCGGTCGGCCGCCTTCCGCACCGCGAAGTACTGGTGGTAGCCCGCGAGGATTTTCACGACGCTTTCGGCCGAGTCGTTGAAGCAGATGAAGTTGTGCACGATGTCGATGAGCCGTTCCTTGCCGAGCATGCCGTCGAGCATCGTCTTCCAGTCGGCATGCGCCGTTCCCGAGTAGTCGCCGTCCACGCTCTTCCAGGCGACGTAGCGGTCCTCCTTGGCCGTGATGGTGCCCACGCGCGTCTCGGTTAGGTCGCTCATCACGCAGAAGGCGTTCGGCACGAACAGGCTGGGGATGTGCTTCATGTAGTTGCGCAGCTGCTTGTAGGCGTGGCTCGCGTCGGTCTCCTCGCGCGAAGGGCTCTTCAGCTCGAACACGACGAGCGGCATGCCGTTCACGAACACGATGACGTCGGGCCGCTTCTCGGAGTACTCGACGAAGGTCCACTGGTTCACCACGTGGAAGCTGTTGTTCATCGGGTTCTTGTAGTCCAGGAGGTAGACGATGTCGTCGCGCTCCTCCTTGCCGTCGTAGAAGTGCACCTCAACGCCCGACTGCAGGTAGTCGTTGAAGACCTCGTTCTTCTGGTAGAGCGTGCCCGCGTCGATGTTGGACATCTTGAGGATGGCCTGCTCGATTGCCACGTCGGGAAGGCCGGGGTTGATGCGCCTCAGGCTGTTGGGCAGCACCACGGGAAGGAACACGTCACGGTAGTCCGGCGTCGTCCTCGGCACGTCCGGGCCGTGAAGGTACTCGTAGCCTAAGTCGTCGCGAAGGTGCTCGATGATGACCTGCTCGTAGAAGTCCTCGTTCATCGGCATCGAGACCGAAGCATACTCAATTGCAATCTTGTTATCGAACATACCAATCACCTAGTTCCGATCGCGCGAGGCAGTGAGCTTCTCGATGAGGCACTGCTTCACGAGAGTGGTGAAGTTCATGCCGTTGAGCGTGGCATACTCCTTGGCTGAGTCGCGCATCGTGCGCGGTAACCGCAGCGTGACCGTGACCAATTCCGAATCGGTGAGGAACGACTGCATCTCCGGGGTCGAGGCACCCGATTCGACGAGATCCTTGTAGCTCATAGGAATCCTTACCAAGTAAAGCGGCTGTAAATACAGAGCACATCCATTGTAGCAAAGCCCCACTTTTGAATTATCGCGTACCTGTATTTGGAGCTTGCAGTTGAAGAATAGTGTGTAAATTAAAGCCTAGGCTACAATACAAGGATGCTCGAAAACAAACCATGGCACATTATCCAATACTTAAGACCTGTGCACTCAGGACACGGGAGTCATGTCCGCCTCAGCTATGCAGGCCTGTAGTAAAGGTAGCCACGGCCATAACGCGGCTACCGCTCTATTCTGCAAGACGTATCAACGTCATTGAGGCTGACGACCTCACTCGCGCTGTAGGATACACGCGGCAACAGTGTTGGATGCGCTGGGTCTCGCTCAATCCCCTACTCGTTGAACACCCGCTCCCGATGCCACTCCAAATACTCCCGTGCGGGACGAAGCTTTCGCTCCTCTGGTATCACCAGCAGTGGTTTCCCGTGATAGCGGTAATAGTCCTTGCCGTTGCCATAGTCCTCGTGCAACCGACCGGACACCACAATTCGCAAGTCGTCCTCAATGGTCACGTAACCTGCGTCAAAGAGCGCGTGAAGGTCAGAACGCAACAGAATACCGTTATTCACTGCATTCGGACCATCATCTGCAAAGGATTTGATGTGTGCTGCTTGCAGCACGGGTACCGTACGCTCACCGGTAATAGCGCAGCGGCGCTGGTAGGCGTCTGCCACAAGCGTACGAAACGCACCCTGCCCTATGCGATGCTTCGCCTGCGTCATGACAAAGCCATCCTTCGCTGCAGGCACAGTTGTAACGCTTTCACCCCCGCTTGCCAGAGGTCTCGCGCGCAGCTTCTGCTCCACACCTGCCATAAGACGCATCGCATCCTGCCCACGATACGTCTTGCCCGACACGATTGAGTTGCTCCAGGGTTCGCCAAGCTCGTACCATTCATCATCGTCAAAGTAGAACACGTCGGTCAGGATGATGTTGGTCACCTCTCCATAGGTGCCAAGATTACGCACATCACTCTTGTAGCTCCAAATCTTGTCACTGAACTCGGCCAGGTTATTGACCCCATTCTCGGTACCAAAAGCCCGCCACGCCCAATCGATGGTAGTGGTTGAAGCGCTAACGAAGAATCCACCACCTGCAACGAGTCGCTGGCCGCGCGGAGCACTTGCCTTGAGCTTGAAGAGAAACAGGTCTCCCTCTTTTAGCGCATTGAACGACCTGCCACTCGACTTCCAGAAGTTGACCTCGGCTATATTGTGGTCGCGCGGGTAGTCGTACCAATCCCAGTCGGTTAATCCTACGTAGACGTTCATGCGGCCTCCCCAGCTGCGTTAACACACATGAGCATACGCTTAACAAAATGAGCCGCCTGTCGCATTTCGGCAAAGAGGTACGACGCGTCACCCTTCATGGTATCGTTCCATCAAACATGTTTACTGAAGCACCCAGCTTTGATGAAAGACCCTGAGTCTAACAAGGGAGAGGACAATGCCTACTGATGGTTCTCAGGAATTGATGCCAACTACTGACTCGATTCTGTCAGATCTTCCCGCCATACCTGCGGAGATGCTCGACCTTTCCAATGCCATCGAGCTGCCCATCACAGAGCTGTCGTCCCTCGGAGTCGCCCTCTACTCGCTGCCCGAAGCATTGAAGGCGACCGCCTCCACGACCACGAGCGTCAGTGGTGGCGAACTGCTCTATCGAGTCACAGACGTTCGGGGCAACGTCCTAACACCTGACAGGCTCCACAGCTTTAATAATGGCTCTGGCTACCTTGGGTCGATCAAGGTTCCCGGCACCTTTGCTCAGGCTAAGCTGAACCCCGTTCAATCGCAAACCGTCACCGAGACGGTCACCTCGGCCTCTTCTTTCAACCCCACGATGCTCTTTGTAGCCGCCGCACTCACAGAGATCAATCAGAAGCTCGACGAGATCAGCGACCTTCAGCAAGAGATGTTTGCGTATGCAAAACAGCGCGACCACGCCAAGCTGGTTGCAGCTTTCAAGGACCTGGACGAACTCAAGGACAACTATCGCTTTAACAGTACCAACGATTCGTACATAAGTACGAGGCACCGCCGAGTGTTATCTGCTCGATCGGAGGCCGAGCACGCCATAGAGTTCCAGCGCGAGCGTCTTGCTGGAATGCTAAAGCCGCTTGGAGCAATTCACATGGGCAAGGACGTCTCAAAGCGGACGGCCAGCATGGTCGAAGCGCTAAGGGATTACCAGCTTGCCTCCTACCTTTACTGCTATTCGACGCTCATGGACGTCATGCTCGTGGGCAACTACGATTCGCCGTATCTCGAGTCAATCGGTACGAAGATGGAGAAGTACTCGCTCGAGTACTTTGAGCTCTACACCAGGTGCGCCAACAGGATCGAGGAAGATGCCAAGGGGTCGATTGGTGCGGTAGTTGCCGGTGGGATTGGCGCCGCGGGCGGCAAGCTCGGACGAATGATTGCCGCAACCCCCGTGGGCGACAAGACACAGATCGACGAGGCACTGATCGGCCAGGCGCACAAGCTTGGCGGAATCGCACAGGATGGGGCAGACAAGCGCATGGCAGCGCTGGCACATGCAAAGCCCGGCTTCATGCGCCCGTTCATCGACAGTATCGAGGAGCTCGACCGGCTGCACAACGAGCCCGTTGTTCTGGCGATGGGTAAAGACTCTCTTTATGTACTGCCACTTGGCGAGGGCTAGCCATCAAGTCAAGATGCTGCGCAAGCGCCGCCTCTGGCCAAATTGTAGCAATACCAGTACTTCAGCATAACTCCGTTACTAGCTCTCAGCTGATCAGGTAAAGCAAAGGGCATCCTTTCAAAGGATGCCCCTGCCCCATTCAACACATGTGTGATTGATCCGACTATGCCTCACGCTCGCGCCAGTTGAATTCAATCTCATAGGCATCACCCATGGCAGCGTTGAACATGCATCTGATGTTCTCCTCAGCGTTGGTTTTAGCCTCGTTGAAAATGCCACCCTCCACCGCCTCGGACTGGCTCTGCTCCTGGCACTTCCTCCTAAAGTTATCGAAGTCCTCAATCGTAATGGGATTGAGCGCGTTGTTGTGCTCCTCGAGCACGCATGACTTCTCCATGTCGGGTGTGTTCGAACTGATTGCGGGCTGATCCAGAGAGACGATTATCTTCTTGCCCTTCGTCTCAAAAGCCGCAGTGGACAGATTCACGCTCGCTTTGATGGTCCCGACATACCTATACCAGTAACTGTTCTCCGTAAAGGGTATGTCCACGTTTGTGAACGGAATCTTGTTTGACTTGCTCGCCTTCTCGGTGATGTTGTAATTCTGGGAGGCGCTTACGAGCTCATTCTGCGACTGGATTCTCTCGAACACGACTGATGCGGCTACGATCGTCGCTTCGTCTGGCACATCGACGGGGTTGTAGTTCTGCCAAAAGAGAAAGCCTGCAATGCCAATCGCGGCACCGCACAAGACGCCAATCACCAGATACTTGAACCTCAGCAGGAAGCCCTTAAAGCGGCCATTTTTCGAGCCTTTTTGACTAGCCATCGAGTCCTCCGTCAACGCACGCAGTCATACCTAAAAGCTATGAAACTCTATCACAGCATCAGGCGGGTACCTGTCAGCTTTTGAGCATGGACCCGATACGTAAATACTAAGGCCTCCCCACTGCTCACACGCAGCGAGGAGGCCATCAGCGTGCCCTCAATCGTCCCGTCCTACTCGCCCTTCGGCGGCATCCCGTCCTCCAAGACGCCCGTCTCCTCGCTATGCTGCTTCAGCACCACATGCGTGGTATCGCCCTGTAGGGTGACGTCAAACCCAATCTGGCCGTCCTTGTACTCAAAGTCCTTGGTGTCTTCCTGCGAGCTGAACGCGCTGGTCATCATCTCCCGGTTCGCAGTGGACGTCCACGTATAGTCGTCCTCCGACACCGGCGCCTCAAACGAGCCGACCCAGTAGATCGCGTCCATTTCTTCGGTGTGGAACCACAGGCAGATGGTGTCACCGTCGATGGCGCCCCGCATGCCCTCGTCGCCGTACTCCCGATCCCGCTGTCCCCAGAGGCCGTCGAGCACAGGAGGCTGGGGTTCCTCTTCGGTTTGGGCAGCCTGACCAGAGTCTGCCGCACCCTGGCCGCCGCAGCCACAAAGCACGGGGGTCACCACAAGCAAGCCCGATAGAAGCAGCGCAAGGCAGATGCGTTTCATTTCTCCTCCTTTGGATGGGATCTCTTGGGGCAAGGGTAGCAAAGCGGGGTTTTGCGAATCTCCAGTTAGTGACAAACTTGGCGTAAAGATGCGTATCGGTCTGTGGACGGCCAGATTAGGCTAACTTGTCTCGCGCGCACGGGTGCTCGCGCACAGGGGATACTCCCTTTCGCGCGAGATGTCTCTCGCGCGAAAGGGAGTATCCCCTGTGCACGATGCTAGTACTCTCCGCTCAACTCCTGACGCGTGCGGGCGAGCCCGCGCTCAGCGCGAGACAGCGCACCGCGGTACCAGCCCTCGCCGCCTCGCACGGCGATGCCCAGGCCGGTGGTCGCGCGCTCGTACCAGGTGCACGCCTGCTCAAAGCTCTGCTCGCAGCCCTCGCCCTCCTCGTAGGCGCGGCCCAGGCGCAGCGCGGCACTCCCCCACACCACGGGCCCGTCCTGCTGGCCGAGGTCAAAGGCGCGGCTAAACCACCGGAACGCCTCCTCCAGGTCAACCTCGCACCCGCGCCCGTCGCGCAGCAGGTCGCCTAGCTTGTAGCACGCCTCGGCAATACCCGCCTCGGCCGCCTTCCTGTAGTGCTCGACGGCTCGCTGCAGGTGCGGGAACGGCCTGCGTAGGTCCTCGCTGGTCGTCCATGTCGTGGTCCAACCCCAGTACGAGCCCTCGCAGCGATCGTACGAGTACACGTAGCCCAGGTTGAGGTCGGCCACGGGGTTGCCCTTGCTCGACGCGTGCAGGTACAGGAGCTCGGCCGCGCGGAAGCACAGCACGCGCTTCTCGTGCTCGGTGTCTGGGTCGCACGACATGCCCTCGTTGTAGTAGTCCGCGCCGTAATTGAGGGCGTCCCAGCCCTCGGGATCGTCCTCGGGCGTGTAGTGCCACACGCAGTCGCGGCCGGTGCTGGTGCTCGTGGGCTCCCACCTCTGCTCGGTGATCCACACGTCGGGGTACGGCCACTTCTTGCCGCCCCATCGGTACTCGTAGTTGGAGCTAAAGACCGGTGCGTCTCCGCCCCAGCCGCCGCCGTTGCCCCGCCAGTTAGTCATCGAGCCACACTCCCATGCCGATCTTCCACCAACTGCCACACAACTCAATGCCCGTGACCTGCCCAAACAGGCACTTGCCGCCGTCCATCAGGCGAGCGGGTATCTGGTTGATGTCCGCAGACACAAAGCCCAGGCGGTTGCCGTTGCCGTCCAGCACGCGGATGGCCCACTCGTCGTAGCGGTTGGCTTTGTCGCGTTCAAATCGCAGGCGGTCGCCCTCGGACAGGTGCTCCGCCAGCTCGGCGATGTCCGCCACGTGCGTGGTGCCAGCCACACGCGCGTCGGGCACCAGGCAGATGGGCTGCGCGAAGGGCTTGGGCACCTCGGGCAGGCCAGCTCCCCCGCCGTGCATTGCGGCAATGAGCGCACCGGCGCTGGTGGCCGTGACGGGCGCAAGGCCGCCAGCCAGGGCGGTGTCTGCTGCCGTTGCGTTGATGTTTGCGTCACTCATCGAAGGCCTCCATGATCTGCCTGAGCCGCTCCTCGCTCGCACGGCGCACCCGGTTCCACTCCTCCGTGGCCTGGCGCAGCTCCGTGGTGCGCTCGGTGACCCACTGCGGGCTGGCGAGCAACTGGCCCAGGCGCATCTCCTCACACTCTTCTAGCGCGCGCAGACGCTCCTGCACCACGCCCTCCTCGATGCGCGCGAGCTCCAGCTCCTGCGCCAGCGCGTCGGCATCGGTGACATGCTGCAGGTCCTCCTCGAGCGCATCCAGATGGCGCGTGGCCACCTCCAGCGAGCGTAGCGCCTCAACGTCGCCGTTGCGGTAGGCAGCCTGGGCGAGCAGGAAGAGCGCCGAGCACTCGTCGCTGTCACCAACATGCACGTCGGGATGCAAGCGTTTGGCAAGCCTGCGGTACAGGCGCTTCAGCTCGTCCGCATCGGCCTTCTTCATGGGAGCCATGCTCGTAAGGCGCGTAAGCGCATGCTCGTAGGCGATCCGCGCTTGCTCGGCCTTGGCCGTCCATTCCGCAAGCTCCGTTTCCAGCTGGGCTTCGATTGCCTCCATCTGCGGAGCGTCACCCTGGTTTGCCTGCGCCTGAGCCAGTGCAAGGCGCCTCTTGGCCCGACGAGCCGCCAGCTCCGCCTCCAGCAGCGCCTGCTCCCAGCAGCCGATCTTGAGCGCGTAATCCGCCCTGATCTGCGGAATCTGCTGGAGCCTGATGTCGTCCATGCGCACGACGGCCGTGAGTATGGACTCCCGCACGCTGCGGATCTCCTCGCGAAGCTGCTCGAGCTCTGTCTGTACACGCGTCATGCGATCACCGCTTACTACCTGCAACCGTTACCGTTGCAGTAACCATAGCCAACGGGTCGGACACGATTTGCACCTGCATGAGCTGGCTGGGCGACCTTCTCTGTGCAGACACCTGCTCCATAGCGTGGACCGTGTACGGCTAAACACGCGTTTTCTGCGCTCTATGGAGCCCCATTGCTCTGTCTAGGCATGTTGTTTGCGTTTGACGATTCCCCAAACAGGCGCATTCGTCCCCTACGGCCACTCAAACCGCAGACTACGCGTGTTGTTTGCGCCTCTCGGAGACCCACGCAAAGGCCAAACGCAAACAAATTTTCCCACTCCCCAGAAGTCGGACCGACCAGAAAAAGTCTGCGTTTGGCCGATCTCGAAGCGTCGGATTACCGCAGACAACGCGTGTTGTATGCGCTTGGAGCCCCTTGTGTCAAAGGTGCCCCTCTGAGGCACCCCCTCAAACGCAGAATAGACACTCTTCTATCGCGGTAACGCGCCCAGAAACGCAATAAACGTGCATCCAAGCCCTCGGCCAACCGCGTCAGCCATCACCACACGAGAAAGTGATCAGTCCAGCCCGCAGCCACCAGCTCAAATCACAACACCCCCCATCCGCAGGCTCTTCTACCACTCCCCTCCCCTTCACACGGCTCGCTGCAAGCGGTACCCTCATACTCCGACAGCAGTAACATCGTGCGCAGGCACGTTACCTACACCTACGGCACATCCTCCGCCTGCGCTGCGCTCTCCGTGCCCCCCGAAAGCCCGCAAGGACACCGCCCATGAAGAGATCCCTCATCCACTGGCTCGGCCTCACCGGCCCCATCGCCTTGCTCTCCTACACGGCAGCCGTCGTCTTCGCGCCACTCGCCTACCCCGGCTACGACTGGATGGCGCAGGCCGTCAGCGACCTGTCCGCCCAAGCCGCCCCCTCGCGCGCACTGTGGAGCCAGCTGGCCGCACCGTACGACACCTGCAGCGTCGTATGTGCCACCTGCGTCTCGCTCTACGTCTCCCAGCAGCGCGTGGCTTCCAGGGGCTTTCGCGCGGGAGTGCACCTCTTCACCCTCATGACCTGGGTCTCTGCCATCGGCTACGGCATGTTTCCCCTCTCAGACGGCGGCACGGGCATCGCGGGTTTCCAGGAGGCCATGCACATCGCGGTCACGGCTGCGGTCGTCATCCTGTCCATCGTCTCGCTTGTCACGCTCATCGTCGCTGGCCTCAGGCGCTCCGAGGTACGACGCATCGGAATGTGGGCGGCTTGCGCACTCGCCATGATGCTGGTTGGTGCCATAGGCCAGGGCCTGGTCCCTCCCGCGTTCTTTGGCATCGTGGAGCGCTTCAGCGTCTTTGCCGCAGTAGGATTCAACGCAGTGCTCGGCCTGAACCTGTTCGGTGGGTTCGGGCTACCCGACGGCACGCCTAGCAGAAGGAGGCATGCATAGCCATGCAGGCCATCATCGACAACATCCAGTCCGTGGGACCCATGCTCGCCGGCATCTGGGCCATCACCATCGCATGCACGATCATCTGGCCCCAGCACTACCGCAACAGCTTTCTGCTGATGCTCTCGCTGATCGTGACCATGGTCTTTGCTGCGGGCTTCTTTAGTGATGACAGCGGCTACCTGCTGCTCTTCTGCTTCCTGCTCATCATGCTCGGGCTGTTCCTGGTACCAATCCTGCTCGTCATCAACGGCATCCTGGTGATCCGCCGCGAGGGCCTGGCCCTGGCGCACGTCCTGTCGCTGGCGCTGGGCATCTTTGTGGGCGTGGGCGAGGCCGCCTCGATCGTCTACGTGCTGGGCTGGTCGCAGTACGCCAACGACGCCATCAGCCCCTGGCTCATGTTCGTGGCCTTCAGCGTGCTGTACTTTAGCCTGCTGGTGCTCAACTTTGTGCTGTACACCATCTTTATTCAGGTCATGCCGCACCGCATGAACTTTGACTACGTGATCATCCACGGCTGCGGCCTGCTGGGCGGCACCCGCCTGACCAAGCTGCTGTCCAACCGCGTGGACAAGGCCATCCAGATCTACGAGCGGTGCGCGCGCAAGCCCTACATCATTCCCAGCGGCGGCCAGGGCCCCGACGAGGCCGTCAGCGAGGCGCAGGCCATGACAACCTACCTCGTTGAGCACGGAATCCCGCGCGACCACATCCTGCCCGAGGACCAGTCCACCACCACCTACGAGAACCTGGCCAACTCCAAGGCCATCATCGACGCGCGCCCGGGCAGCAAGAAGACGGCCCTCGTGTCCAGCAACTACCACGTCTACCGCTGCCTGCTGTTTGCCCGCGAGGTGGGCCTGCGGTGCACCGGCATCGGAGCCGACGTTGCGCCCTACTACTGGCCCACGGCGCTCATCCGCGAGTTCATTGCCGTGTTTTTGACCAGGCACTTCTTGGTGCGCGCGCTGATCGGCTACCTGCTGTTTGTGGGCCCCGTGATATACGTGCTCTTCTTTACCGCGTAGGGGCATGGCGGCGGGCGACCATCCTTTGTGTTTGGAACCGTTCCTGGCCATTTGACGATGCCCCCCCACGCCGTCGGAGAGGTGGCCTCCGCCCCAAGGTGGGTCTAGGGTTCTCTGCGAGCCGATGATTCATGTTTATTGCGCTTTTTGGCTTGCTGTCGTGGCGCACTTTAAGGTTTATTGCGTTTCAGGGGTGGTCGCATGGGGCACTTGCGACCTTTGGGTGGTCCAAACGCAGACAACGTGCGTTGTCTGCGGTTTTTGAGCAGTGTCAAACATGGCAAACGCAAACAAACAAGCGGGCCTCTGGCAGAGACGATCTATGTGTCACGCATCCCGCCCGCGAAGAACAGGGGCCCGCAAATTGTTTGCGTTTGCCATTTCGGGCAGCAGGTAATAACCACAGACAACGCGGTTAGTCTGTACTTGGAGCATCCCCGAAGCGAAAGTGGTCCATCTGGGCATCCCCTGAAACGCAATAAACATGCAGATTCGTCCCAGTAGAGGCTTCAAAACCACAATAAACAGCCTCCATACGTGCGGAGACCCCTCTGTGCACGGGCCCCATCCCGTAGCGGCACCACGGAGCCACATTCACCCTCCAATCCCAAGCCATCCCGCTCTCCTCGCAGCTTGCGCACGCGCCCCAAACCACAAGCACCCTCGTAGTACCATTGACCTGCGGACCAGCTCCGCTCCCCCACCCACGTCTGCACGAGGAGGTCGCTCGTGAACACCACCCGCATCACGCTGCTCGCCTGGGCACTCGCCGTCACACTCGCCTGCGCCGGTTGCGCGCAGCTGCCCGAGTCTGCCGAGCCAGGTACCGATACGCCCGGTCAGGAGCAGATCGAGACGCCGACCACGCCTGCCAAGCCGCTCGTGAGCTACCTGGGCCCCGAGGGCACCTACACGCAGGAGGCGTGCGGGGTCTTCTTTGAGGGCGAGGGCACCTACCTGCCGCAGGAGGACGTGGCCGCATCGGTGCAGGCGCTGCTCGACGGGCAGGTTGACTACGCCGTGATCCCGCAGGAGAACGCCATTGGCGGGCCCATCGCCGAGTACCTCGACGAGGTCGTGTACCAGAGGGACCTGCACGTGGCAGGCGAGGTAGAGCTGCCCATCAGCCAAAACCTGCTGGCCAAGCCCGGCACCGCGCTTGAGGACATCCGCATCGTGTACTCGCACAAGCAGGGCATCGCGCAGGGCAGCACCTGGCTGGGCGAGCATCTGCCCGACGCCGAGGTCACCGAGGTCTCGAGCACGGCTGAGGGCGCCCGCATGGCCGCCGAAGCCGAGGACAACACCTGCGCGGCCATTGGCTCCTCCGCTGCCGCCGAGGTCTACGGGCTCGAGGTCGTCGCCGACAACATCCAGATGAGCGACACCAACAAGACGCGCTTCTATGTGCTTGCGCTGGGCAACGCCGCGCGCGAGGCGTCCGACCGCATGGCCTTCGTGGCCTCGGGCGACGTGGGTGACCTCGCCGAGCTGCTGACCAGCGCGGAGGAGAGCGGCCTGGAGGTCGTGGCCGTGCACGACCGACCGCGCAAGACCGAGTTGGGCAGCTACTCCTACCTGGTGGAGGTCGCAGGCGGCGGCTTCGAGGCCTTCGAGGCGATCGCGGCGGCCAACCCCACCTTCGAGCTGCGCTACCTGGGCAGCTTCCCCGTGCGCTAGGCCTTGCGGCAGAAGTCGCCTCCCAACCCGGCCACAAACTGCTCGATCTGCGCGTTCACAAAGTCAGGCCTGTCCACGTTGGAGTTGTGTCCCGCTCCCGGAACCCACACCAGGCGCAGCCCATCGCCCTTCGCCCACTTGCGGTTGAAGGGCTTGACGTCGCCCGCGTGGTCACGCTCGCCGCAGAGCAGCAGCGCCGGGCAGTCGATGGCATAGGGGCGCTCGGCCTCCACGGCGTCGGCGAGCATGCGATACCCGTGCGCCGCCAGCTCCACGTACTCCCGCTTGGTGTAGCTGTCCATAAACGAGCGCATGTTGGCGCGGCCGCAGGGCGTGGTGGCGGCGCCCCATGCGCCCCAAGGCTTGAGCAGCGCCCAGGGAATGGCCTGGTACATGCCCTTGGTGTGCCGCAGGGCCTTGACCTCCCACGTGGGATAGTACTGCCGCTTGAGCGGCGCCGAATCGATGGAGACAAAGCCCGTCGCCTCGCCCGGATACAGGTCCAGAAACGCCTGTGCCACGTAGCCGCCCAACGACTGCCCCACCAGCACAGGTCGCGCGATGTCCTCTACCTGCAGGATGCCATGCAAAATGCGGGCATAGTCGTCCATCGTGAAGTCGAGCGGATACGGCCGCGAGGCGCCGTGGGCGGGCGCGTCCCACACCAGGCAGCGCGCCTTGCCGGCAAAGTGGGTCATCTGCGCGTCGAACAGCGAGTGGTCGGCGGTGAGGCCCGGCAGAAACACGAGCCACGGGGCATCGGAGCCCGCCGACGCGTCGACCCAGTAGCGCACGGTGCCGCTGCCTGTCGCAAACGTCCTGCCGTCCATGGTCCGCTCCCTGCTCCGTGCCCGCACGTGCCAGCCACCCACTCGACGCTGAGTATACGCAAGCAGGCTACCGGTATCGATAGCCTACCAAGTGACAATCCGTCATGAGTTGTGCCGGGCCGGCGCGGTGGCCAGCCCGCGGGTGTCTAGTGGCCCATGGGGAGGTTGGACCAGATCTGCGAGGGGTCGAAGTCCTTGGGGAAGAAGCTCGAGAGCGCGTCGCCAAACGAGGCGATCAGCTGCTCCAGCGACCACTCCGCCGCAGCACCGCCGGTCACGGCCTCGAGCTGCTCGTCGGTGAGCTCAAAGCCATCCTCCGCCAGAAGCTGAATCACTTCCTGCGCGTTGGTGCACTCCTTCATGCGCGCAAGCTTGGCCTCGTCGAACGTGTTGGTATCCATGATGCTCCCTATGCCTTGCCGTCGTTTGTAAGTCACATTCTAGTATGCAACGGCGGTGGGTTTCGTCTCATGTGTTCGTAAACCTGCGGAAGAAAGAGGAGATGCAACCCCGTTCGCGGCAGAATCTGCGAACCAGTGGCCCCACAGCCGCAAGTGGTCCGCAGATACGGACGCCTCCCCGCTCACACCTCACCCGCGACGCACGTGCCGCAGGATCCACCTGCCGGCCGCGTCCACGACCTCCTCGCTCGAGCGTCCCAGCTCGTGCATCGAGCAGCACTTGTCGGCCACCGAGACGACCCAGCCCACCATCGTACGCGGCGGTGCCAGCCGCCACACGGGCCACATGTGGCTGCGGATGGCCCCATCCTGCACCTCGTTGGCGCCAAACTCCTCCCGCGCGATTCGCGCCCCCTCGCGCGGATGCGTGCGCGCCTTGACGTGCGAGGGGCTCAGAAACACCTCGTCCTCGGTCATGCCGATGTCGTGCAGCAGGCTGGCCCGCACCGCGTCGCGCTCGCTTACCGTCACGCCGTGCCGGTCCAGCCAGCGCGCGAGCAGCAGCGCATAGCCTGCCGTCTCCATGCTGTGCCGAGCGATGTTGCCGCCCTTGCTGTGGTGGGGCACCTCGCGCGCCTTGGCAAAGCGTGCCGACGAGACGATGTCCCTACCGTGCCTCAGGATGTCGTTGCGCAGCGTGTCGTCCACACCTACCAGCCCATTCGTTGCCAGTCGCCGGCCGCTACATCAGCGGGGAGGCCAGCCGCAGGATGAGATGCCACAGGCGCACGTGCGCTGCCGGGTCGCGATACTCGTCGGTCACCTCGCGACTCTGCGCGAACATCCACTCGAAGTCGGCCTTGGTGTCGGCCACCGCATCGCAGCCATAGTACAGGCAGCCGTTCTCAAAGTGGTGGTACAGGCTGCGATAGTCCAGGTTGATGGTGCCACAGGTGGCAAGCTTGTCGTCCGCCACGCTCATCTTGCAGTGGCAGAAGCCGGGCGTGTACTCGTAGATGCGCACACCGCAGCGCACGAGGCCGTAGTAGTACGACCGCGTGAGAGCGTAGACCATCTTCTTGTCGGGGATGCCCGGCGTGATGACGCGCACGTCGACGCCCCTGCGGGCGGCCAGACCCAGCGCGTGGGTCATCTCGTCGGTGATGATGAGGTACGGGGTCACGAACCAGGCGTAGTCCTGCGCATACTCCGCCACCGAGATGTACACGTCCTCGCCCACGTGGATGTCGTCCATGGGGCTGTCGGCGTAGGGTTGCACAAAGCCCTGGGCCTGCTCGTTTGCCGGCACGGCGGGCAGGTAGCGCTTGTAGGCCGCAGCCGCGTCGTCCACGTCGCCCTCGGCGGAGGCGTTCCACATCTCCAGGAACGTCGCGGTCAGGCTCTGCACGGCCGGGCCCTCCAGGCGCACGCCCGTGTCCTTCCAATGGCCAAAGGGGTGCGTGATGTTGAAGTACTCGTTGGCGATGTTGTAGCCGCCCGTGAAGCCCACGCGGCCGTCGACGACCGTGACCTTGCGGTGGTCGCGGTTGTTGAGAAACAGGTTGAGGCCCGGGGCAAAGGGGTTGAACACCTTTGCCT
>CACZCK010000033.1:0-585 GCA_902779675.1 uncultured Coriobacteriaceae bacterium | reverse complement strand
CTTTGCCTTGATGCCCTTGGCCTCCAGGCGCTTGACGAAGTCGGTGTTGACGAAGCCGATGGAGCCCATGTCGTCGTAGAAGACGCGGACCTCGACGCCCGCGTTGACGCGGTCCTCGAGGATGCTCTGGATGGCGCGCCAGCTTTCGGCGTCCTCGATGGCGTGGTACTCCATGAAGATGAAGCGCTCCGCGCGACGCAGCTCCTCCTTCTGTGCCTCGATGCCCTTGGCCGCGTCGTCGTAGTAGGTGACGGTCGTGTCGTCGTACAGGGGGTAGAGCGACATGTCGTTCAGGTAGCGGGCGATGTTGGCCGCGCGGCCGTCGACCAGGGCCAGGCGCGCCTGGGCCGCGGCGTCGTCGGGCAAAAGCGGCATGAGGCGCTCGTCGACCTGCTCGTAGCGCTTGCGCATCTTGAACGTGTGCGAGTTCAGGCCAATGAGCAGGTACAACGCCACACCCATGATGGGCAGCGCCATGATGAGGATGATCCACGTCATCTTTGAGGCCGAGGGCCGCTCGTCGTTGTAGATAAAGAGCACCAGCAGGGAGCCCAGCACGCGCGTGCCGATGGCAAACCATTCGGC
>CACZCK010000032.1 GCA_902779675.1 uncultured Coriobacteriaceae bacterium | reverse complement strand
ACGTCATCCCCATGGCCGACTACGGCATGGTCAACGGCAAGAACGTCCTGGCCTTCGCCAAGAAGCTCATCGCCGCCAACAAGTAGGCAATACTCGCCCTCCCTTACGGGAGGGTGTTTTGTACGTAAAAAAGGGATTGGGAAGACACAGTAAGGAGACACCATGACTGAGGAGCTCGAGCTCACACTGTTCCAGATTATCACCGCTGCCGGTGGTTCCAAGTCCAGCTACATTGGCGCCATCCAGGAGGCCAAGGCCGGTAACATCGACGCCGCCAAGCAGCTCGTCAAGGACGGCGACGAGTTCATGACCCAGGCTCATGATCCTCATGCCAAGCTGCTCGCTCAGGAGGCTCAGCTTGCCGTCGAGGGCAAGAACTCCGCCGATCTCGTCTGCCTGCTTCTCATCCACGCCGAGGACCAGATGATGAGCTGCGAGGTCTTCAAGCAGATGGCCGTCGAGTTCATCGACCTCTACGAGAAGCTCGCCCAGTAACACTGGTGCACTCTTAGAGTCTGTCGGGCGGGAAGGAAGCGATTCCTTCCCGCCCGCTTGTGTATCTGCGTCCTTGGCCGCCCGTGGCCCTAAGCGAGGAGTTCGAACATGATCACCCTCGGTGTCTCCGTCTATCCGGACATCCGCCCCCTCGACGAGATCGCCGCCTATCTCAGGCGTGCGGGCTCGTTTGGATACAAGCGCATCTTTACCAGCATGTTCTCCGTCGAGGGAACGCCCGACGAGGTACTGGCGTACTTCCGTGACCTCGACGCGGCGGCCCACGAGGTCGGCATGGAGGTCGCACTCGACGTCAACCCCGAATGCCTGGCGCGACTGGGCGCGACCCCGCAGGACCTCTCCGTCTTCAAGGGGATCGAGGCAGACATCCTGCGCATGGACGGCGCCTACGGCGAGGACGACAACTATGCCATGCTCTGCAATCCCTATGGGATCAAGATCGAGTACAACGCCTCCGCCCTCGAGCCTGCAGCCATCGAGTCGCTGGTGGCGCGCGGCGTGGACAAGGCGCGCATCCTCGCGTGCCACAACTTCTATCCGCAGCGCTACACCGGATTCCGCTGGGATCGCTTCCAAGAGGTCAACGCTCGTCTCGCGCCGCTTGGCATACGGGTCGGTGCCTTCATTGCCTCGCAGGCGCCGGGGACCCACGGGGTCTGGGACGCCTCCTGCGGCCTGCCGACCGTCGAGCGGCTGCGTGACTATCCCGCCGACCTGCAGGCGCGCATCATGGCGGCGACGGGCCATGTGACCGACATCCTGTTTGGCAACGCCTATGCCTCGGACGAGGAGCTCGAGGCGGTGGCGCAGGCCGTCACGCCCGTCCATCCCGAGCCGCCACGCGAGGAGGCACGTGGGGTCGTGGCGCAGTTCGAGGAGTTTCTGGCCACCACGTGCAAGACGGCCGCCGCCCAGAAGAAGGTGCGCGTCGAGCCCCTGTACGACATCAGCGAGGTGGAGCGCGAGATTCTCTTCGACTTCTACCCGCACATCGACTTTGGCGACAGCTCCGAGTGGATCTGGCGCACGCGCATCGAACGTCAGGTGTACGCGAGCGAGACCATTGCGCCAAGACGTCACGTGGGGGAGCGCTTCGACCGGGGCGACGTGGTGATTGTCAATGACAACTACAAGCACTATGCAGGCGAGGTGCAGGTGGTGCTCGAGCCGATCGTCGATGACGGCACGCGCAACCTGGTAGCACGCATCGACGCCCAGGAGATGGACGTCTTCGACCTCGTGGGCGACGGCGATGCGGTGATCTTCCTGCCGGTGCGCGGCTAGGTCGGCTTCGGGGACGGGCGACGCAGGAGCGTCGCCGTTCGTCCCAAAGGGCGGGCATGCCTGCAGACACTCGTCGTATCATGAGGTGCTATGGCGCGATTCTCGTCAAGTGGGAGGGCACGAGGCATGGCGGTCTACGTCACGGGCGACATACACGGATGGCTTGACATCGGCAAGCTCACCCCGGAGCGTTGGCCCAAGGGAGCCAAGCTCAGGAAGAGCGATTTTCTGGTCATATGCGGCGACTTTGGCCTGATATGGACCAATCCGCCCACGCTCGAGGAGAAGTTCTTCCTCGATTGGCTGGACAGCTGTCCCTGGACCACGCTGTTCATTGACGGCAACCACGAGAACTACGACATCCTCGACAGCTTCGAGGCCTGCACGTGGCGTGGCGGCAAGGCAGCCCGCATTCCTGGGACCAAGAGCATCATCCACTTGCTGCGCGGCCAAGTCTACGAGATGGGCAAGTTCGGCCGGTGGTTCTGCATGGGAGGTGCGCCTTCCCATGACATCGGCGGCCGTATCGAGGGCAAGTCGTGGTGGCGCCGCGAGATGCCCAGCGCCGAGGAATATGCGGAGGCCCTGGCCAACCTGGAGCGCGTGAACTGGCAGGTCGACTACGTCTTCACGCACGAGGTGCCGCGCAAGCTGCGGCGCTTTGCCATGGTGCGCCATTATGACCCCTCCCGCGAGCAGGACGACGAGCTCACGGCGTTCTTGCAGCAGGTGGACGACAAGCTCGACCGCACGCGCCTCAAGGTGTGGTACGCGGGCCACTACCATGACGACATCATGCTGCGCGACCACCAGCATGCCGAGCTGTACCAGCAGATTCTCCCGCTCGGCGAGCTTCCCGACGGCACCGTGCACCGGCACATGGCCTACTGCGAGGAGTCGTGGATCGGTGTGGAGGGCATTGGCAAGCGCTACCGCGAGTGGGTGCTGTCGCGCCGCATCGAGGGCTGCACCGTCACCTGGGAGGACAACGAGAACATCCGCCTTGCCACCTCGACCATGTTCGGCCGGATGACCTTCTTCTCGCAGAAGGACGGGCCGGAGGTCGTTGAGATGCGCATCACGCGCAAGACCGACGGCGCTCCCATGTTCCGTGTGCGCTTTGAGCTCACCGACGAGCTGCGCGCCAAGGAGCTGTTCCTCGAGATGGCCGAGGTGCTCGACGAGACCGACCTGCGCGGCATCACGCGCGTGCTGCTCTGCTGCGCGGCGGGCATCACCACGACCATGTACGAGAACCGCCTCCGCGCGCTGGCGGAGAGCCTCTCGCTGCACTACGACTTCCACGCCATGCCGCTCGACGACGCCATCGCGCGCGGCAACAGCTATGACGTGGTGATGGTGGCCCCGCAGATGGGGTACCGCTACAAGGACGCTGTCACGGCGTTTCCCGACGCCACCGTCATCGAGATTCCCGGCGACATCTTTGCCCGCTTCGACGTGCATGCCACGCTCGACCTGCTCATCGACGCCATGGCCGAGGGCGTTTGGCCCGAGATGGCGCCGACCGAGGTGCAGATCGTGCGTCCCATCGACAAGACCAAGGACGTCATGGTGGTCTCGGTGTTCAACCGCTCGCACTCCATGGTGATCGGGTATCGCGTCTTTGCCAGCAAGGGTATCGTGCTCGACGGCATGGTGTACAAGCGCCACGTGGACTTCCGCGACATCCAGGACGTCATCGCGACGGTGAAGTTCGACGGCTGGGACGCCCACGACCTCGATGCGGTGGGTATCGTGCTGCCTGGCATCATCAACCGACAGTCGGTCTCGCTGCCCACCGACGACATCCGCGACTACGACCTGGGCCGCGAGCTGGAGAAGAAGTACGGCATCGAGGTCTACGTGGACAACAACGCCAACGCGGCGGCTATGGGCGCCTACATGGCCCAGACCGACTACGACAGCGTGGCGTTCTATATCCATCGCATCGGCCTGGCCATGCCGGGCCTCGGCCTGATCGATGACGGTCATCTGGTCAAGGGACGCAACAACTATGCGGGCGAGATCGCGCCGCTCGGAAAGCTCTTCAAGCTCTCGGGCAAGCTGCACGAGATGGTGTGGACCTACGAGGGCATGAACGAGATCGTGGCCAACTTCCTGGCAACCACCATCTGCAACGTGGCGCCCGACGCGATCTTCGTGGGCTGCCACCTGACCAACGACATGGACGCCCTGCACGATCAGCTAGCCACGATCATTCCCGAGCAATACCTGCCCGACCTGTTCTGGATAGACGACCACCGCGAGCTCATCTATCTGGGCGAGCTGGCACTTTGCATCGACAAGCTGACCCATCCGCGACCGCATCGCAAGTGGTAGTGCGCGGGCGGGTCGGGGCATACCCGGCCCGCCCGCTCTATCTGGCGCAGAAGCCTATCCGAGGGCCACGTCGAGCGCCATCATCAAGGTGAACCCCACCGAAAAGAGCACCGTGCCCACGTTGGAGTGCTCGCCCGCGCTCATCTCGGGCACGAGCTCCTCGACCACCATGTACATCATAGCCCCTGCGGCAAAGCTCAACAGGTAGGGGAGAAGCGGCACCACATGGCTGGCAGCCATGATGGTGAGCAGCGCGCCTATGGGCTCCACCACGTCTGAGGCAAAGCCGCCCAAAAAGGCGCGCATGCGGCCGGAGCCCTCCGCGCGCAGGGGCAGCGAGATAATGGCGCCTTCGGGGAAGTTCTGGATGGCAATGCCGAGCGCCAGAGCCATGGCGCCAGCGAGGCTGATGCTGGAGGTCCCTGCGAGCCAGCCGGCAAACACCACACCCACCGCCATGCCCTCGGGGATGTTGTGCAGGGTGACCGCCAGCACCATGAGGGTAGTGCGCGCCAGGCGCGTGCTGGGACCTTCCGCCTGCGTGGCGTGCTGGTGCAGGTGGGGTATGACGTTGTCGAGCAGCAGCAGGAAGAGCGTGCCCACCCAGAACCCGACGGCGGCCGGCACGAAGGCGAGGCGTCCCAGGTGCGTGGACTCCTCCATGGCAGGCTGCAGGAGGCTCCAGATGGAGGCGGCCACCATGACGCCGGCGGCAAAGCCCATGAGGGCGCGCTCCACGAGCGGGCTCAGGCGATCGCGGAGCAAGAATACGCAGGCGGCACCCAGGGTGGTGCCAGCAAGGGGAATCAGCAGTCCCCAGACGATCTCGACAGGCATGATGCGTCCCTTCATAAGTTAGTTTAATCTAACTTATTCCCCATCATGTCCGATTTCATGCGCATGAGGCGACCAGCTACTATTCTCTGCACTCCGGGAAGGGCGCCACGACGCGCGGCAGGATGCCATGCATGTGGGCGATGGCCACGCCGTAGTTGGTGATGGGGACCCCCTGGGCGCCCGCGCGCTCGATGCGGCTGCGCATGGCACGTGCGCCGAGCGTGCAACCGCCGCAGTGGATGACCAAGTCGTAGGGAGACAGGTCCAGGGGGAAGTCGCCGCCCGAGGTGAACGAGAAGGTGGGGTCGCATCCGGTGTGCTCGCGCACCCAGCGGGGCATCTTGACGGTGCCGATGTCCTCGCATTGGCGATGATGGGTGCACCCCTCGCAGATGAGCACGTGCGACTCGTCGGTCAGGCCGTCGATGGCACGCGCCCCCGAGACCTGCAGGGCAAGGTTGCCCTTGTAACGCGAGAACAGGATGGAGAACGAGGTGAGGGGTGTGTCCTGCGGCACGATGCGCGCCACGGCCCCAAAGGCCTGCGAGTCGGTGACCACCATGCGCGGGCGCTCGGGCAGCTTGGCGAGCGTCTGTGCGAGCTCGGCGTCGCGGGTGATCAGGGCGCTGGCACCCGCCTCGAGCACGTCGCGGATGGTCTGCTGCTGCGGGAGGATGAGGCGCCCTTTTGGCGCGGCGGAGTCGATGGGCACCACCAGCACCACCGTGTCGCCCGGCTCGAGCAGGTCGGCTATGAGGTGCGGTTCTGGTCCCTTGGCAGCGCCTGCCTGCGCGAGAGCCTCCTTGAGCTCCGTGATGCCCGTCCCGTCGGTGGATGAGGTCTGTACCACTGCGGCCGCTCCTGGCGCCTCAGAGAGGCTCTCAGAGCCCTCTGGGAGCAGGTCGCACTTGGTCAGCGCCACGACGCAGGGCACGTTTCGCTCGGCAAAGAGTGCGAGGAGCTCGCGGTCGGCAGGGGCGAGGCCCTTGGTGGCGTCGACGGCAAGGACGGCCACGTCGCACGTGGTCAGCACCTTGCGGGTGGTCGCCACGCGCAGCTCGCCGAGCGCCCCGTCGTCGTCGATGCCGGGGGTGTCTACGATCACGACCGGCCCCAGCGGCAGCAGCTCCATCGCCTTGCGCACGGGGTCGGTGGTGGTGCCGGCCACGTCGGAGACCACGGCCAGCTGCTGGCCGGTCACGGCGTTGACGAGGCTGGACTTGCCGGCGTTGCGCACGCCAAAGAAGGCGATCTGCGTGCGCTCGCCCGAGGGGGTGTCGTTGAGGCTCATGGGTGCTCCTTTTTCGAGGCGGTGGCCAGAGGCGGGGCAGGGGTCGTGACAGGTGGTGCTTGCGGCTCAGGGACGGGGGTCTCCTCGGTCGACGACCACGTGGTACCCGATGCGCTCCATGCGCAGATCGAGGCAGCGACGACATTCCGCAGCCTCGTCGCCCATGCAGATCTTGCCGTCGTAGAGCAGGTACTTCTGGCGCACGTCGACGGGGGAGAGGTTGGGCATGACCACGTTTGCCCCGGCAAGCACGCCCTTCTCGCGCCCCAGGGGGTCGATGGTCCCCAGGGCTGTGGTGGCGGGCAGCAGCACGGTGGGATGGATGAGGCGGATGATGGACAGCAGGTAGCAGGTCTGCTCGAGCGTGCCGGCCGGACGGTCTGCGAAGGGCGTGGCGTGGTGCGGGATGAACGGCCCGATACCGCACATCTCGGGCTTGAAGCGATCGATGAAGGCGAGGTCCTCTGCCAGGTGACGGGGCGTCTGATAGGGGGACCCCACCATCATGCCCACGCCCACGGCGTACCCAAGCTCGCGCAGGTCGTGTAGGCAGCGCATGCGGTTGTCAAACGACATGGCGGCCGGATGCAGGAGCGCGTAGTGCTCGGGGTCAGCCGTCTCATGGCGCAGCAGATAGCGATCGGCGCCGGCCTGTCTCAGGCGCGCGTAGCTCTCGCGGCTGCGCTCGCCCATCGAGAGCGTGATCGCGCAGTCAGGATGGCGCTCGCGGATGGATGCGACGATGGCGCACAGCCGCTCGTCGCTAAACCACATGTCCTCGCCGCCCTGCAGCACGAAGGTGCGAAAGCCCAGCTCGTAGCCCATGTCGGCGCAGAGCAGGATCTGTTCGGGCGTCAGCCGGTAGCGCTCGCAGCTCGCATTGCTGGAGCGCAGCCCGCAGTAGAGGCAGTCGTTCTTGCAGATGCTCGAGATCTCGATCAAGCCACGCACGAAGACGTCGGTGCCATACACGTCCTTTCGTACGGCGGATGCGAGGTCGGCGAGCCGCTGGGCGGCCTCATCGTCCTGATGCGTGACCAGATGCTCGTAGCCCTCGAGGTCGAGGGTATGGTTGTGGGCGAGCTCGTCGATGAGCTCGGAGGTGCGGGATTCCATGTTGCTTCCCGTTAGGCTTCGGAGATGAAGTTGGAGTAGGCCGTTTTCGCGCTCACGCCGGGCAGGTTGCCCACCTTGCCGGCAAGGGCGGAGATGACGTCCTGCGGGGCATCGATGGCGATGCTGATGATGCTGATGCCCTTCTCGCGGTAGGGGATTCCCATCCGTCCGATGATGTGGGACCCAAACTCGTGCAGGATCTCGTTGAGCTGGTCCACGGAGTCGGGATCCTCCACGATGATGCCGATGACGGCCACGCGCGTGCCCATGACGGGCTCCTTCCTTCGCTTCGGGTGCGGTGGCACCCTGGTGTCAGGTCTGCCTCATGGTAGCAAGAACGCAAGCTAGAGGCCACCACGTGACACCATTGCGTCACATGGTGCGGCCTAAGATGGCCACCCGGGAGCATCCGCGCAGGCGGACGTTTCACCGACCTCTCGGGCTGCCCGTCGCGTCGGCACGGCGGGAGTGAGGACCTCTCGCCGAGCGCAGCGAGACGATCCGCAGCTGCCGTGCCGTAAGCGTCGGGCGCTTAGCCCGAGCGTGAGGCGAAACAGCCACCTGCGCGGATGCTCCCGGGTGGCTACAAGTCCGCCGTTGCCTACAGGCGGTCGGGCTCGTCCTCCAGCGAGCGCAGGACGCCGGTGATCACGTCGTCGCCGGAGAACATGGCCATGATGCGCGCGAAGGTGCGGGCCACCGGGAAGATCTCGGCGTCGAGCGAGGCGCGGGCGCAGTCGTAGAACGCCTCAGAGGTCTGCTCGGTGGGAGCGATGGGAATGCCCTGCGCGGTGAGTGCGTCCTCGATCCGCTGGTCGGTGGTCTCCGTCTCGAGTGCGTTGGGATTCTGCATGTAGAGCACCGAGAGCTCCATGGCCATCATGGGCACCGCGTCGGGCAGAAATCGCATGGCGCACTGGTAGCAGGCTTGCGCCGCCACCACGTTGCCGCGCTTCCACTGGAAGAAGGCCATGCGGTAGTAGGCGAGGCCGATCCCCTGCGGCTCGTGGGCAAACCTCAGCAGCTCGTCGAGCTGCTCGATGGCCTCGTCGTCGCGCTCGAGGACCTCGAGGCACTTAACCGCGTGTAGACGCGCACGCGCGTCGAAGGGCGCGAGCTCCACCAGGCGCAGCGCATGGCTCAGGGCCTCCTCGTGGCGTCCGGCCATCAGGTGGGTGATGGATACCAGCAGGTGCGCCTCGTAGTAGGCGTCGGGCACCAGCATCACGGTGACATGCTCGCCCGCGTCGGCCATGCGGCGGTTGTGCAGAGCGCGCTCGACGTACGAGTTGTAGTAGCGGTAGGCGACTGTCGGGGTGTCGGCGTAGGTGCCTGCCGTGTCGATCGCGGCCACGAGCGGGGCCACTGCCTTGTGCGCTTCGTCGGGACGCTGCTGCATGAGTAGCTGCTTGGCACGGTCGTTTGCGCGCGTCAGCACGTCGCCCCGCACGAACTCCTCTCCCACGGCAAAGGCGTCCGTTCCCAGCGTGCCGTCGACCAGCCCGCGCACCACGCGCTCGGCCGCCGTGCGCACGGTGGGATCGGGGTCGTCGCCCGCCAGCTCCATGACGGTGTGCACGTTCTTTTGCGTGGCGTCGGCGGTGTCCTCCGGTGCGAGGCGCATCATGATGGCGGTGGCCACAACCGAGCGGCCGTCGCTCTCCTCGATGGAGAGGCCAGAGACGTGATCGGTGCCCAGCGACTTGGCGACGTGCCCGGTGAGGCGGCGCGATGACAGCGACACGGGCAGGTAGCGACGGGCAGGGCAGAAGCGCTCCTCCTCCAGGTGGAAGGTCTGCTTGATGGGGCGCAGCCAGCCGTCCTCGTAGCGCATCGCGGGGGCAAAGGAACGGTAGGTCTCGGCGAGGTCGCCCAGGTTCTGGAGGTCGAGGCGCGCAAAGCGCCAGCGGTCGAAGTCGACCGAGTAGTAGCAGCTGCGATGCGTGGCCGTCTGCATGACGGCCGCGACCCACACGTGTCGTACCTGCTCGGAGCAGCGGAAGGCGCTCGCCGCCAGCAGCAGCGCGAGGCGCAAAGCGTAGTCGGCTGCCGCGCGCTGGCGCATGTCGCCGGTGGTGGGTACGATACCCAGGTCATTGACCAGCTGGGAGGCGGGAAAGACCTCTGCCGGAGTCATGTCGACCTCTATGGCCACGTTGCCGTCGGCCACGTTGGTGCGATAGCGTGCCACGAGGCGATAGGGCAGCTGCAGCGTCTCGATGGCCTGCGAGATACCGTAGCGCACGGTCCACTCGCCCTCCGGCCAGGTGCCAACCTCGCTGAGGTCGAGGGGCTCGTCGATGGGAGCGGCCTGCGCCACGATGGAGCGGGCGAGGCCCTGGTTGAGGCGGTACGCCTCCTCCATGCTCGCGGTGGCGGGCAGCGACGCGCTGGCAAAACGTATGGCGTTGAGCGCGGCTTCGAGCCTGATGATGCGCAGCTTGGCGAGGTAGGGCAGCTGGGGGTCGTCGCAGCGCAGATAGACCATCCTCGAGGCCCGCGGGCGCGTGACGGTGAGGGCTGGAAGGGTCACGTCGGTGGCAAACAGCCCAGCCTCCTCGAGCATGCGTGCCGCATAGCGCTCGAGGTCGCAGGGGTACTTGGGCCCCGTCTCCTCTGCCTCGCGCGTGCGGATGTCACCCACGAACCGCTTGAGCTCGGCCAAGGGATCATTGGACGAGGTGAGCGCGTGCGAGAGGCCGCTGAAGTCGAGGCGAGAGGCTGCCGGCTTGGGCTTGCGATGCGTCTTGCGTGCGGTCTCGGGGCGGTGAGCATCGTCTGCCGACCCGTCCTGAGGGGACGCCTCGGCAGGTGTGTCATCGGCCTGCGAGAGGGCGATGGCTTCGGATGGCGCATCTGCGAGGGGGTCGGCGTCTGCGGGGGCGGGGGAGGAGACGGGCTCGATTGACGGAGCGTCCTCTCTGGCTTGCGGTGCAGCGGTGTGGTCCTTCGCTCCCTCGGGAGACGATTGTGGGGGCAGGGGAGCCGTGCCGTCATGGGTGAGGCTGGCGTGAAGGTCGACAGCGGTCAACAGGGCGGCAGCCAAGAACGAGCCGACGCCCGCCATGGCGGAACCGCTGGCTATGGCGGCGCCAAGGCATCCTGCCAGCAGTGCAAGCAGGATCACCTGTACGAACAGCGTATATGTACGTCTCGGTTCCCTCATACGAAGAAGTGTACCCAAGCATGGTGGGATGCAGTCTGGCGAATAACGTCCGGACGCAGCACGCACAAACCTCGCAACGGGCGAGCGCCGGCGAGCGGCGCGGCGAGCGTCACTGTCCGCGCCGCAGGCGGTCGCACGGTACGTGCACAAGAAGAACGTAAAGTTCTACTTGAATATATGAACAGATGCTCATATATTAGATTCGTAAAGCATCCGAAGGGAGACGACCATGCGTGACGGTCATACCATCGAACCCGATGAGGTCATCGAAGGTTACCTCGCCAACGAGGATATCGTCTACGAGGCGACGCAGATCTTCGACGCGCTGTCGGACTACACGCGCTTCCAGATTCTGTCGGCGCTCTGCGTCGAGGCACGAAGCGTGTCTGAACTCAAGGAGATCTGCCACGTGACGCAGTCGGCGATCTCGCACCAGCTGCGCCTCCTACGCGACCGCGGCCTCGTGTTCGCCCGTCGCGAGGGTCAGCGGGTGATCTACGCACTTGCCGACGAGCACGTGACCACGCTGATGCGCGTTGGCCTCGAGCATGCCGCCGAGGCCGTCTCCGTGGAAGGGGAGTAACCATGGCTGAGAGCAGCGTCCTGGAGCGCGAGGCCGAAGTGGCCGAGGAGCGCCATCACCACGACGAGCATGTCCACGGGCACGATGCCTGCGAATGCGGGCACGAGCACCACCACGACCATCATCACGAGCACCATCACGACCACGACCATTGCGACTGCGGTCACGACCATTGCGACTGCGGTCACGACCATCACCACGAGCACCATCATGATCACGACCATTGCGACTGCGGCTGCGACCACGACCACGACGACCAGCCGCAGCACGAGCTGCACGGGCAGCCCAGCTTCACCTATCACGTGCTGGGCATCGACTGCCCCAACTGCGCCCGCGGCATCCAGAACGCGGTGCGCGCGCTGTCCTGCGTCGAGGATGCCCAACTCGTGTACGCGACCGCCACGCTCTCGGTGGTTGCCGAGGAGAACGTGACCGTCGACGAGTGCAAGCGCCAGGTGCTCGCCTGCGTGCGCTCCTGCGGCCAGGACCTCGAACTCACCGACGAGGAGCGCACCTCGCTCGAGGCGGAGCGCCCCTGGTGGGTCGAGCGTCGCGAGCAGCTCCTCATGGGCGCTTCCGGCACGCTGCTCTGCCTTGGTCTGGTTGCCGAGCTGCTGCTCAAGCAACTGCCCGTGGCGATCCCTCTGTACGTGCTGGCAGCCGTGGCGGGCCTGGTGTTCATCGCGCCGACGGCTCTGGCGTCGCTGCGCAGGCGTACGGCCGACATGAACGTGCTCATGGGCATCGCCGTCATCGGCGGCTTGGTCATGGGCTTTCTCGGTGACACCGAGGTCTTCCGCGACGCCGCCATCGTCATCTTCCTCGACCAGGTGGGTGAGTGGCTCGAGGGCTGGTCCATGCGCAAGACCTCGGGCTCGATTAGGGAGCTGATGGACCTTACGCCCGACGTGGCCCATCTGGTCGACGAGCTGGGGTACGCCACCGATGTCGACGTCAAGCTCGTGGAGGAGGGCCAGCGCATACGCATCCTTCCCGGCGAACGCGTGCCGCTCGATGGCGTCATCCTCTCTGGTTCGTCATCCTTCAACGAGGCGCCCGTCACGGGTGAGAGCATCCCGCAGGACAAGGGCGTGGGCCAGGAAGTCTACGCGGGCTCGCTCAACGCCAACGCGGTGGTCGACATCGAGGTGACGGCCGACGAGGACTGCACCACCATCGCGCGCATCATCTCGCTGGTGCAGGGCGCACAAGCCGAGAAGGCGCCTTACGAGGGCTTCGTGGACCGCTTTGCGGCAGCCTACACGCCCGTGGTGGTCGCTGGCGCGCTGGTCGTGGGCATCGTCGTGCCGCTGGTGGCGAGCCTCGCCACGGGCTTCAGCGGTGCCCTGTGGCACGACTGGGTGTACCGCGCCCTGTCGCTGCTCGTCGTGGCGTGTCCCTGCGCCTTGGTCATCTCCACACCCGTGTCGTTCGTCTCGGCCCTTACTCGTGCTGCCAAGAGCGGCGTTCTGGTCAAGGGCGGCGCATACTTTGACGTGGCCACCAAGGTAACCACTGTGGCCTTCGACAAGACCGGCACGCTGACCACCGGTCGTCCTCAGGTCAGCGAGGTCGTCTGCTTCAACGGTGCCACCGAGCGCGACGTACTTCAGATCGCTCGCACCCTCGAGGAGGCGTCCACCCACCCGCTTGCTCGTGCCGTGGTGGACCGCGCGGTTGACCTCGGCATTCCCGCGGCGCGTCCCGAGCAGGTCGAGGAGGTGGCCTCCAACGGCATGTGCGCGACCGTCAATGGCGTGACGTACGTGGTGGGCAAGCTTGCCTTTGCGCGCTCCCATGCTCGCGTGAGCAGGCGCGTCGCCGAGGTCGTGGAGCGCCTGGGAGCCCAGGGGGCCAGCGCGCTGGTTGTCTGTGGCGGGGGCCGTGTGGCTGGTGTCATCGGCGTGGCGGACACCATGCGCCCCGCAGCCGCCTTTGCCATGCAGGACCTCGCTCAGACGGGCGTCGCCCAGACGGTCATGCTCACCGGAGACAATGCCCATGCCGCTGCGGCCATAGCAGGCCAAGCGGGCGTCAGCACCTACGCTGCCGAACTGCTGCCCGCCGACAAGGTGGAGCACCTCAAGGGACTGCAGCAGGTCGGACAGGTCGTGGCCATGGTCGGCGACGGCATAAACGACGCCCCCGCGCTTGCGACGGCCGACCTGGGCATCACCATGGGGGCGGCGGCCTCCGACACCGCACTTGAGGTGGCCGATGTCGCCCTGCTCTCCGACGACCTCTCGCAGCTGCCTGCCTTCTTCCGTCTCGCCCGCAAGACCATGAACGTGGTGCGCGAGAACATCGCCTTTGCCATCGGCGTCAAGGTGCTGGTGTTCGTGCTGGTGGTGCTGGGCGTGGCAGGCATGGGTGCCGCGGTCTTCGCCGACACCGGCGTGGCCCTGCTGGTCATCCTCAATGGTATGCGTCTCATGCTGGACTCCAAGACGCAGTGGTGAGCCATCGATAGTCGCTGGTCTTCGGGAGGGGGCGTCACCACGTGTGGCACCCCCTCCCTTCGTATGCGTGACTCCGCCTCGCGAGGTAGGGGGTAGGGTGCGCTCGAGCACGACCTCGGCCACGGTGCGGGCCACGCGTGTGGCCAAGCCGCCCCCTGCGCCCGCGTGCGATCCCGCACAGACGAGATGCGCGCAGGCGAGTCCCACGAGAAGTCCCACGATTGCTGCCGCCCGGCTGTTCCGCATGCCCATGCCCTCTCCTCCCACACGATTCTGTGGCACAGAAGGCTACGCCTGGCGTGTCGCACCGGGCTACGTACCGGGTTGGCGCGTTGTTGCATGGAGGGTAACCGCACGCGCCAAAGCGCTGGTTGCGTACGCGACGTGAAGGGACCCCTCGCGCGCACGGGTGCGAGGGGTCCAAGAGATTCCACAGGGCGTTCACAGGTCAGGTCTCGTTGGTCCGTCAGGCTTCCGTCTGGGATGCCTCCCCAATCTCGGTGGGCCAGACGGCACCCTCGGGCATGGAGGCGTTGCCAGCGGCGACCTCGGCCGGAATCTGGGGGTCCGAGGCCATGAGCTCGCTCAGCGTGACCAGCTGGTAGCCGTCTGCCTGGAGTCTCTCGATGATCTGGGGAAGGGCGTCGAGGTCTTGGCTGCGGTCGCCACCACCGTCGTGCATCAGGATCACCGAGCCGGACTGCACGCCGGCCAGCGCATTCTGCACGATGGCGTCGGAGCCGGGCAGCGACCAGTCGAGCGAGTCCTGGTTCCAGATGACCGATGCGCTGATGGTGCCTCCGCTCAGCAGCCAGCAGTTTTGGTTGAAGTCGCCATAGGGCGGCCTGATGATGGTGGTGTCCACGCCCGCGACGTTCAGTATGCTGTCGTGCGCCGAGTTGATCTCGAGGAGCAGGTCCTCCTTACCCAGCGTGCTCAGCTGCTGGTGGCGATAGGTGTGGCTGCAGATCTGGTTTCCCGACTCCGCGACCTTGCGGGCAAGCTCGGGCAGCTCCTCCTCGTTCTCGGAGAGGTTGAAGAAGGTGGCCTTGGCATCGTGCTCGTCGAGGATGCGCAGGTACTCCTCTGTGTAGGTGGAGGCGGGTCCGTCGTCGAAGGTCAGGGCGACGAGCTTCTTGCCATCCGCCGGCTCGACGTTCTTGGTGGTGACGATGCAGTCCTGCATCTCCTCGATCCACTTGCCTTCGGCTGTCCTGCCCGACTCCTTGCCGGTACGCATCTCGAGCCTGCCCGCCTTGCCCCACTGCTTGACGAAGCTCACCGAGCCCCAGCTGCCCTCGAAGACCAGCTTGGGCTGCACGTCGCGATACTCGGTGTCGTACTTCTCCATGCGATCGCCGCCGTCAGAGAACTCGATATGCTCGCCGCCGTGGATGCGGTACTCGTTGGTCTGCCTGCGCGAGAGGGCCTTTCCGTCGACGCTGGCGCTAAAGGCGTAGCCCTTCTCCTCTTCGATCACCTCACCGTCAACGGCGATGTAATTGCCTGCCTTGGTCGAGATGGCAAGCTCCTCGTAGAGTCCCTCGAGCGTCGTGCCGATACGGATCTTCTCGGGAGACCCGTTGACGGTGAGGCTCACGGAGCGATGCGTCCAGAACAGGATGCCGCCCCCAATGAATGCGGCTATGACGGTGAGCCCCACGAGCAGTGCGGCAGTGTTGCCCGTACGGGGGCGCCTTGGCGCGCGGTTGCCATACACGCGGCGCTGGGCGTCACTCGAGAGGCTCTTGTATCCGGTGATCGGCCTGCCGCCTCGGCTTGCGCCAGTCGCGCGCGTGAGTTTCGGGTGCCTCTTGGCTCCGTTTGCGGGTCGCGTGCCGCTGCGGCGCGTTTCGGGACGGCCCGAGCCCGTGCCGCTGCGCCGCTCGGTGCTGCCCATCGTGGATGTGCGGGTGAGCTTGGAGTAATGGGAGTCCGCGCGCGTAGCGGGACGCGCCGCAGCCCGCTTGGTGGGCTTGCGGCGCGAATTGTTGCGTGGGTTGTCGGCTGCCATGGGGTGCGTTTCCGTTCTCCCTGCCCAGTGGACAGGGCTTCGGTGGGCTGCGTTTCAGAAGGCCTTCACCATAACATCACGGCGGAGAGACTTCAACGAGCACAGCCATGTCGGCACCGCGCGGCTAGACCCTGCGGATAAAGAGGCCGCTGCGCAGCTTGGGCTCGAACCAGGTGGACTTGGGAGGCATGAGCAGCCCTGCGTCGGAGACTCTCATCAGGTCGTCGACGGTGGTGGGGCACAGGGTGAAGGCGACGCCGTCGCTTCCTGCGCGCCGTTGCAAGCCGGCAGTGCCCTCGACGCCGCCCACGAAGCTAATGCGTTTGCTGGTGCGTGGATCGTCGACGCCCAGGATGGGACCGAGCACGCGGTCTTGCAGGATCGAGACGTCCAGAGCGCCAGCGGGGTCATCGCTCGGGTCGGGGGCTGGGCCGTTGTAGTTCAGCGGGCGCCAGGCGCCAAAGGCATACAGGCCGAAGACTCGCGCGCCGGCAGGCTCAACAGGCTCGTCTTGCGCGGGCCCTACCTCGAAGCCCGCCTGCTCGAGCGCGTCGACCAGACCCTGCTCGTCGAGGCCGTTGGTATCGGCCACCACGCGGTTGTAGGCCATGACGTTGAGCTGACTGGCGGGGAAGAGCACGGCCAAGAAGCCGTCGGCCGGCAACTCCTCGTCGGAGCCGGTCTGGGCATGCTGGTCGTGGCAGACCTGTGCCGCGGCCGAGGCACGGTGGTGCCCATCGGCGATGTAGGCGAAGGGGACCGTCGAGAAGGCCGTTGCCAGGGCTTCGACAGCCACGGGACGCGCTATGCGCCAGACGGTCTGGCGCACGCCCTGCTCGTCGGTGAAGTCATAGAGAGGGCTGGCGGCGCGCGCCGCGTCGACGATGATGTCGATGGCCATGCTGTCGCGATAGGCCACGAAGACGGGCCCGGTCTGGGCGCCTGTGGCGCGGATGTGGTTGACGCGATCGGCGGTCTTCTCGGGACGCGTCTTTTCGTGGCGGCGGATGGTGCCGTCATCGTACTCGGCAACCGAGCAGGCGGCTACCACACCGATCTGCGTATGCTCGCCCTGCTTCAGTCGATAGAGGTAGAGGCAGGGCGTCACGTCCTTGACCAAGGTGCCCTCGTAGGCCTTCTGCCTGATCAGCTCGCCAGCCTTCTGGTAAACCTCGGGCGCGTACATGTCCTGCTCCGGTCCGAAGGCGGTCTCGGGGCGGTCGATCGCAAGGAACGACTGCGGATGCACGGCGACGTATGCGGCTGCCTCGGCGCGGTCGAAGACGTCGTAGGGCAACGAGGCGAACGTGGACGCCGCATGAGGCGCGGGGCGATAGCAGGTGATGGGCGAGATGTGCATAGGGAGGCCTCCGTGGGGCATGTTTGCTGTCGGCGTTGGCACTGTACCCCATGTGCGGGTAGCGTGCGCAGCGTTTTTCAAAGCATTTACGTAGGGTACACTGCATTCGTGACACAACGGTGGACGCCTGGTACGGCGTTCCGTACGAGAAACACACCGGAGGTAGCCCATGGGCAGGCTCGAATCCCTCTCGCGGCGTAAGGTCGTGGTCTTCGACTTCGACGGGACCATCGCCGACACCAAGGCCAGCATCATAGCAACGGCCACGACCGTGTTGAGCGGTTGGGGTGTGCCCGAGACCGACCTCGCTCGTGTGGGCGAGATCATCGGCCCGCCGTTCCCGCAGGCCTTCGAGCAGGTCTTTGGGCTCTCCCATGACGCGGCCGTAGAGGTTACGCGGCGGTACCGCGACATCTACACCAATCTGGGCGTCGAGGCATGGCCGGCCTTTCCAGGTTTCGTAGAGCTGCTGACAGACCTGCGTGCCGCTGGCAGGGGACTTGCGGTGGCGAGCTCCAAACGCGCGAATCTCGTGCATCGCGGGCTGGATGACAACCAGATCACCGACTTGTTCGACATCGTCTGCGCCAAAGGCAGCGACGACGAGTCGACCAAGACCGACGCCATCGTGCGCGCGATGCGCGAGCTGGGGGTCAGTCCCGAGGACACGGTGATGGTGGGCGACCGCTTCCACGACGTGGAGGCAGCCGCGGGCTGTGGCGTGCCCTGCATCGGCGTGCTCTACGGGCAGACGGCAGACCGCGCCGAGCTCGAGGGGGCGGGAGCTGCGGCGGTGGCACAGACCGTGGCGGAGCTGCGGGAGCTGCTTTTGGGGTAGCTGCCCCTTGTTGTGGGCTCCTCGCGCAGCTGCTTGCGGCCATGGTTAGGCTGGCGCGCGCATGGGTACATAGCTAGCAAGCGTGGCAGGGCTGCCACGGTTTTCTGAAAGGAGCTTGCAATGGCACTGTTCGATGACGTTTCCGAGGGCATGAAGAAGATCCTCCTCGCTGGTGTAGGTGCCGTGGCCATGGGTGCCGAGAAGGCGCCGGAGTTGCTCGACGACCTCGTCAAGAAGGGCGAGGAGGCACTTGAGCAGGGCAAGACGCTCAACGAGGAGCTGACGCGCAAGGTCAAGGAGACGACCAGCGAGGTGTCCGACGAGGTGCTGCGCTCTCGCTTCCGCGGCATGACGCCGGAGGAGCGCGCCGCCTGGATCGCCAACGCGCAGAAGATCTCGGAGGACCTCGAGGTGGAGGACGCCGAGGTCGAGGAGGTCGAGGCCGAGGCTGAGGATGCCGAGGCAGAGGCGCCCGAGCAGGATGCCGCACCCGAGGCGGGGGAGACCGAGGACGCCACCTACGAGGTGGAGCCCGAGGCCTGCGAGGAGCCTGCCGCCGAGTAGGCTGGCAAGAGACGACGTGCGCCCGCCCAAGGTGCGGGGCGCATGAGAGCGACGGGGACGGTTCCGTGTGTTCGGAGCCGTCCCCGTCGCCATGTCTCGCGGTGATACGGTGCTAGCGAATGCCATTCACGGCGAGGTCGATCACCTTGTAGGCGCCGTCGTAGACGCCGATGCGGTTGGCCGCCTCGATGTTGTCGCACATGAAGGCCACCAGCTCGCGGTCGAGCTGGAACGAGTCGATCATGGCCAGCACCTCGTCGGTGTCGTCGATCTCGTAGGTGCCGTCGCCCACCTCGGCCGCGCGGATGGCGCCCCAGGCCTCGTGGCCGCCCACGCGATGGATCATGAGCTTGGGTACGGGGTAGAAGCTGAACTCGCTGGGCTTGGTCACCAGGACGTCGCAGCAGCGCATGAGCAGGTTGGACGAGTAGACCGCCGAGAAGATGTCGGAGTCGCAGAATGCGTGCACGCCCGTGAGATCGCCATCGAGGGCTCCCTGCGCCAGGGCTGCGACCTCGGCGAAGTCGTCGAAGTGCGTGCGCGCCACGCCACCGAGCCCCTCGACATCCTTGACGAGACCCTCCCAGACGTTGCGATGGTCGCCCACGTTGACGAGCAACGTGGCCTGCTCGGTGCGCACGTAGGGCAAAAGGCGCCTGATGATGGAGG
>CACZCK010000031.1 GCA_902779675.1 uncultured Coriobacteriaceae bacterium | reverse complement strand
GGCCCCACACACAATGTCGGCATCCCGTCCGCCAGATCTGCATTGCCTCAACAAGCATTCGATATCCGGCCTGAAAAGGCAACAACTAGAAGATAGGAGGACATGATGACGGAGGACTTAGGTAAGATCGGCCCATACGAGCTGCGCGGGGAGCTGGGGCGCGGTGCCATGGCGCGCGTCTGGCGTGCCTGGGACCCCAAGCTCGAGCGCGAGGTCGCCATCAAGGAGCCGCTCTTTGACCCACGCCTCTCTCAGGCGATCATCGACGAGATGGGCCGCCGGTTTGTGGCCGAGGGCCGCACTGCCGCACGCCTCAATCATCCCGGCATCGTGACAATCTATGCCGCCGACGTCTACGATGGCCGTCCCGCCATCGTGATGGAGCTGATCGATGGCGAGACGCTCTCCGCGCGCCTGAGTCGTGGCCCGCTCGTCCCAGCTGAGGCGCTCTCGGTGCTCGACCAGCTGCTCGACGCCGTGGGCTATGCCCACCAGCACGGGGTGGTGCACCGCGACATCAAGCCCGACAACGTCTTTGTCACGGCGAACGGCCGCGTGAAGCTGGCCGACTTTGGCATTGCGCACGCGGATGGGGGCCTGTCGACCATGGGCACCGTCGCCGGTGCCGTGCTGGGCACGCCCGGGTACATGTCGCCCGAGCAGGCCACCGGGTCGCCCGTTGACGGTCGCAGCGACCTCTTCTCGGTCGGAACCATGGCCTACGAGATGCTCACCGGTTCCAACCCCTTTGGCGCAGGCGCCGGAACCGACGCGACGACCCTCATCTATCGCATCGTGCACGAACCCGCTCCGGAGCTTCCGGCCACAGCGTCCGCCGGCCTGCCGTATGACCTACGTCCGGCGATCATGGCGGCGCTCAGCAAGAACCCGCTCGACCGTCCGCAGACGGCAGACGAGTTTCGCGCGATGCTACGCAACACCTCATCGGTCCCGACCCCGACGCCTACCCCGACCCCGACGCAGCAGCCACCCCAGCCTCAGCCCCAGTCTCGCTCGTGGCTGCCGTACCTGCTGGTCGCACTTGTGGGCGTCGTCGTTCTGGGATTTGCACTCATGAGCGCCATCGGTGGCGGGGGAGGTGGGTCAGGCTCCTCGGGTTCGTCCACATCGGTGCAAGACAACCGGCCTGCCGAGGGGCAGGATGAAGATGGGCCTGCCGAGCAGGAGGCCAGCTACTATCTGGCCGTGAGCGACGGCATGGTGGCCATCTTCACCAACAGCTCGGCCACTCCCTACGAGGTGAGCGACGTGGCCGTCTCCGACCTCGGATCGACCTCGGCGAGCGAGCTCGACGCGCATGTGCCGTGCTCCTCGCTCGAGGAGGCGGAGGGGCTGGTGAGCGCGTACCGCAGCGAGGCCGAGGCGACCGTTGCTGCGCGCAAGCAGCAGCAGGAGCAGCAGGCGCAGCAGGATCTGGAGAACGAAATCAAGGCCAATCCCTTCACGACCGACTACACCCAGGCAAGCTCCGTCTTGCCTCACGACCAGTACGAGAACTACCTGCACTACGACCCGGAGCTGGTTGCCGACGGGGACTTTGCCACGGCTTGGTGCGAGAATGCCAGCGGGACCGGTACGGGCGAGTGGGTGAGCATCAACTGCAACTCGGAGAAGTGGACCCATGGGGTCAGGATCGTCAACGGCTATCCGCGGCGTGACGACATCTATTACCGCAACTGCCGCTGCAAGGAGGTGCGCATCGACCTCTCCGACGGCTACAGCACGCAGGTGACGCTCGACGACCTCTACAACGGCTGGCAGGCGGTGGACTTCGGCGACTACCACAAGACCAGCTACATCAGGCTTACCATCGTGTCGGTGTATCAGGGAAGCGAGTGGGAGGACACGCTGGTCGCCGAGATGCAGGCTTACTAACCGCGCAAAGGGAAGTCCCCTTGCGCGACCGTCTCGGTGGAGATGCCACTGGGGCGATTGGGACCACGGACTGAAGTTGCGCAACACTCCTGCTAACCCACTGGTATGCTAGGTGCTGTCGGGAAACGAGATCTACGAAAGTAGAGTGCCATGAGTATCGAGATGCTTGGACCGTATGAGCTGCGCGGGGAGCTGGGCCGCGGCGCCATGGCGCGCGTCTGGCGCGCCTGGGACCCAAACCTGCAGCGCGAGGTGGCCATCAAGGAGCCGCTCTTTGACCCGCGCCTCTCGCAGTCGATCATCGACGAGATGGGTCGCCGCTTCGTGGGCGAGGGCCGCACCGCAGCGCGCCTCTCGCATCCCGGTATAGTGACCATCTACGCCGCCGACGTCTATGACGGCCGTCCGGCCATCGTCATGGAGCTCATCGAAGGCGAGACGCTGGCAACGCGCCTGCGCCGTGGGCCGCTTGCCCCGGCCGAGACGCTTGCGGTGCTCGACCAGCTGCTCGATGCGGTGGGCTACGCCCACACGCGCGGGGTAGTGCACCGCGACATCAAGCCCGACAACATCTTCATCGACAACTTCGGCCGCGTGAAGCTCGGTGACTTTGGCATCGCACGCGTCGATGGCTCGGTAGCCACCATGGGTACCGTTGCCGGAGCCGTGCTGGGTACGCCTGGCTACATGTCGCCCGAACAGGCCACCGGATCGACGGTCGACGCCCGCAGCGACCTCTTCTCGGTGGGCGTCGTGGGCTACGAGATGCTCACTGGTGCCAACCCCTTCGGTGCTGGCCTGGGTACCGATGCGACTACGCTTATCTATCGCATCGTGCATGAGCCCGCTCCCGACCTGCCCGCCAACGCTTCTGCTGGCCTGCCCTCCGACCTGCGGCCAGCCATCATGTGCGCTCTGAGCAAAGACCCTGCGGGTCGCCCGCAGACTGCCGAGGAGTTCCGCGCCATGCTCGTGGGGCAGGTCGCGCCGCGTACGTCGTTTGGTGCAACGGGTACGATACCTTCCGTCTCCAGGACGCCCAGCCATGGGCCCACATCCTCGACGGGCAATGCGCCCACAGGTCCCACTAACCAGGGTGGCATGCCCTCCTGGCTGCCATACGCCTTGGTGGCGGGTGTCGCAGCCGTCGTGCTTGGCTTCGTATTCTTGTCTGCCCTGGGCGACGGTGGCGGAGGCGGGTCGACGGCAGGTGGTGGCTCCGCGACGGCTTCGGGTGGGTCGAGCGAATCCGGTGGAAGCTCTGAGACCGATACGGGTTCGCCCTACTACCTCGCCGTCAGCGACGGAAAGATCGCCATCTTTACCAACAGCTCCGCCTCTCCCTACGAGGTGACCGACGTGGAGGTCTCTGACCTCGGGTCGGCATCGGTGTCCGAGCTCAACGCGCACGTGCCCGCCGACTCGCTCGATAAGGCCATCGCCTTGGTATCCGCCTATCGAGATGAGGCGGAAGCCGCGCGCCAGGCCGAAAAGGAAGCCGAGGAGAAGGCAAAGAAGGAGGCCGAGGAGAAGGCAAAGAAGGAGGCCGAGGAGAAGGCAAAGGCCGAAGAAGAGGCTGCCGCCGCGGCAGCGCAAGCCGGGTCGACCGCCGAGCTCACCGTGCTGGGTGCCGACGGCTCTACGCGCACAGCCACCATCCATAGGCAGGGAACCTCCGAGCGCGTCTTTGCGGACTCCAACTCGCGTTACCTCAACTCGAACGAGGTCGCGGCCCTGTCCGACGCCGAGCGCTGCATTGCCTGGAACGAGATAATCGCAGCGTCAAATGGCTATGCGTTCAAGAACAGTGGCCTGGCCAGCTACTTTGGCAACTGCAGTTGGTACACCCGCAACCCGGGAGCCAGCTCGGGTGGCAACCTCAACGACGCTGGCCGCGCTAACGTCGAGCTGCTGCAGAGCTACACCGATTCCTGGTGGAAGAACCTGGCCGCCTACTAGCACAGCTGGCATTCCAAAAGGGGCTGCCCCCAACGGAACGGTCTACTCCGCTTCGTTGGGGGCAGCCCCTTAAGGAACAGTCCCTTTGGAACGAGGATGCTCTTGGCGGGAAGCAGCCCTTAGCCCACCACGTCGGCATAGGTTACGCGAGCCACCTCGGCCATGGCCTGTAGGGCACCTTGCTCGTAGAAGCCCTGTCCGCCGCATAGCACCACCAGCACGAAGGGATGGCTGCCCTCAACGATGCCCCCGTCGTGGCGCACCGAGTCGAGGGCACCCGTCTTGTGCGCGAAGCTCACGCCCTCGGGAAGGCCGTTTTTGACACCACCCCAGTCCTCCTGCTGACGCAGGGCCTGCATCACAAGCTCGCTCGAGGCCTTGTCCACGAAGGTCCCGTCATACGCCTTGTGCATCAGGAGCGCGAGGTCGTCGGCGCAGGTGTAGTTCTCCCTGCCGGCGGCAATGGCGTCGTAGTCCATCATCTTGCGGTTGAGTACCGTCTGGCTCAGGCCTAGCTCCTTGGCTGTGGCATTGATGGCGTCGAATCCGATCGCGTCGATGAGGATGTTTGTGGCCGTGTTGTCGCTCGCATCGATCATCCGCATGAGAATGTCGCGGTAGGTGAGCTGCGCGCCCGCCCCGTAGCCTGCGATTACACCCGTGCCGCCTACCAAATCGGAACCTTTGAGGGTGTAGGTCGCGTCAAGGGACTGGTTGCCCGCCTGCACCTGCTCGAGGAACGAATAGGCAATGAGCATCTTGATCATGCTGGCCGACGCCATCTGCGTGTCGCCGTGATGGCTCACGGCCATGCCGTTGGTCAGGTCGATGACACTGACGCAGGTGTCCATGCCCGAGGCGTCGGCCGCTGCTGCGATGTCGGCTGCAAGGGAATCCGCTGCAGCCTGGTCGTAGGAGGGCTTCTCCTCCTGCTCGTCGTCCTGCTTGCCATCGGTGGCCTCGGTCTTGTCGGCCTTAGCTCCCTCGTTGTCCTTGCCAGACGAGTTCTTGTCGGCATCCTCTTTCTGCCCGGTGGAGGTTTCGCCGGCAGTCGGCTGGTCGTCGGCGGAGACGGACCCACCCTGTTGGCTGCATGCCGCGAAGGTGAGCAATGCTAGTGATAGCAGGCAGGTCCCTGCTACTGCCAGCACCTTTGCGTTTGCACTTCGCGCGTCGTTCTTTGAGGCTTCGTCGGCCATGGCTCCTCCGAATCTCGTGTCCCTGTGCGGTTGACGTCGTTTGCGTGAAGGCGCCTATCCGGGCCAGGTGGCACGCGGATGAGGCGCCTTCTGTGTGACTGTATGTGCGGCTTCCCTACTGTGTCAGGGCCTTGCCACGCGCGAGGCGGGCGAGGGTGCGGTCGCGACCGGCCAACGCGAGCGTCTCACCGATGCCCGGCGAGACGGCGCAGCCCACAACGCTCACGCGAATGGGCTGGAAGACCTTGCCCTTGCCCATGCCCAGCTGCTCGGGCAAGGGGTCGAGCGCGGCCTCGATGGCCGAGGGCGTCCACTGGTCGTCGGCAAGGGCTTCGAGCGTTGCCGTCGCGGCGTCGAGGGCGTCGACGGCGCCGGCCTTTGCCAGCCACTTCTTGATCGACTTCTCGTCGTAGGCTAGCTCGTCGTCTGCAGTGTAGAGGAAGCGGGCCTGCTCGACGACGTCGGCGGAAAGCGTGGTGCGCGGCTTGAGGGCTGCAGCAAGCAGGTCGTACCAGGCATCGTTGTGGGTGAGCCCGTCGGCGGGCTCGAGGCCGGATGCCTTGAGCTGCGGCACGAGCACCTCGTCGGCAAACTGGCGATCGCTCATGGCATGCAGGTACTCCGCATTGATGAAGTCGAGCTTCTTGGGGTCCATGATGGCCGGGTTCTTGGACACGTGGTCAAGGCTGAACTCGCGTGCGAGGCGCTCGCGCGGGATGACGGTGCTCTCACCGTCAGGGGACCAGCCCAGCAGCGACAGGTAGTTGACGAAGGCGTCGGAAAGGTAGCCCGCATCGCGGTACTCCTCCACGCTCGTGGCACCGTGACGCTTGGAGAGCTTCTTGCCGTCGGAGCCCAGGATCATGGAAATGTGCGCGAAGGTGGGCGTAGGGGCGCCGAGGGCCTCGTACACCATGATCTGACGCGGCGTGTTGGACAGGTGGTCGTCGCCGCGGATGATGTGCGTGATGCCCATGCGCGCGTCGTCCACCACGGTGGCAAAGTTGTAGGTGGGCGTGCCGTCGGAGCGGAAGATGATGAAGTCGTCAAGCTCCTTGGCGTTGAAGGTCACGTCGCCGTGGACCGCGTCGTGCACGATGACGTCGCCGCGGTCCAGTGGCACCTTGATGCGGATGGTGTAGGGCTCGCCGGCGTCGACGCGCGACTGCGCTTCGGCTGGGTCGATGTCACGGCAGGTGCGCTGGTAGCCCTGGAACGGGTCCTTGCGCTCCTGGGCCGCCTTGCGGTCGGCCTCGAGCTTCTCGGGCGTGCAGAAGCAGTAGTAGGCCTTGCCCTCGGTCACCAGACGCTCGGCTGCCTCACGGTAGAGGGGAAGGCACTCGGTCTGCCAGTAGGGGCCAGTCTCGCCGCCCACCTCCGGGCCCTCGTCCCAGTCGAGACCCAGCCAACGCATGGCACGCAGGATGACCTGCGTGTTCTCGTCGGTGGAACGGGTCGGGTCGGTGTCGTCGATGCGCAGGATGAAGGTGCCGCCGTTGGCGCGGGCAAAGGCCCAGTTGTAGATGGCGGTGCGGGCGCCGCCCACGTGCAGCTTGCCGGTGGGGGAGGGCGCGAAGCGCACGCGTACGGGAGTGGTGCTGGTGGTCAAGGTAGTGCCTCTCGAATAGGTTGCAGATAGCCCTACCAGTATAGACGAGACGCCCTGCCCGTGTTTGGTCTTCGCGTGCTCGCGAGGTGCTTCTTGAGAGGGTGGTGACTATCGAGTTCCGCAGGGGAGCTGAAATCGCACCTCTCACCCAATATTTGAAAAAGGTTTGAAAACATAAGCCAAAGTTTGAATTCGGTTTAAAACTGGGTAAGAAGAGCTTAGGATACCCGAGTCAACCATGTTGCAACGATGCGACATCAGATCAGAAGGAGGCAGGGCGAAGTGCTCATCTCTCAAACCAAGATGCGCGAGGCACACGACGCGCCATTCGTCCAGGCCAGGGGACTCTCCCTCGGTGACCTGCGCATGCAGGCGTACCAGGACGTGGACCTCGACCTCGAGCAGGGGCGCGCGCATGCCATCTGCGCGCAGGACAAGGGTGGCAAGACCGAGCTGCTGCTCACGCTGGCGGGACGCATGCACCCCTCCAAGGGCAGCTGCACGGTGGACGGCAACGACGTCTGTACGCTGCGGGGAATGCATGCCGTGCGCCGAGAGGCCAGCCTCTCGTTCTTCGACCACGTCAACGACGTCGAGATGGGGCTTACCGTGCGCACGGTTGCCTCGGCCGAGCTGAGCCTGGCGGGCAAGCGCTCCAATTCCGCCGCGACGCGCACGTTCCTCTCCGAGTGGGGCCTGCTTGAGGAGGCCGACGAGCTGGTCGAGACACTCCCGCGCAAGACTTATGACCTGCTCGGCATTGCCCTGGCCATGGCGCACGATCCCAAGCTGCTCTGCGTGCAGGACATCGAGCGCGACCTCACCGAACACGAGTCTCATCAGCTGTGCGACCTGCTCCGCGACCTTGCGTCCAGGCGGGGCGTGACCGTCATCTGCGGCGTGATCGACTACGACCTTGGCGCCTGCTTTGATACGGTGACCTGCATCACCGAAGAGACGCGCGCGCAGCAGGGCGCGTGGCTCCGCAGGCACCAGGCAAGGGAGGTGGCCTAGTCATGAAGAACCCGTTGCGCGGCCTGCGCTTCTCGCTGCTCGACTATTATTCCGCACGCTCCAGCCTGGGCATGAAGATCGCCATGCTGGGCATTGCACTCATCCCGCTGATCTACGGCGCCCTCTACCTCATGGCCTTCTACGACCCCTACAACAACCTTGACACGCTGCCGGTTGCCGTGGTCAACGAGGACGTTCCCGCGCGCACCGCGAGCGGCACGCTGGTCACCGCCGGCGACGACCTTGTCGAATCGCTCAAGGACTCCGATGCGCTCGAGTGGCACTTCGTCGATGACGCCGACGAGGCCCAGGAGGGGCTGGAGAAGGGCACCTACTACAACACCGTGATCATTCCCGCGGACTTCTCCGAGAAGGTCGCCTCCGCAGACTCCGACGACCCCGAGCAGGCGCACCTCGAGCTGGTGTGCAACGACGCCAACAACTACCTCTCGTCGATCCTCGGCGCCTCGGTCATGCGCGTGGTGACATCCAAGACCAACGCTGCCATCGGCGACAACTACTACGTGCAGATCTTCGACTCCATCGAGGAGACGGGCGATGCGCTGCAGACGGCGGCCGATGGCTCCGCGCAGCTGGCTGACGGCCTTGCTGACGCCCATGACGGCTCACAGAAGATCACCGACAACCTGGGCACCGCTCACGATGGTTCTGCGACCCTGGCCAGTGGCCTCAAGGACGCCCACGAGGGGTCTGCCACTATCACCGACGGCCTTGGTGCCGCCCGTGACGGTGCCCATCAGCTCTCTGACGGAACGGTTGCCGCGGCCGACGGCTCGCAGCAGATCACCTGTGGCCTCAAGAGCGCGCAGGACGGTGCGTCGCAGCTTGCCGATGGCACGCAGGCGGCCGTCGATGGCTCGCAGACAATCACCGACAAGCTGCAGGAGGCAGCGGATGGCGCTGACGCTCTCGACCGTGGCCTTCAGCAGCTGACCGACGGCCTCGCCTCTGGCCAGACGGGTTCCGCGCAGCTGGCGGCCGGTCTGCATCAGCTGCAGACCGAGGGCTCTGGCAAGCTCGCGCTCGGCGCGCAGGGCCTGGTGGACGCCCTCAAGGGCAAGAGCGACGACTTCGCACAGCTCAACGCCGGGGCCCAGCAGGTCGCTGCCGGCACCAAGCAGCTGAGCAACACGCTCTCTGGTCTGAGTGGTAAGATGGGCGCCATGAAGGAGCAGGTCAACGGCCTGCAGGGTCAGCTCGAGGATATCGAGGGCGATGCAAGGGAGCTCAGCGACGGATTGACTGCCGCTGGCACCAAGCTGCAGGCTGACGCCTCGAGCGCACAGGCAGATGCCTCTGTGCTCGCCGGTGCGGTGAGCACACTCTCTGGCCTGGGTGACAAGACCGCCGCTGCGAGCTCCGCGGCACAGAGTGCCGCCGACCTGAGCGGCTCGGCCGCCGGCTATGCCACGACGGCCAAGCAGGCTGCCGATGGTGCCGCCGCGAGTTCCGACGAGGCATTGGGCATCCTCGGCGGGCTTGCTGCCAACGACGATGGCGGCTATGCCATCAGCGCCGACCAGCTTGCCGAGCTCAAGTCGGCAGTCGCGACGGCCAAGGGCTCTGCCCAGGGAGCCTCGCAGGCTGCCGACGGCGCGGCCCAGGCTGCAGGTGGCGCCAAGCAGTATGCGACAGGCGTCAAGGGCGGCCTCGATGCAGCCTCCGCAAGTCTGGCCGGCATCGACGCCAGCAAGCTCGACGCCCTCGCCACCGACCTCGGCAACGTGAGGGCAGACCTCAAGGCGATCCAGGGAGGCTCCGCTGGCATCGATGGCGTCACGAGCAAGTCGCAGGCGCTGATCGACTCCTCCAAGGCCGCCATCGGTGGCGCCGATGCGCTGGTCAATGGCCTCTCCACTAACATCGGTCAGGTCAAGCAGCTGTCCGATGGCGCCACGGCCGTCTCGAACGGCGTGAACGAGCTCGTCTCGTCGCTCACCAGCGATGGCACCAACACCGGTGCGCTGCTTGCGGCTGCAGAGAAGCTCGCGGATGGTGCGAGCACCGTCGACGGCAAGATGCAGGAGGCCGCCACTGGCGCCGACCAGCTAACCAGCGGATGGCAGAGCGCAAGCGCCGGTGCTGGCAGCGCCCAGACGGGCTCGGCGGCTCTCGCCTCCGGCCTCAACCAGCTGCATGCCGGCTCCAACAGCCTTACCAGCGGCCTTGTTACCGCCAAGACGGGTGCGGCTGCGCTCAAGGCGGGCCTTGGGACGCTGTACGCCGGCTCCTCAACGCTCACCGACGGTCTTGGCACCGCGAAGGCTGGCGCGAGCTCGCTGGCTGACGGCCTCGACCAGCTCCACGAGGGCTCTGGAACGCTCACGAGCGGACTTGCCACCGCGCAGGACGGTTCCACCACGCTGACCGACGGGCTCGCGCAGCTTCGCGACGGCTCGGCGACTCTCACCGATGGGCTGGTCACGGCACAGGACGGCTCGAACGAGCTTGCCGACGGCCTGGCAGACGGCGTGGACAAGGTGGTCGAGGCCACCAAGGACTCTACGGCGAAGGCTGCCATGATGAGCGAGCCCGTCACCCTGGAGCAGACCCACTACACCACGGTTGACAACTACGGCTCTGGCTTTGCCCCGTACTTCATCGCACTGGGCCTGTGGGTCGGTGCCCTGGTGATGACCTTCATCTTCAAGCCGCTCAACGAGCGCCTGATCATGAATGGCGCCAACCCCGTGGTGGCGGCCTTCTCCGGCCTGGTGCCCATGCTCATCCTGGGTGCCATCCAGGCGGTGCTCATCGCCTTCACCATCCAGGTGCCCTGCGGCATCTCGGTGGCGCATCCGCTGGCTTACTATCTGCTCACTATCCTGGCTGCCTGGGTGTTCTGCGCAATCGTGCAGGCCGTGATTGCCGCGCTTGGCTTCCCGGGAAAGTTCGTGGCGGTGGTGCTGCTCATGCTGCAGCTGACCACAGCTGCCGGTACGTTCCCCATCGAGACCGAGTTCCCCATCTTCCAGGCCATGAGCCCGTATCTGCCCATGACCTATGTGGTCAAGGCCTTGCGTCAGGCCATGGCTGGTGTGGACCTCTCGCTGGTGGGTCCGTCGGTGGCGGCGCTGGCGGCGTTCATGGCCATCTCGTTTGGCGTTACCAGTCTGGTGGCCGCACGCAAGCGCATGGTGACCATGATGGACCTGCACCCGCTGGTCAACCTCTAGGCCTGAGCCTCATACCCAGAGGGGCCGCCTCCAATGCCACGCTGCTGGCGTTGGGGGCGGCCCTTTTGCCACGGAGATTGCATCCGCGGAGCGAGGGAATGATCCCTTTTGCGCCCGTTGGCGCTACGATTTTCATACGACTGCAGAAGGAGCGACCATGGCTTTGCTGAACGATGATGCCGCCGTCGAGATCGTCGGGGGCGTGAAGGCGGCGCGCAGCGCAGCGCACGACCTGATGGGCGAGCAGCTCGCCCGTGGCAAGGCGCGCCTGCATTCCTCGTCAAAGACGCGCAAGAGCGCCCAGACGCGCATGCGCATCATGGATGCCGCCAGCGAGCTGATGGTCGAGCGGGGCAACACCAACTTCCTGATGAGCGAGGTCTCTGACCGCTGCCATATGTCCAAGGGCTCGCTCTACTACTACTTCCGCGACAAGGACGAGCTGGTTTCGGCCATCTTCGACGAGTCGGTGGACGACCTCGTCGACGGCATCGAGTCTCTGGTGGCCAAGTCCTCCTCCGCCCGCGAGGCACTGCGGGCGTTATATGCGGAGTTCACCCGGCGCCTCCGTGTGGGCAGTCCGCTCGCGTTTGCTATGACCTACGAGCTTGCTGGCACCCCCGATGGCATGCTACCCGAGGTGACCTCATACTTCACGCGTGCCGCCCAGGTGATTGCCGCGCAGCTGGAACGAGGCAAGGCTGAGGGATTCATTCGCGCGGACGTGGACAGCCAGACGGCTGCCGTCTTTGTCACCGGTGGCCTAGTGACAACGTCGCTGGCGGTGGCGCGAAGGGGCGGCGAGGAGGCTGACGCGATCTCCGCGAACCTCATGGACATGATTCTGAGAGGCATGGGCTCCGAGGGGGCCTCGCTGTAGGGTAGGGCCTGCGACAGCAGTCCGGTAACTATGGACCTGCTGGTCGGGTCATTGCGCCACGCTTCCTTCATATGGGGTTTGCCAAACAAGACTCAATCGCATAGGGTAGAGCTAGCTCGTCAAGAGGCGCCGCATGCGGCGCATAGAGTCGAGGGACCGAGCCCGATGACGCTCCGGCAACCATCCGCAAGGAAACGGTGCCAAATCTCGGCAGGCCGCAGGTGGCCTGGAAGACGGGGGAGTTCACATGACTGCGAGCCCCCATTGGCAATAGGGGGTGCATATGGTGCCTCCGCAACACCCGCATCGCGGGAGAAAGGGGGCCACCCATGAGTGGGCGCAGCTACCTCTTTACCTCCGAATCCGTGACCGAGGGACATCCCGACAAGATCTGCGATCAGGTCTCTGACGCAATCCTCGACGCCATCTTGGCAAAGGAGGCGCGTCTGGAGCGCGAGGGCTACATATCGCCGACGGGCGTGCCCGCCTGCGTCGATGATGTGCGCTGTGCCTGCGAGACCTTCGTCACTACCGGAACGGTGATAGTGGCGGGCGAGATTCGCACGCAGGCGTACGTTGACGTGCAGAAGATTGTCCGCGACACCATACGCCGCATCGGATACGACCGCGCCAAGTACGGCTTCGACTGCGAGACCTGCGGCGTGATCAACATGATTCACGACCAGAGTCCCGACATCGCGCAGGGCGTAGACCAGAGCTACGACATGCAGGCAGGCGCCACCTCCGACGAGCTCGACCAGATCGGCGCCGGTGACCAGGGCATGATGTTTGGCTACGCGTCCGACGAGACCGACGCGCTGATGCCTATGCCCATCTACCTTGCGCAGCGCATGGCCCAGCGCCTCTCGCAGGTGCGCAAGGACGGTACCCTGGACTATCTGCGTCCCGATGGAAAGACGCAGGTCACGGTGCGCTACGAGGACGACCTTCCCGTGGAGGTCACGGCGGTGGTCGTTTCGACCCAGCACGACCCTCAGATAGAGGATATGGCCGTCATCCAGGCCGACATGCTGCGCCACGTGATTGCTCCCGTGCTCGACGAGGTGGGCATCGCCTGGGCGGATGCGAAGGTCTACGTGAACCCGACTGGGCGCTTTGTGGTGGGTGGTCCCATGGGTGACACGGGTCTCACTGGCCGAAAGATCGTGGTGGACACCTATGGTGGCATGGGACGTCATGGCGGCGGCGCCTTCAGCGGCAAGGACTGCACCAAGGTTGACCGCTCTGCGGCGTACGCCGCGCGCTGGGTGGCAAAGAATGTGGTGGCCGCCGGTCTTGCGCATCGTTGCGAGGTGCAGTTGGCCTACGCCATCGGCGTGAGCCACCCGCTGTCGGTGATGGTCGACACCTTTGGGACAGCGCAGGCTGACGAGGGGGTCATCACGCGTGCGGTGCAGCAGGTGTTCGACCTGCGTCCGGGTGCCATCATCCGCGACCTCGAGCTGCGTCGGCCCATCTTCGAGAAGACGGCGGCGTATGGCCACTTTGGCCGCAACGACCCTGACTTCACGTGGGAGGCCACCAACCGCACCGACGAGCTCCGCGCTGCCGTCGCGGCTCTCTGACGGGTGGCGGGAACGCCTGGCGGGGTGCGAGCCTTGCCAGGTGTGCCCATAGCGTAAACAGACATCACAACTTGTAACACATATGCAAATGGGACGATAAGTCGCACGCATATGCTAGAAAGCCCCCCGATGGCGCCTTGTGGCTGTGGATGCGATGATCGTCCAAGAGATGAGAGGTCTCGTGAGCCTGTTGCGTGCGGTCATAGTGGACGATGACGCCTCGTGGCGCGAGCAGGCCGTTAGCCTGCTGCTCTCGTATGCGCGTCGAGAGGGCCTCGAGCTCTACCTCGATGCCTACGCCTCAGCCGAGGATCTGTTTGCCAATCAGAAGAGTGCGCCGGACGCGCTCTTCTCCGACATCGAGCTGGGACGGGAAGTGAACGGCATCGACGTCGTGCGGCAAGCGGCACGGCTGTGGCCACGCTGCCAGGTCGTGTACATGACAAACCACCTGCGCTATGCCCCCGACGTGTATGTGACCGACCACCTGTGGTTCGTGCTCAAGGAGAGCTTTGCCGATCGTCTGCCCGAAATCATGCACAAGCTGCTGGGCCTTCTCGACGAGGCGGGGAGCCTGATGGTCGTCGAGACCACCGATCATGCCGTGCGGTCGGTGCCGTGTCGGGAAATCACGCATCTGGAGCGCTCTAAGCGGGTGACGTTGGTGCACGTGGCCGACGGGTCCACTTTCAAGGTGCCCGACCGCTTGCCTTCACTGCTCGCGGACCTGCCTGCGGGCCTGTTTGCCAGGACACATGGGAGCTTCTTGGTCAACCTCGCCCATGTGAGCGGCATCTCCGCCGATGCGGTCCGACTTGACAGCGGCTCCGAGGTGCCGCTCAGCAGACGCTGCGCTCGCTCGCTGCGCGAGAGCTATCTGCTGTGGGCAGACCGTCACGTGGTGTAGGTTACGAGTCCTATGGTCCCGCCCGTCAGCGTCATACTCACGTACTGCCTCATGGGCCTCACGGGCGTCACTATCGGTTACTTCTACCTGTGCGACCTTTTTGTCCCCTTGCGGCGCCTGGCAATCTACCTGGCCTTCTTTTCTGTGCGGTTCCTCTATGACGCGCTCGTCTACTACAGTCCGGCCGCCCTTGGGAGGGACTTCGTGCCCTTTGAGCTCAGGACGCCGCTTGCCTATGTCTGGAGCATCGCCTCGTTCTCGTGCATTCTGCTTGTGTTCGAAGGGCCCAAGCTGGAACTGCTGGCCGTCTCGTTCTTTACCAACATGGTCACGAGTGTAGAGACCGCCGCCGCCATGTCGATTGCGAACCTACTGTTTAGGGGCTCGATCGATGCAGGATACTGGGTGCCGTTCGATGCGGGGGTGCCACTTGCCGTAGCGTTGAGCGTGGCGGAAGGCTTCCTGCTCAGACGACCTACGGCCCATTTGGGCCGATTCGTGCGGATAGCCGCCAGGCGTAGCGGCAACCTGATTGTTGTGGGTGGCGTCGCGCTGTTCGTCGCTTATATCGCCTTTGCCATGCAGAGCTTTGTGTACCTGCCATTTTCCGACATGTCCCTGGTCATCCTCGTCCTCTCGCTGATGATGCTTGCCCAGCCGGCCGTTTCGCTGTATATGGGCGCACGCGAATTGCGCGCGAATGAGGCCCTGGTCTCCGAGTTCGACGAGATGCTTGCCGCATATGACGCCAAGGCGCGCGAGAGGCTTGCGTTGCTCGAGCGCGACCACGAACTGTTCGCCGACGTGAGCGCGGCGCTCTCACGCCTTGAGGAGGAGCGCGTGACTCCGGAGCAACGGGAGCGCATCGTTCGACTCGAGGACTCCTACCGGGCGATGACCGAGGGGACCTACTGCGACAGTCCCGCGCTCGATGCCGTGCTCGTCTCCTATGGGGACCGTCTGCGCGAGCTCGGCGTAGATGTCTCGCTGTCGGCAGTGGGCGAGCGCATGGAAGACCTCGACACGGCCTTCATCGCTCTTGTGCTGCTCGACCATGTCCTGCTTATGGCGCGTCAGGCTACGAGCGCCAAGGGGGAGCGTGTCGTCTTGCGCCTGCGCGATGCGGGTAAGGGCGTCCTCTATCACCTTGACATTCCCGCCTCGTGGAAGCGTGCCATTCCGTGGTATCGGCCGAACGGGGCGATGAGACGTGGCATTGACTTTACCGAGCACGTCTCTGGAGACCGCATGGTGGTGCTAGCGATGAGGGGAGGGGACTCAGAGTGAGCCTGACCGCTGGATACCTGCTGTTTATGATCGTCTTTCTGTGGCTGACCCTAAATGCGTGGCTCCTTGATCGCAGGTTCCGCCGCCTGCGCATGATGAGGGAAGCCCTCGAGGGCTCGAGCGAACTCGGAGATGCGCTCGAAGAGCGTCTGAGGCGGATGGACGACTATCGCCACGACCTGGCCAAGCTGCTGCAGAGCCTCGACCCCGATCTGCTGCGTGAGGTTTCCGAACGGGGAGAATGATCCTTCGGTTGGTCCGCTGACCTTGGCGGAATTGCAGACCACTTTTGCAGTATTTGGCACCACTTTTGGTCGCGAGGCAGGCTCTTGCCGTCTGGCGGGCCATCCTGTACCAGCCGATGCATGCGCGACGACTCGGCACGGTAGGGCAGAGGGCGCGGATGGCTGATGGTTTGCCTGCTGCGCATGAGCGGTCTGTGATGATGCCATGAACGACCATGAAACCAAGCTTGTGGATGCGATGAGATCGCACTCCAGCCTAGCTGACGCAGGGAGCGTGTCTCCAGAGCCGTGGTACTGTGCCTGGCGCAGTCCGCGGGCGTGGCGCAGGTGCGTGGACCGCATGCCACGCGTTGCGCTGGGCGACCTTGCAAGCGTGACGCGGCGTCAGGTGCCTCTCGTCCGTATCTGGACGGTGCCCTCCTGGGACTGACGAGAACGGGCCTCCATGACTGCCGGTGCCGTACAATGGTCGGGTTACTTGCGACCAAAGGAAGCCCATGACCGACATCCGCTCGCTCCAAGAGGCCATTGACGAGCCCTTCTCTTACGCCTCGCTGGCGCTGATGGCGCCCTATGCCGATGACGACGACTTTCCCCTTCCTCCAGAAGAGGCCCTCGAGCGCTATCTGGACTGGTGCGCGGCCCGCGGGCTGGAGCTCTGGGAGCATCAGGAGGATGCACTCATGGACCTTGCCGTGGGCAACCATGTGGTGCTGGGTACCCCTACGGGTTCGGGCAAGAGCATGGTGGCGCTGGGCATGTGCTTCATGGCGCTTGCCGCGGGTGAGCGTGCGTACTACACCGCGCCGATCAAGGCGCTTGTCAGCGAGAAGTTCTTCGAGTTGGTGGACGTGCTGGGTCGCGAGAACGTGGGTATGATCACCGGCGACGTGGTGATCAACGGCGACGCTCCCGTCATCTGCTGTACGGCCGAGATCTTGGCAGGAGACGCCCTGCGCTGGGGCGAGGAGGCCGGCGTGGCGCGCGTGGCCATGGACGAGTTCCATTACTTTGCCGACCCCGACCGCGGCTGGGCCTGGCAGGTGCCCCTGCTCACGCTGCCCAACACGCAGTTCCTGCTGATGAGCGCCACGCTGGGCGACATGGATGCCATCTGCGGGCTGCTGGAGCATCAGACCGACCGCCCTGTGGACCGCGTCCTGGACGCGCCGCGCCCCGTGCCGCTGGCTTACGACTATGTGGAGACGGCCCTCGAGGCCACGGTGGAGCTGGCCATACGCGAGGGCAAGGCACCCATCTACGCGGTGCACTTCTCGCAGGACGCCGCCCTCAAGAGCGCGCAGTCGCTGGCGAGCTACGGCGTGAGCACGCGCGAGCAGCGTGACGCCATCAAGGAGGCGGTACGCGGCACGCGCTTTACCACCATGTTCGGTCGTACGCTGCAGCGCCTGCTGCTGGCCGGCGTGGGTGTGCACCATGCAGGCATGCTGCCGCGCTACCGCCTGCTGGTGGAGAAGCTCGCGCAGGAGGGGCTGCTGCCCGTGATCTGCGGCACCGATACGCTGGGCGTGGGCATCAACGTGCCCATCCATACCGTGCTGCTCACCGCGCTGGCCAAGTACGACGGCACGCGCAGCCGCAGGCTCAACGCGCGCGAGTTCCATCAGATAGCAGGGCGTGCCGGACGTGCGGGCTTTGACACCGAGGGCATGGTCATCGCTCAGGCGACCGAGTACGACATCGAGAAGTCCCGGGCGCTGCTCAAGGCGGGCGGCGACCCCAAGAAGGCGCGCAAGGTGCGCACCAAGCAGCCGCCTGCAGGCTTCGTGGGCTGGAACCGGCAGACCTTCGACCGTCTGCGCGAGGCGCAGCCCGAGGCGTTGCGGCCGCGCATGAGGGTGACCAACTCCATGGTGCTCGCCGAGGTGAGTCAGGGCGGCGATGCCCGGGCGCGCGTGCGGCAGATCGTCGAGGACTCGCTGCAGACCCCCGAGCAGAAGGTCAAGCTGCAGGCGCGTGCCGACGAGCTCTTTGCCACGCTCATGGCGGCGGGTGTGGTGGTGTGCGAGACCAGTGAGGCGGGGGAGGACTCCTACTACACCACCGTCGACGTGCCCGACGACTTTGCGCTCGACCAGCCGCTCTCACCCTTTCTGCTGGCCGCGCTGGAGCTGCTCGACCCCCAGAGCGAGACCTATGCCCTCGATGTGATCAGCATGGTCGAGGCTACGCTCGAGAACCCCCGGCAGATTCTGGTGGCGCAGGAGCGGCGTGCGCGCGACGAGGCCATGGCGCAGATGAAGGCCGACGGCATCGACTACGACGAGCGCATCGACCGCCTGCAGGAGGTGACCTACCCCAAGCCGCTGGAGGAGCTGCTCGAGGCGGCCTTCGCCCAGTACTGTGCGGAGGTGCCGTGGGCGGCCGACTACGAGCTGAGGCCCAAGAGCGTGCTGCGCGAGATGGTGGAGTCGGCCTCCGACTTCAAGGGCTACGTGCAGCGTTGTGGCATCTCGCGCGCTGAGGGCATCCTGCTGCGGTACCTGTCGGAGGCATATCGCTCGCTCGACCGCACGGTGCCGCTCGACAAGCGCGACGAGCGCTTAGAGGACATCGTGAGCTGGCTGGGGCTGGTGGTTCGCACGGTGGACTCCAGCCTGGTGGACGAGTGGGCCCGCACGGGCGAGGACGACGGGGCAGGCGCCGACCTTGCCGCTCCTGGTGCCGCCGACGAGGTGGTGCACGACCGTCGCGCGCTCACGGTGCTGGTACGCAACGCCCTGTTCCGGCGCGTGCGGCTTGCGGCCGAGGAGCGCGTGGAGGAGCTCGGCGAGCTGGACGGCGAGTGGGGCTGGCGTGCGCCGCGCTGGCGCAGCGTGCTGGACGCCTACTTTGCGGAGCACGACGAGATCCTGCTCGATGGCGACGCGCGCAGCATGGACTACTTGCTCATAAACGAGGCGGAAGAGCGGGCGGACCACCTCTGGCACGTGCGGCAGACCTTCCGCGACCCCGACGGTGACCGCGACTTTGGCATTGCCGCCGACGTGGACCTGGACGAGACGCAGGAGCTGGGCGAGGTCGTCTTCCGTGACTACCGCGTGGGCTTTGCCGAGGAGCTGCTGGACCTCTAGGTCTGATAGACGTCTGTGCTGTGCCTGACTCAGAAGGGATACTCCCCTTTGAGTCAGGCATGGGGAGCATTGAGCCGCGACAGCACCGCCCTGCTGCCCCATCAGCCGAGATGGCGGATGCACGTCTGCGTATATCTGGTACTCTGCTGCTATGACCTGTCGACATGCTGTGGGGAGGCGTGATGGACGACAAGGATCGCAGTTCCGTGAATAACGAGAATCCCGTCGGCGGCGAGATGGGCCAGTCCCCGCTGGTCAACGCCGACATCGCGCAGGACTTCGCGCGCGCCACGGGCTGGGTGGTCGACCGCCTGCGCACCGACCGCTCGTCGTTCCTCGAGACCTTCATCAAGAAGCCGCTGCGCGCCTTTTACAAGTCCTACAAGGACGACCCCTGGCTGCGTGCGGCCACCTCGACCAAGATGAGCGCCGTCATCAACCTGTTCTTCGTCTTCTACCAGGCCTACAACGCCTATCGGCGCCAGTCTCTGTGGTTCGCTTCGCTGTCGGTGTACTACGCATGGCTCACTTTCATGCGTGTGAACATTGTCACCTACATGCAGACGCTTGCCGCCGACGGCCGCGAGGAGCTGAGGCGCTACCGCAAGACGGGCGTGTACCTGCTGTTTCTGACAACGGTGGTCATGGTACTGGGCGTGGTGTCCAACCGGTTTGGCTACCGGCCCACCTATGCCACCCACATGCTGGTGGTCGTGGCGCTCTTTGCCGTGTACAACGTGACGGCCGCCATCATCAACCTTCACAAGTGGCGCAAGCTCGAGGACCCGCTGATCAGTGCGAGCAAGGCGCTGTCGCTCTCGTGCGCGCTGGTGTCGGTGTACTCGCTGCAGACGGCTGCCATCGGCCGCTTCTCTAAGACGGGCGACGTGCGCATCATCAACTTCCTGACGTATGCCACGCCCGCTGTCATCTTCCTGATCATCGCTGGCATCTCGCTGTTCATCATCCTGCGCGTGAACTGGGTGCTCAAGGCAATCGGCAGCGACGAGTAGCCGCAGGCAGACAACTCTGGCATGGGGCGGTCCCGCCTGCAGTTTGGCAGGCGGCATCGTTATGCTGGAGGCGCGTTCTGCTCGATGCAGTAAGCTTATGCAGACGATTGGCTAGCAAGGGGGTCACATGCCATCCGCCAACGTGCACTTCATCGACGGCTCTGACATCGACACGTACCTCGAATCGGCGGGGCGCGTGTACTTGGCTGGTCATCTCGGACGACCGCAGGAGGGCTTTAGCCATCTCGCTGCCCTGCCCGACCCGACCGAAGTCGGCATATCGCGCTACGTGGAGCTCACGGTAGATCAGCCGCATCTGCACACCACCAACACCGACTATACCTATGTGGTGAAGGGGACCTTTGCGGTGCGGATTATTTCTACGGGTGAGGTGCACGTGCTGGGAGAGGGCGGTCTGTGCGTCATCGAGCCTGGTATCGCGCACGTCTGTATCGCACACCAGGGCACTCAGGTGCTCTTTGTCAAAGTGCCTGGAGGCAACGATAAGACGGTCGTCGAGCTCGACGAAGCCTCGCTGGAGTGGGTGAGGCGGTATTGCGACTCGATCAATTGCGGTTAGCCTATGCTCACACTGCTGCGGGCAATAGGCAATCGGCAGACCCTGCCACCGGGGACGCGCTTTTGCTACGGGATTGCATTCCAGTTGCGAAGAACTGACAGGTAATGCTGTCCCAGCTGCTTGTATCCCGCTCCCTAACGCTAGTATTAACACATCTGTCGAAACGAGAAATCAGGTCTTTCAGCCAGGGCAGGGGATAGCATATGGCAGCACGACACTTCAAGGGATCCGACGACGCCCAGCGTCCGGAGACCGCAAGCTCGGCCTCACGCGTTGCCGAAGCGGCGGCCGCAGCAGAGGCTACGGTCGCCATGCAGAATGCAGCCGAGGCGGCGGAGGAAGCCGCCGGCGAAGGCCGTGTGCCCGTTGCGGAGGTCAAGGACTCCGGCGACGTCTACGGCCTGGTCAACAAGTATAACCACCACCATCGCCGGCGCCGCAAGAGGAGCTCGGGCTCGCATCGTAACCGTGCCCTGCCCATCCTGGGTGGCGTGCTGGTGCTGGTCTTTGCCATCCTGTGCGCGGGTGCCGTGTGGATGGCCCAGCTCAACAAGTCGCTCTCCATGGGCGACGAGGCCGAGGCTGTGACTGGCGCGCTGGTCAGCGAGGAGGAGGCTGCCGTCGAGGTGCAGAACGACGGCTTCTACGTTCTGCTGGTGGGGTCCGATGCCCGTGAAGGAGACACTGCCAGTCGCGGTGACGTGCTCATACTCGCGCGCGTCGACCCGACCAAGCATGTGGTGACGCTGGTTTCCATTCCGCGTGACACCATGGTGAGCATCGCCGGTGCGGTGGGCACGCAGAAGATCAACGCAACCTACGCCTATGGTGGCGCATCCGAGGCGGTCTACGAGATGTCCAAGTTCTGTGGCGTGCCTATCAGCCACTATGCTGAGGTCGACTTCGAGGGTCTCGAGCGCGTGGTCGATTTGCTGGGAGGCGTCTGGGTCGACGTGCCCGAGGCCGTCTCGCTTTCGCAGACCGGCCATGGCAGCCTTGCGGCGGGTCCCCAGATGCTCGATGGCGAGACCGCATTGGCCTATGCGCGCGAACGCTACAACGCTTCGGGCGGCGACTTTGGCCGTGCCCAGGCGCAGCGGCTCATCGTCCAGGCCATCATCCGCCAGACCATGCAGGCTGGCCCCGCCCAGCTTCCCGGTCTCATCAACAACCTTGCCGCCTGCATCACCACCGACTACACCGTCACCGACCTCGTCTCGCTGGCCATGCAGTTCCAGGGCCAGAAGACCACCATCTACTCGGCTGTGTGCCCCAGCTATGCGCTCTGGCAAGATGGCGTGAGCTACGTGGGCACCATGTACGACGAGTGGCGCGACATGATGAAGCGCGTGGATGCGGGCCTTGATCCCAACGACACCTCGGTCGAGATCCCCGAGCCGCAGGCTTCCAGCGAGAAGCTGGGCAAGGCCGAGAATGCCGAGTCACCCAAGGACTACAAGGACTTGGCGGCAAGCTCCATGAGCACCGACGCGGTGGCTCCCACCGATAACGTGACGACGATCGACTAGCGCCACGCAGGCACATAGGCGCGATGGCGAGGGCTTTCCTACAGGGAAGCCCTCGTTTTGTATGTGGATTCGTTACTCACATAGAGCGTCCCGTGAACGTTATGGGGTCTGTGCATAAGGACGGGGATCCTCTCAATGAGCTGAATCATTCTTTCCTGCACCGATAATTTGTTATGCGTTGGGCGGACTTGACCGTTGACCGTGTCCGCCTAGCATGTTTGCGTGCGGTGCGGCGACTCACTTT
>CACZCK010000030.1:22895-24164 GCA_902779675.1 uncultured Coriobacteriaceae bacterium | reverse complement strand
TGAACTGCCTCCCATTTCTTGGACACGAGAAATGGGAGGCTTTTTATGGCTGGAAACGCCTTGTACGACGTTGGGATGAGGCTGCGGGCTGCCGAGCTATACGACGAGGGGCATGGCCGCGCATCGATTGCGGCCCTGCTCGGGGTACCAGAGGAAACCGTGAGAAAATGGCTGGAAGTCTACCGATCCGTTGGCATCGAGGTTCTAGCTATGACTGGCACGAAGAAAGCCGCGTACCCGTTCGAGACGAAGGTGGCCGCCGTCAGGGCGGTCGTGGACGAGGGCATGACGAAGCCCGAGGCCATGGCGCAGTTCGGGATAACCTCGTCGAGCGCCCTCAAGGAATGGCTGAGGGCGTACCGGGAGGGCGGCCCGGAGGCGCTCAGGCCGAAGCCGAAGGGAAGGCCGAGGGGCGCTAGGTCGGCGCCCAAGGAGCTGACGCGCGAGCAGGAGCTCGAACGGCGCGTCCAGAGGCTCGAGGCGGAGAACGCCTACCTAAAAAAATCGATCGCCCTGAAGGCGGAGAAGCGCTCTCGAACCGCGAGAGGGCGGTCGTCGTGAGCGAGCTTTCAGGGCTTCATCGGCTCGACGACCTCCTGGCGGCCGCAGGCCTCGCCAAGTCGAGCTACTACTACGCGCTCGCCCACCCCAAGGGACCGACGAGGCCGGAGCTGTGGGACAAGGCGCGCGAGGTGTTCGGAAGGACCGCCAACGGCTGCGGGCACCGCCAGATAGCCATGTGCCTGCGCGCTGAGGAGGGCGTGGTGATCGCCGACAAGACGGTCCTGAAGATGATGCACGAGATCGGGATCAGCTGCGGGATCAGGCGCGAGACCGACTACCACAGGTACAACTCCTACCGTGGTGTCGTGGGCAGGACCTTCGAGAACGTGCTGGGCAGGGACTTCTCCGCCGACGGGCCGTGGCAGAAGCTCGGCACCGACGTCACCGAGTTCAGGCAGCCGTGGGGCAAGGCCTACCTCGCGCCGGCCTACGACTTCGGCAGCAAGGAGTTCCACGCGTGGTCCGTCTCCCTCCACCCGGACCTAGCGCAGCAGGAGGAGATGCTCGCGATCCTGCTGCCCAAGGTGCCGGCGGGGGCGCACCCCGTCATGCAGAGCGACATGGGCTGGCAGTACCAGCACGACACGTACGTGCGGGCGCTCGAAGGCGCCGGCATCGTGCAGAGCATGTCCAGGAAGGGCAACTGCCTCGACAACGGGGCGACCGAGCAGGTGTTCGGCCACATAAAGGACGAGTTCTTCAGGG
>CACZCK010000030.1:0-22860 GCA_902779675.1 uncultured Coriobacteriaceae bacterium | reverse complement strand
TCAAGGGACTGACCCCGGAGGAGTTCCGGAATCAGTCCCTTGGATTGGTGGCCTAGTGGGCCAGTATTATTGTCGTCCAAGTTTTGGGGCGCAGTTCACTTGCGCACCGTTGGGGGCCATCGTCGTCAGAGCGACTGCGTCTAGCCCATCAGCCCTTCGGGGTCGATGCGCTCTTGCATCTGCTTGAGCACCTTGCGCAGCAGGCGCGAGACCTGCACCTGCGAGATCTCGAGGCGCTCGGCAATCTCGACCTGGGTCAGCCCCTGCTCGAAGCGCATGCGCACCACCTCCTGCTCGCGCGGGGTGAAGCTCTTGATGGCATCCTCGATCACCATGCGGTCGTCGAGGGCGGCCAGCTCGCCATCCTCGGAAGCGTAGTGGTCGAGCACCGACGGCGCGTCGTCATCGGCATCGTTGCCCGTGCCCTCAAGCGGGACGGCGCTATAGGCCGTGGACGACTCCATTGCCTCGAGCACCTCGTCGACCGATGCCCCCAGGCGCTCGGCCACCTCGGCGACCGAGGGAGGCCGCTGCAGCTCGCGCGTGAGGTCGTCGGTGGTCTGGTTGACCTTGGCCGAGAGCTCCTGCAGACGACGCGGCACGCGCACGCTCCAGCCCTTGTCGCGGAAGTGGCGCTTGATCTCTCCCATGATGGTGGGCGTCGCGAAGGTGGTGAACTCCAACCCGCGCGCAGGGTCAAAGCGATCGATGGCCTTGATCAGGCCGATGGTGCCCACCTGCACGAGGTCGTCGAGCGGCTCGCCGCGGTTCTTGAACTTGCTCGCCAGGAAGCGCACCAGGTTGAGGTGGCTCACGATCAACTGGTCGCGTGCCTCCTCGTCGCCGTCTTCCTTGTACAGGCGGAACAGCTCGCGCGTGCGCTCCTTGTCCCAGGCAGCCTTGCCCTCGCGCGGGGGGCGCTTGGCCCGCTGGCGACGACGCTCCTCGGGATCGCTACTCGCCATTGGCCACCCCTGCCCGCTTGACCAGCACCAGGCTCGAGCCATCGTCGGTCACGCCGTGCTCGTCGCACACGGCGCTCAGGAGCAGCTCGGCAAGGTCGAGCGTGCCGTCGGCGTCGTCGATCTCACCGGTGCCCAGGGCAAAGGCGACGCGCACCTCGCCCTGGCTGAGCTCGAACGAGACGTCGCAGCTCTCGGGCCTGGTGGCACAGCAGTACACGAAGCCCTCCTCAGCTGCCATGCGCACGTCCTCGACGTCGTCGACGCTCATGTCGCACACCACGGCGAGGTTGGCAGCCATCATGCGCACCGTGCGCGCAAAGTCCGCCTCGGCGGGAACGCTCAGGCGCACCGTCTGCTCTGGCATGGCTCCCCCTACTCCTCGGACTCGCTGCCGGTGACCGGCGCGTAGGTCACATAGCCGCCCTTGCGCGCGGGAGGCTCCTCCTGCGCGGCGGGGGCCTCCGCGGCAGGCTGGGCGGCCTCGGACGGTGCGTCGCCCTTGCCGATCAGCTGCTGGCCCTCGGGAATGGTGATGCCACCCAGGCTGGCTACCTTGGACACGACGCCCACGGCTGCGCTGGTGGCGGTGTTGACGATGCGCGTGGCAGACTCGCCCACGCCGGCGACGCCGTGGGTGGCGGTGCCCACGTCGCCGAGGATGCCGTTGACGTTGTCGAGGCCGATGGTGGCCTCGTCCATGACGACGGAGACCTTCTCGACCAGCGGGGTAACCTCGCGCAGGGCGGGCTGCAGCTCGTCGACCACGCCGTCGAGCTTGGAGATGATCGGGGTGGCCTGGTCGATGGCCTCGGTGGCGGAGTGGGAGACCTCGTCGAGGGTGGTGCGTGCCTTGCGCAGCGTCATGGCCAGCTCGACGACGGCCCAGATGGCGGCAATCCCCAGCACGATCAGTACGATGGTCAGAGGCTCCATGGTCATTGCTCCTTCTATCATGCCGCGAGGCGGCGTTATAGGCATACTTGTGTACATTCTACTCGTTTGACCTCATGGGGCGCACAGGCATCCGCAAAAGAGCGCGACAGGCGGCTGGGCAACGGAGTGCCCTGCCAGCCAAGACGACCTTGGGGCGCGGCGCCCTACTCCCCCGCGCGATCGCGGCCCGTGGCCTCAGTGCGCCACGCCTCCCAGCCACGCGGACCAGGATGGTAGAACGCGCCTCGTTCGAGACCCTCTGGCAGGTAGCGCTGCTCCACCCAGCCGGTGGGATAGTTGTGCGGGTACAGGTAGGCACCGTACTCGTCGGAGCCGGGACGGTGGCGGTCGCGCAGGTGGTTGGGCACCTCGCGGCGCGGACCCTCGCGCACCTCGGCGAGCGCCGCGTCGATGGCGGCCTCGGCAGCGTTGCTCTTGGGGGCCAGGCACATGTAGATGACGGCCTGGGCCAGGTTGATGCGGCACTCCGGGTACCCAATGACCTCGGTGGCCTTGAAGGCCGCCTCGGCGATGAGCAGGGCCTGCGGGTCAGCGTTGCCAATATCCTCCGAGGCCAGGATGTAGATGCGCCGGGCAATAAACTTGGGGTCCTCCCCCGCGTCGATCATGCGGGCCAGCCAGTAGAGCGCGGCGTCGGGGTCGCTACCGCGCATGCTCTTGATGAAGGCCGAGATGATGTCGTAGTGCATGTCGCCGGCCTTGTCGTAGGTGAGGCCGCGGCGCGGGTTGGCCTCGCGCACGTGCTCGGCGGTGATGGTCACCGGATGCTCGCGCGAGGGCTCGCCCTCGGCGGGAAGCGCCATCTGGCTGGCAAGCTCGAGCGAGGTGAGCGACGCACGCCCATCGCCACCGGCCATGGTCACGATCTCGGCCAGCGCCTCGTCCAAGAGCACGAAGGCCCCGTCCAAGCCATACGGGTCGTCCACCGCGCGCGTGACGAGCTCCTTGATGGAGGCGTCGTCCAGAGGCTGCAGCTCCACCACGCGCGAGCGCGACAGCAGCGCCGAGTTGACCTCGAAGTAGGGGTTCTCGGTGGTGGCACCGATCAGCACCACGATGCGGTCCTCAACGGCGTGTAGCAGCGCGTCCTGCTGCGAGCGGTTGAAGCGGTGGATCTCGTCGACAAACAGGATGGTGCGCCGCCCGGCATTGAGCAGGCGCGACTCGGCCGCCTCGGTCTCGCGGCGCAGGTCCTTGACCGTACCCGTCACGGCACTGACCTCGACGAATTCGGCATGGGTGGTGTTTGCGATGATGCGGGCCAAGGTGGTCTTGCCCGTGCCAGCGGGCCCATACAGGATGACCGACGAGAGCGTGTCGTGCTCGATAGCCCGCCTGAGCCACGAGCCCTCGCCCACCGCCTGGCTCTGGCCCACAAAGCCGTCGAGGGTCTGCGGGCGCACGCGCACCGCCAGCGGCGCGTTGACCTTGCGCTGATAGCGCTCGATGTTTGAGAAGAGAGTTTCCATGCGCGCCATTGTAGCGCGTAGCCCCGACAAATGGGTGGCATCAGCGCGGCCGAGCAGACACCCGCGACACGAACGCCCGCGGCGGAGGTGGTATCCTTGTGCCTCGACGCCCGCGCCAAAGGCGCCCACCGCGCACCACAGGGAGGACACCATGACAGAGACGGCTCCCCGTCGCCCGCTGATCGGCATCTGCTCGCGCCCTGGCGAGGAGAACCCCGACCTGTCCTACATCAACTCCCACTATGCCAAGGCGGTGCAGGAGGCGGGCGGTATCCCCGTAGCCCTGCCCTACGGCTTTGAGGCAGCTGCCATCGCCGACGACATTGTGAGCCGCATCGACGGCCTGCTGCTGACGGGCGGCGGCGACGTGAGCGAGGAGGGCTTTGGCGGCAACAACTACGCCAAGGGTTGCGTGGCGCGCATCTCGTTTCAGAGCGCCGACCGCGACGTCTTTGAATACGCCGCCGTACGCGCCGCGTGGAACGCCAACAAGGCCTGCCTGGGCATCTGCCGCGGCCTGCAGGTGATGAACGTCTCCTTTGGCGGCACCCTGCTGCGCGACATCGCCGAGAGCCGCCCAGACTCCACCATCTGCCACTGGCAGGACACGCCCTGGAACGAGCCCTGCCACAGCGTGCGCATCGAGGCCACCAGCTGGCTGGCGCAGATGCTCGGCGGTCTGGAGTTTGAGGTCAACTCCCTGCATCACCAGGCCATTGCCGAGCCAGCCGCCGAAGGCCGCATCGTAGCCTGGGCGCCAGACGGCACCCCCGAGGCGCTGGAGTTCTCGCGCAAGCGCTTCTTTGTGGGCGTGCAGTGGCACCCCGAGCAGATGGGCACCATGCCACAGCTGTTCGAGGCCTTTATCGACGCGGCGCGCTAGGGCATGATGCCGCCGTCAAAGTACGTGCGGCGCGGAAACAGCTCGCGGGCCTCGGGAAACAGCGCCTCGCAAGTGGCCATAAAGTAGTCGTCGCTCATGGCGCTGATAAAGTCGCACACGCACTGGTCGGGGTCGTCCTGCCAGTCGTAGCGGGCCCCGTAGTGGCCCAGGTGCCTGCCGAGAGGCTCGATGTGATGCCTAAAGATGGCAGCCGAGGCATCGCCGCACCGCAGCGCCTCGAGCTCATGCTCGTACAGGCGCGCGAACAGCTCGGCAACCTCGTGCGAGAACTCGCCGTTCACCTCGCTGGCACCATAGATCTTCTCGTAGTTCTCGCGCTTGGCGCGACGCATCTCGGCAAAGCCCTCGGGGCTCATCTCGATGCGGTCCTTGCCCAGGCTGTGCTCGATGACGTCGGTGACAAAGGCTGCCAGCGCCCATGAGTTGTAGGCGCCACCCAAGCCGTCAGCAAAGCTCGACTCGTCGCAGAGCCCTGCGCGGATGGCGTCCTGGCGGTCTTTGCCCACGTAGGCGATGATGTCGGACACCCGTACCACGCAGCCCTCGAGCGTCATGGGCCTCAGGCGCCCGATGGCGTCGTCGCCACGCTCCCAGCAGCCTTCGACCACACGGTCGAAGGTGTCGAAGTCGGCCAGGCCGCTGGTCTCAAAGACCTGCTGCTCGAACTCGCCGTTGTGGCAGATGACGCCGTCGAGGGTCTGCAGGCTCACGTTGCGCCCGTACAGCACGTCGATCACGCGCACGCTCTGCACGTTATGGAAGAACCAGCGTCCGGTGCGCTCGTGGTAGACGTCGTTGAGGAAGCGCTCCCCGGCGTGGCCAAAGGGCGTGTGACCGATGTCGTGACCCAGCGCGATGGCCTCGATGAGGTCGAGGTTGAGGCCCAACGCACGCCCGATGTCGCGTGCGACGCGAGCCACGAGCTGCACGTGCAGGCCACGGCGGCAGAGGTCGTCGTTGGCGCGGAACGAGAACACCTGCGTCTTGCCGCTCATGCGGTTGTACGCGGGCAGGTGCATGATCTTCTCGGCGTCACGTACGAAGGCTGGGCGCAGGGGCGTGTCGGCATCACGCTCGTCGTCGCGCCTGATGGCGGCGCGATCGCTGGTGGCGTAGCGGCAAAGCCCGCCTGAGGCGCGCAGGTCGGCCACCTGCTCGGCCGCCTGCGGCGAGAGAGCAAGCGGAAGAGTGGGAGCACAGGCGTTGGTGAGCGAGAGGGGCATGGTTCCTCCTGGGTTCTGTGTTTTGTCCAAGCCTACCGCATCGGTCGGACAGGTTGCACACGAGGAAGGGGTGCCCGACTGAGCCGGACACCCCTTGCAAGTCGCTTTTAGGCACACATGCTAGTCGCGTACCACCATGAGGGCGAGGTTGTAGCAGGGATCCCACTCGGCGATGGTCGCCCCCTCGCCGGCGACGGCCCTGATACCGCACAGCTTGCTCTCGAAGACGTAGAGACCCAGCATGACGATCATGTCGCGTTCGCCGTCGGGCGTGACGACAGGTGTCGTGTCCTGCGGCAGGTAGCGCTGGATGGCATCACGACGCTTGATGGACTTGACCAGGCGCTTGCGCCACTCGGCCTTGGAGAGGTCGCCTCCGTACACGATGTCGGAGGCCCAGTGCCCGTCGGCGGTCTTGAGCAGCCAGTCCTGCTGGTCGTAGAACTCAGAGAGATCGATCGAGGGCACCACGACGCGCACGTCAGGCGCATGCGCGGCGAGGAAGGCACGCTCGTCGCGGCTGAGCAGCTGCTGGCACTCCTTGCTGCCCAGAAGCTGCAGGAAGGAGCGCGTGCAGCACGGCCATGAGCGATAGCCGCCCACGGTGCACACCAGGCCGCGACGCGTGGCCTCGCGCAAGGCCTCGAGGCCTGCGCCACCCACGGCCACGGCCTCGTCAGCGGTGGCGCGCAGCCAGACGCAGGTCACTGGGCCGCGGTCGTCCACCAGCTGCCTGATGCCGCCGACCTCTGCGATACGCAGGGTCTCGAAGGTGGTCGTGCGCGCATAGATGCCCTTACCCTGCATGACCTCGACAACCGTCGCGTTCTCGCTGGCACGCGGGGAGTCCTTGACATCGAGCACCGCCAGCGACGGATGGGTGGGATGGTTGCGCCCCTCCTCGGCATTGGCCCACTTGCCGTAGGTGTGCAGCACCGAGAGCACGGCCGCCTCCATGGCGTCGAACGTCTCGATGCTCTTGTGGGTCTTGGCAAAGGATGCGAAGGCGTTGGTCGACCTGACCGCGCGGTTCACCTCGGCGCTCATGGCCATGCCATCGATGCCGCCGGTGGTGATGCCGCAGATGGTAAAGTCGTGCGTCGCCGGGTCGAACAGCAGGTCGATGCGCGATAGGGGCACGGCCGCATGACAGCCGGAGGGCACCATGGTCAGGTCCTCCACCTCGGGCGAGAGCCCGAGCAGCTTGCGGAAGCTGCGGTCGCGGTGGTACTTGGCCATGACCTTCTCCATGATGGAGCCCATGGTGACGGCAGCCCCATTGAGCACGTCATACTGGGCCGCATCAAGGATCATGGGGTTGGACGCCCAGGCGCAGCGCTCCTCGCCACGCGCGAGCGAGGAGGCGAAGTAGGCCTCGCCCGCGGCACGACCCGCCGCGTCGCCGTCGAGGTCGCGCAGAATCTGCAGGTACTCGTCTTGATAGCTCCGCTTTGCTGCCTTGGCCATGGGAGCTCCTTTCGTGGTTGGCATTCAGTCGCCGCGCGTTGGGCGACGAGAGGGCACTTCACATTGTAGCGTGCAAAGTATAGCCATATACCAGCCACAGACGGAGCATCGTATCCGTGCCGAAACCAGCGGCATGCGACCGCGCATCAAAGCAGGTCGTCAAGCGGCAGGCGCAGGACGCCGGGCTCGATGGCACGTGCCGAGGTTTCCGACGGGGCCTTGCTCTGCTTGGCCCCCTTCCCCGCCTTGGGCTTGGCGCCACCTCGGGGCTTGCGCCGCTTGCCCACCGACGACGGGCGCAGACCGGGCACGCGCATTACGGTGTTGAGGCGCGTGGCGATCTGGCGGCAGCCCCGCTCGTTGGGGTGCTCATAGCCATCGGCAAACAAGTCGGGGTCGTGGTCGGTGAGCTCGAGGCCGTCGATCAGGGTCATCTGGTCGTGCGGAGCCGTGTGTGCCGCAATGAACGAGGGCACCTGCTCGTGGCAGCTCATGCCATGCGAGGGATAGGCGGCCTCGTCGTGCCACAGCGGCGTGAGCACATGGGTCTTGACCTGCGGCCAGAGGCGAGAGACCTCGAGTAGGTACGAGCGCACGTCGCGCGATACCCGTCGCGCCATGCAGGCCTCGTAGCGGTAGTTCTCGCCATAGGCGACCACGATGCGCTCGGGGTCGATGACTCCCGCCAGACCATAGAGCGACCCGGGCTGGAACACCTGCCCGCCGATCCCCTGGTTGACGAGGTCGAGTCCCAAGCGCACGGCAAGCTGCGCCGGCCACGTGAGGGCCGGGTCGCCCGCCACAAAACCCTGCGCGATGGAGTCGCCAAGCACCAGCAGATTGCGACGGTGGGAAACCGGACGTACAAACGTGCCGTCGCAGGCCACGTCGCGCACCTCGCATCCGCGCAGCGCCGGCAGCCAGATGCGCACGTGTCGAGCGCGGGCCATGCCGGGCAGGGGCTGCAGGCCCAGTGCGTCCTCGGGGGCGGTGCCATCCAGCGTCAGCACAAGCAGCTCCTCGCCCTGCGCGGGCATGCCGCACCACACATGGCGACCGTCCACGTCGGCCGAGATGCCGTCGTGAGGCTGCACGCCATCGGGATTGGTGCGGTCCACGTAGTCGAGCACGGCACGCGTGCCCTTGGGTTCGGCGTCCACGCGCACCTCTACCGCCACCTCGCGGGCATCGGTCTCGAACTCGATGCAGATGCCCGAGGTCGTGCGCGCCATCTGGCGGAAGAGCCCTGGGTGCCATGCTTGGCAGCTGCCCAAGGCCCGTAGCTGGTCCTCCGAGACGCGCAGCGGGCGGCACCAGCGGTAGCTGCCCTCGACCACGTTCACGGCGCCATGCAGCAACCCCGCCGCGGGGGCGCTGGCCAGCAGGCTGCGTGCCTGGTCGTCTCTCATTGTCTCACGGAGACCCATTGGGACCTCTTTGGTTAAGCTGCGTTTGAATGGGTTGTTTCATTCTACGGGAAACGACGCCCGCGCGACGCGTGAATTTGTGCACCCAACCTGCCAGATGCGGGTGTGCCCACACGGGAACCCACTGGCCGCGCGCCGCGCCACCGCTAGGCGCGCTGCGCTATGCTTGAGGATGCGCGCCGTCGCGCGCCAGCAGACCGGAGGAACCATGCACAGAACGCTCTATCTCATGCGCCATGCCGAGACCCTCTTCAACCAGCAGGGCAAGACCCAAGGCTGGTGCGACTCCCCGCTCACGCCACGCGGCATCGAGCAGGCGCGTCTCACTGGTCTCGAGCTCGCACGTCGCGGGGTCACCTTCGACCACGCGTTCTGCTCCACGGCCGAGCGCTGCTCCGACACCCTCGAGCTGGTCACCGAGGCCGCCTTCGGCGAGCCGATGCCCTACGAACGCCGCAAGGGACTGCGCGAGATCAGCTTTGGCGCCTACGAGGCAAAAGATCAGTTCCTCGAGTTGCACGACGACGAGTTCGGCCAGTTCTACGTGCAGTTTGGCGGCGAGAGCCAAGACCAGGCCGTCGACCGCCTAGAGGCGGACCTCAAAGAGATCATGAGCCGCCCCGACCACCACAACGTGCTCGTCTGCTCGCACGGAGGCATCGCCATCAGCTTCTACTTGCGTTGGAAGGACCATGCCAAGGTACCTCCCACCGTATTCGGCAACTGCATGACTTACGTCTACCATGTCGAGGACGACGTCTTCAGCTGCCAGGACATGTTTGTGGCCGACTTTTCCTCGCTCGAGCAGCCAGGCATGCCTGCGCAGCCCATGCGCATCGACGCCAACGCACGACCCAAGCGCTAGCAGGATGGGAGCACCCATGGGCAAGACCCTCTACCTCACCTGGCATGGAGCCACGCTCTTCTCCTCGCAGGGCAAGCTCGAAGGCTGGAGCGACTCTCCCCTGACCGACGACTCCCGGCGGCAAGCCGAGGCCTGCGGTCGCGACTGCTTTGCCGCGCGCGACATCAGGCCGGCGCAGTTCCTCTCGTCGCACGCCGAGCGCGCCTGCGACACCCTCGAGCTCATCTGCCGCGCCGCATGGCAAGAGGCGCCCCGCTACCAGCGGCTCAAGGGCTTGAAGGACCTCAACTGCGGTATTTACGAGGCAAAGGACGCATGCCTGGCCCCGCCAGCGCCGTACAGCGACTTCTTCGTCAAGTTTGGCGGTGAGTCGTACCGCCAGCTCGGCGATCGTATGCGCCAGACCGTCGCCGATATCGCACGCATGCCCGGCACCGACGACGCACTCGTCTCAACGCACCAGCTGGCCGCATCGGCGCTCTGCGCGACCTTCGACGAGCGGCTTTCCCAGCAGGTGCTTGATGCTGCTCCGTGCTCGGTGCTCGCGCTCGCATACGACGACGCCACGGACGCCTTCTCCGTCATCGACTTCTTTGAGCCTCGGGGGTAGCGCCATGGCAAAGATCCTCTACCTCACCCGCCACGGGCAGACCATCTTCAACACGCGCGGTATCGTGCAAGGTTGGTGCGACTCCCCGCTCACCGAGCTGGGCCGCCACCAAGCGGAGCTTGCGCGCGCCTGGTTCGAGGAGCGCGGCATCACGTTCGACCACGCCTACTCCTCCCCTGCCGAGCGCGCCGCCGACACGGTCGAGATCATCACGCGCAACGCCGTGCCCTTCGAGCGCACGCGCGGCCTCAAGGAGTTCAACTACGGCTGCATCGAGGGCAACAGCTATCAGCTGGTGCTCCCTGGCACCTACAACCCCTATGGTGACTTTTTGGTTCCCTTTGGCGGCAGCTCGGAGGATGAGGTCATCGCTCGCATGCGCACGACCCTCACCCAGATCATGGAGCGCCCCGACCACCAGAGCGTGCTTGCCGTGAGCCACGGTGCCTGCACGCGCGCCTTTATCAGCTCATGCGACGCGACTAGCACCCTTCACGTGCCCAACCGCGTGTCCAAGAACTGTACGATCAACGTGCTGCGCTACGAGGACGGCGTGTTTGACCTGGTGGAGCGGTTCGAGCCCGACGCATAAGGCCACGAGAGCCTGCGACTACTCACCCTCGCGGACCGGCTCGTAGATCTCCTCCTCGTCGTCGAGGCGGAGCATCAGCAGCTGGCCGAAGCCTGCGCCGCCCGCACATCCGCAGTCGATGTCCCAGCGGTCGGCCACGCCACCCGTCTGCTCGCAGGCTCCCACACGCACCATGCGGCAGAGCCCGTCGGGACCCTTGGAGGCACGGTCGGGCTGGTCGGCCATGTAGTCGAGGTAGGCTGTGGGCGTGTGGCCCGCAATGACGATGGGGCCCTGGCCATGCTCATCGACGAGCCCGGTGGGCACGCCCCAGAAGTCCTCGCGGATCCACATCAGGTCGTCGCGGCGCTGGTAGCCCACCATATCCTCGATGGCCTGCTCGTCCCACATCTTTACATCGAGGGAGGGGATGTTCATGGGGTCGATGCCCGCGTGTACCAGCAGGTAGCGACGCCCGCCGACCTCGGTCTGGGCGTACAGGGGCAACGTGAACAGCCAGCGCGCCAGCTCGACACGCTCCTCGGGGGGCAGCATACGGATGCCGCTCTGCGTGGGTGCGGCTCCGTTGATCTCCCAGTTGATCTGGTTGCCCGGGTCGTGCGGATCGGCGTAGTAGGACAGCATCAGGTCCTCGTGGTTGCCCATGAGCACTGTGGTGTTGGGCAGCTCATGGCAGCACTTGACCACCTCGATGGGCTCGGGCCCGCGGTCGATCATGTCGCCGAGCATGAAGATCGTGTCGTCGACGGACGGAGAGACCCGCTCGAGCAGACGGTCGAGCGTCCTGAAGTGTCCGTGCACGTCGGAAAACACGTACGTTGCCATCGCAGCTGCCTCCCAGCGACAGGCGCGCCTCGCGCAGCCCGTCGGCCTTCACATACGCGGCTAGGATAGCCCAAGTCGGCACCGCATGCCAATCATGGCCCCTCGCGGCGCTCGCGGCGGCCGCTTACGGCGGGCGTCGCCGCGCTAGCGCCTGCGGTGGCGGCTCCTCATACCCTTGCGCCGTACGGCGAGCTTCCAGGGTGCCGTGGCACCCACCTCCACCAGCCGTCCGCCATCGCGACGCCCGGCATCCTCCACCTCACGCACGAGGTCGCGCGCCGTGGCATCGAGGCGCGCGCCCTTGAGGCGGCACTCCCACACCACCAACACCTTCCAGCCCTCCTGCACCAGCAGCCGCTGGTCCCGCTCGTCACGAGCGCGATTGCGGGCGAACTTGGCCTCCCAGAAGTCCACATTGCTCTTGGGTAGGGGCAGCGCGCAGTGCGGGCAGCGATGCCAGTAGCAGCCGTTGACGAAGACAGCCACCCGACGTCCCGGGTAGCACACGTCGGGCTTGCCGGGGGCCTTCTTCCAGTGCAGGCGGTAGCCCGGCAGCCCCGCCTCGCGGAGCTTGTGGCGTACCAGCAGCTCGGGTTTGGTGTTCTTGGAGCGGTTGGCCTGCATCACGTGGTGCGTGGCGAGACTCACCTCATGCGGCACGGGCGTCTCACTCCTCCGACTGGTCCATGTCCTGCGGGTCCACCAGCTTGCCCGAGAAGTTGAGGTTGCCTGTCAGGCGCTCGGCCGCCGCCTCGTCGAAGTCGCTGGAGAAGAACAGCGCCTCGGCATCAAAGACGCGGTCCAGAGCCTCCTCGTAGAGGTCCCAGAAGCTCTCGGCGGTCTCGGCCCCCGTAAAGGGATTGGTCCACGCACGATGGTCCTGGTTGGCAAACTCAGACTCGGCGCTCGCGCGGTCGCGGTGCGACATGGCCTTGACCAGCGAGTAGCGCGTATGCTGCACGGCGCGATCCACCACGCCCAGCGCGCGCGAGAGCTTGCCTGTAGGCGACCAGAAGGCACGCTGCAGCATGCGGAACGCCTTGACGGCATGGGTGTAGGTATCGAGCTCGAGCGTGCGGCTGTACGTCCAAAGTGCCATGTAGAAGTACAGTTTGTCGATGATGGCCAGCGTGCCCTCGGAGGCATGCAGGATCTCGCGGTACGGGCGCCAGGTGGCAATGGTCTCGCGGCGCTTCTCGAAGAGCACCATCTCGTCGAGCTCGCGCTCGATCTCGGCATGCACGATCGATCCGTCGGAGCGGTCGAGGTTCTCGATGCCAGCGTCGCAGATGGCGTACTGGTTGGCGTACACCAGCGGATGCATGGTGCTGTCGAGCAGGTAGTGGCAGAGGAACCCTGCGGCATAGGCCTCACCCACCGGGCGCTCGGCCTTGGTGAGCATGGAGAGGGCGTCGCGCAGGGAAAGCAGCAGCTTGGCAGGACGTGCGGCATGCATGAGGTTGCCCACGCGGCTCTGCTTGCCGATGGTCGGGTCTGCGATGAGGTAGAACAGCGGGTCAGGGCCCTGGTTGCCCAGCATGAAGGCGTCATGCGCGTCCTTCGACATGAGACTCACCTGCGAGGAGACCGTGTCGAGGGCGTCGCGTCCAAAGAAGTCGTGGGTCATTATCGCTGGCATGGGTTGTCCTTTCGTCACGCCTATGTAACCCCTGACGATTCAGACTAGCGCAACGGCGCAGCAATGCACAGGACGAAGCGGCAAGGGGTAAGAGCGCACCTCAGGGCCTGCCACTCGGCGCAGCATGTGGTTGCGGCACCCGCGCGACGACCGACGATTACCCCTCTGTCAGCCAGTCGCCAGCGACGCCTTGCGCATCGCTTGCTATTCTGATGTGGCCGCTACCGGCATACGCGCGACCCGAGGGGGAATCTATGGCACGCACCAAGTTCAACAAGGCAGAGATCAGCTGGATCCTGTATGACGTAGGCAATTCCGCGCTCGTCCTTCTGGCAACGAGCGTCATTCCCATCTACTTCAACTACCTGGCCGCCAAGGACCCGGCGGTCGAGCAGGTGGCCGTGGGTGCCTGGGGCTTGGCCGAGACCATCGCCTCGCTCATCATCGCCCTGCTCATGCCCATCCTGGGCTCCATCGCCGACATGCAGGGCATGCGCAAGAAGTTCATCATCGGCACCGTTGGCGTGGGCGCCATCGCAACCATCGCCATGGGCTTCCCCAGCAACTGGCTGCCGTTCTTGGTGGTCTATGTGATCTCGGCCGTCATGCTCAACGCGTCGTTCGTGTTCTACGACGCGCTGCTGGTCGACGCCACCACCGACGAGCGCATGGACGAGGTATCCAGCCAGGGCTTTGCCTGGGGCTACGTGGGCAGCTGCATCCCCTTCATCGTCTGCCTGCTAGTGGTGCTCAACGCCGAGAAGCTGGGCCTGACCATGCAGACCGCCATGCTCATCGCCTTTGTCATCACCACCATCTGGTGGGTGGCCTTCACCGTGCCCATGCTGCGTAACGTCGAGCAAAGGAGCTTCAAGCCCTACGAGCCGCACGCCATCGCCAACGCCATCGGCGGCATCGGCAAGACCCTCAAGGCCATCTGGGCCGACGAGGCGCTGCGCTGGTTCATTCTGGCGTACTTCTTCTACATCGACGGCGTGCACACCGTCATCAAGATGTCCACGAGCTATGGCGCAAACCTCGGCATCGCCGGCACGCAGCTGGTTCTGGCCCTGCTGGTCACCCAGTTCGTGGCTTGGCCGTCCTCGATCGTCTATGGCAAGCTGGGCCGCAAGGTGGGCACCAAGAAGATGATCCTGGTGGGCGTCATCGGCTACTTCTGCATCACGCTGTTTGCCGCGTTCTTCCTCAAGACGGCCAGGGAGTTCTGGATCCTGGCTATTTGCGTGGGCCTGTTCCAGGGCGGCATCCAGGCGCTGTCGCGCTCCGAGTTTGGCAAGCTCTGCCCCAAGGAGCACGCCAACGAGTACTTTGGCTTCTTCGACATCTTTGGCAAGTACGCCGCCATCCTGGGCACCGGTCTGGTGAGCGCCTTCACCTTCCTTACCGGCAACCCCTCACTTGGCGTGCTCTCCATTGCCCTGCTGTTTATCATCGGTTTCTTCATCATGCTCAAGGTTCCCGACCACCGCTAGCACGGACGTCCGTTTTGTCTGCGGTTTCCGTCTGAGGCATGCGATATAAACCACCGAAGACTCTCGTTTTCTGCGTTTTGGTCGAGCAGGGGACGAGAGTCTTCTTTTTTGCAGGCCTTCAAACGCAGACAAACCGCCCTTTGCCACAGAGCGGCCGCACAGAAACGCATACAACCCGAGTTATAGGTGGCTCCGCCTCTGCGGAACCCTCGGCAGACACCTACAACCCCAGTTGTAGGCGGTTCTGAAGTCCGAAGCTTCCCGAGACGCAGGCAACGTAACCGGCATCACACAGCTCGGAGCACATGGTGAGTTTCTCGCACTCGTAGGTGCTCGGCCTATATACCGCCAAGGAGCCCCCATGTGAGTTAGGATGGTGCCTGGTTGGCAATGCAGGCGGAGGCACACGATGGCAGACACAGGCACAGAAAAGCTCGTCGCCCAGGCACGCGAGGCCCTTATGGGCGGCAGCGAGCCCGATGCGGTCGCCTCGCTTCTGGCGCTGGCGCCCGTCTATGCCGAGGTTGCACCCGTACAAGCTGTCGACCTGCTCGAACGCGCCTGCGCGATGTCGACCCTCACCGTGGTAGAGGCCGCATACGAGGCTTTCCCCGAGTTCGTCTACGAGTCGTGGGCCCTGGCCTTGGCGCTGCGCTGTGCCAACGAGCCCGTAGCGCGCTATCTGCTGGACCGTGGCGTCGACCTGCTGGGCAGCGTGCACCAGCCCACCACCTTCCGAGCCTTGCTGCCCCACGAGGGCACCTTCACGCGCTTCGACCTCACGCGCCAGAGCCCCACCCTCTTCGTAAACCCCATGGACCCTACGGTCTCGACCGAGGTCTTCGAGCCTTTCCGCGGCCGCGCCAACGAAAGCCTAGCCAAGCCGGCTTATAGCGTTTCCACCGACCTCGAGGCGACCTGTGAGCTGGTGGCCCGTCTCGCACACGAGGGCCTCTTTGACGCCGTCGTCTTCGACGACCTCCTGCGCGCCGCGCTCGTACGTGCCTGGCATGCGCTTCGCCACGAGGGCCAGCACGACGAGCAGACCGCCGAGACCTGCCTGGCCTTTGGCACGCGCATGCTGGAGATGTACTACATGCGTGGCCAGGGCGACCACATGGTGAGCCAGATCTTGGGCAGCCTGATTGTGCCCAAGGCAAGCCCGCGTATCGTGACCTTCGTCTGCGACCACGCACCCGATGTCTTCCTCGAGCGGCTGAGCTCCCTCTCGTGGTTGCGGCGCGATGTGGACCTGGTGGCTGCCATGGTGCCCCACCTCTCCCCCAGCACCGAGGAGCGCAACGGCCAGCTGCTCACGGTACTGGCTGCCGACGGCCGCATGACCGAGCTCGAGCAGTTGGCCGACTGGGACCGCACCTTCACGGAGCCCAACGTGGATGAGGCCATCCAGGCGGCGTCGGCCGCCGGCCACGCCGAGAGTGCCGCATGGCTGCTCGCTCGCCATCCCCGCCGCACCGCAGACCGCACATCCGTCTCCGCCGCCGACGACCTCGACGACCTGCTGCTCTAGATGATCGCCATGACCGCCACCCACGACACCCCACGGGAAACGTCCGAGCGCGCCTGGCAGCTTGCCTCGCGCGTCATCGACCTGGCACGAGGCCTCATCGTCTCCGACAACCCCTTCCTCTCAGCCTCCATCGGCCTGCTCGAAACCAAGCCGGCCCAGCTCGAGGACCCCTTTGCCTGCGATGGCAAGACGCTCTACGTCGATGCGCGGCGCGTGCTGCGCACCTTCTCCGACACCCGCGAGGCTCCGGTACACGACCTTGCCCATGTGCTTTTCCACTGTCTACTGCTGCACCCGTTCGTCGGCTCTTCGGTAGATGCCGAGTCGTGGGACCTCGCTTCGGACATCGTGGCAGAAGTCCTCGTGGAGGAGGTTGTCGGCAGGCGCCCAGGCGAACGCGGGCAGAGGATCGATGCGGCGCTCAAGCAGCTCGACACCGACTTCGGGCGCTCACTGACCACCGAGCGGCTGTATCGAGCGCTGCGCGATGGGGCCTACCCCACCGAGCGCAGCCAGTGGGCGGTCCTCTTCCACTCCGACGACCACGGCCTCTGGCCCTCGTCGCAGCAAGACAGCGGTACCGCGCAGGGCGGGCAAAGCCCCCAGGCTGCGGGACAGGCGCAGGGACAGCCGGATGGAACCTCTTCCCCGACCATGCAGGCCCAGGCCGGCGGGGACGTTGCTCAGGAGAGTCAGGAGCAGCCGAGCGATGCGAGCGCGCCAAGCAAGCCGGACAGCAATGGCCACGACGGTCACACCAGCGGTCAGGACAGTGCACCGGAAGCCGAGATGTCGGACCAGCCCGCAGGCGACGACGCCGGCCCCCTCACCGAGTCGCAGCTCAAGGAGGCGGAGGAGGCCTGGAGCCGCGCCTCCAAGAGCATGCGCGTCGATCTTGAGACCCTCTCGCGCAACCGTGGACAGGGACTCGGCAAGCTCGTGCGCGAGCTGGAGGTCGGGGCACACGAGCGGATTGACTACCGCGAGTTTCTGCGGCAGTTTGCCGTCGAGCACGAGGACATGCGCCTCTCCGACGACGAGTTCGACTACGTGTTCTACACCTACGGGCTCGAGCTTTACGGCAACGTGCCGCTCGTAGAACCGCTGGAATACCGCAGCGAGAAGCGCATACGCGACTTTGCCATCGTCATCGACACGTCGAGCTCGGTCACAGCCAAGGTGGTGCAGGAGTTTGTGGATGCTACCTTCGACGTGCTCACCAGCGAGGGCGGCTTCTTTGCGCAGACCAACATCCACATCATCCAGGCCGACGCACGCGTGCAGAGCGACACCAAGATCTGCAGCCTGGCCGACCTCGACCGCTGGCGTCGCAACATCAAGCTCTACGGCTTTGGCGGCACCGACTTTAGGCCCGCCTTCCGCTACGTGCAGGAGCTGCGCCAGCGCGGCGAGTTCGACGACCTCCAGGGACTGGTGTACTTTACCGACGGCTGGGGCATCTACCCCGACCGCATGCCGCCTTACAAGTGCGCGTTCGTGTTCTACGACGAGGACCATCGCCCCGAGCTGGTGCCGCCCTGGGCCATCCAGGTGGTGCTGCACCCCGGCGAGTTCGAGAGCATGAGCGTGTACCGATGAGCGCGCCGTGGATGCGGAGGAGGAGCCTTGCGCGAGACGCCCTCCGCGCAAGGACGCTCGCTCGCTACGGCTTGGCAGCTGCAGAACCGCTCGCTTCGCTCGCTACGTCCTCGCTCCCGCCAAGCCTTCGCCAGCGAGCCGCGCTGCGCAGCGCCTCGCGCAAGGCTCCTCCTCCGCATATCGACGCCCTCTTGCGCAACCCAGGCAATCACATCCGAGCAAGGAGACAACCATGAACATCCGTCAGGCAACAGAGCAGGTAGAGGGCGCAATCCGTGCTTACCTCGCGCGCGACGAGCATGGGCTGCCACTCATCCCCGACCAGATGCAGCGTCCGCTCATCCTCATGGGCCCTCCGGGCATCGGCAAGACGGCCATTGTGGCGCAGATTGCCGAGCGGCTAGGCATCAACTTTGTGTCGTACTCCATCACGCACCACACCCGCCAGAGCGCCCTGGGCCTGCCCTACATCGACGACGACACCTTCTCGGGAAAGAGCTACAAGGTGTCGCGCTACACCATGAGCGAGATCATCGCGGCAACCCATGACGCCATCGAGGAGTCGGGCGTGGCCGAGGGCATCCTCTTCCTCGACGAGGTCAACTGCGCAAGCGAGACGCTCGCCCCCGCCATGCTGCAGTTCCTGCAGTACAAGACCTTTGGCCAGCACCGTCTGCCGCAGGGTTGGGCTATCGTGTGCGCCGGCAATCCGCCCGAGTACAACCGGGCAGCCCGCGACTTTGACCCGGCGATGATGGACCGCATGAAGCGCATCGACATCGAGCCCGACCTCGATGTCTGGATGGACTACGCCGTCGCGCATGGTGTGCACCCGGCCATCACCACCTACCTCGCCAACAAGCCCAAGAGCTTCTACAAGGTCCGTGCTGCCGTGAGCGGCGCCCGCATCGTCACGGCTCGCGGCTGGGAGGACCTCTCGCGCATGCTGCTTGCCTACGAGCGCGAGGACATCGAGGTCAACCTTGCCCTCGTGTCCCAGTACCTGCAGGACAACGAGACCGCCGAGGACTTCTCGCTGTACTACGACCTCTTTGCCAAGTACCAGGACGACTATAAGGTCGGTGAGATCCTGGCGGGCACGGCGGGCAACGCCATCGAGCGTCGCGCGCGTATCGCGCCATTCGACGAACGAATCGCGCTCGTCAATCTGCTGCTTGATGCCATCACCGACGAGGTGCACGACGTCGACGCGACCGAGCAGGCGCTGCGCGGGGTGCGTGGCACCCTCGCGGCCAGGAAGGACGATCTGGCGTCGCTCGACGGCATCTCGGCAATGGAAGGACTTGCCGCCGGCGCGCGCACGGCCTTCCAGGAGGCGCTTGCCAAGGGCTCGGCCAGCGCCGCGGCGCAGCGCGAGGCGGCCGAACGCAGCGAGCTGATGGAGCGGCTGCGTGTTGCCGTTGCGCAATGGTCCACACAAGGCGCAGCCGCCAAGGGCGACGTACGCAACGCCTTCGAGGCAGCACGCCTGCCGTTCAACGAGGCTGCTCGCAACCTTGCCGTCCGCGTGGGCGATGCAAGCACGCACCTAGATGCGGCGCTCGGCTTCCTCGACCGCTGCTTTGGCGATGGCCAGGAGCTGCTCGTCTTTGCCTCGCATCTGGCCGTCGACCCAGTGTTCATGCGCTTTGTGAGCGCCCACGGATCCGACTCGTTCGTGCAGCACAGCCAGGCGCTCATGTTCCACGAACGCGGGCTCGACCTGCTGCGTGAGGTGGACGAGCTTAAGGACCTGTAACGGCACCGAGCGCAATCGACGCAGACACAGAGAGCCCGTAGGCCACCGACCTGCGGGCTCCTTTTCATACGCGATGGAGGGTACCACCTATGCCTGGGCGATGGCCTCCATGGCCTCACGCAGAGCGTCCTGATACGAGATGCCCCCGGCGGCCGCCAGAGCGGCCACGCTGTCGTGCTCCGGGTAGGCTCGCTGGGCACCGCTGGGGAGCGTGACCACCTTCACGCGAAGCGCACCATGCGGCGTCTGCAGCTCGCGCGCCTCGCGCGGCAGGGCCGTGCGCCACTCGGGGCAGCGGCGAATGCCGATGGTGGTGGTGTTCTCGAAGATGATCCGCTCCAAGTCGGCAATGCGGGAGGCCCCGCAGAGGATCTCAATCTGATAGCCCGGACGGTTCTTCTTCATGAAGACGGGCAGGTAGTGCACCTCAAGGGCACCTGCGTCGTAGAGCAGTTGCGCCACGTTGCCCAGCGCCTCGCCCGTGCAGTCGTCCAGCTCGGTTTCGAGCTTCCAGAGGTCCGGTGTGCCCAGCCCTTGCGGCTGCGGAACGGCCGCCTGCTCGCCCACCTCCTCGATAATGAGAGCGCGCACCGTCGAGGGCGGATCGTAGGCACGCTTGCCCGAGCCCAATCCCGTGCGCACCACGCGGTAGCGCGCGGGCGGCTCGTTCATGGTGCGCACCGCCGCTGCAATGGCAGCACCCGTCGGTGTGACCAGCTCGCCCTGGATGTCGCGGCGCTCAAGCACCAGGCCGTGGTCGGCAACGATGTGCGTCACCGCAGGCACGGGCACGGGCAGCACGCCGTGAGCGCAGCGCACGCGGCCGTATCCCTCGGCCAGCGCACTCACGTAGGCGTCGGTCACATCCAGGTCGTCGAGGCAGTAGGCCACCGAGACCACGTCGACGATGGAGTCGACGGCACCAACCTCATGGAAGTGCACCTGCTCGAGCGGGAGGCCGTGGGCCTTGGCTTCGGCGTGCGCCACAATGTCAAAGATCCGATGGGCCGTTGCCTTGGCACGCGGTGCGAGGTCGGCGGTATCGATAATGGCCGCGATGTCGGCCGGCGAGCGATGCTCGTGATGATGATGACCGTGGTGATGATGGCCGTGGTCATGTCCGTGCTCGTGCTCGTGATCATGGTCGTGATGGTGGTCATGGTCATGTCCGTGCTCGTGATCATGGTGGTGATCGTGATGGTCATGGTCATGATGGTGATGGTGACCATGCTCCTCATGACCATCGAGATCGCCATAGAGGTAGTCCATGTCGTGGTCGTGCGACTCGTGCTCCTCGTCGAGCACCACGTCAAAGTCGCAGGCATCGATGCCCGACACCGACTTGCGCGTCACCTTGATCTCAAACCCCGCCACATGCAGGCTGTCTAGCGCACGACGCAGGCCGTCCTCGTTTGCCCCAAGGTCGAGCAGCGAGCCCACGACCATGTCGCCACTGATGCCGCTCGCGCACTCAAGATAGAGCGTCTTTCCCATCCTCGTCTCCTATTCCCCCAGCGCCATCGCGCTAGCGCGACTGACGCACACCCGCATGGTCGATGAGCGCTGCCTGGTAGCCAGCGCCAAAGCCGTTATCGATGTTCACGACCGACACGCCGCTCGCGCACGAATTGAGCATGCTCAGCAGCGCCGCCACGCCCCCCAGCGACGCACCGTAGCCCACGCTCGTGGGGCAGGCGATCACCGGGCAGGCCGCGAGCCCTCCGATCACGCTGGCCAGCGCGCCTTCCATGCCCGCTATGGCCACGATCGCCGTGGCACCCTGGATCTCTTCGACATGAGCGAGCAGCCGATGCAGGCCCGCCACGCCTACGTCGTAGAGTCGCACGACCTTGCTTCCCAGCATCTCAACTGTGTAAGCAGCCTCCTCCGCACAGTAGAGGTCGCTCGTACCAGCTGCGCACACGGCCACGTAACCCGTGCCATCCGGCTCGGGAGGCTGACCCACCACGGCCAGTTTCGGCAGCTCGTGGTATGTAAAGTCGGCAGCATCGGCCTGCGAGAGCCCTGCATGCACGGCACGTGCCTTCTCGGCGTCGATGCGCGTGATCAGAATGCGCCTCTCCCCTGCCGCACGCAGGGCGCCTACGATGCCCGCAATCTGATCGGCCGACTTGCCCGCGCCATACACCACCTCTGACACGCCCTGCCTGACCCCGCGCTGCAGGTCTGGCTTGGCATAGCCCAAGTCCTCGAACGGCGCGGTGGCGATGCGTTCCTCGGCCTCGTGCGGAGTCATCTCGCCATCCGCCACGGCGCGCAGCAGCTCTTGCAGGTCTCGACGTTCCATGGCACCTCCTCGTTTTGGCTACACCATTGTACTTGTCACGCCAGCATCAATGCCAGTCAGGCACAAGCCCGCATGCCGTCAACCGCAAACCCCGTTCGGGCGGACAAGGCCTTAGAAAGTGTCAGACAGCCAGAGCGACCATGGGCTTTGTGCATAATCTCCTAGTGTTGTGCTAGGAATGTCTTCATGTGGCATACTGTGGTCTCACACGACGAGAGGATGGCTATGTCCGAGCATGCCAGCAGCACACCCACCCCCGAGGCCCTCGAGCGCTGCGCGGCGCTTGAGACCTGGCTCAAGGAGCGCGGCAAGGTGGCCGTCGCCTACTCGGGCGGCGTCGACTCCACCTTTCTGGTAACCATTGCGCATCAGGTGCTTGGCAACGACATGATTGCTGTCACCTCGGCAGGCCGCTCCGCGCCCGCACGCGACATCGAGCGTACGCGCGCCTTCTGCGCGGAACGCGGCATACGCCAGGTGGTGGTGGAGTACGACGAGCTCGCCATCCCCGGCTTTGCCCAGAACGAGCCAGACCGCTGCTACCACTGCAAGAAGGCGCTGTTTGCCCAGATGGCCGAGGCTGCTAGCAAACAGGGCATCACGTGTCTGGTGGACGGGTCCAACAAGGACGACGAGGGCGACTACCGTCCGGGCATGCGCGCGCTCGCCGAGATGGGCATCAGCAGTCCCCTGCGGGAAGTGGGCCTCACCAAGGCGCAAATCCGCGAGCTGTCGCGCGCGCTTGGCCTCCCCACCTGGGACATGCCCTCCGCAGCTTGCCTCGCCTCGCGCTTTGCCTACGGCGACGTCATCGACGCCATCAAGCTCAAGCGCGTCGAGCAGGCGGAGGACTACCTACACGACCTAGGCCTTAGGCAGCTTCGCGTGCGCGTGCACGGAACCGATGGCGAGCTGGCCCGCATCGAGGTTCCCGCAGACCGCATCACGAGCCTTGCCGAGGAGCCCCTGCGCACCAGCGTGGCGTCACACCTGCGCGAGCTGGGCTTCACCTACGTGAGCCTCGACCTCGTAGGATTCCGTTCGGGAGCCATGAACGAGCGTCTGTAGGCGGTCCTGTACCTGAGCAGGTGTCGCACTCGAGGCCTCTTGATTTTGAGCACGCCTCGTTTACCTGCACCGATAATTTGTTATGCGTTGGGCGGACTTGACCGTTGACCGTGTCCGCCTAGCATGTTTGCGTGCGGTGCGGCGACTCACTTTCCTGCTGGC
>CACZCK010000029.1 GCA_902779675.1 uncultured Coriobacteriaceae bacterium | reverse complement strand
GCGAACGCGGCCCGCACGACGAGCCTGCTACTCGTTACTCGAGCTCGAAGGCGCCGGTGTACAGCTGGTAGTACGTTCCCTTCTTGGCGATGAGCTCGTCGTGCGTGCCTGGGTGGAACCGCGCAAGAACGGCGCGGGCGAACGCGGCCCGCACGACGAGCCTGCTGCTCGTTACTCGAGCTCGAAGGCGCCGGTGTACAGCTGGTAGTACGTTCCCTTCTTAGCGATGAGCTCGTCGTGCGTGCCGCGCTCGATGATCCGCCCATGGTCGAGGACGATGATCACGTCGGAGTTGCGGACGGTGGACAGACGATGCGCGATTACGAAGGTGGTGCGTCCCTCCATCAGTGCGTCCATGCCTTGGCTCACGATCTGCTCGGTGCGGGTGTCGATGGAGCTCGTTGCCTCGTCCAGGATCATTGCGGGCGGGTCGGCCACGGCCGCGCGGGCAATGGAGAGCAGCTGGCGCTGGCCCTGGCTCAGGCTCTCGGCGTTGTCGGTGAGCATGGTCTGGTAGCCCTCGGGCAGACGCTCGATGAAGCTATCGGCGCCCACCAGCTTGGCGGCCTTGATGCAATCCTCGTCGGTCGCCTCGAGGTGTCCATAGCGGATGTTGTCCATGACGGTGCCCGTGAACAGGTTGACGTCCTGCAGCACAATGCCCAGCGACTTGCGTAGGTCGCTCTTCTTGATCTTGTTGATGTTGATGCCGTCGTAGCGGATCTTGCCGTCGGCGATGTCGTAGAAGCGGTTGATCAGGTTGGTGATCGTGGTCTTGCCGGCACCCGTGGCGCCCACGAAGGCTACCTTTTGGCCGGGGAAGGCGTCCAGCGAGATATTGTGCAGCACGATGTGCTCGGGCACGTAGCCAAAGTCCACGTCGTCCAAGATGATGTCGCCCATGACCGGCATGTACTCGACCTCGCCGGTTGCTTGGTGCGGATGCTTCCACGCCCAGATGCCCGTGCGGTCGTGGCGGTCGACCTCCTCTATCACGTTCTCCATGGCGTCGTCGTAGCGTACGCGCACGAGCTCCACGTAGCCCTCGTCCTCCTCGGGCAGCTCGTCGAGCAGCTGGAAGATGCGCTCGGCACCCGCGAGGCCCATGACCACGAAGTTGATCTGGTGGGAGATCTGGCCGATGGAGCCAGCGAAGCGCTTGGTGAGGTTGAGGAAGGGGATGACGATGTCGATGGTCAGGAGCATGCCCGAGATGGACGGATTGGGGATACCCGTGGCCAGGAAGATGCCGCCTGCAAGCGCCACGACCACGTAGGCCAGGTTGCCCAGGTTCATCAGGATCGGGCCCAGGATGTTGGAGTAGATGTTGGCGGACTTGGCGGCCTCAAAGAGCTCGTCGTTGACCTCGTCGAACTGCGCCTGCATCTGCTTCTCGTGCGTAAAGACCTTGATGACCTTCTCGCCGTTCATGGCCTCCTCGGCAAAGCCCTCGGCACGGCCGATGGCGTGCTGCTGTGCCAGGAAGTACTTGGCCGACATGCCGCCCATGTAGCGCGTGAGCCAGCCCATGAAGCCCACCATAACGAGCACGACGCAGGTCATGGGGATGGAGTACCACAGCATGATGCCCACGATTGACACCATGGCGATGATCATGTTGAGCAGGTTGGGCAGGGCGACGCCCACCAGCTGACGCAGGGCATCGACGTCGTTGGTGTAGTAGCTCATGACGTCGCCGCGCTTGTTCTGGTCGAAGAAGCGGATGGGCAGCTTCTCCATGTGCTCGAACATCTTGTTGCGGATGTTCATGAGGGTGCCCTGTACCACGAATGCCGAGAGCTGGGCTTGGACGATCTGAGCCAGCAGCACGACAACGTAAACGGCGATGAGCGTCAGCACGATGCGTGCCACCTCGGGCTGCGCGACGGACCAGTCGCCCGTCTGCCAGGTGCGGGTGACGACCTCGATGGTGCGCTGCAGGAAGACCGAAGGCAGGGTCGAGAGGGCGGCGCCTGCCACGATGCACAGGATGATGATGCTGAACTGCAGCGGGTAGAACGAGAAGACGAGCTTGACGGTGCCGCGGAAGACCTGCATGGGGTTGGAGGCGCGACGGCCTCGGCTGCCCTTGCCCGGCACGCCCTTGTTGGCGTTGTCGTCCTTGCCGCCAGGCGCCGGTGCGTCCTTGAGGCGGGCGGGATCGTTGATGATGCTGCGCTCTGCGGCGCTGAGCTTCTGCTTAGGCATTCAGATCGCCTCCCTCCATAAGCTGGCCATCCAAGGCCGAGAGCTCCTGCTCGGCGGCGAGGCCGTCGCGCGCGGAGGTGCCGGTCTGAGGTGCCTTGCCGCCCGCTGCGGCGTGCGCGTGGACCTCGTCCTTGCCGAGCACGGTTACCTTGTCGGATTCGGCCACGATGGCGTTCTCGTCGTGGCTTGCCTTGTTCTGGGTGAGGTAGACCTCGCGGTAGATCTCGGAGGTGCGCAGCAGCTCCTCGTGGGTGCCCACGGCGCTGATGCCTCCGTCGTCCATGACGATGATGCGGTCGGCGTCCTCGACCGAACCCGTGCGCTGGGCGATGATGATCTTGGTGGTCTCGGGGATGAAGCTGCGGAAGCCCTCGCGGATGAGCTTGTCGGTCTTGGTGTCGACGGCACTGGTAGAGTCGTCGAGAATCAGGATCTTGGGCTTCTTGAGCAAGGCGCGCGCGATGCACAGGCGCTGCTTCTGGCCGCCGGAGACGTTGGTGCCGCCTTGCTCGATGTAGGTGTCGTAGCCGTCGGGGAACTGCTGCACGAACTCGTCGGCCTGGGCGAGCTTGCACGCCTCGACAAGCTCCTCGTCGGTCGCGTGCTCGTTGCCCCAGCGCAGGTTGTCCTTGATGGTGCCGGAGAACAGCACGTTGCGTTGCAGCACCACGGCGACCTCGTTGCGCAGGGTATCCATGTCGTAGGCGCGCACGTCGAGCCCGCCCACGCGCACGGTGCCCTGGGTGGCATCGTACAGGCGGCTGATGAGCTGGATGAGCGTCGACTTCGACGAGCCGGTGCCACCGATGATGCCGATGACCTCGCCGCTCTTGATGTGCAGGTCGATGTCGTGCAGGGCGTAGCGACCGCTCTCCGGGTGATAGGCGAAGCTCACGTTGTCGAAGTCGATGGAGCCGTCGGCCACCTCATAGACGGGGTTGGCGGGGTTGGCGAGGTCGGGCTGCTCGAGCAGGACCTCGCAGATGCGCCGCGAGCTCTCCTCGGCCATGGTGATCATGACGAAGATCATGGAGAGCATATTGAGGCTCATGAGCATGGAGAAGCCGTAGGTGATGAGCGCCGACATCTGGCCGACGTTCATGGCGGCACCGGCCGTGCTGACGATGGTCTTGCTGCCGAAGTAGACGACGAAGGCGTAGATGGTGTCGACGGCAAAGGTCATGATGGGCTGGTTCCAGGCCAGGATGCGCTCGGCGCCCCAGAAGTCCTGGAACACCTCGCCGGAGGCCTTCTGGAACTTCTTGTTCTCGTACTCCTCGCGCACGAAGCTCTTGACCACGCGGATGCCGGTGACGTTCTCCTCGACACTCTCGTTGAGGGCGTCGTACCTCTTGAAGATGCGGCGGAAGATGGGCATGACGGTGCGGGCGATGCTGATGAGGGCAAAGCCAAGTAGGAATCCCACGATGACGTAGACGACGGCCATCCTGCCGCCGGTGATGAAGGCCATGGTAGCGGCAAAGATGATCATCATGGGGCTGCGCACCGCGGAGCGGATGATCTGCATGTAGGCCATCTGCACGTTCTGCGTGTCGGTGGTGAGGCGCGTGACCAGCGAGTTGGTGCTAAAGCGGTCGATGTTGGAGAAGCTGAACCGCTGGATGGATGCGAACATGTCGTGGCGCAGGTTGCGTGCGAAACCGGTCGAGGCGATGGAGGCCGCGATGCCGGCGATGGTGCCGCACGCCAGGCTGATGAGGGCCATGATGGTGAGCACGATGCCGTAGCGCGCGATGACGTCGATGCCGCACCCGGCGCTCATCTCGTTGATCAGACGCGCGGTGATGAAGGGAATGGCGCATTCGATGATGACCTCTCCCAACACGAACACCGGCGCGATGATGGAATTGCGCTTGTTCTCACGAATGGACCCGCCGAGGGTCTTGAAGATCTCCCCCAGCGTCAGATGCGACATGGTCTTCTCTTGCGGTTGGCTCATGCGCATGCCCCCTCTCCCTCTAGGCCCCGCCAGTGCTCGGCGAGGCGATCCAACAACGTGACGAGCTGCTCCTGCTCCTGCTCGCTGAGGCACGAGAGGCATTGCCTCTCGAACTCCCGCCGCCGCTCGATGAGCTCCTCGGCGCGGGTGGTGCCCTCCTGTGTGAGGGCGATGTCCAGCTGCCTGCGGTCCTCGTCCGACCTCGTCCTGGTGATGAGCCCGGCGCACTCGAGCTTGGAGAGCACCTCCGATATGGAGGCAGAGCTGATGCCAGCCGCCTCCTGGAGGTCCCTTTGGGTCATGTGTCCGCCGCTCTTGTGGAGCTTGACGAGGATGTGCTGCTGGCCGCTGCGCCCTCCGGCATGGAGGTGCAGGTAATGGCCAAAGAAGCCGAGGTCATGCAGCACGTGGCGAGGCAGGGGCAGGCTGGTGGCAGGCGTGTCTGTCATACCGCTCCCTTCTCCTGTTTGGCCATCTCTACGATATGCCTCCCATAGAGAATGTCAAGGTACCGAGAGAATATTTCATGGTACCTAGCGATTATCGTGCAGGTGGGGCTAACGAAAGGCTGTAGACAAGTGCATGTAAGGGGGCTGTAAGGGGAGGGGGCACTCGCGCTCGGCGCGATACAATGGGAACGCGAGACGAGGAGGGCACCATGATCTATTACGTCGAGGACGACACCAACATCCGTGAGCTCACCGTGTACGCGCTCACGCAGGCGGGGCTCGAGGCACGCGGATGCGCCGATGACGCCGAGTTCCGGCAGGCGTGTGCCGAGCGGCTGCCCGATGCCGTGCTGCTCGACATCATGCTTCCCGATACCGACGGCCTGGCCATTCTGGCGCGCATCCGTCACAGCAGGGAGATGCGCAACGTTCCGGTCATGATGCTCACTGCCAAGGACAGCGAGCTCGACACCGTGCGTGCCCTCGACGGCGGCGCCGACGACTATCTGGCAAAGCCCTTCGGCATGATGGAGATGGTCAGCAGGGTTCGCGCGCTGCTCAGGCGCTCCAACCGAAGCCTACAGGAGCCCAGCGCTCCGCTCGAGGTGGGTCTGGTCAAGCTGTGGCCCTCGCGCCGCACGGCCGAGCTCGACGGCCAGCCGCTCTCGCTCACCATGCGCGAGTTCGATCTGCTTGCCTTTCTGATGGGCTCGCCAGGCGAGGTGTTCTCGCGCGAGACGTTGCTGCGGCGCGTCTGGGGCTGGGACTTCGACGGCGGCTCTCGCACGGTCGACGTCCACGTGCAGACGCTGCGGTCCAAGCTCGGTGAGAGCGCGGGCCTCATCCAGACGGTCCGCGGCGTGGGCTATCGGATCCAGGGGTAGCCCATGGCCAGCAGGCAGGCGCCGGGCGCGCGCATCACGCTTGCGGACCGGATGTTCACCACGCTGCTCACCATCTCGGTGCTCTCGGCGACCATCGCGACCATCGCCTCAGCGCTGCTGCATCAGGCCACGGTGATGGGGGAGGCTCAGGTCGAGCTCGGGCACGAGTGCGAGGTGGTCGCCTCGACGCTCGACGCCTCTGCCGACGAGGTCGCGGAGCTTGGGTCGCTCGAGCTTGGCGAGATGCGCGCGACCCTGGTGACGCCCGACGGGCAGGTGCTCTTCGACAGCCTCGTGGAACCCGCCACGCTGGTGGGCCACGGAAGCAGGCCCGAGATCGTCTCCGCCTTCAGGGAGGGAAGCGGGTCGTCGGTGCGCGCGAGCGATACGCTCGGCAATGTGAGCCTCTACCAGGCGCGCCTGCTCGCATCGGGTAACGTTATCCGCCTCTCGGTCGACCGGGCGGGCATCCTGTTCGTGCTGCTGGGCGACATGGGCATCCTCGCTCTGATTCTGCTGGGCCTGGTGGCTGTGTCGTGGGTCGCATCGCGCATACTCGCGTCGCGGCTGGTCAAGCCCATCCTGCAGATCGATGCGTCGCGGCTCACCAACGAGGCTCCCTACGAGGAGCTGCAGCCGCTCACCGACCGCCTCGCCCTGCAGCAGGCCGAGCTGCTGCGGCAGATGGACGAGCTCAAGAGCATGGACGCGCTGCGTCGCGAGTTCACCGCCAACGTGACCCACGAGCTCAAGACGCCCATCGCCTCGATCATGGGCGCCTCCGAGCTGATGCGCGACGGCTTTGTGCTCGAGGAGGATATCCCCGGTTTCGCAGCGCGTATCAACGACGAGTCGCAGCGCCTTTCCGCGCTCGTCAACGACATTCTCACCCTCTCGCGGCTCGACGAGTCGGAGCGTGCCCAGAGCCAGGAGCTCTTTGGCACCGCCGAGCCGGTGAACCTGCTCACCCTCTGCCGCGATGTGGCCGAGCGCATGGGTGGCCGTGCGGACCGTCTGGGCGTCGGTCTGGAGGTGCAGGGCGAGGCGGTCACAGTCCAGGGCTTTCCCCATCTCATCGATGAGATGGTGGCCAATCTCTGCAGCAACGCCATTCGCTATAACCGGGAGGGTGGCGAGGTCGTGCTGAGCGTGGGGCTCGAGGAGGGCCAGCCGGTGGTATCGGTGACCGACACGGGCATCGGCATACCCGAGGAGTCGCAGGTCAAGGTGTTCGAGCGATTCTATCGCGTTGAGGCGTCGCGATCTCGTGCGAGTGGGGGCACGGGCCTGGGCCTTGCCATCGTCAAGCACGCGGCAAACCTGCACGGGGCGGAGGTCTCGCTCACGAGCAAGACGGACGTAGGTACCACGGTGACTGTGCGCTTCCCTGCGCAGGACCCGTCGTCGCTCCCGCCTAGCTCCGAGGTCTCTTGAGTGCCTTGCGCGGACTGATGGTGGGTTCGGTGGTAAACACCCAGTTGCGCTGCAGGTAGTAGTTGAGAAAGAAGAGCGTGGCGTCGACGCCGACCTTGGCGACAGGCTCCACGATGCCAAAGCGGGTGTGCAGCAGGTAGACACCCAAGGTGGAGAGCGAGAGCACGAAGGCTGCGACCGCGAGGAAGCGCGGCAGGCTCTCGCGTCGGGAGGGACGTTGCGCCTGGGCACTTCCGCCAGCAAAGACGAGCCGGTGGTTGAGGGAGTAGTTGACCGTCTGCGAGACGACGCGCGCGATGACGGTTCCCACGAGGATGCGCAGGAACCCCATGCCTCTCATGGGCTTGCGAAGGAGTAGGAACAGGACGCCGGCCAGCACCTGGTCGATGACGGTGCAGGCGAGCGAGGATCCCATGAAGCGCAGGAACCGGGCGACGCGTCCGCCTGACGGCACGGGTGTAGCGTTGGCCGCCGCACGCCGCTTGGCCTGCGCCACCCTTCCCTCGACCCGCATGCGCAGACGCGTGCCGGTATGCCGCTTTCGAGCCATGGCCCCCCTTTCTTTAAGTAGGTGACTATAGCAGGGAAGGCGCACGTGTGGCCGATGGCCACAATCTCTACGCGCACCCACGCGGCATGCGAATCACCTCGCGCGAAAGGGATACTCCCTTTTGCGCGAGGGGTCCTAGCGGGAGGCCCGTGCGATGGTGGCGAGCAGCTCCTGGGTGACGAGCTCGGGGACCTGCTTGGGAAGGGTGTGTCCCTCCTCGGGGACCACCACGAGGCGCGCCCCGTCGATGGCGTGGCAGATGGCCTCCGTCTCGCTTGGCACGATGCAGTCGAACTCGCCCACCATGATGGTAGTCGGGCAGCTGATGGCCGTCAGACTCTGTGCGGAGATGTGCGGCTCATCGAGCATGAGCTGCAGCAGCTCGGCGGTCACCGCCGCCTCGGTGGGGGTGGGGGTCAGCAGCTCGGGGTTGATCCCGGGCACGGGTGCCGTGGTCCAGCGGGCGTTCCAGGTGCGGTTGGCCTCGATGCTGCCGGCGACGTCCCACTCTTCGTCCTCGATCACGCCCTCGGGGGTGAGGTTGGCTCCCAGCACCGTGAGGCTGCGCACTCGCTCCGCGTGGTCGCGCGCCAGCAGCAGGGCCTCGATGCCACCGTCCGAGAAGCCCAGGACATGCGCCTCGGGGACGCCGAGCGCGTCGAGCACGGCAAGCGAGTCGGACGCCATCAGCTCGTAGGTGAGCGGTGCGGTGCCACGGGTGCTCTTGCCCTGGGCGCGGGAGTCGATGGCCACCACCGGGTTGCCCGCGGCGACCGCCGCATCGATGGTTGGGCCAAAGATCCCGTGCTCCTCGCCGTTGCCGTGCAGCATCAGTACGGGTGCGGAGCTGGATGCCAGCGAGCCGAGCCGGCCATACACGAAGGTTGCGATCAGCGCGCCATCGGGCATGGACACCTGCTCGGCGTAGGTGGGCTCGATGGTGGGCGTCTCGTAGGGGCTGGGAAAGTGAACGCGGGGAGGGACGGCAGCCATGATGTCTCCTTATGAGAAGGGCCAGCGTGTCGGCGCTGGCCCTGGTTGGACGGTGCGTGCGGGTTAGCCCTTCTTGCCCTGGCTCTCGTGGGCGCGGAAGAAGTCGAAGCGCGGAGGCAGCTCCACGATCGCGTGGCTCTCGGCGGTCTCGCCCAGCGCCTCCGCCAGCTGCCTGGGCGTCTCGAAGGCGTGCTCCCACGAGAAGAAGACGTCCTTGTCGAAGCCCAGGTGCTCGCAGATCAGCTCGCAGCCCATGGGGGCAGCGGCGTGCATGAGCAGCGTGGTGGTGCGCAGTGCGGCGAAGGCGTTGGCCAGTGCGTGCTCGTAGGCTGCGTCGTCGCCCTTGGCTGCCTTGCTCTCGTCGCCCCAGCGCTTGTTGGCGGCGCGGCAGAACTCCTCGGCCACGGCAAGCGCGCCGTGGGCGTCGAACCCGTGGGCTGCACGCTCGAAGGCGAGCGTAGCCTGCTCACAGGCATCGAGCACGTCGGCGTCGGCCTCGATGGTGGGCAGGTGGCCGGCGCACACGTTGCCGGCGCCATAGAGGCAGCTGCGTGCCAGGCGGTTGAAGATGTTGGTGAGGAAGGCGCTCTCCTTGAGGGCGGGGTCGGCCACACGCGGGTCGTCCTTGACCAGCACCTCCTCGCCGGTCTTCTTGTTCTTGTGGCTCACGCTGGTGTCGAAGGCCTTGGGGCTGAAGCTCACGGCCTTCTGGCTGAGGCCCAGGTTGAGCCAATGACAGCGCAGCTGCTCGGGGGTGTAGAAGTCGAGCAGCTCCTCGGCCATGGGCGGTTTGATTGCGCCGGAGCTCGAGGCCTTCTTGTTCATGAACAGGATGTGGTAGTTGGCGATGGGGGTGTCCTGGAACAGGCCCCAGTCCAGCGCCTCCCACATCGCGGGCTGCGCCACGCAGTAGAAGTAGATGTTGTCCTGTCCGATGAACTGGAACACGCGGGCATCGTCGGCGCACCACCAGTCGTGCCAGTCGCGCGAGCTGTAGCGGCCCTCGGGGGCGCCGTCCAATACGGTCTGCACGAAGGAGATGGGGGCCCAGAGGCTCTCGGGCCAGACCCACACGGTGAGGCCGGTGACGTCCTCGAGGTCAGGCGCGGGCACGCCCCAGTCGATGTTGCCCGTCAGACGGAAGGGCAGCAGCGTCTTGCCCGTGCGGAAGCGCACGCCCGCCTCCTCGAGGCGCTCGCGGGCGGCGTCGCGGTCCTGCCAGTTGCCAAAGGAGACCTGGAAGGACGACTGGTTGCCCTGCGGCTCGATGATCTCGTGGGCGGGCAGGCCCCCCTCGATGGCCTCGAAGTCGGCGCGGAACTTGTTCTGGATGTAGATGACCGGGTCAACGAGCGACTCGCGCACGGTCTGCGTCACGATGGCGCGCACCTGCGGGTCGGCGTCCCACTCGTCCATGAGCTTCTCGAGACTCTGACGGAAGGCGGGCAGGTCAAAGTACCAGTTGTCAACCGGGCGCAGCTCGGGCGCGGTGCCAGTGAGCTGCGAGATGGGGGCAATCAGCTCCTCGGGGTCAAATTGGTGGCCCAGGTCGCACTCGTCGGCGTAGGCCTTCTCGCTCTTGCAGCCCTGCACAGGGCAGCGACCAATAACCTGACGGCCGTTGAGGAACTGCTCCGCCTTGGTGTCGTAGAACTGGCGCGTGGACATCTTGCGCAGATAGCCACGCTCGTGAAGGCGCGTGATGAGGTCATGGCTGAGCTGGGCGTGGAAGGGCTTGGCAGGCTCGAGCCCCGACCCGGCAAAGATGTCGAGTGAGATGCCGTAGCGGTCGAGCGCGCGCTTCTGGTCCTCGTGGTTGGCCTGGACGTAGTCGTAGATGGAGCCCTCGTAGCCCTCCTCGACCTTCTTGCGATAGCCCTCCATGATGGGCGAGCCATAGCAGTCGGTGCCGGAGACGAACAGGACGTTCTGGGCGCCGATACGGTCGCGCAGGAAGCGCGCAAAGAAGTCGGCGGGTACGAAGACGCCACCGATGTGGCCAAAGTGGAGGTTCTTGTTGCCATAGGGCATGCCGCCGGTGATGACGGCGCGCTTGGGGAAGGTGGGACGAGCGGAGGTGTCGGGCATAGGTGCTCCCTTGTGGTGCGGGGTGTTCACGTAACCCCACATTATCCCACAGCTGGCGCGCCCGCTCCCCGGGAACTTGCGTGCCACACGGCGTGGCCATGCCCTGTGGCACGCAAGCTCCTAGGGAGCGGGTGCGATGCTCGCCTATGCCAGTCGCTCGATGAGGGCCGCCAGGCGCTCGGCCATGTCGTCGATCTGCTCGTTGGTCACGACCAACGGCGGCAGGAAGCGCAGGATGGAATCACCGATGTGGTTGAGTACGAGGCCGGCCTCAAGCCCCTCGCTCACGACCTCGTTGGCAATGGGCACGTCGAACTGGGCGCCACGCATGAGGCCGCGTCCGCGCACCTCGCTCACGTGGGGGAGAGCCGCCAGCTTTTGGGCGAGGTAGGCGCCCGTGGCAATCACGTGCTCGCCGATCTCCCAGTCCTGCAGCGCCGTCACCGTTGCCAGGCCCGCGGCCGCAGCGAGCGCATTGCCGCCGAAGGTCGAGCCGTGGTCGCCGGGGCGCATGAGGTCGGCCAGCTCGGCGCGGGCGGCCACCGCCCCCATGGGGAAGCCGTCGGCGATGCCCTTGGCCATGCTCACCACGTCGGGCTCGATGCCGGCGAGCTGGTAGGAGAAGGGAGCGCCGCAGCGGAAGAAGCCCGTCTGCACCTCGTCGATGACGAGAGCCAGACCGCGCTCGTCGCAGAGCTGCCGCACGGCACGCAGGTAGTCAAGGTCGGCGGGCCAGACGCCACCCTCGCCCTGCACGCACTCCAGCATGACGGCGCAGACGCCGCCTGCGTCCACCGCAGCTGCAAGGGAGTCGATGTCGTTGAGCGGCACCGAGGCAAAGCCCTCGGGGAAGGGCCCGAAGCTCTGGTGGAAGACGTCCTGCCCGGTCGCGGCGAGTGTGGCCAGCGTCCGTCCGTGGAAGCTCTGGCGCGCCGAGACGATGCCTGCGGCTCCGCCCAGGTTGGTCTCGCCCCAGCGGCGAGCAACCTTGAGTGCCCCCTCGTTGGCCTCAGCGCCGGAGTTGGCAAAGAAGGTCTTCCAGGTGGTGCCGGTCGAGCCCAGCGCGTGGCCCTGCTCGTCGGTGATGGTCGAGAGCAGCTCGGAGAGAGCGCGCGCCAGCTCGCCGCGATGCTCCACGTAGTAGTAGTTACCCACCTGCCAGACGCGGCCCAGCTGCTGACGGATGGCCTCTGCCACCACCGGGTTGGCGTGTCCCATGCTCACGCAGCCGATGCCGGCCAGAAAGTCGAGGTAGATCTTGCCGTCGGACCCGACCAGCTCCGCTCCGCTGCCCGATACGAACTCGACGGGCAGGCGGCCGTAGGTGTGCATGACATAGGCGTCGTCGAGGGCCTTTGCCTCGTCGAAGGTCGTCTTGGTGCTCATGTGCTTGGCCATGGCTAGGCCTCCTCTCCCTGGGTGAACATGGTGCCGATACCGGCATCGGTAAAGATTTCGAGCAGCAGCGAGTGCGGGAAGGTGCCGTTAAGGATGCGCACGTCGCGCACGCCTGCATCGAGCGCCTCCACGATGGAGCGGATCTTGGGGATCATTCCTGTGGTGAGCGTGCCGCTGAACAGTAGCTCGTGAGCCTCTTCCCTGGTCATGTTGGCAATGAGGCTCTCCTTGTCGTCCACGTCGCGGTAGTAGCCGTCTACGTCGGTGAGGTACACCAGGGTCTCGGCGTGCAAAGCCTGCGCCACCTGGCTGGCGGCGACGTCGGCATTGACGTTGTAGAAGCCATCGGGACCCGAGCCCACCGTGGCGATGACGGGGATGTAGCCGTCGTCGAGCACCGCCTCGATGAGGTGGGTGTTGACCTCGACGATCTTGCCCACGCGTCCGAGATCGGGGTCGACCTGGGTGCACTTGAAGGTCTTGCCGTCGGCGCCGCTGATGCCCACGGCCACCGGTCCGTACTCGTTGAGGGCCCATACCAGCTGCTGGTTGACCTTTCCCACGAGCACCATCTGCACGGCCTCCATGGTGGCATCGTCGGTTACGCGCAGCCCACCCTTAAAGGCGGAGGGCAGCTCGAGCTGGCCGAGCAGCTTGTTGATGGCCTTGCCGCCGCCGTGCACCAGCACCACGCGTACGCCCATGAGCTTGAGCAGCTCGAGGTCGCTCATCACCTCGTGCATGAGCTGCTCGTCCTCCATGGCCGCGCCGCCGTATTTGACCACGATGGTCTGGCCGTTGTGCCTGTGGATCCAGGGCATGGCCTCCGTCAGGATCTTGGCCTTCTCCAGGGCCTTGTCGCGTTCGATCGCGTCGCGCTTTCTCATGGCATCTCCTTTGCGCATGGGTGTTCTCTGGTCGCTGCGAAATGGGCGTCTGCCCGTGGGTTTAGGTGCGGTAGTCGCCGTTGATGGTCACGTAGTCGTGGGTGAGGTCGCAGGTCCAGATGCGGGCGCTCGCATCGCCCTGGCCGAGGTTGACGGCTATGGTCACCTCTGGCTCCTCGAAGCGACGGAGCATGTCGCCCTCGTCCATGGGCAGCGGAAGGCCTGCACGGAGCACGGGCACACCGAGGAAGTCGATGTCCACCTGGTACTGGTCGAAGACCACACCGCACTTGCCGGCGGCGCCCGCCACGCGGCCCCAGTTGGCGTCATGGCCAAAGATAGCGGTCTTGACCAGCGGTGAGTTGGCGATGGCGCGTGCGACGGTGTCGGCGTCGGCATCGGTCGCGGCACCCACGACGTCGACGGTCACGAGCTTGGTGGCACCCTCGCCGTCTGCGGCGATCTTGCGTGCCAGCTGCTCGGCTGCGCAGCGGATGGCATTTGCCACCTGCGCAAAGGCCGTCGAGTCGCAGTCGATGGGCTCGCCGCCGGTCGCGCCCGTGGCGAGCAGGAAGCACGAGTCGTTGGTGGAGGTGTCGGAGTCGACGGTTACCTTGTTGAACGTGACGCTCACGGCTGCGGAGAGGGCCTTCTGGGCCGCTTGCGCCGTGAGGGGAGCGTCGGTGGCGAGCACGCAGAGCATGGTGGCCATGTTGGGCATGATCATGCCGGACCCCTTGACGAAGCCGCCCACGTGCACGGTTATGGGTGCACCATCAGGGCCGCAGGGAACGGTTCCCTCGAGCGAGACCTCCTTGGGCACGGTGTCGGTGGTCATTACGGCGCGCGCCGCGGCATGGGCGGCGGCGGGGGAGTGCGCGAGCGACTCGACGGCTGCGGGCATGGCCTGCTCGAAGGGCCAGAGCGGTTGCTGCACGCCGATGACGCCCGTCGAGGCGACGAGCACGTCCTCGTCGGCGCACCCGAGCTCCTTGGCCACGCATGCGGCCGATGCGAGCGCGCAGGCCACGCCAGGCTCGCCGGTCGAGGCGTTGGCATTGCCGGAGTTGAGCAGGACCGCCTGGGCGTGGCCACTCGCGGCGCGCGGGCGCGAGACCTGCACGGGGGCGGCACAGAAGCGGTTCTGCGTGAAGGTGGCCGCGCAGACGCAGGGCTCATCGGCGGCGACGAGAGCCATGTCGAGGCGGTTGGGGTCGGCGCGGAAGCCCGCGTGCACGCCTGTGGCACGGATGCCTGCAGCGGCGCACACACCGCCCTCGCAGGCAGCAAAGCCAAAGGATGCGGGGTCGGTGATGGAAGCGGGAACGGGAATGAGGTCAGGTGTGGTCATGGGATCCTCTTGTCTGGTAGGGGGCGGTGTGGCCAAGGGCGCGCACCGACATGCGGTTATGGAAGAGCGGCAGTGACGGGAGGGCTAGCGAGCTCGTCGCAGGAACAGGTGATGAGCGGCGTCGCGCGCCTCCACCTGGCAGGGCCCCATTTCCTTCGAACGGCAGATGTGAATCTCTGACCGCATTGCTCTCCTCATTAATTGCATAACCATTATCTGATATGCAGACAAGTGCGTATAGCGAGGCTGAACATACCACAACGAGTCACTGATGGAGGGAAGAACGCAAAAAAGTTCGAAAGCGGACCCACAAGTTAACAATCTCATCATGCATGTGTGAGATGCGGGCTCGCTTTCGCTTGGATGCGTGCCAGTAGAGGCACAAGGATGGGTTATCTCATGGTGATGAGGTCGTGACGTGCCACGAGACGTTGCAAGCTGTCATACTCGTCTGCGTCCAAATACCTACCTTTCGAAGGAGACCCTATGGACTTCACCAGCAATCACCGCCCCGACGATATGGTTCGCATCACCACCCCCGAGCTCGCCGACGCCTTCATCGAGGAGGCCGTTGCCTACACCCGCGAGCAGGTGGGCGATGGCAAGGTGCTGCTGGCCCTCTCCGGCGGCGTGGACTCCAGCGTGGTCGCGGCCCTGCTGATCAAGGCCCTGGGCAAGCAGCTCGTGTGCGTGCACGTCAACCACGGCCTCATGCGCAAGGGCGAGTCCGAGCAGGTCATCGACGTGTTCCGCAACCAGCTGGGCGCCGAGCTCATCTACGTTGACGCGACTGACCGCTTCCTCGACCTGCTGGCCGGCGAGGCCGATCCCGAGGCCAAGCGCCACATCATCGGCGAGGAGTTCATCAAGGTCTTTGACGAGGAGGCCGCCAAGCTCGAGGGCATCGGCTTCCTCGGCCAGGGCACCATCTACCCCGACATCCTGGAGTCCGAGGCGGGCGTCAAGGCGCACCACAACGTGGGTGGCCTGCCCGAGGAGCTCAACTGGGAGCTCGTCGAGCCCGTCAAGCTGCTCTTCAAGGACGAGGTCCGCGTGGTTGGTCGCCAGCTTGGCCTGCCCGACAGCATGGTCGACCGTCAGCCGTTCCCCGGCCCCGGCCTGGGCGTGCGCTGCACCGGCGCCATCACCCGCGACCGCCTGAATGCCCTGCGCGAGGCCGACGCCATCGTGCGCGAGGAGATTGACGCTGCCTCCGCCGCCGGCCAGATGGAGCGTCCGTGGCAGTACTTCTGCGTGGTGCCCGACTATCGCGCGACGGGCGTGCGCGACGGCAAGCGCGCCTTCGAGTGGCCGTGCATCATCCGTTGCATCAACACCGTCGACGTCATGACCGCCGAGGTGCCCGAGCTCGACTGGGCGCTGCTGCACAAGATGTGCGACCGCATCCTGGCCGAGGTGCCCGGCATCTGCCGCGTGGCCTACGAGCTTTCGCCGAAGCCCATCGCGACGGTCGAGTGGGAGTAACGGATTAGCTTATTTACCTGCGAAAACGCGAGGCGCCTCGGAAGAATCCGAGGCGCCCTTTTTGGTGTGCCGGGCATGGCACACACCCAAGGGGTGAAAGTCCCCGGCGCGCCCGGCAGCGGGAAGCGCGTAGCCGATGGCAAGGGCGTCCGTCGCGAGGCGGAGTCTGAAGGAAGCCGGAGGCGAAACCTCGGCCCGAGGAACACGAACCGCATCAGGCGGGCGCGGCGGGTGAGATGGCCAAACACATCGAAGCCCGATGGCTGCACGGAAGCCACGCACGTAAATGCGGCGGGTATTGAGGGGAAGGGTGCGTGCCTTACCCGGGAGGCCTCGCAGGCTAAGAGGATTTGGACGAGAGGGCCAGCTTCGAGGATTTGGACGAAAGGGCCAGCCGAGCAGCAACAGCGAACCGCGAGGAGTCAGCAGAGGGCGTAGTAGCGGCGGCGCCAGCCGCGAAGGCCCGAACCCAGACGGAGGGAGTCGCTGAGAGAGACCATGCACGCGATGGAAGGCAGACAACTTCGAATCGACTTCGAGGGCCAGCCGGGGAGGGTAGGGACGGAATCCCGGGAGCAGCCGGAGGCGCCGACGCGCGCACGGAACACCGAAGAGGACGAACTCAACACGGATGAAGGCAACACGAGATTCCTGCTGGAAAGGATCTGCTCACGCGAGAACATGCGCGGGGCATATAGGCGCGTGGCGCAGAACCGAGGCGCGGGCGGCGTGGACGGGATGCGGGCGGACGAGCTCGACGACTGGCTGCGGAACAACTACGACGCGCTCGAGGCGAGGATTCTCAACGGGAGGTACCGGCCCAGACCCGTGAGGCGGGTCGAGATTCCGAAGAAGGAGAAGGGAAAGGTCAGGCTTCTGGGGATACCCACGGTCGTGGACCGCATGGTCCAGCAGGCTGTGGCGCAGCAGCTCACGCCCATCTTCGAACCGAGGTTCCACGGGGACTCATACGGCTTCAGGCCGAACCGCTCGGCGCACGACGCGCTCCTGGCAGCCAAGAGGCGTGCCGACGAAGGCAGCGTGTGGGTCGCGTCGATGGACCTGGAGCGCTTCTTCGACACCGTGAACCAGTCCAAGCTGGTGCAGCTCCTGTCGGACTCGCTCGTGGACAAGCGGGTGGTCTCGCTCATCCACCGCTTCCTGATGGCGGGTGTCATGGTGGACGGCGTCGTGATGCCGACCGACGAGGGCACCCCTCAGGGAGGCCCGCTCTCGCCCCTGCTCGCGAACATCCTGCTCAACGAGCTGGACTGGGAGCTTGAGCGCAGGGGCCACGCCTTCGTCCGCTACGCCGACGACTTCATCATCCTGAAGAGGTCGAGGAAGGCGGCGGAGCGCGCGATGGAGTCGATGGCGGCATTCGTCGAGGGGAGGCTTTTCCTCAAGGTCAACAGGGAGAAGTCCTTCGTGGCGAAGATATCTGACGAGGTGGGATACTTGGGGTACGCCTTCTACCAGAAGGACGGGGAGCTGCGCTTTTGCGTGCACCCCAAGTCGGTCGCCGCGCTCAGGGACAAGGTGCGGATGATTCTCTCGCGCTCCAACGGTTGGTCCTTCGGGACAAGGAAAGCCATGCTCAGGGACCTCGTCTACGGATGGGTCGGGTACTTCAGGCTCGCGGACATGAGGAGCCTGCTCCGCGGCATGGACAAGTGGGCGCGCCGAAAGGTGCGCTGCGTGTACTGGAAGTGCTGGAAACGGGTTGGCACCAGACTCCGCGCCCTCGTGCGCCTCGGCGTCAGCCGGGGACGGGCGTGGCAGTGGGCGAACTCGCGCAAGGCATACTGGCGCGTGGCCGGGAGCGGCATCCTAGACCGGGCGCTCGACAACGCCAAGCCCACGGAGCTTGGCTGGACCCTCTTCTACCCCCGTTACCTGCAGGCGAAGTGTTAAGTCCGGGAACCGCCGTGTACCGAACGGTACGCACGGTGGTGTGGGAGGACGGCGCGCCAACTAATGGCGCGCCTCCTACCCGATTGCGCCTTGAGGATTCGTGTGCCTGCTAGCCAAACGTTTTGTGGCTGGGTTCACGAGGCGACCAGGAAGTCACCCAGTCGCTCGTCCGCCGAATCCCAGATGATCATGTGAAGTCCGTATCCGTCGAGCATGCCGCCCCCTTCGTCGTTTGGTGGCAGCAGCATCCTCCATTGTCACAGACCCGATGAAGACGGAAAGAAACCCAGCAAAAGGCGGATGTCAAAGGGTTTTGACACCGTTTTCGGCCCTTTCGCAACGCCATTTGACAGACAATGGCGCAAGGACCATCTAGGGTAGGATCCACAAGGCTTGGAAGGAGGCAGAAATGGAAGTGGGCAAGGTGATACGCGACCTGCGAACGGAGGCCGGGATGTCGCAGGAGGAGCTGGCAGAGAAGGCGTTCGTGAGCCGCCAGACGATCTCGAATTGGGAGAACGGCAAGTCCTATCCGGACGTGCAGAGCCTGAGCCTTATCGCCGGCCACTTCGGGACCTCCATAGACGAACTCGTGAAAGGAGACCTACCCATGATCGCTGCAAGAATCGAGGAAGAGGACGCGAGGGCCGCGGAGGAGGACGTGAGGGAGTTCAGGCGCAACACGGCAATCTCAAGCTCGCTTGCCATCGTGTCGTTGGTCGTGGCGGGGGTGGCGTTCGACCACGAAAACTGGCTCGCGCTCGCGATGTGCCTGCTCGTCTACGTGATCGCCCTGTACTTCACCTTTCTCGTCGAGAAGGCCAAGAAGAAGTACGACGTGCAGACATATCGCGAGATAAGGGCGTTCGTGGACGGCAAGCCCCTGGACGAGATCAGGGCGCAGCGCGTCCAGAGGCCGTTCGCTGCGAGCGTCATGGGGAAGGTGCTCGCCGGCATGCTCGTCGGTGCGGCAGTCGGGCTGCTGATGGTGTGGCTCGTTCGCCTGTTCTAGCGATTGGCGTGGCACGCGGGGGCCTTAGAAATGTGGCCAAGGGCCTGATTCGCGTCCAAGGTTCAGGCCGCGGCACTCGCTATGTCATGAGCTAAGCGTGTGCTTCGGTTCTTTTGCCATCGCTACCAGCGCAAACTCGGTCGGGCGACGTCATGACGTCGCCCGACTGCGAGTGAGGCGACGTCACGGGCGCGGGAACGGTGCCCGTGACGTTGCTTTGACGTCCGCAGGGAGGATTGTCAGAACCACGGTGGAGACAGGGGATACGATGGAGCGTCTCGAACCACCACAATCTGCCACATCCACGTCTCTCTGATTGGGTGGGAGTTTTTTAGGCTCGCAACGCTCTTTCACGGTCTACCCAAATTACAACGTTTGCGCAGGGCAAAAGTGGTGTGTCCGAGAATTCGGAGCACCACTTCGTCCCACAGGCGGTAACCTCCTCCAACCGTGCGAATAGGCAAGATGAAGAATGACCCACGTCAAAAACACCGCTTACAATGATGGGAAGAGCGAGAACGAAAAGGACGCGCACGATGAAGACGCTCTACCTCATAGGCGGAACCATGGGTGTAGGCAAGACGGCCACGTGCCAAGAGCTCAAACGGATGTTGCCGAACGCGGTGCTGCTCGACGGAGACTGGTGCTGGGACGCAGCCCCCTTCGTGGTGACCGACGAGACCAAGGCTATGGTGATGGACAACATCTGCCACGTGCTGAACAACTTCATTCGCTGTAGCGCCTATGAGAATGTCATCTTCTGCTGGGTCATGCACGAGCAGGAGATCGTCAACGATTTGCTTTCGCGCCTTGACGTTTCAAGCTGCCTGGTGAGGACGATTTCCCTCGTGTGCTCGGAGGAAGAGCTCTGCCGCCGCTTGGGGAAGGACGTCTCCGCGGGAATCCGCCAGCCCGACGTCATCGGCCGCAGCCTGGCAAGGCTCCCGCTCTACGACGCCCTGGGTGGCGAGAAGATGGACACCACCGGCCTCACGCCCGTGATGGCGGCGGATCGGATCATCCACCGATAAGGGCGAGAAGACACAGCACCACCAGCCCGCACGCCAGCAGACGCAGGGCCATAAGGCAGGCGAGAATGGCGAAGATGAGCATAATGAAGATCATGCCGAGAGGCGGCAGCACGTTCGCCACCGAGGTGAAGGCCGAGGAGAACCTGCGGGCGAAGAGTCTCCGCGCGTTCAAGGGCGCCCATCCCGAGGTGTCGGCCGTGCGCTTCAGCCTCTCGGGCTACCGAGAGCAGGAGTGGATGCGCAACGTGCCGCTCTACGCGGTCTCGCGCAGAGGCCTCTGGGCGTAGGGGAGCAGCGGCAATGGTTTGGAGAGACGACCTGGCAAAAGACGTCATCGGGAGGATTGTCGTGGGCACGATCGACCGTCCCATCGGGAGCCGCCATCCCCGGCACTCTGACATGGTGTATCCCGTGAACTACGGCTTCGTAGACGGAGTCATCGCGGGTGACGGCGAGGAACAGGACGTCTATGTGCTCGGCACTGACGAGCCGATCGAGTCGTTCGAAGGCAAGGTCATAGCCGTGTATCACCGCCTGGATGATGTGGAGGACAAGTGGATTGTCTCTCTGGATGGCTCCGATTACCCTGACGAGGAGATACTGCGGGCGATTCGCTTTCAGGAGCAGTACTTCGAAGGCGAGCTCCTGCGCTAGACGCCTGCCGTTTGATAATCGACACATATGATTACCAGCGCAAACACTGTCGGGTGACGTCATGACGTCACCCGACTTCGAGTGAGGCGACGTCACGGGTGCGGGAACAGCGCGCGTGACGTCGCTTTGACGTCTGCGGAGACGATAGTCGGAACTACGACGGACAGCGTGGGCACGAGGGCTCGCTCCGAGCCACCTAGGGCTACCATAGCAACGCAATCCTGATTGAGTGGGAGTGAAAATAGGGTCGCAACGGTCTTTCACGCTCCGCCCCAAAAGACAACAAAACCGCAGGTCAGAAGTGGTGCGTACGAGAGATCGGCGCACCACTTTACTTCACTAGAAAAGGCTCCTCTTGGGATGATTCACACCGGAAGGGAGGAGTCAGTTTCTTCTGGCAAGATCCGCGTTACGGCCCAGGGCCAGTCTCCTCGTTGCAACGCGAACCTTGTTAGAAGGCGCATGCGTCACCACGTAGGTAGGCCTTAGAGAGAGACGGCTTGCCGCCCGAGAACCTCACCTTTGCAGAAAACGTGCGCAGACTCACGGCGCAAGGGATCATCGCACCTGAATGGGGCAACGTCACACGCTTGGAGACATCCGCACCCATGAGGTGGTGCCAACGAGCGTCGGCAGCGCCACTTGCTTCCATGCGTGCGAAGACGCGCTCAACACGACCATCGTTCCCGGGGGCTCGGGGCGGCACGGTGCCTTCGAGGAAGACCTCCAATGCAAAGTCCGGTAAGGGTACTCCCCAGTCGTCTATGTCCAACTGTATGTCATAGCCCAATGCATCGGTCACCAGCTCTTGGCAGAGGTCGAGCGACTCCTTGTCCACTGATAGCCCGAGCTCCGCAAGCACCTCATCAAGACACAAGGCCTCGACAGATGGGTGTGCGTTCACGCGCAGATGGCCACCCGCTCGTCCAGGAAAGAGGCCAACGTAGCTCGTCTTCCATCCCCTTGGAAGATGAGCGCAATAATCCTGCCATCCGGAAAGCCTGCCGTCCTCTTTGACAGCCGCAAGGTAGGGCTCCACAAGATCGTGTCGTTCGCGTTGAATCAGGTAGGTGCCGGGACGAGCGCAAGGGTTCATGCTCGTATCCGCCTCGGCCATAAGCAGCACCCTACCGCTCTTGGCTTGCACGGGGGCAATGCCGCTAAACCACGCGAGGGCGTCTTTCCATGCAGGGTCAGCAGAGTCCGGCACACAGCTTGCAGGCACCGCATCGTCCACACAACAGTGCACGTCGAGACCTCGCTCACCCGTAAGCGGAACCTCAAAGTATGCATGGATTCTGCCAAGTTCTGGCATCATGCGGGCGAAAGCCGATTGCGCCTCCGCTCTATCATCACCGAGCAGCGACTCGTCTCTGCCTCTTGCGGCCAGCATTCCGCACAGAACAGAGAACAGCATGTCTCTCATCTTGAGTGACCTCCCTTGTGACCGGCCGGTCAACCTACAAAGATGCCAACGAGAGCGGGGTCGGCGTAGCGAAGCAGCTCATAGCCAATGCCGGCGAGGCCATACAGGAGACTTGGATCGTCAGTGGGGCGCACGCCTTTGGGCATGAACACATAGTGGCCAAGCAACCGCTGTCTCTTGACTATGCCCGCAAGCAGGCACCCTGCGTCGTCTGTGCGTCCTGCTGACACCAGATACTCGATGAGGGAGCCATTGCCACAACAGAGTGTGTCGCGATAGTTGGGGGGGAGCGTTCGACATGCCTTGTCAGCGCGCACGAGCAGCCTGTTGGCAAGCAGACATGCCGCATCGTCTGCTGTCTCATCACGCACGGAGAGGGCGCAAAGGCCTACGCCGGGTGCACCTGAACAGACACCGTGCATGTGCCTGCTCGAGAGGGGGAGCCTGCGCAGGTCGGGCCAGGTGCCGAGTCTTTCGCTGTGGGCCGCGAGCTCCCAGGCAAGGCTGTCTTGGCAGGCGTCGTTTGCATCAATTCCATACGCCTTCGATGCCGCCGAGAACGCCACGCCTATGCCTGCTTGGCCATGGCCAAAACCGCTTGCAGGCCAGTTTGTGCCCATCGTGTCACACAGCCTGGCTCCATCCTTCGTCACAAGGGTCCGCGCATTGAGAAGCTGCAGGGCCAAGCGTTTTGCAACCCCCTTTGCCCGAGAGCTCCTCCTCGCGAGATCGCACTGTGAGAGCGCGAGAAGCATTCCCGCAGCTCCTGAGTAGACATCCAGATGTACAGCGCCCTCTATATCTGCCTTCTCGAGCACTGGAATGCTACGCAGAAGGAGCTGGGTGGCACATGCTGCAGGCTTCTCGCATGTGTCACTGGTGCCGAGCGCTCGCACTACAAGATCAAGCGAGCGGACGACGCCTCCGAGTCCGTTGGCGATGCCCAGCCCTACCGAACGCTCCGGTATGGTTCGAGTGTTCTCCAAGACCTCGAGCACCTCATCCACACGAGAGAGACAGCCATCGAGCAGCTCGAATGCACGGCTGCGCGCCGTATCGGTCGTCGCTCTCGCCGCGAACGCAGCCAAGAACACTGCTACGCCTCCCAACCCGTTTGCGAAAGCTATCGTGGATTGGCCAAGCGTGCCCTTGTGTTCGCCGCGGAAGAGCCACGATTCCTCTCCCGATGGTGACATCAAAGCCATTCCTTCGAGCGTGTCAAACACATGTCCCGCCTCTGTGAGAGCCTCCTCGACAGTGAGCGGCTCCCTTGCGGCCACGCATGCAGGGGCATCCGACTGGTCTGGCACGAGCGCGCGACGCACATTGGCCCTTACCACTGCGCGTGCAAAGATGCTCTGCTGCGCATCCAGAGATGTTATGCGCGTACCTGCCCGCTCTATGGCACTGGACTCCAGAAGGAGGTCGTCAGCTGTGCCATCGGAACCCATGATGGTACGCGACTGTGCGTCAGCGTAGAAGTATGGTATGTCGCCCACGAGCAGGGACGCTGCCTCGCTCTGCGCGAGGGGCGACCTCGCGGACTCTTGACCACGCACGAACGGTCGATGTAGGGCCTCAAGGAGTTTCTCGCGAACAGTTGGATCATAGGCATCGGTGCGTTGCAATCGTGCGAGTACGTGCCCGTAGACGCTTGTGTCTCGCATGAGACGGCGTACCGGAATGCCCGATGCCGATTGCAGATCGTCGCAGAGCGCATCAGAGACGGAGGAGAGTGCTGCCAGACTCTCCTCGAATCCGCCAAAGAGCTCGTCCTCGTATCCAAGCACGTCGTACTCGCTGCCTGCCAGCATGGGCAGGCAGCTCTTGCCGTGGGCGAGGAGCGGACTCGTGTCGCCCGAAGGGGCGAGGCGTTGCGTGCCCCCGAAAGCTTGCGGCCATTTGGGGGAGGGAAGTAGACCGCTCATGACAAGTGTTGCAGCAAGGTCGCGCCCAAAGCCTTTGGAGACGTGGCTCATGTTGGGGCTTACAAGCGGGTCGCCGCGCATGGCGGGCTCACCCGTAATCACCGTCTCGCAATCGATGAGAGATGGCTGCTCTCCGACCGCCACGAAGTTCTCGGCGTGAAGATCCTCTGACCCCAGCATGTGAAAGATCGCGAACGCGCGACCCATGTTGCGCCAGTAGAGGGCAACTCCCCCTTCATCGTCCACGGGATCGCGTGTCATGAACTCCTGATAGGCCCAAGAACCCGTATCGTCTTCGCGCAGAATCGTCTTCGGCTGCAAGAGCACGCCGGGTAAGTACTTGTGACAGATCTGCTTGAACCACACGTCGATGCGACAGTCGCGTGGCTTGTACACGAAGCGCCCGCCCTCGCAGGTCACCACGGTGGTGTGCCGTCCGCCGTTATGGCAGTCGCTCTGTTCGGTGGCCAAATCCGTCACAAGGCCAAAGCTCTTACCGAGGAGCTCAGTGGATAGTACGTTCCGGTCGCGCCAGATTCGCTCGCATGATTCCAAGCTTACAGAGACAAAGCGCCTCATCTGCCGCGCAAGCTTGGAGCGAAGGAGGGGTGCCACATCGTCCAGCACGGCCGCATCGGAGTCCCTCAGGTCCTCGGCTACCTTCTCTGCTGCACGTGCAAACTCTGCAACTGGCGCGAGCGTGACGTCTATGCTCCAGAGAGGGTTCTCTTGCGAGAGCTGCGTGGCAACAAGATGGGCAAGCACATCCCGTGCATACGCACACAGCGTGTCCGAGAGTCTCATCAGCTGCGCTTTTTGACATGAGGGCGAAAGCAGCAGTTCGAAGCGCGTACCTGCGAGTGAGCGAGTCGCCTGATCCAGGTACGGCGCAACCACTCGCGAGTACAGTGGAGCCATCTGTTGTTCCATTGCGGTTGTTACATCCATATGCACTGCCATGCTTGAGTAACACTCGCATTGCTCTTGGCAACAGCGGTGGGGTTTGCCTTGCCTCCGTCGTCTATCAATGCCTTTCTACGTGGCCTGCAGACGGTCATGGTGCGCGCGCCTTCCTCTTCTTGGACAGGGTTGTGTACGCGTGACTATTATACGGTGACGGGAGAAGGTCTCTTTATCGAGGGATGGGGCAGTATCGGCGCTTGGAGCTCTTCACGGTTCGGCCAACGTAGCGATTGTGGGATAGAATGAGCCAATCGAGCGTATAAGCTATAGGATGAGCAAGGGAGCTGGCGAACAACAGAAGGAGGCGCTACGTATGACTATCGAGGAGCTTTACGGCAAGGTGCTGGCGGATGAGGGGCTTAAGGCACAGCTCGCAGAAGCTGCAAAAGCGGGGAAACTCTCCGAGTGGATGGCCAAGCAGGGCGTCGATGCCACTGAGGAAGAGCTGCTCGCCTATGCGCGCGCATTGGTCGAGGACGGAAAGGAGCTGTCGGAGGACGAGCTTGAGAAGGTGGCTGGTGGCACCGGCTATTTCGAGGGCGTGCTCTCAGTTGTCATCATGGAGCCGGCGTGTTTCGAGGATGATTAGGAAAAGCTGAGCAGATGCATCTCGGGTTGCATCGTCGGCGAGGTTGCCGGCGTCAACCGCGTGGTCTACGACATCACGCTCAAGCCCCGCGACAATCGAGTGGGAGTAAGACCGCTACAAAATTGTGCGATTCTCCAGGCGCTCCGGACGTGGTTCCAGGGCGCCTTTTTGGTGCGTCTTGGGGACTCGTGTGCCTGTTAGCCTAACGCATGCATTGCGTAACGACTGATACGAGTGCAGTCAGATTGCCTCGTATGTATTGTAAAAGTACCTACAAATGCGTTATCTTCTTCTTGAGGTGATTATCATGCAGAAGTCAGCGACGCTCAACCTGAGGGTCGATCCCGAGGTCAA
>CACZCK010000028.1 GCA_902779675.1 uncultured Coriobacteriaceae bacterium | reverse complement strand
GTAAGCGTATAAACCAGCGCATCTGGCCATTATCGGTTTGCAAACGGATACTCCTCCCATCGGCATTCGGACTGATGGGAGGAGTTGTCACATGGCGAGGATGAGCAGCGAGGAGAGGATCGCGCAGGCCGAGGAATGCCTTGCCAGCGGTATGACGGTCAAGGAGTGGTGCTCCGCCAACGGCGTCCCGGCGCCCACGATGTACGCGTGGGTGCGGAGGCTTCGTGAGGAGCGCTCGGCCGGGCTCGAACCGGCGTTCGTCGAGGTTGCCCCGGCGGCGGGCGAGCGCCCGAGGAGCGCGGCCGCGCCCATCGTGGCGCGCGTCGGCGCCGTCGAGATCCTGCTGCCGCCGGGCTTCGGCGAGGGGGACGCGGCGGCGGCCATGCGGGCGGCGACGTCGCTGTGAACCCCTTCGCCAACCCGCCGCGCATAATGGTCCAGTCGAGGCCCCAGGACATGAGGGCCGGCATCCAGAGGCTGGCCACCATCGTCGAGGCCGAGCTGGGGTGCGACCCCGACGACGGCACCCTCTGGTGCTTCGTCAGCCGCGACCGGCGCAAGGCGAAGATGCTGCGCTTCGACGGCGACGCCTGGTGCCTCTGGTACGTGAGGCTGGCTCGGGGGTCGCTCCGCTGGTCCCACGACGGGGCCGGCCAGCCCACGCTGGCCATCGACAGGGGCCAGCTGGTGTGCCTGCTGGCCGGCGCGCCGGTCGCCGCGAGGATGCGCCGATGACCTAAATATGCCTGCCTACCTGCGGTTATGTGGGATAATATGGCTATGAGCAGACAATCCCAGGACATATCTCGCGAAGAGTACGAGGCCCTCCTCGACAGGCTGGGCGGCCTCGAGCGCGCCCTGTCGGCGCTCGCCGCCGACAACGCCCAGCTCGCCGCCGACAACGAGGCGCTCGCGTCTGACCTGGAGCGCGAGCGCGCGGAGTCCGCCGCCCGCACCGAGGCCGCCGTCGCGGAGGCCGTGGCCGCCGTGCGCGCGGAGATGCAGGCGGTCATAGACTCGCAGGGCGCCGAGAACGCCAGGCTCGTCCAGCAGTTCCAGCTGCTGCAGCAGGCCTTCTTCGGGTCGCACTCCGAGCGCGTCGTCCCCGGCCAGCTCTCGCTCTTCAACGACTGCGAGGCCGCCTCCGACGGCGCGCCCGAGCCCGTCGCCGCCGACGGCCCGGCCCCGGGGAGGAGGAGGCGCGGCGGCCCCCGCAGGGTGGACATGAGCCGCCTCGAGACCGTCGTCGTCGAGCACGACCTGGCCGAGGGCGGCCGCGGCTGCCCCGCGTGCGGCACGGAGATGCGCGAGGTCAGGGTCGAGGTCGCCCGCAAGCTCCGCATGGTGCCCGCGCACCTCGTCTGCGAGGAGCACCGCACCCACGTCTACGCCTGCCCGGCCTGCAGCGAGGCCAACGCCGCCGGCGAGGACGTGCCGGCCGTGCTGGTGCGCGCGCCTAGGCCCGCGGAGGCGTTCCCGCGCTCGCTCGCCACGCCCTCGCTGGTCGCCTGGGCGATCGACCAGAAGTACGCGCTGTCGCTTCCGCTCTACCGCATCGAGCTCTCGCTCTCCCAGCTGGGCTGCGACGTCGGCCGCGCCGACCTCTCCAACTGGGTGATGCTCGCCTGGGAGAGGTGGCTCGTGCACGTGCGCGACGGCATACGGGCGTCGATAAGGGACGGCGCCGTGATCCACGCGGACGAGACGCCGGTGCAGGTGCTGAGGGAGCCCGGCAGGTCCGCCCATTCCAAGTCCTACTGCTGGGTGTTTTGCGCGCCGGCGTGCGACCATCCCGCGTACGACTACGTCTACGCCCCGACGAGGTCGGGCCAGGTGGCCGCCGACTACCTGGCCGGCTGGACCGGCACACTCGTCACCGACGGCTACCAGCCATACTTCTCGCTCGCCGGCGTCACCAACGTGGCGTGCCTCGCGCACGTGCGCAGGAGGTTCGCGCTGCTCGTGAAGGCCGTGGGCGGAGATGCCGCGGCCGATGGGGCGGGCGGCGACTCCAGGCTCGCCCTCGACGGCAGGCGAATGGTCGACCGCATCTTCCTCGCCGAGGACGCGATCGGCGACGTGGCGCCGGGCGAGCGGGCGAGGCTCAGGTCCGGCGACGTGGCGCGGGCGATGTCCGAGCTCGAGTCGTGGTGTCGCGCGATGCTGCCTCACGCCACGCCGGGGCTCAAGCTCGAGGAGTCGATCCGCTACGCCCTGGCGTACATGCCCTACGTGCGCAACGCGATCTCCGAGGGCCGCGCCGAGCTCACCAACAACCGCGCCGAGCGTGCCGTGAAGCCCTTCGTGATCGGCCGCAAGAACTGGCTCTTCAGCAATACCCCCAGGGGCGCCGAGGCAAGCTGCGGCATCTACTCCGTCGTGGTCAGCGCCCGGGAGAGCGGCCTTTCTCCGACGGCCTACGTCGAGTGGCTGCTCGAGGAGCTGCCGCTCGCCGGCGACCTCACGGACCCGGCCGTCGTCGAGCGCTTCCTGCCGTGGTCGGACAAGGTTCCCGACCGCTGCCGCGTGACCGGCGCGGAGACGGGGAGGCTCCGCTCGGCACAGGAGGAGCCGAAGCAAGTCGCCCCGAATCGAGCAGCAAACCGATGATGGCCGCCCCGGAAGGCGGCCATCATCGGTTATCAGCCTGATACGCGGTTGTTTATACGCTTACGACGAACCTCCGCTTTTTTGTTTGAACCACCTGTAACTGCGTAACTCTTAACGCTAACTTCCCAAAGACCTCTTTGTCGAGAACAAAACCGAGCGTGACTCCCGCCCTGAAGCGAGACCGCTTGATGAAAAGAACAATTGTTCTATTATTGTAAACGAAAGCTGTGCTCGTTTGTCTCAACGATGCTCGGCTGCAGCTTGCATCGCCTCGCTAAGGTGTATACGCTTCAAGAACTTAGCGTGACGCTAAGTCGGAAGTTGCCTATGTGTACAAAACGATTCAAGGGAAATCCAACATACTCACTCGGCGAGGCGAAGCGCCTTGCAAGTAAAGGCAAAATACTGATTGACAGCCGCCCAAGATCCTTCATCCCAATAGGACTGGACGGTTTGACGTGGCGGCTTTCGTCGATGAGCTCTTCGAGGCGCTTGAGCCAGAAGACTCTTACAAAACGGAAGAGTTGAGAGTTCTTCCGGGAGTATGGGCGGATGTGTACCGTCCGGCGCCATTCATCGATCCCGAGAGTGGCGAATCCAATGACTGGTACATCAAGTTCTTCATCGAGAATGATGCGGTGAGGCTTCACATAATGAGCGCGAACTACGATGGCTACCTACATTGGGAGGTGTGTCATGAGATGCGTTGAGTGTGGTTTAGCCATGGTTGAGACGACGGCACCAATTACAGAGTCTGTGCGCGGAGTTCAGGTGACCGTTAGGGGGATTGAGCACTATTGCTGCGAGCACTGCGGCAATACCACAATGAGCGCAGTCGCAGCAGAGGTGCTGGCAAAGAAGCAGATTGATGCCGTGGCATACGTAAAGGGCATCCTGTGGAACGTCCCTCTTGCGGACGGCCAGGATTCTTTCATGGACCTCATGCGTGGGACGAGAGCTTCGCCACGGGGGACCTCAGACGAGGGGAGAACTGCTACGAGAAAGGCCGTGTGCAAGGACTGGTCCGGAGCGCTAAACAAGTTGAGCGGTTGGGCCCTCTGTCTCCGTAGGGGCCACCAGTCCGCAGATTCTGCTGTGAGAGGGTTGTCTTCACACGGGATATCGTCTCGCAGGGGTTTGTGACTCATCAGTCCCTAGACACCCGCGGCAACCAAGTCCGCATCGACCAGATACCGCAGGTAGTCGGACCGCTTCATGCCCAGCTGCTGGGCCCGCCTGTCTATCTTCTCATTCTTTTGTACAACGTAAGTCAGGATGGACGATTCGTCGCGGTAGTGCTTTACGATAAGACGTCCCAGTGCCTCATTGCCGCACTCTTTCTGTAGCTGGGTAACTGTGCTTAACATGGTGCTCGGGTTTTTGCTTTGCTCGTTCTACTGTCTCTTTAGAGCCAGACAAGGCTCTGCGTTGGGCAAGACAAGAGCGTGCCGCTGAAGCTTCTTGAGGCCTGAGGGTTGCCAATCTAATGGTTGTTGCGTGTATCCTTAGACCCTACGGGACGCCACCCGTCCCCTGCGAGGAGGGTCTGCCATGGAGTCACAAAGCCCACGCTACAACAGCCGATGCGCGGTCTGCGGCAAGCCCGCGCGCGTCTTTTTGGGCAGCACCTCGTATTGTCAGGACTGCTACAACCACCTTTCCGACTACCTGGCCGGTGTGCAGACACCCACCAACGATAGCTATCAGATCCTCGCGCTCGACGCCAAGGGGCATACGGTCGAGTTTGCGGTGGAGCGCTTTGCCTTTGGCACCCATTCCGTCTGGACGGCGGTCGAGCAGGTTCCGGCCAACGACCCGCGCAGGCAGGAGGGCTACGTGGGCCGTCGCGTGAGCATTGCGGTGGACGCGCGCCTCGTGTCGCAGGACGAGGCGTTCGACGCGCTGATGGTCAAGACCCAGTATCTGGTGGGCCATGCGAGCATGCGTGCTGTGCCGCTCTCACTCGGCGAGGCAGGTCAGACGACCGCCCAGGTGGCGGGCAGGGCCCTGTATGCCAACGAGACCGGCGTCGCGCGCCTCGAGCCCGGCGAGCCTGGCGAGCGCACCGTTGTGGTAGACGGCCAGCGCCTCACGCTCCAGCAGTTTGTGGACATGCTCAGCTGTTTTGAGGGCTACGACCTCTACTGGCAGATACGCGACGCCTCCGACGAGCTGCCCATGTGGCTGTAGCAGGCCCGCCCTTTGCTGCAGGAGGATGCTCGCCAGACGAGGGCTCACCCATGCGCAGCGCCGGCCCATTGCGCATTCTCACGACGAGCGTGGGTTCCGCCTAGATCTCGAACTCAGCAAACAGGTTGTCTTCGCCTTCGCCTGCGTCCTGCTGGCCAAACGAGGGCAGCTGCTGCGAGCCCAGCACCTGCTCGATGGTGAGCCCCTCGGTCTGGTACAGGATGTCGAGCAGCTCCACAAAGTCGCGGATCACCTCGCGCGGCGTGAGGTGTGTGTCTGCTCCCACGCGGCCAAACTCCAGCTGCAGGAAGGTTACGAGGTCCTGGTCGGTGATGGTCCGCTCGTAGCCAAAGAGCCCAGCGTGGATGTCGGCCAGCTTCTCGGTGAGCACCAGCAGCTCCTCATGGGTGAGCGGCTGTAGCCTGATGACCGGCGCCAACAGGTCGGCCAGGCCCTCGCTGGCAAAGCGTCCCTGCGAGAGGCGCGAGCGCAGCGCCTCGTAGCTGTACAGGCCGCGACGCCGGTCCTCGATGCTCTGCGGGGTGCCGCTCATGATGATGCCCAGATAGTGCGCCTTGCCCTGCAGCGTGTCGTTGTACATGGTCAGGATCTTCTCGTAGTTGTACTGACGGCTCACCGCGTTGGGGATCTTGTACAGGTTGACGAGCTCGTCGACCAGAATCACGAGGCCCTCGTAGCCCGCCCCCTTAAAGAAGCTGGCAAAGAGCTTGAGGTAGTCGTACCAGTCGTCGTCGGTGATCACGATGTTGACGCCCAGGTCGGCGCGGGCCTCGCTCTTGGTGCGGTACTCGCCGCGGAACCACCGGATGACGTTGCCCTTGGTCTCGTCGTCGCCCTCGAGGTGCGCGCGCCAGTACAGCGTGAGCAGCCTTGCAAAGTCGAAGCCGTGCACCAGCTCCTGCAGCTGCTGAATCTGCCCCATGATGGCACGCTCGACCTCGGCAGCAAAGGCTGGGTCGTCGGGCGCCAAGCCGCTGCCCATGCTCACCTGCGCCTGCACGTTGGAGATCCAGCGCTCCAGCACCAGCGTGAGCGCGCCGCCCTCGGGGCGCGTCTTGGTGGACAGGTTGCCAATGAGCTCGCGGTAGGTGGCCAGACCCTGCCCCTTGGTGCCGTGCAGGCGCCGCTCGGGCGTGAGGTCGGCGTCGGCCACCACAAAGTTGCGGCCCATGGCGTGGTTGCGGATGGTCTGCAGCAAGAAGCTCTTGCCGCTGCCGTAGCGGCCCACCAAGAAGCGGAAGCTGGCACCGCCGTCTGCCACCAGGTCGAGGTCGTGCAGCAGCGCGCCGATCTCTGCCTCGCGGCCCACGGTGATGTAGGGTAGGCCCACGCGCGGCACCACGCCGCCCTTGAGCGAGTTGATGATGACCGAAGCAATGCGGCGGGGCACCTTCTGCTGGCTCATATGTGCAGAACCTCCCTGATGTCCTCGAGGTAGTCCTCGATGATGCTCGGCTGGTCGCCGTCGAACTCGATGACGGCATCGCCGATAAGGTCGAAGAGCTTCTCGTTAATCGTATCAACAATGACGGACGGGAACGGATCGGTGGGGCCCACCAGCTCGGAGACGGGCCTCTGCTCTAGTATTCCCAAAAGGAACGTGGTCTCGAGCGGGGAGAGGGGGCCGTCGCCCTCGGCTGCGGCCGTCGCGGCCGAGGTGGCTGTCGCCTCGGGCTGCTCGGTGGTCTCAGGCTGCTCAGCGATCGCCTGCGTGCCCTCGGCCTGCGCTGCCGTGGCTGCCTCCTCTCCCGCGATCTCGATCGTGAGCTGCGGCTGCGGCTCGGCGGGCACCTCTGGCACCTCGTCGCGCTCTTCGTCGGTGAGCAGCGCCTCCTGCGTAATGGCCGCCGCCGCACGGATGGACGCCAGCTGGCTGAGGTCGATGGTGATGCGCCGGCGCTCCGCCTCGGCGCGTTCCTCTAAGCGCCGTGCCACCGCGTCGGTCACGATCTTTTGCAGGTACTTGGGCATCTCGCGCTGCTTGAGGGGGTAGGCGTAGCCCAGCTGCTCGCGCAGGGTGTAGTCCACGGCATGCAGCGCCAGCCCCAGCTCGGAGCTGCGGCTGCGGGCGTCGCAGGCGCGCAGCTGGTGCCACCGCCCGCGCTCGCACACGTACGACAGGCAGTCGCTGACCCGCACCACGCAGTCCTCGTGCGGCGTGGGCTCAAAGAAGACCGCCGCCGAGAACATGGCGTAGGGCGTGCGCGAGGCATAGCCAAAGAGCCCCTCCACGTAGTCGGTTTTGCGGCGCTTGGAGCAGTGCAAGACCAGCTCACGGAACACGTCGAGGGTCACGGAGGTCACGAGCTCGGGCTCGTCCTTGGCCAGGCGCGACTCGCAGATGTGGTAGGTGGATGCCTCACCGAGCGCCCGGAACAGCCGCTCGGGGCTTGGGGCGCCGGTCGATGCAGCTTCGTTGGCAATCCGCGGGCTGCGCTTGACCTTGGCGAGCAGGGCGTGCTCGGCGCGCAGTAGGTCGAGCGCGGCCGAGCCCAGCGGGTCTGCGTCGCGCGCGCCCTGGGGAGTGACCAGGCCGTGATAGATGGCGTAGTCCTCCGCCCAGCGGCGCAAGTAGTTGTTGAGCTGCGCCCCCTGGCGCTCGTCGGTCTGCTGGTAGGCCTGCCCAAAGGCGCGCAGGGCATCGAGGCCCTCCTGCCCAGGCGTTACGCCAATGCCCGCGATGAGCTCGTACACGTACACGAAGGCAAACGAGAGCGGAGCTGGCCCGACCTGGCCCGCACGCACCCGCGTGCGCCACGTAAAGTAGCCGCGCAGCTGGGTGTCGGACATGGCCGCGTAGGTGGGGTAGTACTGCGAGAAGCCTCCGTGGAACTCGTAGTCGTCCTCGTAGTTTTGCATGAGGAGGGCCTGGCGGTAAAACAGCGACGACATGGCGTTGCTGCCGTAGGCGATGGACTGCGGCATGCCCACGCCCTCGAGCTTACGCATCTCGCGGATGGGCTCGGGCAGCGGCTCGAAGACGTGTGCGCTGCGACGGGCCGCCGCCTCGATGTCGCGGTCGATGGAGAGCAGCCAGTCGGCAAAGCCCTGACGCTTGGGAGGCTGCTGTGCTGTCTGGCCCAGGTCGATCTGTCGCTGGTTGCCGGTGGTGGCGTTGCGCTGCGCCTTGGCCTTCTCGTGGCGCGAGCGCGCCTCGCGACGTGCGCGGGCGTCGCGCTGCCGGCGCTCAGCACGCTCGTTGGCCTTGCGCTCCATGCGTGCCTTAAAGTCGCTGCCGCGCTCGATGATGGGCTGGTCGGTGTAGGTGCGCGACGAGAAGGTGGCGCTCTCGCTCATGCGGCGGTCGCCGAGCAGCCGCTCGATGATGCGGTCGATGTCCGGCATGCGCACCTCCTCCCTCTGCCGAACCTTCATTGTAGCGCGAAGTGGAACACGTGTGCGTATCGGGACGTCACAAGCACAAGGGTAGTATGCCCATCGGAGCCAGCCGTCTGACTCAAAGGGGAGTATCCCTTTTCTACGGACAAGAAGGGGTTACCCCTTGTTGTACGGCTCGCTTCATTGAGTGCTGCTTGGTAGCTTTGATGCACGGTGCCTCTCGGGGCAAGCGCGCACGTCATGCTCGCGTATCATGAGAAGGTCACGACCCATGCCACCGATGCAGGAAGGCAGGACCACATGGTCTCTCGCGTGTATGTTGAGAAGAAGCCCGGGTTCGACGTCGAGGCGCACGAGCTCAGCCACGAGCTGCGCCACACGCTGGGCATCAAGGGGCTCACCAACCTCAGGCTCATCAACCGCTACGACGTGGAGGGCATCTCCGAGGAGCTCTTTGCCCGCACCGTGCCCACCGTCTTCAGCGAGCCGCAGTCCGACAACGTGTGCTACGACCTGCCCGACTTTGGTAGCGCCACGGTCTTTGCCGTGGAGTACCTGCCGGGCCAGTTCGACCAGCGCGCCGACAGTGCCAGCGAGTGCGTGCAGCTGCTCTCGCAGGGCGAGCGTCCCGACGTGCTCTCGGCCAAGGTCTACGTGCTGGAGGGCGACCTCACAGCCGACGACATTGCCGCCGTCAAGCACTATGTGATCAACCCCGTTGAGGCGCGCGAGGCCTCGCTGGCTACCCGCGAGACCCTCAAGATGGACTACCCCAAGCCGCCCATGGTCGAGACCCTCGACGGCTTCCTCGAGCTTACGCAGGAGCAGCTGCAGGCCTTCATCGACGAGCGCGGCCTGGCCATGGACCTGGCCGACATTACCTTCTGCCAGCAGTACTTTGGCGAGGAGGGCCGCTGCCCCACGATCACCGAGATCAAGATGATCGACACCTACTGGAGCGACCACTGCCGCCACACCACCTTTGGCACGGTGCTCGACGAGGTGAAGATCGACGACGCCGTGGTGCAGGCCGCCTTCGACCGCTACCTGCAGATGCGCGAGGAGCTGGGGCGCCAGGACAAGCCGGTGTGCCTCATGGACATGGGCACCATCGGCGCCAAGTACCTCAAGGCCAAGGGCATCCTGACCGGCCTCGACGAGAGCGAGGAGATCAACGCCTGCACCGTCAAGGTCAAGGTGGACGTCAATGGCACCGACGAGGACTGGCTGTTCCTCTTCAAGAACGAGACGCACAACCACCCGACCGAGATCGAGCCGTTTGGTGGCGCTGCCACCTGCATTGGCGGCGCCATCCGCGACCCGCTGAGCGGCCGCAGCTACGTGTACCAGGCCATGCGCGTGACCGGTGCCGCCGACCCGACGGTGCCCGTCTCCGAGACCATCCCCGGCAAGCTGCCGCAGCGCAAGCTGGTGCGCACAGCCGCGGCGGGCTACTCCAGCTACGGCAACCAGATTGGCCTGGCCACCGGCCAGGTGAGCGAACTGTACCACCCGGGCTACATGGCCAAGCGCATGGAGATCGGTGCCGTGGTGGGCGCCGCCCCGCAGGCCAACGTGCGCCGCGAGTGCCCTGCCCCCGGCGACGTGATCGTGCTGCTGGGCGGCCGCACCGGCCGCGACGGCATCGGCGGCGCCACGGGCAGCTCCAAGGCCCACAAGCTCGAGAGCCTGGAGACCTGCGGCGCCGAGGTACAGAAGGGCAACGCTCCCGTGGAGCGCAAGCTGCAGCGACTCTTCCGCCGCGAGGACGCGTGCAAGCTCATCAAGCGCTGCAACGACTTTGGTGCCGGCGGCGTGAGCGTGGCCATCGGCGAGCTGGCTGACGGCCTGTTCATCGACCTCAACAAGGTTCCCAAGAAGTACGAGGGCCTCGATGGCACCGAGCTGGCCATCTCCGAGAGCCAGGAGCGTATGGCCGTGGCCCTGGCGCCTGAGGACGTGGACACCTTCATCGGCTACGCCCACGAGGAGAACCTCGAGGCCACGCCGGTGGCCAACGTCACCGAGGAGCCGCGCCTGCGCATGGTGTGGGACGGCGAGACCATCGTGGACGTGAGCCGCGAGTTCCTCAACAGCAACGGCGCCCCCAAGCACCAGGTGGTGCGTGTGCCCGAGCAGGGCAGCTACGCGCCTACGTGGGAGGGCGCCACGGTGCCCGAGCGCATGCGGAGCCTCGTCACCGACCTCAACGTGGCCTCCAACAAGGGCCTCTCCGAGCGGTTCGACTCCACCATCGGTGCCGGAACGGTCCTCATGCCCTTCGGCGGCAAGACGCAGCTGACGCCCTCGATGGCGATGGTCGCCAAGCTGCCCGTCCTTGGCGAGACCACCACGGTGAGCGGCATGGCTTGGGGCTTCAACCCCTACCTCTCCAGCGCCAACCAGTTCACCGGCGCCTACCTCGCTGTGGTGGAGAGCGTGGCGCGCCTCGTGGCAGCGGGCCTGCTGCACAAGGATGCCTACCTCACCTTCCAGGAGTACTTCGAGCGTCTGCGCACCGAACCCGAGCGTTGGGGCAAGCCGACGGCGGCGGTACTGGGCGCCCTCATGGCTCAGGTCGACCTGGGCATTGGCTCGATCGGCGGCAAGGACTCCATGAGCGGCAGCTTCGAGGACCTCGACGTGCCGCCCACGCTGGTGAGCTTTGCCACGGCGTGCGGCAAGATCGACCGCATCACCTCGCCCGAGTTCAAGGGCGCGGGGCATCGCGTGGCGGCGGTCATTCCGCGCTACCTGGAGGATGGCGTCACGCCCGATGCGACAGCCCTGCTGCACACGCTCGACTACGTCGAGCAGCTCATCGGCTCTGGCGCCGCGCTTGCAGTCTCTACCTGCGGCTATGGCGGCCCTGCCGAGGTGCTCTTCAAGATGTGTGTGGGCAACCAGATTGGTGTCGAGATTGACGGGCACTTCACCGACGACGCGCTCTTTGGCCTGGCGTACGGCAGCTTTGTCGTGGAGCTGGCCGATGACGCGCAGGTGCCCGAGCCGCCCGAGGATGTGGCAGCTGGCCCGCTGGGCATCACCACCGAGGACTACGTGCTGTATGCCTGCGGCGAGGAGATGGACCTTGCTGAGCTGCAGGAGGCCTGGGAAGGCGCGCTCGAACAGGTCTTCCCGTACCGTGGCAAGGGCGAGGCTGTGGAAGCCGTGAGCTTCCGCCGTGCCGAGCACGCCGACGCCCCCAAGGCAGCGCCGCTCGTGCGTGTGCCGCGTCCGCGCGTGATCATCCCGGTCTTTCCGGGCAACAACTGCGAGTACGACTCCGCCCGTGCCTTCGAGCGCGCAGGTGCCGAGGCGCACACCTTCATCGTCAACAACCTCACGCCCGAGCGCGTGGCACAGAGCACGGCCGAGCTGGTGCGCCAGATCGATGCCAGCCAGATCGTCATGATTCCCGGTGGCTTCAGCGGTGGCGACGAGCCCGACGGGTCGGCAAAGTTCATCACCGCGTTCTTCCGCGCGCCCGAGGTGACGGAAGCCGTGCGGCGCCTGCTGAACGAGCGTGACGGCCTGATGCTGGGTATCTGCAACGGCTTCCAGGCACTGGTCAAGTTGGGCCTGGTGCCCTATGGCGACATCGTGCCGATGACTGACGAGTGCCCCACGCTCACGTTCAACACCATCGGCCGCCATCAGAGCCGCCTGGTGCGTACGCGTGTGGCGAGCGATCTCTCGCCCTGGCTCAGCCAGTGCGAGGTCGGCGACATCCACACCATCGCCATCAGCCACGGCGAGGGACGCTTTGTGGCGAGTCCCGAGCTGCTGGCGCAGCTGGCGGCCGCCGGCCAGATTGCCACGCAGTACGTGGACGAGGCTGGCGTGCCGAGCATGGACCTGTCGGTCAACCCCAACGGCTCGATCTGCGCCATCGAGGGCATCACGAGCCCCGACGGCCGCATCTTGGGCAAGATGGGCCACACCGAGCGCTGGAGCAAGGGCAACTTCCAGAACGTTCCGAGCAACCCGTACCAGCCGCTCTTTGACGGTGGCGTGAGCTACTTCAAGTAACCGCGAACCGCGCCTTTCTCCAAGTGGGGGAAGGCGCGGTTCCATTTTGAGCATGGCTTCGCGCACAGGGGGTACTCCCTGTGCGCGAGCTCGCGCAAAAGAGAGTGCCCCCCTGTGCGCGAAGTGCTATTTGCCCAGCTCAAAGCTGTGTCAAACCCTTTTTGCAAGGGCAATGCGGCATCTGGGGCCGCCATGTCAAAGCCTTTGGGTAGCACGGGCTCCCAGCCGCATGGCACGCTCTCACCAAGGGACGTGCCAGAGAGGAGTCTTGCATGGAAGTCAGCAAGCGCATACGGGAAGAGCGCGAGCGCAAGGGCATCTCGCAGGAGGAGCTTGCCCGGCAGATCTTTGTCTCGCGTCAGACGGTCAGCAACTGGGAGACCGGCAAGACCTGCCCCGACGTGCAGAGCCTGCTTCTGATGAGCAACCTCTTTGACGTGTCCGTGGATTCTCTGGTGAGAGGAGACGTGGAGACGATGAGCAAGGCAATCGAGAACTACGAGCTGGAGCGCTACAAGATCAAGATGAGCATGATCGTCTCGTGGGGGCTCATACTGCTGGGCGCGGTCATGCTCGCCCTTTTGGTCGCACGCGGGGAGGACCTTCACTCGCCGCTGAGCCTGCTCGCGCTGCTGGTGCTCGCAGCGAGCGTGGCGGTGTCGTTCATTGCCGAGCGGATCGAGCGGCGCTATGACATCGACACGATCCGCGAGGTGCAGGCGTTTATGGAGGGAGCCGATCCCGACCAGATCTCGCGGGAGCGCAGGATTCCCAAGGCGGCGCGAATCGCGCTCAAGATGGCTGCCGGTGCTGCGGCGGGCATCGTGATCATGATGGTGCTCTCCGCCATCATGAGCTTGACCATGTTTGGCTAGGCGCCGTCTCGCTATGCCTGAGCGGACGGGCGCCAGGCTCTGGGTCGTGTGGTCCTACAGGCTGCCCAGCACAAGCAACACTGCCACATACACGCAGGTAAACGCCACTGCCACTCCGTCGCGCGCATGCAGCTGCAACGGATGCCAGTGGCTTCTTGCCGTACCGCCCTCGTAGCAGCGGGCGTCGAGGGCGCGCGAGAGGCCGTTGGCGTGGCGCAGGCTGCTGGCCAGAAGCGCCACGATGACGGGCACGATAGCGCGCACGCGTCCGATGAGCGTGCCCTCGGCGAGTGCGCCGCCGCGGGCGGTCTGTGCGTCGACGATGGCCGAGGCCTCGTCGGCGATGGTCGGGATGAAGCGCAGCATCAGTGAGAAGACCATGGCGATCTCGTGCCCGGGGAGCCCCACGCGCGACAGGGGAGAAAGCAGCGCGTCAAAGGCGTCGGTGAGCTGGGTCGGGGTGGTGGTGAGCAGGATGAGCGTAGCTGCCACCACGGCGACCACCAGACGCAGCGAGTAGTTGACGGCGGCCCACAGGCCGTCGCTGGTGATGTGCAACGGACCCAACGCGACCAGCACCTCGCCGGTGTTGACCAGCAATAGATTGAAGACGGAGAGCGCCAGCAGCACCACGATGACGGGCCGCAACGACGCAAGCACCTTGCCTGCGGGCACCTTGGAGAGGGCCACGAGCGCGAGGGCGACGACCCAGCCAAAGGCCAGTTGCAGCGGTGTGCGGATGAAGAAGACCGAGACCATGAGCGCGAGACCGCAGATGAGCTTGGTGCGCGGGTCAAGGCGATGGAGCGCGGAGTTGGCGGGCACGTAGCGCCCGAGCGAGATCCTAAAGGCCATGAGCACCTCCCTCGCACGCCGCCTGCAAGGCATCTGCCAGGGTCTCGAGCGTGAGCGGGGTGCCCACGTGCATGCCCTGCGCGGCCAGCCGCAGCGCCCATGAGAGCGCTTCGGGCAGGCCGAGGCCGCTGTCGCGCAGCGCCTGCTCGGTCGTGGGGGCAAAGACCTCGTACGGGGCGCCCTGCATGAGTAGGGTTCCCTCGTTGAGCACGATGACCTGGTCGGCGAGAGCGGCGTCGTCCATGGAATGGGTGACCTGGACGACGGTGACGCCGTGGTCGGAGATACGGTCGAGTATCTGGCGCAGCTGGGCGCGGCCATGCGGGTCGAGGCCCGCCGTGGGCTCGTCGAGCACCAGGATGGTGGGCTCCATGGCCAGAATGCCCGCCAGCGCGCACAGGCGCTGCAGACCGCCCGACAGATGGAAGGGCGAGGACTGCTCGCGTCCGGTGAGCCCCACCAGCGCCAGCGCTTCGCGGCAGCGACGCTCCACCTCGGCTGCGTCGAGGTGCATGTTGCCGGGGCCATAGGCCACGTCCTCCCAGACCGTCTCGGCAAAGAGCTGCCGCTCGGGGTGCTGCATCACGTAGCCCACGCGGCCGTGCAACAGGCGCCGCTGCCGACGGTTGGAGGTCTCAATGCCGCTCACTACGAGCCTGCCCGCATCGGGACCCTCGAGGGCGCAGAGCAGGCGCAGCAGCGTGGACTTTCCCGACCCCGTCTGGCCTACGATGGCTGCGGTGGATCGGGCGGGGATGGCAAAGCTCACGTGGTCGAGTGCCGGATGGCGCTCCTCGCGGCCGTCGGTCGCACCGTAGGAATAGCAGAGCCCATCGGCGAGGACGGCGGGGGCATCCTGGTTTGGTGCGGCGGCGCGGCTCTCGGTGATGCGCGCGGCATCCGCTTTTGACGCATGGGTCGCGAGGCTGGCGATGGCCTCTGCCAGCTCGCCCTCGTCGATGGTCCAGGGCACGCAGACGCCGCGGTCACGCAGCGCCTCCGACAGGCGGGCAGTGAACGGCTCCTCCAGCCCGAGCGCCGACAGCTCGTCGCCGTGCGCAAATACCTCGCGCGGCGTGCCCTGCAGCACCAGGCGACCCTTGCTGAGCACCAGCACGCGGTCGGCTGCCAGGGCCTCCTCCATGAAGTGCGTTACGTGCACGATGGTGGTGCCGGCCGCCTGCAGCTTGTCCATCACGTGCATGATGCCGCGCCGCCCGCGCACGTCCAGCAGGGCGCCGGGCTCGTCGAGCACCAGCACGCGCGGCTCCATGGCAAGTGCGCCAGCAATGGCCACGCGCTGCTTCTGGCCACCGGAGAGACGGCTCGGGTCGGCCTTGGCATAGCGGTCCAGCGCAACGCGGTGCAGCTCGCGCTCTACGCGCGGGCCGATCTGCTCTGAGGGCACGCCCAGGTTCTCGGGGCCAAAGGCCACGTCCTCCTCGACGACCGAGGTGACGATCTGGTCGTCGGGGTTCTGGAAGACCAGTCCAAGCTGACGTCTGGCTTGGCGGTACGCCTCGAAGTCGATGCCGCGCTCGCCAAAGACCTCGTGGCCCACGAGCTGCACGGCGCCCTCGTCGGGGGCCAGCAGTCCGCAGACCACCGAGGCCAACGTGCTCTTGCCCGAGCCGTTGGGCCCCAGCACGCAGATGCGCTCGCCCTCGGCGATGCTCACCGACACGTCGTCGAGCGCCGTGACGCCGTGCTCGTAGCGCAGCGTCACGTGCTCGAGAGAGACGATGGGTGTCGTGGTGGACGAGGGGGCTGGCACGGGGCTAGTCCTGCAGGGCCTTGGAGAGCGGCTTGTACACCAGTGCCGTGACCACGCAGTTGATGACCACCTTGAGCAGGTTGAACGGCAGCAGCGCCGGCACGATCATGCCGATGACGGTCTCGCGCGGGGCACCCATGTAGAGCGGGGTGATCACGATGTTTGCGGCGAGGACCACGGCTAGGCACACCACACCGCCCACGACCATGCCCGTGATGGCGCCCTTGAAGGAGGTATTGCGCTGGTAGACCAGCGAGGCTGGCAGCACCAGCGAGAGGGTGGCGATGATGGCCATGAGCGCGCCGTAGACGCCGCTCTGCGTGGCGAGGTGCACCAGGTAGGGGAGCACCGACACCAGCACGCCCGTGCTGGGGCCAAAAGCAAAGCCCGCGACCAGCGCCACGATGGCGGAAGGGTCGTACTTGAGGAAGGTCACGCCCGGCAGGATCGGGAACTCCAAAAACAGCGTGGCGATGGCGGCCACAGCGCAGAACAGCGCGGTGGTCGCAATGCGCTTGGTGCTCCAGCCGCCGGTGGCGGTGGTGGCGTGGGTGTCGTGACGTGAGCTTGAGATGGTGGCCATGATGGCGCCTCCGTTTCTCCCATCCGGACTGTTACCGTTGGCTCTGGAATCGCACCAGATCGGCCGCCTTTGCGGTTCGCGGGCTTGGGAGCTGCTCCCATACCGCCAGTGGGGAATTGCACCCCGCCCTGAAACTGTATGTGCGTTAGAGCATAGCACTCTTGTTTGCTCATGCAAACATCTCGCGCAGGCAGCTTTCGCTCGACAAGAAGGGGTTACCCCCTTTTTGTCCACAAGGAGAAGCGCTCTAGATGCGCGAAGTGCGCACATAACGGTGGCCGTGCTCGCTATACTGGTGACTCACGACATTTACCGCACCAAGGAGCGTGAGCATCACATGACAGGAGACGGTCGAGAACGCGAGGAGCTTGCCTGGCGCATGCGCCAGATCGTGGGCGAGGACAACGTACTGATAGACGAGCCCATGAGCGAGCACACGACCTTCGAGATCGGCGGTCCCGCCGACCTGCTCGTCGTCCCCGAGTCAACCGAGGAGGTGCGCGACGTCATCGAGGCGTGCCGGGCGTCTGGCCTGCCGTACTTTGTGCTGGGCAATGGTTCTGACCTGCTGGTCTCCGACGAGGGCTACCGCGGTGTGATCGTGGCGCTGGCCGACGGCTTTACCAACGTGTCCATCGATGGCGACGAGATGACCTGCCAGGCGGGTGTGAGCCTGCGCGAGGCCTCCGAGATGGCCTGCGAGCTGGGCCTCTCTGGCCTTGAGTTTGCCTGTGGCATTCCCGGTACCATCGGCGGGGCATGCTTCATGAACGCCGGTGCCTACGATGGTTGCATGGCCGGCGTGCTCAAGAGCGTGCGCGTGATCATGCCCGACGGCAGCCTCGAGACCATTGGCGTCGACGACCTCGCACTGGGTTACCGTGCGTCGCGCATCCGCGACGAGGGCCTGGTGGTGCTGACGGCCACCTTCCGTCTGCGCAAGGGCGACCCCGAGGCCATACGCGCGCGCATGGACGACCTCACCCACAAGCGCGAGTCCAAGCAGCCGCTCGACAAGCCCAGCGCGGGCTCGACCTTCAAGCGTCCGGAGGGCTACTTTGCCGGTAAGCTCATCATGGATGCCGGTCTGCAGGGCTACCAGGTGGGTGGCGCCGCGGTCTCCAAGAAGCATGCGGGCTTTGTGGTCAACCTCGGTGGCGCGACGGCTGCCGATGTGCACGCCGTCATCGAGCACGTGCAGGACGAGGTGGAGCGCCAGTTTGGCGTGCGCCTCGAGCCCGAGGTGCGCTTCTTGGGGTAGGGGCCATCTGGCTGCCAAGCAGTGCAGCCAGCCTTTAGCCTGCTAGCGCAGGGCTGCGCCAGCCGAGAGCACGCCGGGCACCAGCCGTGAGAGCAGGTCGAGATCGCCCGGCGCGTCGGTCATGATCACCACCACATAGGGCCGTCCGCGGCGGATGAGGATGCCTGCGTCGACGGTGGAGTTGTGAGGCACCAGCTCGTCGGCCGGGTACCAGCCCGCCTTGGCGATCGTGCGGGCGTCGGCGGGCGCTCCGTTGCGCAGCGGCGACTCGTAGCGGCGTTCGAAGTACCCTGTGACCTCGGTTGCACCGGCGCTGCCGGCCATCAGGTAGTCGTAGGCGTGCTCCCACATGGCGCACAGTTGCCACGGGGCGAGCAGGGGGTAGCGGTTCCAGGTGAACTCCGTGTACTCGTCGGTACCACGCTCCACGGCGCCGCAGTCTGCCGCCCACTCGGCAAAGAGCTCCTGGCCATACTGCATGCTCAGCTCGCGATAGGTCACGTTATCGGACGCCACGAGGGTGGCCTCGGCGCGGTACGCAACCTGCGAGGCATCGACCTGCCCCGTGTCGACGAGTCGTTCGTAGAGCGCCACGATGAAGGGTCCCTTGATGCTGCTGGCAGGGTAGTAGCGCTCGTCGGCGTTGTAGTCCAGGCGGGCCCCGGTATCCATGCGCTCGATGATCACGCTCGCGTGCAGCCCGCGCCGCTCGAAGCCCCGCAGGTTGCGGCGGAAGCGCTGCAAGCTGTCTCGCAGCTCGTCGTCGGTCAGGTTCGAGTCGGTCACGTGGATGTCGTGGGCAATGGTGTTAAAGTGCACCACACGCTCGGGTTGCGGGGTGCGAGCCTCCTGCTGCTCCGCGGTAGCGTCGGCGTCGGTTGCCTGGTCGTCGTCCACCGCCTCGGATGCCATGGGTGCATCTGCGCCTGCCGACGCGGCTTTGGGAGCACTTGCTACGCTTGCGCCAGCGACGCCTGCAGCGATTGCGGCCACTACGGCTGCGGCCCCAGCTACCTGCGCGAAGTATGGCGGTAGGTTGGTGCGACCCACGTTAGTTCTTCAGCGAGTTGAGCGGTGCGGGGAAGCGCCCACCGCGATGCGCCAGCACGGTACCGGCGTAGCGGCTGATGGGCATGACGGGCGCGGTGCCCAGCAGGCCGCCAAAGACCAGCGTGTCACCCACCTCGTGGCCGATGGCCGGAATCACGCGCACGGCCGTGGTCTTGGTGTTGATCACGCCGATGGCCATCTCGTCGGCAATGAGCCCGGCGATGGTCTCGGGGGTGGTGTCGCCAGGAACGGCAATCATGTCGAGTCCCACCGAGCACACACTGGTCATGGCCTCGAGCTTCTCGAGGGTGAGCGCACCCTCCTCGGTGGCGCGAATCATGCCCGCGTCCTCCGATACCGGGATGAAGGCGCCCGAGAGACCGCCCACGCTGGAGCTGGCCATGACGCCGCCCTTCTTGACGGCGTCGTTGAGCAGCGCGAGTGCGCAAGTGGTGCCCGGCCCGCCGGTGCGGCCCACGCCGATGATCTCCAGAATCTCGGCGACCGAGTCGCCGGCGGCGGGGGTGGGGGCCAAGCTCAGGTCGACAATGCCCTTCTCCACGCCCAGGCGCGCGCTGGCCTGGCGGCTCATGAGCTCGCCGGCACGCGTGATCTTGAAGGCGGTCTCCTTGATCTTCTCGGCCACGTCCATGAGGCTGGCGTCCTGCGGCAGCTGGCGCAGGGCCGCGGCCATGACGCCCGGACCACTGACGCCCACGTTGATCACGGCGTCGGCCTCGCCCGAGCCGTGGATGGCGCCGGCCATGAAGGGGGAGTCCTCCACCATGTTGGCAAAGACCACCAGCTTAGCGGCACCGCAGCAGTCACGCGCGGTGGTCGCTGCGGCAGCGTCCACGATGGTGTTGGCCATGAGCAGGACGGCGTCCATGTTGATGCCCGCGCGCGTGGAGGCCACGTTGACGCTGGAGCACACGCGCTCGGTGGTGGCGAGCGCCTCGGGGATGGAGGCGATCAGGCGTCGGTCGGCGTTGCCCATGCCCTTCTGCACGAGCGCAGAGAATCCGCCCAGAAAGTCGATGCCCAGGGTCTCGGCGGCGCGGTCGAGCGTGCGTGCGAGCGGGGTGAGGTCCTGGTCGGGGCAGGCGGCGGCGATCTGTGCGATGGGCGTCACCGAGACGCGCTTGTTGGCGATGGGGATGCCGTACTCGCGCTGCAGGTCGTCGGCCACCTCTACCAGGTGCTCTGCGGTGGTGGTGATGCGGTCGTAGACCTTGGTGCACATGCGCTCCATGCTCTCGTCGGCACAGGCGTGCAGCGAGATGCCCATGGTGATGGTGCGCAGGTCGAGGTTCTGCTGCGAGACCATGCTCAGTGTCTCGGCGACCTCCTCGGGGGTGATGGCCATGATCGTCCTCGTCTCAAACGTCGTTTGCCCCACCATTATGCCCGAGTGGCGCGGCCTGCGGGCTCAAGGCCACACAAACACGATGGGGCCACGCAAGGGAGTACCCCCGCGACCCCTGGGCGCGACCTACTCGCTCGTCCCAAACGCGAAGACCGTCTTGCTGGCGTAGGGACGGTTGGGTGTGAACACCGGCTGCGGGAAGGCCTTGTGATGGATGGCGTCGGGGTAGTACTGCGTCTCGAGCGCTACGCCCGCGAAGGCACCGTAGTGCGCACCACCCTTTGCCCAGGGCACGTCGATGAAGTCGGCGGTAAAGACCTGCAGGCCCGGGGCGTCGGTGAGCACGTCCATGGTGATGCCCGTCACGTCGCCCACGAGGCGCGCAGCAGGCGCGAGGCGCCCGTGGTTGCCCAGGCAGAAGTTGTCGTCGTAGCCGCCGGGGAGCTCCTCCAGGCAGGCGCCGATGCTGCGCGGCTCACGGAAGTCGTAGGGCGTGCCCTCCACTGGCGCGACCTCGCCGGTGGGGATGTGATCCACCAGTGGGGTGTAGGAGTCGGCATGGATCTGCAGGCTGTGCGCCAGCACGCTGCCCGCCGCGTGTCCGTTGAGGTTCCAGTACGAGTGGTTGGTCATGTTGATGACGGTCGCCTCTGACGGCACGGCGCGATAGCTGATGCTCAGGCGGTTGTCGTCGGAAAGCGCATAGGTGACCTGCACTTGCACCGTGCCGGGGAAGCCCTGGTCGCCCTTGCGGCTGGTGAGCTCGAAGGTCACGGAGCTCTGGGTTGTGGCATCTACCTGCCACACGCGCTCGGACCACTTGTGCGGTCCGCTATGCAGGTTGTGGCCATCGGAGTTGGCAGCCAGCCGATAGCTGCGTCCACCCACTTCAAAGCGCGCGCCGGCGATGCGGTTGGCGTTGCGCCCCACCACGGCGCCCATGTTGAGGCCGTCATCCACGTACCCGGCGGCGCCGTTGTGGCCCAGCACCACGTCGGGGAAGCCGCCGCGGCCGTCGGGCATGTGGCACGTCACTAGGTTGGCGCCTAGGTCGGTGACGCCTACCACGGCGCCGGTCTGGTTGCTCAGCAGAAAGAGCTGGACGGGCGTGCCGTTTGGGGCGGTGCCGAAGGGAATCGTGGTCTGCATGGTGTCTCCCTACCTCTGACGTGCGCGGTCATCTCCAACTCTACTCGTGTCGAGGGTCTCCGTACGCCGGCGCCGTCCACCAATCGGCGAGTCCGCCACCAGGCATGCGGTCCCGCATGCCCATTCCGCGAAGGTTACGATTCTGCGGGTTGGTCGAATCAAACTTGCTATGATTTTTGGGTGCGTCAAGGACGGCCGGCTCTTCCAGGAAGGACTTCCATGCTGTTCATTGGTGTTGACCTCGGAACGACCACGACCGTCCTGCTTCTGATGGACGAGGAGGGCGAGGTCAGACGTACCATCGCCAAGGCCTATCCGCTCTTCTTCCCACAGCCGGGCTGGTGCGAGCAGGACCCACGCGTGTGGTGGGCTGCCGTAAGCATGGGCATCCGAGAGCTGGTGCGCGGCTACGACGTCTCGCAGGTCAAGGGAATCGGTGTGGCCGGGCAGATGCACGCCCTGGTGGCGCTCGATGTCGACGACAAGCCCGTTTGTCCGGCTATCCTGTGGAACGACAACCGCGCGCAGTTCCAGAGCGACTACCTCAACAACGAGGTGGGGCGCAGGTGGCTCTCGGCCAAGACGGGCAACGTCTCGTATGCGGGCTTCACGGCGCCCAAGCTCATGTGGCTGCGCGAGGAGGAGCCGCAGGTCTTCTCGCGCATCGCCCGGCTCATGCTGCCCAAGGACTACATCAATTACCGCTTGACGGGCGTGCACTCCACCGACTGCTCCGACGCCTCGGGCACGCTGCTGTTTGACGTTCGCCTGCGCCAGTGGTCAAAGCCCATGCTCAACATCTGCGGCCTGCGCGAGGCGCAGCTGCCCCATGCCTACGAGAGCTACGAGCCGGTGGGCACGCTGCTGCCCGAGGCGGCCAGCGAGCTGGGGCTCCCTGAGGACGTGCTGGTGTGCGCAGGTGCCAGCAACAACGCCGCCGCGGCGGTAGGTACCGACACCGTGGGCACGGGCCGCTGCAACATCCGCATCGGCACGTCGGGCACCATCTTGGTAAGCAACGACTCCTTTGCCGTGGACGAGCACAACGCGCTGCACAGCTTCTGTCATGCCGACGGCTCGTATCACTTCTTGGGCTGCATGCTGTCGGCCTCCGCCAGCAACCGCTGGTGGATGAACGACATCCTCAAGAGTCGCAACTATGCGGGTGAGCAGGGACGTATTGATCCCAAAAACTTTGGGCACAACAGCGTGTTCTTCCTGCCCTATCTCATGGGCGAGCGCAGTCCCTACAACGACCCCAACGCGCGCGGTGCCTTTATTGGCATGCATCTGCACACCTCGCGCGAGGACATGACGCAGGCGGTGCTGGAGGGCGTGGCCTTTGCCATGCGCGACTGTCTTGACATTGCCCGTGCCGAGGAGGTGCAGGTCAAGGGGTCGACCATCAGCGGCACCACCGTGACTCCGCTGTGGAAGCAGATCTTTGCCAACGTGCTGGGCATTCCGCTGATCACCACCAAGGTGCCCGACGTCACCGCCTTTGGCGCCGCCATGCTTGCCGGCGTGGCCACGGGAGCCTGGCCCGACGTGCGCAGCTGCTCGCACGAGCTGGTCAAGACCGCCGAGCTCACCGAGCCCGACCGCTGGACGGTGTCGCTCTACCAGGAGCGCTACGACACTTGGCACTCGCTCTACCCGCTGCTGCGACCCAAGTTTGGCCGCATGCGCTAGGGGGTGGTGCGCGGCAGTCGTCGCCCTCACGGTTTATTGCGTTTTTTCGACCGCCCGCTTTGCCCAATTGCACGTTTATTGCGTTTGAAGGGTCGACGCAGAGGGCATTTTGGGGGCATGGAACGAGAAAGCGCAGACAACGCGCGTATTCTGCGGTTTATTTCGTCAGTGCGTTTGGGCAAACGCAAACAAAATGACGGCGGTCGTGGGGGGACCGCTCGTTGGTAGAAAGGAGCCCACCATGACCGACCTCGACCTCTCCCGCGAGCTTTGCGGGTTCATCGAGCAGAGCCCCACCGCGTTTCATGCGGCCGCGCAGATGGCGAACATGCTCGACGAGGTGGGCTTCTGCCGTCTGAGTGAGACGCAGCCGTGGGATGTGGAGCGCGGCGGTAGCTACTACGTGGTGCGCAACGGATCCAGCATCGTCGCTTTTAGGGTGGGGGAGCACCTGCCCCAGGACGGCTACACCCTGCAGATGGCAGCCGCCCACACCGACTCCCCGATGTTCAAGGTCAAGCATGTGCCCGAGCTCGAGGGGCCGGGCGAGTACCTGCGCCTCGACGTGGAGGGCTACGGCGGCATGCTCGACGCCACTTGGCTCGATCGGCCGCTGGGCCTTGCGGGTCGCGTGATGGTGCGCACCGACGAGGGACGTGTGGAGAGCCGGCTGGTGGCCAGCACCAAGGACGTGGCCCTGATCCCCAACGTGGCCATCCACCAGCGCCGCGATGCCAACCAGGGCTTTGCCTACAACCGCCAGGTGGACCTCTGCCCGCTCTTTTCGGCTGGCGCCCTCAAGGCGGGCGCCTTCGACGCCATGGTGGCTGAGCTCGCCGGCTGCGCACCAAAGGACATCCTGGGCAAGGACCTCTACGTGGTCAACCGCACGGCTCCGCGCGTGTGGGGCTGGGCCGACGAGTTTGTCTCGGCTCCGCGCCTCGACAACCTGCAGTGCACCTTCGCGGGCCTGAACGCACTCATGGCCACGCACAACGACGCTCATGTGACGCTCTTTGCCTGCTTTGACAACGAGGAGGTCGGGTCGGGCACCAGCCGCGGCGCGCTCTCCACCTTTTTGCGCGACACGCTGGTGCGTCTCAACGCGGCGCTCGGCTACACGCAGGAGACCTATCTTCGCGCGCTGGCCGGCTCGTTCATGGTGAGCTGCGACAACGGGCACGCGGTGCATCCCAACCACCCCGAGCTCTACGACGCGCCTAACTGTGGGCACCTGAACGGAGGCGTGCTGGTCAAGGAGGCCGCCAGCCAGAAGTACACCACCGATGCCCTGAGCCGCGCGGTGTTTACGGCCGTGTGCCAGCGGGCGGGGGTACCCGTGCAGACCTTTGCCAACCGCAGCGACAACGTCGGCGGCTCCACGCTCGGCAACCTCTCGGCCCGCCACGTGAGCGTTCCCACGGTGGACGTGGGCCTGGCCCAGCTGGCCATGCACTCCAGCTACGAGACGGCAGGCGTGCACGACACCGCCTGCCTGCTGCACGCGCTCCAGGCTTTCTATGCCTGTGACCTGCGCCTAGAGGCAGACTCCTTTACCTTGGGCTAGGCTGCGTGGGGCGCCGGGCCAGCCCCACGGCAGGCGTCCTCCCGCATATGGTGGCAATGTGGCGCCAAACGGCTCGTTCTTGCTTTTTACACGCGACGTGCAAAAATACTCACCATGTGAACTAATGCACATGGTGAGAAGGAACGTGTATGGACCAGACGATCAGCACGCCCCGACAGGACCGCCGCACCACGCGCACGCGCAAGGCGCTTCGCGAGGCGTTGGCCGCCGAGGTCACGGCGACTGGCGACCTCTCCCAGGTGACGGTCACCGCGGTAGCCGACCGTGCCGGCGTGACCCGCCGCACCTTCTACTCGCACTATCGCGACATCCCCGACCTGGTGGCCTGCATCGAGGCGGAGGCCATGGTGGACCTCGGCAACCTGGTGCGCGAGATCGCCGAGGTGACCCTGCCCGATCTCGAGGAGGCCATCGACCATTTTGAGCCCTGTCCGCGCAGCATCGAGGTGCTCGAGTACTTCCAGGACGAGGGGCGCCATCTGGTGCCGCTGCTGGGAGACGGGGGAGACCCGGCGTTTGTGGAGAAGATCAAGGCCATGGTGCGCGAGGTGGTCATGGCTCGCGCCTTGCACGGCTTTTCGGCGTTGGCCCTGCACATCTTTGACTACTACCTGACCTTCGTCATCTCGGCGGAGGTGGGCGTGCTCGTGCGCTGGCTCTCCACCGGGATGGTGGAGTCCCCCGAGATCATGGCGCGCATGATGACCGCCCTCATGTTCGTGCGCCCGGGCGACCTGTACGGCCGCCCCATCGACTTTGACATTCCCTCCCTGGCCAAACAGGCCATGGCCTTCCAGAAGGAGCATGACGATGTCTGCTAGGTATGACGCAAGCAACCAGGCGCAAGCACAGGCCCGCCAGCCCATCGCCCTCAAGCAGCAGGGTGCCGAGCTGGTTCCGCGCAGCCCCATCGACCTGCGCCACGCCAGCCTGCGGCTGGGCATCGACGTGGGTTCCACCACGGTGAAGCTGGCCGTCATCGACGACAACGACAACCTGTTGTACGCCAACTACGAGCGTCACCACACCGACGTGCGCGCCACGGCACACGACCTCTTTGTGCGGGCGCGCCGCATCGTGGGCACCTCGCCGATGCGCGTGTCCATCACCGGCTCGGGCGGCATGCTGCTGGCCAACTGGCTGGGACTCGAGTTCGTGCAGGAGGTCATTGCCTCCAAGCGCGCGGTCGAGACGCTCATCCCGCAGACCGACTGTGCCATCGAGCTGGGCGGCGAGGACGCCAAGATCATCTACTTTGACAACGGTATCGAGCAGCGCATGAACGGCACCTGCGCCGGTGGCACGGGCGCCTTCATCGACCAGATGGCCTCGCTGCTCAAGACCGATGCCCCTGGCCTCAACGAGCTGGCCAAGGGCTACCAGCACATCTATCCCATCGCCAGCCGCTGCGGCGTCTTTGCCAAGAGCGACGTGCAGCCGCTGCTCAACGAGGGCGCCGCGCCCGAGGACATTGCCGCTTCCATCTTCCAGGCCGTGGCCAACCAGACGGTGTCGGGACTGGCCTGCGGGCACCCCATCCGCGGCTACGTGGCCTTCCTCGGCGGCCCGCTGCAGTACCTCTCCGAGCTGCGCGAGCGCTTCTACGAGACGCTCTCGCTCGACGAGGAGCACCGGATCATCCCGCCCAACGCCCACCTCTTTGTGGCAACCGGTGCCGCACTGGCGGGCGAGTCCGACCGCAAGGTGACCTTCGACGAGGTCATCGTCATGCTGGAGAGGCTCGAGGGCACCCAGGGCTCCGAGGTGGCGCGCCTCGACCCGCTGTTTGCCAGCGAGGAAGAGTACGCCGACTTCAAGGACCGCCACGACCTCGAGGTCGTGCCCAAGGGCGACCTGCGCACCTACCACGGGCGCGTGTTCATTGGCATCGACGCCGGATCCACCACCATGAAGGCTGCCGTGGTGGGCGAGGATGGCGAGCTGCTCTACACCTGGTATGACGTCAACAACGGCGACGTGCTGGGCACCGCACGCAAGATCATGGACGACATCTTCGACCACCTGCCCTCCGACTGCACCATTGGCCACGTGACCACCACCGGCTACGGCGAGCAGATCCTCATCGAGGCCCTGCGTGCCGACTCCGGCGAGATCGAGACGGTGGCACACCTCCGCGGCGCCAAGGCCTTCGTGCCCGACGTCGAGTTCATTCTGGACATTGGCGGCCAGGACATGAAGTGCCTGCAGGTGCGCGACGGCGTCATCGAGCACATCATGCTCAACGAGGCCTGCTCGAGCGGCTGCGGCTCGTTCATCGCGAGCTTCGCCGACTCCATGGGCATGACGGTGCAGGAGTTTGCCCGTGCCGCCGTGCATGCCGAGCAGCCCGTCGATTTGGGCAGCCGCTGCACCGTGTTCATGAACTCGCGCGTCAAGCAGGCCCAGAAGGAGGGTGCTACCATTGGCGACGTGGCCGCAGGCCTCAGCTACTCGGTGATCAAGAACGCCCTGTTCAAGGTCATCAAGCTGCGCGACTACGACCAGATCGGCACCGACGTGGTGGTGCAGGGCGGCACCTTTATGAGCGACGCCACCCTGCGCGCCTTCGAGCTGCTCATTGGGCGCAACGTGATTCGTCCCGACATCGCGGGCGTGATGGGTGCCTACGGCGCGGCGCTGCTCGCACGCGACCGCGCGGGCGAGCTGGGCGTCTCGGGCCTCCTCACGCGCGAGGAGATCGACAACCTGCAGGTCAAGCAGCGTCAGGCGCACTGCGGCCGCTGCTCCAACAACTGCCTGCTCACCATCAACGACTTTGGCCACGGCCGCCGTTTCATTACCGGCAACCGCTGCGAGAAAGGCGCCGGCCGCCAGCGCAAGGCCGCTGACGAGGCGCCCAACCTCTTCAAGTTCAAGAACAAGCTGCTCTTTGAGCGCGAGGGCCTGAGCCCCGAGGAGGCGCCGCGCGGCACCGTGGGCATCCCGCGCGCGCTCAACATGTACGAGAACTTCCCCTTCTGGCACGAGTTCTTTACGCAGCTCGGCTTTGCCGTGGTGCTGTCGGACCAGACCACCAAGGCCACCTACGAGGCGGGTATCGAGAGCATGCCCAGCGAGAGCGTGTGCTACCCGGCCAAGCTCAGCCACGGGCACGTGATGAACCTGCTGGCCAAGGACCCCGACTTTATCTGGATGCCCTGCGTGCGTTGGGAACGCCAGGAGGACGAGGCGGCCACCAACCACTACAACTGCCCCATCGTGATGAGCTACCCGCAGTCGCTGCAGCTCAACATGGACGAGCTGGCCGACCACAAGGTGGAGTATCTGGCCCCCTTCATGCCCTACGACAACAAGCGCGAGCTCAAGCGGCGCCTGTACGAGGTGATCTCGCAGCAGCGCGAGGCCGACGCGGCCGAGGGCCGCGGGCGCTTCAGGGGCCCGCGCATCACCCGCGCCGAGATCGACGCGGCTGTCAACGCCGCCTGGGACGCCGACATCGAGTTCAAGGAGCAGATGCGGCGCAAGGGCGACGAGGTGCTGGCGTGGATGGAGGCCAACGATCGTCACGGCATCGTGCTGGCAGGGCGCCCCTATCACAACGACCCCGAGATCAACCACGCCATTCCCGAGTTGATCAACGGCTTTGGCTTTGCGGTGCTCACCGAGGATTCCGTGGCCCACAAGATGGAGCCCGAGCGGCCGCTGCGCGCGGTGGACCAGTGGATGTTCCACAGCCGCCTGTACCGCGCGGCGCGCTTTGTGGCCACCCGCAACGACCTGGATCTCGTGCAGCTCAACAGCTTTGGCTGCGGCCTGGATGCCATCACTACCGACCAGGTGCAGGAGATCCTGGAGGCCAGCGGCAAGATCTACACGGTGCTCAAGATCGACGAGGTGTCCAACCTGGGTGCCGCGCGCATCCGCGTGCGCTCGCTGATGGCCGCCCTCGACGAGCGTCGCAACGAGCTGGAGCGCGACACGGCCGCGGGCCTGGCGCAGGAGGAAGAGCCGGTGGGCGTGCACCTGGCCGACGGCACGCGCGAGCACCGGCGTCGCACCGACCTGAGCCGCCGCGTGCCCATCTACCGCAAGGCCACGAGTGCCGCCTTCGAGAAGGTACGCTACACCAAGGAGATGCAGGACCAGGGCTACACCATCCTGTGCCCGCAGATGGCGCCGATCCACTTCGAGATCGTGGAGCCGGTGCTGAGGGCCTATGGCTACAACGTCGTGCTGCTGCCGTCGGTCGACCACAAGGCGGTGGACACGGGCCTGCGGTACGTGAACAACGACATCTGCTACCCGTCGATCCTGGTGTGCGGTCAGCTCATCGAGGCTGTGCTCAGCGGCGAGTACGACCTCTCGCGCACGGCGGTGCTCATCTCGCAGACCGGCGGCGGCTGCCGAGCCACCAACTACATCGGCCTCATCCGCAAGGCCCTGCGCGACTCCGGGCACCCGGAGGTGCCGGTCATCTCGCTGGCCATGGCGAGTGGCCTGGACGAGCACAACCCGGGCTTCAACCTACTCAAGCCCAAGATGCTCATGCACGTGCTCTATGCCATCATCTACGGCGACCTGATCATGCAGCTGCTCTATCGCACGCGCCCCTACGAGGTCGAGCCTGGTGCGGCCGACCGCCTCTACGGCGGCCTCATGCGTCGCGCCCGCACCGAGGTGCCGGGCACGTCGGTGCGCAGGTTCTACCGCCTGTGCCAGGACACCATCGAGGCCTTTGACGCGCTGCCGCTCAAGGACGACCGTTCCAAGCCGCGCGTGGGCGTGGTGGGCGAGATTCTGGTCAAGTTCCATCCCACGGCCAACAACGACCTGATCAGGGTCATCGAGTCGGAGGGTTGCGAGGCCAACGTGCCCGGCCTTTTGGACTTCTTTACCATGGGCATGTCGCACGAGGTCAACATGCAGCACGAGCTGGGCAGCTCTGCGAGCGGCCGGGCCACCAACCGCGCCGAGGTGCGCCTGGTGGAGGGCATCCGCGAGCCCATCAACAAGATGCTGGCCGCCAGCGAGCGCTTTGAGCCCTGGCCCTCGATCTTCGATTTGGCCGAGAAGGCCAAGCGGGTGCTGTCGCTGTGCAACAACATGGGCGAGGGCTGGCTGCTGACTGCCGAGATGATCGAGCTCATTGAGGGCGGCACGCCCAACGTGGTGTGCGCGCAGCCCTTTGCCTGCCTGCCCAACCATGTGGTGGGCAAGTCGGTGATCAAGCGTCTGCGCCAGATGTACCCGCAGAGCAACATCGTGGCGGTGGACTACGACCCTGGTGCGAGTGAGGTCAACCAGCTCAACCGCATCAAGCTCATGATCAGCGTGGCCAAGGAGAACCTGCGCGAGCGCGGCGCATTCGTGCTGGAGGGAGACGACGTGGACGCCGGTGGCGAGAGCGCTGGCCCCATCCGCCTCACGGCTGCGCAGCTGGCCCAGATCGAGGATGCCAAGCGCCGCGCCGGCGTGCGCTGACAGACGGCACAGGCGGTCTGCTACAGTGGATGCGCAAGCCACAGAAAGGGGAGAGGCTCGTCTTATGAGCGATGTTCTGGAGCGCTTCATGCGCTACGTGCAGGTTGATTCGCAGTCCGACCCGCTGGCGCCAGAGGGACAGGTGCCCTCCGCGCCGCGCGAACACGCCATGGCTGAGCTTTTGGCCGAGGAGCTGCGAGCTCTGGGCTGCGACGACGTGACGGCCGACGAGCATGCCTACGTCACGGCGTCGTTTGCCGCCTCGGCCGGCGCCGAAGGCCTTCCCGCGCTGGGGCTGTGCGCCCACATTGACAGCTCTCCCGATGCGCCGGCCGCTGGCGTGAGGCCTCATGTGGTGCACTACGAAGGCGGTCCGCTCGTGGCGGGCGAGGTAGACGGCGTGCCCGTGGCCACCACCCCCGAGGAGCTGCCCGACCTTGACGCGCTGGTGGGCCAGGACATTGTGTGCTCCGACGGCACCACCCTGCTCTCCGCAGACGACAAGGCGGGCGTGGCCGAGATCTGCGCGCTGCTCGCGCGCCTCAAGGCCGACCCGTCACTGCCGCACCCGTGCCTCAAGATCGCCTTCGTGCCCGACGAGGAGATCGGACACGGTGCCTCGCTGCTCGACCTCGAGCGCTTTGGTGCCACATGGTGCTACACCGTGGACGGCGGCGCCATCGGCTCGTTCAGTTACGAGTGCTTTACCGCCTCGGAGGCGACGGTGGAGGTGCGCGGCGTGATGGTGCACCCTGGCACCGCCAAAGACGTCATGATCAACGCGCTTACCGTGGCGGCGGAGTTCCAGCAGATGGTGCCCGCCTTCGAGCGTCCGGAGCATACCTGCGGTCGCGAGGGCTTCTATCACCCCATGCGCCTGCAGGGCACCGCGTCGGAGGCGACCCTGACCTACATCATCCGCGACTTTGACGCGGCCTCGTTTGAGCGCCGTGAGCAGACCCTGCGTGACATCGCCGCGTTCCTCAACCAGCGCTACGGCGAGGGGACGGTCAGCGTCTCGTTTGTGGAGCAGTACCGCAACATGGCCGAGCATCTGGCGGGCATGGACTTTCTGGTCGACAACGTGCTGGAGGCCAACCGCGAGGTGGGCGTCGAGCCGTGGATCGAGCCCGTGCGCGGCGGCACCGACGGAGCGCAGCTCACCTTCCGTGGCCTGCCCTGCCCCAACCTGGCGGCGGGCGGCTACAACATGCACTCGGTGCGCGAGTTTGTGCCGGTGCGCAGCCTCGAGCTGACTGTCGACATGTTGGAGCATCTGGTGGCCAAGTTCGCCGTTCCGCAGGGGGCGTGAGCCATGTCAGCCACGCAGTGCCTGTTTGTGATCGTGGTGGGCATCCCGCTCGTCGCCGTCGTCCTCTGCCTTCTGGCGGGGTCGAGCATGGCGGAGCGCCTGCACAGCCACCACAACACCTACTCTATCTCGCTGGTGGTGTCTCGTGCCCTCACGCTGGTCATGGTGTTCATGGGCGTGCTGGGCGGCCTCACCTCCTGGCTCTGCCGGTTAGGGGTCTTCTCGCAGAGCCCCCTGCTGCCGCTGTCGTTCTGCATCGCCTTCGAGCTCACGATTCTGCTCATGGTGATGGCGGTGCTCCGCTACCAGGTGATGTCGTACGAGGACCGCATCACGGTGCGCGGCCCCTTTGTGAGCACGCGCACCATTCGCTACGCCGACATCGACCGTATGGAGTGGCGCTGGTCCTACTTGGGGCCGCACCTGCGCGACCTGTGGATCCATGCGTCCGACGGTACCAAGACGCGCATCTGGTGCCTCGTGGACGTGGAGCGTCTGCTGCTGCAGATCGACCGCTTCGACGTGCTGCACAGCTAGCGCGCTGCAAGCGCCTCAAGACAAGAGACGGGCCGCCGGGAGTCTCCCAGCGGCCCGCTTGCGTTCTGTCCTGATGGAGGCCGTGCTACCACGCGTGGCTGGCAAAGACCGGCTCGTCCTCCCACAGCACCACCTCGCCTGCAGTAAGGCTTGCCGGTACGTCGATGAGCCGCTGGTTGGAAGAGCCACGGAACCGCAGCGAGATGTCCTTCTTGGCCAGCACGAAGGGGCCGTCTACCAGCACATCGAGCAGGGCAAGGATTTGTGGCACCGTCTGTCCGTACGCGCGGCTCGGGCCCTGCGTCAGCTGCTCCCAGGTAAAGCCCGAGTACAGCCAGATGCCCTTGTTGGGAAAGCGCTCTTTGACGCGGCGCAGGAAGGGGAGTAGCGCGGCCTGGTTCTCCTGCTCCATGGGCTCGCCGCCCAGGATGGTGAGGCCAGTGACGTACGCCGGCTCAAGGCTCTGGATGATCTTGTCCTCGACCTCGGCGGTAAAGGGCTCGCCCGCTGCGAAGTCCCACTGCACCGGGTTGAAGCACCCCTCGCAATGGTGCCGGCATCCCGACACGAACAGCGTAGTGCGAACCCCCACCCCATTGGCGATGTCGCAATACTTAATCTCTGCGTAGTTCATGGTGCTCCCGCCTAACCCGGTTCGACTCTCTGGCCGTACGAAACACACCTCTCGAGTGGTATCGATCGCAAGATGCAAAACGGCCCTAGCAAGTATAGCGGGGGAGTGCGGAGCATCCTCGCTTGCACGGTCTTTTTCAGAGCAACAGCGAAGCCGTCATCATGCCGCGGGGAGGCAGTGCGCCTTGCCGCACTCGCTAACGCAGGTAGTCCTTGTTGACGTATCCTTCCCTCTGGTGCTTGGGAGAGTACACCCACCAGTACTGCCCTTGCGACATGTCCTTGACGATCACGACATCGCCGGTGTACAGCTCGCCGATCTCGTTGGAGTCGTCGTACGCGGGCCTCGTGCGCAGGGCAAGGTAGCCCTTGTTCACCCTAACCGTGTACTGGCCGTAGTAGTCCTCCGTCGGGTACATGTAGTCGAGGTAATTGCAGTTGACATAACCCATGCAGCCGTACTTCTCGGAGTACACCCACCAGTACTTGCTGTTGTAGCGGTCGAGAAGTACGACCCAGTCTCCCGTATAGAGCTCTCCGATCTCGTTGGAGTCGTCGTAAGCGGGCCTCGTGCGCAGGGCAAGGTAACCCTTGTTGACCCTCACGCGATAGTTGCCCACGGGTGTGTTCTCCAGATACCGCAGGTAGTGCCTGTTGACCCAACCACTGCGGCCATGCTTGTACGAGTAGACCACCCAATAGTCGGGATCCGAGCTTGCGTCCAGCACGCTCACGACGTCGCCGGTGTATAGCTCGCCAATCTCATTTCTGGAGTCATACGAGGGATTGGTGCGCAAGGCCAGATACCCGCTGTCGACTTTGACCGAGTACGTGCGCCACGCCCGCCCACTGGCAAGTGCCCGAGTGGGAATCACCAAGACGAGAAGCAGCGCAGTCAATGCGCCGATCACGAGCTTCCGCATGCTCTTCGAGTTGATACGCTTGCTCATGGCAGTCTCCCTCCTACGGCATAATCCGGACAGAGGTACGCGCCAGGTTTGCAAGAAGCTCAGACGCACCCAACGCGCCTCACATCTCGAATGCTAGGACCAGAAGACCCCGCATTGTTGCGCAACAATGCGACGGAGGATTTTTGGGTAAGGTCCACCCAGCCTCCGAGCAAGAGGCTCGCGCAGGTCGCCCTGCACGCAAAGGCCATCAGGGTGGTGTGTCCGTACGTGAGGCCCGAGAGCCCAAACAGGCGGCCGCCCACTTCCTAAGCG
>CACZCK010000027.1 GCA_902779675.1 uncultured Coriobacteriaceae bacterium | reverse complement strand
GCGCGGCACCACCGAGCTGCGCGCACTCGTGGCAGACCTGGGCAGCCTCGCCAGCGAGGGCGTACTGCGCTTCGACTTCTCCGTCATGAACTCGTTCGAGTACTACACCGGCGTCATCTTCAAGGGCTATGCCGAGGGGATCACCGCGGCCATCGCCTCGGGCGGTCGCTACGACGCGGTGCTCGAGCACTATGGTCTGTCCGGGGTGGCCGCCTGCGGCTTCATGCTCTCGCTCGAGCGTCTCCAGGAGGTGCTTGGCGAGCAGGGCGAGTCCGGCGTGGTGACGCCGGGGGTGCGTGTCGCCGAGCGGCCCCTGCGCGTCGCCGTGCCCAAGGGCGGCCTGTTCAAGGACGCCGTGCGCCTGCTCGGGCAGGCAGGGCTTCCCACCGATGAGCTCAAGGACCCGGGGCGGCGCCTCATCATCCCCTCCGGTGACGTCGAGTACGTGATCGTGCGCGCTCAGGACGCCCCAGTGTTTGTGGCGCATGGTGGCGCCGACTGCGGCATCTGTGGAAGCGACTCGGTCATCGAAGCAGACGTCGACCTGGTGCAGCTCGTCGACCTGCGCTTTGGCGGCTGCCGCTTTGTGGTGGCCGAGCCCGCGGCACACTTGGGTGCGGCTGAGCGAGCCTACGCCTGGCGTGGCACGGTGCGCGTGGCCACCAAGTACCCGCGCATCACCCGCGCCTATTACGACCGCATCGGCCAGCAGGTCGACATCGTCCAGCTGCACGGCAACATCGAGCTCGGGCCCATCGTGGGCATGACCGACCGCATCGTTGACATCACGGCGACGGGCACCACGCTGGCCGAGAACGACCTGGTCGTCGTGGACGAGGTGCTCGAGTGCACCGCCCGCTTCTTCTCCGGTCCGGCTGCCTACCGCAGTGACCCGCGCATCCGTGAGCTGTCGGAGCGCCTGGCCGCCATCGTCTCGAGGAACAAGGAGTAGCTCATGCGTGAGATTGTCCTGGCAGGTGACGAGCGTCTGACCATCGCAGACCTGAGGCGCACGGGAGCCCTCCCGCGCGACATCGAGCAGAGCGCGCAGGCCATTGTCGACGACGTGCGCGAGCACGGCGACGAGGCGGTACGCGAGTACTGCATGCGTTTCGACGGGGCTTGCCCCGACAGCTTTTTGGTGCCGCAGGAGGTCGTGCAAGGCGCGCTCGACATGGTCGACCCAGAGTTCCTCGAGGCGCTGCGCCTGGCGCACCGCCAGATCTCTGACTTCCACGAGCGCGAGCGCGAGCAGTCGTGGTTCACGACTCGCCCCGACGGAACACTGCTCGGCGTTCAGGTGACGCCGGTGCCCTCCGCGGCGGTGTATGTACCGGGCGGTCGTGCCCAGTATCCCTCCACGGTGCTCATGGACGTCATCCCCGCCAAGGTCGCGGGCGTCGAGCGCGTGATCATGGTCACGCCGCCCCAGCGCGATGGGTCACTCTCGGCTTACACGCTGGCCGCCGCTGCCCTCGCGGGCGTCGACGAGGTCTATGCCGTCGGCGGCGCCCAGGCAATCGGCGCCGTGGCATACGGCACCGAGACCATCCCTCGTGTGGCCAAGATCGTGGGACCAGGCAACGCCTTCGTGGCTGCGGCCAAGCGCTACGTTTCGGGCGACGTGGGCATCGACATGGTGGCCGGTCCCTCCGAGGTGTGCGTGCTCGCCGACGAGACGGCAGACCCAGTGGTGGTTGCGGCCGACCTCATGGCCCAGGCGGAGCATGACCCGCTTGCCACCTGCTACCTCGTAACCACCGACACGAGCCTCGCAGGGCGCGTGACGGGGGCCATCGAGCGGCTGGTGAGCCAGAGCCCGCGCGAGGAGATCACTCGTGCCTCTCTCGACGACCACGGCATCATCGTGACCTGTGCCTCGCTCGACGCGGCCATCGATGCCGTCAACCTCATCGCGCCGGAGCACCTCGAGCTGCATTGTCCCGAGGCCATGGCGCTGGTAGGCCGCATCAAGAACGCGGGTGCCATCTTTGTGGGCCCCTGGAGCTCCGAGCCCCTCGGCGACTACGTGGCCGGCCCCAACCACACGCTGCCCACGGGCGGCACGGCGACCTTCTCCAACCCGCTCGGCGTCTACGACTTCCAGAAGCGTTCCAGCGTGATCAGCTATACGCCCGAGGGTCTGGCAACCGACGCCCCGGCGGTCCAGGCGCTGGCGCAAGCCGAGGGCCTGTGGGCTCACGCGCTGTCGGTGGGCATGCGGCGCAGGCTGGTCGAGCAGGGTACGGAGTCTTTCGCCGACCCCATCGCCGCCTGCGAGGACGCCATGGCCACGGCCTGGCCGCGCACGCTCGATGCTCCGGGTGTGCCCAACCTGTCTGGTGCGGGGGAGTAGGAGATGGCGGGCCTCTCCAAGCGGGTGCGCTCGCTGGTGCGCGACGACGTGGCCAGCCTGAGCCCCTACGACCCCAACTTCACGCCGTGCAGGATCAACCTCTCGGCCAACGAGAACACCTACGACATGCCGGCCAAGGTGCGTGCGGCCATCAACGAGGCCATCGCGGCGACGCCTACCAACCGCTACCCAGATCCGATGTCCAACGAGCTGCGCGACCAGATTGCCACCTGGCATGGCGTGCGTCGCGAGAACGTGTGCGTGGGCAACGGTGGCGACGAGCTGCTCTTCAACTTCTTCCTGGCGTTCGGCGGCCCCGGCAAGCGGCTCGTCGACTGCCCGCCCACCTTCACGGTGTACGACATCTACTCGCGCATGCTGGGTACGAGCGTGGTGCGCTGCTGGCGTGACCCCGAGACCTTCGAGCTCGACATGACCGCGCTGCTCGCCATGGCGCGCACGGCCGACATGGTCATCGTGACCTCGCCCAACAACCCCACGGGCAACGTGATCGCGCCTGACGACGCGGCGCGCCTGTGCGAGGCCTGTCCCGGGATCGTGATGATCGACGAGGCCTACACCGAGTTCTCCGACGAAGGCGTGTCGTGCGAGCACCTGCTTGCGACTCACGACAACCTCGTCATACTGCACACCTACTCCAAGGCCTTCTGTCTGGCGGGCGTGCGCGTGGGCTACGTGCTCGCGGCGCCCGACATCATCGAGGTGCTCGGCGCGGTGCGCCAGCCCTACACCGCCGACGTGTTTGCGCAGGCCGCAGCACAGGTCGTGACTTCCATGCGCGGCGTCTTTAGGCCCACCATCGATACGATCCGCAGCGAGCGGGAGCGGCTGGCTGCAGCACTCGGTGCCATCGAGGGGGTGCACGTGTGGCCGAGCCAGGGCAACTTCCTGCTGGTGCGCGTGCCGCATGCCGGCATCGTGCGCGCCCGCCTGCGCGACAAGTACTCCATCCTGGTGCGCGACTTCTCCTCGGCTCCCGGGCTCGAAGACTGCCTGCGCGTCACGGTGGGCACCCCGACGGAGAACGACGAGTTGACAGATGCCATCGCATCTCTCGTGAAGGAGGTAGCATGAGCAGGACGGCAACGATAAAGCGCAAGACCGGCGAGACCGACATCCTCGTCGAGGTTGACCTCGACGGGTCGGGCACACACGACATCGACACGGGCGTGGGCTTCTTCGACCACATGCTCACGGCCCTCTCGCGCCACTCCCTGATCGACCTCACCGTGCACTGCAAGGGTGACACCTGGGTGGACGACCACCACACGGTTGAGGACGTGGGCATTGCGCTGGGGCAGGCCTTGCGCCAGGCCTTGGGCGACAAGGCGGGCATCAGGCGCTTTGGCGACGTGTGCGTGCCGCTCGACGAGGCGCTCGTGCTGGCGGCGGTCGACATCTCCGGGCGTGGCGAGCTGTTCTGGGACGTGCCCATCGGTCCCCAGAAGGTGGGCACCTTCGATACCGAGCTCGGCCACGAGTTCTTTGCGGGCTTTGCGCGCGATGCGGGCATCACCCTGCACCTGCGCGAGCTCTGCGGCGAGAATGCGCATCACATCCTTGAGGCTACGTTCAAGGCATGCGCGCGGGCGCTGCGCGCCGCTGTGGAGTCGGACCCGCGCGTCACTGACGTGCCATCCACCAAGGGGGTGCTGTGATGGCGCACGAGCTGGTGGTGGTCGACTACCACAAGGGAAACCTGCTGTCCGTCGCCCGTAGCTGCTCGGCCGTTGGCGCCGATGTTGTCGTGAGCGACGACCCGCGCACCATCTCTGAGGCGTCGGGCATCATCCTGCCGGGCGTGGGCAGCTTCGAGGACGCCATGAGCTACATGCGCTGCTCGGGTCAGGCTGACGCCGTGGTAGGCGCCATCCGGCGCAGCGTGCCCTTCCTGGGCATCTGCCTGGGCCTGCAGCTGCCCTTCTCGCGCGGCTCCGAGCACACCTCAGACGCCTGGGGCAATGGCTGGGTGCCCGGCTTGGGCGTGCTCTCCGGCTCGGTGACACGCCTTGAGTCAACGCGCCTCAAGGTGCCGCACGTGGGCTGGAACCAGCTGCACCTCACCGAGCACGGCCGCCAGTGCCCGCTGTTCGTCGACGTGCCCGAGGGGTCCAACGTCTACTTCACGCACTCCTATGCTGCCTCCGACGATGTCGACACGGACATCGTTGCGGCCAACACGCACTACACCCGCACCTTTGCCTCGGCTATCTGGCAGGACAACGTCTTTGGCGTGCAGTTCCACCCCGAGAAGTCGTCGGCAACGGGCCTGCGCATCCTGTCCAACTTCGTCCGCTACGTGAGGGGCTAGCCATGATCCTGTTCCCTGCCATTGACCTCGTGGCGGGTCAGGTGGTGCGCCTTCGCCGCGGTGACCGCGCGCAGATGGACGTATACGCCACCGACCCCGTCGCAGTCGCACGGGACTTCGCGCGTCGCGGGGCCACCTGGATCCATGTGGTCGACCTTTCGGCAACCTTCGAGGAGGATGAGGAGGCGCTTGCGCTCAATCGTGCGGCCATTGAGGGTATCTGCGCCGTGCCGGGCATCCGTGTCGATACGGGTGGTGGCGTGCGCAGCCTTGAGGCCATCGAGCGCCTGGCCTTGGCCGGTGCGCAGCGCATCGCAGTGGGAACGGCGCTCGTGCGCGACCGAGACTTTGCCCGCGAGGCGGCCCGTCGCTATGGCGAACTGCTGGTGGCCGACGTGGCCGCCCGCGACGGCATGGTCCGCGTCAACGGCTGGCGTGAGGGTGCCGGCGTGAAGGCCGACGAGCTTGTGGGCGAGCTCGTCTCGCTTGGGTACCGCCACCTGGTCTTTACCGACGTCGCGCGCGATGGCATGCAGACGGGCATCGACGCGCAGGCATATCAGCACATCGCCGAGGTCGCGGGATTCCCGGTGGTTGCCTCGGGCGGCATTGCGACGCTCGACGACCTGCGCTCGCTCGCCGCACTCGGCGATGGCGTCATCGAGGGTGCCATCTGCGGCAGGGCCCTGTACGAGGGGGCCTTCACCCTCGAGGAGGCGCTCGCCGTTCTCTGCTGACCCGCCATGGTCCATCCCGGGGAGCGGGCGTTCCCGCCGCCCCGCAAACGCTCAGGAGGAGCACATGCTAACCAAGCGCGTCATACCCTGCCTCGACGTCAAGGACGGTCGCGTGGTCAAGGGCGTCAACTTCGTCAACCTCGTGGATGCGGGCGACCCGGTGGAGCTCGCGAGTGTCTATGACCGCGAGGGTGCCGACGAGGTCATCTTCCTGGACATCACGGCCACCTCCGACGACCGTTCCACGACCATCGAATTGGCGTCGCACGCCGCTGAGGAGCTGCGCATCCCCTATACGGTTGGCGGCGGCTTCCGCGACCTGGCCGGCATGACGAAGATGGTCGCCGCCGGTGCCGACAAGGTGTCGGTCAACTCCGCGGCGGTCAAGAACCCCGAGCTCATCTCGGTAGCTGCGGCGGCCTTCGGCAGCCAGGCGGTCATCTGTGCGATCGATGCAAAGCGCGTTGGCAAGGCAGACAAGTGGGAGGTCTACCTGGCGGGCGGCCGCGTGGCCACCGGCATCGACGCTGTGGAGTGGGCCCAGGAGGCCGCGCGTCGCGGTGCCGGCGAGATTCTGCTTACCAGCATGGACCGCGATGGCACCAAGGAGGGCTTCGACCTGGCGCTCACGCGCACGGTGGCCCGCGCTGTGCCCATCCCGGTCATCGCCTCGGGTGGCGTTGGGTCGCTGGAGCACTTTGCCGAGGGGGTCATCGAGGGCGAGGCGGACGCCGTGCTGGCGGCCAGCGTCTTCCACTTTGGTACCTACAGCATCCGTCAGGTGAAGGAGTACATGGCCGCCCAGGGGATCCCCGTGCGTCTCGACTTCTAGTCGCAGGACGGCTCCTTGGCGTCCCCGAGGCCTTCGGTTGTCGGTTCGGCATGTGTGGACAAACGTTGTAGGGGAGAGGTGCATTTGGTGAGCAAAACGTACGCGGGGGAGCCGGTTGGCATCGTCTCGGTGGGCGAACTCGAGCTGAAGCTTGACGCGGCTGGACTCATTGCCTGCGTGGTACAGCAGGAGGGCACCGGCGAGGTGCTGATGGTGGCGTGGATGAACGAGGAGTCGTTGCGGCTCACGCTCGAGACGGGCACTACGTGGTTCTGGTCGCGTTCGCGGCAGGAGCTTTGGAACAAGGGCGCTACCAGCGGAAACATGCAGCGGGTCAAGCGACTGCTGGTGGATTGCGACGCCGACACGCTGGTTGCGGTCGTCGACTCTCCCGGACCAGCGTGCCATACGGGCCATCGCAGCTGCTTCTATCGCGAGGTGGCCCTGCCGGGCGCGGGTGACGGCTGCGTGTAGGGTCTCTCCGAGCGAGTCGAACCAGAGCCATGCCGCGCGTCCAGAGATGTGTGGCGCCTGCGAGTTGCGGGGTTGCGCATGGGTCCGCGGTGGTCCGAAGTGCTAGCATATAGCCCATCTGACGGAACTCGCTATCTTTAGGGAGACCGACATGAACAAGATGAGACCTTCCCAGGCGGCAGTCTGCGCCGGGCTTTCGCTCGCGCTGGTGCTGTCGCCCCTTTCTTCCGGCGTGGCATACGCCGTGACCAACAGTGCTATCGAGAGCACGAGCGCCGAACTCGAGGAGGCCCGCGCCCACCTCGATGAGCTCTCCGCCCAGCGCAACGCCAAGTTCGACGAGCTCGAGAACCAGCAGGCCGACCTCACGGAGACCCGCGAGCAGATCACCTCAACCGAGGAGCAGATCGAGGTCAAGGAGGGCGAGCTCACCGAGGCGCGCGCTGTCCTGGCCGAGAACATGGCCGAGAACTACAAGAACGGCATGAACTTCCTCTCGTTCCTCTTTGGTTCCAACTCCCTCGACGACCTCGTCTCGCGCGTGTACTACGCCGACAAGGTCGCCGAGCATCAGTCCGATGCCATCTCCACGGTTCTCTCCATCCAGGAGGAGCTTGACACCCAGCATGCCAACCTCGAGGCCCAGCAGGCCAAGCAGGAGGAGCTCGTTGCGCAGACGCGTGAGACGGCCAGCCAGCTGCAGGCTGTCGTCGACGAGCAGGAGTCCTACGTGAACGGTCTCGACGCCCAGCTGCAGGCCCAGATCGAGGAGCAGATGGAGCTCGAGCGTCAGGCTGCCGAGGAGCAGGCTCGCAAGGAGGCCGAGGAGCGTGCCGCCCAGGAGGCCGAGCAGAGGGAGCAGGAGGCTCAGCAGGGTGGCGGTCAGCAGACCCAGACGCAGAACCAGACTCAGCAGACCCAGACACAGAACCAGACGCAGCAGACCCAGACCCAGACCCAGACTCAGACTCAGACTCAGACTCAGACTCAGCAGCAGAGCAAGCCGCAGCAGCAGAGCAAGCCGTCGTCTTCGGTGCCCAATTACGGCTCCGGCATTAGCGCTGCCATCAGCTACGCCAAGTCCCAGCTGGGCGTGAGCTACTCGTGGGCCGGACTTGCCATTGCCAACCAGGAGTTCGACTGCTCCGGTCTGGTGTGGTGGTCGTACGCTCAGGCGGGCATCTCCATCCCGCGCGGCCAGCGTCTTTCCAACGGCGCCGGCAACTCCATGATCGGCTGGTGCCTCTCCAACGGCGGCTGGACCACCAGCCAGGCCAACCTCAAGGCCGGCGACCTCATGTTCTGGGGTTCGAGCACCAGCTCGACCGGCCATGTGGGCATGTGCATCGGTGGCGGTCAGATGATCCACTCCAACTGGGGTGGTGTCGAGATCTGCAGCGTCTACTACAACGCCGGCTCCTTCGTGGGTGGCGGCCCCATCGTCTAGGGCTTTGCCCAGGCCATATGTTGCAAGCGCGGAGGCGCGGCATCCCAGCCGGGGTGCCGCGCCTCTTTCCTGTTTATTGGGGGAGTGGGGAGAGGGGACTGCCTGAGATTCGGGTTGTAGGCGTTTACGAGGGCAAAGAGGGGAGGGAAACCACTTACAACCCGGGTTGTAGGCGTTTCGGGGCCGCTCCCTAATGCCCGAACCACCTGCAACCCGGCTTGTGTGCGTTTCGAGACTTGTCCCAGCACCTTAGTCCGCCACGCCTGGCTCAAGAGGCCGGCTGCTGCTAGATGGCCAGCGTGCCCCGCTCCCGGGCGTCGAGGTAGATCTGCACGCAGCGCTCGGCGAGCACGTCGAGCGAGTCGTACAGCCAGGCAGGGCGCTCGTCGAGGTCCTGGTAGATGACCGAGAGCTCGGTGCATCCGACGATGACGGCATCGCAGCCGCGCGCCCGCAGGCTCTCGCCGAGCACGAGCAGCTGGGAGTCGTCGTACGGTCCGTTGGCCTTGACGCCGTCGTAGATCAGGGAGGTTACCTCGCGCTGCTCGCTGGCGTCGGGCTCCACGGTCCTGAGCCCGTGACGCTCGAGGTAGCTCTGGAAGACGCCCGACGCGATGGTGCCCTCGGTGGCCAGAAGCCCCACCTGTGCGCCTTGGCCGACCTCGGAGGCAATGCGCTTGGCCGTCTCCTCCATGATGTTGACGACCGGAATGCTTACGGCCGAGTTGATACCCTCGTAGTAGTAGTGCGCCGTGTTGCACGAGATGGCCAGGTAGTCTGCGCCGGCGTCCTGCAGCCAGCGGGCGACCTTCTCCATCTCGGGCTGGGGGTCGGCCTTGCTGTGATCGAGGATGTGGGCGGTGCGGTCGGGGATTTGCGGGTCGTTGAAGACGATCATGGGCATGTGGTCCTGGTCGCGCGAGGCGGGCGTGTGCCTGATGAGCGCCTCCATGAAGTAGGCGGTGGCAAGGGGGCCGACGCCTCCGATGATTCCTAGAACGGGCCAGTTCATGCAAACGTCCTCTCGCAGATGCCGTGGGCCGGCACATTCGTGCGGTTGCGCACGAGGGTCTTGGGGCGCCGTCCCGGCGCCCCGTAACTAGGCATTGTACCCATGCGCGCCACCCCATGCGAGTTTCTGTTTCTACCGTGCAAATGGGGTCCCGCACAAGTGCCATGTCTACAATGGTCGATATTTGAACCAACCGCTTCGCAAGCTTGTTGAGGAGTGCTTCGTGACAGAGCTCAGAAAGCTAACCCCAGAAGAGTTCGAGCAGCTCGTGGCTGCTGCAGAGCTCGTCGTGCCCATCGAGCAGACGGTCGCCTGGGCCAACTACCAGCAGACTATTCCCGGTAGGACCCCGTGGGACTACCTCGCCCTCGTGCGCGACGGCCAGGACGTGGCCTACGTCGCCTTCACCGACTACGAGACGCACGGCTACCACTACCTGCGTGCCCACCACGGTCCGATGTGGATCGAGCCCCCCACCGAGGAGCAGGAGCGCGAGGCCATGGAGGCGCTCGTCGCCTACGTGCGCAAGCGTGACGGCAAGCAGGTGTTCATGCGTCTGGCCGTTGACCACGAGCTGGCCATGTCCCAGCCTACCCTCTCGTCCATCCCGTACGACACCACGGTGGTGCTCGACGTGACCGGCGGAGACGATGCCATCCTCGAGCGCATGAAGGCGCGCGGTCGTCGCGACGTGCGCAAGGCGCTGCGCGAGTCCCCGGTGACCTGCGCCGACGAGACCGACAAGGCGCTCCAGTCGTTTGCCGAGTACTACGAGATCATGGTCGAGACGGCCGAGCGCGACGGCTTCACCCCCGCCCCGATCAAGGACTACGAGGACATGCTGCGCCTGCTGGGTCCCGATCACTGCCGCGTCTTTGCGGGACGCCTTGAGGACGGCCGTGTGGTCACTTGGTCGATCTGCACCATCTCCGGAACGCTGGGCACCTACTACTACGCCGCCTCGCGTAGCGAGACCATGCGCCTGTACGTCACCGACAAGCTGTTCTACTTCGCCTGCTGTGAGCTGGGTCGCCTCGGCTGCACCGATTTCGACCTGATGGGCATCGGCAGCGAGTTCTCGCCCAAGCTCATGGGTCTGAACACCTTCAAGACCAAGTTCTCGAAGGACGTCGTGCACGTGGCCCCCGACCGCGACGTGCCCATCAAGGGCGCGTTCTACGCCTCCCTCAAGATGGGCAAGCGTGTCATTTCGGCCGTGCGTAACCGCAAGGCGGAGGAATAGGAGCCCATCATGGCCAGATCGTTCGTTCCCGTCCTTTTGGGCACCGAGATTGGTGCCTATGGCATGGCCCGCGCCTTCTGGGAGGCGTACGGCGTCAAGAGCGTGGCGTACGGCACCTTCCCGCTCACGCCCACGGCCTACTCCAAGTTCATCGAGCAGCGCTGCGATGCCAATCTCATGGACCCCAAGCGCTTCATCGAGGTGCTTAACCGCGACGCCGGCAGCTTTGGCGATGCCATGCCGCTGGTGATCCCGTGCGGCGACGACTACTCGGTGATGCTCTCCGAGCACAAGGCCGAGCTCGACGGGCGCTACGTGCCCGTGTGCTCCGACCCGGGCGTGCTCACCGAGCTCGAGAACAAGGCGCGCTTCTATGCGCTGTGCGAGCGCGCCGGCGTGCCGTATCCCAAGACGGTGCGGGTCGACGGGCCGCAGGTGCCCGAGCTGCCCTTCCCGTTCCCGGTGGCTGTCAAGCCCACCAATGCTGCCTTGTACCGCGAGCATCCCTTCGAGGGCCAGAAGAAGGCCTTCATCATCGAGAATGCCGCGATGCTCGCCGAGACCCTGCGGCGCATCTACGCCTCCGGCTACGACGAGGGGCTGGTCATCCAGGACTTCATTCCTGGCGGGGACGACAATATGCGCGTGCTCAACGGTTACGTGCGATCCGATGGCGCGGTGTCGCTGCTCTCGCTGGGGCGTCCGGTGCTGGAGGACTGCGCACCCATGCGCATCGGTAACTATGCGGCAATCGTGAGCTACGGCGACGAGCAGGTCTACCAGACGGTGGAGCGCCTGCTGGGCCACGTCCACTACTTTGGGTACTTCAACATCGACATGAAGTACGACGAACGTGACGGCAGCTTCAAGCTGCTCGACTTCAACCCGCGTCAGGGCCGCAGCAGCTTCTTTACCACGCTGAGTGGACACAACTTGGCGCGCTGCGCCGTGGAGGATCTGGTGGAGGGTCGCCGCGACGCCCCCGTGCACGCAACCGACGAGGTGCTGTGGGTGGGCGTCCCCAAGGCGATCGTGCGTCGCTACACGCCGAACGGCGCCGCCAAGGACGAGGCGCTGCGCCTCATGCGCGCCCGCCGCGTGGGCACCACGCTCTTTGGCGCGAGCGACAACCACCCCCACCGACTCTGGAACATGTCCAAGCTCTGGCTGCACTACTATCTTGACTTCCTCAAGTACTTCGGCCACCGCGACCTGGAGGAGTAGACGCCATGACGACGGTCGGACCTTCCCTGCGCGAGACGCTTGCTCGGCGTACGGGCACCCGTGCCGAGGACTGGCACCTGGTGTTCCGCGCGCGCCACGGCATGCTGGTGGTGCTGCGCGAGCTCAAGGCGCTGCGGGGGGAGGGCTCCGTGGTCACGCAGCTGCTTACCTGCTGCACGGCCGTCGACCCCATCGTCACGGCGGGCCTGCGGCCCGTCTATGCCGACGTCGACGCCCAGACCATGGCGGTCGATCCGCAGACGTTGCCCGACGTGGCCGACCTGCACGCCATCGTGTGTCAGCATACCTTCGGCTACATCGACCAAGCCCAGACAGCTGAGCTGCGCTGCAGGGCCCACGAGGCGGGGGCCTTGCTGCTCGAGGACTGCGCCCACTGCGTGGGACGCCTTGCCACAGACGATGGCGCCGCCCCGCTGGCAGACGTGTCGTTCCACTCCTTTGGCGTGGAGAAGATGCTGCCTACCTACTTTGGCGGCGCCGTGTATCTCAACCCGAACATGGCCGATGGCGAGCTACGCCAGCGTATTGAGGATGCTCTGCGAGCTCTGCCCGAGCCTACTGGTTGCCTGTCTCGTGCTATGAGGTCGTATCGCACGCAGATCCGCGTACTCAACCATTTGCCGAGACCGCTCGCACGTGGCCTGCGCGCCACGCTCACGAATCTTCGCCTGTTCGAGCCCGCCATCTCCGAGCTCGAGATGGCGGGCGGCGTGGCACACGAGCCCTTGGCTGCCGGTGCATGGGCGCAGCAGGCTGTGGCTGGGCCACTTGCGGAGCTGCCTGCCAGCGAGGAGCTGCGCGTGCGAGCCCTGCAGGCCTATGGGCGCGAGCTGGCGGGAATCGAGGGCGTTCGCACGTCAGAGGCCATGCTGGGCTCCGGCCAACCGCTCTTGCGCCTTCCGCTCAACGTATGCGACGCCACCACGGCCGACCGCGTCATTGCCGCCATCGGTGCACAGGGCCTCTATGCGGTGCCGTGGTATCGGCCCCTGCTGTACCCCGGCGTGACCGACGATGCCGCCTATGGGTACGACCGCAGCCTCGCCGGCCTGTCCCGTACCGCCGAGCTGGCGCGTGGCGCCGTAGCGCTGCCCTGCGACCTCACTGACGAACAGGTGGCGGCGGTGGTCCGGGCGATCCGCTCCGTCGTGGCGGAAGGCTGAGGCCCGTGACGGCCGCACGCGCCACCGGCTTCGACCTTGAGGCCCCCCGTCCGGAGGACGAGGGGCTGGCCAGTATTGCCGAGCAGGTCTCGCGCGTGCCCACCGAGCCCGGCTGCTACCTGTGGAAGGACGCCCACGACGAGGTCATCTATGTGGGCAAAGCCAAGAACCTGCGCGCCCGCATGCGCCAGTACGTCACGCTGCAGGACGACCGCGACAAGATTCCGCTCATGATGCAGGTGGTGCGCAGCTTCGACTACGTGGTGGTGGGCAGCGAGCACGAGGCTCTCGTGCTGGAGCGCAACCTCATCGAACAGTACCACCCGTACTTCAACGTCGACTACAAGGACGACAAGAGCTACCCCTACATCGCGGTCACCGAGTCGGACGCATACCCTGCCATCAAGTACACGCGCGAGAAGCATCGCAAGGGCACGCGCTACTTTGGCCCTTACACCGACGCCAAGGCTGCTCGCGAGACCATCAACCAGCTGCGCAAGTGCGTGCCCATCTGCATTGGCACCTGTGCGGAGTGGAAGCGCGCCAAGCGCTACCTGGACGCCCATCCCGACGACGTGGCGGTGGCTAATCTTGTGCTGGCCGAACGCGGCCGCCCGTGCTTCGACCATCACGTGGGCAGGGGCCCGGGCGCCTGCTGTGGCGCCATTACCACGGCGGACTACGGTCGCCACGTGCGTCAGGTTGAGCAGTTTTTGGAAGGCAGGCGCTCCGTGATCATCGACGACCTGCGCGAGCAGATGGCCGATGCCGCAGCGGACCTCGAGTTTGAGCGCGCCGCGCGCATCAAGCATCGCATCGACGTGCTCGAGGGTCTCGACGACCGCCAGCAGGTGGTGCTGTCTGGCGACGTGAGCATGGACGCGGTGGGGTTCTATCGCGAGGAGACCATCAGCGCCGCGTGCGTGTTGGTGGTGCGCGAGGGCCGCGTCATCCGTGCGCCGGAGTTCACGCTCAACAAGGGTGCCGACGTGAGCGAGCAGGAGTTGCAGGAGGGCTTCCTCAAGCGTTACTACGGTGAGACCGCCGACATTCCGGCTGAGGTGTGCGTGACCGCCGAGCTGCCCGACGCGCAGCTGCTGGGGGAGTGGCTGACCGAGAAGCGCGGGCGCACGTGCCGCCTGCGCGTACCCAAGCGCGGCGAGAAACGCCACCTGTTGGAAATGGCGGCCACCAACGCCCACCATGCCCTCAACCGCTACATGGTGCGCACGGGGTATGCCGACGACCGCACCAACCAGGCGTTGCTGCAGCTCGAGAGCGCACTGGCGCTCGATGCCCCTCCCATGCGCATCGAGTGCTTTGACATCTCCACGCTGCACGGTGCCTTTACCGTCGCGTCGATGGTAGTGTTCACCAACGGCCAGCCCGACAAGGGGCAATACCGCCGCTTCAAGATCCGCACCGAGCTTGACGAGGCCAACGACTTCGTGAGCATGCAGGAGGTGCTGGGCCGCCGCTACGGGCCCAAGAACATGGCCGACAAGCGCTTTGCGTCGGCCCCGCCCGACCTACTGGTGGTCGACGGCGGCAAGCCGCAGCTCACGGCTGCGCTGGAGCAGCTCGACGCGCTAGGGCTCGACATTCCGGTGTGCGGTCTGGCCAAGTCGGACGAGGAGGTCTTCGTGCCCTGGGACGACACGCCCGTGGTGCTGCCCTCCGGTTCGCCCTCGCTCTACCTCATCAAACAGGTGCGCGACGAGAGCCACCGCTTTGCCATCACCTTCCACCGCGAGCTGCGCACCAAGGCGCAGGGCGTCTCGGTGCTCGACGACGTGCCCGGCGTGGGGCCCACGCGCAAGAAGGCCATTCGGCGTCACTTCGGGTCCATGAAGCGACTGCGCGCCGCCAGCGTCGACGACATCGCAGCCGTCAAGGGCATCCCGCGACAGGTGGCCGAGGACGTCTACCGGACCCTGCGCGCCTGGGAGGCCGAGCAGCAGGCCGAGCTCGGCTGACGCGCCGCTCGCACGCGTCGCGTCGCGTGCGGTATGCTTAAGGTCCTGACCAAAGTCCGATGGGAGCTTGGTATGCAAGACGGACCGCACGTGGGCGAATCTGCGCTCAACAGTCCCGACGTCATCGTGATTACGGGCATGAGTGGTGCCGGGCGCACCGAAGCCATGCACACCTTCGAGGACCTCGGCTACTACGTGATCGACAACCTGCCGCCCAGCCTGCTTCTGGCCGTGGCTCAGATGAGCGGCATCTCCTCGGGTATCGGCCGTCACCTGGCGGTCGTCTGCGACCTGCGCAGCCAGGGCTTGTTCGAAGAGCTCGATGACGCCCTTGCCGAACTCGAGGCCCACGAGTTTACGAGCGGCGTGCTCTTCCTCGACGCATCCGACGACGTGCTGCTGTCGCGCTACGCGCTCAACCGCCGGCCGCATCCCATCGCGCGCGAGGGCGAGAGCACGCTGGAGGCCATCCGCCGCGAGCGCCAGCAGCTCGACGCCCTGCGTGGCCGCGCCACCCTCACCATCGACACGAGCAACCTCAAACCCAAGCAGCTGCGCTCCCGCCTGCTGCAGGAGTTCACCCATCTCACCGAGCAGCAGCTCATGGAGGTGCATGTCTTCTCCTTTGGCTTCAAGTACGGCATGCCCGAGGAGGCCGACATCATCATTGACGTGCGCTTCCTGCCCAACCCCTACTGGAATCCCGAGATGCGTCCGCTCACTGGCCGCGATGCGCTGGTGCGCGACTTCGTCATCGACCACCCGCAGACCCAGGCCTTTCTCGAGCGATGGTACGCGCTGCTCGACACCGTGCTGCCAGGATATGTGGGGGAGGGCAAGAGCCGCCTGTCGGTGGGCATCGGCTGCTCCGGCGGCCAGCACCGCTCGGTGGCCATCGCCGACCAGACCGCCCTGCACCTCACCAAGGCGGGCTATCACGTGTTGAGCAGCCATCGCGACCTCGCGCGCGCTGAGCGTCGGGCGTAGGGGAGCGAACGGGATGCGGGGGACGATGTCGTTTACCGCGCAGGTGAAGGACGAGCTCTCGCGGGTGGAGGGCATCTGTCCCAACTGTGCCTACGCGCAGCTCTCGGCTATCGTGCGGGTGTGCGGCACGCTGTCGTTCCGTGGCCCGGGGCGCTACTCCATCCGCGTGTCCACCGAGACAGGCGCCGTGGCGCGCACCATGATCAAGCTCACCCACGAGCTGTTTGACCTTGAGACGCGCCTCACGGTGCGCCACTCCAACCTGCACAAGGTACGCAACTACCTCATCGAGATCCCCGAGCAGGACGAGATGGAGTCCGACCTGGTGCGGCTGGGCATCCTGGTGCCAGGGCGCGGGCTTGCGCAGGGGGCGCCGGTCCAGCTGCTGCGCCGCCGCTGCTGTCGTGCGGCTTTTATCAGGGGCGCCTTCATGGCGGGTGGCTTTGTGGCCGACCCGCGCGGCGACTTCCACCTCGAGATCGCCGTCACCGGTGAGCGCTTCGCCCAAGACATTATCGAGCTCATCGGCGAGCACGGCATCACGGCACGCCTCAACCGCCGCCGCGGGGCCTACGCCATCTACCTCAAGAGCTTCGACGACGTGGTCAAGCTCCTGCGTGTCATGGGTGCCGCGCGCTCGGCCCGCGCAATCGAGAACGTCCGGCAGGTAAAGCAGGCCATCAACGACGTCAACCGGCGCGTCAACGCCGAAACGGCCAACCTGAGCCGCACCACCAACGCCGCCGGGACCCAGCTCGAGTTAATCGACGAGGCCGAGCATCTCATAGGCCTTCGCCAGCTACCGCCCGCCGTTCGCGAGTTCTGCGAGCTGCGCCGCGAGAACCCGGAGCTGTCGCTCGCCGATCTGGGCGCCCTCGCTTCGCCTCCCACCAAAAAATCGGGCATGTACCACAGGCTTCTTCGGCTGCGGTCGCTTGTTGAGGCCGCGCGCGAGCCGTCTTGACGCGCTTGGCATGACTGCACTCATGTGCCCAGAGCTACCAAACACGGATTAATCTGAACACATCGGGGGAGTGATGAGCTCAACTCGTTGCGTTTCGGTGTAGACTGCCACCAGTATGTTGGTTAAGGCCTGTCTCGGGGAACGGCCTCGGGGGGCCTCGCGAAAGGAGAAAGTATGGCAGTTAAGGTTGCTATCAACGGCTTTGGTCGCATCGGTCGCCTGGCTTTCCGTCAGATGTTCGGTCATGAGGGCTCCGAGATTGTCGCTATCAACGACCTCACCTCCCCCAAGATGCTTGCTCACCTGCTGAAGTATGACTCCTCCCAGGGCAACTACGCTCGCAACCACACGGTTGAGGCTGGCGAGGACTCCATCACGGTCGACGGCAAGAAGATCACCATCTACGCGAAGGCCAACGCGGCAGAGCTCCCGTGGGGCGAGCTCGACGTCGACGTCGTGCTGGAGTGCACCGGTTTCTACACCAGCAAGGCCAAGGCCCAGGCTCACATCGACGCCGGCGCCAAGAAGGTCGTCATCTCCGCTCCCGCGGGCAACGACCTCCCCACGGTTGTCTTCAACGTCAACCACGACATCCTGACCGCCGATGACGACATCATCTCCGCGGCCTCCTGCACCACCAACTGCCTCGCCCCGATGGCCAAGGGCCTGAACGACTACGCCCCCATCGAGAAGGGCCTCATGACCACCATCCACGCCTACACCGGCGACCAGATGATCCTCGACGGCCCGCAGCGCAAGGGCGACCTGCGTCGTGCCCGCGCTGGCGCAGTCAACATCGTCCCCAACAGCACCGGTGCCGCCAAGGCTATCGGCCTGGTCCTCCCCGAGCTCGCTGGCAAGCTTGACGGCTCCGCCCAGCGCGTCCCGACCCCGACCGGCTCGACCACCATCCTCTACGCCGTCGTCTCCGGCGAGGATGTCACCGCTGAGGGCATCAACGCTGCTATGAAGGCCTATGCGGACACCATCCCCGAGACCTTCGCCTACAACGAGGACGAGATCGTCTCCTCCGACATCGTCGGCGAGACCCACGGCTCGATCTTCGACGCCACCCAGACTCGCGTCATGCCGCTGGCTGATGGCAAGTACCTCGTCCAGGTCGTGTCCTGGTACGACAACGAGAACTCCTACACCTCTCAGATGGTCCGCACCATCAAGTACTTCGAGAAGTTCGTTGCCTAAGTTCGTGGCAGTTTCTCTGGTGTAGATTGGGGCGCGGTCGCGGGCTCACAAGGCCTGAGGCCGCGCCTCATTCCCTGCAAGCACACGATGTAAGGAGTGATTCCCATGGCCTTTACCAAGAAGACCGTCCGGGACATCGACGTCGCTGGCAAGAAGATCATCATGCGCGTCGACTTCAACGTCCCCCTGAAGGACGGCGTGGTGACTGACGACACGCGCGTGCGCGCCGCCATCCCCACCATCCAGTACCTCAAGGAGCACGGCGCTGGCATCATCCTGATGTCGCACCTCGGCCGCCCCAAGGGCGACGGCCCCGAGCCCGCTCTCTCCCTCAAGCCGGCTGCCGACAAGCTCGCCGAGCTCACGGGCTATGACGTCAAGTTCTGCGACGACACCTATGGCGAGAAGGCCGCCGAGGCCTGCGCCGCCGTCCAGCCGGGCGACATCCTCGTGCTCGAGAACGTCCGCTTCCTGAAGGCCGAGAAGAAGAACGACCCCGAGGTCGCCAAGAAGCTCGCCTCCTACGCCGACATCTTCGTGCTCGATGCCTTCGGCACCGCTCATCGTGCCCAGGGCTCGGTCGTGGGCCCCGCCGCCTACATCCCCGCAGTCGCCGGTTTCCTTCTGGAGAAGGAAGTCGACACCCTGACCAGCATCTTCGCCGACCCCGAGCGTCCGTTCGTGGCCGTTGTCGGCGGCTCCAAGGTCTCCAGCAAGATTGGCGTTCTCGAGAATCTCATCGAGTCCGCTGACACCCTGATCATCGGTGGCGGCATGGCCTACACCTTCTTCCTGGCCAAGGGCTACACGGTCGGTACCTCCCTCAAGGAGGAGGACTGGATCGAGCGCGCCGGCGAGATGCTGAAGAAGGCCGAGGCCAAGGGCTGCAAGATCCTGCTGCCGGTCGACAACGTCGTGGCCGACCACTTCGGCGAGGATGCCGAGGGCACCGTCGTTGCTTCCGACGCCATTCCTGACAACATGATGGGCATGGACATCGGCCCCGAGACGGTCAAGCTGTACTGCGACGCCGTCAAGGACGCTGCTACCGTGTTCTGGAATGGCCCCATGGGCGTCTTCGAGTTCGACCAGTTCGCCAAGGGCACCGAGGCTGTCGCCCGTGCCATCGGCGCTTCGGACTGCACGTCCATCATCGGCGGCGGCGACTCCGTCGCGGCTATCAACAAGTTCGGCCTGGCCGACCAGATGAGCTGGATCTCCACCGGCGGTGGCGCTTCCATGGAGCTCGTCGAGGGCAAGGCCCTTCCTGGAGTGGAGGCGCTTCTCGATGCGTAACAGGATGATTGCTGGCAACTGGAAGATGAACAAGACCTTCTCCGAGGCCGTCGTGCTGGCCGAGGGTCTGGCCAAGGAGCTCGCGGGTGGCACTGGCGACGTCGACGTCGTCGTCGCTCCCCCCACGGTCGACCTGAAGGGCGTCGCCGAGGTCATCGAGAAGGAGGAGGCTCCGTTCGCCCTCTCCGCTCAGAACGTCTACTGGGAAGAGGCTGGCGCCTACACCGGCGAGACCGCTCCCAACATGCTCGAGGCCATTGGTGCCACCTACTGCATCATCGGTCACTCCGAGCGTCGTGACTACTTCCATGAGACCGACGAGGAGATCAACAAGAAAGCCAAGGCCCTGATGGCTCACGGCATCGTGCCCATCAGCTGCTGCGGCGAGTCCCTCGAGATCCGCGAGGCCGGCACGCACGTCGAGTTCGTCGTCGACCAGATCAAGAAGGACACTGCTGGCCTCGAGATCACCGATCCGGCCAAGTACGTCATCGCCTACGAGCCCATCTGGGCCATCGGCACCGGCAAGACCGCTACCGCTGACGACGCCCAGGAAGTCTGCGGCGCCATCCGCAAGACCCTCGTCGAGATCTTTGGCGAGGAGACCGCTGCCGGCATCCGCGTCCTGTACGGCGGCTCCGCCAACCCGAGCAACATCGCCGGCTTCCTGGAGAAGGAAGACGTCGACGGCGCTCTCGTCGGCGGCGCTTCCCTCAAGGCCGACGGCTTCGCCGACATGGTGCGCTCCGCCATGGCGTAAACGCCACGCGCATTGGTTCGCACGGGACCCGGGCTTCGGCCCGGGTCCTTTTTTGTTTGGGGCGCGCGGGTCGGGCGTGGTTCCAGCTAGGCAGGGTTAGCCCCTGGGTTATGATGACGTAGTATGCCTGCTCGGTCTGGAGGGAGACCGATGAGCCCCACGACTAATGAGAGCTCCCTGTTCCGCGTACCCAACTACCCAGCGTGGTTTGGTGCCGACACCTTCTTGCTCTGTGGTTCGGCGGTGCACTGGATCGTCATCTCGCTCATGGCCTACGAGCTCTCGGGCTCGGTCACCATGGCAGGCTGGTTCTCCACCATCCGTGGCGTGATGAGCGTCGTCACGCAGGTCATCGGCGGAACCTTCGTGGACCGCCACGACCACCGCACGCTGCTGCTTGCCCAGTCGGGCATTTGCGGCGCGCTGTGGCTGGCCATGGGCATCCTCTTTGCCACGGGACGGCTGACCTTCGAGCTGTTCATGGCGCTCTGCCTCACGTCGTCTGCCGTGTTTGGCCTTTTGGACGGTACCTCCAACGCCGCGCTGATCACGGTGGTGGGGCCAAAGCGCTACGCGCAGGCCGAGAGCTACAACCAGGGGCGCGACGCCGCGGTGCGCATGGCGGGCTCGCCGCTTGGCGCGACGCTGTACGGCCTCTGGGGCGCTGCGCCGTTCTTTGCGAGTGCCGTGTGCGACGCACTTGCGTTTGCTTGCGTCTTCACGCTCAGGCTTCCCAAGCGCCGCGAGGCCGCCGAGGCAAAGCCCGGCGTGGGTGCCTTCCTGCGCGACCTGGTGGAGGGCTGGCAATGGGTCTTTGCGAGCAAGACCATCATGAGCGCGGTCTTTATCATGGGTCTCTTCGAGTTTGGGGCCTTCGCCATGCGCCAGGCCGTCAACCTGCAGCTTGTCTCCACGGGAACCGACGCGCTGCACATCAGCCTGGTCAATGTGGTGAGCGGTGTGGCCACGCTCGTCGGGTCTTTGGTGAGCTCGCGCGTGTGCGACCGCATTCCCGCAGGTAGGGGTATCGTCGCAATCCTCGCTTTCACTGCCTTGGGCTACGTACCGCTGGTCCTTTCCAGCGCCTACGGGTCGGTCGTGCTCAACTTCGTGCTGGTTAGCCTACCCATGCCGCTCTTTGGTGCGCTGGTCAACGGATTCGTGTTCTCCAAGACGCCGGTTGAGCGCCAGGGGCGCACGCGCGCGGCCGTGATGACCACCATCATGCTGTTCGGTAGTGCCTCGGGCGCCGTGGCGGGCGAGCTGCTGCCCCGCATCGGCTTCACTGGTTTTGTGGTGGCCATGCTCGTGCTCGTGGCAATCTCTGTGGTGTTGGCGGCGCTCAACCCCAGGATCCGCACCATTCCGACGAGTCCCCACTGGTCCGAGGTAGAACTGTAGGGGAGAGGCGTGTCGAGCTAGAGTTGGTGTAGGGCACACACGATATCTCGTATTTGCGTTGACGGGTACACATTGAACATAAATGTGTACCCGTTCTCGGATGGCGCGAGAAGCCATGTGTACCCGTAGCTGTTGAATGAGGAGGCAAGAGTTCGCCGTGTTTTTCGGCGCTGGCAAATTCATGTGGAAGGCGATTGGCTATGGACTTTGACGATTTGACTCCTCAGCAGAAGGAGCAGGTCAAGGCATGCAATTCTCCGGAGGAGCTGATTGCGCTCCCCAAGGAGGAAGGTTACGAGCTCTCCGACGAGCAGCTCGAGGGCATTGCGGGCGGCTGGGGCTGTAGCAGTAATGACGACGACTGCATTAACTACCATGTCGGTGGTCGGTACTGACTCGCTCGGGGCAAATGTCGCTTCCAAGAATGCTTGGCAAGAGGCTTCTGCCTGACATGTTCAACCAAGTTGCGGATGCGACGCCTGAGGGCTAGCTAATCGCGTGCATGAGGCGGCCGGTGCATGCTGGAATCTGCCGCGCGCGCTTCTGCCCTCTTAAGTGCTGTTACGGCCTAAACGGGACGAGAGGCTCGTCGTCCTTGCAATCATACTCATCGTCGCAGTTGAGCCATCCTCCACCAGAGATGGCCTCGAGTTGCTCGTTGGAGAGCTCGAGGCCCTCCTTCTTTGCGAGGCTCAGGAGCTCTTCGGGCGTTTTGCAGGCCTTCGCCTTCTCCTGAAGCTCGGGGGAGATGCTGCCAAATGTATCGTTCATTCGTGATCCTTTCACTTTTGATGAGAATGGTTACATTCTACGCGCGTTGGGAATCTGCTTCGCTCTGGTACCAGCACGACGGTGAGTTTGGTTGTAGTCGTGACACCTGGGCCTCCCCGACGACGCATGGAATCTCTGCGTTGAACGCGGTCGCTTTTCCGACCTTCTTTCAACACAGAGATTAGTGCGAAGTCGATACGCTTCAATAAAGCGACAACAGGCCTTATTCATCTTGAGAAGAAATCGACTTTGCACTGTGTATTTAAGCAAGTGCAAAGTCAATCAGAATGATTCTGTCACCAACAGGCATTATTGGAACGAATCTGCAATCGACTTTGCATTATGTATCTGGCCGGCACGGAGTCGTTGCGCTCATTCTTGGGTTGAACGAGGGTCGCTTTTTCGACCTTCGTTCAACCGACGACGCGCTTGGGGGGCAATCTGCGGTGAGCCATGGCGCATTTCGTTCAAGAAACACCGTTAGTGTGTCACCTGTTACCGGTGTGATGCCGACGGTGCAGTCTGGCCCTAATAAAATCGCAGGTGAATCAATATCAATATTTAAATGAATCGCTGATTACGCGGCCACATGACACACTAACGGAGTATCTTGAACGTTTTCTCGCGTCGTCACAGAAACCAGCCGACATGGGTTCAGTTGAACGCGGTCGCTTTCTGACCTTCGTTTAACGCAGGCGAACGACCAAACCAACCTATACTGATTACCAAGAGGCCCTGTTCGAATGGCTTAAGAGAAGCGCGAGGCTAGGTGATTAGGTACAGACTCATAGGGATCGAAGGCAGAAGCGCCACATACTCATATGCCGTCGAGGGCAAGTCCGACGACGTGGGTCGCATTGTTGTTGGCCTCGCCAACGGAACCTATGAGGTGACCGAGCTCGCACCGACCGACAAGGCTGTGGGCTATCCGTGGTACGGGAGCAAGATGAAGCACGCGATTGCCGCAATCACGCGCGAGGAGCGTCCGCAAGAGTCTGGCACAATCGCCTGGTATTAAAGCTGATGCCCGACCGTGGGCTTCCCCCAGCAGGCTCGCGTTACCCAGGCATAGGCAGCAATGCCGCCCGAACTGCACGACGCGGCTCCACCAACGGGCGCGGTCTGTGCGCTTGACATTACGGTACGTCTGTATTCGTCAATTACCTACCTGGTTGGTGGGCCGTCGTATCAGGAACTCGCGGTGGGGGAGTGGGGCAACATCAGCCTTTGAAATGCCGGCAAATTCGAATTCGAATTTGTATTCAAACCGTAGACCGCGGGTTCGAGAAAAAAGTGCGGGAAGACTTCGCGCCCCCATCTACCAGCGCAAACAAAAAGCCATCCCCCCACGGTTTCGATTATGAACCCACCTCCATAAGGTGGGTGTCCTCCTCGCTTGTTCCAGCTTCCTCAACAACGGAGGATACCTGTACTGGACACGAGATCCGGACTCCCTCGAAACACTTGTCGGTTCACCCAGTTGAGCCGCAGGGGGATGACAATTCCACTATACGTGTGCCCCTTGCGAATACCAGTCTTGACTTGCGCGCTCCGAGCGAAAACAATCATAAGATGTGGCATTATGGCACGCATCTGGCGGCGTAGGAAGGCGTAGGCAAACATGGCTAAGCAGTGGATGGCCTACTTGTGCCTCTTTGTGGTGGCGCTTGTGGTGTCGCTGTTCATGACGCCCGTCGCCAGCGCCATCGCCTGGAAGATGGACGCAGTCGACTATCCAAACAACCGCCGCATCAACCGCAAGCCCATCCCGCGCATGGGCGGCATCGCCGTCTTTACGGGCATCGTGGCCCTGCTCGTGGTGCGCTACGTGGGCTCTCACTACCTGGGGTGGTCCATGGCGTTCACGCCCTCGCCCCACCTGCGCAGCGTCGACTACACGCTCTTGGGCATAGCCTTCGTGATCATCTTCCTCACGGGCGTGGTGGACGACTGCATCTCGCTCACACCCAAGAAGAAGCTGGTCGGCCAGCTGATTGCCGCCTGCGTGGCGGTTGCCGGCGGACTGGTCATCGGCGACGTCGTCAACCCGCTCGAGGCCGAGGGACTCTTCCATGTGGGCTGGCTCACCTATCCGGTCACCGTCATCTATCTGGTGGCCTACACCAACATCTTCAATCTCATCGATGGCTTGGACGGGCTCGCGTCGGGCATCGCCTTCATTGCCAGCATGACCCTGTTTGTGCTCTCGCTGCTGCGCGGACAGGTGGACGCTGCCACGCTGGCCATCGCGCTCGCTGGCTCGACCCTCGGCTTCCTGCGCTACAACTTCCACCCCGCCTCGATCTTCCTTGGCGACTCGGGGTCGTTGCTTCTGGGCTTCACCCTCGCCACGATCTCGCTGCTCTCGGTCACGCGCATCTCCAGCCTCACCACCATCATCGTGCCGCTGGTCGTGGCGGGCATCCCCATCATCGACACCTTCTCGGCCATCATCCGCCGCAGCCGCGCCCATGTGAGCGTGGGTCAGGCCGATCGTGGCCACATCCACCACCGCCTGCTCGACGAGGGCTTCGACCAGCGCCAGACGGTGCTCGTCATCTACGCGTGGACAGTCTTGCTGAGCATCGGCGCCATCGTCATGACGCAGATCGGACCCATCGCGCGCATCACGGTGTTCACGCTGCTTGTGGTGGCCTCTGGGCTCTTTGCTGCGCATCTCAAGCTGTTCAGCCCTGTTTTGCTGCACCATTACAACCCCCGCACGGGTTCCGACGAGATCATCAGCCCGCAGAACCCCGCCTTCGAGAAGGAGGAGGCTCGCTTCGAGCAAGAGCACACCCCGCACGTGCCCTTCCTCAAGTAGCCGCACCCATGGACGTGGGCTTCAACGCATATCAGGACTGCGAGCTGTGCCCCAGGCGCTGCCACGCCAGGCGAGCCGAGGGCAAGGCAGGCCGCTGTGGCGCTTCTGCCACGCTGCGCGTCGCGCGCTGCGCCTTGCACTTCTGGGAGGAGCCGCCCATCTCGGGCGAAGCGGGATCGGGCGCCATCTTTTTTGCCGGCTGCCCGCTGCGGTGCGTGTTCTGCCAGAACCACGAGATTTCGCAAGAGGGCTTCGGGCTCGAAGTGACCACCGGGCGCCTCGCGCAGATGATGCTCGAGCTGCAGGAGCAGGGAGCCCTCAACATCAACCTCGTTACGCCGTTGCACTACGCGCCACACGTGCGCGCTGCGGTGCTGCAGGCGCGCGCGGCGGGTCTCACCCTGCCCATCGTATGCAACACCTCGGGCTACGAGCGCCCCGAGGTGGTGCGGGCCATGTCCGACGTGGTGGACGTCTGGCTCACCGACTTCAAGTACGCCTCGCCCCAGGTGGCAGGCACCCTCTCGGCCGTGGCGGACTACCCGCAGGTTGCCGAGGCGGCGCTCGCGGCTATGCTCGAGAGCGTGCGCGCCGCGGGTGGGACCCTGATGGGGGAGGACGGTGCCATGAGGCGCGGCATCATCGTGCGTCACTTGGTGCTGCCCGACCACGTGGACGACTCGCTGTCGGTGCTCGGGCGAGTGTGGGAGCTCTGCGGCAACGAGGTGGACCTGTCGGTCATGAACCAGTACACGCCTAACGAGACATGCCGCGCAGCGGGTGGCTCGCTTGCCCGGCCGCTCGACGATGACGAGTACGAGACGGTGCTTGACTATGCCGACGCCCTGGGCTTCGAGCGTATGTGGTGGCAGCAGGGTGGCACGGTGTCGGAAAGCTTCGTACCCCCATTCGATGCAACGGGTGTCGTGGGGCCCGAGGTGGCGGGCGCGGCAGAGATTTAGCGCTATAGTCTTTGGGTATTGCGTCGAGAGAGGCGCCTATTGAAGGGATCACTTATGGCCGACGAGGCACAGCCCCTGACCGACGAGGAGCGCGCGGAGCTCGAGGCCCTGCGCGCCGAGAAGGCGGCTCGCGAGGCTCGGGAGCTCGCGGAGCGCGAGCGAGCCGAGCTGGAGGCGCTGCGTGCGGAGAAGGCCCAGCCCGCTGCACGCGAGGTACGGCCCACACCGAGTGCGGCTCGCCCTGCGCAGCGGGTGGAGTCCGAGGATGACCGCCGCATCCGCGAGGCGCGCGAGCGCGGCGCGAAGCTCATGGAACCCGACGACGACTTGCGCATGCCCATGGGGCAAAAGATCGTGCTGGCCGTGCTTGCTTTGCTTGTGGGCATCATCGTGGTCATGCACTTCCTCGTCGGCTGACCGATTGGCAGATAAACGTCTCTGATGCCCGCGGGTGTCGCCTGCGGCGAAGGGAGAAGAAAGCAATGGCACTGACAGACATCACGCGTCCGAGCGACGTGGCGCTCAATACCGACCTCTACGAGCTCACGATGGCCCAGGGCTACTGGGAGTCGGGCATGATGGGAGGGGAGGGTTGCTTCAACGTCTTCTTCCGCGACGCGCCGTTCAAGGGCGGCTACGGCATTGCCTGCGGCATCGGACAGATTGCCGACCTGGTAGAGAACTTCGTCTACGACGACGCCTCCATCGACTACCTGGCAGGCGTGCAGGCACCCGGCGGTGGCGCCATGTTCAAGCCCGGCTTCCTCGAGTACCTGCGCGACTTCCGCATGCACGTGGACGTGTGGGCCATCCCCGAGGGCGAGCTGGTCTTTGCGCGTGAGCCTATGGTGCGCGTGCAAGGTCCGCTGATCGACTGCCAGCTCATCGAGACCGCCCTGCTCAACCTGGTCAACTTCCAGACGCTGGTGGCTACTAAGACGGCTCGTGTGGTGCATGCGGCCGAGGGCCATCCCGTCTCCGACTTTGGTCTGCGTCGCGCTCAGGGCCCCGATGGTGGCCTGGCGGTGGCTCGCGCCTCTTACATCGGCGGCGCCTCCTCGACGTCCAACGTCCTTGCAGGCAAGATCTACGGCATTCCCGTGTTCGGCACGCATGCGCACTCCTGGGTGATGTCGTTCCCCACCGAGCTCGACGCCTTCCGCGCCTTTGCAGCCTCCAGCCCCAAGAACTGCGTGCTGCTGCTCGATACCTACGACGTGCACGAGGGCATCAAGCATGCCATCACGGTGGCCAAGGAGATGGAGGAGCGCGGCGAGCGTCTGGCGGCCGTGCGCATCGACTCGGGCGACCTCGCGCGTCTGTCCAAGGCCGCGCGCAAGGCCTTCGACGAGGCTGACCTGCCCTATGTCAAGATCTCCGCCTCCAACGACCTCGATGAGTACACCATCCAGTCGCTGTTCGCGCAGGGTGCCCCCATCGACTCGTTTGGCGTGGGCACCAAGCTCGCCACTTGCGACCCGCAACCCTCGCTCGGTGGCGTCTACAAGCTCTCGGCCACGCGTGAGACGCCCGAGGACCCCTGGGATCCGGTGATCAAGCTCTCCGAGCAGGCGTACAAGCGCACCATCCCTGGCGTGCAGCACATCAGGCGCTACTACGATACGGCAGGCGTGCCCGTGGGCGACATGATCGTGGACGACTCGGTGGACAGCGGCGACGCCACCTCCATGGTCGATGTGCTCGACGGCCTGACGAGCTATGACCTCTCCGACGCCACGCCCGTTGAGATGCTGGTCAAGGTGGTCGAGGACGGCCATAGGGTGGGGGAGGCCGAGTCCCTCGAGGCTGCCAAGGCGCGCTGCCGCGAGGCGATCATGCACCTCGACCCCGCCACCAAGCGCTTCCTCAACCCGCAGACCTACCCGGTGGGCCTCGAGCGCGGGCTGGCCGAGCTACGCAACGAGCTCGCCCTCGAGGAGGCCAAGGGCTCGGGGCGCCGCACCAGCCGCTAGCGATACGTCTCTCACAGCAACCGAGCGTCGTGCCAAAAGGGCTACCCTTTTGGCACGACGCTTTTGCATGCGTGCACGGAGCACACATCAAATCGGTGAATACCCTGTTAGGCGCTGTTAACGGCAGATATCTTTGCTACACTGTTCAAGTTGTACGTCGTACCCACGATATTAAGGAGTTCTGAGCATGCCCGAAACGATCGAGGAGCTTGTCAAGCAGGCACTCGCCGCTGCACAAGCCGCAGGAGATCTGCCCGAGTTCGAGGTCACCGACTGTGGCATCGAGCGACCGGCTGATTCTGGTAACGGCGACTGGACCTCGACGGTGGCAATGCGATCCGCACGCCTCGCCCACATGGCTCCCGCCAAGATCGCCGCGGCCATCGTGGCGCACATGCCCGAGAGCAGCTCGGTGTCCAAGGTCGAGGTCGCTGGCCCCGGCTTCATCAACTTCTACCTCAACTCCGCTGCCAACAACGAGGTCTTCCGCACTGTCATCGAGGCGGGCGATGACTGGGGCAAGGTCAACGTGGGCGACGGCCTGCGCACCCAGGTCGAGTTCATCTCGGCCAACCCCACCGGTCCGCTGCACGTGGGCCACGGTCGCTGGGCCGCCATCGGCGACTCGCTGTGCAACGTGCTCGAGCACGCCAACTTCGACGTGCAGCGCGAGTACTACATCAACGACCACGGTTCGCAGATGGACGTCTTCGGTCAGTCGGTGGCTATGCGCTACCTGCAGATCGACCAGATCGTGAAGGCCGACGGCGTCGACGCTGCCACCGCTGCCGCCAAGCTGCTGGCCGACCGTGAGGCCTATGTCGAGGACGAGCTCGACGAGAAGCCCGAGACCCACCCGTTCATGGACGCCTTCAACGAGGCCCTGGGCGGCAACTCCTACGGCGGCGACTACATCATTGGTATCGCGCAGCGCTTCTACGAGACCGACGGCGACAAGTGGGTGAGCGAGCCCGCCGAGGTGCGCGACCCCGAGTTCCGCGAGCGCTCCTACCAGGACATGCTCCAGCAGATCAAGGACACCTGCCACCAGGTGCGTTGCGACTTCGACGAGTGGCGCAGCGAGCGCAGCTTCTACGTGCCCGACGAGACCGGCATCTCCTACATCGACAAGACCTTCAAGATGCTCGAGGACAAGGGCCTGCTCTATCGCACCGAGGACGGCGCCCTGTGGTTCAAGTCGACCGATTTCGGCGACGACAAGGACCGCGTGCTCATCAAGAGCAATGGCGAGTACACCTACTTCGCCTCCGACGTGGCCTACTGCTGGAAGAAGTTCGAGATCGTCGATTACGAGATCAACATTTGGGGTGCCGACCACCACGGCTACATCAAGCGCGTGCAGTCCGTCGCCGACGCCATGGGCTACCCTGGCAAGTACGAGATCCTGCTGGGCCAGTTTGTCAACCTGCTGCGCAACGGCGAGCCTGTGCGCATGTCCAAGCGCCGCGGCACCATGATCAGCTTCCAGGAGCTGGTCGACGAGGCCGGCGTCGACGCCACCCGCTATACGCTCATCAGCCGCTCCTCCAACCAGACCATCGACTTCGATATCGAGAAGGTCAAGGAGCAGAACAACACCAACCCGGTCTACTACGTGCAGTACGCCCATGCGCGCATTTGCTCCATCCTGCGTCGCGCTGCCGGCGTGAGTGCCGAGGAGGCCGCTGAGATGGGCATGGACGCGGTGGCGGCAAAGGCTTTGGGCGAGAACTACGACCTGTCGCTGCTCACCGATCCGACCGAGCTCGCACTTTCGCGCAAGCTGTCCGAGTTCCCCGACCTCATCGCCAGCTGCGCCCGTGATCGTGCCCCGTTCCGCATCACGCACTTCTGCGAGGAGCTTGCCAGCACCTACCACAGCTTCTACCACGACTGCCAGGTGCTGCCCAGCGACGGTCGTCCGCTCGACGCCGAGCTCTCTCGCGCGCGTCTGGCCGCCTGCGATGCCGTCCGCGTTAACCTCGAGGTCGCACTGCGACTCATTGGCGTCTCCGCGCCTGCCGTCATGTAGTGCTACCAGCGTAATGTCAATTGTACAGTTTCTTCAATTTGCTTAAACTAGCGGGCCCGCCATCACACGATGGCGGGCCCGCTAGTTTCGGTTACATGAATTTGTATGCAGTTGTACGGTCACAGGGCGGAAATCCAGCTACTTTGTAAACAGGGCAAATAGATTCAGAATTGTGTAAAAGCCGATGTGGCTGTGAGAGCATTGCAGGAGTGCCATGGAACTGCGTGAGTACTTGGCTATTCGGAGGGCGTACAACCTTGTGAGGCAGGACATGCCTGCGGATCGGCGTTTGACCTTCGTCGAGCTGGCCATCCTGTGCCGCATGGACGTGCTCGGCAGGCCAATGAACACTTCGGAGATCGCCGAGTATCAGGGCGCCCTCAGGCCCACTATGACCCACCGGACCAAGCATCTCTCTGAGCTGGGCTTCATGGTTCGCAGCAAGGGCAGTTCGGACCGTCGAAACGTTATCTGCGAGATCAGCGACGAGGGCAGGGAGTTCGTGGAGCAGACCTGCAGGCTGATTTGTGACATCCTCCACGCTGGCAACATCCTCTCGCGTACCACGGCGCTACGTGTGGCACGCTATGTGGACGCCATGGGCTCGCTGACCTGCATGTCGGGTGACCTCGTGCTTCTGGGCATCCTGCAGTCGGAGACGAGCAGCCGTACCGTGAGCGATCTGGTTAACGTGCTAGGGCTGCTGCAACCCACGGTCTCGATGTCGGTGGCTGCACTCGAGGGCGAGGGGCTTGTCATGCGCCTGCGGCAGGACGAGGGGGCCGCACGCTCAGTCGACATCGTGCTGACCGAGGCTGGTGAGACTCGCGCTGCCGACATCGCCGACGAGATCAGGGCGCTGGTCATCCGTCGCAAGTCGTAGGGTGTCATCCTCTGCCGGCAGCAGGGGAGCCCTTGGATAGCATGCACATGCCATAACCGAGGATGAAAGGCCCCCGTCATGGGGCCACTGTCGGAGCTATACGTTCTTATGTGCGCGACGGGGTATTTCTGCTATAGTGTGCACATCGTCCGCGCGCGTCACTCATCTCGCGCACCTCTTTTTGATTCCCCTCCGTATGCAATGTTGTGCCGCATCAAGGTGCCGCATGCGTAGATTCCTGTAGAAAGGTAAGGCCAATGGCCGAAGACACCAACGTGACCGAAGAGTCCGCCGCTCCCGTCGAGCCTGCTGCCGAGGAGGCCCCCAAGAGGCGTCGCGGCCGCCCGCGTAAGGCCGATGTCGCCGCCGAGGCTGCAGCCGAGCCCGCCGCCGCGCCAGAGGCTCCCGCCGAGGAGGCCCCCAAGCGCCGCCGCGGCCGCCCGCGCAAGACCGAGGTTGCTGCCGAGACCGAGACTGCGGCTCCGACTGCGGAGACGCCTGCGGCCGATGCCGAGGCTGCTCCCGAGGAGGCCCCCAAGCGCCGTCGCGGCCGCCCGCGCAAGACCGAGGTCGATGCCGAGACTGCGGCTCCGACTGCGGAGACGCCTGCGGCCGATGCCGAGCCTGCTGCCGAGGAGGCCCCCAAGCGCCGTCGCGGCCGCCCGCGCAAGACCGACGTTGCCGAGGTGCCCGCCGAGGCCACAGCCGAGCCGGCGCCGAGTGCTCAGCTCAGCATCGAGGAAATGACCCGTGCCACCCAGGCCGCCACGCAAGCGAGCGCGGTACCCATCGGGGCACCTGCCTCGACGCTTGCCGAAGCCGACGCGCAGGCGGCACAGGGCGCACAGACCCAAGGCCGCCGTCGTCGCCGCAATGCGTCGGGCGAGGGCAAGGAGGCCCAGCAGGGCAACGGCAACGGCTCCCAGCAGGGTAGGGGGCGCAACAACAACCAGAACAACCGCCGCCGCAACCGTCGCAACCAGCAGGAGCAGACGGTCGAGCCCTCGCTCACGCGCGACGAGCTCGCCGAGATGAAGGTGGCTGACCTGCGCGTGAAGGCTGCCGAGCTGGGCGTGGACTACGCTGGCGTGCGCAAGAAGGATCTCGCCGAGGCCATCTACGAGGCTGCTGCACTGGCAGAGGGCTTCCGTCCGGTCTCTGGCGTCCTCGAGATCCAGAACGAGGGCTACGGCTTCCTGCGCACGGGCAACTACATGTCGGGCGAGTCCGACGCCTTCGTCCACCAGCAGATCATCCGCCAGTATGGACTGCGGGTCGGCGACAAGATCTCTGGATCGCTTGCCCCCTCGCGTTCGGGTAACAAGTATCCGCCCCTGCATCGTATCGATTCGGTCAACGGACGCTCGCCCGAGGAGATGCGCAATCGCCCGCGCTTCCGCGACCTCACGCCCATCTACCCCGACCAGCGACTCGTCATGGAACATGGGCAGGAGTCCATCACCGGTCGCGCCATCGACCTGGTGGCGCCCATCGGCAAGGGCCAGCGTGGCCTGATTGTCTCGCCGCCCAAGGCCGGCAAGACTACGGTGCTCAAGCGCATCTGCCAGTCGATCGCGGCCAACAACCCCGAGGTGCACCTGTTCTGCCTGCTGGTGGACGAGCGCCCCGAGGAGGTCACCGACATGGAGCGCTCCATCCGCGGAGAGGTGGTCGCTTCCACCTTCGACATGCCTGCCGACAACCACACCAAGGTCTCCGAACTCGTCATCGAGCACGCCAAGCGTCTCGTGGAACTCGGCGAGGACGTGGTGGTCGTGCTCGACTCCATCACCCGTCTGGCGCGCGCCTACAACCTGGCGCAGCCCGCCTCGGGCCGCATCCTCTCGGGTGGCGTCGACTCCGCCGCGCTGTACCCGCCCAAGAAGTTCTTGGGCGCGGCGCGCAACATCGAGCACGGCGGCTCGCTTACCATCTTGGCCTCCGCCCTGGTTGACACCGGCTCCAAGATGGACGAGGTCATCTTCGAGGAGTTCAAGGGCACGGGCAACATGGAGCTCAAGCTCGACCGCGACCTTGCCGACAAGCGCATCTTCCCGGCCATCGACCCGGTGGCCTCGGGCACGCGCAACGAGGACCTGCTCATCGAGCCCGAGCTACAGCCCTTCGTGTGGGGCATCCGTCGCGTGCTTGCCAACATGAACAACACCGAGCGTGCGGCCAACGCCCTGGTCAAGGGTCTCAAGAGCACCAAGGACAACCAGGAGTTCCTCATTCGCTCCGCCCGCAAGGCGCAGCAGGCCGACATCATGATGTAGCGCCTGCCAAATGAGCCACGACACCCGAGCCCGCCGAGCACCTTGGTGCGCGGCGGGTTCGTCGCATCAGGGCATTTCTTTGGGGTTGGTGAGGTCCCAGATGCCGTTGGATGCCCCGATGGACGCACTTGCTGTGCGCATCGCCGCCGACGTTTGCATTTTGACGGAAGTGCGGTAAAGTCTATTCTTGTCCGGGCTCTGTGCTCAGACATTCGATCACGACGGCACACACACATCCAACGAAGCACGTCGTCACGGTCATCGTCAAACTGCATGACAAGTGTCCTGCGAGTGCTTCTGCGTGTGCCTCGTGCTTTTGGCGAAGCGGGAGGTGCGCTCTATGACGGAACTGAAGATTCATCCGGCGGTGTTCGCGGGACTTCTGGGCAGCGCAGCCTGGGGGGTGCCCGAGATTGCGCTCGCCTCGCCCGTCGACGACGTGATGGAGGCCGTTGCCGGGTCGGTTGTGCTTCAGTTTGCCATCGGGTGCGCCGCTGGTGCCGCCATAGCCGGGGTCATCGCCTACGTGGCCGATCGCATGCCCGCCAAGTCCGAGGAAGTCGAGCCTGTCGCGCAGGCGGCAGCCGAAGACGATCGCTGGAGCTCGTCGTCGCTCAACCTCGTGCGTGCCCAGGCCCTCGAGGCCGACGATGACCCGACGGGCGATCTCGGCCGCTTCCGCACGGGCCAGATCACCATCGATCTCCCGGTCGAGGAAGTCAAGAAGTCCGTCGCAGCCAAGGCGCCGGGCAAGGCTCGCCACTTTGCCACCGCCGCTCCCGCGCAGCACACCGCAAAGCCTGCGGCCAAGCGCACCGGCCGCCATTTTGCCACGGCTGCCAAGCAGGAGCCCCTGGTTATCAGCCTGCTGTCGCCCGAGGTCGCGAGCGTTGCCCATGGCCGTCACTTTGCCGGCAACGTGCCCGCGCCGGCACCTAAGCCCGTCGACGTCGCGCCGGCCGCGCCCGAGCCCGTCATGCCCGAACCGGCGGCGGTGGCGGAGCCTGCCCGCCCCGTCGACCCGCGCGAGCAGCTGCGCGAGCGCCTGTCCAAACTGCCCACGATCGACTCGCGCTATGCCAAGCCGGTCCGTCCGGTGGTGGAGGTGGCGACCGTGTCTGCAGCAGCGGCACCGAAGCCCGCTGTGTCGGCACAGCCTGCCGCTCGCGTCGACGCCCGCTCACGCGAGCGCTCGTCGTCCGACGCAGGCCTGGGCGTCACCGGAAGGCTGCGCATGCGCATGGCAGAGCGCACCAGGAACGTGCGTGAGGTGCTCGCCGCGCGTCTGAGCGGCGATGTCATGGAGGGCGTGCCCATCATCCAGCGTGCCGACGGCAGCGTTTCCGACGTGGCGCCGGCGCCCACGTGGTTCGACCAGACCCTGGCTCCCGCCATCGCAAACCTGACCGGCATCACTGGCAAGCTCGACGACACCGCCGCGCGCTCGGACTTCGAAGGCGCCGCGGAGAGCTCCGCGTCCGTGCCGGCAGCAGCCGATGACTCGCGTGCCACCTATATCTCGCGTCGTGTCGCAGAGGTCAACGAGGGGATGTTCCCCGAGCGCCGCAGTGCCGACGAGCTGGAGCATGAGGATGTTTGGGAGCAGGCGCTTGCGGCGATGGGGGAGGCCATCGCCGAGGAGGCGCCCGTGTTCCAGGACATGGTGGGCGGTCCTGCCACGATCGACGATCCCGACGGCCTCGAGGGCCCGACCGGCTTCATTCCCTTCAGGGTGCCGGCGGCTCATCCCGAGGTGGTCGATACCGAGACCTATGTCGACTACCTGCTGCGTGACGAGCTCTCGCATAACAGCTCGCTGGTCATCCGCAAGTCCAGCCACGCGCATCTGCGCGTGATCGAGGGTGGCACCAGTCCGCTGCGCATCCGCAAGCGCACGGGCGACGACAGCACGACCGGGCGCCACTTTGCGCCGGCGCGCATGGCACAGGAGGCCTAGATACGTTTCGAATTCTTATGCATGAAAGGGGCGGTCCCATAAGGGTCGCCCCTTTTTGCGTGCAGAGCGACGTGGCTATCTGTCGGGCCTGCTACCTGCATGTTACGAGGGAGAAAACCATTCTGCATGTGCGCCTGCATCGGCGGGCAAACCGCATACAGTACTAGCAAGCTTTCATGGCTCCGACTTTGGGAGAGAAAGGACCGCTATGAATACCATGAACCTTTCCAGGCGCTCGTTCGTCAAGCTTTCTGGTGCCCTCGCCGCCTCCGCCGCCCTCGCCGGCTGCGGTGGCTCCTCCGAAGGCGGCTCGTCTGCGGCCGCAGGCGACACCTTCATGATCGGTGGCATCGGCCCCGTTACGGGTGGCGCCGCCCTCTACGGCATCGCCACCAAGTTCGGCGCCCAGGTGGCCGTCGACGAGGTCAACGCTGCCGGCAACATCAAGATGGAGCTCAACTGGCAGGACGACGAGCACGACCCCGAGAAGTCCGTCAACGCGTACAACAACCTCAAGGACTGGGGCCTTCAGATCCTGGTCGGCACCACCACGACCAACCCCTGCGTTGCCGTCTCCTCGCTCACCAACGCTGACCGCATCTTCCAGCTGACCCCGTCCGCCTCCTCCGTCAACGTCCTCGGTGGCGAGGAGATCGGCGCCGACAACCCGCGCAAGGACAACGTCTTCCAGATGTGCTTCACTGACCCCAACCAGGGCACCAAGTCGGCTCAGTACATCGACGAGCAGAAGCTCGGCACCAAGATCGCCATCATCTACAACAACGCCGACGCCTATTCCACTGGCATCTTCCAGAAGTTCCAGGAGGAGGCTGGTGCACGCAACCTGGAGATCGTCTCCACCACCACCTTTACCGATGACAACGCCACCGACTTCTCGGCCCAGCTCAACAAGGCCAAGGACGCCGGCGCCGACCTCATCTTCCTGCCCATCTACTACCAGCCGGCCTCCATCATCCTCAAGCAGGCCGCCGACATGGGCTATGCCCCCAAGTTCTTTGGCGTGGACGGCATGGACGGCATCCTGGGTCTCGAGGGCTTTGACACCTCCCTGGCCGAGGGTGTCATGCTGCTGACCCCGTTCGTCGCAACCGACACCGACGAGGCCACCCAGGCCTTCGTTGCCGCCTACAAGGAGGCTGCCAAGACCGAGGAGGACCCGATTCAGTTTGCCGCCGATGCCTATGACTGCGTCAAGGCCATCGCCCAGGCCATCGAGGCCTCTGGCGTCACGCCCGACATGGCTGCCGCCGACATCTGCGAGAAGCTCATCGCCACCTTCACCGGCGACTTCGAGTTCTCCGGCCTCACCTGCCCGGTGGGCGAGGTCATGACCTGGTCCGAGTCTGGCGAGGTCACCAAGGACCCCAAGGGCATGGTCATCCAGGGAGGCGTATACCAGCCGATCGCGTAGCGCTGGCCGTCCCAACTTTGATGCGTGTTGCGGAGGCCACCGGTCAGGTGGCCTCCGTTATACTGATTAATTGCCTGTTTTATTCGTTAGTCTCTCTCTGAGAGGAGGTTGGCGTGAGCTTCCTCATCGCTCTGATTAATGGCATCAGCCTGGGAAGCATCTATGCCATCATCGCCTTGGGCTACACCATGGTGTATGGCATTGCAAAGATGCTGAACTTCGCCCACGGTGATGTCATCATGGTCGGTGGCTACCTCTGCTTCATTGCCATGAACTCGTTGGGTCTGCCGCCTCTGGCGGGCATCCTGCTGTCGGTGGTCGGCTGCACCTGCCTGGGCATCGTCGTCGAGCGCACCGCCTACAAGCCCCTGCGCCAGGCCCCGTCTCTGGCCGTGCTCAT
>CACZCK010000026.1 GCA_902779675.1 uncultured Coriobacteriaceae bacterium | reverse complement strand
CTTCATGTAGCCGACCTGGGGGCCGAGCAGCGCGCAGTCGACGCCGTCGAGGTGCTGGTCCATCTCGCCGACCGGGTAGGCGACGATGTCGACCTCGGTGCCCTCGGCCTCTGCGGCCTCGATCATCTTGCGGACGAGCAGGCTGGTGGACATGCCGGCGGCGCAGAACAGACGGATGGTGAGCATTGCGGGTCCTTTCACGATTTGCCCAAGTGACTGACGATAAACGGCCAAATTGCTCCGTTCATCAAGATAGCTTCAAATAATCTACACTATTTTTTCTGTTTTGCAATCATCGACCGTTCACGGATTTGTTATTGATTTGCAACTACTTTGCTGCTAACTGCTCGATGTAGCAGTTCCTTTGTAACAAGTGATTCTAATTTCTCTCCTCTTGCTGGGCACTTTATTCATTGTTATTCGTTTCGGTACAATTCTCTTGATATGTCCTGTAACTCATGAGGGGGTTTACATGCACATTCCGGAGAACTACCTCAGCCCGAGCACCTGCGCCGTCGCCTATGCCGTCATGCTTCCCATATGGCGCATTGCCGCCAAGCGAGTGAGCGCCGAGGTCCCACGCGAGAAGGTGCCACTCATCGGGATTGCCGCTGCCTTCAGCTTCCTGGCCATGATGTTCAACATCCCCCTTCCTGGCGGCACGACCGGCCATGCCGTCTGTGGAACGCTGATTGCCATACTCTTCGGCCCATGGCCTGCCTGTCTGGCAATCAGCATCGCACTTGCCATCCAGGCCGTCTTCTTTGGTGACGGAGGCATCCTGTCGTTTGGGGCAAACTGCCTGAACATGGCCTTCGTCCTGCCCTTCATCGGCCATTCCATCTACTCCGCCATCCGCGAGCGCGTGGGAGGGCGGCGCGGCGAGCTGATCGGAGCCGGCGTGGGGGCCTATGTCGGCCTCAATGCGGCCGCCTTGCTGTGTGCCATCGAGTTTGGCATCCAACCGCTGCTGTTCACCGACGCGAGCGGGGCGGCGCTCTATTGCCCCTACCCGGTCTCCGTTGCCGTACCTGCCATGATGCTGGGACACCTCACGGTGGCCGGCCTGGCTGAGGTGGGCTTCACCGTCGGCATCCTCGCCTTCGTGCGCAGCGCCGCACCGAGCTTTGGCATTGAGGACCGCAGCGCGAGCAAGGCGTCATTCGCCCCGGTGCTCGGCCTCGTTGCCGCGCTTGTGGCAGCCTGCCCGCTCGGACTGCTTGCCACCGGCGACGCCTGGGGCGAGTGGGCGACCGAGGACGTCGCTGAGATGGTCGGATATGCTCCTTCCGGCCTTGCCGATGGGTGGGAGTGGTCTTCGCTCATGCCCGACTATTCCGTGGGAGCCCTTCCCGAGTGGGCCGGATACATGGTCTCCGCGATGATCGGCGTCGCACTGCTGGTCATCGTGTTCAGGCTCGTCGCTCAAGCCACAAAGGGCGCGGTCGACTTCGACGTCTAGCACTGCATGCGTCCCGATCAACGCGACATTCCCGAATGGCTCCAGACGCCCCAACGGTACCAGCCGGTTGCGGATCGCGACAGCTTCGTGTCGCGCAACCTCCTTGCCGTCACGTCGGTGCTTGCCCGGTTCCGACTCGATGACGGCCACAGCGGCAGGCTCTCCCCCACCGCTGGCAGCAAGGTTGTCCTCGGGCTTACCTGCATCCTGTTGACCTCGCTCGCACGCAACCACCTATTTGTGCTGTTCGTGCTCGCCGGCGTGCTCGCGCGCGCAAGTCTTCTCCCGCCGCGCGCCCTCGCGCGCGTCGCAGCCGGGTCGGGCGCAGCCGCGGGGCTCACGCTTCTCGTCATGGCTCCTGCCACCCTGCTCGGACAGCCCCAGTCGGCACTCTCGCTGGCCACCAAGTCGCTCGTGTGCGTGGCCATCACGCTCATCGTCTCGGTGACCACGGCTCCCAGTGACCTCACCCATCTGCTCCGGAGGATGGGGGTCCCAGGCATTGCCATCCTCACCGTCGACCTCGCACTGCGCAGCATCGTCTGCCTCGGCGAGACCGCGGGCGAGGTGCTCGCCGCACTCAGCCTGCGCAGCGTCGGTCGCAACCGCCGCAAGCAGTCAAGCATGGGCGGGGTGGGCGGCGTCGTGCTACTCAAGGCTGGGCGCAGCGCCCAAGATACCCACGACGCCATGCGCTGTCGCGGCTTTGACGGAGAGTATCGGGTGGCCCGGCACGACATGAGGCCGGGCTGGCCGGACGTCGCCTGCCTCGTCCTGCTCTCCCTGCTCCTTGCCCTCTTCCTCTACCTGCAGAAGGTGATCTGAGATGACGCACGGCGACGACCTCCACCGTCTGACGGGCAAGCGCTCCCACAAGCTCATCGAGCTCGACGACTTCTGCTTCGCCTACGAGAGCACCCCCACGCTGCGCCACATCGACCTGTGCATCTGCGCCGGCGACAGCGTCGTTCTGATGGGCGACAACGGGTCGGGAAAGTCGACGCTTCTCAAGGCGCTCTGCGGCCTGCTCTTTGCCCAGCAGGGCAGCTACCGCTTTGACGGCGCAGAAGTGAGCGAGCGGACGATGCGCGACGCCACCTTTGCCAAGCGCCTCCACCAGCGCGTGGGATTCGTGTTCCAAGACAGCGACTCCCAGCTCTTTTGCGCGAGCGTTGAGGACGAGATCGCCTTCGGCCCCCTGCAGATGGGCCTGTCCGAAGACGAGATAACCCGCCGTGTCGACGACGTCTGCGGCCTTCTGGACATCCAGGACCTGCGCAAGCGCGCCCCCTGGGCGCTCTCGGGCGGGGAGAAAAAGCGCGTTGCCATTGCCTGTGTGCTCTCCATGAACCCCGACGTGCTGTGCTTCGATGAGCCGCTTGCAGGGCTCGATGCCCGCACGCGCAGCTGGCTGCTCGGCTTTTTGGGACAGCTCGGGGATGCGGGCAAGACCCTGGTCATCGCCACCCACGACCAGTCGCTCGCCGACGAGGTCGCCGACTACTTTGTCTACATGGGCGACTTCCATGGCTATGAGGACCGGCCGCACGTGCACGTGAACCTCTGAGGGAGCATCGCCGCATGCCAACCCGTCGCGCAATGCCATAGCACGGGAGCACGAGGTCAGGCGGGCAGCGAGAGCCAAGAGCCATGAGCACGAAGGCGACGAGGAAGACCGGCGTGCGGCCTGCGCCAAAGAGCACCCAGAGCAGCAGGACTCCCACAAAGGGGGCGACCGCATAGTAGGCGCTCGTGCGAGACGCGCCGATACCCCGCTGGGTCACCACATAGTAGGCGAACGGCGAGCTCAGGCGTAGAGCGCCGCCTTGCATACCCGACCGATCTTCTGTCTGCCACTCGGTCTCAATCATCAAAGTTACCGTACATACTGTCCGGTATACTATGAGTGCGAGGGTGAAACCAGAATCTGTTCCCGTCCACCATGCGATACGGAACACAGTGCAAACTCTGTACGGAGGCTCCATGGACCGCAGACAGCGCAAGACCCGCAAGGCCATCTTCGATGCCTTCGAGCAGCTCATGAACGAGGAGCACTATGCCAGCGTCACCGTGGGGCAGATCATCGAACGGGCCGACATCGGGCGCAGCACCTTCTACGCACACTTCGCCACCAAGGACGATCTGCTCGACCAGATGTGCGTCGAGATGTTCGCGCACGTCTTCGAGGGAGTCGAAACCGACCCCCACACGCACGCCCACACCCAGGACCCTACGATGGAGGGCATGCTCGCTCACCTGCTCTGTCATCTGCGCGACAACCACGACGGTATCTGCGGCAAGCTCGTCGCCGAGGGCGAGCCACACTTCACCGCCCACTTCCGCACACTTCTCGAGGAGTTCTTTGGGGATCGCCTTCCCGAGCGAAGCAGTTGGGTGCCCCAGGACCTGATGCTCACGCTGGTCGTCAGCGGCTTCTGTCAGGCGATAGGCTGGTGGCACGAGCGAGGTTACGAGGCCGCACCAGAGGATCTCGCCCACTGGTACGTGCGCTCCATGGGCTGGCAGACCAAGCGCCACGCCTGACGGGAGCAAAAAAGCTCTCCGCACGCAAAGAGATGATGGCTCCATACAAAAGAACCTCCCTTCGCGCTTTGGGGAATATGCCCGCGCGAGGGAGGTTCTTTTAGGTGTTTAGGTCGACCTGTTTGCTAGAACCCGAGCTTCATCAGACGGCCAAGCGAGACGATGTAGATCTCGAGCGCACGCTTGAACTGTGCCTCGGAGAAGCCCTCATCGGCGGAATGCTCCGCGCCGACCCACTCGGGCATGGGGTCGAGCGGGTCGTTGGGGCCAAAGGCGCCCGAGCACTTGAAGTGACGCGCGTAGGTGCCACCGCCGATGCAGTAGGCCTGCTCGTTGCGGCCCGTAAACTCGTTGTAGGTGTCGACCAGCGTCTGGATGGGGGCACTGTCGGGCGACTGATACGAGGGGACCATGTCGAGGTCGCAGGTGAGCTTGGCGCCGTACTTCTCGGCGAGGGCACCGACCGTCGCGGTGATCTGCTCGCCGGTGATCGACTCGGGGTAGCGGCTGTCGATGGTCTGGACGAACTGGCCGTCCTTGGTGCGCATGGTACCGCCGATGCAGGTCAGGGCGCCCAGGCGCTGGTCCTCGCTCTTGATGCCCAGCGTGGAGCCATCATAGGAGGCAAACACCAGGTGCTCGAACTCCAGGAAGCGGCGCTCGGCCTCGGAGCAGAGGTCGTTGGCCAGCAGGTACTCGACGATGAGACCGATGGCGTTGATGGAGCCCTCGGGCGTGGAGGCGTGGCAGCCGATGCCGTGAGCCGTGAGCTTGGCCAGGCCCTCCCCCGCCGGCTCCACGTCGATGCGCTCGGCCGCAGGCAGCGACGCGGCGTCGGCGCGCACGACCGCGGTTGCCTCGCCCGCCACGGCGTTGCCCACCGTGCCGCCATCGAAGTCGACGATCACGTCGGAGATCCTGCCCGACTCGATGTAGGCGGAGTAGCCGCCCTTCTCGCCGCAGATCAGCGGGAAGTCCGCGTCGGGCGTGAAGAGGAACTCGGGCTGCTCGAAGTTCTCGAGGTACCAGTCCACGTCGCGCATCTCGGTCTCCTCGTTGTTGCCGATGATGACGCGGATGGTGTAGGGGTTGGGCGTGCCCTCGGCCTCGGCCTTCTCGGCAAAGAACCGGGCCGCATAGAGCGCGAGGACCGTGGGGCCCTTGTCGTCGAGGACGCCGCGGCCGATAAGATAGCCATCCTTGCGCGTGACCTTGAACGGGTCATAGGTCCAGCCGGAGCCCTCGGGCACGATGTCGGTGTGGCCGATCATCGCAATCTGCTTGGGCGAGGCGCCTGCGATGTCGGCATAGCCGATGTGACCGTCGCAGTTGTGGGCGTCCATGCCCATGCGCGCAGCGATGTCGACCGCCGTCTGCAGCGCCTCGTATGGCGCGGGACCGTAGGGCTTGCCCGGCTCTGCGTGCTCCATGTCCTCCACCGAGCGGATGGCCACCAGGGTCTCGATGTCCTTGACGGCCTCCTCCCAGATGCGCTCCACGAACTCGTGAGCCTCGCGCTTGAGCTGCTCGTCTGCCATTGTGCCTACCTTCTTTCGCATGAAATCGGTTGTTTTCTGCATACGATGCTAGAGTAGCACTCCCACGGGGCTCCCGCTCCGACTTCTGGCCGACGAGCCCCCGTGACCACTCGTCCCCCACCTTCGGCCGTACGCCCGCACGCGAAAGTGACGAGTCTGGCATTGCCATGGCTAGCAGGCGTGATAGACTCGACTGGTTGCCGACAACCAGAGGAGCCTCACCCATGGGATGCACGCCTCCGCGGCTCTGGCCGCCCTCCTTCGACGCCGCCATATTCGATTTTGACGGCACCATAGCCGACACCGCATGGCTGTGGCAGGAGGTTGACCGCACGTTCCTCGGCGCGCGGGGCATCGAGTACACCCGTGACTACGCCCGCGCCCTCGCGGTGCTGGGCTTTGCCGGCGGCGCAATCTACACCATCGAGCGCTATGGCCTCGACGAGGACCCCGACGAAATCTGCGCGGAGTGGACGCGCCTGTCGCACGCACTCTACCGCACGCGCGTACAGCTGCGCCCCGGCGTGAGCCGCTACATCGAGGCCCTGCGCGCCAGAGGCATTCGCACTGCCCTCGCCACGGCCAACGAGCCCGAGCTCATCCAATCCATGCAGCGCGTGGACGTGGGATCGCTGTTCGACGCCTGCGTGCACGGACGCGACGTGGGCACGGCCAAGGACCAGCCCGACATCTACCTCGAGGCGGCACGGCGCGTGGGCGTGGAGCCCGCACGCTGCATCGTGTTCGAGGACATCGTGCCGGGCATCGTGGCCGCGCGCGAAGCCGGATTCGCTACCTGCGGACTCCATTCCGGCGACCCCGCCCAGCTCACCGACGATGTACGCGACGCCGCCGACCTCTTTCTGAGAGAATGGATCGACATCCCGCTCTCATAACGTATGCCCGCCGCCCATGGGCAGCCACGTCCCTAGTCCACCTGTGATCCAGACCATGGAGGTACCCCCGATGGCCCAATGCCGGAACTGTGGCAGGAGAGTCCCCTCCGACGCCATCGTTTGTCCCTATTGCGCGAGTCGCCTGCAAGCCGGTGTGCCGGCGCCCGCAGGCGCGCACACCGGACCACAGACCATCCTCGTGCAGGGCGGAGGAGGCCGAATCCCCGTTTCGCGCGACACGGTACCGGGGGGCACCCTGACCTTTACCTTCCTCGAGCGTGGCGTCCAGCTCGCCAAGTGCGAGGTAAACCTAGCCCGCGACACGCAGATCTCGTTTGGCCGCGAGGGCTGCGACGTCGACGTACGCCCTCCCTCCATGACCGTCTCCGGCCGACACGCCACGATCTTCGTGCGTGGCGGCCAATGCTACCTGCGTGACGACAACTCCAAGAACGGCCTCTACCTCAACGGGCAGCGCCAGTCGATGTTCCGCGTGAGCTCGGGCGACGTCGTGACCGTGGGAGCCCCTAGGCCCGGCCGCCCGCGCACCGTCATCCTCGTTGGTGACGCCGACATGCGCTGGGAGAGCGTGTCGCTTGCCGGCATCGACCAGCTCGATATCGGCCGCTTCGCCGACAACGGCCTGGTCATAGCCAACCCCACCGTCTCGGCACACCACGCTCGCATCGCCCGCACGCCCGACGGCGCCTGGACAATCTGCGACCTCAGGAGCTCCAACGGCACGCAGGTCGGCTCGCGCTTCGTGACGCCCGGCGCCTGGGAGCGGCTCAACTCGGGCTCCACGATATCGCTCGGCAACGCCCGGATGGTCTTCCTCGACGCGTGCCTGCTGCTGTTCAAGGAGCGACAGGGTGTCGACGTGGCCTGCGAGGGGCTGGTGCGTTACCGCAAGAACAAGGGCCGCACCATCGTGACCACCGATCACGTCGCGCTGCACATCAAGCGCGGCGAGTTCGTGGCCATCGTAGGCGGCTCGGGCTCGGGCAAGTCGACCCTGCTCAACGAGCTCAACGGCTCGGAGCCCGCCGACGAGGGGCGCGTCACCATCGACGGCGTCGACCTCTACGCCAACTACGACAACCTCAAGACCTCCATCGGCTACGTGCCCCAGCAGGACATCGTCTACGACAACCTGACGCTCGAGAGCATGCTGCGCTCGGCCGCAAAGCTACGCATGACCCCCGACTCCACCGCTGCCGAGCGCGAGGCGCGCGTGAACGAGATCATCGACCTTCTCGAGCTGGGCCATGTGCGCACCAACCTCATCGGGCGGCTGTCGGGCGGCCAGAAGAAGCGCGCCTCCATTGCCGTGGAGCTGCTCGCCGACCCGCGCCTGCTCTTCCTCGACGAACCGACCTCGGGCCTCGACCCGGGCATCGAGAGGCGCCTGATGCAGACCCTCTCGTCGATGGCGCACGACGGCCGCACCATCATCCTAGTCACGCACACCACGCTCAACCTGCACCTGTGCGACCAGGTCGTCTTCCTCGGACAGGGCGGCAAGCTCTGCTACGCCGGGCGTCCCGAGCAGGCCACAGGCTTCTTTGGCGTCACCGACCTCGTGGACGCATACAACAAGATCTCCGAGGCGCCCGAGCGCTGGCAGCAGCAGTTCGCCAAGACACGCGAGCGCCTGCAGCCCCTGCCCACCGTCACCGAGAAGGCTGGCCGCAGCCGAAGGCTCCCCAGCAAGGTGAGCCAGTTCTTCACGCTCTCGGGGCGCTACCTGCGCCTCATCCTCAACGACCGCTCGCGCCTGCTGCTCCTGCTCGCACAGGGACCACTGCTAGCCGCGGTCATTGCGCTCGTGGCCAGCAAGGACTGCTTCGCGATCTACGAGCGGGGCAAGTCGTGCATGTTCGCGCTCTCGTGCGCGGCCTTCTGGCTCGGCGTGTTCGACTCGATCCAGGAGGTCTGCAAGGAGCGCGACATCTTCTTGCGCGAGTACGGCGGTGGTGTGCGCCTCGGAGCCTACGTCGCGTCCAAGGTCGTCGTGCTCGGTGGCCTGTGCGTCCTGCAGGCGGCCATGCTCTGCGCCACGTTCCTCGCCGTGTGCGACCACGTCGGCAAAGCCGGCGGAACGCTTACAGACGGATGCCTGCTGTCGTCCGGGCCACTCGAGATGATGGTCACCACCACGCTGCTCACGATCTCGGCCATGTGCCTGGGCCTGCTCGTCTCGGCGCTCTTCGACAACCCGGACCGTGCCATCGCCATGGCGCCGCTGCTCATCATGCCCCAGATCCTGTTCGCGGGCGTGGTCTTCAAGCTCGACCCGGGTAGCATCTCCGAGCGCGCATCCTATGCCGTCAACTGCCGCTGGGGCATGGAGGCCCTGGGTACCACGCTCGACCTCGACGCAAAGGACCTCGCCATGTATGGCCGAGAGATCACCATCCCCGCGCAGGACAAGGAGATCCATGACCTGGAGGTAGAGGTACCCGCGACCCAGGTACAGACGGACTTTGGCCCCTACGACATCGAGGCACGCACCGAGACCATCGACAGTTACACGGCCCATATCGACGAGCAGACCAAGGTGATCGACGCCGAGATGCTCGAACACGACCCGCAGGACCTCGATGGAGGCATGTTCGAGCACTCCACCAGGCACCTTCTGCGCGCGTGGGGCATCATGGCCGTGATGAGTGTCATCTGCACGCTCGGCAGCCACCTGGCTCTGTGGAGGGCCACCAGGCGCTAGCCGCTCATCCATGACCCAACGAAACCAATAGGGCTCCCTCCGCCACATGACGGGGGGAGCCCCACTTGCATGCTGGACCGTGTCGCCTTACGCCAAGTCGAGTTCCATCAGGCGCGCGATCGACACGATGTAGACCTTGAGTCCGCGACGCAGGACCTCCTCGGAGACGCCCTCGTCAGGCCCGTGCTCGATGCCCACCCACGCAGGGTCGACGACGCTTGGGTCGTGCGGGCCAAAGGCGCAGGCACGCGGGAACTTGCGCGCATAGGTGCCGCCGCCAATCACGAACGCCTCGGCATCGGGACGTCCTGCGTACTCGCGGTACGTGTCCAGCAGCGCCTGAATCTCGGGCAGAGAGGGATCCATGTAGAAGGGCTCCTTGGCGATGCCCGCCTCAAAGGTGCAGCCGTACTCCTCGGCAAGGCGCTCGAAGGTGGCAACGACCTCGTCGGCCGTGATGGATGTGGGGAAGCGCACATCCACGGTAATGGTGCACCTGCCGTCCTCCAACGTGCGTACCACACCCGCGTTGAGCGTCAGGGCACCGAAGACCTCGTCTGTGGTATCGATGCCGATGGCACTGCCGTCGCTGGAGCGAGTGAGCCGCTCTACGAGGCGCAGGAAGGTGGCCAGCGCGGGGGCGCCAGCCATATGCGCCCCGTCATCCGCCAGCATGAGGCGCACGAGCTTGCCGATGGCGTTGTCGGTGCCCTGAGGGAAGGCGGCGTGCCCGCCGATGCCGTGCGCGGTGACCCGCACCCGGCCGTCGCCGGCGTCCTCCGACTCGATCCCCTTGGTGCAGCGAGAGAGCAGGAAGTCTGCGGCCTCCCCCGCCACCAGCGCCGTGGCCAGGCCGGGAATGGCATTGGCCACCGTACCTCCGTCGAGCTCCACGACAGGCGCCGCCGCGCCAGCGACCGGGGCGGCAGTCGTGAAGAGACCGTGGAAGATGCCCTTCTCGCCGCAGATCAGCGGGAAGTCGGCGTCGGGCGAGAAGCAGAACGCCGGCGCGTCGTAGTGCTCGAGGTACCAGTCGAGGTCGGCCATGGTGGTCTCCTCGTCATTGCCCACCAGGCAGCGCAGGGTGTAGGGCAGCGGCTTTCCCGTGCGCTCGACCATGCGCGCAAAGAAGTGAGCGGCATAGAGCGACAGCACGAAGGGGCCCTTGTCGTCGAGCACGCCACGGCCGAGCAGATAGCCGTCGCGGCGCGTCACGTCGTAGGGGTCCACGGTCCAGCCCAGGCCCTCAGGCACCACGTCGGTGTGCGCGATGGTGGCCACCTGCGTCTCGGACGCACCGGGCAGGTCGGCGTAGCCGATGTAGCCCTCGCACTCGTGCGCGTCCAGGCCCAAGCGTTGCGCGATACCGAGCGCGGCCACGAGAGCGTCGTGGCAGGCGGGACCCCAGGGCATCCCGGGGCGGGCAGCCGAAAGGTCCTCAACCGAGGGGATGCGAACCAGCGTCTCTATATCGGCGACAACGTCCTCCCAGACCTCGTCGACATAGGCATCTACCTGCGCTTTAAACGTTTCGTCCACCATGGGGCCTCCCTTCTTGGGCCCTTCAGGCCCACGCGTCTTGACGCACCCATTCTATACGCTCGCGCCCAATCGGCACATCGAGCCCACGCGGCCCTTGCTTCGCGCAAAGGGAACACCCCCTCTTGCGCGAAAAAAGAGGGCCGCCCAAGGGCGACCCTCTCCTCAGCTACATGTAAAGGAAGCTTGCTTAGATCTTGCGGACGGAGGAAGCCTGAAGCTTGCCGTTCTGGCCCGTGGTGATCTCAAACTCGACGGCCTGGCCCTCGTCGAGGGTCTTGAAGCCGTCCATCTGGATCTCGCTGTAGTGGACGAACAGATCGTCGCCATCCTCGCGAGAGATGAAGCCGTAGCCCTTGTCGGGGTTGAACCACTTAACAGTACCCTGTGCCATGACGTGCCTTTCTTTCTTGCCCGAAGGCATGGTGCTGCGCTTGCGCGCGATACATGCGGCGTTTGCCACGAGGGGTATTCTACCCCATCCGTACCAGCTCAAGCTCGTCAATCTGCAGGCGGTACCAAGGTTGGCAAGATGCCAAACGGACACCTTACGCCTGCGTGTAAACCGCCAAATGCGATAAAGCCGCGGTTTGATTCCTAACGTTGCATGACGATGGGAATGTGGTCCAGACGGTTGGCCGCCTCCTCCGGCACAAAGACCGCCACCATCGAGGACGCGCTCGCCGGGAAGGTCCCGAAGCCCTCGTCGTCGATGACGGCCTCGGAGATGTCGCCGAGCACGCAGCGCCAGGTCTCGCCGGCATGGACTGCACCCACGTACATGCGTTTGTCGGGCCACGCCACCGCAGCTGGTTGCTCCTCCACGGGAGCCTCCTCCAGCTCCTCTTGCCCGTCGGTGGAGGCGTCCTGTACACCATCGTCGGGTTCGGCCTCGGGTGCCGCCTCGGGCTGGCCCTCGGGCATCGGGCGGTTGCACAGCACCACAGCCACGCCGCTGTCGTCGGCGCTTGCCTCACCCTCGCGGGTCCACCCTGCCAGGTCGGCCTCGTCGAGGTAGTCGTGCTGGGCCCCATACGCAAAGCGACGGCGGATCTCCATGAGCAGCGGAAGCTCCGCCACCGCAGGAATCGCGTCATTGGGCAGGCCAAAGAGGTCCGCAAAGAACACGCAGGGGTAGCCCGCCTCGCGCAGCAGGATCATGGCGTACGCCACGGGCTTGAACCACGGTTGCACCGTTGACTCGAGCGCCTGGTTGGGCTGGGTGTCGTGGTTCTCTACAAAGGTCACTGCGTGCACCGGGTCGGCCGTGACAAAGGCGTTGTCGAGCATATGGGCGAAGTCGATGTGCTCGCGGTCGACCGACGCCTGATAGAAGGCAAAGTGCAGGGGCACGTCAAACAGGCTCATGGCCTGCTCGGATCCCAGGTAGCCTACGAGGTCGCCCACCGACGGCGACCAGTACTCGCCGACGCAGAACAGCTCGCGGCCCGTACGCTCGCGTAGGTCCGAGAGCCAGCGCAGGTAGAAGGCGCGGCTCATGTGCTTGACGGCGTCTAGGCGGAAGCCGTCGACGCCGCTGGCATCGAGGTACCACTCGCCCCACTTGAGCAGCTGCTCGTACACCTCGGGGTTGCCCAAGTCGATGTCGACGCCCATCAGGTAGTCGTAGTTGCCCATCTCCTGGCTGACATCGGAGTCCCAGCTCTTGCCCTCAAAGAGCCAGATACCATTGCGCCCCGTGGCAGCGTCGTAGTCGACGCCCTTGAAGCAGTGCCAGTCCCAGGTAAAGTCGTCGTACTCTCCAGCACGCCCCGGAAAGTCAAAACGCGTCCAGGCCGTGATCTGCTCGAGGTCGCCCAGGTCGTACAGGCGGTTGTCCTGCGCCACTGGGCGTGCCATGACCTCCTCGGAGGCGTCCGCGCCCATCTTGTGGTTGAGCACGATGTCGCCAAGCACGTCGATGCCCGCCTGCTGCAGCGCAATCACGGCCGAGGCAAATTCGCGCCTCGTGCCGTACTTGGTAGGCACGGTGTCGCGCTGATCGAACTCGCCCAGGTCCCACAGGTCGTACACGCCGTAACCCACGTCCACGATCCCCGCCTGGCCCTTGTAGGCGGGCGGCATCCACACCGAGGTGATGCCCTCGGATACAAGGCGGTCCGCCATCTGCCCGAGGCGACGCCAGTGCTGCCCGTCTGCTGGCAGGTTCCACGAGAATCCCTGCAGCATGGTGCCGTTGATCTGTCCTTCTGTCATCGGGTTCACTCTCCCGTTGCGTCATGCATCCATAGCCAGGCGCCTTGTCGACGGCGTGCGCCAGGCCAACCCCCTCGAGGTTCGTGACAGCTATCGTTCGGGGGCCTCGTCTTGGTCCGTCGACCCAACCAGCATACCCCGCACGGTGTCAAGGCATACCCCACTCAGCCCACACGCCTCAAGATAAGCACGAGTTGTTCCGTAGCCCTCCTCCACCCGGTCGAGCATGAACTCGACGGCCTGGCGGCGCGAGGGCAGCGGGTTCCACGACCCCGGAACGACCCGGGGCTCCCTGCCGCCAAAGACCACCGCGTCGACCTCCTCGACCGGTGCAAAGGAGTAGAGGTAGTCCGCCACGATGTGCTTTCGGGGTACCTCGGCCAGGCCGAGCAGGAGCATGGCCGTCATGCCCGTGCGGTCCATGCCCGCCGCGCAGTGGAACAGCGTAGCCCGGCCGGGCGGCGTCTGCGCGCAGAACTCGAAGATCTGCCGTATGGCGTCGCGGTTGGAAACCATGGTCACGTAGCCGTCTATGAGGTAGTTGCCCGCGGGGGTCGGCGTGCCGGACAGCTTGGGATCGGAGAGGTCGTAGTCAAAGAGCGGCACGTTGAGCCAGATCACCTCGGGCTCCCGCACAAAGCGGTCGGTGAGGCGAGGGTCTTCGAAGCGGCTGCGCAGGTCGAGCACCTGGCTGACGCCATACTCCTCGAGCCGGGCCAGATCCGCCCTCGTGAGCGACGAGGTTGAGCCCGCGCGCACAAAGCGTCGATAGGCCGTGGGACCATATGGCGTGGGATAACCACCAAGGTCGCGGTAGTTATCGCCCGAGGGGACGTCGAGCAGGCGGGACGCCTCGATGGGACCAGAGCCCCTACCAGACCAGGGCAGGGCTGCTCGTAGCATATCCATGAGCCCCAACTTCGCCCTCCTCCCCGCAGTCGTACCCGCGCGGCCAATAATCGCCGTTGCTGCGCACCAGCTGTGATACGCTCAACTAGATTGTAGCAAGGCGTGGGGCATACCGACGACGGTTGCCCACCACAGCGCCGCGCTGTGCGACAGGAGGAGACCGCATGAGCACACCAAGCCGACTGGGAGCGACCCTGCTAGGCGCATCGCTCGCCCTCTGCCTGGCCGCATGCGGTGGCGCGACACAGCAGTCCGCCCAGCACGCCCCCATTGTGCAGGAGCAGGCCGACGATTCCACCGCCACTGTCGCCGTGGAAGTCGACGGCGTGACGCTCGAGCCCGCAATCTACAACATGGTCACCTATGGGACTAAAGACACCGCCGCGGCTGTAGACGAGTACCTCAACAGCGGCTACACCGCCGCAGCATACCAGCTCGTACTCTTTGGGGACGGCAGCGGCCTGCTCTACGAGGGCCGGTCGTTCAGGGGCCTGGTGTTTGGCGAGGAGGGCATCACGGTCGAGGGGACGCCGGCCACGCTCAGCAAGGACGAGCAGCGCTTTGCCCTGACCGTCGACGACATCGACATGGTCTTCGACTACGCGAGTGCCACGCCCAGCACGCGCCAAGTCAACACGGCGCTCGCCGGGGCCTACGTCGAGCACGACGAGGACGGCGCGGTGCTCGACCGCATGCGCCTCTACGACGATGGAACCGGCACCTACCACGCCGCGGGAGGCACCAGCAACGCCCTGCACTGGGGCACCGACCCGGTCTTTGGCCACGAGTACGTGATCGTCGACGGCACCACCTACCGCTTTACCTACCGACGCGACTCCGCCAACGGCGCCGGGTACGACATCACGATTCTCGACACCAAGCGCACCTTGCTTGTACCTGCCGAGGACTAGCGCGCCAACCCATCTGGCAGAACAGCCTCTCATGCCGTACGTCGACTCCGTATGTATCCATACGGAGTCGTTTTTGCCATCGGTCATTTGCTTATGCCAAATTTAAGTATCACTGTGCGCTCAATAGAGAGGGGTTTCTATGCTTAGGGTCGGAATGCTCACCAGCGGAGGCGACTGCCAGGCACTCAATGCGGCCATGCGCGGCGTGGTCAAGGCACTGGTTCACAGCAGCGATGAGCCTGTGGAGTTCTACGGCTTCGAGAACGGCTACCAGGGCATGATCTATGGCAACTACCGCCAGCTCACCGGCAAGGACTTCGAGGGCATCCTGACGCGCGGCGGCACCATGCTCGGCACCAGCCGCACCCCCTTCAAGCTCCTCGACGAGCCCACCCCCGAGGGCATCAACAAGGTCGAGGCCATGAAGGCCAACTACAAGAAGCTCGGCCTCGACTGCCTGGTTATGGGCGGCGGCAACGGCTCCACCAAGACCGCCAACCGCCTGCACGAGGAGGGCCTCAACGTCATCGCGCTGCCCAAGACGATCGACAACGACACCTGGGGCACCGACATGACCTTCGGCTTCCACTCGGCCATCGAGATCGCCACCAAGTGCATCGACGACATTCACACCACGGCCAGCTCGCACGGCCGCGTGTTCGTGATCGAGATCATGGGCCACAAGGTCGGCTGGATCCCGCTGTACGCCGGCATCGCCGGTGGCGCTGACGTCATCCTGCTGCCCGAGATCCCCTACGACATCGAGAACGTCATCAAGGTCATCGAGAAGCGCGACAAGGCCGGCAGCCGCTTTACCATCGTGGCCGTCGCCGAGGGCGCCATCTCCATCGAGGAGGCCAGCCTCAAGCGCAAGCACTACAAGGAGCGCATCGCGGCTCGCACCTCCCCCTCCATCGCCTACGACATCGCAGCCGAGATCATCAACCGCACCAACCGCGAGGTGCGCGTGGCCGTGCCTGGTCACACCCAGCGCGGTGGCGCTCCCTGCGCCTATGACCGTGTGTTTGCCACGCAGGTCGGCGTCGAGGCTGCCCGCGGCATCCTGGCTGGCGAGTATGGCTTCATGGTCGCCGACAAGAACCGCGAGATCGTGCGCGTGCCGCTCAGCATCGTCGCCGGTCGCCTGAAGACGGTCGACCCCGGCTGTCAGCTGGTCCAGGAGGCCAAGCTCATGGGTATCTCGTTTGGCGACGAGGGCGTCGAGGGCGCCGTCAACCCGATCCTGGCTCCGCGCAAGGACAAGAAGAAGAAGTAACGAGCATCTGACCTGAGAGAGGCCCACACGGGACCTCTCGACGCTCGCGCTCACCCATAAGCCCCGAGGCACAATCGCATGCCTCGGGGCTTCGCTTGTTTGCAAGACGACGATGAGACGCACGGCTCTCCTAGCCGAAGGTGCTGCCGTTCCAACCCCAGCGGGCGGCGGCCATGGGGTGGAAGGTGATGTAGACGCTGTCTGAGGATATGCCTGCGTGGCGCTGCAGGATGTCGCAGACCTTAGCGGAGAACTCGCGGCACCCAGCGTCGGGCGTGTCGCCGATCATGCTGAACGAGACGTAGGCACCCTTGTCGAGCTTGCGGCCACCCAGCCACAGGTCGTAGCCGTCGGTGATGCCCACCATCAGGTAGCCCTCGCCCTTGCCGAAGGTCGAGACGGCCTGTCCGAAGTCGGCCTTGATGGCCTCCTTCTGCTCGTCGGTGAGGGTCAAGGCGATGCGTGCGTCAACAAAGGGCATGGTGACTCCAATCGTCAGGCAACAGATGCGCCCATTGTACGACACGGGCAACGGCTGGCGCATACGCCCTTCCCGGGGTCTGACCCGCCATACGCTCCCAAAAGGACTACAGTGTTCTGTGTCCAAGCGACATCCGAGAGGACAGGAGCCCCCTGTGGGAGAGGTTTTCACGCACGACCTTTGGTACTGGCCCGCGCAGCGCATGCGCACGCTGCACGTCTACCTGCCCGACGGCTACGAAGGCTCACAGGAGCGCTATCCGGTGATGTACTTCTTCGACGGGCACAACCTCTTCTACGACGAATGCGCCACCTACGGCAAGAGCTGGGGCCTTAAGGACTTCCTCGACCGCTGGGAGAAACCCCTGATCGTCGTAGGCATGGAGTGCAGCCACGAGGGCGACGCACGCCTCGATGAGTACTGCCCCTACAGCGGGCGCATGTTCGGCCACGAGCTCGTGGGCATGGGCGAGCAGACCTTTCAGTGGATCGTGAACGACGTGAAGGGTTGGGCGGATGCCAACCTGCGCACCTGGGCGCACCGCGAGGCCACGGGTGTAGGCGGCTCGAGCATGGGCGGCCTCATGAGCCTCTACGGCGTCATCGCGCACAACGACGTGTTCTCCAAGGCCGCCTGCCTCTCCACGGGCGTCCGCCTGTGGAAGCGCGGTTTGCAGAGGGACCTGCGCACCGCCCACGTCGATCCCGACACGCGCGTGTACCTATCCTGGGGAGAGCATGAGGCCGGGCGTCACCGTGCCGATGCCGACCCCGCCACCGAGACGCCCGAGGCCAAGGCCGAGCTCGACTTCGTACGCCGCCTGCAACAAGCAGGCGCGGACACCTACTGCTACCTTCAGCCCGAGGGGCGCCACTGCGAAGCCTGCTGGGAGCAGCAGAACGGACGCTACCTCGACTACCTCTGGCTCGACCGCCGCTGGTAGCACGCCCGCCCACGACCTCGGAGGCACCCATGGAGGCGCAGCCGCGCAAAATCCGCATCACCCTCAACGCACCCGTCGTACTCGCGTTTGTGGCGTTGTGCGCTGGAGCTACCCTCTTGGGGCAGCTCACCGGAGGACGTGCCACCATGACGCTCTTCGCCACCTACCGCTCGTCACTGGTCAACCCGCTCACCTACGTGCGCCTGTTCACCCACGTGCTCGGGCATTCCGGTTGGATGCATCTGGTGAGCAACTTGGTCTACATCCTGCTCCTGGGTCCGCTGCTCGAGGAGAAGTACGGGTCGCGAGCGCTCGCGGGCATCATTGCCATCACTGCCCTTGCAACCGGCCTGGTCAACGCAGCGCTCTTCCCGCGCGTGGCGCTCTGCGGGGCGAGCGGCGTCTGCTTTGCCTTCATCCTGCTCTCCTCGCTCACCAGCTTTCGCGAGGGCGAGATTCCCCTGACCTTCATACTCGTGGCGCTGTTGTTTCTCGGCCAGGAGGTGGTCCAGGGCGTGATGGTGCAGGACGACGTCTCCAACCTCTCGCACGTAATCGGTGGGCTCATCGGCGCAGGCATGGGCTTTGCGCAGCGAGACATGGGACGCCGCCGCGCCTAGCGTGCACAGTCCCAGCCGGACAGCTGGCACTACCCGCAGGCCCACCTAGGAAAGCTGCGGCAGCAGCTCCTCGAAGACGGCGACCACGCCTTCGAGCCCCCTTGCGTCCGTCTCGTCGAAGCGTGCCAGCGAGGTGCTGTCGAGGTCGAGCACGCCCCACACCCCATCGCCTGCATGAATGGGTACGACCACCTCGCTGTTGGAGGCGCTGTCGCAGGCAATGTGCCCGGGAAAGGCGTGCACGTCGGGCACCAGCTGGGTCTGGTCGAGCGCCGCGGCGGTACCGCACACGCCCTTGCCCCATCCGATGTGCATGCAGGCGACCTTGCCTTGGAACGGCCCTAACACCAGCTCTCCCCCACGCTCCAGGTAGAACCCGACCCAGCTTACATCGGGCAGCGCCTCGGCAATGAGAGCCGATGCGTTGGCCAGCACGGACACCACCTGCGTCTCTCCCTCGCCAAGCGACGCCAGTTGGCGTGCGAGCAGGTCGTAGTCGACAGTCGTCATGACAGGTTCCCCTCCCAGTCTTGGTCTGGTGGCGCCTGCAGCCTCACGACGTGCAGCGCCTCGTAGCGCGGCCGTTCTCCCGAAAGATCCGAGCGGTAGAGCGTGACGGTCTCGATGGCACCCTTTGCGACCTGCGGCATGGGCAGGGTCCCCGCCGAGAGGTCCGCCGCGCGCATGAGGGTAACGTGAGGCACGAACAGGGTGGCGTCGTATGCCAGCCCACGCTCGGCAAGGCACTCTCGGACGTCGCCAGCGAGCCCGGCGAGCTCGTCTACGCCACGAGCGAGCCCCTGCCACAGGGTGGCCCTGCGGGCGCGCCCAAACGAGCCCAGCGGCCCCAGCGCAACCTCGATGGGACCCTGTCCCAGGCATGCCTCCTCCAGTGCCGCAATGGCGTCGTCGAGCTGGCTGCCGGGAACCTCCCCCAAAAACGCCAGCGTCAGGTGAAAGCTGTCAGGCGCTACGTAGCGACCGTGCACCAGCTCGCGCAGGGCCGCCGACGTCTCGCACAGCGCCTCGTGCACCTGCACGGGCAGGTCGGCTGCAACGAACAACCTCATGGCCCCTCCCTTCGGCCTCCAACGAGAAACGTTTGCCCCACGATGCCAAAGGCGCGTCATCCTTACCAGACGACGCGCCTTTTGTTTCGAAGCGTGCTATGAGCCTAGGCCTCCTTGCCAAAGTAGGCCAGCAAGAAGCCGCCGGGGCCGGCATGCGTGCCGATGGTGGCGCCGATGGACGAGATGGGAACCTCGCCCTTGCCCTCCCACAGGTCGCGGCAGCTGTCCAAGAACTGACGCACCGGCTTTTCGGAATTGCCGGTGTACCCGATGCTCAGGGGCCGATCGAAGTCGAACCCGCCATCCTTGCGGATGAGGTCGGCAATGGTCGTGCGGCCGTTCTTGAGGCCGCGGGCCTTCTCCATGACCACGATCTTGCCGTCGGTGCAGGTGACCACGGGCTTGATGGCCAGGATGGTGCCCAGAGCGGCGCTCACGTTGGAGATGCGGCCACCGCGACGCAGGTACTCGAGGGTATCGAGCAGTGCCAAGAAGTGGACCTTGCCCTTGCTCGCCTCGAGCTCTGCGACAATCTGCTCGACCGTCGCTCCCTCGGCCGCCATCTTGAGCGCTATCTCCACCAGAACGCGGATGCCCACGCTCACGTGCAGGCTGTCGACCACGTGAATGCGGTCGGGGTACTCGGCCGCCGCGCTGCAGGCGCTCTCCCAGGTGCCCGAGACGCCTGAGGAGATGGTAATGACTACGGCCTCGTCGCCCGCTGCCACGACCTCGTCGAAGGCCTGCTTGTAGCGGAAGGGCGGCACCTGACCAGTCGTGGGGTTCTCGCTGCTCTCGACCAGCAGGTTATAGAACTGCTCGTGGCTGAGGTCGACGCCGTCGTGGTAGACGTCGTTGCCAAAAGCAATGGTAAGCGGAAGGACGATCAGCCCCTCCATCTCGCCCGGAAGGATGTCCGAGCCGGAGTCGGTGATGATGCGTACGGCCATGTCGAAACCTTTCGTAGACGTCGGCCTTGCTCGAGTGGGCAAACAGCGGCGAGCCACATGCCCATCGCAGCAGATTCTACGACAAATAGCGAAGGGCAACAAAACCCGACATAATAGCGGCTCAAAAAGCCAAGAATGCCCGCATGTCGAAAAGACACCCACCCAGAGCGCCTGAGGCAGCGCAGGTTATTGCTCCTTGATCGTCTTGACGACGAGGCGTCCGAAGGCGACAGCCGCCCAGACGCACACCAAAAAGCGCACCACCGTCATGATCACGAAGCCGGTCTGCCCCATGGTCTGCGCAAGCATGACAGTGGCCTCGCTTGGCGAGACCAGGTCCATCACCGCGCCGAGCGCATAGAACGCGCAGCATACCACGCACAGGCCGTACAGCAAGACCCTCACCGGCTTGCTCTGCATGAACGAGTTCCAATCGTTGCCCATCGTTGGTCACTCCCGTCGGATCAGGGACAAGACGAGTGACCAGTGTACCCGAACGGCTGGCAGACGTGGTACATGTGCCACGTCAAGCAGGTGCATCGCGCCTAGCGCGCGGCAGGACACCCTTGGCCCATGCATTGGGCCGAGAGACCACTCCCCTCGGCCCAAGAGGTGCCAGCGATGCCGATATGCCTATAGGCTCTGCAGGAAGCGGGCGAGCGCCGCGCGGCCCTCGTCATCCCACTTGAAGACGCCCGCGTCCTCGAGCACGCCACCAAACACGCGGCCGATCTCATCGCGCGTCAGGCGGCCCGCCTCCATCTCGGCCTCGAGGCGCGGAGGCAGGATGGCCAGGCCCATGACCTCGATGAGGCCGATGTTCTCCTTCTTGACGTGCCACTTGTCCTCGTGCGGGTGGAAGACGCCCAGCGGATGCTCGTCGGTCGTGACGTTGCAGCGCAGGGCGAGGTCGAGCTCGTAGCGCCCGTCGCGCATGCGACAGATGGGCGTCACCGTGTTGTGCGGGGTGCCATCGGGGCTCACGGCCACAACGCCCACCGACGGGTCGCTCCACGCACGCCAGGCGTCCAGTACGTAGACCGCCGCCTCGAGCAACGACCCACGGTCCTCGCAGGCGAGGCGCAGCACCGTGAGCGGCCACTCCAGCACGCCCGCTTCCACGCCAGGGAAGGCAGCGAGGCGCACGGGCTGCACGATACGCGCCCTGGTCATGGGGAACTCGTGCCTGCCACCCTGGAAGTGGTCGTGCGACAGGATAGAGCCTCCCACGATGGGCAGGTCGGCGTTGGAGCCCACGAGGTAGTGCGGGAAGGTGTCCACGAAGTCCAGCAGGCAGCCGATGCTCGCACGGTCCACGTGCATAGGCCGGTGCTCCGCGCTCATCGCGATGCAATGCTCCTCGAAGTACGCATAGGGGCTGTACTGGAATCCCCAGCGCTCGCCGCCCAACTCGATGGGCACGATGCGCAGGTTCTGGCGCGCCGGATGGGTGCCATGCGGATCGGCCGCCGGGCGCCCGGAGTAGCCCTCGTTCTGCACGCAGAGCTGGCAGGACGGGTAGGCCTCCCCCGCCGGCGCGGCGCCCGCCGCGGCGATGTCGCGTGGGTCCTTCTCGGGCTTTGACTTGTTGATGGTGATCTCCAGCTCGCCCCAGCGCGTGTCGGTGGTCCAAGCCACGTTGCGCGCGATGGCGCTCTCGCGCACGTAGTCCACGTCGCAGCAGAGGCGATAGAACCAGTTGGTGGCCGCCTGGGGGCCACCCTCGGCAGTCAGCGCCCCAAAGTGCGCCGCGATCTCGGACGGGCGCGCCATGACGGCTCCCATGAGGCGCATCGCCAGGCGGTCGCGGCCCGTAGCGGAGTCCTCCGCAAGGCCTGCCACCACGCCCGCGTCGGCGAGAGCGGCCAGATCGGCCTCGAAGTCATAGCCCTCAGGCAGGGCGGTCTCGGCGGGGGCGGGCCCGTACAGGCCCACGCACTCCATCAGCCGGTTGCACGCCCAGACGCGGTCCTCCGCCTCGATGATGCCACGCTCCAACGCATATGCCGCCAGACGCGCGACGGCGATGCTCGTGTCAGACCCTACAGCCACTGGAACCTCGCTCCCTCGTGGTCGACGTTGTACACGCCGCAGGCACCTTCGCCAAAGACGGCGTCCATGTCGGCGGCGAAGCCCTTCACCGCGTCGAGCGGCACGAAGGCCTGGATGGTGCCCCCAAATCCACCGCCGTGCACGCGCACCGCGCCACGGCCGGCGAGCAGCTCGTCGGCCAGGGCGATGGCCAGCATAGAGGGCTGGTCGGACGCGCCGCCCACGCTCACGTTCTGCAGATACATAGCCGAACTAGCCCCCGAGAGGCGCGTAAGCTCGAGGAAGCGGTCCACGTCGCCCGCGCGCAGGGCCTCCATCCGCTCCGCCACAAGGCGCTCCTCACGGAAGTAGTGCAGCGCGCGCAGGGCCGCACGGTCGCCGAGGGCCTTACGCAGGCGCGGAAGCGCGGCGATGACGTCGTCCTCGCCCACCTCGGAGAGGATCTGCGCACCGAGCTCGCGCGCCACAGCCTGCATCTCGGCTGGCACTGCCGCATAGTCGTCGGTGTTGGCGGCGTGGTCGGCACCCACGGCCACGATGCAGATGGCATAGCCCGCCTCGCCGAAGTCGAAGTCCAGGGAGCTAGCCGCAAGCACGCCAGGCTGGGAGAAGTCCATGTGCTGGATGCCGCCGAGCGCCGCGGCTGCCTGATCCATGAGGCCGCAGGGCTTGCCAAACCACTCGCGCTCGCAGCGCTGGGCCATCATGGCCAGCTCGTCGGCGGCGAGCGCTCCGTCCGCCCAGAGGGCGTTCATCGCCTGACCCAGCTCGAGCTCGAAGGCGGCAGACGAGGAGAGACCCGAGCCTCCCAGCACGTCGCTCTTGCAGGCCATGTCGAAGCCCGCCGGCTCAAGGCCGCGCTCGGCGAAGAGCGCCGCCATGCCCCGCACAAGGGCCGCGGTGGTGTTGCGCTCCTCCTCTCGGGCAGACAGGTCGTCCAGCGTGACCTCCACCTCGCCGAAGCCCAGGGAGAGCAGGCGGATGGCCTCGGTGCCGTTAGGTGCGGCAAGCCCGCGCACTGCACGGTCAACGGCGGCGGCAATCACGTGCCCGCCCTCGTGATCGGTGTGGTTGCCGGCGATCTCGGTACGCCCGGGCGACACCACCAGGACCGTCGGCTGGACGCCGAAGCGCTCGGCAAACACGTCGCGCAGCTCATCGTCTGTTGCTACCATGACCACTTCCGCCTTTCCTTGTTGCGACCCTGCATCTGGTCTGGCCGGCTGCCTCTCTTTAGGTTCTCATTCATTCTAGTATCTGCGTGCATCGCGCCGCCTTCCAAATGCCGTAGGCGCGTTTCATCTTCTGCATCCGTCCCAGGCAGCAAGGCGCACGCCTGCTGCGCGCAGGACGTACGTGGTCATCGGGGAGGTGAGCCTCGTGCACCCAAAGCGGCTCGCTGCACCCCACATCACCTGCGGTGCGACGCGCTATCATAAGAACCCTTGCAACGACGGACGAAAGAGCCCTTCTTGACCTCGCAACACCCATCGACCGGCGCGACCCGAAGCTGGCGGCCCATCCTCTGGCAGTGGTGCCTGCCCATTGCCCTCGCCTATCTCGAGCTCGCCTTCAAGCTCTCCACCACAGGCAGCCTCTGGCCCGCCGTGGTGCCCATCCTTCTGTTCTCGGCCTCGCTGGGGCAGCTCCTCCAGCTGTGCTGCGCGCTCTCCGACAACCCTCGCGCCAACCGCATTGCTCGCCTTGTCGTCCTGCTGACGCTCGGCGTGCTCTTCTGCGTCGAGTACTTCGTGTACCGGCAGTTCAAGCTCTTCTACGATCCCATCACGGTCGCAGCCGGTGCAGGTGGCGTGGTCAACCAGTTTGGTGGCGAGGCGAGCGCCTTGGTGCTCTCGCCCGACGGGATTGTCCATCTGGTCGCATTTCTGCTTCCCGCCTGCCTCTACGCCTTCTTTGGCATCGTCCGAGCGATGGACCCTGCCGAGCGCGACGACAGCACCTCGCGCATCCTGCGCGGCTGCCAGGTCGCCGGTACCCACCTTGCGGCGCTCTTTTTGCTTGCCTGTCTGGGCCCTCTTGGTGACGTCTACGCCACCCGCTACACCTTCGAGAACGGCGTCCCCGCATTTGGACTGCTCACTGGTCTGCGCAAGGAGGCCCAAGAGGCACTCCTGGGCACACAGGGTGGCTTCCAGGTCGACGAGCCTTCGGATGGACCGTCGAAGCGCACGCCAGCCAGCGAGGACCCCTCACCCGATACCGCGCCCGTACAGGCTGACGAGGAGGCCGAGGAGCCCTTCGTACCCGAGCCCGCCACCCTCGACCTCGACTTCGAGGAGCTTGCCCAAAACACCGACAACGCGACCTGGGCAGAGCTCGACCGTTATGTGGCCTCGCTCGAACCCAGCCACACCAATGCCTATACCGGCCTCTTCAAGGGGTACAACCTGATCTTCGTCTCGGCGGAGGCCTTCAGCGCCGAGGCCATTCGCCCCGACATCACCCCCACGCTGTACAGCCTATGGAAGTACGGCATCCAGCTCACCGACTACTACCAGTTCGACACCGCGGGGACCACAGGCGGCGAGTGCGCCAACCTCTTTGGCCTGCTCGCCACCGACGGGGGCAGCTCGGTGCGCGAGACTGCGGGCTACAACAACTACCTCACGCTGGGCAACCTGCTCAACCGCGAAGGCTACAACGGCTGGGCCTTCCACAACAACACCTACACCTACTACGGACGCGACACCACGCACAACAACCTTGGCTACAACAACGGCTACATGGGCTACGGCAACGGCATGGAGCAGTGGGTCACCTGGCAATGGCCGCAGAGCGACCTCGAGATGATGTCGGCCACCTTCGACAACCTCTACGGGAAGTCCAGCCCCTTCAACGTGTACTACATGAGCGTGAGCGGCCACAGCAACTACGACCCCTGGGACAACGCCATGTCCCAGAAGAACTGGGACCGCGTGGCCGACCTGCCCTACTCCGACCGCGTGAAGGGCTATCTTGCCGCCAACGTCGAGCTCGATCGCGCCATGGAGTACCTCCTCAAGCGCCTCAAGCAGGAGCACATCTACCGCAAGACCGTCATCGTCATTTCGGCCGACCACTTTCCCTATGGCCTCGACGACGATGGCCCCATCGGGCAGCTCCCCTACCTCTCCGAGCTCTATGGCTACGACGTGACCGACGTCTTCCAGCGCGACCACAATCGACCCATCATCTGGTGCGGGTCGCTACCCAAGCAGGGACTTCACCTCGTCGTGGACAGCCCCACCATGTCCATCGACCTGCTGCCCACCCTCTGCAACCTCTTTGGCCTGCCTTGGGACTCGCGCCTGCTGCCCGGACGCGACGTGCTCGACCCGGACACGCAGGGGCTGGCGTTCAACCTCAACTACGACTGGCGTACCAGCCTGGGCACCTATTGGGGCGGTTCGGGCACCTTCGTTCCCGTCGAGGGGGCACAGGTACCCGACGGCTACGTGGATGCCATGAACACCACGGTGGCCAACAAGATCCGCTACTGTGACGGAGTGCTCTCGACCGACTACTACCGCCACGTGTTCGGCGACCCGCAGGACGTGCAGGCCGTCCACGACGCCGCGGCCTCGGAGTCGTGACGCACCCGCGGCACAGAAGTTGCTGGGTAGCGGATGTGCCGCAGACCTGCTTGTGCTAGGCTTTTCACCTGCTGACACCAACCCAAGAAGGTACCCATGGTCCTTGCCGAAGCCATCGAACTCGCCAACGCGTTCTCGCTGCCGGGCTTCTTCTCCGACGACGTCACCCTCACCGAGGAGCGCCGCCGCAACGAGGAGGCCATCGGGCTGCTCATGACCGCATGGTTCGAGGCGCCCGCGGGGCAGGAGCCCTTCTCCTTCGACCTGGTGCGCGCGCTCGCGGACCGCAACCGCTCCACCTGCGACGCCTACGGCGCCGAGCGCCTGCGCGACACCAACGGATCCAACCTGCAGCGCAAGCTCCCCGACGCTGACCTGGTGCACGCCGTGGCCAAGCTGCAGCGCCGCCGCGACACGCAGGTCGCCCGTACGGCCGGTGCCGGCGTGCGCGATCTGGGCATCGCCATGGCCGAGGCTCCGTTCAAGGGCGCCGTCATGGGCTTTGACATCGAGACCACCGACCGCTACCCCGACCGCGGCTACATCATCAACCTGGGTCTCGCCTTCATGGAGCTCACGCCCGATGCCATTCCCCGCGAGGGTCACACCGCCTACTTTGGCATTCCAGAGCTGTATCGCGACAAGGGCGTGCCGCTCTCCGACATCCACCAGATTACCTGGTCCGACCTGGAGGGCAAGACACCCTTCCGCGACGACACGCGCGTGCAGAAGGCACTGCTCAAGGCCTTCTGCAAGATCCCGTACATGGCACACAACGCCGCCTTCGAGGACTCCTGGCTCATGTTGCACCTCGACGGCTACGCCGAGGCGCGCAAGGCAGGCAAGGTCACCATCATCGACTCGCGCGACATCTGCCGCCGCATCGATGTGGACGGCCGCGCGCTGCCCCGCGAGTCGTTCCCCAACACGCTGGAGAACTGGGCTCGCCGGCGTGGCACCCTGCGCCCCGACGAGAAAGAACGGCATCTGGGCCTGGACGACGTCTTCCTCATGCTGCGTACCGTGCAGGCCGAGCTGGTGCTGCGCAACATGCTCTGACACAGCCGTCAGCGTCGACGGCACAGCGCAGCACACACGCTATGCGCTATTCACCGAAACACCGTCGACCAAATGCTCCACGGCGCACACAATTGGAAGCGAAGCCGTCGACATGGCTTCGTGGGTCAGCAACGTCGGCCCACCCGCATCAGCACGAAAGGGAGTCACCATGCGCGTCCTGCTCATCTACAACGACGGCCTCGTCGACTCGTTCGACACCATCTACGATCCCCATCAGGAGTACGCCCACGCTCAGCTCATGACCTTCGTCGAGGAGGACGAGGAGCACGAGGGCCGCTTCCAGACCGGCATCGACCTGGTGCCCATCATCCACACCAACGCCCACGAGCAACCCACCATCCGTCGCATCTGCTCGGCCACCTTCACCTCCGACTACCCGCACGGCTCGCGCCCGTCGATTCCGGTCGTATGCTCCATGGTCGACGGCCTCGAGAAGCTCGTCGTCGACGGTGCCGTGATCTGGGAGGGCGAGCCCGCTCCCTACATCTCCGACGACAACTACGCCAACGTGTTCGTCGAGCGCTCCGAGCGCCTGTAGGCCGCACATACTAACGAGAACGTGAGACGCCGCCCCCGTTGCTCCTCAAACGTCCTCGCTGCAAAGAGTGCAGCTACGGACCACACTGGGAGCGGCGGGGCGGCGCCTTTGTCTGCCTGCGTGCCATCAGAAGAGCAAGCTAGCCGACACACAGCCGAAACAGCTGGCAGCTAACATGTCATAGGTTTATCTGACCCGAGTCACGTAGACAGGAGCACCTATGAAGATCGGTTGCGTCAAGGAGATCAAGAACAACGAGTTCCGCGTGGGCCTCACCCCCGACAACGTGAAGAGCTACGTGGCCGCCGGCCATCACGTTTACGTCGAGATGGGCGCCGGTCTGGGCTCGGGCTTCACCGACGAGGAGTACGTAACTGCCGGTGCCAGTCTGCTCGAGGATCCCAAGGAGATCTGGCAGCTGGTCGACATGATGGTCAAGGTCAAGGAGCCGCTGCCCTGCGAGTACCCGCTGTTCCGCGACGGCCTGATTCTGTACACCTACCTGCACCTCGCCGCCGACCAGCAGCAGATGGACGCCCTGCTTGACGGCAAGGTCAAGGCCGTGGCCTACGAGACCCTCCAGGAGACCGACGGCAGCCTGCCGCTACTGGCTCCCATGAGCCAGATTGCCGGCCGCCTGGCCGTGCAGGAAGGCGCCAAGTACCTGGAGAAGACCTATGGCGGCCGTGGTGTGCTGCTCGCAGGCGTTCCGGGCACCCCCAAGGCTCACGTGGTCATTCTGGGCGGCGGCACCGTAGGCGCCAACGCGGCCAAGATCGCCGTGGGTATGGGAGCCAACGTCACCGTGCTCGACATCAACCTCCGCCGTCTCGAGCAGCTCGACGACCTGTTTGGCGCCCGCATCCAGACGCTGGTCTCCAACGACGCCAACATCGAACGCGCCGTGAGGGACGCCGACCTGGTGATTGGCGCCGTGCTGATCCCCGGCGGCTCCACCCCCAAGCTCTTCAAGGCCGCCTATCTCCCCGAGATGAAGCCAGGCGCGGTGTTCGTGGATGTGGCCATCGACCAGGGTGGCTGCGGCGAGGCCTCGCACGTCACCAACCACGACGACCCAATCTTCGTCCAGGACGGCGTGGTGCACTACTGCGTGGGCAACATGCCCGGCGCCGTGGCCCGCACCTCCACCATCGCCCTCACCAACGCCACGATGCGCTACGGTCTCGAGATCGCCAACAAGGGCCTCGAGAAGGCCGTGGCCGAGAGCGACGTCATCGCCTCGGGCGTCAACTGCTACGACGGCAAGATCTGCTGCAAGAACCTCGCCGACAGCTACGCCGACTACGACTACGTCGACATCATGACGCTGGTCTAGGGCATCAGACGCCTCTTGCGCACCCCTTTCGGGCGGTCCCAGGTATGGGGCCGCCCGTTTTGTTGCCGTGAGCGGTACACTGACGGGCGCGAGCGGTCGATTTGGTCAAATGTATAGGTTTTCGTATACATTTGGTCAAAGTCGGCTATAGTAAGGCCATCAAAAGAAGCCACCACAACGAGGTGGCCGAGCAAGGGGGTGATGCCGATGTACAGCGAAGAGATTCACAGGGACTTCGCGGATGGCATTGCGCGCCCCATCTTCGTCTAGAGCCGCTTAAAAGGGCTTCGTAAGCGATACAGGCATCGCAAAGTCAGACAGAAATCGACAGACGGCAGGTCCGATGCCCCGCGTAGAGTTCACATCATGCCACCAGACATAGTAGTGGGTGCCTGGTAGTGCATGCGAGGTAGTACCCGTATAGCCCGCGAGTCGCACTTCCCAAGAAGGCGGCTGACCTCAGGGGGATGATTCCAAAGGGCTGAGAACGAGCCGCGTGAGCGGCAGAGAAAGAACAACAAGGCGGGTGGCTGACGAGTCACCCGCCTTCTTTGTGTCGGATGAGTCCCCTCGCTTCGCTGAGGGATGGGCTGTAAGTGGATTACAAGCTAGGCTCCACACCTGCAGAGCGCCCATACTCGGGCTTACTCCGTGCAGGCTTCCCCGGTCAGCTCGCCGCGCACGACCTCCTGCAGATGCCGCTCGGCAGCCTCCATGGCCTCACGGTCACCGCTCGTGCGAGCCGCTCGAAACGCATTCATCGCCTTGAAGAAGTCCGTCTCCAGCGGGTTGTCGGGCGCGTCATCCTGCGGCTCGTCATCGAGCGCCGACTTCAGGCCTGTCTGTCCGAGCAGTCCCTTGAGCTCCTGGGCGAGCTCGTCGTTTTCCTGTGCCATGGCTCGTCCTCCCCTACTAGCCCATGACGCACGAGGCACCAGTGCTCGGGCGGTCGCGGTCGCTCTTCACGTAGGTCGTCGCCGATCCGCGCATGTTGCACTCGGCGAGTTCCATCTCCCCGTCGATGTAGGGCTGGTACATGGCATCGACGCCACGCGAGGAACCCGACACGCTGTCGCAATCGTCTCCCCACGAGAGCGCGCGCTGCACGATCGCAATGCGCTCCTCGCGCGTGGTGTCCTTAATCAGCTTGCTCCTTGGTGCCATGTCCTCTCCCATCCGACGCGTCGCCTGACCGTCATAGTATGGCGCAATGCGAAGTCTTTTGCCCGTCTCGCTTGACACTTACGTTACGTCATGGTTCACACTAGAGGCGGAGGTGAGCCACATGACAGAAAGGAACTACAGCGTGCGGCAGCTGGCAGAACTGTCTGGGGTCAGCGTACGTACGCTGCACCACTACGACGCCATTGGGCTGCTGGTGCCCAGGCGCGCGCAAAACGGCTACCGCACCTATTCGGAACGCGACGTGCGGCGGCTACAGCAGATCCTGCTCTATCGTGCTTGCGGACTCGAGCTCTCGCAGATTGGCGAGCTGATAGATCGTCCCGACTCCAATGAGGCATCGGTGCTCGACGACCAGCTGCAGCGGCTGCTTTGCCAGCGCGAGCAGCTCGAGGCGACCATACACAACGTGAGGCGCACCATAGACGCCCTGAAGAGAGGAGAACGCATGAGCGACAAGCAGCGCTTCGAGGGACTCAAGCGGGAGGCCATCGAGCGCAACGAGAGGACCTACGGCGCCGAAGCGCGCAGGCGCCACGGCGACGAAGCAGTAGACGCAGCCAACGCGGCGCTGCTCGCCATGGACGAGGAGACGTGGAACAACATGGACGCACTCGAAGAGCGCATCAAGGAGTTGCTCGCAGCAGCCATGGCAAGCGGGGACGTGGAGGGGCCCGAGGCCCAGCAGCTGGTGGCTGCCCATGCCCGCTGGATTGGCTTGCACTGGGGCACAGGCGCCTACAGCGCGGAGGCGCACCGCAACCTGGCGGACGGCTACCTGGCCGACGAGCGCTTTGTAACCTACTACGACAGCGCCTGCGGTGCGGGTGCCACCCAGTTCCTGCACGACGCCCTGAAGGCCCTCCTGTAGCCCTGAGAGCCTTTCTACGACGCTCGCACATGGCTGCCAAGCGAGCACGTCAGCACGTGAAACAAGAGGCCCGCCTCGTCTCTGCGACGGGGCGGGCCTCCCAGCTTCTTGCATCTTATTTAGCCGCCGAGGTACGCCTTGCGCACGTCGTCGTCCACGAGCAGCTCGGAGCCCTTGCCGGTCTTGACCACGCGGCCGGTCTCCAGCACGTAGCCTCGGTCGGCAACCGACAGCGCCATGCTGGCGTTCTGCTCCACCAGCAGCACCGTAGTGCCCATCTCGTTGAACACCTTGATGATGTCGAAGATCTCCTGCACCAGAATGGGTGCCAGGCCCATGGAGGGCTCGTCGAGCATCATCACCTTGGGCTTGCTCATGAGAGCGCGGCCCATGGCCAGCATCTGCTGCTCGCCACCCGAAAGCGTGCCCGCACGCTGCGTGCGGCGCTCCTTGAGGCGTGGGAAGCGCTCGTAGACCACCTCGCGCATCTCGGCAGCCTCGTCGTCGCTGCGCGTGAAGGCGCCCATATCGAGGTTCTCGTGCACCGTAAGGTCCTGGAAGATGCGTCGGCCCTCGGGGCACAGCGCGATTCCCTTGGTGACCATCTTGTGCGCGGGAACGCCCACCAGGCTCTCCCCCTCAAACTCGATGGTACCCGTACGAGGCTTGAGGAGCCCGGCAACCGTGTTGAGCGTGGTGGACTTGCCAGCGCCGTTGGCACCGATGAGGGTGACGATCTCGCCCTCCTCGACCTCGAACGAGACGCCCTTGACCGCGTGAATCGAACCGTAGAAGACGTTGAGGTCCTTGACCGTAAGCATTGCCATGTCAGCTCACCCCTATTCCTGCTTGCCGAGGTAGGCCTCGACAACCTGCGGGTTGGCCTGAATCTCCTCGGGCGTGCCCTTGGCAATGACCTTGCCGAAGTTGAGAACCACGATGCCCTCGCAGATGCCCATGACCAGATCCATGTCGTGCTCGATGAGCAACACCGCGATCTGGAACTGGTCGCGGATCTTGACGATGTTGTCCATGAGCTCCTCTGTCTCCACCGGGTTCATGCCGGCGGCAGGCTCGTCGAGCAGGAGCAGCTTGGGATTGGTGGCCAGCGCGCGGACGATCTCGAGCCTGCGCTGGGCGCCATAGGGCAGCGAACCCGCGATGTCATCGGCGTTGTCGGCCATGTTGAACACGTCGAGCAGCTCGAGAGCGCGCTTGTGGAACTCCTGCTCGGAGAGCCAGTAGCGCGGCGCACGGAAGATGCCGCTCCACATGCCGCACTCAACCTGATTGTGCAGGCCGATCTTGACGTTATCCTCGACCGTGAGGCTGTCAAAGAGGCGAATGTTCTGGAAGGTGCGGGCGATGCCCTCGCGGCTGACGCGGGCGGTGTCCATGCCAGCCGTATCTACGCCATCGAGCAGGATGGTGCCGCGCGTAGGCTGGTAGACCTTGGTGAGCAGGTTGAACACGGTGGTCTTGCCGGCACCGTTGGGGCCAATCAGACCGGCGATCTCGGTCTTGCCCACCATGAGGTTGAGGTCCTCGACGGCCTTCAGGCCACCGAAGTCGATTCCCAGGTGACGGCACTCGAGCACCGGCGTGAGCAGCGCGTCGCGCTCGGGCACGAGGTAGTCGTTGGGCGGGGCCACCATCTTGGTACGCTGACGACCAGGCTTTGCCTCCTGCGCCGGCTTTCCGGCGGCGCGGTCTGCCTGCGCCTTGTAGGTGCCCTCGTTGTGCGCTTGCGCCTTGGCGGCACGCTCGCTCTGGACCTTGTAGGTACCCTCTTCGCGAGTCATCACGCGTCACCTCCCTTCGCGTCCTGTGCATCGGTCTTGTCGGCCCTCCGCGAGATACGGTCGCGCAGGGCCTCGACCTGCATGCGCACCTGAGCATTGTTGGAGAAGAGCATGACCAGGATGAGCACGATGGCGTACATCAGCATGCGGTAGTCGCCGATGAAGCGCAGCTTCTCGGGCAGGATGGTCAGCAGGGCCGCGGAGATGATGCCGCCGCGGATGTTGCCCATGCCACCCAGCACGACGAAGACCAGGACCAGAATCGAGGTGTTGAAGTCGAACTTCTTGGGCACGATGGCAGTGTAGTTCTGCGCGTAGAGCGCACCAGCCATGCCCGCCAGAGCCGCAGAGACCACAAAGGCCATAAGGCGGTACTTGGTGGTGTCGATGCCCACGCTCTCGGCGGCAATGCGGTTGTCGCGCACGGCCATAATGGCACGGCCGGAGCGACTGTTGATGAGGTTCTGCACCACGAAGAGGGTAAACATGACCAGCAGGAAGCCGGCAGTGAAGGTGGAGATCATCGGGAAGCCCACGGCGCCCTGCGGACCGTTGACCAGCACCTTGCCCCCCTCCATGCCCAGAGACGCCGTGTCGGTCATGGAGAAGTGCAGTCCGCGGGCGTCCAGACCCACGTAGAGGTTGTTGAGCAGGTTCTTGATGATCTCACCGAAGGCCAAAGTCACGATGGCCAGGTAGTCGCCGCGCAGGCGCATGACGGGGATGCCGATGAGGATGCCGGCAAGCGCAGCGGCCGCACCCGCGATGACGATGGACAGCAGCAGGCGCAGCATCGTGGACTCGACGACGCCCGCCAGCGCGGAGGCAGCCACGACGCCCGTGAAGGCGCCGACGCTCATGAAGCCCGCATGGCCCAGCGAGAGCTCGCCGGACACGCCGACCACCAGGTTGAGCGAGATCGCCATGCAGATGTAGGCCGTGATGGGCACCAGAAGGCCGGTCATCGAGCTCGAGATGGCATGCATCGACGAGAGTGCCTGCATGATAAGGAAGGCGACGATAACCATGCCGTAGGTAATGAAGTTGGAGCGGCTCTCCTTGCTCATGTTGCGAATCTTGTCCATGGCCTACACCTTCTCGCGAATCTCTTTGCCGAGCAGGCCGGCGGGACGGATGAGCAGCACCACGATGAGCACGCCAAAGACGATGGCATCGGAGAGCTGGGTGGAGATGTAGGTCTTGGCCATGATCTCGATGACGCCCAGCAGGATGCCGCCGAGCGCGGCGCCGGGGATGGAGCCGATGCCGCCGAAGACAGCCGCGGTAAAGGCCTTGATACCAGGCATGGAGCCCGTCGTGGGCATCAGCGTGGGATAGGCAGAGCACAAAAGCACGCCGGCGATGGCGGCCAGGCCCGAGCCGATGGCAAAGACCATGGAGATGGTGGTGTCGACGTTGATGCCCATGAGCTGGGCCGCGCCCTTATCCTCAGAGCAGGCGCGCATGGCCTTGCCCATCTTGGTGCGCTGCGTGAAGAACGTGAGGCCCACCATGACCACCGTCGCCGTCAGCACCGTCACGATGGTGATGGCGTTGATGGTAAGCTGGCCGTTGAGCAGCTTGAGCGAGGGGAAGTTAGCCACCGAGGGGAATGCCTTGGGATCAGCGCCCCAGATGAGCAGGGCGGAGTTCTGCAAGAAGTAGCTCACGCCGATTGCGGTGATGAGCACGGCCAGAGACGGCGCCTCGCGCAGGGGCTTGTAGGCGACCTTTTCCAGCGTAAAGCCGTAGGCCGCTGTCCACGCGACGGCGGCAAGGGCCGCCACGAGCAGGATGCCGCCGAA
>CACZCK010000025.1 GCA_902779675.1 uncultured Coriobacteriaceae bacterium | reverse complement strand
CCGGCTGCTTCGGCCTGTGCGAGCTTGGCCCCGTCGTCATCGTCTACCCCGACGGCACGTTCTACAGCCGCGTCACCGTCGATGACGTCGAGGAGATCGTCACCGAGCACCTGCTCAAGGGCCGCCCCGTGCAGCGCCTGGTCTATGACGACCATGGCAAGGTCGAGGCCGACGAGTTTGGTAACATCGCCCTTTCTGACACCTCGTTCTACAAGACCCAGAACCGCGTCGTGCTGCGCAACTGCGGCGTCATCAACCCCGAGGACATCGACGAGTACATCGCGATGGACGGCTATGCGGCACTGGGCAAGGTTCTCACCGAGATGACCCCCGAGGAGGTCATCAAGGTCGTCTCCGACTCCGGCCTGCGCGGCCGTGGCGGCGGCGGCTTCCCCACCGGCCGTAAGTGGTCGTTCTGCGCCCCGATCCAGGCCCCGCAGAAGTACGTGGTCTGCAACGCCGACGAGGGCGACCCCGGCGCGTTCATGGACCGCTCCGTGCTCGAGGGCGACCCGCACAGCATCATCGAGGCCATGACCATCTGCGGCTACGCCTGCGGCTGCTCCAAGGGCTACGTCTACGTGCGCGCAGAGTACCCCATCGCCGTCAAGCGCCTCTCCATCGCCATCGACCAGGCCCGCGAGTACGGCCTGCTCGGCGAGAACATCTTTGAGTCTGGCTTCGACTTTGACATCGAGATCCGTCTGGGAGCCGGCGCCTTTGTGTGCGGCGAGGAGACGGCCCTCATGACCTCCATCGAGGGCAACCGCGGCGAGCCTCGTCCGCGTCCGCCGTTCCCGGCCGTCAAGGGCCTGTTCGGCTGCCCCACCGTCGAGAACAACGTCGAGACCTTCGCCAACATCCCGCAGATCATCCTGCGCGGCGCCGAGTGGTTCGCCTCCATGGGCACCGAGCGCTCCAAGGGCACCAAGGTCTTCGCCCTGGGTGGCAAGATCAACCACACCGGCCTCGTCGAGATCCCCATGGGCACCACGCTCGAGCACATCATCTACGAGATCGGCGGCGGCATCCCCAACGGCAAGAAGTTCAAGGCCGCCCAGACCGGTGGCCCCTCCGGCGGCTGCATCCCCGCGAGCCTGATCGACACCGAGGTCGACTACGACAACCTCACCGCCATCGGCTGCATGATGGGCTCCGGCGGCCTCATCGTCATGGACGAGGACACCTGCATGGTCGACATGGCCAAGTTCTTCCTCGAGTTCACCGTCGATGAGTCCTGCGGCAAGTGCACCCCGTGCCGCGTGGGCACCAAGAGGCTCCTCGAGATGCTCGACAAGATCACCTCGGGCAAGGGCACCATGGAGGATCTCGACCGCATCGAGGAGCTCTGCAACTACATCAAGGCCAACTCGCTGTGCGGCCTTGGTCAGACCGCTCCCAACCCGGTCCTGGCCACCCTCAGGTTCTTCCGTGACGAGTACGAGGCCCACGTGCGCGACAAGAAGTGCCCTGCGGGCGTCTGCAAGGACCTCCTCACGTTCACGATCGACCGAGACAAGTGCATCGGCTGCGGCCTGTGCGCGCGCAACTGCCCCGTCAGCTGCATCACGCAGACCGACTACGTGGCGCCCGGCAAGAAGCGCGCGGCTTACAGCATCGACGCGAGCAAGTGCATCAAGTGCGGTGCCTGCATGAGCAACTGCAAGTTCAAGGCCATCAGCAAGCAGTAGAGGAGCCCTGTAGGTATGAATATGGTCAACGTTAAAGTCAACGGCATCGCCGTAAGCGTGCCGGAGGGTTCCACGATTCTCGAGGCTGCTCGCAAGGCAGGCGTCGAGATCCCGACCCTGTGCTATATGAAGGAAAAGAACGAGATCGGCGCCTGCCGCATCTGCATCGTCGAGGCCACCGGCACCAGGGGCATGGTCACCGCTTGCGTGTACCCCGTCGCCGAGGGCATGGAGATCCAGACCAACTCCGAGAAGGTGCGCAAGGCCCGCAAGACCACGCTCGAGCTCATCCTCTCGACCCACGACAAGAAGTGCCTGTCCTGCCCGCGTTCCACCGACTGCGAGCTGCAGAAGCTCTGCCTCGAGTACGGTGTGGACGAGGACGCCTTCGAGGGCTTCAAGCCCATCTACGAGATCGACAACTCGGTGGCCCACCTCGTGAGGGACAACAACAAGTGCATCCTCTGCCGTCGCTGCGTCGCGGCGTGCAACGAGCAGTTCGTGGGCGTCATCGGCGCCAACGACCGTGGCATCGACACCAACATCGGTTCGCCGTTCAACCGCCTGCTGCGCGACGTGCCGTGCATCTCCTGCGGCCAGTGCACGGTGGTGTGCCCCACTGGCGCCCTCACCGTCAAGGACGACACCGACAAGGTCATGGAAGCCATCGCCGATCCCTCCAAGTACGTGGTCGTGCAGACCGCCCCGTCCGTGCGTGCCCAGCTCGGCGAGTGCTTTGGCATGGCTCCCGGCACCAACGTCGAGGGCAAGATGGTTGCAGCCCTGCGTCGCCTGGGCTTCGACAAGGTCTTCGACACCGACTTCGGCGCCGACCTCACCATCGTCGAGGAGGCCAACGAGCTGGTCGACCGCATCAAGAACGGCGGCGTCCTGCCCATGATTACCTCCTGCAGCCCCGGCTGGGTCAAGTTCTGCGAGTACTACTATCCCGAGCTGCTCAAGCACCTCTCCACCTGCAAGTCCCCGCAGCAGATGCAGGGTGCGGTCACCAAGACCTACTTCGCCGAGAAGATGGGCATCGACCCCAAGGACATCGTGTCCGTCTCCGTCATGCCCTGCACCGCCAAGAAGTTCGAGATCGGCCGCGACGACCAGTCCGCCGCTGGCGAGGGCATGCCCGACCTCGACATCTCCATCACCACACGTGAGCTGGGCTACCTCATCAAGAAGTCCGGCCTCAAGTTTGAGATGCTTCCCGACGAGGACTTCGACGATCCTCTGGGCGACGACACCGGCGCAGCTGTCATCTTTGGCGCCACGGGTGGCGTCATGGAGGCCGCCGTGCGTACCGCCAACGCTTGGCTCAACGGCGCCACCGAGGCCATCGAGCTCACCGCCGTCCGCGGCACCGAGATGGTCAAGGAGGCCACCGTCAACGTGGCTGGCACCGACCTCAAGCTCTGCGTCGCCTCCAGCGGCCAGGGTGCCCAGTACGTCATGTCCAAGCTTGCCGAGGGCAACCCCGAGGGCTGGGGCTTCATCGAGATCATGGGCTGCCCGGGTGGCTGCGTCAACGGCGGCGGCCAGCCCATCCAGCCGCAGTGGGTGCGCGACACCATCGACCTCAAGGCCGTCCGTGCCAAGGCTCTGTACGACGCCGACGCGGCCATGGAGCTGCGCATGTCGCACGAGAACCCGTCCATCATCAAGCTCTACGACGAGTGGTACACCGAGGGCTACGGCAAGGGCAAGGCGCATCACGCCCTGCACACCAGCTACGTCGCCCGCGAGAAGTATCCCAAGGAGTAAGGCCCGCCGATACCTCGCTCGCATGAGCTCATGAGTGCGCCCCAGGGTAACCTGGGGCGCACTTTTCTCTCGATATACCTGAGTCGCGCACAGGAATCTCGCGCAAAAGGGACTGTCCCCTATGCGCGAGTCTGCGGCGTAGGGCTTAGCCGGCTACGGCCACCCCGCGCTCGTCCTCGGTCTGGGTCTGGTGGGTGGTCTGCTCCTGCTGCTCCTCGTCGTGCGGCACGAGCGGCGCGGCCAGCAGGCCTGCGCAGCCCTTGAGGGCTCCAAACAGGATGGCCCCCACGAGTGCCAGTGCCACCAGCAAGTATCGCAGCGCCTTGAGGATGCGCTTCCAACGGCTCTGGCTCTCGTCCTGCTCGTCATCCTCGTCGGGAAGCGGGTCGTCATCGATCGCCTGGTACATCTGCACGATGGGCGTGGGCTCGGGCAGCGTGATCAGGTCGGTGTTGGGCGGCTCCGCCAGTGCGCCAACGAGCGTGGTTGCCACCACCGTAGAGGCAGCCACCTTGACCGTGGTCTTGCCGATGCCCTCGAGCTTGTCGATGAGCTCGTCGCGATCGTCGGCGCCTTTGTCTGTGCCCTGCTGCTGGCTCACCGTCTTACCGTCTCCGCAACATGCGCCGACACCAGCCAGCGCACCCTTCGTGTCTCGTCAGGGTCATTCTACCCTTCGAAGGGGAAGCGATACGGCAGCCCCAGCTTGTCGCGCACCTCAATGATCTCGCGCTGCACGGCCTCGCCCACCGGCACGCCCCTGTCTTTGCGCTCCTGCCAGACGAGCCACTCCTTCTCGCCCGCCGTGTAGATGCGGTCGTAGCCAGGAGCCTTCTTGGAGGCCCGCAGCTCACGGCAGATGTCGCCAGCCACCTTGCGGAACGTCTCGCGCCCGGCAAAGGCATCAGGATCGACCACAAAGAAGAAGTGCCCGAGGTGGTACATCTGGTGCGAGCCATCCTGCGCCACGCCGGTCAGGGCCTTCATGAACTCGCCGCCTGCTAGCGCTGCAGAGAGGATCTCCACCACCGTGGCGTAACCGTAGCCCTTGTAGCCGCACATCTCATCGCCCGGACCACCACCGAGCGGCGCCAGCGCGGCGGTACCGTCCACCAGCATCTGCAGGATGGCCTGAGAGTCGGTGACCTCGCTGCCGTCCTCAGCCACCACCATGCCCGCCGGCGTGGGCTTGCCCTCGCGCGCGTAGTACTCGATCTTGCCGCGCTGCACGATAGAAGTCGCACAGTCGATGCAGAAGGGGAACTCCTCGTCGGTAGGAAGCGCAAAGGTCAGCGGGTTGGTGCCCAGCATGTTCTCCACGCCAAAGGTCGGGGCAATGGAGGGGCGCGCGTTGGTGCCCGTGAGGCCGATCATGCCCTCCTTGCTGGCCATGGTGGCCCAGTAGCCAGCGATGCCGTAGTGCGTGGAGTTGCGGATGGCACCGCCCGCCATCCCATAGGCGCGCGCCTTCTCGAGCAGCATCGTCATCACGCGGTGGGCCGCCACCATGCCCATACCATCGTGCGCGTCGGCAACGACGGTGGTGGGCGTCTCGCGTACGATCTCGAGGTTGGTCTTGGGCAGCAGCGTACCGTTGACGATGCGGTCGATGTAGATGGGCTTGAAGCGGTTGCATCCGTGGCTCTCGATGCCGCGGCGGTCGGACTCAAGGAGCACGTCGGCGCAGATGGCGGCATCGTCGCGTGGAACCCCATAGCCCACGAAGGCGTCGGTCAGAAAGTCGTTCATCAGCTCCCACGGAACATAGGGTCTGGTCTCGGTCAACATGGCTCGTCCCTCCTTCTCAGGGCAGTGGCCTGACTTGCACCCATTCTATCCTGCGCCTTTACGAAAAACGCGCACCCTCCGCCCGGCGTAATGCCTCTGGGGCACAAGCGCGCCTCACGCGGGCGCCAAGCGTCGTAGCCAGAAGCTCTTGGCCCAGCGGGAGCCCCCCCTGGGCTGTCTGCCAAGCATTCGTGTCGTGACCTGCACGTATTGTGGCAGGCAGCGCACGAGCCACCTGCCGCTTGCCCAGAAGTCACATAACCACATGTTGTGTTCTTGAATCGGTAACAAACACAAGGTATGGTAGTTCTTGCGCTCGGTATCCCACAGTGGATGCCGAGTTACCCATCTGGATACAAGGAGAGTCGCTATGTCGCCCATCGCCTATCCCACGTCAATCGTCAAGCGTGACGGTTCGCTCACCAGCTTTGACCAGTCCAAGATCACGGCCGCCATCGAGAAGGCCGGCGAGGCCACGGGCGAGTTTGGCCCCGACGAGGCCATCATCATTTCGGGCCAGGTGTGCAAAGTCATCGCCCACCGCTTTGAAGGCGCCTCCCCCACCGTCGAGGAGATCCAGGACATCGTGGAGCAGTGCCTGATCACGGCCAACCACTTTGGCACCGCACGCGCCTACATCGTCTACCGCGAGAAGCGCAGCCAGACCCGCCGCGACCGCGAGACCTACATCGACGTCACCGGCTCGGTCAACGAGTACCTCTCCCGCGCCGACTGGCGCGTCAACGCCAACGCCAACCAGGGCTACTCGCTCGGCGGCCTGATCCTCAACGTGTCGGGCAAGGTCATCGCCAACTACTGGCTCTCCCACGTGTATCCGCCCGCGGTGGGTGACGCGCACCGCAACGGCTCGGTGCATATCCACGACCTCGATATGCTCAGCGGCTACTGCGCCGGCTGGAGCCTGCGCACCCTGCTCAACGAGGGCTTCAACGGCGTGGCCAACAAGGTCGAGTCCGCGCCTCCCAAGCATCTGGGCGCTGCCATGGGCCAGATGGTCAACTTCCTGGGCACCCTACAGAACGAGTGGGCTGGCGCACAGGCGTTCAGCTCCACCGACACCTACCTGGCACCCTTCGTGCGCGTCGACCACCTCACCTATGAGGAGGTCAAGCAGGAGATGCAGGGCTTTGTGTACAACATGAACGTCCCCTCCCGCTGGGGCACGCAGACGCCCTTCTCCAACCTCACCTTCGACTGGACCTGCCCCGAGGACATCCGCAACCAGGTGCCGCTGGTGGGTGGCGAGCCGGTGGACTTTACCTACGGCGACCTGCAAGAAGAGATGGACATGATCAACCGCGCGTTCATCGAGGTCATGACCGAGGGCGACGCGCGTGGCCGCGTGTTCACCTTCCCCATCCCCACCTACAACATCACCAAGGACTTCCCCTGGGACTCCGAGAACGCCATGCGCATGTTCGAGATGACGGCCAAGTACGGCCTTCCGTACTTCCAGAACTTCGTCAACTCCGACCTCGAGCCGCACATGGTGCGCAGCATGTGCTGCCGCCTGCAGCTCGACCTGCGCGAGCTGCTCAAGCGCGGCAACGGCCTGTTTGGCTCCGCCGAGCAGACGGGCTCGATCGGCGTGGTCACCATGAACATGGCGCGCCTCGGCTACAAGCACAAGGGCGACGAGGAGGCGCTCCTCGAGGAGCTCGACTACCTGCTGGTGCTGGCCAAGGTCTCCCTCGAGCTCAAGCGCAAGGAGATCCAGCGCCTCATCGATGCGGGCCTGTTCCCCTACACCAAGCGCTACCTGGGCACCCTGCGCAACCACTTCAGCACCATCGGCGTCAACGGCATGAACGAGATGATCCGCAACTTCTCCGACGATGCCCACGACATCACCGACCCCGAGGGTCGCGCCATGGCCATCCGCGTGCTCGACCACGTGCGCGCCAAGATGGTGGAGTTCCAGGAGGAGACGGGCCACATGTACAATCTGGAGGCCACGCCCGCCGAGGGTACCACGTATCGCTTTGCCCGCGAGGACCGCAAGCGCTACGACGACATCATCCAGGCCGGCACGCCGCAGGAACCCTACTACACCAACTCGTCGCAGCTGCCCGTGGGCTATACCACCGACCCCTTCCAGGCGCTGCGCGAGCAGGAGGAGCTGCAGAAGAAGTACACCGGCGGCACCGTGCTGCACCTGTACATGGGCGAGCGCATCTCGAGCGCCGAGGCCTGCAAGCAGCTGGTCAAGCGCTCGCTGGAGAACTTCCGCCTGCCGTACATCACGGTGACGCCCACGTTCTCCATCTGCCCCAAGCATGGCTACATCGCCGGCGAGCACCAGTACTGCCCCATCTGCGACGAGGAGATCGCCATCGCCAAGCGCAACCGGGGCAAGTAGGCCGTCGCAAATTGGCCCAAAAGGCACATGATTAGTACTAGACACCACATATAGTGTATAGGTAAGATACTGTCTACCAGATGTTGCAGTATCAACAGAGAATCGAGGCACCCATGGTCAACAAGAGCGAGCTCACCAGCAATGGCGTCATCATCGACGGCGTCGAGCTGACCAACGACGAGCGCCAGCCCTGCGAGGTCTGGACCCGCGTGATGGGCTACTACCGCCCCGTCTCCTTCTACAACACCGGCAAGAAGGGCGAGTTCCACGAGCGCGTGGAGTTCGTGGAGCCCGGCTGCTGCGCATAAGACCACAGAGACAGAAAGGGGTAACCCCCTAGTGTTCGGAACACTAGGGGGTTACCCCTTTCTGTACACCGTACTGGAGATTCATATGCAACATCTGCTCATAGGGGGCATCACCCCGTTCTCCACCGTGGACTGGCCGGGAAAGCTGGCCTGCGTGGCCTTCCTTGCCGGCTGCCCGTGGCGCTGCCCCTACTGCCAGAATCACCAGCTGCAGCGCTTTGATGCTGCCACGGCCACGGGCGAGGACCTCTTTGCGTTCCTCGAACAGCGTCGGGGTCTGCTGGATGGCGTGGTGTTCTCGGGCGGCGAGCCCCTCGCGCAGGCGGCCACCGTCGAGGCGGCCCAGCGCGCCCGCGAGATGGGCTTTGAGGTGGGGCTGCACACCTGTGGCGGCTACCCCGAGCGCCTGCGCCAGATCCTGCCTCACCTCGACTGGGTGGGCATCGACGTCAAGGCGCCGTGGGACGCCTACGACCGTGTGACGATCGTGCCGGGCACGGGCCCTCTGGCACGCGAGAGCTTGCAGATCGTGCTCGACGCGGGCATACCCATGGAGGCACGCACCACCTGGCACCCGGCCCTGCTCTCGCCCGGCGACATCGCCACCATCGGACGCGACCTCGCTACCCGCGGCGTACGCACCTGGGCGGTGCAGGCCTACCGCAGCCAGGGCACCACCGGCCAGCTGCCCGACGAGACCGTCTACCCGTCCGACATGCCCGAGGGCATCGCCGAGCTGTTCGAGACCTTCGAGTTCCGCCGCGCCTAGGAACACCAGCAGAGCGCCTACCTGCGCAGATAGTCGCGCATCACGGGCATCACAAAGTCGACGACACCGTAGCTCACCTCGGCAATCAGCCCGCGGTCGATGAGGCGACGCCGCAGGTTGGAGGCATTGGTCATGCTGATGCCCATGCGCTGCGCTACCACGCTCGTTGCAAGGGGTCCGTCGTCAAGCGCCATGGCCTCGAGATACTCCAGCTCGCGTTGCGTGAGCTCGCGAAGTGAAGGCTCCACGATGGCATTGAGAATCTCCTTCTTGGCATAGTTCACCGCCGCATGGGCATCATCCACCGTGATGACGTCGTGGCCATAGCCAAAGCGCCACAGGTAGTACCCCACCAACTGGATGGCAAACGCAAAGCCCTGCGTAGCCTCCGCCGCAAATGAGAGCGCCTCTTGATCGATCTGCTTGTCGTTGCCCGTGATGGTGGCAAAGAGTGCCTCTTCCACCTCGTAGCGATTGATGGGATCGAGCCTGCGCTGGAACGCCCTCCTGATGAAGGACACGCTCTCGTCCAGGAGCAGCGTGGACACCTTGCTGGGAAGGCCAGCCATGAGCAGTGCCACGTCCCTGCCTTCGGTCACCAGATGCTGGTAGGTGTCGATGAAGTCGATCAGTTCCTCGCAAGCTGGGTCGAGCTCATCGATGGTCACCAAGAGGCCAATGTCTTGCGCGTTAAGGTCCTCAACGATTGCCTGCAACCGGAAGCGATCGCTTTGTTGCTCGTCTAGAAGCAGCTCCCGCTGAAGTCCAAGTGGTCCAACCTGGACTCCAGTAATCGTAGTAGAGGGTTTGCTCACCAGAAGGTGATGCGCGACCTGCGCGATACCATCGAATAGCTCTCTGTGTAGCCCCTTGCGTGCAGACACGCTCACACAGACCCACCCCTGTGCGGACGCCTCCTCCGCGATCGTGCGCAGCAGCACCGTCTTGCCCGAACCTCGCGGCCCAATAAAGATGGTGGAGCGGTTTGGGTCCCCAGGACGGTTGGCAAGCCCGCCGATGACGTCATCGATAAGCTCCGTACGACCGGCAAGGGCGTAGGGCATGCTCCCAAATGTGGGGGTAAAGGGATTGGTCGATCGACGGATCATGTTGCCTCCTCCTCATGGCTTTTCATGAGTATACCCAAGATTCATATAGATTCATACGTATTCATATTGTTTCATTTCTTTGAGACTCACACGGCACTTCGCACCGCATCCGGCACTACGCACCCAAGGCGCTTAGCCGAATCGCACACCTGCCTGTAACACGCCAAACCTGCTCGCACAGTACAATTGGTGGCGGTCTTGTGGCAGGGCGCCACGGCGCCCCATACAGAGGAACAGGCGTATGAAGATCGTATTGGAGCACATCTCAAAGCGTTATCCCAACCGCGACAAGAAGGTCGGAGGCGTGTTCACCGCCGTCGACGACTTCGACCTCACCATCCCTGACGGCAAGCTCGTGGGCCTGCTCGGCCCGTCGGGTTGCGGCAAGTCCACCACCCTCAACATGATCTGCGGCCTCGAGACACCCACCGAAGGCAAGATCTGGTTTGGCGACACCGACGTCACCAAACTCACCCCAGAGCTGCGCGGCGTGGGCATGGTGTTCCAGAGCTACGCGCTCTACCCGCACCTCACCGTGCGCCAGAACATCATGTTCCCGCTCGAGAATCTCAAGGGCGCCGACAAGCTCAGCAAGGACGAGATGCTGCGCCGCGTTGAGGAGGCCGCCAACCTGGTGCAGATTGGCGAGCTGCTCGACCGCAAGCCCAACGAGATGTCGGGCGGCCAGCAGCAGCGCGTGGCCATCGCCCGCGCGCTGGTCAAGATGCCCAAGGTGCTACTGCTCGACGAGCCGCTCTCCAACCTCGACGCGCGCCTGCGCCTCTCCACCCGCGAGGAGATCCGCCGCATCCAGCGCGAGACGGGCATCACCACCATCTTCGTCACGCATGACCAAGAGGAAGCCATGAGCATCTGCGACGAGATCGTGGTCATGGAGGCGGGTATCATCCGCCAGGTGGGGCGCCCGCAGGACGTCTACGACGAGCCCGCCAACCTCTTTGTCTCCAAGTTCCTGGGCACGCCTCCCATCAACGTCTTTGACGCCACCGTGAAGGACGGGAACCTGCTCATTGGCGATGCCGTCATGTTCGACGTGCCCGGCCTGCCCGACGGCCCCGTCGTTGCCGGTGTGCGCCCGGAGGGCTTTGTCGTCGACGCCGAGGGCCCGCTTGTCTGCGGCCTCGACCTCGTGGAGCGCATGGGGCGCGACAAGAGCATCGTGTGCACGCACCCGCAGCTCACGGGCACGCGTCAGATCCGTGCGATCATCGACTCCGACGTGCACGTGAGCTCCCACGCCGACACCGTGAACCTCAGGCTGCGCCGCTCCAAGACGCGCCTCTTTGACGTGCAGACCGGCGAGCGCATCCACTTTGCCAACGATGCAGTGGTCAGGGAACACAACCGTCAAATGGAGGCCCATGCATGAACACCCGAAGCATGAAGGGCTGGCTCTACCTGATACCAGCCATCGCCTTCCTTGGCGTCTTCGTGGTGTACCCGCTCTTTGACGTCATCGTCTACTCCTTCGAGGAAGGCTACAACTCCGCATCGCAGACCTTCTTTGGCACGGGCATCTACAACTACCGCTACGTACTGCGTGACCCGTACTTTATCCAGGCGCTCAAGAACACCTTTATCCTGGTGATCGTGACGGTGCCGCTCTCCACGCTGCTGGCACTGCTCATCTCGGTGGGCCTGAGCTCCATCAAGAAGCTGCAGGAGCTCTACCAGACCATTTTCTTCTTGCCGTACGTGACCAACACGCTGGCCGTGGGCCTGGTCTTTATGATCCTGTTCCAGAAGACCCCCTACACCGACGGCTTCGTCAACCAGATCATCCACTTCTTTGGCGGCAGCACCGTCGACTTCATCGACGGCCCGTACTGGGCCAAGATGACCGTCATGTGCATCTACACGGTCTGGGTCGTCATGCCCTTTAAGATCCTGATCCTGACCAGCGCCCTGGCCTCAGTCAACCCCGACTACTACAAGGCGGCCAAGGTCGACGGCACCAGCAGCTGGCGCATCTTCTACAAGATCACCCTGCCCATGATCAGCCCCATGATCTTCTATCTGGTCATCACCGGCTTCATCGGCGCCTTCAAGGCCTACGGCGACGTGGTGGCCATCTTTGGCACCAACCTCAACGCGGCAGGCATGAACACCATCGTGGGCTACGTCTACGACATGCTCTACGGCGACGGCGGCGGCTACCCCAGCTACGCCTCGGCGGCCGCTCTGGTGCTGTTTGCCATCGTGCTGACCATCACCTGCATCAACCTGCTGATCCAGAGAAGGAGCGTGCAGACCTCATGAGCGACATGACCAACGGACAACAGGAGCAGCGCTCCTTCGAGCGCGCGCAGCGCATCCGCAAGGGCGTCACCTACGCCCTGCTCACGCTCTGGGCGCTCATCGTGCTGTTCCCCTTCTACTGGATGGTGCTGACCTCCATCAAGAGCTACAGCTCCTACAACGCAGAGTACGTGCCGCAGCTCTACACCACCCAGCCCACGCTGCAGAACTACACCGACGCCTTCACCGCGGTGCCGCTGGCGCGCTACTTCATGAACACGGTCATCTTCACGGGCGTCACCACGGCGCTCATGCTGGTGGTCATCGTGCTGGCCGCCTTCGCGTTCTCGCGCCTCGACTTTGCGGGCAGGGGTCTGCTGTTCACGGCGTTCCTCTCGCTGATGATGATCCCCAACGAGCTCGTCATCATCACCAACTTCGTGACCATCACCAACCTGGGGCTGCGCAACACCTTCACGGGCCTCATCCTGCCGTCGGTGACCTCGGTCTTCTATATCTACCTGCTCAAAGAGAACTTTGACCAGATCCCCGACGACCTGTACAAGGCCGCCAAGGTCGACGGCTGCAGCGACTTTAAGTACCTGACCAACGTGATGATTCCCATCTGCCGCCCCACCATCGTCACGGTGGTGCTGCTCAAGGTCATCGAGTGCTGGAACAGCTACGTGTGGCCGCGCCTCATCACCGACAACCAGCTCTACTTCCTGGTGTCCAACGGCATCCAGGAGATCCGCGAGAACGGCTTTGGCCGCGAGAACGTGCCTGCCATGATGGCGGCCGTCGTGGTCATCTCCGTGCCCCTGATCGTGCTGTTCCTCATCTTCCGCCGGAAGATCATGGAAGGCGTGTCGCGAGGAGGGACGAAGGGCTAATGATGCGCGCAAAGAAACTCACCAACCGCTCGCTGGCCATGCTGGTTGCCGTCGTGCTCAGCATCGTGCTCAGCGCGTGCCACGGCTCGCAGGGCATGGCAGCCTTCGAGGTGCCCGAGCAGTGGGACACCTCCAAGACCTACCAGATCACCTTCTGGGCCAAGAACGACACTAACAAGACCCAGACCAAGATCTACGAGAAGGCCATCGCCGACTTCGAGAAGCTCTATCCCAACGTCAAGGTCAAGATGCGCCTGTACACCGACTACGGCAAGATCTACAACGACGTCATCACCAACATCTCGACCAACACCACGCCCAATGTATGCATCACCTACCCCGACCACATTGCCACCTACATGACGGGCACCAACACCGTGGTGCCGCTCGACACGCTGTTTGCAGACGAGCGCTACGGCCTGGGCGGCTCCGAGCTGGCCTTTGACGGCCCCACGCAGGACGAGATCATCCCTGAGTTCCTGTCGGAGTGCGTGCTGGCCGACCAGCACTATGCCATCCCCTACATGCGCTCCACCGAGATCTGCTACGTCAACAAGACCTACGTGGAGAAGCTGGGCTTCACGCTGCCCGACGTGCTCACCTGGGACTTCATCTGGGAGGTCTCCGAGGCGGCACTGGCAAAGAACGCCGACGGCACCTTTGTGGTCAACGGGCAGAAGGTCCTGATCCCGTTCATCGACAAGTCCACCGACAATATGATGATCCAGATGCTCAAGCAGCGCGGCGCGGGCTACTCCACCGACGACGGGCAGATCGAGATCTTTAACGACGACACGCGCGAGATCCTGCAGACCATTGGCGAGCACTCCAAGAGTGACGCGTTCTCCACGTTCAAGATCAGCGGCTACCCCGCCAACTTCCTCAACGCCGGGCAGTGCATCTTTGCCATCGACTCGTCGGCCGGTGCTACGTGGATGGGCACCGACGCCCCGCTGGTGGACATTGCCCCCGACAAGCTGGTGCAGTTTGAGACCGCGGTGCGCATGGTGCCGCAGTACGACCCTGCAGACCCCAAGATGATCAGCCAGGGTCCCTCCATCTGCATCTTCAACAAGCAGGACCCGCAAGAGGTTCTGGCCTCGTGGCTGTTTGCCCAGTACCTGCTGACCAACGACGTGCAGAACGCCTACGCCCAGACCGAGGGCTACGCGCCTGTGACCTCCAAGGCCCAGGAGTCCGCCGAGTACCAGGACTACCTGGCTCGCGCGGGCGAGGACACCAGCGAGCACTACGCCGTCAAGATCGACGCCACGCGCGTGCTGCTCGACAACGCCGAGAACACCTTCGTGACGCCGGTCTTCAACGGCTCCGCCTCGCTGCGCGACGCCTCGGGCCAGCTCATCGAGGACGTGGCCAAGTCGGTGCGTCGCAAGCAGACCATCAACGACGCCTACCTCGACGACCTGTTTGACGACGTGCTGTCGCTCTACCACCTCGACCAGATGGGTGGCGTCGGCGCTGCTGGCGGCAAGGAGCTCGGACCCTTGCCCCGCGCCTCTAAGATCCTGATCGGCGCGCTGATCGTGGCTTGGATCGGCATTGCCGCCGTGGCCATCCGCGACGAGCTGGAGCGGCGCAAGAGCTAACCCAAAAGCTATACAAGAGGGGGTAACCCCTTTCTGTCTACGGACAGAAAGGGGTTACCCCTTCTTGTTGGCAGAACGCGCAGCTTGCCGCGCCAAACGCTACGCTGTTGGCTTATTTCTTTCATTCTCAGTACATTTGACGGACAATGTACAAGTGCGTTGCTTCAAACCATCGACTTATGGGAGAGATTCACATGCAGACGAGAAGGACGTTCCTGGCAACTCTGGCTGGCGCTTCGGCATTTGCTCTGGCTGCTTGCGGTGGCGGCTCCAACGACGCCGCCGAGTCGACCGCTGCCCCCGCAGCAGCCGCTGGCGACGGCACCGACGCCAAGGGCGAAGGCGTCATGACCTACGACGAGTACATGGCCGCTGCCGTCGACGACGAGGTTGTCATCGAGTGCTTTGTCCAGGCCACGCAGTCCTGGTGGGAGGACAAGATCACCATCTACGCCGCCGACGCCGACGGTGCCTACTTCATCTACAACGCGGCCTGCTCCGAGGAGGACGCCGCCAAGCTGGTCGAGGGCCAGAAGATCAAGGTCACCGGCTACAAGGCCGAGTGGTCGGGCGAGATCGAGGTCGCCGAGGGTGCCACCATCGAGTTCGAGGACGACAGCACCTTCGTGGCCGAGGCCGTCGACGTGACCGACCTGCTGGGCACCGAGGACCTCATCAACCACCAGAACCAGAAGGTCGCCTTCAAGGGCCTGACCGTCGAGCCCTCCACCGACCCGGACGGCAAGGAGGTCACCTTCCTGTACAACTGGGACGGCTCTGGCGCCGAGGGCGACGACCTCTACTTCAACGTCTCCAAGGACGGCGAGGTCTACAGCTTTACCGTCGAGTCTTACCTCACCGGCGTGGATTCCGACGTCTACACCGCCGTGCGTGAGCTCAAGGTGGGCGACGTCGTGGACCTCGAGGGCTTCCTGTACTGGTACGAGGGCGCCAACCCGCACATCACCAGCGTGACCGTGGAGTAGCGAGTCAAGACAAAGAACGCACTAGGGGGCAGTCCACACGGGCTGCTCCCTTTTCGTCTACACAGAATCACTCGCGGCAGAAAACGCGGACCAGTGGCCTGCTCAGCAGCAACTGGTCCGCAGATTCTGCCGCTCCACGCAAGAAGGATAGTCCTCGCGCAAAGGGAGCTGCCCCTCTTACGCGAGGAGACCCTACGCGGGCTTGCGCACCCAGCTCAGCGGGTAGATGGCTCCCTCGGGGCAGACACCCATGCAGACCTTGCAGCCCACGCACTTGGAGATGTCGATGTGGGCAACGTTGTCCACGACCTCGATGCAGTGCTGCGGGCACACCTTGACGCACTTGCGGCAACCCAAGCAGGTGTTGGCGCACGAGTCTTTGGCGCGCTTGCCCGTGAGGGTGTTGTGGCACAGCACGAACGAGACCTCTTCGACGTCGCTCTTCTCCACCAGACTAATAAGGTGACGCGGGCAGATAGTGGTGCAGAGGCCGCAGCCAATGCAGACCGCCGGGTCCACCACGGCCACGTGGTTCTTGTTGAGCGAGATGGCCCCGTAGGGGCAGGTGGCCATGCAGTCGCCGTATCCGATGCAGCCGTCGGTGCAGCCGTCGGAGAGGTGACCCATGGTGGCATAGATGCGGCAGCTGTGGGCACCGTGGTACACGGCGCGCTCCTGGAGCACCACGCGGTCGGCGGTGCCGCGACAGGCCACGATGGCCCGCTTGACCACTACGTCGCCGGCGTCCACACCCAGCAGCTCCGACAGGCGCTTGGCAGCCTCGGCGCCACCGGGGCCGCACGAGTTGACAGGCGCACCCTCGAGCATGGCCTTGGCGTAGCCCTCGCAGCCCGGGTACCCACACGAGCCGCAGTTGGCGCCCGGCAGGATAGCAAGCACGTCGCCCAGGCGCTCATCCTCCTGCACGGCTAGCTTCTTGGAGGCGATCACCAAGATCACCGAGCCAATGAGGCCGATGGTGCCCACCAGCGCAATGGTCAGGACAATCGAGTTCATCTTTGCCCCTCCCTACGCGCCAAACAGGTGGTCAATGACGCCAGAGAAGCCCATGAAGCTCATGGCGGTAATGGCCGCCGAGATGAGCGTGATGGGCATACCCTGGAACACCTCGGGGGGCTCGGCCTCCTCCACGCGGCGACGCACGCCGCTGAAGATGACCATGGCCAGAAGGAAGCCCAGGCCGGCGCCGAGGCCGGCCACCAGCGCCTGCGGGTAGGTGTAACCCTCGTCGATGGTGAGGATGGTTACGCCGAGCACCGCGCAGTTGGTGGTGATGAGCGGCAGGAACACACCCAGCGACGCATGCAGCGGCGGGAGGTAGCGCTTCATGGCCATCTCGAGCAGCTGCACGAGCGTGGCGATCACCAAGATGAAGGCGATGGTCTGCAGGTACTCGAGACCCCAGGCCGTGAGCAGCTGCTGGATGGGCCAGGTGACGGCGATGGCCATGACCATGACCAGCGTCACAGCGCAGCCCATGCCCACGGCCGAGTCGAACTTCTTGGAGACGCCCAGGAAGGGGCAAATGCCCAGGAACTTAACCAGCACGAAGTTGTTGACCAGAATCATGCTGAAGAGAATGGATGCGTACTGTGCCATCAGGCATCACCCTCCCTCTCCTCTTTCTCGCGCTTGGCCGCGGCGACCGCTGCCTCGAGCATCTCGACAAACTCGTCCTTGGCACAGGCCTCGTCGGTGGGGTCGCCGATGCCGCAGTTGATGGGGCACGCGGCGCAAAGGCTGGCCGAGGGGCCCACCTTCTTGCGCACGTAGCGGGTTTTGTGACGCGGATGCTCCTCGATCCACACCGAGGCGGCAATGAGCACGCCCAGCACCGCAAAGCCGCCGGCCGGCATGACCATGATGATCATGGGCTCCACAAAGGGCGGCAGCACACGCACGCCCAGGAAGGTACCCGCACCGAGCACCTCGCGAATGGCCGACATCAGCGTGAGCGAGATGGTAAAACCCAGGCCCATGCCCAGGCCGTCGGCGGCGGCCTCCACCGGCCCGTGCTTGGAGGCAAACATCTCGGCGCGCCCCAGCACGATGCAGTTGACCACGATGAGCGGCAGGTAGATGCCCAGCGCCTCGTCGAGCGCGGGCAGGTAGGCCTTGACCAGCATCATGACCATCGTCACAAAGCTGGCGATGATGGTGATGAACGAGGGAATGCGCACCGACGAGGGAATGACCTTGCGCAGCAGCGAAACCACCACGCCGGAGCAGACCAGCACGAAGGTGGTGGCCACGCCCATGCCCAAGCCGTTGGTGACGGCGGTGGTCACGGCCAGCGTGGGACACAGGCCCAGCATCTGGCGCAGGGACGGGTTCTCCTCGAGCAGGCCGCGGGAGAAGGTCTGTGCGAGCGTGGGCTCGCTCGTGGTAGCAGCGGTCTTCTCAGCCATCAGCGCACCTCCTCGTATGCCGTAACTGCGATGTTGAATGCCGAGAGCGCCGCCTTCGACGAGATCGTGGCGCCGCTGATGAGGTCGATGTCATCGGCGGTGATGGACTCGGCAGCGAGGCCCACGTACTGCCCGATGTAGGAGTCGTTGGCGATCTTGGTACCCAGGCCCGGAGTCTCGTCGTTGGCCATGGTCGTGATGCTGGTCACGGTGCCGTCGGTGCCAAAGGCCACCGCGATGGGCACTTGGCCACCGTAGCCCTTGCTCTGCGCCACGATGACGTGGGCAATGACAGCACCCGACGCGTCGCGGGCCTCGAGCGCGGCGGTGCATCCTTCTACCGTGCAGTCAACGGGCTCGAACAGCGCCGCCTGGGGCACCAGCTGCGCGTAGGTCTCCTGTGCCTTGCGATCGGCATTGGCCTGCGCCACTGGGTCGGTCACGTAGTGCACCACGCCTAGCAGCGCGCCCGCCAGCATGCAGATGGCCACCAGCACCACCACGGGGCGCACGGTTTCGAGCGCAGACGAGCGAGATCCAGTGCTACTCATGGGCCTTCCCTCCCCTCTTGGCACGACGGCGCTCGGCCATGATGGCCTCGCCGCCCACGGGGATGTTGGGCGTCAGCTGGTCGATGTAGGGCACCAGCAGGTTCATGAACAGGATGGAGTAGGCCACGCCCTCGTTGAGGTTGCCAAAGAAGCGGATGAGGCAGGTGATGAGCCCACAGCCAATGCCAAAGACCAGCTTGCCGCGCTTGGTGGCCGGACAGGTGGAGTAGTCGGTGGCCATGTAGATGGCACCCAGCACCAGGCCGCCCGAGAGCAGCTGCGCGACCACGTCCTTGCCCGCCAGCAGGCTGAGCACGGCCACCGTGCCCATGTAGGCCACGGGGATGTGCCATGTAATGACGGGGCGATAGAGCAAAAAGACCATGCCCAGCAGCAGCGCGGCCGCACTCGTCTCGCCCAGCACGCCCGCATGTATACCCAGCAGCAGCCGCAGGTAAGAATGCGGCTGCGCCGAGGCCGCCAAGGGCGTGGCAGAGCTCACCAGGTCGAAGGCCGCCTGCTCGGGCAGGAGCACGGACGAGGGAACGAAGTTGGTCATAGCCACCGGGAAGGCCACAGCCAAGAAGATGCGTCCCACGATGGCGGGGTTGGCAAAGTTCTTGCCGATGCCGCCAAAGAGCTCCTTGGTCATGATGATGGCTACGAAGGCGCCAATGACCACCATGTAGAGCGGCAGCGTGGAGGGCACGTTGAACGCCAGGAGCAGGCCGGTGACGGCGGCGGACAGGTCGCCGATGGTCTGCGGGGTCTTGCGCAGGCGGCACCACAGGTACTCAAAGCCCACGCAGGACGCGATCGAGGTGGCAATGACGAGGGCGGCGTGCCAGCCAAAGTTGACGAGGGCCATCACGGTTGCCGGAGCCAACGCCACCAGCACGTCGCGCATGATGATGTGCGTGGTCACAGCGCTGGAGATCTGCGGGGCCGGACGCAGGACCAGGGGGTTGTTAGCGGGGTTGTCGAGGTTGACGGGTTCCTCGTGCCTCTTGAAGAGCGCCATGCTATCGCCTCCCCTTTGCCTTGCGCTGCTCGGCGCGCAAAAGCGCGCGAGCAAGATGGGTGGACTGCACGAGCGGCTGCTTGGACGGGCACACGTACGAGCAGGTGCCGCACTCCACGCAGAGGTCGGCCATCAGCTCGTCGAGGCGGGCCGTATCGCGGTTGATATAGGCCTTGTGGATTTCGATGGGCGACAGCCGGATGGGGCAGTGATCGATGCAGCGGCTGCACTTGATGCAGGCCGTCTGGCGCGGGACCACCGGGCCGTTGACGCCAAAGGCCAACAGTCCGCAGTTCTGGCGCACGATGGGCACGTCGAGCTCGACCTGCGTGGTGCCCATCATGGGTCCGCCGATGATCACCTTGCGCGGGCCTGGCGCGCAGCCGCAGTACTCCAGAATCTCGGAGATGGGTGTGCCCACCACGACCTCGAGGTTCTGCGGTCGGGCGATGGCGTCGCCCATCACCGTCAGGCGACGCTTGGTGAGCGGCATGCCGGTGCGCAGGTAACGCCCGATCTCGCTCATGGTGGTCACGTTATAGAGCAGCGCGCCTACGTCGGTGAGGTGGCCGCCGCGCGGCACCGAGCGGCCGGTCACGTTGCGCAGGATCACGCGGCTGGCGCCCTGCGGGTAGCGCGCGGGCAGCTCGAAGACGTCGATGCGCGGGTCGTCGGCCGCCATCTGGCGCAGCAGCTCGATGGCGCGAGGCTTGTTGTCCTCGATGCAGATCAACGAGCGCGGCACGCCCGAAAAGTCGAGGCAGGCCTTGATGCCCTCGAGCACGGTGTCGGCGTGCTCGACCATCTCGCGGTAGTCCGTGGAGAGGTATGGCTCGCACTCGGCGCCGTTGACCAGCCACGTGTCGATGCTGCTGAGGTCGGTGTTCATCTTGGCCCAGGCCGGGAAGCCGGCGCCGCCCAGGCCCACGATGCCACTGTGCTTGAGCGCCTCGACCAGGCTGGCGAAGTCGGTGACCTCGGGCTTGCGCACGGACTCGTGCACCACCTGCTCGCCGTCGGGCTCGATGACCACGGCCTCGTCAGACCAGCCGTTTGAATAGTGGACCTGGCGGATCTCCTTGACGATTCCTGACACCGGCGAATAGATGTCGCAGGTCAGCCGCGCATCGGAATGACCGATGAGCTGACCGACCTCCACATGCTGCCTTCGTTTGACCTGCGGAACGCACGGGGCACCCACATGCTGCTGCATGGGCAGCATGACCTTGCTCGGAAGCGGCATGACTGTCGTTTCCTGCTCGGCCGTCGCCTTGTTGTGCGGGATGTGAATTCCCTTTAGTTCCACAGAGCGCGAGCGCGCGAGCGCGCCACCCCCAAAGCGCTCCATATACCTCTCCTACTGCTGTTAGCTGCTAAGCGGCCAGTCAAATGGCCGCTTCATCTGTATCACATTTCATCTTACCGATACCGCACCTGGTTTTTACCGAATTTGCTGCAGAAACTTGTAAAGGGCAGAGCTTTGTACGTTGCCAGAATGGCACTTGCACAGAAAGCTCTCGTGGCCTGTGCAAACTGGCCGCAAGAGGAGGCTCTTCCTTGCCGCAGGGCCGCCCGGCGTCAGTTTGCGGCTCTTCGAAACACAAACAACGCCCTCTTTTGCCTCGGCTACTTTAGGGGGTGACGCACTCGGCGGGGATACTTTTTGTTTTATTATTTATATTTGCTGGTAAACGGCTTGTGGGCCAAAAGCAAGAAGCGCCGAGTGTGCACCCCAGTCAAATAGCGCGTCGCAAACGAACCCGCCCTTGCCCCTTAGATGCGACTAATTGCGCCTATAGCCTTTCGCAAAGACCCAAACGCGGCCCCAAGCGGACCGTCCACGTGCTCTGTGGTCCATGAGCAAGGCCAGCGGGGCCTCAGAAAAGCGACCTCGCTCAGCAGAAGATCTGCCGGGTGACCCTCGTACAGTAAAACAACAAGTCGATGCCATAAATTTCAACTTATCAGTAATTATAGGGTGTCGTATTGCCCTATAGGGAGTATCGGCACCCGAAAAAGGCGAGGTAAGAGGCACCGTTCAAAGAGCGGTCTCTGGAAGGACACCTTAGAATCACTGATATCTTGAAATTTATGGCATCGATTTGTTGTATTACTGTACGGCGCGCGCCGAGCTTGCGGAAAGAAGGCAAAAGGGGCCGCCCGCCTCCGTTTGACCAGAAGCGGGCGGCCCCTCGTGTTGCAGTTTTGAGTTGCGCCTAGAACTGAGCGGCCAGCTCCGCGGCAAGGGCGTCAATCTGGGCGCGCGAGGCGTCGTTGAGCGAACCCTTGACGGTCACGTTGTTCTCGGCAAAGGTGATGTCGGCGCACTGCTCCATAAGAGCGCGCATGCCCTTGGTGGCGGTAGGCATCCAGCTACCGTTCTCCACAAAGGCCACGGTGCGCTTCTGGAAGGCGTGGTCGAGCAGGTGATGGATGAACTGCTCCATGGCCGGGAAGACACCACCGCAGTAGGTGGTGGTGGCGAGCACCAGGTGTCCGTGTCGGAAAGCGTCCTCCACAGCCTCGGCCTGGTCGTCGCGGGCGAGGTCGGTGACCACCACGCGCGGGCAGCCCTTCTCCTCGAGCTTGGCAGCCAGCAGCTCGACGGCCTCCTTGGTGTGGCCATAGACGCTGCTGTAGGCGATCACCACGCCAGCCGTCTCGACGCCGTAGCTGGACCAGGTCTGGTACTGGCCGATGTAGTGCTCGAGGTTCTCGGACAGGATGGGGCCATGCAGCGGGCAGATAACCTGCACATCAAGCTTGGCCACCTTGGCCAGCGCCGCCTGCACGTTCTTGCCGAACTTGCCCACGATGCCAAAGTAGTAGCGGCGAGCCTCGCAGTCCCAGTCCTCCTCGACGTCAAGCGCGCCAAACTTGCCAAAGGCGTCGGCAGTAAAGAGCACCTTGTCGGTGGCGTCGTAGGTAAAGATGACCTCGGGCCAGTGCACGTTGGGCGCAGCCACAAAACGCAACTCCTTGGTGCCCAGCGAGAGCGTGCTGCCCTCCTTGACCACCAGGTTGTGGCCCTCGAACTTGGTGCCAAAGTAGTTGAGCATCATGTTGAAAGCGCCCATGCTAGCAACGATGGTTGCCTCGGGGTAGCGCTCCACAAAAGCCTGGATCGAGCCGCTGTGGTCGGGTTCCATGTGCTGAACGATGAGGTAGTCGGGCGTGCGGCCGTCGAGCGCGGCCTCGAGGTTGCCCAGCCACTCGTCCACAAAGTTGCCGTCGACGCCGTCCATGACGGCAATCTTCTGGTCAATGAGGACGTAGGAGTTGTAGGCCATGCCGTTGGGCACGATGTACTGGCCCTCGAAGAGGTCGAGCTGGTGGTCGTTCACGCCAATGTAAAAGACGCCGTCTGCAATCTGCTGCATGGTGGAGCCTCACTTTCTGTAGTGGTGTCGCATCCGCACTAGCATACCGCACCGCAGGTCGACAGGAGCATCCCCTACGGCGAATCACGCGTAGTACCATACGTCTATGCGCATCCGTTGCCACAGGGGCACGACCTGCGGCAACGCACGGACCGGGACGAGCGATAGGAGGACCCATGGACGTCCAGGCGGCAGCATCGCAGCTCATCAAGGCACTCGGCAGCAACCCCGACATGCTCTCGCAGTTTGCCCAGCACCCCTACTCCACCACCGCAAAGGTCACCGGTACCGACGAGACCATCTCACAGAAGGACATGAGCCGCATCATCACCCAGATGGCGGCGCAGGCTTCTGGCCAAGAGCTGGACAAGGGCGGCACCAAGGACCTCGCCTCGGCCCTCATGAGCCAGAACGGCGGCAGCGTGCATCAGCTGGCGAGCGCGCTGTTCGGCGGCTCACAGCAGGCCTCGGGCAACGCAGGTGGCCTCGACCTGGGTGGCGTGCTCAGCGCGCTGGGCGGCGGCAACTCAAGCGGCTCGTCTGCCCCGTCCATGGCCGAGATCGCGGCCAAGTCCATCGCCGGCGGGCTCGCCGCACGCGGCATGGCAGCCCTCATCACCGGTGCCCTAACCGGCGGAAAGGGCAATACTGCCGGCAAGTAGGCCACCAAAAGCGCAATTAGGCAAACGTCATGCAGAAGGCTCCAGACATTGGCTGGGGCCTCGGTCGCGCGAGATCGAATCGCTCGGTCTACAGCTCGAAGGCGTGAAACGTGGGCACCATCTTGTCGTAGGTGTAGAAGCCCGCAAAGCCGAGGCTGGCCAGGTAGCGCTGGAAGTGGCGCAGGTAGGCGCCCAGGTGCTCGGGCTTGTGACTGTCGGAGCCAAGGGTGATGACCTTGCCTCCCAGGTCGCGGTAGAGCTCGAGGATCTCGCGCGCGGGCTGGGAGTCCTTGAGGCCGTAGCGCACGCTGGAGGTGTTGAGCTCGATGCCCTTGCCCTGCGCGATCACGTGCTCGAGCGTGGCAGCCACCAGGTCGCGGTTGGCCGGGAAGTCCAGGATGCCCGCCGGATCGTAGCGCTTGATGAGGTCGAGGTGCGCGAGCACGCTCCAGTGCTCGAAGCTCGTGGTCACGTCGTAGAGTTCCTGGTAGTAGGCCAGGTTGTACTCCTGCTGGCTGCGCCCCTCCTGGAACTCGCCCGTCCAGAACTCCTTGTCACCCACCTGGTGGATGGAGAGCAGCGTAAAGTCCAACTCGCTGCCCCACTTGTCCCACAGGGCGTTGAACTGCGGAATCGTGTGCGTCTGCACGCCAAACTCCAGGCCGGTCTTGATGGACAGGCGCCCGGCCCACTGCTCGCGCAGCTCGGCAATGCAAGGAAAGTACGCGTCGTAGTCAACGTTGACCACGCGCTGGCCCTCCATCACCTTGGCCGAAAGCGCATCGTCCCAGTCGGGCTTGATGCCGTAGTCAACGTGGTCGGTGAAGCAGATCTCGTCGAGGTTCTGCTTCCAGGCGTCCGCGCACACCTTCTCGGGCGCATACCAGGAGTCGTCAGAGAACATGCAGTGAACGTGGTAGTCGGCAAGCATGGCTGGTCCTTTCGCGAGCTTGGAGAATGCGAGGCGTCATTCCTCCCCATTATCCATCAGAAGCGTGCCATTGAGCCCTCGGAGGTGCGGGCGGCCTCTCGAGAATCCATAACGATTGCTTATGGGCATCTAACGTCACGCAGGCGGGCATACTCTATGTCGTCAGCAGGGCAGGCGCCCTGCTCAAGACGAGGTTTACGCTTGAAGGGAGCGTGGCACCATGGACGACATCAAGAACGAGGCCCAGGCGGCAGAGCAGATGATCGAGCAGATCGAGGCCAACCAGGCAGAGAAGGCCCAGCGCAAGGCAGAGCGTGCCGAGGAGGTTGCCGAGGCCAAGGCTCATGCGCAGGAGGTTGCCTCTCACATCGCCGCCGGCGAGGTCGCGAGCGCGAAGGTGTCCGAGCCCGTTACCACCGATGCCGAGTTTGACCCGGCAGCCGAGGCCGAGGCTGGCGCACGCATGATCGACTCCCTGCTTGCCAAGCAGGCCGAGCGCGCAGCCAAGCGCGCCGACAAGATCGAGGCCCTCGACGAGCAGGTTCTCGAGGAGGTCGAGGCAGCTGCCAAGGTCATCGACTACATGAAGGACAACAAGTAGCCGCAGGCTACTGAATCCTTAAGCCAAAGGGGAGACCCCAGTGTCATTGTGACGCTAGGGCCGCCCCTTTGGTTGATAAGCCTCTTTTGGCGCGAACGCCATCCCTACGCGCCAGCGCCTTCCTCGCGCTCGCGCACCGCTGCGAACAGCTGGCGCCTGATGGCAGCGACCGCCTGGCGCTCGGGGCCGTGCGCCCGCACGGTGTCCTCGAAGACGAACACACTGAGCACGGGCAGGTCGTCGTCGGACGCACGTGCCAGAACGACCCCTTCCGGCGTCTCACCCAGCACGAACCCGCTCGACAGGCCAACACCCATGCCGGCAAGCACCAGCTGGTAGAACATGTCGAGCTGGTCGGTCTCGGCAACCACGTTGAGCTGGTGGCCCGCACGGGTCAGACGCTGTTCCAACGCGGCGCGCAGGAAGCGGTCGCCCGCATAGGCAATGACGGGCACGTGCAGCTTGGCCAGCCCAAAGACGCTCAGCTCGTCGTCAGACGGACGGTCAGCCTCCCTCACGGCAAGCGTCAGCGGGTACGAGGCGACCCGTGAGAACGTCGCGTGGGGCTGCGCGACGTCACGGTCGGCCGAGGCGAGCATGCCCACGTCCACGCGCCTCAGGCGCAGCTCCTCGCGCAGGCGGTCCGAGTCGCGCAGGACGATCTCGACGGGATGCTCGTGCTGAGCCGCGGTCAGCCTTCTCAGGCCCTGCGCAAAGTAGTGCCGCGCAAAGGCGGATGGCATACCCACCGTGATGGGGCGGTCGCCCTTGAGCTCGTCGAGGTCCTTCGCCGCCTCCTGCAGCTCGTCGAGCGCCGTGATGGCGTGCGCGAGCAGCACGGCTCCCGCATCGGTGAGAAACGCCTCGTGACCCGACTCCTGCCGGTCAAAGAACGTGGCACCCAGCTGGCGCTCGAGTCGTGCGACAGCCTGCGACACAGCGGGTTGCGTGATGCCCAGCACCCGCGCCGCGCCAGAAAAGCTTCCCTGCTCGGAGGCGGCGCGCGCAATCTCCAGATCGTGGACGTTCTCTATGGCCAGCATAGGTGCCCCTTTGGCAATGCGTGGTCGGATGTGACTTCGCCCAATCTAGCGCGCAGACACCTTGCAGGCAAGCCCGGTGTGCATCGGAGGCAGGAGCGACAAAAAGGGAACCGCCGGTTGCCCGACGACTCCCCTTTGAGTCTGTGGCAACGTCCGAGGCTACTCCGCCTCGATCTGGTTGCCGGTGTAGAGCTGATAGTACTTGCCCCTTGCGGCAAGCAGCTCGTCGTGCGTGCCGCGCTCGATGATCTTCCCCTGCTCTAGGACGATGATAGTGTCGGCGTCACGGACCGTGCTCAGGCGGTGCGCGATGACAAACGTCGTGCGATCCTTCATGAGCGCGTCCATGCCAGCCTGCACCAGCTGCTCGGTACGCGTGTCGATGCTCGACGTGGCCTCGTCCAGAATGAGCGCCGGCGGGTCGGCCACCGCGGCACGCGCGATAGTCAGCAGCTGACGCTGGCCTGCGGAGAGGTTGCCGCCGTCGCCAGTAATCTGCGTCTGGTAGCCATCGGGCAGGCGGCGGATGAAGTCATCGGCCGAGACCAGCTTGGCCGCCTCGATGCACTCCTCGTCGGTCGCGTCAAGCCTGCCGTAGCGGATGTTGTCCATCACCGACCCCGTAAAGAGGTGCGGATCCTGCAGCACCATGCCCAGGGAGCGGCGCAGGTCGCTCTTGCGGATCTTGGTCACATTGATGCCGTCGTAGCGAATCTTGCCGTCGTCGATGTCGTAGAAGCGATTGATGAGGTTGGTGATGGTGGTCTTGCCGGCTCCCGTGGCGCCCACGAAGGCGATCTTCTGCCCCGGCAGCGCGTACAGGCGCACGTCGTGCAGGATCTGCTTGGCAGGCGTGTAGCCAAAGTCGACGCCGTCCATCACCAGCTCGCCCATGAGCGGCATGTAGGTGGTCTCGCCCGTGGCCTTGTGCGGGTGCTTCCAAGCCCAGTGACCGGTACGCACGGGCGACTCCACGATCTTGCCGTCCTCGTCCCTGGTCACGTTCACCAGCTCGACGTAGCCCTCGTCGCGCTCGCTCTCCTCTGCCAGCAGCGCAAGCACGCGACCGGCGCCGGCGCTTGCCTGCGTGATGGCCGAGAGCTGCTGCGATATCTGCGTGATGGGATGCGTGAAGCTGCGGTTGAGCGAAAGGAACGAGACGAGCGTACCCAGCGACACGCTTCCCGTTCCCACCGCGATCAGCGAGCCAACGATGGCGCAGAGCACGTAGCTGATGTTGCCCAGGCTCATGACCACGGGCATCAGGATGTTGGAGAGGCGGTTGGCCTGCATGGCCGAGTCGCGCAGGGCATGGTTGCGCGCATGGAAGTCCTCGATGGAGCGCTCCTCGTGGCAGAAGACCTTGACCACCTTCTCGCCCTGCATGGTCTCCTCGATGAAGGCGTTGACGTCGCCCAGGCGCTGCTGCTGGTCGGCAAAGTGCTTGCCCGCGCCCCGCCAATACGCCCTGCCGCCATGAGCACGAGCGCCACCATGGCGAGCGTCATCAGCGTCAGCGGAACCGACAGCACCACCATGCTCACGAAGGTCATGGCGATGGTCACGCTCGAGTTCACGAACTGCGGGATGGTCTGGCTGATGAGCTGGCGCAGCGTGTCGATGTCGTTGGTGTAGACGCTCATGATGTCGCCGTGGCCATGCGTGTCAAAGTAGCTGATGGGCAGGGTCTCCATGTGCGAGAAAACGTCCACGCGCAGGTCGCGTAGGGTTCCCTGGCTGATGATCACCATCAGGCGGTTGTACAGGTACGCCGCCGCGATGCCCAGCACAGCCACCACCGCAAGGCGGCCGATGGCACCTGCCAACGGTCCGTAATCGGTCGACCCGCTTGCCAGCATGGGCGTGATGTAGTCGTCGATGAGTGTCTGGGTGAAGAGCGTCGACTGCAGCGACGCCCAGGCGCTGACGAGAATGCCCACGATCACCAGGCAGAACGAGAGCTTGTAGTTCCTCCACACGAGCTTGAAGATGCTCATGACCGGCTTCAGTCCCTCATTCGAGACGCCCTTGCCGGCGGGTTGCTTGTTGTTGCGAGGCATGTCGTATCCCTCCCTACCTGAGCTCGTCGGCGAAGGCCGGATCGTTGCGCTGCGACATCGGGTCGAAGGCCGAGCCGCCAGGCGCGTCGAAGTCGGCCTCGCTGCCCGCACGGTTCTGCGCCTCGTACACGTCCTGGTAGATCGTGCAGCTTACCAGCAGCTTCGCCTCGGGGGCGAAGGCGGCCACACGGCCCGCGTCGAGCACCAGGATGCGATCGCATGCTCCAAAGCTGCTCACGCGCTGGCACGTGCAGCGCTGCACCCTCGTGTCGGGCCAGAGCCGCCTCCTCGCCTTCTGGAACCCGGGCCCGCCGTCGGTGACCACCACCTCGGGCGGGGCGATTCGGGCCATGAGGGCCCCGTAGGACCGCGAGTTCTCCGAGCGGGAGACGTACCACCCCAGCACGTGCTCCTCGCTCCTGCAGATCAGCACGCAGGCCTTGCGCGCCAGGTGGATGCCGTCCACGAAGACCACCCGGCAGACCTCGCCCGTCACGGGAGGCAGCGGCCACAGGCGCCAGAACTCGGCGGTCCGCCGCCTGAACGTCCTGCCGCCCCCGGGCATGTCCGCCTGCCTCTCCTTGGAGAGCAGCCAGCCCAGGAACTCGTCGAGCCTCTTGGCGGAGTTGTCGATCCTGTCCACCAGGCTCGCGCCGCAGGCCTTGCACCTCCACCGCGTGCTCCCTGCGCTCGTCGTGCCGTTCCTCTTCATCCTCCCGCCGCATGAGGGGCACCTGACCACGTTCATGTTCGAGCTCCCGTCGCCGACCAACTTTCAGGCTCGAAACAGCATGGTCTAGCAGGTCAGACGCCAGGAATCGGACACACATTCTGTCCACCCTCAAAGTTGTTGGTGACCAACTTTGAGAGGCATGTTTCTACAGGTAGATGGGGCTAAACAGGGATCAAACGGACACACATTTTGTCCTATAACCCGAACCAGCGGAGCTGGTTCGAATCCGGGAACCCGAACGAAAAAAGGTCGCCGGACATCTGCCAGCGACCCTCGTGTTTCTGGTCGGGACGACTGGATTTGAACCAGCGGCCTCTCGGTCCCGAAAAAGTTCCAGCGCTCAAAGATAGGCTTTACCGTTCTGGCCGTCAAGTCACTTTTCGGTATTTGACCTGCAGTTTTGTCAGCATCGACCGTTTCCGTCGAGTATTGTCCCTTCCATCACTGGACGGGCGTTTGTGGCCAGTTTGTGGCCAGTCGAGACCGCGTTTTGTGGCCACTCCCGAACGCCCAAGTCGATGGAAGGACGCAGCCTATGAAGCCCATGAAGTACTCGAACCCCTCCGTGAGGGACCGTGGCGGCGGACACTGGCAGGCCCGCTTCAGGTACAAGGAGGGAGACAAGTGGCGGACCCTCTCCAGGAACCTGGAGGCGACGTCGAAGAGGGACGCGAACAAGAAGGCGACCCAGCTTCACAGGCAGCTCGAGGAGGAGGCTGAGCGCGCCAAGCTCCGGGTGCTGCTCGTCATGGACGAGGACGAGGCCGTCTTGGAGAGGTTCCTGGAGAAGTACATCTCCGGGATCGAGGGCTCGGGGCAGATCGAGAGGACGACCGCTGCGGGATACCGCTCCTCGGCCGCGCACATCTGCAGGTACCTCGGGGACGTCAGGATCGACGACATCACCGCCGACATGATCGTCACGATGCAGAGGAGGCTCCTCACGGAGGACGGCCTGTGCTCGGACTCCGTAGCCAAGGACCACCGGCTGCTCAAGCAGGCCCTGTCCTACGCCGTGGAGACAGGGGCACTCGCCAAGAGCCCCTTCACGAAGTCGCTCAAGGCGCCGAAGAGGCGCAGGCGCGAGCCGAACGCCCTCGACGACTCCGAGCGCCAGAGGCTTCTGGCCGCGCTCGACTCCATGGTCGACAGCGAGCTCACCCTCGCGGTGCGCCTCGGGCTCTCCGCCGGCCTCAGGCGCGAGGAGATATGCGGGCTCAGGTGGCGCGACATCGACTTCCAGAGGGACCTCATCCTCGTCAGGAACGCGGTAACCGAGGCCGCTGGGCACAGCTTCGAGAAGGGGCCGAAGTCCGAGACCAGCCGGCGCGACATCCCCCTCGAGCCGGACCTCAAGGCGAGGCTCGAGGCCAAGTACAAGAGGGTGCTCGCCTCATCCGGCAAGGCCAAGGCCGCGAGCCGCTACGTCATCGAGACCTCCGAGGGCAGGTGGTACCTGCCCAGCCGCCTGGGGAAGGAGTTCTCGTCGCTCGCCAGGTCCCTCGACCTGGTGGGCACCACCGGCAAGAGGGTCACCCTGCACGACCTCCGGCACACCTACGCCACCTTCCTCATCGCCCGCGGGGTCGACGTCAAGACGGTCGCGTCGCTCATGGGCCACGCCGACGCGACGGTGACGCTCAACGTCTACGCGAGCGCCGACCCGACGGCACGCCAGCAGGCGGCGGACGTCGTCGCCGAGGCGATGGCGGAGAGGGCCCCGAAGGGCCCACTTTCGCTCGTTTCGTGAAGCGGATACCACGGGATGCCTGCAGACACTTCCGACAGCACGGCCAGCACACGAGAGAGCGGCCAAGACATAGCCTCAAGCATGTCACGGCACCAGAAGGAAGGAGCAGGAAATGATGGAAGCAGCAAGGCCAGCCAGCGCGCTGCGGGACAACTCCGCCCTCAGGGACAGGCCGGAGTGGCTGTCGCCGAGGGACATCGCGGAGGTGTTCGGGGTGGGAAAGAGCAAGTCCTACGAGATCTGCGCCGCCCTGCCGCACATCTACGTCGGGCGCAACATCCGCGTCAACAGGCAGACGGTGGCCAAGGAGATCCTGGAGAAGGGCAGGCTGCCGTAGGGCGGCCCACACCATAGACACGAGGCCCGGAGCCGCGTCATGTCGTACGAGAGCGACATGACGCGGCTCCCCTTTGTGTGACAGAAAAACGAGAGAGGAGAGACGATGGAAGGACCGACCGGGGCGAGCTCCCTCAGGGACCACTCGCCGCTGTCCGACAGGCCGGAGTGGCTTTCGCCGAGGGACCTCCAGGAGGTCTTCGGCATCGGGCGCACCAAGTCGTTCGACATCTGCAAGCAGCTGCCCCACATCTACATCGGCAGGTGCATCAGGGTGCACAAGTCGACGATCGTAAAGGAGCTGATGGAGAAAGGCAGACTGCCGTGAGTTGCCGATTCGCTGCTGCCACACACATGCTGAACGCATGCGGCCGCAACGGGGAACTCACGCAACTTGATAGCGGACAAATGACCTCACAGCCAGTGGCGCGCACACCAAGGCGAGCAAGGCGTAGAGCAGCGCAGCGGCGGACGGCAGGTCGAACACGACCGGACCGAGCGCATAGCTTGCCAGCGCGACGAACGAGTCGTTGAGGACGTTCATGGGCGTGAGGTGGGCGACCTTCGAAAGGGGCACGATCAGCTTGGCGAACACCCCGAGGAAAGTGACCGCCAGCGGGGTGACGGCCACGGGCATGACAGAGCGCAGCCGCGACGAGAGCAGCAGCGTGAAGGCCACGCAGCCCAGAGTGACCACCCAGCCGAGAAGGAAGAGCGAGGCGCACACCTGGCCCACCGTCATGGGGTAGGGGTTGACGAAGTCGAAGATCTGGTAAGGCAAGCCCGCCCCATCCGCACCGAGTGCAACGAGGAAGACCCCCGAGCCGACCGCCACGCTCGCCCACCAGTACGCACTCGCGAAGAGCATCGACGCGACCACCTTGGCCACGGGAAGGGACCTCTTCCCCCGCAGGGTGGGAAGCGCGATGGACGCCGTGCCGCCCTGGTACTCGCCGGCGAAGACCCCGGAGACGGCGATGCAGGCCGCAATCGTGACGAAGGCGTAGAAGGCCATAAAGCTGAGAATCTCGCCCCAGGCAAGGGCGCTGCCATACTCTATCGGCCACTCGATCCGCGACGCCTTTCCCTCCCAGAACGACCTCTCGGACTCGGCGTACGGGAAGAACCCCAGGTACCTCCCGGAGAGCTCGTTCGAGAGGAAGTTGCCCGCACCCTCCTGCAGGCCTGGCGCATGCGTGCCCTTGTCGTCCAGCAGCATCGCGGTCTCGAGCCTGAGGTAGTACGCGTCAGAGCGCACGCGGCCGACCTCGCGCCAGAACTCGATGCCGTACTGGTCGATCATCTGCTGAGCGGACAGGCTGCCGAGGTGGTCGGCGTCCTGCGCCCATCGGGCCTGCGCCTCCTCGTATGTGGCCATGTCCTCCGCGACGCGGGCGTCGTCCAGCGTCCCGGCATGGCTCTGCTCTGTGCGCCGTATGGCGTCCCAGGCTCCAAGGCCCTCCACGTAGCTCCCGGACCGGGCGTCCCAGGCGCCAGCGGTGAGGACGCTTCCCAGCGAGAGTGCCATGACGAGGATGAGCGCGATGGCGCAGGCGGCCACTCCGGTGCGGTTCTGGACGATCTTCTTGATCTCGAATCGGATGAGGGTTCCCATTGTCTGCTCCCTATCTCATGACAGCGTCTTGAAATACGTTCAGGTACAGGTCCTCGAGCGTGGGCTCCACGGGGACGGCGTCCGGTGTCGGGGCGGTGTCCGCCACCACGCGCACCACGGCACGCCCTCCCTCCGCATAGCGCACGTTCGCGACCATCATGCGCGCCGCCATCGCATCCGCCTGCCGGGCGTCCACGTGGCACTCCCAGACCTTTCCCGCGGCACTTGCCACGATCGACTCGGGCGTGCCTTCCATGATGAACAGCCCCGAGCGCATGACCAGGATGCGGTTCGCGATGAACTCGACGTCGCTCACAATGTGGGTGGAGAGAATCACGATCTTGTCCTGCGCGAAGCTCGCGATGAGGTTGCGGAAGTGGACGCGCTCCTTCGGGTCGAGTCCCGCCGTGGGCTCGTCGAGCACCAGGATCGACGGGTCGTTGAGCATGGCCTGCGCGATGCCGAGCCTCTGCCTCATGCCGCCGCTGAAGTTCTTCACCCTGCGCCGGGCTACGGAGGAGAGGCCCACCTCCTCGAGAAGGTCCTTGCTTCGCGCAAGCCCCTCGCGTTTGCTGAACCCCTTGAGGGCCGCCATGTAGCACATGAAGTCGATTGCCGTGAAGTCCGGGTAGCAGCCGAAGTCTTGTGGGAGGTAGCCCAGCAGGGCGCGGTACCCGTCCCCCATGGCCCCGACCTCGGTGCCGTTGTAGTAGATCTGACCGCTGGTCGGGCGCAGCACGTCGCAGACCATGCGCATGAGCGTCGTCTTGCCGGCGCCGTTGGCGCCGAGCAGTCCAACCACGCCAGGGGTCACGGTCGCCGACACCCTGTCGACTGCTATGTGGCTCCCGAACTGCTTGCTGAGTCTGTCAATCCTGAGTTCCATGCAATCACTCTCCTATCTGAAGGAAGCCGAGACCACGGGGGTTAGCCCATCGAGGCCTGCCGATGCGGCGCGGACGGTAAGCACGACCTCTCGCGAGAGCCACGCAAGGGAGGCGAGGGAGGCGAGCGCCCAGACCGAGAGGGAGGCCTCCCCATATGCCGACGGGAATGCGACGCTGAGCATGTACAGGGACCCGCAGCAGAGGCATGTCCAGGCGACGCAGGCGAGAAGCGCGAACGAGGGCCTGCACCTGCGCAGCATGACCAGCGCTCCGGCACACGAGAGGAAGTACGGGGGGCAGGCCCAGAGCGCCACCCAGAGTGCCCCCATCCCTGTCACCCGCGAAGTAGCGGAAACCATGACCCCCAGGCAGAGAGAGGCCGAGCACCCTAGGACAATCAACCTTGCCACGAGCACTGAGGCTGCGTTGTGCCTGCACGAGCACTCAAGCTCGACGACGCCATGGAGCCTGCTCGAGTGGAGGGTCGGCACGCACACGAGCACGGACGCGGCGGACATCACGCCTATCGCCCAGCGGGCCATAACCCCATTTCCCGCCAAGCGGGCCACAAGGACCATGGTCGCGACGAGGGCAACCTGCGCGAGCCATACCCAGATGGGAATGAAGCGAGCCTGCGCAACGACGAAAGGCAGGAATCCCCGGCGAGACTCCGCGCCTCCTCGCGCACGAGAGTCCTCTGCCACCATGGCCGAGACGAGCGCGTCGATGGCTTCGTCCCCCACTGGATCGACCTGCCGTTGGTAGTGATGCCTGAGCGCAATCCTCATGCGAGCCCGATCGACTACGTTCATCCAAACCACCCCATCTCCTCTTCGAGGAGAGCCAGCGCCCTCCTGATGCGCCTCCTCACGGAGAACCTGCTAATCCCGAGTACCCGGGCGACGTCGCCGACCTCGAGGTCGGCACCGTATCGGAGCTCGATCACCTCAAGCAGGACCGGAGGCAGCTTTGAGAGCGCCTCAATGAGGCCCGAGTCGTTATACGGGCTGTCTTCCGTCGCGACATCGAAGTCGAGGCTTGCCGTCTCGAGGCGCCTTTCCCGGCTCGCGTCGATGCAGACGCTCCTTGCAGTCCTCATGAGGTAGGCGATGGGCCTTCCTCCTTTGTGGTGGCCCCCACTTCGGACGAAGCGAAGAAACGTCTCCTGGGCCAGGTCAGCCGCCTCATGCCCCGCCGGTGCGTGGCGCCTGCAGTACGCCAACACGTCCGCATAGCATTCCTCGGCAATCTTCTGCGCCCTCTCTTGTCTCAAGGGCTCGTCTCTGGCGATCGGCAAGCTCTCACCCCCTCTGCAGAACACAACGTTGGATCGGCGACGGATGTGCGCCCGCTCTCTTTATCTCCACAATTCTCACATCGACGGGCTTCCGAAGGATGGATACCCATAGGACTTCGCCGCTTTCTTCTGGCTGCAAACGGAAAGACGCCCCGCCGGGCACGGCCCGGCACCCCGTCACCCCGCCCAAGGACGCCTCGATCCCCTTCGGGCCCCCTGCGGGCAAGCCTCGCACACCGTCGCGGGCCCCTCCCACATCCCGCTCCCGGTGACGGCGGAGGGACTGCCCAGCCCACCCGTGTCCCTCCGCCTTGCATGGCCCGCCCCCAGGGGGACCGAAGGGGATTCCCCCGCCTGACCAGACGGGAGGACACGACATGCAGACCCAACTCACTCTGAACCTCGGCATCGAAGAGAAGGTGGACGTGCGCAGCCTCATCGTCCACGGGGACATCGAGCGCGAGACGCCCAAGGCCAAGAGGAAGCAGCCCACACCCGAGTTCGAGCGCGTACTCATGGACGGCGCAGACTGCGCGTTCAGGCGCAGGTGCGGGGGCAGGAGCCAGATGCTCGTGCTTCTGGTCACCCAAGGCCAGTACTACGTTACCGACGAGCGCACGGGGAGCCGCCATGCGCTCACCACTGCGAGGCTCGGCACCTTCTGCAAGGGCGCCACGGGCGACGCCCTCACCCCGCCATGGAGCCGCCAGCCGCTGCAGGACTACGACGCCAAGGGTCGCGCCGCATGGGCGGCAACGCCAAGTGGAACCTCAGCGGCACGTGGGAGCACGCGAGCCTCGTCTGGAGGCTCGTGGAGCCGACCATGGGGCACAGCCACTGCCGCGAGGCGCTGAGCGCCGCCCTTCGCCTCACGGGCTTCTACGGCGAGGGGCGCGACGAGGCAACCGCCGAGTGCTTCCGCGACAGGCTCTACGTCTCGCAGTTCGCGGAGAGCATGGGGCGGGACGTGACGCGCGACCTGCTGAGGGGCTACCTCGACAAGTCGGCCGAGCACCCGAGGGGAGGCACCGCCGACTTCCTGCCGAGGCTCGCGTGCGCCCTGCGCTCCATGGAGTGGAGGGGCATCGCGTTCGAGCCTCGCCGCGCGTGCGAGTACGCGCTGTCGCTCCTCGACATGCCCGCCCAGCGCCGCCGCACCCGCTCGTACAACGTCCAGCTGTGGGCTGACGCGCTCGACATGCAGCAGAGGGTGAGGGGGTCGGTGGAGGACAGGTACCCCGTAGACCCCGCAGCGCTTCTCGCGGACTTGGAGCGCGAGCGCGAGATGCGCCGCCACGAGGCCAGCGACGCAGCCGTCGCAAGACGTGCCGAAGAGCTTGACGGCAACGGCTTCGAGTCTGACGGCTACCTCATCCGCCCCGCCGCCACCGTGCGCGAGATTCTCGACGAGGCCAACGCGCAGCACAACTGCGTGGCCGGGTTCATCGACAAGTACGCCAGCGGCCAGACCGACCTCTGGCTGATGCGGAAGACGAGCGATCCCGACGCGCCGCTCGTTACCGTCGAGGTGAGGGGCGGCGCGATACGTCAGGCGTTCCAGAGCCACAACAGGCAGGTGACCGCAGCGCAGCGCCGCTTCCTCTCCGACTGGTGCGAGGCCGTGGGCTACCGCATGCCGACGGGAGGGAGGATGCGCGCGCTGGGTGCGTAGCGCGAGACTACCGACACAGCACGAAAGGGAGGGGCGAACACCCCTCCCCAAGTGCAGGTTTCATGGAGACGGAGCCACGAGGGCGGCGCGCAGGCCATGCCCCTGCGCGCACCGCCGCCGCATGGCTCGTGGGGGGCTCGCCATGGGCGCGGCGGCGGGATGGTTTGTCCGCGCAAGGCTCGTGTTGGGAAAGGCCCACCCACCCATCCCCAGGAAGACTTGGATGATGAGGTCAGAGCTGGAGCTGAAGGACAGGACAGGACAGGGGCAATCCTTCGTTCCGCATCCTCTCCGAGACGTCCGGTCCTGGCATACTCGAACCTTACTCGAACCTACTAGGACCATGAGGCGCGAGCTATGAGTGTGCCCAGTTTTGTGGAGGCATCAAAGCCCTGGCTCCTACTAGGACCTTACTCGAACCTACTAGGACCCTACTCTCACCGATGAAGGTCATAGTACTGGGACGGGTCTCTGGAATTGGATCCGTGCCAGTCCAGGAGCCCCTTGTCAACGAGCCCCCTGAGTGTCGGCCTGACGACCTTGACGCTACGCCCAAGGTGCTCCTTCAGCTCGCTCACGGTCACCCTCCCCCTCGCGAACACGTACTGCATGGCAGCGAGCTCGTACTCGTTCAGGGCCTCGTAGGCCGCCTGGCCGATGCTGTCGGTGAGGGCGTCCTCCCGCCTCAGCACGCGCGACGTGATGCTGTTCTCGAGCGTCAGCTGCACCGAGGCGTCGTTGGGCTCCTCGAAGATCGGCTCGTTCAGGAAGAACCCCGCCATCTCGTCGTAGATGCGCTGCACGCCCTCGTTGAGCTCGCGCACCCAACCGAACTCCGCCAGCGTCCTTGCGATGATGGGGTTCCTCGCCCATCGAGTGTGGCGCATGTTTTCCAGCGTCACAACATTGGGAAGCTTTCCCGGGCTCAGGATCTCCATGCGGTCGTCGTACATCATCACGCGGATGTGGTCCCCGCTGTGAGCATAGTTGCGGTGCGTGACGGCGTTGACCAGGCCCTCGAACCACGCGAACTCGGGATACTCGGGGATCACCTTGAACCTGCCGTCGTCGCCGAGGTACTGGAACTCGCGCAGCTGCTCGGAGATCATCGCCTTGGCGCCCTCGATTATCTTGGGCAGGGGCCCGTCGAAGGTGCGCTCCTTCACGATGTTGAGGCGCCTGCCCGTCTGCATCTTGTTCCCGTCGAAGCGGATGACCCTCACGCGGGCGCAGGGGATGAAGCGCGTCGGGTTCTTGGCGAAGATGAGCACGCCCGCGTTGGTCAGGTGGCCGTCGACGAGGAAGCCCCTGCTCCTGAGCACCTGCTCGTCGGGGACGTCGGTGCCGAGCTCCTTCTTGTAGCGCGCCATGACCTCAGGGTCGACGTCGTCGATGCTGGAGCGGTCCGCCACCTCGTCTTCGAACCTTCGCTGGTTCTTGTCGTACTCGAGCGCGGTGATCTGGTCGTGCCCGAGCACAACGCTCCTGTCACCCTGGCGGAGGAATACGGCCCTGTCGCCGCGCCTGGCGATGACATGGTCGGTGGAGGGCCTGACGTCAAGGACGAGGATGAAGTCGTCCTCCCCCCGCGAGTTGGTTACGGCAACCTCCACGGCCCTTACGACGGGCACGGGCTCGCAGCATGCGAGTGGGGCATGTCTGAAGTCCTCTATGTCGCGGGAGCCGCTCCTCCTGAACCCGGTAATCTCGCCGTCGTCCTCGATGCCGATGACTAGCTTCCCGCCCGCCGCGTTGGCGAAAGCGACGATGTGCCTCGCCACATCATTGGGCTTGATACGAGCGCTCTTTCGGTCGAAGTACTGGTTCTCCTTCGCGGTGGCAAAAACGGCGGGGTCGTTCTGGCCAATTGGTTGCTGCATGGCGCCTCCTGATCGTCGGGAGTCAATTCTACAGCTACCGCAAGAAGCAATTACCGGCGCGGCCCGCAAGCGGGCCGGGTCACCTGGGTTTCCGACACCCCAGCTGCGCCGGGGATTGTCGGGGAATCCCCTATCCTCGCCGCGCCGTCGAAAACCCGCAGGCACCAGCCGTGAGTACGGCGTCTGGCCCTCGGACCGGGGCATCATGGCACAGGCTCCTTGGAGGCGGCAGGCACCCCTAGCGCCGCCTCCCGTCGCCTGACGCGCCATCCCCTGCGCGCGCCGCGCCCCGCCCGCAAACTGGCGCGCTCCGGGGATGCCGCTTGCCCTGTGGCCCCGTCCGAGGGAAGGAAGAGCCGACCCTCACGAGCCCGAAGGGGGCACACCATGAGCCAGACCGCAACCATCGTCCCGACCGCCGCAATCGCCGAGCGCTGGGAGGCCACCACGCCCGTCACGGGGGACTACGCCCGCGACTGCGCGGAGCTCGCCCGCGAGGCCCTGTCGCACGTCGGGTTCACCCGCTTCGAGGAGACGCCCTTCGAGGACGTACTCGCCTGCCGCGAGGGCGACCTCCCCGTCACCGTCGCCGTGCTGCCCGTGCCCGTGGAGGGCTTCGAGATGACGCTCACAGACCTCGAGTCGCTCATCGACGACGACGTGGTCGCCCACGGGGCGGCGCTCTGCGTGGGCCGCGCGCTCGCGTCCGACGGCCCCCTGCCAGAGCGCCTGCGCTTCGACGTCGTGAGCGTGTGCGTCAACCTCGACGCCGGGCGCGTGCGCGTCCACCACGTCCGCGGGGCGTGGCAGTCGTAGCCATGGGCACGCACATCGCGCGTCGGGAGCGCTCGCCACCAAGGCGGGCGCTTTTCTTTTGTGTTGAGTTTGTGCAGGTCAGGTGCCATGAGGGCACGCGGCTGGGGCCGCGCCACGGCGGAGGCCAAGCCCCTCCGCCGCCCGTCCCGCACGCGCAGGCACCCCTAACGCTTGTGGGGACGGGATGGTGCCTTCTAA
>CACZCK010000024.1 GCA_902779675.1 uncultured Coriobacteriaceae bacterium | reverse complement strand
AGGTTCTTAGATTATGCGAATGCGGCAGGCTGCCGCTCGACGCTGACCTGCGCCTACGGCCCGCTTCCCAACATAACCGTGGCACCTGCATAATTCCCCGACCCGGTGGCGCCCGTGATCACGACGTTGCGCCTGTCGGTCACCCACGTGCAGTTGGAGAGCTCCATGACCTGCGACCTGTCGAGCTTCCTGTCGGGGTCCCACCTGACGTCCGCGACGCGCGCCTCGGGGCACGCCAGCTGGGCCTGCCTCAGCAGCCTCGCGCGCTTGTTGGTGCGCCTGCCGTCCCACTCGGCGTCCACTATCTGCGCCAGCCTCTCGTCGAAGGACATCCCGTCGACGCCGGGCATCGCGTCCTGGTCCGCGTACGCGTGGGCCATGAGCGAGAGCCTCATCCCGCACAGCCTGTCCATCGTGCTCTGGTTTGCCATGTCCGCACCCCCTATCCCAGGTCGCTGTAGTGCTCCGGGCCGCGAACGAAGGCGTTCGCGTCGGGATCGGCCGCCCGCTCCTCGAGCATGCGGGCGAGCAGGGTCTTCACGGTCTTGTAGCTCGGGCTGCGAGATATCTCGCACGCCTTGGCGCACGCCTCCTCGAGCTCGTCCCAGCCGTTCCGCTCGCCGAGCGCGAGAAGCGCGCGGCAGGTGCGGTAGGACTGCTGCTCGACCTGGCGCGACCTCAGTATCGCGTCGGCGACGGCAAGCACGTGCCCGCCCTTCTCGGCCGCCCACCTGCGGAACCGCTCGCCGCTCCACTCCGCGTAGTCGCGGTGCGCCCGCGGCATGTGGGACCTGTCGGTGACGTAGGTCCCCCTGGGCGCGTAGCTGCGCGCGTGCTGGCACAGCCGCTCCCCGTCGCATGATATGGTTACCACCGACCTGGTGGCGGCGACCTCGACGTCCCTCCTCACGTGCGTGAACGGGACGGAGTAGTAGCGCCCGTCGAACCGGACGTGGTAGTCGAAGCTGACAGTGGCGGTGTCGCGGTCCACCAGCTCGTACGGGGTCGGCGGCAGGGGCTGCAGGCACGCCCTCTCCTGGCCCGAGAGGACCGAGTCCCTGCTGCCCTCCCTCTTCTGGAAGGGCCTCGAGTTGATCTCGTCGACGCGCTCCCACAGGGCCTGGTTGAGCTCGGGGAGCGACATGAAGGTGCGGTCACGCAGGGCGGCGATCGCCTGGCGCTCGACGATGAGCACGGCGCCCTCGACGCCTCCCTTGTCGCGCGGCCTCCTCACGCGGGTGGGGACCGCGGCGCAGCCGTAGTGCTCGAGCATCCTGCGGTACTGCTCGTTCACTATCAGCCTGTCGATGGTGTTCCTGGTCACGCCCGTCTTGAGGTTGTCCGGCGCCACGAGCGGCGTGCTGCCGCCGAAGTCCGCGAACGCGTGCACGTGGCCCTCGACCCACGCCCTCTCGTCCATGCGATAGAAGGCCTCGGCGTATATGTACGCGGAGAACGGCAGGTCGGCGACGAACACGTAGGCCTTGAGCAGCTCGCCGGTGTCGGGGTCGCAGACCCGCATCGTGTCGCCGCACCAGTCCACCTGGCACCACTCGCCCGGCCTCCACTCGATGTGCATCGCGACCTCGGGGTTCGCGTCGACCCACCTCTGATGCCTGTGGCAGAAGGACGAGTACATGTAGGGCGTCCTGCCGGCGAGCACGGCACGCTCGGCGTACTCGTTCCAAAGCAGGGTCATCGTCACGCCGCGCCGGCCCATCTCCCTCTGCACCCACTCGTGGTCGATCTCGGCCTTCGTGGCGTCGGAACGGTCCTGCGGCGGGTAGAGCCTGGCGCGCAGCGCCTCGTCGCCCATCTCGTCCGGCAGCGGCCAGCCGATCCGCAGCGCGGCCGCCTTGCGCTGCACCTCCTGCACCGTCGTCTTCGAGCAGCCGACGGAGCCCGCGATGCCCCGCTGGCTTATCCCCAGCGCCGTGAGCCTGAGGATCTCCCTGTACCTGACCATGTCTTCCCCTTTCTCGGGAGACGGGGCGACCTTGCGCGCCCCACTGGGGAAATCATGGTCAGATCTGGGTGGTCGGTCGTGCGTGGAATGGTGGTCGGTGTCGCATGGAGCTGTGGTCGGCCACGCTTGGAATGGCGGTCGTTAGAGCCTGCTGTACGCAAATAGTCTACCCCTCTGTTACGTGATGTCAAACACGTCTCGTGCCTTGGTTACGAGGCGAAGTTGCTGCACGGAGGCGACGAGAGGCAGAAGACGCGCGAGCTCGCGCTGGACCGCTCTGTCCGATACGCCCCTCATGCGGGCGGTGTCAACGATGACGTTGTGTGACTGCTTGCCCGCACGTCGCAGCACCTTTTGCAGCGACTTTATGCTCGTTGAGGTGGGCGACTTCATCTCCCATACAACGCTATCCATAAGCACGTCCGCGCTCTTAACCTCCTTGCCGTCGATTCGAGGAAGGAATTCGACATCGTGGCCTGCCATGGCTAGGGCCTTTGCGGTAGCCAGTTCGTGAGGCCACATGTTGGTGCCGCTGGGGACCACGACGTCGCCGATTCTGACTACCATGGCATCCTCCTTCCAAGAGCGGCGGATGGGCAATGATGGCATCCAAGCCGGACGTAAGCCGAACGCAACGAAACCGAAGTATCGTTCTGGCTCCCCGTACAGCTCGACCAAGGCCTCGAGCGACATGCTCGCCCGCGCGTGGTTCCGCACCTACGGCGTGCCCGCCACGATCTCCAACTGCTCCAACAACTACGGCCCCTACCAGCACGTGGAGAAGTTCATCCCGAGGCAGATAACGAACGTCCTCTGCGGCACCCGCCCCAAGCTCTACGGCGACGGGCGCAACGTCCGCGACTGGATCCACACCGAGGACCACTCGAGCGCCGTGTGGGCGGTGCTCACCCGGGGCGTCCCCGGCGAGACCTACCTCGTCGGCACCGACGGCGAGCGGGACAACATCACCGTGATGCGCGACATCCTGCGCGCGATGGGGGATGGGGGGCCGTGATGTGCGACATGGACGAGGAGTGGTCAGACGCCAGGTACTTCTCCGAGAAGGTGATGTCCATGCTCTACGACGAAGGGCGGCCGACGGGGTCGGGGACCGGCCGGCCCTAAACAAGACGGTCGGTACACTGATTGTTAGATGCGCCGGTCGCGATGAGTGCGAATAATCATTGCCCCTCGAAGCGAGCCACGAAGGCATTACATAACGCAACCAGCATTTCCAGACCCTTATCAACCTCGGCTTGCTTGGTAAAGAAAGACCTGTTTCTCGATAGCCGCTCTGAGAGAGCTCTCAGCCTTCTGGCGCAAACACTTCTACTATGCTCCGAACTCACCAGCACGTCGTAGCACATGAGCGTTGCAGAAAAGTCGTGAATAAGTGGCACGCGCTTTGTGAGGCCCACCAATTCGGAGTCCATGCAATACTCGCTCACAAGCAACTTCGCGATTATGCCAATGGGCTTCGTAAGCCTGTCCCTCATCGTATTGAGTAGGCAACTGTTGTGCGCTGCGGCATTCCGTAGTGCTCGAACCGGAAACAGCAGTTGCTTTACGCGTCGCGCGCGCAGGTCTTTTCCTCCACCAAGTTCGAAGTAGTAGTACTTGTATAGGCCGATGATGTCACCAAATGTTGCAAGTTCGAAGAAGTTCCAATACGCCATCTTTCCCAACGACCCATACTTGCCAGCAAGTCGACGCGAGTATTGGGAGGTAGACAGTCGCGAAATGGATTTCTCTATGTGATGCAGGTCAAGTCCGCCCAACGCATCTTCGATTGAATCTTTCATTTTATCGAGCAGGCGAATGGCGTCGAGACGACTCTCAGCTGAGGAACTGACGTCGAGCGAATCGAATTCGTCCAAGCACTTTATTACTGACTCCAACAGTCGCGAGAGATGCTCTTCGCCCTTGTCGGCAATCCTCGACAGCTTTCTATTGGCATCGTGTGCGACGTACTGTTTGACGATATCGTGCGCGTCGCAATCCTCATCGTCCATCATGGCACGATTCATCTGCACCTTCATGAAGTGCTCGATGTCTAGTGCAGTCTCCATCACACAAAAGCGAAGCGCCTTGTCGAGTCGTGAGAGCTCAACAAGATAAGTGAAGTCGAGGTTGACGTACTCTCCGAAGCGCTCATGGTCGGGACTCTCGAACTTGTCAAATACCTTTTCGAAAGCTTTGACTTTGAAGAAGAAGTTTCTTTCGCGCAGAAACCTCTCGGCATCTTCCTCACTCATCAAGTCGAAGCGAATGCCTTTCTTCACCATCGCTTCTACTTGTTGACGTGCAGTTAGCTTTGGCCGAGTCTTCTCCATCTCCGTCCAGAGCTCCCTCCATAATAAGAAAATGCGACCGAAGGCACAGGTGCCCGCGGCCGCTAAAGACGTTTCCGTCTTTCACAATGTGTTAAGTATAGTCCCGTCTTGCGAAGTAGCGCAATGTTTTTGCACAAGTTTTGAGAGCCCAACCGAAAGTCAGCTACGAACTTGCGGGTAGTCCTTAAGCTCCTGAAGAGCTTTCTCGCTCGATGCGTACAGGCTCCCGCCCCCGCTCTTGGCGGATTGGTACATTATGGCGTTGATTGCGTTCACCTCGTCCTGTTCGCATCTCTCGACAGGTGGCAGTCGCTTGTTTCCAAATAGCGCAACGACCCCAGGGGAGAGCGGGAGCCACAGCAGTGACACTCTCTCGCGCGAGGATTCTCCGCATGCGTCAAAGAAGCAGACCACCGGACTCGAGGAGGTCACAAATCTGCTTTTCTTCGGGGAAGTCAGGAGTGAAAAACCCATACCCATCAGATTGGCCTTTGCCCAGTTGCGGGGCATGTACTCCTTGCCACAGCCTGACGCCTCGTTGAGGATTACGCGCTTTTCTGCTCCGGAAAGAAGGGCTTCCCATACCTTATCTACTGAATATCTGCCATCAAAGAAGTCGTCCGAAAACGCGTGCAGCTCTTCAAGACCAACTTTGTCGGCGACTCCGCTGCGAAGCAGCCGTTGCGCGTTTCCGAGCGTCTCTGGATTGCGAAGCATCGTTGTGATGGCGAAGTCTGCGATCAGCGATATGTCCTCGCGAGAGATCTCGTCCGATCCTGTGGCCATATCTGCAGCGTGAATAATTGCGCCACGCCGCTCATCCTCCTGGGTCTTTAGCTCGTTCTCCAGGTTGTTGGGAAGCAGGAATGCTTCGGGACTGTCGTCAGTTCCGATTCTGTTCTCTTACAGATCGCGAGCCGTGCAAATCTTGTCGATTCGCTCGGTGGAAATGGCTCCGCTCGTTGTGTCCAGTGCCCCGGGTACTGGATGATGGTCTGCCTGAAGACCGGTTGCAACCGTCTGAGGCATGTGTTGCGACCGCGCCTTAGGGGGAACCCAGCCGCCCCGACCATAGACATGGGGTCGTCGACAGAGCGTCGGCGACCTTTTTTGCACGACGATCGCAATCTGCCCTACAGTTTGATGGCAATCTGCCAATGACCCTCATGGCGGTAGTCTTTCAGAACGAAAATAGTGCAAAGTCGTGACCCGACAGAAGACTGTCAACTGCGGATTTGTTGAGTGCGCACCGCATGACTTTGCACTGTGTAAAGTAGCCAGTGCAAAGTCGTCGGGCTCCTCTCGGCAAAACGCCTGTTGACCGTCGAGTCCGTGCCCACGACTTTGCACTATTTGCCCATGGCGCGTCTGTCCTCCCTGGCCCGACAGCCCGGGCTCGATCCGGATCGGGGCGCGCACGAAGGGAGGTGGCCGCATGAGGTTCTCTGAGTTCCCGAAGTGCCTCATTGTGCTGCTCCTGCTGGCGATCGTCTTGGTCGCCGTGAGTAGTGAGGCCCTGGGATTTGGTGAAGGCGCCGAGCGAAAGGCTACGCAGATGGACCGCGCCTTCCCAGACGCTTGCATCAAGGGCTGGGAGCGGCACGTGGGGCAGGTAGTGCTTCCCGACCCTGACGACCGCCACGTGGTCGCGGCGGCCATCGAGGGCGACTGCGACTGCGTCGTGACGTACAACCTGCGCGACTTCCCAGAGGCCTGCTTGAGGGCCGGTTGCAACCGCCTGTAGCAGGGCATGGCTAAGAGAAAAGGCCCTCGCGGTAGGTACTTCCGCACCGTGCGTTGGCCTTCACGAACTAGTCTACCCATTTGTCATACGAAGACAATGCTGCGACCTTGACGATCTCCATTCCGGCCAAGGCTGTCTTTGCGCGGTGTCCCTCGAGGTGCATGTGAAGCGAACGAGCCTCGTGGAGGTGCTAAAAGTCCATATCTGTGAACCAGTTGCGGCTACGGGGGCCACTGGTACGCAGATTCTGCCGCGAACGAGCCTTAATGACGCTTCCCACGCTCTGGCTACTGCTGTTCTCCTGTATGACCAGGCAAAGATCGTCCCGTGTCTTCAACCGTCCCACTATGCTCAGGGTCCCCGAAACGGGCGTCGAGCGTGTCACACCGCCTTTGCTCATATGGTATACTACAAACAGAAAAAATGTTCAAAAATAGGACGGAGTCGCTAATGAAGCTCCTAAAAGTACGCTTTAAACATCCGATGATGTTCGAAGATGGTAATCTGACCATTGACCTCTATGCCGAAGACAAGGTTCCAGCAGAAGACGATTCTGTGTTTTGCCTTGGAAGGCCAGTGTATTCAAACTGTATTCTGGCACTCGCTGGCATTAATGCTACTGGCAAGACGACCCTGCTCAATCTTCTTGGGCTGGCCGTAAACGTTGTGTGTGGGAGGTCCCTCTCGAGCTGTGTCTCGGACGACCAGCTAATCAGCCGCATATTCTTTGGCACTGAGCTCGATGTTGTTTTTGAACAGTCAGGCGGTCTGTACGTTCTCCACTCAGAGATTGGGCTTAACGGCAGGGCGAGAGTTTCGATGCCTGCAGAGGCTTTCGAGTTCACTAGCGAAACGCTTTACCGTTGGCCGGGGACCAAGATGCCCAAGAAGGCATTGCTCGACGATCTTAATCAGCTGATCGAAGGGTGCGAAGTCCATCTCAGTCGCAGCGACCTTCAAGCGAACGAGAAGAGCTTTCTCAGCAACAACGTGAGTGTGGCAACGGCCGTCGCTGACAGGAATACGCCTTGCATTATCCAGCCGGCATTCGACGTGAGGGGCGGGGCAAGCCTAGGGTTCGAGGGGGCGTGGGAGACGCTGCATGCTTTTGACCCTAGTGTCACGTACCTGCAGAAGGGCGACGGCGATGGATACTCAATCTCCTTCGCCTCTGGCACTGCGGTATATACGCCCAGCCAACGAGGTCTAGACTCGATTCTTTCGTCGGGCACCATCAAGGGCCTTAGGTTCGTCGAAAACGCGGTGGCCGTGCTCTCACAGGGTGGCTACCTATTGGTTGACGAGATTGAGAATCACCTGAACAAACAACTGGTTAACGTACTCATCGACCTGTTCCAGTCGTCTGAAACTAATCCGTATGGTGCGACGCTCATCTTCACGACCCACTATCCCGAGGTCCTTGACCGTATACATCGCAAAGACAACGTCTACTTCCTTGTGCGCAGTGGTGGCGAATACCGTATGAATGCAATCAAGTATTCAGACAAGGTCAGGCGTATAGAAAACAAAAAGAGTGAAGTGTTCCTTTCCAACTACATTGGTGGTACTGCTCCAAAGTATGTGGACGTGCAGGCACTGCGTTCCCTTGTAAAGGAGGCCGTGGCGCATGCAAAGGACTAGCGACCCACTTCCCCTGCTCGAGACTAGCCATATCCTTGTGTCGTGCGAGGGCGCTATGGAGCAAATTGCCATAAACAAGTTGCTCGAAGCTGGCGCATTAGTCTTTTCTGCTGATCAGGTTATTGATATAACCAGAAAACGCAAAGCAAGTGAGATCCAGGAAGAATATCTGCGGTACGAATATGACTGGCCCGTTTGCATCGTTCGCGTGCTCGACTCACTCCGTGAGCGGTTCAAGCTGGGATCCCTCTATTCCAGTAGGTTTCCAGTGGTTAGTGTCTATACAAGACCTGAGATCGAGATGCTGGCCATCATTCGCAATGGTTGTTTCGCGGACTACGCAAAGGTTAAGTCGAGTGTGAAGCCAAGCCAATACTGCAAGGATGTATTGGGGCTGCGGCGAATCAAGTCATCTGAGTTCTTGGACAGGTATTGGGATGCCGAGAGTCTCGGCGAAGCGGCAAAAGAGTATCGGAGGCTTGCGCATCTGGAAAAGGGAGAGCTCTGTCTTGCAGATATTCTGAAGTGAGCGTGGCTGCGGAGAGCGCTGGTCCGCAGATTCTGCCGTTATGGAGCCTCGTGGGGCTGCTAAACGTCCATACTTGCGGACCAGTTGCGGCCGCGGTGGCCACTGGTCCGCACATCCTGCTGCGAGAGATCCTGCCTTCCCGCTCCCGCCCGCTTATCCGTCCTGGCGGGCGTCGCTCTTGGTCATGCGCCACAGGGTGGTGCGACTGATGCCCAGCTGCCTGGCCGCGGCGCTCTGGTTGCCGCCGTTCTTCTGAATGACCAGCTCCACAATGTCGCGCTCGATCTGCGCCAGCGGCCGCTCCAGGTCAATGCCGTGGCTCTCGCCCGCGCCGCCCGCGTCGGGGTACACCGGGCGCTCCAGCGCCAGCAGGCTGCGCACGTCGGTCGCCCGAATGGTGTGGTCGCGCGAGATCACGCACAGCTGCAGCAACAGCCGCTTGAACTGCACGTAGTTGCCCGGCCAGCTGTACTCGGTGAGCAGCGCCATGGCCTGCCGGTCAATGCGCAGCACCTCCTTGGGCAGGTCGGCGTTCAGCTGGCTCAGGTAGAGCTTGGCAATGGTGGGTATGCGCTCCCTGCTCTCGCGCAGCGGCGGCAGCTCCACCTGAATGCACTGGAACTTGTCCTTGATGTACGAGATGTAGGACCCCACCAGCTCACCTCGCGGGTCGCACGAGAAGATGAGCCCGTTGCGGCTCACCGCGTTGCTGCTGACCAGCGACGAGAACAGCTCGGTCACAAACGCGCGGTCGCTGGCCTCCATGTTCTTGACGTGGATGGTCAGGTCGCTCTCGAACAGCGGCGACGTGCGCCCGTTGAGCAAAAAGTCGCGCGAGCGGTCGGTGAGCATTCCGCAGTCAATCTCCACCAGCGGGTGCGACGCGCGTCGCGAGATGGTGTAGGCGTAGCCCGCCACGGCAGTCCTGCCGGTGCCGTACTCGCCCGTGACCAGCAGCGGCCGGCCCGACGCCAGGGCCGTCTCGAGGGTCTTGGCTAGCGCGCCCACGTCGCCGGTCAGGCTGTAGGGGCTCCCCAGGTATTCGTCGCGCGCCTCGGCCTTGGTGAACGTGGCAATGCCGGCGTTGCGCGAGCCCGACTGCGACCCGCCGCGCGAGAGGAAGAACGTGACCTTGCCGTCCGCCCCCGCAGAGACGAACGACTTGATCTGGTAGGTGCGCCCGCCCACCGCCTTGCGCACCACGTCCGCCTCGCTCCGCAGGGCCTCGGGCATGAGCGCCCTGAGCGTGGAGAGCAGGGCCTTGTTGCCTCCGCGGTCGAGCGTGGTAAAGAAGAGCGATCCGTCCGCGTTGTATATGACGGTGTCCACGCCGCTGTTGCGGATGACGTCGCGCAGAAAGACGTTCTCGGCGTGCGCGTGGGTCACCCTCTCGGAGGAGGACGTCATGGGCAAGACCCGTGGCGCCAGCACCTACAACCCCACCTCCGGCGAGGTCCAGAAGTAAGGTAACCGCACGTGGCGGCCGCATCGGGGGCGATGCGGCCGCCCTTTTGGGGCGGAACTGGTGACCCGCCTCGGTTCGCACCCCCGTACGGTAAGGGATTCGTCACAACAGACGGCACCTTGGTATGAGGCGGGTGGCATTGCGGTAGAATGACCACACTGCAACGAGCGGTCTGACTTGGCAGTCTTGATGAGCCCTTGCCCCTCCTGGGGAATTATGATCGGGAATCTTTTCTGTCTGGCCGCGTGAGATATGAGACCCAGGAGGAATGCTATGAGGGAGTACCTTGCCTCTGCGAGCGACGTGCTTGCCGAGGTCAAGAGTGACGTCGAACACGGCATCACTGCGGCCGAGGCCGCAACCAGGCTCGAGCAATACGGGCCCAACAAGCTCAAGGAAGCCGAGAAGGACCCGCTGTGGAAGCGCTTCTTCTCCATGATGGCCGACCCGATGGTCATCATGCTGATCATCGCGGCCGTCATCAGCGCCGTCACGGGCATGGCCCAGGGCGAGGCGGACTTTGCCGACGTCTTCATCATCATGTTCGTGGTCGTCCTCAACTCCGTGCTGGGCGTGGTGCAGGAGTACCAGGCCGAGAACGCCCTGGCCGCCCTGCAGGAGATGAGCGCCGCGCAGTCCAAGGTCATCCGCGACGGCCGTCAGATCACGGTGCCCTCCGCCGAGCTGGTGCCCGGCGACATCGTGGTGCTCGAGGCCGGCGACGCCGTGCCTGCCGACTGCCGCATCATCGAGAGCGCCTCGATGAAGATCGAGGAGAGCGCGCTGACTGGCGAGTCTGTGCCCGCCGACAAGATCGCCCAGATCCTGGGCCTGGCTGCCGGCACCGACGACGTGCCCCTGGGCGACCGCAAGAACATGTGCTACATGGGCTCCACCGTGGTGTATGGCCGCGGCGTGGCCGTGGTCGTTGCCACCGGCATGAAGACCGAGATGGGCAAGATCGCCGACGCCATCGCACAGGCCGAGGACGAGCTCACCCCGCTGCAGATCAAGCTCAACGAGCTGTCCGGCGTGCTCACCAAGCTCGTGGTGGGCATCTGCGCCATCGTGTTCCTGGTGGGCATGTTCCGCCACGGCGGCCTGGCCTTCTTCAACGACATGGGCGAGGTGCTCAACACCTTCATGGTGGCCGTCTCGCTGGCCGTCGCCGCCATCCCCGAAGGCCTGGTGGCCGTCGTGACCATTGCGCTCTCCATCGGCGTGACCAAGATGAGCAAGCGCAACGCCATCGTGCGCAAGATGAACGCCGTCGAGACGCTCGGCTGCACCCAGGTCATCTGCTCCGACAAGACCGGCACCCTCACCCAGAACAAGATGACGGTCGTGCGCCACTACTCCGAGGACATCGACCGCCTGGTGCGTTGCATGGCCCTGTGCTCCGACGCCAAGTGGGACGTGGCCGCGCAGGAGGCCGTGGGCGAGCCCACCGAGGCCGCGCTCGTGGCCGACGCCGCCAAGCTGGGCTTCATCTCCGGTGACCTCGATGCCGCCAACCCGCGTGCCGGCGAGGCGCCGTTCGACTCCGGCCGCAAGATGATGTCCGTCGTCAACCTCTCGCCCATGGGCGACTACGTGCAGCACACCAAGGGCGGCCCCGACGTGGTCCTGGCCCGTTGCACCAAGTTCCACACCGCCGAGGGCGACGTGCCCATGACCGACGAGCTGCGCGCCAAGATCATGGAGCAGAACAAGGCCATGGCCGACGACGCCCTGCGCGTCATGGCAGCCGCACGCGTCAACCACGGCAAGACCGCCCCTGCCAGCTACGCTGCCGCCGACCTCGAGAAGGACATGGTCTTCATCGGCCTGTGCGGCATGATCGACCCGGTCCGCCCCGAGGTCAAGGACGCCATCAAGGAGGCCCACGAGGCTGGCATGAACGTCGTCATGATCACCGGCGACCACATCGACACCGCCGTGGCCATCGCCAAGGAGCTGGGCATCGTCGAGGGTCGCGAGGGTGCCATCACCGGTGCCGAGCTCGACAAGATCTCTGACGAGGACTTCCTCACCCGCGTGGAGCAGATCAACGTCTACGCCCGCGTGCAGCCCGAGCACAAGACCCGCATCGTCGACACCTGGAAGAAGAAGGGCATGGTTGTCGCCATGACCGGCGACGGCGTCAACGACGCTCCCTCCATCAAGCGTGCCGACATCGGCGTGGGCATGGGCATCACCGGCACCGACGTCACCAAGGGCGTCGCCGACATGGTCCTGGCCGACGACAACTTTGCCACCATCATCGGCGCCGTCGAAGAGGGTCGCCGCATCTACGACAACATCCGCAAGGCCATCCAGTTCCTGCTGTCGTCCAACCTGGCAGAGGTCATCTCGGTCTTCGTGGCGTCGCTCATCGGCTTCACCATCCTCGAGCCCACGCACCTGCTGTGGATCAACCTCATCACCGACTCGCTGCCGGCACTGGCCATGTGCATGGAGTCCGCAGAGCCCGACATCATGCGCCGCAAGCCGCGCAACTCCAAGGACGGCATCTTTGCCAACGGCATGGGCATCGACACGCTCTTCCAGGGTGCGGTGATCGCAGCGCTGACGCTCATCTCGTACTTCATTGGCGTGCGCTACGCCGAGGCCGGCGCCGAGCCGCATCTGGTGGGCATGACCATGGCCTTCCTGACCCTATCCATGGTCGAGATGTTCCACTCGCTCAACATGCGCAGCCGCCGTGGCTCCATCTTCAAGCTCCCGACCCAGAACGGTTGGGCTTGGGGTGCCTTTGCCCTGTCGCTGGTGCTGACCTACATCGTCATCGAGACCCCGCTCTCCAACCTCTTCAACTTCGCGGAGCTCGACATGATGCACTACGGCATCGCCATGGGTCTTGCCATCTCGATCATCCCGATCATCGAGATCTACAAGGCCATCATGCGTGGCATCGAGAAGGAGTAGCGCTCGCTATTCTGCCGCATCTCTGACCTGAGGCGACCCCCGGGACCCCGCGCCACGCGCGGCCCGGGGGTCGCTCTTGTCATACCAGTGGAGAAGCGCCCCTACACAAAGGGGGTTACCCCTTTGTGTCTCCGGGACGCATCGATTTCCACCACCCCTGCCTGTCGGGCGGGCTTCGCCTATCATGGGCACGTAATTCTTCTCGATGAGACGGAGGCCCCATGGCCAAGAAGGCAAAGACGCGCAGGGTGCGCGAGGTGCGCGCCAACAGGGCGACCGACACGCTGCCGGCGCTCTCGACGCTCACGGAGCTGCCCGCCTTTGGGGACCTTGCGCCCAGCGAGCGGCAGTGCGACGCCTATGCGGCTGCCTGCGAGCGCGCCGTGGAGGCCGGGGCCGCCGCAGACGAGCTGGCCCTGGGCTGCGTGGTGCGTCTCGATAGGGGGTACCCGGCCATCGTGTGCGCCGACGCCACCTTCCGTGCCGAGTTTGCCACGCGTCTGACCAAGGGTGAGTTCTCGCGCGCTGCGGTGGGCGACTGGGTGTGCGCCCGCCGGCCGGGAGGTCACGAGATGGGCCTGATCGAGGAGATCCTGCCGCGCGAGAGCGACATTGCCCGCTGGAAGGGCGGCGCGCGCGGAGAGCGCCAGACGCTCGCGGCCAACGTCGACTTGGTGATCGTGGTGCAGCAGCTCGGCGAGCAGGAGGTCGACTACGCGCGCATCGCACGCTCCGCCGTTATTGTGCGCGACTGCGGCGCGCGGCTGGCCGTGGTGCTGAGCAAGGCCGACCGTGCGGGGGCCGCGGGCGTGGCGCGCGACATCGACGCCCTGCACGAGGTGCTGGGAGCCGACGTGAGCCTGGTGGTGACCTCCGCGGGTGCAGCTGGCGATGCCGACCTGGCGGTGCTGGCAGAGGCGGCCGCACGACGCGACGTACCCTTCGGAGAGGAGGGCGTGCGTGCGCTCGTGCCCGCAGGCGTGGTGGCCATCGTGCTGGGCGAAAGCGGTGCCGGCAAGTCGACGCTGCTCAATGCGCTGCTGGGACGCGCGGTGCTCGAAACGGGCGCGGTGCGCGCGTCCGACGACGCGGGGCGCCACACCACCGTGACCAGGCGCATGGTCAAGCTGGAGGGGGCGGGCGTCATCGTGGACGAGCCCGGCCTGCGCAGCCTGCCGCTGGTGGGTCACGAGCGGGGTCTGGCCAAGGTGTTCCCCGACATCGCCGCAGAGGCGCAGGCATGCCGCTTCCGCGACTGCACCCATACCCACGAGCCTGGCTGCGCGGTGTTGGAGCACGCGCAGGACGAGGGCTATGCCGGCAGGCGTCTGGACGCGTACCTGGCGCTGGCACGCGAGATGCGCGCATCGCGCCAGACCCTCGACCCCGACGTGGTGATCTAGCGGCGTCGGTCCGCGAACCAAAAGAACACTGCCCGCACGCGAGCGTGCGGGCTGGAGCGCATGCGTGCAGGTCGGCGCATGCGCTTTTCTGCGCTTGTCAAACGTGGCGAGAGCGTGTGGGGGCGCTGCCTGCGCAAAGTCGCACCTTTGGATGCTTGCGCATGCGTATTGCGTGCAGCGTAGGTAGCACGGCAAAGGTTTCGTCTGCGCGCGGAGCATAGAAACCGCAGCTCAAGGTGCCCGTATGGTGCCGTGCGAGCTGCGTGCATGCTGGCTGCGACTTGGCACGTATATCAATTGAGAAAGTACCGACTCACGGCTGCCCCGTCCCCAACAATGGTGGGCACGCAGAAAGCGTCCGTCCGAAAGCTGCCGTGGGGGTGGTCATGTCAACGCGTTTCAGAATCGTGCTTTCCCTTGCCTTTGCCGTCTTGGGTGCCCTGTCGTGCCTGGTGTACGCAGACAGCGTGCGCCAGGAGGCCGAGCGCGTGCGCTCGGACGCCATCAAGCGCTTTGGCGGCGAGGTGACCCAGCTGGTCATTGCCAATCAGACCCTCGAGGTGGGCGAGGTGGTCACGGAGCGCAACGTGCGCATGCGCGACTGGGTCGCCGACCTGGCGCCTGCGGGTGCGATCACAAGCATCGACGACGTGATCGGTCGCGAGGTGCGCGTGCCCGTGGCCGAGGGAGCTCCCCTCACCGAGCTCGCCTTTCGCGATGAGTCCACCCTCTCAGAGGTTCCCTCGGGCCACGTGGCGGTGAGCGTTCCCGTGACCGACCGGCTGGGCATCTCGCGCGGCGTCACCCGCGGTGCGCGCATCAGCGCCTATGCGGTGGGGGAGGGCGGCCCGCGTCTCATTGCCACCGACATCGAGGTGCTCTCGGAGCTCGGGTCGACCACGGGCATCGTGGCGTCGCAGCAAATAACCATCGCCGTGCTGCCCGACGACGTGTCTGAGGTGCTGGGTGCCAGTGCGTCTGGCGATCTGCGCCTGGTGATTCCCGCCGACGACGTGGAGTCCAGCCAGACAGACGAGGCGGCAGGCGAGGAGGCTGCGCCGCCAGAGGAGGAGCCCCTCGAGGAACAGGACGCTTCTGATGAGTCAGAGGAAGGAGACGAGCAGTGACGACCGAGATGTGGCTGGGATACGCGGAGAACGCCGGCAGGCGCGAGGTGCTGATGGCGCTCAAGCGCATCGCCCCTGGGTCGGCGGTGGTGTTTGCCCGCAGCGCGCAGGAGCTGCGCGAGCGCTTTGCCGACGAGGAGCCCGGAACCGTGGGTGCCATCATCGGCCACGCCGGGGACGGCGTTTCCGACATGAACCTGGCGGCCGCTGTGGCCCACGACGGCATTGCCAGCGAGGTGGTGCTGGTTGCCCGTGGTGCGAGCGGGTCGCTGCGGTCGCGGGCGCGCCGGGCGGGCATCACGCAGGTGGTGGATGCCACCGTCGTGCCGGCGCTCGAGGCCGCCCTTGTTGGCAGCGAGTCTTCGGGTGGCCAAGACGCACGCGATGCGGGAGACGGCCCGCGCGTGCCTGGTCGGCAGATCTCGATTCCATCGCCTGAGGAGCCAGGCGAGGTTGTTGAGGAGGCATCGCAGGTGCCGGCGGAGCCGGCCCCACAGGCGGTGCTGCCCCGACGGACGGCCGAGTCGGCGCCGATTCTCACGGTGGCATCCGGCCGCGGAGGCGTGGGCAAGACGGCCCTCACAGCGCTTCTGGCGAGCATCGCCGGCCGGTGGGGGATGGACGTGGCCGTGGTGGACCTCGACCTCTCGTGCGGCAACCTGCATACCTGCTTTGGCGTACCCAAGGGTCCCGACCTGGTGCGCATTGCCCCGCAGGGTACGGCCACCCCCGAGAGCATGGGGCGGGCGAGCGTACGCTGCAACGACCACGTGCATCTTTGGGGTCCGTGCGAGCGGCCGGAGATGGCCGAGGTGGTCATGCCGCATGTGGCTACCCTGCTGTCGTACCTCTCGTGCCGCTACGACCTAGTGCTCGTGGATACGTCCACGACCTTTACCGACGGCGTGGCCCAGGCCGTTCAGGCGTGCGACCGCCTGCTGGTGGTGCACGACGAGCGACCGGGGGCGGTGGCCTCGGCGGCGCGCATGAGCGCGCTCGCCGTGCGGCTGGGGGTGGCGCGCACGCGCATCGTGCGCGTGGTCAACCTCGGCGATCCGCGCGCCAAGCCCAATGCCTTCGAGGGACGTGCCGAGGTGGGCCTCGAGACAGCCCGCATCTACCGCGTGATCGACGGTGGAGTCGAGGCCGAGGAGCTCTTTGCCGCCGGCAAGGTAGACGAACTCGCCGGCGTGACCTCCGAACTGACTACGAGCGCGTCGGTGCTGCTGGCACAGTCGCTGTCGGAGCTGGGGCGCCTGCCCGACGACGAAGCGGCGCGCAAGGCGGCCGAGTACCGCGGTCGCAAGCGCAGGCTGTCGCTGTTCGGCAAGCGCAAGGAGGCGGTGTGATGTCGGTTCTGGAGCGGGTTCGCGAGCAGGAGTCGCGCGGCGCCTCGGCAGACCATGCGCATGTGGCGCAGGTTCCCACCTGGTACGACGAGCTGTCGGGCGCCCTCAAGCGCGAGCTGGTAGCAAGGCTCGGCCTGGCCACGGTCGCCGACATGGTGGCGACGCCCGACATCGAGCAGGCGCGCGCCGAGCTGCGCGTGACGTGCCAGGCCATCCTCAACGAGGAGCGCTTTGCGCGGCTGTCGCCCGCGGAGTGCGAGCGCCTGACGGCGCGTGTGCTCGACGAGGTGGTGGGTCTCGGGCCCATCCAGCCGCTGCTGGATGACGCAACCATCTCGGAGGTCATGGTCAACGGCTGCGAGGCGCTGTACTACGAGCGTGGTGGGCGGCTGCATCCGGCGGAGGCACGCTTTGAGTCTGCCGACCAGATCCTGATGGTGGTCGACCGCATTCTGGCACCGCTGGGACGTCGCCTGGACAAGAGCTCGCCTTTGGTCAACGCGCGCCTCGCCAACGGCGACCGCGTCAATGCCGTGGCGGCACCCGTGGGCATCGATGGGCCCTACGTCACCATCCGCAAGTTCTCCAACCGCATCACGTCCATGGACCAGCTGGTGGAGCTCGGCTCTCTGCCAGGCTGGTACGCCACGCTGCTGCGCTGGGCGGTGCGGCTGCGGCAGGACATCGCCGTGGCGGGGGGTACCGGTTCGGGCAAGACCACGCTGCTCAATGCCCTGTCGTGCGAGATCGACCACGGCGAGCGCGTGATCACCATTGAGGACTCGGCCGAGCTGCGCTTTGACCCACGCGCTCACGTGGTGCGTCTGGAGGCGCGCGACGCTTCCATCGAGGGGACGGGCGAGGTGACCATCCGCGACTTGGTCAAGAACGCCCTGCGCATGCGGCCGGATCGCATCGTGGTGGGCGAGGTTCGCGGGGCTGAGGCCATCGACATGCTGCAGGCCATGAACACCGGCCACGATGGATCGCTGACCACGCTGCATGCGGGCACGGCACAGGAGGCCATCCTGCGTCTCGTGCTCATGGCGCGGTTTGGCATGGACCTGCCTGCCTCGATCATCGAGGAGCAGGTGTCGACGGCCCTCGACCTGCTGGTGCTGTCGACGCGTCGTTCCGACGGTTCCAGGCGCATCACCGGTCTGTCGCAGGTGGCCCGCTCGCCGCAGGGCGGCGTCGAGCTGCACGACCTTGTGAGCTACGACCAGGTAGCCGACAGCTGGCACCTCGAGGCGGAGCCTGCATTTGTCGGCATTGCCGTGGCAGAGGGGCAGATCGGCGAGGAGGAGGTGCGGCGGTGGCGCTCGGAGGTCTCGTAGGCTGCGCCTCGTGCCTTGCGGCATCGGCCTTTGTGGCGACGGGCGGTCGCACGGGCGATCACGTGGCGGGCTGGGAGGCGCGCCGCGCGTACCGCGCCGTGAGCGAGGCATGCGCGACGCTGGGGGACTCCGCCCTCGTCGACCTGCTGCTCCGTCTCGCATCGTGGCGTGCACTCGCAGATGGCGTGGCCCGCCGCCTGAGGGCAGGGCATGTCGCAGCCACCCGCGAGACGGCCTGCGCGCTCGTGGTGGCGGGCGTAGCGGTGGTCTCGATGCTGGCGGGCCTGTTTGCCCGCTCGCTGATCGGTCTGGTGGCTGGGGTGGCCCTGTGCTGCGTGGGCATCGAGGTATGGCACTCCTCACGCGAGCGTGCGCGCAGACGTGCGCTGGTCGACGAGATGCCCCAGGTCTTCCGCACCCTGGCCATGGCGCTGGGGTCTGGCGAGACGCTGACGCAGGCCATCGAGTACGTGGGGGTGCACGAGAGCGGCTATGCCGGGCAGGCGTTCGTGCAGGCGGCGCTGCGCCTGAGGTGCGGGGCCTCCACCGAGGAGGCCATGGCACAGCTCACCCGCGACCTCGACGCACCGGGCATCGGACTGCTTGCTACGGCGCTGGTCATCGCGCAGCGCACGGGAAGCCCCCTGCGCGGCCTCTTCCAGAGCTCGGCGCAGCTGGTGGAGCGCCAGGGTGAGTACGAACGGATGCTCGCAGTAAAGACGGCGCAGGTCAGGCTCTCGGTGCGCATCGTCTGCCTGCTGCCGGTGCTGCTGGTCTGCGTGCTGTCGCTGATCTCGGTCGACTTTCAGCAAGGATTGGCCACGGTGCCCGGCACGGCATGCCTGCTGGTCGCGACCGCGATGGACGGGGCAGCGCTTGCCATCATCCGCCACCTCATGAGAGGGGTGCTCTGACATGGACCTGAAGCTTGTGGGATGCATGGCACTGGCGGGAGGCTGCTCGTTTGCCGCGGCCTACGTCGCGACGCTGTCGAGCGCGGCGCACACGTCGCAGTCGTCGGCTCGCGCCAGCCCCCTTAACGAGGCTGTGGAGCGGGTGCGCCGGCTCGCGGTGGTGCGCGGCATGGAGGAGCGGGCCGAGGTCGCGCGCATGCGGGCGGAGTGCCTCCGGCAGATGCCCGTCATGCTCGACGTGGTCACGCTGGGGCTTTCGTCGGGCCTGTCGTTCGACTCGGCGCTGGAGCTCTACTGCCAGCGCTACGACGACCAGCTTGCACGTACCTTGGGCAGCACGATGCTCTCGTGGCGTCTTGGCACGGCAAGCAGGGACGAGGCCCTTGCGGCCATGGCCCGGCGCATGGGCATTGCCCCGCTCGACCGCTTTGTGGGGGTGGTCACGCAGGCGCTCGCGTTTGGCTCGCCCCTGGCGGCCACGCTCGAGCAGCAGGCGCAGGCCATCCGCGACGAGCAGCGTGCGCAGATGGAGGAGGAGATCGAGCAGGTGCCGGTGCGCATGCTCATCCCCTTGGGCACCCTCATCGTGCCGGCCATGCTGCTGGCGATCTTGGGGCCGCTGCTGGGGGCGTCCCTGCAGCTGGGATGACGCTGCAGGTGTAGGAAGCGGGGCATCCGCCTGGCGGGTGCCCGCAAGAAGGAGAGAAAGGAGACCGACATGGGAAGGCTTTCGACGATTGGCGCGGGAGGCCAGCGAGGTGCGCGTGAGATTCTGCAGGGCGTGCGAGGGCAGGGCACGACGGAGTACGCGATCTTGGTCGGCGTGCTGGTGGTGATCGCCATCCTGGCCATCATCGCGTTTAGGGGCAAGGTACAAGAGCTGTGGGATGCCATCGTGAGTGGCATGAACTCGCTATAAGATGGCGCGTCACGCCATGGGGCCGCGCCAGGGCTGCCTGGTGGTGCTCGTTGCCTGCCTGCTGGCCGCTGTCGCGCTGTTCCTGTGGGTGCATGCGCGCCTTGGCAGCGCAAGCGAGGCACCGCCAGCGGGCACGGGCCCCGCGAGCGCAGCCGGGGAGGGACATGCGACGTCCGGCTCGCACGATGGCTCGCAGGACGAGAGCGGCGTGGAGTCCGACGGCAGCGCCAGCGGCACAGGCGCCACGCCGCCAGCCGACCAGGAGGGTCTCGTCGTGACGGTCGAGCGGGGCGAGGCGGAGCAGGTGGCGACTCGCCTGCTCTCCTCGTACCGCGAGGCGGGGGACTGTGCGCTTGCGAGCTCGGGATATCTTGACCTGTTTGGCTCGGTGTGGGGCTGCGTCGTTCAGGGCGACGGTTGGGTCGACGTGTGCATCGTCTCGGAGGAGGGCAGCGACAGCCGGGTGGCGGTGCTGCGCCTCGAGGGCACGGCGGTGGCGCGCGAGCTCTTGCAGCAGGACGTATAGGGGAGGTGGATCGATGACGGTCGTGGAGGACGGGCGTCTACCGCCCCGCCGCGTGCGCGGGCAGTCGACGGTTGAGTACGCCGTGGTCGTGGTGGCGTTTCTCGCCCTGTTGATGGCCTTGGGCATGGTGTGGCACGCGGGGCGCCGCGGCGCCCTGACACACCGTGCGGTTGAGGCGTCGTCTCATTTGTTGGGAGGTTCGGATGCGCTGGGTTCGGCCAGGGACATCTCGCTGTTCTAGCGTGCGGCGCAGCTGTGCGCGCAGGGGTCAAAAGGGCCAGGCGACGGTGGAGGCGGCCGTCACGATTCCGTCGACGATGCTGGTGTTTGCCCTGCTCCTGCAGCCGGTCTGCCTGTCCTACACGCGCATGGTGATGCGCGCCGCAGCAGGTGAGTGTGCCCGCGCCGCCGCCACGGCCTACGGCGGCGACGTGGCGGCCTGCCGGGAGTTTGCGCTGCGGCGTCTGGCTGCGGTACCCGATGCGCCCCTGTTTCACGTGGGAGGGCGGGCCGACTGGGACGTGCGGATCGACCGGACGGACTCCCACGTGAACGTGAGCATCTCGGGGCATGCGCGTCCGCTGCCGCTCATGGGGGCGGCGGCGCGCCTGCTTGCCGCGAGCGATGCGAAGGGGCTGGTACTGCGCGTGGAGCTCTCGGAGGACACGCGTGCCGAATGGGTTGGAGGTGACTACGATGCGTGGCAGTCGATGTGGGGCTGACGGGGTGTGCGCCCGCCTGGGCTTCTGCATTCAGTCATACGTGCGCGACGATGGTGGGTACACCACCCTGGCCATGGCGCTTGCGCTGCTGGTGAGCCTGACGCTGGCCTTTGGGGTTGCCGCCGCACATTGGTCGCTCGCACGGGCGGCCGACGTCCAGGAGGTGGCCGATGCCACGGCCATGGCGGGGGAGAACTGCGTGGCGGCCTACTCGACCGTCGCGCAGGTGCTCGACGCCTGCGTGTTGACTATGGGGCTGACCGGCGCGGTGGTGTGCGGCGCGGCGCTGGTGGTCTCCGCCATACCGCCGCTGCAAGCCCATGCAGCGGCGATCATGGACCTGGGTCGCAACATCCTGCAGGCGCGCAAGGACTTCTCGCGCTCGGCTGCGCAGGGGCTCAAACGTCTTGAGGAGGCCCTCCCGGCGCTCATCATGGCCAACTCCGCATCGTGCGCCGCGGCAAATGCCACGGCCAATCTGAGCTACGTGGGCATGGCGGTGCCCTTTCCCCAGCAGTCGCAGTCCGACTTCTCGTTTCTCGAGGACGGTCTCGACGCAGACGAGATGAAGGAGGACTCCGAGCGGCTGGCAGAGGCGTCGGCCCGCAAGGAGGAGGCGCACGAGCGGGCCGAGGCTGCGCGCGAGCGTGGCTGGCGGGCAGACAACGTCGACGCCCCCAAGTGCCTGTACAGCCGCGTGCTCACGCTCACAGGCATGCGGGGGTCACTCAACCCGCACTACCCGAGTCCGGAGGTGTGGAAGTTCGAGTATGCGCGCGTGCGGGCGCGCAACTACTACGGGCGCCGGTACCGCAGCGAGCGCGTTGGGGGCGCCACGGCAGACCAGCTGCAGCGCTCGGCGGCGCGCAAGCAGTTCTATGGCTACGCTTACGAGGCGCTCGGCCGCATGAGCTGCAAGGACACGCAGGACGAGGTGTCCATGCGCCTGGAGCTGCTGCCGCACACGACGGCCATGGTGCGTGCCACAAGGCTCTACACCGACGCCGTCTGGCCTTGTACGTCGGAGGAGGCCGGTCGCACGCTGCACTGCTCGCTGGCGTGTCCGGGTGCCACGGGCCCTTCTGCGGGAAGAGGCTCATTGAGGTCGATCGACGCGGGCAGTGCGCTCATGTGCCCGGTCTGCCGTATGGACGCCCGCGCCATGGGCAATGTGGCCGATGCGTCCACCAACATCAACAACGGCTTCGAGCACTACTGGCGCATTGTGGTGGAGGCTTCCAAGGATTACGAGCGGGCGCGAAGGGACGAGATCGCGGCAGAGCATGACATGCAGGAAGCCGCCGAGGAGGGCAGGAGCGCCTTCGACGAGGCAATGGAGGTGCTGGCAGCCGACCGGCCCAAGCTCTGCCCGCCTGGTGCGTGGGGATGCGTGGGGGTCGTCTGTCGTCCGGGCACGGTGGCGGTGCCGTCCCAGCTCACAAGTGCGTTCCTTGCGGATGCGTCCCTGCCGGCCGGCGCCGCCGTATCGGCGGCGACTCTCGCCCCCGATGACGCCACGGCGCACAATACCATCCTCGCCCGGGCGTTCGATGGCCTGCGGCCTGCGGGAGGATCCGTTCCGCTGAGCCTGGTGGGAAGCGTCACGGGACTCTGGGGCGACCTCCTGGTGGGTTATGGCTCCGCGTACGGCACCATCGCCGACGTGGGCGGGCGCTTCCTCGACGGCGTACAGGGCGTCTTCGGCGAGCGCGTGGCCACCTGGTTGCGTGGCAAGCTGTCGGGCCTGGTGGTGGGTGCGGGTCTGCAGCCGGCAGACCTTCGCCTGCGCAAGCCTGTGATCGTCAACAGCCAGACGGTGCTCGACAAGGCCGGATACACCAGCATGGGCAAGGCACGCGAGGTGCTCCAACAGCTTCCGACCTCGTCCGAGGCGCTGGTTGTCCTGTTGCGCGAGCGGGTGACCTCCCTGCTGGGCTCGGGGACCTACACCATAGCCGAGCTGCCCATTCCGGGGCTCGAGGGTGTGACCATCCCGCTCACCATCGACCTGTCCAAGCTGGGGGTGACGTCGTGAGCGCGTGGCATCGGGTCTGCGACCGCAAGGGGCAAATGGCCGTGGAGCTGGCCGTGATGGTGCCCGTCGCCATTGTCGTGGGACTGATCGTGCTCAATCTCTGCCGATTCTCGGAGGCTTGTGCGACTTTTGACCGCCTTGCCCCCGACGCGGTGATATCGCACGGCGTGTCACCTGCCGGCGAGCAGAGTTCCCTGGCGTCGGCAGGCTCGGTGAAGGTATGCATAGAGCGGGGCCTTGCCAGTCCTCGCTGCGAGGTGAGCGTGTCGGTGACGGGCGCCGAGCCTGTGGCCGTGGGCAGGGGGCTGACCTTTCCGGTCTCGCCCTTGCTTACGACCTATACCTGCACGCTGCGGTATCGACCGTGGCCGGGTTCCTTTGTGATCGCAGGCGTGGCCTTTCGGCCGCCGGTTGCGCTGCGCCACACAAAGACGCTGGTCGTCGACCGCTTTAGGCCTGGGGTGGTGGTGTGAGTGAGAAGGCTGCTCAGGGTGCGTCTGGCGCGGGAGCCGCACGAGACGATGGCGTTCGTGCTGCTGCGCAATCCGGTCGCGCGTCTTCGCGGTCTGTTGGGCACCGGTCCCGACGCGCGTCCTGTGGCCCTGGCACGCTGCTCGTCAATCCACACGCTCGGTATGGGCTACCGCATCGATGTGGCCTTCGTGCGTGCCGACGGGCTGGTGCTCGAGGCGTGGAGGTCGGTGCCGCCGGGCAGGCTGCTCTCGCATGGGGGAGCGCGGATCGTGTTGGAGCGGCCGCACGGGCGGGGCCCATGGCTTGCGCGTGGAGACTGGATCGAGATGACGATAGAGGAGGAGGCAAAGGATGCAGAGCTCACAGAGGGAGGGTGCGCCGACGGGTGGCACCAGGTACGTGTTTGCGGGAACGCGGGAGCGTGATGGCTCGGCGGGCACCAAGACCTGTCCGAGGTGCGGCGAGGTGCTCTTCGCCGACATGGACGTGTGCTATGGGTGCCTCTACGACTTCGCGCGCGACGAGAAGACGCGTGCGAAGTCCGAGCCACAGCTGGGGGAGGCGAGCACGGGCCAGCGCGTTGGCAAGGCTGCCTCGCCGGGCGAGGACCTGCTCGCCTCGATCGAGCTCGACGAGATCGATGACGATCCTCCCGTGCCTCCCCGCCACCGCAGGAAGGTAGGCTCCCCAGACGACACGCTTGACCTCTCCGAACAGGTCGACGCCGACCTCACGCGCATAGAGCCCGCCGCACGGGACGGCCTGCGCGTGATTGTCACGTCGTCCGACATGCGTGTGTGCGTACCGTTGCCAAAGATGGGGCTGAGCGTGGGTCGTGGGGAGGGTAACGACATCGTGCTCACGTCGCGGTCGGTCTCCCGCAGCCACCTTCGGTTGGTTCCCGAAGGCGACCATGTGCTGGCGGAGGACTGTGGCGCCACCAACCCTGCCACGGTTGGAGGCGAGCCGCTCGAGGGAGTCGTCAGCCTTGCACCTGGCGACTCGGTGAGCGTCTGCGGTACGTCCTTCGAGGTAGCTGGCGCGCCTACTGGGCCTGCGGCTTGACGCCGGCGCCACGAGGCGCAGGGGCTGCCACGGCTCTGGTATCCTTCACTCAGGCGCCCACGACGGGCGCCTGAGGCTCAAGGAGGCTCCATGTTCAATCGCAAACGTCTCTCCACAGCGACACACTGCGCCGCCTTGGTGCTGCTGGCCCTGTGCTTGTGGCTCGCGCTGCCCGCGCGTGTGGCTCGTGCCGATGGCTACTCCATCGACGAGGTCAACATCGACGCGACCATCAGGCCCGATGGCTCGGTGGCCGTCGTGGAGTCTCGCAGGTTCGACTTCGACGGGTCCTATCACGGCGTGTACTGGGAGATCCCCTCGGGCGACTACGACGGCAGGCAGATCGAGACCACCGTCGGCTCGGTGGGCGAGATGATAGACGGACAGTTCGTGGCCTTCGAGGAGGACTACTCGGGCAACGACCACACCTACCAGCTCAGCGACTATGGGTCGGGCGTGCGCGTCAAGCTGTATTCGGCCCACTCGTACGAGTCGGCCGTGTTCGTGATCGAGTACGTGGACACCAATCTGGCGGCGCGTTACGACGACGTCAGCGAGCTGTACTGGAAGTTCGTGTCTGACGGCTGGGACGTCGAGTCCCAGAACGTGACCTGTACCGTGCACCTGCCCGTTCCCGAGGGCAAGGTGGTCGAGCCGGAGGAGAACGTCCGCGCATGGGGCCACGGCCCCCTTGACGCATCGGTGACATTCGAGGGCAACGACGTGGTGTATCGGGTTCCGGGCGTGGGGACGTCCGAATTTGCCGAGGCGCGTATCACCTTCCCGGCCGAGTGGCTCGGCGAGGCCACCTCACAGGGTGGTCGCGTGCTGCAGGACGTGCTCGCCGAGGAGCGTCAGTGGGCCGACGAGGCCAACGCCCGCCGGCAGCGTGCGCGCATGATCACCTACGGTGGCGGCGTCTTCGGCGCACTGGGGACGCTTGTCGCGCTGGTCGCGCCCCTGTTCGCTCTGGCGCGGTATCGCAGGTCGCACAAGCCGCAGTTCGATGACAAGTACTTCCGCGACGTTCCCTCCGACGACCATCCCGCCGTGCTCGGTGCCCTCTACCGCGGGGGCAGCCCCGAGGGCGAGGACTTCACTGCGACGCTCATGCATCTCTGCGACGAGGGCATCATCAAGCTCGAGCTGGTGACCATCGAGAGCAAGCGCCTGTTGGGCACCAAACGCAGGCAGGACTACCGGCTGTCGCTCACTGAGAAGGGTGCCAACACGCAGCTTGACAGGATCGACCGTCGCACGGTGACCACCGTCTTCGAGAACATCGGCCGCTTTGCCCCGTCGTATGCCGGGACCGAGGATGCCGGCAATGCCATCTGCTTCTCTGACTTCGAGAAGGTGGCCAAGAAGCATCCGCAGCGCTACCACGACACCTTCGAGAACTGGAACTCGACCGTCGAGGCCGAGGTGGCCCAGCGTCGCTTCTTTGTCAGCTCGCGCTCTACGGGCAACGGCCTGGTCATCGCGTGCCTGCTGGCCGACATCGTGCTGTTCATGGGGTCGGTGTTCCTCCTGATTCTGACGGAGGCGTGGCAGATCTATGTGCCCCTGATTCTGCTGCAGGTGATCGGCTGCGTGGTCGCCGCCGTCGTGCTGACCAGACTCAAGCGCATCTCCGACGAGGCAATCGAGATCAAGGCCAAGCTCGAGGCGCTACGGCGCTGGCTCAAGGACTTCACGCGCCTGGAGGAGGCCGTGCCGCGCGACGTGGTGCTGTGGAACCGTCTGCTGGTGATGGCCGTGGTGCTGGGCGTGGCCGACGAGGTGATCAAGCAGCTCAAGACCAAGATGCCCGAGATCCTCGAGGACCCGATGCTCAGGTCTACCTATGGCTGGTACTACATCGGTCCGCACGGGGCACCGTACAGCGCCTTCAACAGCAGCTTCTCGGATGCCCACCACGTGAGCTCCGCGGCGCTCGCGGCCTCGTCGTCCAGCTCGGGTGGCGGCGGAGGCGGCGGCTTCTCGGGCGGCGGCGGAGGCGGCTTTGGCGGAGGCGGCGGAGGCGGTGCCTTCTAGGTCGGGGCACCTCAGCCCAATCTCGCGAAACAGGCAGGTTCGGGGCGGCCCGTTCGCCTTGAACCTGCTTTGTTGTCCGTATCTGTGGGTAGAATGTTGTACGTCTGCAATTCGACGAAACGACTGGCATGAAGAAGTACGCACGGCTTCTGGCCTCATATGCGGCGATAGCCATCACCGCCATGGTGCTCTACACGCCATGGCTGGTTGGTCTCACCCCGTCTGACCCTAGCATCCTGCGTGCGGGGCTCTCGGTGATCTTCGGCATCGCGCTCGTGGGCGCCTTCGGTGGGTCCACCTACGCGTACCTTCACGAGCCCGAGTACCACCTGCTCGAGACGAGCGAGGTCAACGACGCCGACGACGTGCTGCCGCAACTGCGTGGGCTCTCCGAGCTCGCGGTCGTGGGCAGCTACGCCGCCGAGGCCGTCACCCAGATCGAGAGCATGGAGCATCGCCGCGACCGTCTGCATCGCGTGATCGAGGACAAGTTCGGCGAGGGGAGTCTCAGCCGCGACAAGTTCGTGGCGGTGGTCGACGCCGGTTGGCGCACGCTGCTGCGCAACTGCGCGCTGCTCACCAACCGCGCGCAGTCCTTCGACGTGGACGGGTACCGCACGCTGCGCCGCCGACTGCCCGCGTCCGGACAGGCGAGCGACCAGCTCGACGCCGAGCGCATGCGCGTGTACGAGGGTGTCCTCGACGACATGCGCGAGGTGATCGAGGCAAACGAGCGCCTGCTGCTCGAGATGGGCAAGCTCGAGATGGAGCTCTCGGACCTCGAGTCCGACGATAACCGCGAGGACAACACCCGGATGCTCGACGAGGTCAGAGATCTCCTCGAGCAGACCAAGTACTACAGGTAGGCGCCTCGGGCGCTGCGTCAAGGAGGCATCATGAGCCGCAAGAACAACAAGGCAATCCTGCTGGTGCTGGCTGGCATGGCCGTCGTCAGCGCAGTGGTGTTCGGTGCGTTCATCCTGGCACGCAACGTGGTCGTGCCCAAGGACGTGCGCACGGTCGAGGATGCCACCACGAGCCTCGCGCGCATGGTGGACAAGATTGGCCCCGAGACCGCCACGCCGGTCAAGTCGTCGGTCGAGTATACCGAGACCGAGGACACCACGGCCGCCGAGCTGCCCGAGCTCGACACCAACGCCGTGACGGCCGAGGCCACCACCGACCTCTATGCCGAGATCTGGTGCTCGCCCGAGAAGGCTGGCAGCGGCACCGACGGCTGGATGCGCGAGCTTGCCGAGCAGTTCAACGCCGCAGGATACGAGGTCGACGGCCAGCGCGTCTCGGTGCGCATCCGCAATGTCTCCAGCGGCTTGGGCAACGACTACATCGTCACGGGCAAGGCCACACCCGATGGCTACTCGCCGTCCAACCGCCTGTGGATTGACATGCTCTCCGCCAAGGGCATCGACTGCACCTATGTGCGCGAGCGCACGGTGGGCAACGTGGCCGGCTTCCTGCTTGACAAGGAGCACTACGACCAGCTGGTCGACGCCTACGGCCAAGCCGACCTCAAGGCCGTTACCGAAGCGGTTGGCGCGGGCGAGCTCACCATGGGCTATACCAACCCGTTTACCAGCAGCACCGGTCTCAACTTTCTGGTCTCCACGCTCATGCGCTACGACCGCAAGGACCCGCTGTCCGATACGGCCGTCGAGGGCTTCCGCCAGTTCCAGGCCAACGTGCCCTTCGTGGCCATGACCACGGTGCAGATGCGCGACGCTGCCCAGCGCGGCTCGCTCGACGGCTTTGTGCTGGAGTACCAGCTCTACGCCAATGACTCCACGCTCTCCAGCCAGTACAAGTTTGTGCCCTTCGGCTACCGTCACGACAACCCGCTGGTGGCGCTGCCGCGCATCAGCTCGCAGAAGGCCCAGATCCTGGAGCTGTTTGCCACGTACTGTGACGAGAACGGCCAGGAGCTGGCCAAGCGCTACGGCTTTGGCGGCATGGACTCCTACAAGAGCGAGAACCCCGAGGTCGACGGCAAGACGCTGCTGGCCGCGCAGAGGCTCTACAAGGACAACAAAGACACCGGCAAGCCGGTCGTGGCCGTCTTCGTGGCCGACATCTCCGGCTCGATGGATGGCGAGCCGCTCAACGCCCTGCAGGAGTCGCTGGTCAACAGCATGCGCTACATCAACGACAGCAACTACGTGGGTCTCGTGTCCTACTCCGACTACGTCACCATCGAGGTGCCGGTCGCTCAGTTCGACCTCAACCAGCAGTCCTACTTCAAGGGCGCGGTCGAGAACCTGCGCGCCGGCGGCGGCACGGCCACCTTCGACGGCATCTGCGTGGCTGCGAGCATGGTGCAGGACGCCCTGGCGGAGCATCCCGATGCCAAGCCGCTGATCTTCGTGCTCTCCGACGGCGAGACCAACTCGGGCTACGACCTGCCCGACGTGGAGGGCATTCTCAAAGCCCTGCGCATCCCGGTGTACACGATCGGCTACAACGCCAACATCGACGCGCTCAAGAAGATCAGCTCCATCAACGAGGCGGCCAGCATCGACGCCTCCACCGACGACGTGGTGTACCAGCTCAAGAACCTGTTCAACGCCAACATGTAGCAAAGCGGGGCCATAAGGCCCCCAAGGCGGGCTGTGCCCGCAGATAGGAGAAGACCATGGGCTTCGATCTCGAGATTCCCGATCCCGAAGAGGTCAAGGACCTCGTCAAGCAGCAGACGGCCATCACGCCCGCCTACGCCGAGGCGGTCGACTCTGCGGCAAACGAGAAGGGCGACCAGATCATCAACGTGAACCTCGACTCGGTGGCAAGCCGCCGCGAGATCACCAGTGCGGTCAACGAGCTGGGTTCCGACATCATGGAGCGCTCGGCCAACAAGAACGCCATCCTGGCCAAGCGCATGGGCGAGCTGTCCCGCGGGGGCAGCGAGAGCGGCGAGGTTGCCAAGAGCCTGGAGGATCTGGCCATCAAGATGCGCGACCTCGACCCGTCGGGCATCGACTTTGCCAAGAGCGGACCTTTGGCCAGCCTCTTCAACCCCGTGCGGCGCTACTTCGAGCGCTACAAGAGCGCCGACGGCGAGATCGCCGACATCGTCAAGTCGCTCGATCGCGGACGCACCACCCTCAAGCAGGACAACGTGACACTCGAGCTGGAGGAGGGCGCCATGCGCGACCTCACCAAGCAGCTTAACCAGAAGCTCGAGATGGCCATCGACCTCGACGCGTACCTCACCTCCAAGATCGAGGAGATCCGCGCCCAGGGCACCGACGACGAGCGCGTCAAGTTCCTCGAGGAGGAGGTCGTGTTCCCGCTGCGCCAGAAGATCATGGACTTCCAGCAGCTGCAGGTCGTCAACCAGCAGGGCATCGTGGCCATGGATGTGGTGCGTCGCAACAACCTCGAGCTCATCCGTGCGGTCGACCGTGCCGAGCACGTGACTGTGGCTTCGCTGCGCACGGCCGTCACGGTGGCAGGCGCGCTCTACAACCAAAAGATCGTGCTCGACAAGGTGCAGGCCCTCAACGACACCACCAACAACATGATCAGCGCCACCTCGCGCATGCTCAAGGAGCAGGGTGTCGCGGTGCAGCGGCAGGCCACCGAGGCGAGCATCTCGCCCGAGACGCTCAAGCAGGCCTTTGCCGACGCGCTCTCGGCGCTCGACGACATCTCCGTCTACAAGCAGCGCGCGCTGCCACAGATGCAGCAGACGATCGCCGACTTCCGCAGCATCGCGGAGGAAGGCGAGCGCAGGCTCCAGCAGATGGAGGACTCCGGGAGCTTCGAGCTGTAGCGCTCGCAGCGTGCGCGTAGGATTGGACGTGTTCGTTTGCGCTTCCTAACGAGAAGCACAAAAAGATGGAAGTCACCTATTGACGCACGCGACAGGTCTGCTATATTAAACAAGCTTGCAAGCGAGCAGGCACTCGGCTGGGTAGCTCAGTTGGTAGAGCAGGGGACTGAAAATCCCTGTGTCGGGGGTTCGACTCCCTCCCCAGCCACCATCGAATACGAGACGCCCAGCAATGGGCGTCTTTTCGTATCTGGGGGTGTCGCGCGGAGTCGAACCCGCGAGGGCTTGCCGTGCCGGTGGCGCGGCAAGGCGGGGGTTATAGGACAAAAAGTGTGTCTATATGACTCCTGTTTAGGTATGTCTACCTGCTGAAACACCACCCCCAAAGTTGGTCGTCCCCAGCTTTGGGGGTGGACAAAAAGTGTGCGGTCAAAACAACGTCTTCCTAGCTATAGGTGGTTCCGCCACTCCCCAGGGGCTCCCAAACGCATACAACCCGGATTATAGGTGCTTCTAACCCATGGGCGGGTTGGCAAACGCCCGCCTTTTTGCCCTTTAGGCATAAACGCGGCCGTCGTATGATAGGGGGCGGCCAGTCTTGGCATGGGCTGTCACTGCGGCATGGCGCGCTGGCAGCTGCAAACTCGAACGGAGGACATGATGAGAGCTACTGCAAACAGGGGAATTGCCGCCACCCTCACCTCGCTGCTTCTTGTTGCGGCCATGGGCCTGCCGGGTTGCGGTGCGCAGGAGCAGGCGCCGGCAGATGACGCGGTCGCCGAGGCTACCGAGACCGCCGAACCCACCGCCACCGACGACGCCACGACCAACGAGCTCGTGCTCGACGAGGACGTGCAGGAGACGGCCATCGAGGCTACTCGCACGGTCTTTGCCGCAGACGAAGGCGAGCTGGCCGACGACCTCAGCGAGATGGACGAGGTCGAGGGCGACCAGCTCGACGACCTCGAGGTCTCCGACGAGGTCACCGACTTCGACGAGGCCGAGGCCGAGAAGGCGGCCGGCATGGTCGCAGCCGCGACCAGCGGCGTGGGCATGATGATGCCCACCTACTGGAACCCCAGCTACGACGCAAGCAACGACGTGGTCGCGTTCTCCAGCAGCAAGTACGACCTTGCGGGCTACATCGCGACCGACAAGCTGAGCAACTTCAACGGCAACGTGACGACCGCTGCCCAGCAGCACGTGCGTGCCATGGTCGACGCCGGCACCTTCGACGTGGCCTACATCCAGGACACCGGCACGCTCAGCACGCCGTCGGGCTACACCGTAGGATCCTACGTGACCTTCCTGGCCAAGCGTGGCTCCAAGGAGTGCGCCGCCCAGACGGTCTACCTCAGGGGCCGCACCAAGATCAACAACGTCTTTGTGCTCTTTGACCTGCGTGATTACGACGCCGCCAACCCTGACGTCAACCAGGCGTTCTCGTCGCTGGGCTACACGGAGGGCGAGTCGATGTAACAAGCCGGGGCCAAGCCCCGCTCAGAACCTGACGTGAAAGATGCCGTCGCCTGCTATGGGCTCGATGTCGTCCTTCTCGTCGATCACATAGCGCAGAGGATAGCTCGCATACTGGCGGTCGAAGAGGGTGAAGTAGGCCGCCAGTTGCGCGCTTGGCCCTTGCAGCTCCATGCTCACGCTACCGTCGGGCTCATTGCGCACCCAGCCAGTCAGCCCGAGCTCGGTGGCAACCTTGCGTGCCGTCCACCTGAAGCCGACGCCCTGCACCTCGCCTACAAAGCGCATGCGCAGACGCCTGATCTGCGTGGATGTGGGCATACCCGCCTCGTTGCCCGTCAGTCGCGCGTTCATGGCAGCCCCTTCCTGCACGCTCTGTGACAAATCATGCCGCATTTGGCATGCACCTTCGCTGGGCCCTACAATAGCATGCACGGGAAGGTTCCACGAACCGCTCAGAGGGGAGCATCATGAACCTAACCAGGAGAAGCGTTCTGTCGCTCATGGGCATTGGTGGCCTCGCGGGGCTGTCTGCCTGTCAGCGCGAGCATGTCGAGGAAGAGCCCGCGGAGCCCGAGGAGCCCAAGGAGGAGGCCCCCGAGGAGCCCAAGGTCGACCTCGAGGAGTTCGAGGACCTCGCGCTCGACATGGATGCCTGGTCGTACGACGAGGACCATGACTGCTACTACCAGCTGGCGGTTCCCTACTGCCTGACGCCGGGCAGCGAGCAGTACGAGTCGCTCTCGCTGTTTGTGCCGGGCCCATACTTTGTGGGTACGGCCAAGGGGCAGCTCTACCACTGCGAGCTTGCCGAAGACGCGCAGGTCGGCCAGTTCACGCCTGCCACGGCGCCCGTCGCCCTTCCCATCAACGCACCTGCCTGCGGCGCCCAGGAGTGCCCCACCTCCTACGCCTACGACGGCCTGGAGCGCTACCTGGGGCAGGGCATCGTCTACGTCTACGCCGGCTTTAGGGGCAGGAGCGGCGGCTACGAGTCCACGACGCAGGAGTACTTTGCTGGCGGCGCCCCGTGGCTGGTCGCAGACCTCAAGGCGGCGGTACGCTTTTTGCGCTACAACGCCAAGGCGCTGCCCTGCGACGTCTCGCGCATCTTTGCGTTTGGCCTGGGCGGCGGCGGCGTCGTCGCGTCGCTTCTGGGCGTGAGCGGCAACGCCGCACTCTACGACCCCTACCTTCAGGAGCTGGGCATACCGACCCACGACGTGGAGGGCAACGACGTCACCGACGAGATCGCGGGTGTCGCCGCCTGGTGCCCCATGGGCTCGTTCGAGTCGGCGGACGCCGGCTACGAGTGGATGATGGGTCAGTACGCCAGCGAGGGCACGCGTGCCGATGGCACCTGGACCAAGCTGCTCTCCGACGACCTTGCCTCTGCCTACGGTGACTACGTCAACGGCCTGGGTCTGATGGACGCCGACGGCCAGGCGCTCAAGCTCGACCGTATCGAGAATGGCGCCTATGCGGGCGGCACGTACTACCAGCATCTGGTGGGCATTGTCTCCGACGCAGCCGCCGACTTTCTGAGGCGCATGGAGTTCCCCTATGCCGCGGTCCCGCTGGAGGCAAGCCTGCGCTCGTTCCCGGGCAACCCGTCGCTGACGTCGGCAGATGCTACCGACGCGCAGCTGGGGGCCACCGAGGCGTCCGAGAGCCCCGTTGGCATCGCAGGTGTCCGCCAGGTCGAGGCGACGGTCTACGACACCCTTGAGAGCTACATCGCGACGCTCAATGGCGACTCGCGCTGGCTGACCTACAACGCCTCGACGGGCGACGTTGACGTCACGGGCCTGTGGGGCTTCGTGTCGGCCTGCCGCACGCCCGACAAGGACGTGTGCGCCTACGACCTGCTGGACCGCTCCGGTCTGGCCAACCAGCTGTTTGGCACCGACGAGCAACCCTCGCTGCACTTTGACGCCATGGTGGCAACCTTGGTGGAGGGACAGGCCGAGCGCTACGCCCAGGCCGAGGGCTGGGACGAGTCGGTGGTCGCGGAGTGGCGCGGCGACCTGGTCGAGCAGGATGCCCTGGAGAAGACCGTGGCCGAGCGCGTGGGCATGTCCGATCCGCTCGCCCTGCTCAGGTCGTCCTCGGGCTCCGACGAGGAGTCGTCTGCTGTAGTGGCGCCGCACTGGCGCATTAGCACGGGCCTCTTCCAGACCGAGACTACGCTGGTGGGGGAGGTCAATCTTGCCGCGGCGCTTGAGGCCTGCGAGGGCGTCGAGGACGTCTCCTTCCAGGCGGTGTGGGGTGCCGGATTCGAGCTCGCCGAGCGCGAGGGAGATCCTGAGGACAAGCTGGTGGCGTGGATCGTATCGTGCTGTCCGCAGGAGCAAGAACAAGAGACTGAGGAAGAAAACAGCTAAACATACGCTATATGGTTTTGCGATGCAATAGGCAATCGACTAACCGTGCAGATTTGTCTCCTTTCGTGATAGAATGAATATGTTGTCACGAAGGGAGGTGCGACATGTACCAAGTCGGAGAGTACATCGTCCATCCTGGTCAGGGCGTTTGTAAGGTCGACGAGATTGTTGACCAACCGCAAGAGACGTACATGCTGCTTCCCGTTGGCGCGCGCCATCCCATGCGCATCAGCTTTCCCGTCGCCAGCGAGGGCCGCCTGAGGCCGGTGCTCACCAAGGCCGAGGCAGAGGAGCTCATTGGCGAGTATCCGCAGATGGATGTCGACGGGTTTACCGAGCGGAGCGCTGCCCTCGAGGAGGAGCACTTCAAGAACCAGATCAGGCGTGGCACCTGCCGCGACTCGGTGCGCGTGGTCAAGACCTTCCGCAAGCGCATCGCCGAGGTGCGTGCGCGCAACAAGAAGCCGCCTGTGGCCTACGAGCGCATCCTCAAGCAGGCAAGCGAGCGTTCCCTGGCCGAGCTGGCCATTGCGCTCGACGTCACCCCCGACGATGTCCGGCTTCTGTTTGAGAGCCAGGGCGAGGAGGACTTCTCCCTCAACTGAGGCACCTCCTGGCATCGTGCTCCCACCTGGAGCCGACCTCTCGCGCCGTGGGCCTTGGCCCGCGGCGCCTGTTACCATCTGTGCTCAACCGTATGACGGTACGGGGGAGACGGATGGCTTGTCGTACAATGCCAGTCCCTAGACCTACCGATTTCGAGCAGTGAGGATCGTTATGGCCACCAACCAAGACACCGCATCGGACCGCGCCATCATCACCGTCCTGGGCAGCGACCGTCCGGGCATCGTCGCTGCGGTCACGGGTTGCCTCGCCGACCACAGCATCAACATCCTCGACATCTCTCAGACCATCCTGCAGGGCATCTTCACCATGACGATGCTGGTTGACATGGGCGCCTCCGACGCGGACTTTGCCACCGTGCAGAACGACCTCGCGGAGCTCTCGGGCAACCTCGGCGTGCAGATCACGCTGCAGCGCGAGGAGGTCTTCAACTTCATGTACCGCCTCTAGCCAGAGGAGTGCCATGAGCAACGAATCGCGCACCAAGCGCTTTCTCGAGCGCAATGAGACTTCGGCGCTCACCCACATAGCGGACGCCTACCCCATGCCCTCGGTGGGCATGGGCCTGACGCCCGTCTCGGAGCAGCTCTACGACGGCATGAACCGTGTCGACAAGGTGCCGCCCGAGCTCTACACGCGCTTCGACGTCAAGCGTGGCCTGCGCAACGCTGACGGTTCGGGTGTTCTGGTGGGCCTGACCACCATCTCCAACGTCCACGGCTACAACAAGGTGGACGGCCGTGTTGAGCCCGACGTAGGCGACCTCAAGTACCGCGGCTACCACATTGCCGACCTGGTGGACGGCGCGCAAGGAGAGGGGCGCTTTGGCTACGAGGAAGTGGCCTACCTGCTGCTTTCGGGAGCCCTGCCCTCCCAGCCCGAGCTCGACGACTTCTGTGCGCGTATCGGCTCGCGCCGTCAGCTTCCTGAGGGCTACCTGGCGCTGTTCCCGCGCACCACGTACAGCCGCTCCATCATGAACGTGCTGCAGCGCGCCACGCTGCTGTTGTACGCCTTCGACCCGACCCCCGACGACACCTCGCCCATCCATGAGGTCGACGTGGCGCTCTCGCTTCTGGGCCGCTGGCCTCGTATGGCTAGCGTCGCGCATGCCGCCTACAAGGCCGACGAGCACAACGAGCGCCTGGTGGTTCCTCCTGCCCGGGAGGACTACTCCATGGCAGAGACCATCCTCGACGTGCTGCGGGGCGACGAGGGCTTCACGCGCGACGAGGCCATGCTGCTGGACGTCATGTTGATGCTGCACGCCGAGCACGGCGGCGGCAACAACTCGACGTTCACCACGCGCGTGCTCTCGTCCTCGGGCACCGATGCCTACTCCGCCTACGCCGGCGCGCTCGGTTCTCTCAAGGGCCCCAAGCACGGCGGCGCCAACTACAAGGCCGGCGAGATGATCGACGACATTGCCGCGCACGTGAGCGACTGGGGCAGCGACGACGCCGTGGGTGCCTACCTCGAGCAGATCCTGCTGCGCAAGGCCTACGACCGCACCGGCCTGATCTATGGTCTGGGCCATGCGGTCTACACCGTGACCGACCCGCGCGCCGAGATCGTCAAGCATTATGCCGCCGACCTCGCCGAGAAGCGCGGCCAGCTCGACAAGCTCGAGCTCATCAAGCGTGTGGAGCGGCTGGGCCCCAAGCTCATGCGCGAGGTGCGCGGCATCAAGAAGCCCATCAGCACCAACATCGACATGTACACGGGCTTCGTATACGAGATGCTGGGCATTCCCCAAGACATGTTCACGCCCATCTTTGCCATCGCCCGTATGGCCGGCTGGGCGGCGCACCGCATGGAGGAGCTCTACGGCTCGGCGCGCATCATCCGCCCGGCCTATAACTCCTTCATGGACGATCTCGAGTACGAGCCGCTCTCGGCCAGAAACTAGTGCCGCCAGCGCCATCGCACGAGTACGCCCCTGTTTCTGCCGGAAGCAGGGGCGTACTCGTTGGCGTGGTGGCGCGTTCTGGCTACTCCTCCTCGTCAGATCCGGGCTTAAGAGCCTCGAACTGGGCGGTGTTGCCGCCAATGAGGTCATGGGCCGCCTCGAGTGCCGAGGCCTCGCGCTGTTGTTCCATGTCGGCCGAGAAGATGTCCACGTCGGCGTTGTCGCGGCCCACCACGGTGCGATGGTCGCGGATGGGGTCGCTCTGCTTCTCGAGGGGGATGCGGCGCGGCGGGGTGCTGCCGCGGGACCCTTGCGGTGGGTATCGTCTATCTCGTCGCCTAAAGGCGCGCTGCCCTGCTACTGCTCCCTGGGCGTGCGCCGCACGAGGTAACACTTATGGATGCGCTGGTTGCGCGAGAAGTCCTCGGGGATGGTCTGCGCCGTGATGTCTTGGGCCTCGACGCCGGCCTTGGCCAAGGCCTCCTCGTCGAGCTTGAACGAGCGCAGGTTGCACGAGAAGACGCAGGTCCCGTCGCGGGTCAGCAGGCGAGACACGCCAATGAGCAGCTCCGCATGGTCGCGCTGCACGTCGAACGACGCCTTGCGCATGCGGCTGGAGTTGGAGAAGGTGGGCACGTCGCAGAAGACCAGATCCCAGCGGTTCTTGGTGCGTCGCTGCTCGCCAACCCACGCAATGACGTCGGCCTGCACGTACTCGTGCTCCGGACCCGTAAAGCCGTTGCGCTCCATGTTGCGCTGCGCCCAAGCGAGCGAGGGGGCCGAGAGGTCGACGGTGGTGGTGTGGCGGGCGCCTCCGTCCGCTGCATAGCAGGTGCCGGTGCCCGTGTAGGCAAACAGGTTGAGGAAGCGCTTGGAGCCCTTGGTCTGCTTGGCCATCTCGCGCAGCATGGCGCGGGTCTCGCGATGGTCGAGGAAGATGCCGCAGTCCAGACGCGTGGAGAAGTTGACCTCAAAGGTCAGGCCGCCCTCGTCGACCAGGTGAGCGCCAGGAGGCAGGGCTGGCCCGCCCGTGCGGGAGCGGCCGCGCCCGGGCCGCCTGACCTCGCGCGCCTCGTCGGCGTATTGCGATCCGCCGCGCGCCTTGGTGCGCACGCGCACGAAGGTGTCCTCGGGGCGTACGTCGAGCAGCCGCGGCGCAATGGCCACCACGTCGAGCAGGCGCGCCTGTGCCTTGGTCTCGTCGATGTCCTTGGGCGCCGCGTACTCGTAGACTTGCAGCCAGCGGCCCGGCGTGCTGGAGCCCTCGAACAGGTCGATCGAGACAGCGTAGTCGGGTAGGTCCGCGTCGTAGATGCGATAGCAGCTCACGTCCTCGCGGCGCGCCCACTTGCGTCGCTGACGATAGACCTTGGCAAGGCGTGCGGCAAACTGGGCGCTCCCAGGGACGAGCACGCCGACCGTGCTGCCATCGGGGAGCCGGACGCTCTCGGAGGTGCCCTGTGAAGGGGTGTCGTAGCGCCTCAGCGTGGCCTCGTCGCGGCCTACCAGCACGCGCGTCGTGTCGGATGCCTCGCCGAGCACGAGGTCGGCAAGGGCGTCGGTGGCGAGCACGCTCGCGCGCGACCCTTGGGGGAGGCCTGCCCCCAGTCGAGCCATGGCCTCGACGGCGCTGGCTTTGGCAGCCGTCTCGTGATCGGCGATCCACGAGAGGTCGCAGGCCAAAAGGGTGGGGGAGCCACCGTGGCGTGGCCCGCCTGGGCCAAACGCGGGCTCGGTGGCTATGCCTGCGGCGCGCAGGGCCTGGCGGTTGGCCGTCTCGAAGCCGGCACGGGGGTCGTCCAGCACCAAGTGGAGCTCGCGATCCTCTGCCTCATGTGCGCGCTGGCGCGCCTCGTCGAGCAGGCGCTGCCACGCGTCCGCGTCGTGCAGCCTCCAACCCATGAAACCCCACCTGCCGCGCAGCAGGCCCGGCGCACGGTCGAGCGCCCAGCACGCGGCTTCGCAGGCTATAGTCCCGCTGCCGCAGAAGGGCGCCACGAGCGTCGCGCCGTCCTGTGCCAGCTGGGGCCACCCGCCACATGCCAGCAGGGCAGCAGCGTAGTCGGGGCGTAGCGAGGGGATCGCGGAGCTGGTGCGCGTGGCCTCGTAGCCGCGGCGGAACAGCGCCTCTCCCGCGAGGTCGATGCCCACCGTCGCACGATCGCGCGAGATGCGCACCACGACCTGCAGGTCGGGGGCGTCGACGTTGGTGATGGGGCGGGCGCCGGTGCGGGCGAGCAGACGGTCGGTCACCGCGTCCTTGGAGCGCAGGGCCACGAACTGCGTGTTGCGCAGCTGGGCATTGGTGCCGTGGGCGTCGATGGCAAAGCTGGCGCCGGCTGGTAGGTGCTGCTCCCAGGCGATCTGCGAGAGCCCGTCGTAGAGCGCGTCGGAGTCGCCGGCTTCGGTGCGTGCGAGGACCGCCACCACGCGCGACGCCAGGTGCGACCACAGGCACACGCGGTAGGCGTCGGCCAGCTCTCCGTCAAAGGCCACCTGGCCCTTGAGGGGGCGCACGTGCGGCGTGCGCAGCGAGGTCAGCTCGTCGGCCAGCAGGCGTTCGAATCCGAGCGGGCAGGTGGCAAAGAATTCCATGGGTGCTTCCGTTCCTGTGGGTTGCTTGGGGCAAATACTACCAGCCTCCGGTGGCTCTTGGCACCGGGGACCCGTGCGCTCCACGACCCACTGCGGCGCTTTGCCCTCGAGCATGTCTCACTCGCCGCAAATGCCTACCGTACAACCATTTGCAGCGCGGCAAACAAGTTTGCACTGGCTATCATCAGAGCAAGCATGTAAAAGCGTGGGGGATGCCCGCGCAACGAGACGAAGGGGAGTCGCATGGACAAGAACGTTCAGGCCACTATCGATCTTTGGGCTGAGAAGGTCACCATCGCTGACCTCAAGGAGGAGCTCGACGCCCTCATCGCCGCGGGTGACGAGGAGAAGCTGTTTGACGCCTTCTATCGCAGCCTCGAGTTTGGCACCGCTGGTCTGCGCGGCACGCTGGGTGTCGGCACCAACCGCATGAACGAGTACGTCGTCGGCCAGGCCACCAAGGGCGTCGCCGACTACCTCAATGCCCACTACGAGAACCCCACGCTGGCCCTCGCTCGCGACTCCCGCCTCAAGGGCGAGGAGTTCCAGAAGGTCGCCGCCGGCATCCTGGCCGCCAATGGCATCAAGGTCTTCCTGTTCCCGCGCATCGAGCCGGTTCCCACCCTGTCCTTCGCCGTCCGTCACCTGGGCACCTCCGCGGGTATCGTGCTGACCGCCTCCCACAACCCCGCCGCCTACAACGGCTACAAGGTCTACAACGACAATGGTGGGCAGATCACCGATGAGGCCGCCAAGGAGATCAGCGCCAACATCGCCGCCGCCGACTTCTTCGGCCTCGAGTGCATGGACTTCGAAGAGGGCCTCGCCAACGGCATGATCAACTGGATCGGCGACGACGTCATCGACGCCTTCATCGCTGCCGTCAAGAAGGTCTCCATCCCCGGCTTCAAGGCCGACGAGTCCTACTCCGTGGTCTACACGCCGCTCAACGGCACCGGTATGGAGTGCGTCAGCAAGATCCTGAAGGAGATCGGCGTCGACAAGGTCTCCGTGGTTCCCGAGCAGGCTAACCCCGACGGCAACTTCCCGACCTGCACCTATCCCAACCCCGAGTTCCGCGCCGCTCTCGAGCTCGCCCTCAAGCTGGCCGAGGAGGTCAAGCCCAACCTGGTCGTTGCCACCGACCCCGACGCCGACCGCATGGGCACCGCCATCCCGCACGACGGCGAGTACAAGCTGCTCTCCGGCAACGAGATGGGCGTCCTGCTGATGGACTGGCTCATCAACATGGCCGAGGCCAACGGCGAGGATCCCAAGGAGAAGGTCGCCGTCACCTCCATCGTGTCGTCCACCATGCCCGACGCCCTGGCCAAGGACAAGGGCTTCGAGCTGCGTCGCGTGCTGACCGGCTTCAAGTACATCGGCGACCAGATCGACCAGCTCAAGGACGCTGGCGAGGAGGATCGCTACCTCATGGGCTTCGAGGAGTCCTACGGCTATCTGGTGGGCACCCACGCCCGCGACAAGGACGCCATCGTGGCCGTCGAGATGTGCGTTGAGATGGCTTCCGACTACGCCTCCAAGGGCATGGACCTCTATGAGGCCATGGACGCCCTGTACCAGAAGTATGGCTACTACATCAACGGCATCGTCAACGCCAGCTTCCCGGGTGCCGCCGGCGCCGACAAGATGGCTGCCCTGATGAAGAGCCTGCGCGAGGAGCCT
>CACZCK010000023.1 GCA_902779675.1 uncultured Coriobacteriaceae bacterium | reverse complement strand
TCAAGGTGCGCTGTCTTCTCTTCGTGCCTCGGCTACTGCTGCCGGATTCTCGTGTGCGAAAAACTTCGTCGAAACCCTTGACAACCCATAGCTGGTCTCTCCTCAGCTTTGGGCGTCATCCGCCCTTTACGCAATCCCTCGCCTACTCTTTGCCCTTGCTCGCAGCAAAGACCAGTGTAATGCCTGCTATAGCCACTGCCACCAGCAGGAACAAAAGTGGTGCGCTGCTGTCGGACGCAGCGCCTCCCCCGCTGGGCACGCTCGCCACCGCAGGCGCCGTGGTCTCGTCGAACGCAGCCACGGCGTAGAAGGGCTCCTCATCCATGGAGGTCTCGCGCCCATACACCGCCATGCCCCACTCACCTTGCTTGGCGTTCTTTATGGTGATGCAGGTGGGAATCTTTGAGGTGTCAATGCTACAACCCGCGTAGCCCTCCTCGACCAACACGCCATCGGGGTCGGTAAGGTGCAGGTCGAGCACGCTGCCAGGCCAATACAGGTAGGCGGTCACCGTGCCGTTGGCATCGACGAGGAACTTGCCCACGTCGGTGAGCCCGTCGAGACGCACTGTCCCCGTGTCGTCGATGAGCACCGTGGAGGTGTTGACCAGCTGCGCGTACATCATCTGCGCAAAGAGGCCCACGGCGGCCGACCCTATGTTGGACGAGTCCTCGTGAGAGTAGAGTCCGCCCGTGATCTCGGCCATCTGCTGGAGCAGATGCTCGTCGAGGTCACCCGATGGACCAAAGCCGATGGTGTAGATCTTGATGCCCATGTCGGCGGCCTCGTGCGCCAGGTTTAGGATGTCCGTTTCCGAGCCGCCCTCGTTGCTCTTGCCATCCGAGAGGAACACGATGAGCTTTGGGCCGCTCTCCCCCTTGACCTGTCCGGTACCCTCGACCAGGCCGTCGTAGATGTTCGTGCGACCAGAGGCGGTAAGACCGTCGATGGTTGCCCGGACCTGCTCGGGATCGTTGGACAGTCCGCAATTGCTCTCGGCATAGGTGGCAAACGACGCCACACCCACCTTGACCGACATGCCGCCAGGGCCGTCCTCGCCGCCCACCGACGACACGAAGTCCCTGCTCTGGCGCTTGGCGGCATCGAGCTTGCTCTCGCCGCTGAGCGCCGAGGGGTCATCCATCGAGCCCGAGACGTCGAACACCAGCGACATGGCGACGTCCGAGCTCACGGGCACGCCCACACGCTTCTCGAGGTCGTCGATCTTGCGCTGCACGGCACGGGCGTAGGCAGCCTGCCCGTACGCGTTGGGATGCACGGAGTAGGCGCTTGCCTGGTTGTGCGTCAGATGGAAGCGCATGAGATCCTGGTCGTTGGCCCTAATCTCCACGTTGTTGATGTACTGCTCCTCGTGGCCGGCAAACTCGCCCCGCACGTCCACGAACTCGACACCCGACTTGCCACAGGTGGCGACCATCTCCTTGATCTGGGTGTCGAAGGTGTCCACGGCAGCGTTGATGAGGGTGGCCTCGTCCTCTCGACACCAGGCAAACCTGCCAGTGGGCGGCACCAGGTGCGGATACCCCGCAACGACCAGCGTGGCCTGGGACCCCGCCTTGTCGAGGACGTGGTTGTAGGTCTTCATAATGTCGGACTTGGTCTGCTTCTTGAACTTGTCGAGCGAGCTGCGCAGCTTTTCGCTCAGACCACCTAGGCGGACGTACTTGCCGTCGAGGGCGGCTGAGGTCACCACACCCACGAAGTCGACGTCGTTGCCGCCGATGGTGAGCGTGACGTAGTCGACCTTGCCCGACAGGCCCTCGTTGACAAACACATTGCTTTGGCAGGGAAGGTCGACGCCGCCGCTGTGGAACGCGTCCTTCTCGTAGTCCTTGTGCTGCGTGTCGCTCAGGATGTGGCGGCACTCCGCACCCGAGACGGCCGTAAAGTACCAGCCGTCGTTGCGGATGTCCTTCAGGGTTTTGCTGCGCAGCTTCAGCTGCCCCGACCAGGCCTTCTCGGAACGATGTGCCAACCAGTCGACGTCAGCGTACTTGTCCGAGCCGTTCTGTCCATAGAAGGGCTCCGTGCCCTCGCCTGACGAATAGGAGTCGCCCATGCTGACCACCACGGGATTGCCGTCGGTGATGGCCCAAGCCTGGGTTGCGCCGGCTATCCAGAGCGTGGCGCATGCCAGGACGGCGACAAGCATCCAGAGGCGACGCAGGCCGGTTCGCGCACCCATCACAGTGCCTCAAGCTGGGCCGGCGCGTAGGAGTCGAGCGTGGCCCTGTCGATGCGGTCCACCTTGACGCACGTCGCATCGGCGATGTCGGTGATGGCAAAGTCGCTGAACTGGTTTTTGGAGCCGTCGTATTGGGTGATGACGTCGGTCTCGGTGAGAATGATCTGCCGGGCGAAGGCCTCGCCGCCCACCGCTCCGATGGGCACCGCCAGATAGCACCCATCGTTGACGTACACCGCCCAGAGCACGTCTTGCGACGACACGTACGTGATGGCATAGGATGGGTAGCGCTCGGTGCTGGCAGCGTCGAGCGCATGCAAGTCCGCGTACGAGCCGTCGAGGGCAAAGTCGGCCTGAACCTCCACATCGCCAAAGCCCCGCTCCGCGACCTGTTGGTACACCACGTTTGTGGCAGGCACGTCGGGCGAGGAGGCCGCATCGCGCGCGTTCTGCCCGGTCTCACCGCCAGCGTCGTAGGCATCGAGCAGGGCCTCGAACTCGTCGAGCGACATGTCCTTCTCGACGGAGCTGCCGCCCGAATCACCCGTGGTCTGCACGTCTGCCTCCTGTTGCGTCTGCGTGTCGGTCGCCGGCGTCGTTGCAGCAGGCGCTCCGCCGCCTCCCCCGCCGCTGCCGCCAGACCCAACCACCAGGGCAACGACAGCCGCGAACAGGCCAGCGCCTACAAGGGCCACGATCCTGTTGGCGTTGCTTTGCATGGTTGCCTCCCTCACAGGGCTTACACCATAGAATCGATCACGAGATGCGCCACGGTGGCGTCGAGCGTCGATTGGTCGAGCGTAGAGAGCGTGCCCAGAAGGTTCAGGTACTGGGACCCGCCCACCGCCTTCGCTAGTTGGGAGTCGAAGGAATTGGTGCCGTTGGCAAAGCGCACCACGTCTGCCTTAAGGTCGTCCAGATAGCTGTCGGAGAGCTGCTGATACTCGCGGTAGCGCCCAAAGCTCTCGGGCTGGGACTTGGCCACCAGGCTGGTACCGCTGGCGATGTAAGGCGCCTCGCCCATCCAGATGGGATCGTCAGTAAAGACCTGCGCGACACCGGTGGCATCCACGTACTTGAGCTCTATGGGGTCAGCAACGACGTAGGTGGTGTACCCGTCCTGCACCGAATCGGACGCGTCGTCCTGTTTGTCCTCCGCAGGAACCTGCTGCCTGTCGGAGTCACCGCTCGCAGGCGGAGCGTCGGTTGGCACACCGGCACCCTCCCCTTCCGTCTGGACGGTGTGCGTATCGTCGGGCGCCTGCTGCGGCGAGGCCTCGCCCTCAGGGGATTCCTGTTGCGGCACGACACTCTGCTGCTCCTGCGTCTCGGGAGAGAGCATCGTTTCGTCGGTCCGAGACTTGAGCAGCACATACCCCAAGACACCCACCAACAGGAGCAGCACGAGGAGCGGGGCCACCTTGGACCAGCTGACTCCATCAGACGATGTCCGGGCACCCGCACCAGTGCGAGGTCTCCTCTGGGTCGCAGCCGGCCGCGCGGCGGGTTTGATCCGCTGCGTGCGTGCGGGCCTCATGGCCTGGGCCGTCTCCACGCGGCCTTCCTGCATGGGCCGGTGACCAACCAGCGTGTCGGCCTTGGCCGACGCGTCTGCGACGTTGTAGGCGACGACCGCAGTCGAGTTGTCGTCGGTCCCGCTCGAGAGGGCCTTCTTGACGATGCGCTTGGACGCCGACGCGGCATTGGACGACCTGCTCACCGCCGTTCCGAGGGCTTCGGCTCCCAGCACCGTGTACACGCCGTCACTGCAGAGGAGCAGCGCATCGCCGGGCAGCAGGTCCACCTCGTCGATCTCGGCATCGCCGTCGCTGAAGCCCAGCGCCCGCTCGATGCGGTTGCGGTCGGGATGGACCTGCGCCTCCTCCTCGGTGATGATGCCGCGACTGAGCATCCTGCCCACACGCGAGTGGTCCTCGGTGAGCTGGATGGCCACGCCATCGCGCACCAGATACGCACGACTGTCACCAATATGGCCGATCCACGCATGGGTCGGGCTCAGGAAGGCTCCCACAAAGGTGGCACCCATACTCGGGCTGCCGCCATTGGCCGCCTGCGCGACGATGGCCTCGTGGGCGTTGCGCGCGATCTCCATCAGGGCGGCTGCCGCATCGAGGTCGACGCGATTGCCCTCAGCCATCTCGAGCAGCTGCTGGACGTAGCTCTGCGCGCAGGCGACCGCAAGGCCACTGGCCACGTCGCCACCCTGGTATCCGCCCATCCCGTCGGACACCATGGCAAAGGCGGCTATGTCACCGGTGAACCCATGAACATCGGAGAAGTCGAGGACATAGAAGCTGTCCTCGTTCGTCTCGCGCGGACCCGTCGCACTGTAGCCACCAAGAATCATCGCCTGGTCCCGCCAATCGCCTTTGTGCCACTCGCATTCGCAGACCCCTTGCGCATGGTGCGCGCCACCACGATGCCTATGGCCGCGACCAGCGCCACACTCGCACCAATCACGAGGTAGAGTCCCATGTCCTGCTTTGCCTCGGTGCCATGCCACACCTTTGCGATGCCGGGCTGCCTCACGGCAAACACGTGCAGCGCGCCGGTGTCACCCGACAGCTCGAGCTCGTAGTCGCCTTTCTGGGGGTCAACGATCTGTACCGTGACCAGGCCATACTCCTCCTGGACGGAATAGAGGCCCTCATCGAGCGCCTCGCCGTCACGCAGTAGGCGTACCTGAGGCACATCGCGCTTTGAGACGACGCCCGCCTCCAAGGCCGTGACGTGCTCGTCGACAGACCCCACCGACACCGTAGCCGGTGCGCCGTCCGAAACCTCCTCGTCGGTCAGCTGCAATCCCAGCGACGAGTAATACGACGTGAGGAAGTTGACCTTGAGGGCATAGGTGTCCTGCGCAAGGTAGTAGGTGCCACCCGTCGCCTCGGACACGCGCTTCAAGAAACCCGCGTCGGACTCGCCGATGTCACCGAAGCCGATGGTGTCGATGGCGATGCCAGCAGCCTTGGCCTGGGCGACCGACCCCGAGAGCATCTGCTCCTCGGTCTGGCCCTGGGTGCTGGCTCCGTCGGAGAGCAACAGCACGTGGCGGTCGGCGCAGGTAGGCGCCTTGTCGAGGTACGCCATGGCGCGGTCGAGCGCCAGGCCGATGTCCGTCTCACCATAGGCGTCCATGGCCTGTACGGCGTCGCAAGCCGCCTTGTCGTAGCCAGTGGCCACGGTGCTGGCAGCCTCGGCAAATCCGATCACCGAGACGTCCATAGGCGCGGACTGCGGCAGTTCGCTCACGGCCTGCATGGCGCGCAGGTATTCCTTGGCGGCCTCCTTGCCTGCGGCAAGCTTGTCGCGGCTCGCGTCGATGGGATTGAGCATGCTGCCCGACAGGTCGAAGAGAAGGGCGGTGCTGTTGTGCGTGACGGGAGTGCCCTCGCCGAACCACGCCTCGTAGAACTCGCGAACCTGCTGTTGCACCTCGGCGGAGATCCCGTAGCCGGCAATGGCGGAGAGGCGCTCCACGAGGGCGCTGTCCACAACACGGTCGGGATAGTCGATCTCGCTGGTGAAGCGACTCCACGCGCCTGTGAGGTTGACCTGCTGGGAGGCGGTGGCGTTTACCTGGACGCGCTGCACCTGGTCGCTCACCGCAGGGTCGAGCGCTAGGTCTGCCGCGACGAACAGGCCATCGGTCATGCCAAAGCCCAGATCGCCCACCTCGCCGCCAACCAGCAGCGTCTTGCACACCGCGGGGAACGTGCCCCCATCAAGCTCCTGCAGGTAGGCGCTGCCAGGCGTCAGATCGTCCCGCGTGATGCCGACGGTTGAGAGCACCTGGTCCCAGATGGGCAGGTCTGCATAGGTGGCAAGCGCGCTGCACCCACCATGGGGCGTGCCGCAGAAGGCCATGCCCACCAGGTCGGCCCGCGACGTCTGGCTCGTACCGGCCAGGCCTTCGGCGTACTGCCGCAGAGGCAAGCCGGTGAGGCCCATGGCCACCACGAAGGTACGCGGCTCGGCTCCCGAGGCACGGATCTGGTCGAGCGCCCACACGATGTCGTCGGCGCTCACCGAGGCTCCCGCGGCGGATGTGCCCAGCACGAAGGTGGCCGGAGCGTCACCCGTGCCGCCCCCATCGGACCACCACGCCGGGTCTGTCGAGGTGACCAGCATGGTGTGGTCGCCTTCCGCGACGACCTCGGGCTCCTCGCCCACCCAGTGCAGGGTGCACAGGTCGTAGTCTCCCAGGCACGAATCGATGACCAGCACGCTGGGCACGTCGTCGCGCACGTCCGCAAGGGCCTGGCGACCAGGGGCAAGAAGCGCGAGGGCGAAGGCCAGCACAAGGCCCGCCAGCCACATCGCGTGACGCTTGGAGGTGAGGCGCTTCACGATGACCCCGCCTTAGTGTCCCTGGCGATACACGAGCACCGTGTCGCCGACCTTGATGGAGTCGCCATCGTTGAGGTAGGCCTGCCCGCTCACGCGCTGCCCGTTGATGTAGGTGCCGTTGGTGCTGCCAAGATCGAGCACGCTCCATGCGCCAGAGGGGTCATAGACCAGCTTGAGGTGCTTGCTGGACACCTTGCCGTCATGCAGGACTACGAAGCTGTTGGGGTCGCGACCCACGACCACGTCGTCGACGGGCAGGTCGTAGATGGTGCCGCGCCCGTTGCCCTCCTGGACAGTCAGGGTGTCGCCCGACTGGGGCACGTCGATGATCGTGGCAGCCTGGGGCTTGCGGTCGATGATGGTGCCGTTTGCGCTCCTGGTGCCCATGCCCGCTGCGGGAGCGGAGGGGATGGGAGCGGACGGAATGGGGGCGGAGGGGATCGGCGTGGGAGTCGCGGCGGCGCGCTGCACGTTCTGGACCTCGTTCTCAAGCGCGGCCATGCGGTCGTTGAGGTTGTTGCCGAACATGGTGCCACCGACGCCACCGATGCTCACCTTGCTGCGCTGCACCGTGCTCGCATAGATGACCATGGCCACGATGGACACGACCACACCGGCGAGGGCAACCATGGCGATCATCGGGCCATAGCCCTTGACCAGCCAGTTGACGTTCCAGTTGATGGGTCCCGCATAGTAGGGCGTGCCCGGCTCGCCGCCAAGACGCACCAAGGTGTGGATGCCGTCGGCGTTGCCGGTAAAGCGGAAGATGAAGGCCGGGAAGATCAGGAAGAAGCCCACCATGGCAAGGATGCGCGGCACGAGCGCCTGCTGGTCCTTGTGCTTGGTGATGGAGTCGAAGAAGATCCAGATGAGGATGCCAAGCGTGGCGATGAGGAACAGGTACATGCCCCACGAATAGAGCCACGAGAATCCCGCAAGCCCCAGCAGCGAGCTGTCAATCCATGCCTGGTCGTAATTGATCTCGATGAAAGTGACGCCGTCCATCCCGATACCTCCTCGCAAATTGCAAGACGCCTATGACAGAACTGCCAGAACGTCTCATTTCCTCTGCCGAGATGATAACAGCCACCCTCGGTGCATTTGTTGCGCAACAGTTAGCCTGTTTGCAAAAGGGATGCCTTGGCCCCTGTAAGACCAATCTCTAGCTGGTCATTTGTATGACAAGGAACCTGGTCCTGCGCCCAAGGCAGAGCGTGTCGCCCGCAGAGATCGCCACGGGCACCGATGCGGTGGTGCGGGAGCTGCGCGGCTCCTCAACCCTGACAAGATCCTTGGTCGTGCCGCGGATCAGGAAGGTGCCGTTGGTGGACTGCAGCCCCTGGCACCACCATCCGCCATCCTGATGCCACACCACCAGATGCTGGCGAGACACGTCTACCTCCACGTCGGTGATGCTGCTTCCCTCGCTGGGGATCGACCCGATGACGGTGCCCTTTGGACCCTGCGACAGCGGATAGATGGGCGGACGGATGGACCCGCTCACCACGCGTACCAGCCCAAGCAGATTTGGCGCACCGTCGAACATGGTCTGTTGCGCGCGCGGCGTGGGATCGCTGATGAGGGTGCCCATCTCACGCGCGAGCTTCTCGCGGGTAAAGCGCTCGACCTCCTCCGAGACGGCACGTGGGTCCGCCAGGCATCCTGCCACCACGAAAGCCAGCACCAGAAGGACGGCTCGGTCGGACTCTCGCGAGAGGCGCAGTGACCCCACACGCATCACGGTGTTTGCGTAGATGCGTCCCTCACGCCCGTAGGCGTCGAGCAGGCGCACCATGTTGGTCGCCGCCTCCCCCGCATAGCGCGAGATGACCTGCGCATGTGCCTTGTCTCCCCAGCCGTGGATGCCCGCCAGCCGCGAGGTGATGGTCTGCGCGCTCTGGGAGAAGTCGCCGTAGATGGCTGGGTTGATCTTGTTGGGCGTGACGTGGACGACCTCGCGTGAGAGGAAGGTGCGCTCGCCGATGCGATCACGGGGCGAGCGCCCCGCATAGATGGGGCGTGTTGAGAGCAGGATGAGGGCTGCGTCGCGGTTGGAGATGCCCGCCTGCTGCCGCAGCTCGTCAAACAGGTATGCCGTTGGCGTCAGGCCATCGCGCATGAGCGCCCCCTTGTAGCTCGATCCGACGTTGGTCATCCCAACAACCTACCATAACCGCTGACACAGGCGGCCATGCCGTCCGCCAGACGCCCGCGCGAGCGCCGCGCCGTGCGATATGCGGCGAGCCGCCAGGACATCAGTCGCGCTATCATCAGCAGTTGAACGACTATCGCATCCGCTTGGAGCATGCCCCATGATAATGACCACCTCCGCCTTCGACATCCTCGGCCCCATCATGGTGGGCCCTTCCAGCTCGCACACCGCAGGAGCATTGCGCATAGCCCAGGTGGCGCGCATGTTTGCTCCCCATGAGCCCCAGAGCGTCACGTTCACGCTGTACGAGTCGTTTGCGCGTACCGGCAGGGGCCATGGCACCGACCGGGCCCTGGTGGCCGGCATGCTCGGCCTCGAGACCGATGACGAACGCGTTCGCACGTCCTTTGCCCTCGCAGACGAGGCCGGACTCTCCTACCGCTTCCTGACGGCCGAGGACGGCGAGGTCACGCATCCCAACACCTGCGACGTGCTCATGGAGGGCGACGGCTGGAAGACGACCGTCCGAGGCGAGTCCCTCGGCGGTGGGCGCGTGCGCATCAGCCGCGTGAACGGCGTGCCCGTCACGCTGACGGGCGACTACCCCACCCTCTTCGTCGAGCACCAGGACAAGCCGGGCGTGCTGGCCACGCTCACGGCGCTGGTCTCGGCGTCGGGCACCAACATCGCCACCATGAGCACCTTCCGCAGCCGGCGCGGCGGCACCGCATACAGCGTGTTCGAGCTCGATGCCGATGTCGAATCCTGGGTGGTGGAGAGCCTGCGCCACGCCGCCAACGTGACCTTCGCCACCTCTATCCACGTGCCAGGCGCGCCCATATCGGCCGAGAACGTCACGCTGCGACATCCCTTCTCGACGGGAGCCGAACTGCTGGAGGTCTGCGAGCGCAGCGGATGGCCCATCTCGCAGGTCATGCGCGAACGCGAGCGCGACCTGCGCCCCGAGCAGGACGTCGACGAGCTGATGCGGGCGGTGTACGAGGCAATGTGCCACGAGGTGACCGATACCATAGAGCACCCGCGCCGCTCCTTGGGTGGGCTGCTCGACGGGCAGGCGGCCGCAGTGGCGGCGGGAACCGAGGCCTTGGCAGGCGGGATGCTCGGGCCCACGCTCTCGCAGGCGACGGCTTACGCGATGGCCGTGCTTGAGCGCTCGGCCAACATGGGCGTCATCGTGGCGGCACCGACTGCAGGCTCGGCGGGTGTGATTCCCGGCACTGTACTGGCTGCCGCAAGCGTCGCCCAGATGGAGAGCGAGCGCATCTGGGCGGGGCTGTGGACCGCAGCCGCCGTGAGAGCGCTGGTGGCCCAAAACGCAAGCGTGTCAGGTGCCGAGGGTGGCTGCCAGGCCGAAGTGGGCACCGCCGCTGCAATGGCAGCGGCCGCATTGGCCGAGATGCATGGCGCGAGCCCCAAGACTTGTCTGGACGCTGCCGCGATTGTCATCGCCAACATGCTGGGGCTGGTCTGCGACCCGGTGCGCGGCCTCGTGGAGTACCCCTGCCAACTGCGCAACGCGGCCGGCGTGGCCAACGCCATGAGCGCAGCCCAGCTAGCCCTCTCAGGCATCGAGAGCCCCCTGCCCTTCGACGAGGTAGTCGACGCCATGCGACAGGTTGGTCAGGCACTGCCAGCCTCCCTGCGCGAGACGGCCCTAGGAGGCCTCGCGGCTGCTCCGAGCGCCTGCTCAGCCTGCTGCAGGTAAGACGCCCCGGTCACCTTCACGCTAATAGAATCGCGCAAAGGGGATGCTCCCCTTTGCGCGATTGCTCTCGAAAAAGCGTCCCTACTCTGAGACGCGCTTGCGGTCGTCTGCCTTGCGCTCGATCGCCGCACCCTTGATCTTGAAGCCACCGGAGCTGCCACCCTTGCTCTTGCCGCCCGATCCACCCTTGCGAGAGAGGTGGCGCTTGATCCGCTGGACGCGACGGTAGATGCTCACCGTGCGGTTGCGCGTGGACAGGCCCAGCAGCGGTGCGGCGATAATGGTCGGCGCAAAGAAGGTCACGATGCGCCAGACCAAAAAGCCCGCGGAGGTGGCTGCACCAAACATGCGGCCATAGAACATCACGAAGCCGCCCTCGGCGCCACCGGTGCCGCCGGGCAGGGGCACTGCAGAGGCCACCATCTGCACCATCGAGCCGGCTGCCAGGCACTCCACGAAGTCGCCGCGCACGCCAAAGGCGTTGAGCACGAACCACGGGATCATGTACAGACTGGCCAGCTGCAGCATCGTCACCACGAGGGTCAGCCCCATTGACGGGAGATCGCGGGCAGCCCGCTTGAAGGCCTCGGAGAACTCCATGACCTGCACGTTGACCATCTCGTCCCAGTGCTCGCGGTTCTTGAGCCAGCCATGGCGGGACAGCAGCTCGATCGCCCAGTTGCCAAAGCGCATGACCAGACCCGGGCACAGGCAGATCACGAACAGGCCCACGCACTCGGCCAGGTGCACGCCAAAGACCACCAGGTTGAGCACCACGATGTTGCCGTAGGCCTCGAAGAAGAACTTGAGCTTGGCCACCAGCATCATGGCGGCAAAGAGCACCACAGCCAGCTGGAACATGATGAATCGCGTGAACTGCGTGGCACTCGCCTCGCCCACGTCGAGGCCCGTGCGCGTGAGGCGGTAGATCTGCGAGGGAACGGCACCAGCCATCATGGGCGTAAGGTTGCCAAAGAACACGCCCGAGGCCTCGACGCTCATGAGGTCGCGGATGCCCACTGGCGAGTCGTGGTCGAGGTAGACGGCAATGGCGTAGGCAATGACGCCAAAGATGAAGTAGAACACGTAGCAGATGGCGGCACCGATGACCCACGCGCTGTCGACGTTGGACAGGGCATCGAGGAAGGTGGCCATCTGCCCCGTGACGACGAGATAGACGATGTAGGCTACGACCACCGCGCCGAGGAATATGGCTCCGTTGCGGGCCTGGGCATTGTCGTCCCCTTGCTGGGCGGTGGAGGACGAGGTATGGGTCGAGGAACCCGAAACCTTGAGCGGAACCTTCTTGGCTACGTTTTTGCTGCGCTTCTCCTGAGGCATGGCCCCTCCCAACAACAGCACCGGGGCGGCAGTGCGATAAGTTTCCGTGTCTGCCTATTCTAGCAATTCGTAAGAATGGGCATACTAGGAAACAACCGCACCACGCTCTCCAATCCACGAGGGGGCACACATGGCAAAGCATGCGCGAGTCCGCACAACAGAGCAGCAGGAACGCCTCGAACGTAACCGTGCGACGCTCATGGCGGCGCTGTCCGGGGCCTCCGACGAGTCCTCCCCCTCCACCCAAACTTCAGGATTGCGCATCTCCCTCGAACGTTTCGTGATCAACCGGGCCTCCGACAGGACGGTGCCCTACGAGGGCTCCCATGGCGTCGCGCGCGTGCTCGCCGAGCTTGCGCGCACTTATCCCGAGGGGCAGATCGTGGTCGACGGCCACCTGGTGGGGGTTGCCGGCTCGCTGCTCATGGAGGGCCGAGAGCAGCCCGTGGAGGTGCGCGCCACGCTCGGCGTGGGCGCCCAGCTGGCGCTCGAGGTCGGACCGGCGGACTCCCTCGCTGCCCTGCTCGATGCGATCCACGTGTTCGACCGCCACTTCCACCTCGCCGTCAAGGCGCTGGGGCGCGACTATGCGCTGGTCGCGCAGGGATACAACCCCTACGTGTCCTCCCCCTCCGACATCGTGCCCGTGCCACTCTCGCGCAACGTGCTGCGCAACGCCTACCTCTCGCGCACGGGTGCCTACGCCCGCGACGCACTGAGATGCACGGCGGGCACCGTCCTCATGCTGCCCGTCCGGACACCCGCTGCCGAGGCGGCGCGCGACTATCGCATTTGCGCGACCCTGGCTCCCCTGCTTGCATTCCTCACCGACAACAGCATCCGCCTGCGCGGGTCCGACCCAGTCTCGACGCCCCGCATGGTGCGCTCCATGGTGTGGGAGCAGGTGGACCCGCGCCGATGTGGCATGGTACCAGGCGCCTGTGGTGGCGGCTTTGGCTTCGTGGCCTACGAACGATGGCTCGAGGGCACCAGGCCCATCCTCTTTACCAGCGATGAGGGCGTCACCTTCTCGACTGGCACCGACACCTGCGAGCGCCTGATGGAGGACCGCGAGCTGTCCGAGGCGGAGGCCACGTTGCTGCTGCGCTCGGTTTTGCCTGACGTACGTTGGACGGGGTCTCTCGAGCTTCGCATGGCCGACGCGCTGCCCGTGCGCCAGGCCTGCGGCTATGCCGCGCTTGCCAAGGGCCTGCTCGCAGACGACGCCACCCACACGGCCGTGGAGGAGCTCGTCGGGCTCGACAGCGTCGACGACGGCGCCGTAGCAAACGCCTGGGCTGCCCTGCGCGAGCAGGGCTGGGAGGCGCGCATCTACGGCCACCCCGCCTTCCAGGTCGCACACGAGCTTGCCGCAATCGCATCGCGCGGCCTGGCAGACCAAGCGGAACGACGACTCCTCGACGAGCTCGCCCAACTCTGGGAGGTGCGCTACGTCCCGCGCGACACGCTGCTGGCCAACTGGGCGAGCGAGCACGAGAAGAGCGGCGACGAGCGCGCCGTGGAGCTCTATGGCGAGGGGGCCGTGATTCCCTACGATGAGCTTGGTGGCGAGCCGCCGGCTGGTCAGACGGCCGTCATGCCCGTCCTTCGGCCCTAGGACCGATCCGCCCATGTGGCGGCCCATATGCACACGAGTGCGGAATCGTGCACCCTCCTGCAAGTAGCAGATGGCATACTTGACTGGTCATCGCTCATGTTGGGAGGGTCAGCATGGAATTCAAGTATCTCAATCTGCGGTATGCGTTCGTCAACATCGGCTTCCTCATGCTCTTTGCGGGCTCGATGGGCTACGCCTACAACTTCCTGTCGCAGAGCGGCTTCGACGATGCCACCATCGGCACCGTCATGAGCGTCATCAGCCTGCTCGGCGTCTTTGCCGGACCAGCCGCCGGCGACCTCGTGGACCGCTCGCCCAAGATCACCCAGAAGATGTTCATCTCCGCCTCCATGGTGCTGTGTGGCGCCGGTGCGCTGCTGCTCCTGGTGATTCCCGCTGGCTCCCCGCTCATCCTGCCGCTGGTCGTGGTGTCGTTCATGAGCGCCAGCGTGGGCATGCCCCTGCTCAACAGCATGGCCTTCATCTACGAGAAGGCCGGCGGCGTGATCAACTATGGCGTGTGCCGCGGCCTTGGCTCTGCCGCCTACGCCGTCGCCTCCAACATCGTGGGCAGGCTTTGGGCAGTCCTGGGCGCCAAGACGCTGCCCTTCTGGGTGGTGGCCGGTGCGGCGCTCACCTTCTTTGCCGTCAACCTGATGCCCGAGGCGCCGGCCGACCTCGTCCTGACCGACGACGAGCCCGCCGAGCCCGAGGCGGAGGGCATCTCGATCTTCCAGTTCTTTGGCAAGTACCGCGACATCACGCTCGTGGTGCTGTCGCTGATGCTCATGTACTTCTGCCACTTCATCATCAACAACTACATGGCCAAGGTCATCGGCATGTTCGTGAGCTCCAACGTCGAGACCGTACAGGGCAACGCCATGTTCATCGCCGCCATGCTCGAGCTTCCCGCCATGTTCGGCTTCTCGTTCATCCTCAAGCGCTTCGACGTGAGCAAGATCATCGCGGTCGCGTCGGTGCTCTACTCCGTCAAGCACGTGCTCACCTTCGCGTGCGCTAACGTGCCCATGTTCTACGGCGCCATGGCCCTTCAGATGGTGAGCTACGCGGCGCTGGTGCCTGCCGTGGTCTACTTTGCCAACGAGCATGTGGCCGAGGAGGACCGCAACAAGGGTCAGGCCGTGTTTGCCACCGCCTCCACCATCGGCGGCCTGCTGGCCAGCTTCCTGGGTGGATGGCTGTTCACCTATATCCCGGTCCGCGCGGTGCTCGGCATCGGCGCGGCTGCCTCGGTTGGCGGTACCGCCCTCATGATCTTTGCGCTGCGCAAGATGGCTGCCAAGGGAGAGTAGCTTCCACGCGCAACAAGCCTTTTCGAGCCCTCGCAGGCAGTGCCCGCGAGGGCTCTTCGTTTGTGCCTGAGCTGGCGCACATTGGGCACGTGCCCGTACAATGGACCCATTAGCCATCTCGATTATCAAGTCATACGTTAGGGGGAACGTCATGAGAACCGTCACGCTTGGGTCGACCGGCATCACCACGCCACAGAACGCCTTTGGAGCGCTGCCCGTGCAGCGCGTGAGCAAGGAGGAGGGCGTGCGCCTGCTGAGACGCGCGTTCGAGGGAGGCATGACCTACTTCGACACCGCGCGAGGCTACACTGACAGCGAGGAGAAGCTTGGCGCAGCCTTTGGTGCGTCGGGCCTGCGCGACCAGCTCTACCTTGCCACCAAGACCATGGCCAAGACGCCCGAGCAATTCCGCGAACAGCTCGACACATCGCTCTCTCTGCTGCAGACCGACCATGTCGACCTCTACCAGTTCCATTGCGCCGACCAGGTGTGGCGCCCCGGCGACGGCTCGGGCATGTACGAGTGCATGCTCGAGGCAAAGCAGGCAGGCAAGATAGCGCACATCGGCATCACTGCCCACAAGATCGGCGTAGCCTTCGAGGCGGCAGAGTCGGGGCTGTACGAGACGCTGCAGTTCCCGTTCTCCTACCTTGCAGGCCCGCGCGAGGTGGAGCTCGTCAACCTCTGCCGTGAGCGCAACGTAGGCTTCGTCTGCATGAAGGGCCTCTCGGGCGGCCTCATAACCAACTCGACGGCGGCCATGGCCTTCATGACCCAGTTCGACAACGTGCTGCCCATCTGGGGCATCCAGCGCGAGCGCGAGCTCGACGAGTGGCTGTCCTTCATGGACGAGACGCCCTCCTGGACGCCCGAGATGGAGGCGTTCGTGGCCCGCGAGCGCGAGGAGCTTTCGGGCGACTTCTGCCGCGGGTGCGGCTATTGCGAGCCCTGCCCGGTGGGCATCACCATCCACCAGTGCGCGCGTATCGGACTCATGCTGCGGCGAGCACCGTCTGCCGCCTGGCTCAACGACCACTGGCAGGCCGAGATGGCCAAAATCGAGAACTGCCTGCACTGCGGCCGTTGCGCGTCGCGCTGCCCCTACGAGCTCGACACGCCGACCCTCCTACAGAAGAACTACGAGGACTACCAGCGCGTGCTGGCCGGCGAAGTCAGCGTGGGCGTATAGTCCCGGACTTTGGCCCCACCGAGCAAGCAAACGGGCGGCCCTCCTCTCTCGGCGGAGAGGGGGGCCGCCCGTCTCTGTGACAGGATTGGCTCGAGACGCCGCACGCTCCGTGCTAGGCGCGCTTGGAGAAAGCGGCCACGATCAGGGCGCCCGTCGCCAGGGTCATGGCTGCCATCACGTACAGGGTGAGGGCATAGCCACCCGAGAAGTCGTACATGAAGCCGATTATCGACGAGAAGGCAGCGTTGGCCACGTTGCCACCCAACGAGAAGGTGGGATAGACGCGCGTGTAGTTGGCCAGACCAAAGACCTCGCGCGTGGTGAGCGAGATGCCCACGGTGGCCAGCGAGTAGCACAGGCCAAAGAGGGCCGCGGCCACCACCAGCGCGGTACCGCTGTGCACAAAGAGCAGCAGGAACAGCGAGACGAGAATCAGCACGCAGTACGCGAGGATGGAGACGCGGGCACCCAGCTTGTCGACAAGCGCGCCCAGGACCACCTTACCGGCCGTGTTGGCGATCATGCAGAACGAAAGCATGGTGGCGCCTACGGCACCCACGCCAAAGCTCTCGGCCATGCCCGGGAAGTGCTGCGGCAGGCCGGTGATGCCACTGCAGATCACCGCATAGGCCAGCACCAGGCCAAACAGTGCGGCGTTGATGGGACCGGCGGCAGTCTCCTGTGCAACGTCGGACGTCTGGACCTTAGCCTCGCCCGTGTCGCCCAGGGCACGCATGCCACAGCCCTCGGGGGTGACTGAGGGCAAGAAGAGGATGGCCGGAAGGTTGAGCACCACCGTTATGGCCGCGATGGTCAGGTAGCCCACGCGCCAGCCCGCAGAGGCAATGACGCCAGAGAGCACCGGCGAGAACACGGCGCCCGCGATGCCCGAGCAGCCAAAGGCGATGCTGGTGACCAGGCCGATGCCCTCGTGGAACCAGTTGTTGAGCACCGAGGTGGCAAAGACCATGCCGATGACGCCGGCCGCAAAGCCACGTACCACGCAGAGGGCGTAGATGAGGCCGATGCCGTGGGCGATGGAAAGGCCGGCGGTGGAGCCGGCGAGCGCGGCGGTGGCGGCGATCAGGAGCGGCTTGGGGCTCCCCGCCTTCATGAGGCGCGGCGCGAGCATGCCTCCTAGGGCGAAGCACACGTTGCAGATGGTGAGCGTCAGGCTGATCTGACCCTTACCGACACCCAGCTCGGTGGCCACGGGATCAAAGAAGATGCCCGCCACGTTGGTCACCAGGCCGACGCCACTGGCGATGAGCCCGCACATGCCCACGAGCACCAACAGATGCTTGCCTGTTATCTTCATTACTTCCTCCAGAACGATGCCTTTGCCTTGTCGTCAAATCATGAGTATCGTTCATTTTCTCATGGGGCACCAATACCGCACGCTTATCGTTACGATAAGCGCGACGCATGCCTTAATGAGCCCAGGCATGTCGAAGCCGTCTGCCTCCTGTCTGAACGGCACGGGCAAAACCGCTACCATCTCGCATGAAGACAACGACCAAGGAGGACCGCATGACCGGTCGCAACGCCTGTGCCACGCTGCTGTGCCTCGCCCTGTGCCTCGCGGGTTGCTCGGAGGGCACATCCATGCATCAAGACGCCCAAGATGCCGCGCAGCCCCAAGTGCAGGAGTTCGTGGTGAGCGACCCCATGGCGGACTGTCCCACACCGGCACCCGAAGCCGACCCGCAAGGCCTCGCCAGCATGATCGCCGCAGGCGAGGTGAGCTCCATTCGAGTGGTGGGAGACTCCATCACCGCGGGATACCTGATCGACGGCTACGACGCGTCGAGCGACACGGGCGTGGTGGTGTACCAGGGTGGCGAGGGCACCTACCTCGAGACGCCCACCACGGTAGCCTGCTGGGCCAACGCCTTTCGCACCTATGCGCGCGAGCACGGCGTGGAGAGCTTCGTCAACGCGGGTGTGAGTGGGTTTCGCATGCAGTACCTCGCAGAGGAGCCCGATGCCTGGTTGGGCGACGGAGCCGACGTCATCGTGGTCATGCTTGGAACCAACGATGCCGCAAAGGTGCCCATCGAGGACTTTGCCGCCTATGCCGAGCAGGCGCTCACGGCCGCCGAGGCCCGCTGCAAGCACCTCGTGGTGGTCTCTCCACCCGCAAACGAGCGCACCGACGCCGTGAACCTCTACGGCATGGACCAGATCGACCACGCGCTCGGCTGCGTCTGCGCCGCTCATGGCTGGGAGCACGTCTCACTGCTTGACGTGCTGCAGGTGGACACCGACGACTTCTTTGAGGACCAGGTGCACCCAACCGCCTCTGGCTCCGCGAAGCTCTGGGACGCGCTGCGCACCCGCCTGGGCCTCACGTAACGCTAGGCCCTGCCCACCAAGAAGCAGCGCGGGGTCTCGCGCGAACGCTCGAAGTCGTGGGGCACCACGCGTCCCGAGACGTTCTGCACCGCAAGGCCCGCGGCTTCGAGTGCCGGAAAGTCGAGCCACACCTCGCGGTTACCTGAGGCGAACAGCACCACTCCCCCATCGGCCAGCACCCGAGAGGCCAGCCGTAGCAAGCTCACGTGGTCGCGCTGCAGGTCCCACTCCTCGCCGCCAGCGTCACGCGCCGAGAGCCAGTCGGGAGCCACGCAGATCACCAGGTCGTACGTGTGGTGTTGCCGGGCCTCGAGCCGCAGCCACGCGCGCACCTCCGTGCACGCATCACGATGCTGTTTGCCTGCAAAACCGTTGTCCCGCATCTGCCTGCCCACGGCGTCGAGCCACTCCTGGGCACCATCCACCGCGCAGGTCGAGCGAGCACCAGCCCGGGCAACATGCACCAGAGCGGGCCCAGAGGTCGCAAAGAGGGCTGCCACGCGGTTGCCCGCCGACATCGTGCCTGCAAGCTGCCGCACCGAACGCTGGGCCAAAGGCAGGCTCGCCTCCGGGCGGCCGAGATCCACCACAAAGAGACAGCCATCCTCGGCGACTGTCAGCGGGAGGTAGCCCGTGCGCTCGTCGCGTTGCGCGCGAGCATCGCGCCACGGATGGGTCACCACCTGCTCGTCATCCAGGTCGAAGGTTGCCGCGGCAATCGCCACGGCATCGGCCAGGCGACGGGCAGCACGCTGCGCGTCAATCTGTGCCGGACGGCGATGCTCCCGCACCATCAGACGCATCTGCCCCTCATCAGGACCAGCACCTTGATAGAGGTCGATGGAGAGCGCGTAGTCGGGCAGGTCGGCATCGTAGACGCGATAGCATCCGACACCGGCCTTGCGCGCCCACTTGGCGCGCTCGCGTGCCACCTTGCGCAGCCGCGCGGCAAACTGGTCGCTGTTGCGCTCGGCAATGGGCACCTTGCGTGCCATGCCCGCAAGCGAGACGATGGCGCAGGTCTGACATCGCGCAGCGGCATCGTACAGGCGCACCCACACGCGAATGGGCCCGTTGTGGCACTCGACGACTTGTGCCGGCACGCGTCCGAGCGCCGTGTCGACGCCCATGTCAGGGGTGACCAGCACTGCGCCCCAACCACTGGGGAGCGCCTCCATGGCAGCGGCAAGTGCGCGCCTCACCTGCGGCAGCTCGTCGGTGGAGAGCAGCCGTTGGCCGTAGGGCGGATTTGCCACCATGAGGCCGCCCGTGTCGCGCCGCCCGCGGAGCGCACGCAGGCGACGCGCGAGTTCCGAGGCATCCGATACGCCGAGACTCACCATGTGTGAGACCCCCGCCCGCTCCAAGTTGGCACGGGCCACGTCCACCGCGCGCGCGTCGAGGTCTCCCGCCACGATCCGGATGCCTCCATCGGTGCGCCTTCGCTGCAGCGCCTCGTCACGCACGTGCTCCCACAGCTCTTGGTCGTGCCGCGACCAGCCCTCGAAGCCCCACCGCTCGCGAAGGAGCCCCGGTGCCACGTCGGCGGCCATGAGCGCCGCCTCCACCGAGAAGGTGCCGGAGCCGCACATCGGGTCGGCTAGGCAGCCGCCCGCAGCGGCGATCTGCGGCCAACCTGCAGCAAGGAGGATACCCGCTGCCAGCGTCTCCTTGAGCGGCGCCTCGGTCTGCACGCCGTCGGTACGATACCCGCGCCGATGCAGGGACGCGCCGGAAAGGTTGAGATAGACCGTAGCCTTTTTGGGATGCACCGCCACGTTGACGGCCACGTCGGGATCGTGCGCGTCGACGTCTGGCCGCGCACCACGCACCTCGCGCAACCGGTCGCAGATGGCATCCTTCACCTTGAGGGCCACGAACTTGGTGTTGCGCAGCTCGGGGTTCTCACCGTGTGCGTCCACCGCGATGGTCGCCCCCGCAGGAAGGTGATCCTCCCATGCGAAGTCGTAAACGCCCTGATAGAGGGCATCAGCCGTATCGGCGGGCACGCGCGCCAACACCAGCTGCACGCGTGTTGCGCTACGCAGCCACAGGCACGCCCGATACGCATCGGCAAGCGTCCCAAAAAAGATGACACCGCCCACCTGCGGCCGCACACGCCTCATGCGAAGCGCTCGCAGCTCCTGTGCCAGCACGTCCTCGAACCCTCCGGCGCACCGCGCAAAGAACTCGAGGCCGGCGGAGGCCGAACCTACCTTGGAACCCATCTACAGCGCCCGAAGCATGGCGGTCGCGACTTCGAGTGCGCCGAGTGCCGCCTCGCGGGCGTCCACCAGCACCTCGTAGGGAAGGTCCTCGCCCAATACGCCACGAGCGAGGTTCTCGGGCAGCTTGCCGCGCTCGTCCGCCTCGCGGTCCTTGTACCAATCCTGGCTGCCATAGTAGCCCGAGAGCGCACGAAGTCCGTCGAGGGCCACCGCCTGCGCGGCAACGGCCTCCGACAGCTGGTCGGTCGCCTCGCGTGCGGCGTTGAGAGCCGCCTCCATGGCCTCGATCCTCTCGATGCGGTCCATGTCACACTCCCCTTCGCATCGCATCGCACCAACGATGCGGCAAACGCTACCCGACGAAGTCCTCCGCCAGCTCGACGGCGCGACGCACGCAGTCGTCGCAGTCACAAACGATCACGTGGGTATCACGCCCCTTGAGATCCTTGCAGAGTGTCGCGCCGCACGCCTCGCGGAACCGCTCGTGCAGCACTCCCGCGTCGCGAATCACCGGGCGGCCCTCAAAGCGCGCGAAGCCAAGGAGCATCTCGGCAGCGATCAGCGCGCCGCAGGTGCCCTCCATGCGTCCCATCCCTATGCCAAAGCCGGCGCCCAACTTCTTGAGCACGTCCTCGGACAGATCAACCTTGTCGGCAAAGGCACACAGCACTGCCTGACAGCAATTGCACCCGCCATGCTTGAGGGCGACGGCCTGCTCTTTGCGGTCCATGGGACTCCTATCTCTCGCGTCATGCGTCCTCCATCATAGAACGACTTGCGATGAAGCGGTGCCTACACCGGCGGCATCGCTCAGAGGCCACACGAGCACCAACGCCGTTCAAACGTCTGCAACATGAGTCTGCTAGCCTGACTGGCGGACAATGCGACGAGGAGGGACCGCCATGTTCAGGGAGATGAGGCGCAGCTCGCAGCTGCTGAGCCACGAAAAGTGCGTCGAGGTGCTCACGGGCGCCCGACGCGGCGTACTGTCGGTACTGGGAGACGAGGGCTACCCCTACGGCATCCCCATCAACTTCGTGTACGATCCCACCTGCGGCGAGCTGGGCTCCATCTTCTTCCATCTTGCGCCCGAGGGTCACAAGCTCGACGCCATGCGTGCCTGCGACAAGGTGAGCTTCTGCACCATGGACGAGGGCTTTCGCAACGAGGGAGAATGGTGGTGGTACGTCAACTCGGTGGTCTGCTTCTGCCGCGCGTCGATCATAGAGGACCCACAGCGCAAGCATGACGCGCTGGTTGCCCTTGCCAAGAAGTACTTTCCTCCCAGCGTTGACATCGAGGGCGACATCGCCAAGAACGGCCATCGCATCCACATGGCCGAGCTCACCATAGAGCACATGACCGGCAAGATCGTGCAGGAGAAGTAGCTCGTCAACAGGAGTCTGGAGGCAAGGGTGTTCAACGTCGTGCTCGTCGAGCCCGAGATTCCCGCCAACACGGGCAACATCGGCCGCACATGCGTGCTCGCCGGCGCGCGCCTGCATCTGGTGGGCCCGCTTGGTTTCGAGCTCTCCGACAAAGCGGTCCAGCGTGCGGGCCTCGCCTACTGGCAGAGCCTCGACCTACGCACCTACCCCACCTGGGACGCCTTTGTGGGAGCCAACGAGGACGTGCGCTCGTGCCTCGCTGAGCCCGCGGCGTCTGACGCGCACCGGTGCCTGCATCTGCTCACCAAGCACGGGGCGCGCATCTATGCGGAGGCAAGCTACCGCGACGGCGACTGGCTGGTCTTTGGCAAGGAGAGCAGCGGACTGGACGCAGACTTGCTTGCCGCCCACCCCCAGCTCTGCGAGCGCATACCCATGCGCTCCGACGAGGCACTCGGCAACGCGGACGCCTGGCACCAGTCCTTCGAGGAGCTGCACCCGCAGCTCGAGCGCGACATCTGCGGCAACTTCGTCGACAGCCGCGCGGGACAGATCACCTCGCTCAACCTCTCCAACGCGGCTGCCATCGTGATCTTCGAGGCGCTGCGCCAGACAGGCTTTGCAGGGCTCTGAGCCAGCGCTACGCCACTGAGACACACAAAAAAGGCCCCGAGGTGACTCGGGGCCTTGGCATGCATGTGGCCGTTGCTACTGGATGCGGGTGCGGCAGTAGGGGCACACCTTCCAGTCGGCGTTGAGCGGGCGGTGGCAGGTGGGGCAGACGTTGCGCACCTGCGTGTTGCAGATGGGGCAGACCACAAAGTCGCGGTCGATGGGGGCACCGCACTTGGGGCAGATGCCGTAGTGCGACAGCTGGTGCTCGCGCAGGGCGATGTCGAGGTCCTGCTCCTCGCGGTCGACCAGGTAGGAGCTGGGGCGCAGGATGACGTAGGCCAGGATGCCCACGATGGGGATGACCGAAATGATGGCCCACACCCACCAGGGCTCGGCGCCGCGACGCTGGGCGTCACGAATGACGTAGACGATGGACAGGATGTATACCATCACGACGCACGCCACCATGAGGTACAGCACCATGCGCACCTCGGGGGTCATGAGCTGATCGAGAAGTTCACGCATTGGTCTCGGGCTCCTTCGCATCCGCGCGCGACGGCTCGCGCCATCGCATGAAAGTCATAGACTATCGAATTGTAGCAGATGCTAGCGCAGCAGACCCGCGACCTCGCCCGCCAATGTGATGGAACCGCACGCGACATACGTTTCTTCACACAAGGCCTCCACGGCTTCGGACACCGTGGCAAAGATGCCGGCGACATTGGCACCCGCCGCGAGGAACTTGCCCGCCAGCTCCGATGCCGGCAGCGCGCGCGGCGAGGTGGTCTGGGTCACGTAGACCTTGGGGAACTCCGCGGAGAGCAGTGCCACGATGCCGTCGACGTCCTTGTCGGCCAGGACGGCCGCGAGCAGCGCGGGACGCTCGGCCACCTTGGGGGCGATGGCACGCACGGCAGTGAGGAAGGTGTCCACCGACTGGGGGTTGTGGCAGGCGTCGATGAGCGCCACCGGCTCGTTGCGCACCACGTCGAAGCGCCCTGGCGTCGGGCAGGCCATGACCGAGTCGCGGAGATGCGTGGCATCCAGCGCGCGGCCGAGGTAGTTCTCGCACAGCACGATGGCGCAGGCGATGTTGGCCGCCTGATAGGCGGGCTTGAGCGCTGCCACCTCGGCGTAGGTGGCGCGCGGTGTGGTCACGGTCAGCTCGAGCGGCGCACCGATCCTCGCGGGACGCTCGGTCACCAGGAACGAGGCATGCGGCAGCCCCTCGTGAGCACGCGGCACGCCCGGATGCATCTCGCCCGTCGCATCCTCGAGGTGCTCTGGCCTCAGCAGCACGGGTTCCACGCACTCGGCGTGACACTGCCCAAGGAACACGTCCTCCACCGAGTCGGGCGTGGCAGTGCCCACGCCCAGCACGCACGAGCGTCCCCGCTGTATGACCGCCGCCTTCTCGCCCGAGATCGCCTCGAGGGTGTCGCCCAGGATGTGCGTGTGGTCCAGCCCCACGCCCGTCACCGTGACCGCCTTGATGCTCTTGGCAGCCGAAGTCGCGTCCCAGCGGCCGCCCATGCCCACCTCGAGCACGGCCACGTCGATACCCGCCTCGGCATACACCACGAGCGCGGCAACGGTGAGCAGGTCGAACTCCGTGATGTCGTAGGGTCGCTCGCCCGCCGCACAGCGACGCTCGTTGACGCGACGGCCGGCCTCGATCGCGGCCGACAGGCCATGCGCGAAGGCCTCCTCGCTCACGGGCTTGCCGTCCACCTCCATGCGCTCGGTATAGCTCACCAGCTCGGGGCTGGTATAGAGCGCCGTGCTCAGTCCCTCGCCCGCGAGGATGGCAGCACTGTAGCGCGAGGTGGACGTCTTGCCGTTGGTACCAGCCACCTGCAGGCAGTCGTAGCACAAGTCGGGGTTGCCGCATTCCTCGATCATGTCGACCACGGTCTCGAGCATGGGCTGGATGCCAAACTTGAGCGTGGCATGCAGCTCGTGCAGCGACTCCTCATATGTGAGCTCGGGAACCTCAAAGGGAACGGAATACGACATGTGCCTCACCTCAAGACGTGATCGTGCGAAACGAAGGAGCGCTGCCCGGAGCACCGGGGCAAGGAGCTAGGGCCGGTAGATGGCGCAGTTGTTGGGCGTCTCGTAGCAGTCGACCTGGCTCACGGGCAGGCCCTGCGCAACAAGCTGGTCGCAGAACCAGTGCGCGAGGTTCTCGGCCGTCGTGCGGAACGGGAACAAGGTGAGCGAGAAGCCCTCAGCCTCGAGCGCCTCGATGGTCGCCGGGGCCAGGGACCCCTCCTCCACCAGGAAGGTGTGGTCTATGGAGTCGGCCACCGCGCGCACGGCACGCTTGAACACACCAAAGTCGAGCACCATGTCCTTCATGGTGCCATCGGCCTGCAGGCTCTCCTGCTCGAGGTATACCACCACGCGCCAGCGGTGACCGTGCAGGTTCTCGCACTTGCCGTAATAGTCGGTCAAAAAGTGGGCACTATCGAAGCTCGCCTCGGTCTTGAGTCCGTACATCTCATTCGCCCTTCTTGTACGCCAGCCAGTACAGGCCTGCAAACAGCACGGCACCACCAACCATGTTACCCAGTGTGGCGGCCGATAGATTGGAGAGCATGCCCGCCACGCCAAGGGCGGACACGTCCGCCCCCTCGGGCACGATGCCCGCAGCCATGGTGACCATGCCCATCGGGATGAAGAACATGTTGGCCACGCAGTGCTCGAAGCCGCAAGCCACAAAGGCAGTGACCGGCATGGCCGCGCAGAGGAACTTGTCGTTGACGGTGCGCGCCGCAAAGCCGAGCCACACAGCCAGGCATACGAGCACGTTGCACATGATTGCGCGACCGAAGGCGACCGTCCACGGGAGCGCGCACTTGGCGGCCGCGACGCTGACCATGGTGGTGCCCAAGGCTCCCCCGTTCATGCCAGCAAAGTTGGCAAGACGCAGCAGCGCCACCAGCAGAAGCGACCCCACCAGGTTGCCCACGTAGACCACAAGCCAGCTACGAAGCAGGGCACCGAGCCCATACCTACCCGAGAGGAAGCCCTGCGCCATCAGGTTGTTGCCCGTAAAGAGCTCGGCTCCGGCCACCAGCACCGCAAAGAGTCCCAGACTGAAGGCAAATCCGCCCAGAAGCGACGAGATGGCAAAGCCCAGCGCGGCATCACTCTTGACCAGCAGCATGAACATGCCGCCCATGCCGATGAACAGCCCTGCAAGAATTGCCAAGACAAACGTGCGTAGCATGGGCATCGTGGCCTTGCCCTCGCCCACGGCCTCGGCCTTGGCCTCGATCTGCGCCCCCGCCAGGGCATCCGGACGGATGGCTGTCACCTCGTTGTTGGTCATAGATCCTCGATCCCCCATAACGTCTTGCGTCTCCCCCGCCCAGCCTACGGGACGAGGGAGACGCGGTCTTTGCCTTTAGACCAGCATAGCGTATGCAGCGGCGCTAAGCGTCCAACCCCAGCAGGCGAAGGGCCTCCTCGCGTGCCTTGAGGTCGGTCTTGAACCAGCCGCGCACGGCGCTGGTCACCGTCTGCGACCCCGCGCTCTTGATACCGCGCATGGTCATGCAGGTGTGCGTGGCCTCAAGCACCACCAGCACGCCCAGGGGCTCCAGGCGCCGCTCCATGGCGTCGGCAATCTGCTGCGTAAGCCGCTCCTGCACCTGCGGGCGGTGGGCATAGCCCACCACGCAACGTGCCAGCTTGGAGAGGCCCGTGATGCGTCCGTCGCGGGGCAGGTAGCAGATGTGCGCCTTGCCCGTGAAGGGAAGCAGGTGATGCTCGCACATCGACGAGAAGGGGATGTCCTTGACGATGACCATGTTCTCGTTGCCCGGCTCGCTGAACTGGCGCAGCAGATGGACGCTCGGGTCCTCCTGCGTGCCGCCGAAGATCTCCTCACAGGCGCGCGCCACGCGGTCGGGCGTGTCGAGCAGGCCTTCGCGGTCGGGGTCCTCTCCGATGGCCGCCAGCAGCTCGCGAACCGCCGCACGGATGCGCGGCTTGTCGATTCCGGCGTAGCCCTCGTCGTTCACGATGCGCTCATCTGCCATGGCTCCCCCTTTGTTGCCCTGTGTCATGCGGTCGCGCACGACACCATGTTATCCCAGCGTGCGCTCCGCGGCCTCGACCACATGCTTGGCCAGCACGGCCGTAGTGACCGAGCCGACGCCGCCCGGCACGGGCGTGATGGCGCCGACCTTGGGCTCCACCTCGTCGAAGGCCACGTCGCCGCAAAGCTTGCCAGCAGCCTCGTCCCAGTTGATGCCCACGTCGATGACCGTTTGCCCCGCGCTCACGGCATCGGCGCCCACGGTGCCGATGTGACCGGCGGCCACCACCAGCACCTCCGCCTTGCGGCACTCGGCCGGCAGGTCGCGCGTACGGGTGTGACACATGGTGACGGTGGCGTTGCGCGCCTGCAGCATCATGGAGACGGGCTTGCCAATGACCAGCGAGCGTCCGACCACCGTGACGTTGGCACCGGTCAGGTCGAAGCCATAGTGGTCGAGGAGCTGGATGCAGGCTTCGGCGGTGCAGGGCGGGAAGCCCACGCTGCGATTGGCGAACACGCCAAAGAGCGACCCCTCGGTGATGCAGTCGACGTCCTTGGCTGGGTCGAGTGCGGCACAGGCCGCCGCCTCGTCGAGCGTCTTGGGCAACGGGCGGAACATCAGGCAGCCATGGATCGCCTGGTCGGCGTTGACCTCGGCGATGACGGCCATGAGCTCGTCCTGCGTGCAGTCGGCGTCGAGGACGAACTTCTTTACGGCGATGCCCACCGTATCGCAGCGCTTGGTGGCACCGCGCTCGTAGGAGAGGTCGTCGTCGCGCTCGCCCACGCGCACGATCGCGAGCGTCGGCGTGACGCCCTTCTGCTTGAGCGCGTCGACGCGCCCTGCAAGCTGTTCGGTGAGTGCCTTGGCCACAGGTAGGCCCTTGAGCAGTTCCGCCATGTTCCGTTCCCTTCGCTCTTTGTAGCCTTCGCGGGCACGCCCCGCGCCGGGCGGGTCTTTCTATCCCCTAATGCGGCTCATCACCTGCGCCGCGCAGGCCTCCGCGCGAGGCAGGTACTCGGCCAGCATGGCATCGCACTCGGCCTCGGTCCGCTCGGCATGATCGCGGTCCTTGAGCGTCTTGGTGTTGACGAACACGTTCATGCTCGCCGCCTCCAGTGCCGCACGACACAGCAGCGCACCACAGCCCACGTCGGAGACGAGCATCTTGGAGCCCTTCTCCCCCATCTCCTCGAGCAGCTCGATGGCATGGCAAATCTGGCGCATCATCTCGACGGGAGCCAGACAGGCCGCCTTGGTGGCCTCCTCCAGCACCTCGGCACGCTTGGGGTCGTCACGCGGGATGGCGTAGGCCTGCGAGAGCGGATAGAACGCCTCGGCGTCCTCCTCCACCAGTGCAATCAGACGCAGGCGCACGTCTTGGGCCTCGGCCAGCATGCGCTGCACATCGTCCTCGACGGCCGCGTAGGTCTTCTTACCCGTGGTGAAGTTGCCCACCATCGAGCAGAGCGCCACGCCCAGGGCACCCACGAGCGCGGCAGCCCCGCCCCCGCCCGGCACCGACTCCTTGGCCGCCAGAACAGAGGCAAACGACTCGCAAGACCTATCGGTTAGACGCTCGGACATGGAAGACCTCCAAAACAGAATACGCAACAACCAAACCCCGCACCCCAGTCGCACCCCTCCGTGCGACCTGATGCCCGACCTGCCGCCCGCCCGCCGAGAAGATCGCCTGGCGGCACGGCCGTATCGTCGGGCAACGTAAGACGTGCAGAGCCCTCCGGGTCACCTTCCGTAGAAACATTCCGCAGCCGCGTCGTTCTGTGCGCGGCGAGGACGTTTCGTAGGAACGTGACCCGGAGGGTCAGGAAGCCTAGAACAGACCGACGATGCGGCCGTCCTCGGTAACGTCGATCTTCTCGGCGGCCGGGACCCGCGGCAGGCCGGGCATGGTCATGATGTCACCCGTGAGTGCCACGATGAAGCCGGCGCCAGCGCTGATCTTGAGGTTGCGCACGGTGAGGCGCCAGCCGCGCGGCGCACCGAGCTTGTTCTGGTCGTCGGTGAAGGAGTACTGCGTCTTGGCCATGCAGATGGGCAGGTTGCCAAAGCCCAGCTCCTCGAGCTGCTTGAGCTGGTTGCGTGCGGAGCCCACCAGGTCGACGCCGTCGGCATGGTAGATCTTGGTGGCAATGTCGTTGAGCTTCTTCTCGATGGAGTCCTCGACGTCGTAGGAAAAGTGGAAGTCGGAAGGCTCGTCGCAGAGGCGCACGACCTCGTCGGCCAGGGCCACGCCGCCCTTGCCGCCCTTGGCCCACACCTCGGAGAGCGCCACGTTGACGCCGAGCTCCTTGCACTTGGCCTCGACGAGGTCGAGTTCGGCCTTGGTGTCGGTCGGGAAGGCATTGATGGCCACGACGCACGGCAGGCCGTAGACATCCTTGATGTTGCTCACGTGCTGCAGCAGGTTGGGCATGCCGGCCTCGAGCGCCTCGAGGTTCTCGGTGGTGAGCTCGGTCTTGGGCACGCCGCCGTTGTACTTGAGCGCGCGCACGGTGGCCACGATGACCACGGCGCTGGGGGTGAGGCCCGTGGCGCGGCACTTGATGTCGAGGAACTTCTCGGCACCCAGGTCGGCGCCAAAGCCGGCCTCGGTCACCACGTAGTCAGCCATCTTCATGGCGGTGGTGGTGGCCATCACGGAGTTGCAGCCGTGCGCGATGTTGGCGAACGGGCCGCCGTGCACGAAGGCGGGGTTGTTCTCGAGCGTCTGAACGAGGTTGGGCTTGATGGCGTCCTTGAGCAGCGCCGTGCAGGCGCCCTCGGCGTTGAGGTCGTGCACGGTGACGGGCTTGCGGTCGTAGGTGTAGGCCACGACCATGCGGCCGAGGCGGGCCTTGAGGTCGTCGAGGTCGGAGGCCAGGCAGAAGGCGGCCATGACCTCGGAGGCCACGGTGATGTCGAAGCCGTCCTGGCGCGGCACGCCGTCGGGGATGCCGCCCATGCCGTCGACCACATTGCGGAGCTGGCGGTCGTTCATGTCGACGCAGCGGCGCCAGATCACGCGGCGCGGGTCGATGTTCAGCTTGTTGTCCCACTTGATGGAGTTGTCGAGCATGGCGGCGATGAGGTTGTTGGCAGCGCCGATGGCATGGAAGTCACCGGTGAAGTGCAGGTTGATGTCCTCCATGGGGACGACCTGCGCGTAGCCGCCGCCGGCAGCGCCACCCTTGACGCCAAACACGGGGCCCAGGGAGGGCTCGCGCAGGCAGAGCATGGTCTGACGACCGGTGAGGTTCATGGCGTCCGCGAGGCCCACCGACGTGGTGGTCTTGCCCTCACCCGCAGGCGTGGGGTTGATGGCGGTGACGAGGATGAGCTTGGCCCTGCTGGGCATGTCCTTCATGGAGTTGATGTCGACCTTGGCTTTGACCTTGCCGTAGTGCTCGAGCTGGTCCTCGGTGAGGCCTGCCTTGGCCGCGACTTCGCTGATGGGCAGCATCGTGGCTTCCTGTGCGATCTCGATATCGCTCTTGTACTCTGCCATCTTCGCTCCTTCTGTCTGGGGCTCCCCCAATTGGCTGGCAGCCCTATTGTCCCCTATCGGATGCGCTATGCGCCACGCCCATTTGTCATGGGCCCATGCAATACCGTAATCCTTCAGAACTCTCGGACCTTCGGCCCCCTGCGCATCAGCGTACTTATAACCTGACCGCTCAGAAATGCTCAAACTTGAGCATGTTTTATGCCTAGAATCCGCCAATGTGTCGGGTTAACGGTCACAGGAGACCTTACCGCGCGAGATACGACTCCCACAACGGCAAAACGTCACAAGCCGCAGGCGCTTTGGTTGGCACTTTTGTCTAAGGCGAGACGGAGCCGCAGTCTGCGGGCAGGACGGCCCAAGCCCTCAAGGGAATCAGTAGATGGGCCTGAAGTCCAGCTCGCCGGAGATGACCTCAACATCGCGCGCTTCCTCGATGCGAAAGCCCGCCATCCAGCGGCGCCCGTTGTAATAGCGGTCGAGCCCCTCGATCACGGCATCCACCTGCTCGCGAATACCCTGGATCTCGGCGGTCACCGTACCGTCCGGCTCGTTGAGCACCCAGCCCGTGGCTCCCACGGAGTTGGCAAGGTTGGTGGTGGTCCAGCGGAAGCCCACGCCCTGCACCGAGCCCGCAAAGCGGTAGCGACGACGCACCTTGGGCCCAAGCGGGCCATCGCCGCCCGCCTGCCGCTCGGCCGCCTCGCCCATCGCGCGCACCTGCTCGAGCTCCATCCTCTCGAGCTCGGCCGATGCAGGGCCGTCTCCGCTTACCAAGGCACGCAGGTCGGAAAGAAGTCCCATGGGCTCGCTCGCTTCGTCGGGCCATGCGGGCGGTGCCCGCGGCTGTGGCTAGGGTCTCCCCCATCATACCCGCACCTGCGCAGGCAGGCCTCCTTACACACCAACGTTTCGAAAGTGGGGCAATTCTCCCCCTTGCGGCACTTGCTTGCTACAGTTATGCACAATCGCGCATGAAGGGATGCCCATGAACCGCCAACAGCAGCTTGCCGCCATCTTTGCCGACACGCAGGAGATGATCGCCTCCACACCCGAGCTCAAGGAGGCGAGCCGTCGCTCCGCGGAGGCAACGCGGTTCTACGAGGAGGACGAGTGGCCCGCGCTCGGCGAGGCGGGGCGCGCGGGCGCCGTGCGCGTGAGCGAGCGCCGCAGCTTCGAGGCAGCTCGGGTCATCGCAGAGGAGTTCCCGGGCGCCCACATCGCCGTGCACAACTTTGCCTCGTCCACCCATCCGGGCGGCGGCGTGGCAAACGGCGCATCGGCACAGGAGGAGAGCCTCTGCCGCTGCTCCACCCTCTACGACAGCCTCGACCAGCGCCGCATGTGGGACGCCTACTACCTGCCCAACCGCGGCAGGGGCGACGCGCTGGCCACTGACGCATGCATCTGGACGCCCGACGTGGTGGTCTTCAAGAGCGACGAGGCACTGCCCCAGCGCCTTCCCGCCAGCGAGTGGCTGAGCGTCGACGTGGTGACGTGCGCGGCGCCCAACCTGCGCGGCACGACCTCCAACCTGCTGAACCCCTCGGCCAGCCGCACCGACGGCGTGCCCCTCACCCGCATCTACGACATCCATCGCCAGCGCGCGCTGCACCTGCTCACCGTGGCCGCCGCGGAGGGCATCGACTGCCTGGTGCTGGGTGCCTTTGGCTGCGGAGCCTTCCGCAACGACCCCTACCTGGTGGCCAACGCGTGGCGCGAGCCCATCGAGCGCCTCCGCGGACACTTCGATCTCATCGAGTTCGCCGTCTTCCACATGCCCTACGAGACGGAGAACTACGAGGCCTTTCGCGACGAGTTCGCAGACTTGGGCTAGCGCGTCGGGACTTTTCGCATCTTGCACATGAGGCGGGGCCGCAGCCAGATGGTTGCGGCCCCGCCTTTGCCTTGAGAGCTTGGACGCGCCCTGTCAGACGCGATTGTACGCGGCAAAGAACTCTTGGGTCTCTGGGTCGGTGGGATGATCCATCACCTCGTAGGGACTGCCATTCTCGGCGATCTTGCCACGACGCAACAGCACGATACGGTCGGCGGCGTCGTGGGCGAAGCCCATCTCGTGGGTGGCCATGAGGATCGTGGCGCCCTGAGCCTTGAGCTCGCCCACCATCTCCAGCACCTCGCCCACCAACAGCGGGTCGAGTGCGCTGGTGATCTCGTCGAGCAGGAGCAGCTCGGGCTCCATCATGAGTGCGCGGCAGATGGCCACACGCTGCTGCTGGCCGCCGGAGAGGCGATCGGGATACTCCTTGGCCTTCTGGTCCATGCCGATGCGCTTGAGCAGGCCCATGGCCTTCTCCTCGGCCTTCTCGCGCGGCCACTTGTGTACCTTGCGCGCGGCAAGCGTCACGTTGTTGAGCACCGTCATGTGGCTGAACAGGTTGAACTGCTGGAACACCACGCCGATGCGCGAGCGCTGCTTGTCCATGTTGATGCTCGGGTCGGTGATGTCGGTGTCGCCCAGCCAGATCTGGCCGTCGTTGACCTGCTCCAACAGATTGATGCACTTCATCATCGTAGACTTGCCGGAACCCGAAGCACCGAGCAGCGCCACGGTCTCGTGCTGGCACACATCGAAGGAGATGTGGTCGAGTACGGTGTTGTCGCCAAAGCGCTTGACGACGTTCTCCACGCGCAGGACCGGCTTGCCGATGCGCGTGGTCTGCTTCTTCTCGTCGGCCATCAGACCATGCCTCCCGTCTGCTCGCGCTTGCGCAGCCTCTCCGAATACCAATCGTTGAGTAGGATGAACGGCACGCTCATCAGGATGAACACGATGCTGGCCACGATGTAGGGCGTGAAGTTGTAGGTCTTGGCCACCACGATCTGTGCGGCGCGCACGGCGTCGACGGCGCCCAGCGTGGAGATCAGGCCCACGTCCTTCTGCATGCTGATGAAGTCGTTCATGAGGGCCGGGGCGATCTTGCGCAGGCCCTGCGGGATGATGACCAGACGCATGGTCTGCGTCTGCGTCAGGCCCAGCGAGCGTGCGGAGGCGCGCTGCGAGGGATGCACGTCCTGGAAGCCGGCGCGCAGCACCTCGGCGATGTAGGCCGAGTAGCTCATCACCACGGCGATGGTGCCCAGAACGGCCTTGTCGATGCGACCGAACAGACCGAGGCCCGGAATGCCGAAGCCAATGAGATAGAGCACCACGATCATGGGGATGCCGCGCATGATGGTGGTGTAGAAGCGTGCCACCACGCGCAGCGGGAACATGACGGCCGAGGTGGTCATGCGCACCAGGGCGAGCGAGGTGCCCAGGATGGCCACGCCGATGAGCGCGACGCCTAGCACGCGGATGTTGAGCCAGAGGCCTTCGAGCACCTGCGGCCATGCTTGCGCAAAGTACTCGGGAGAGAAGAACGACTCCTTGACGCGCGGCCAGCCTGGGGAGTTCTTCAGGACGACGACCACGAGAGCCACAAACAGAAGCGACGAGACGACGCTGGTGAGATGCGAGCGCAGATTCTCCTTGCGCCGGTACTCCTCACGCTCCCTCTCGATCTCGCTTACCTCGTAGATGGTCTTTTCGGCCATAGGCGGCAATCACCTCGATCGCATGGGATGTGTACGGTGCCAAAAAACGCGGCCGGCTGGAAGGCCCAGCCGGCCGCGCATGCCCTGTGCCTTAGGCAAGCGTGGGGATGTCGGTGGTGTAGGCGCCCAGCCACTGCTCGATGAGGCCGTCGACGGTGCCGTCGTCGAGGATGGCGTTCATCGCGTCGGTCACGAACGGGGTAAGCGGGCTGTCCTTGACGAGCGTGATGCCCAGGCCGTCGGGATCCTCGGTGCCGGGGATCTGGCCCACCACGGTGCCGTTGGAGAGCTGCTCGGACTCGACCATGTACACGCACTGCGGGGTGTCGGTGACCAGCACGTCGGCCTGGCCGTTGTCGACGGCGGCAACGGCGTCGGAGTTGTTGTTGAAGATGTCGATGCCCTCGTCGGAGCCGTCCTTGATGATGTCCTTGACGTAGTCGATGGCGGTGGTGCCCATCATGACGGCAAACGTCGCGTCCTTGAGGTCGGCGCAGGCGGCGGCAGTGGCATACTTGCTGTCCTTCTTGGCAATGACGGCCTGCGTGGGACGGAAGTATGCGGGCGAGAAGTCGACGGCCTTCTTGCGGTCCTCGTTGATGGAGACCTGCTGGATGTTGAGGTCCCACTCGTGGTCACCGGGGGCGCAGGCCTCGTCGAACTCGGTGCGCACCCACACGACGTCCTCCTTGGCGAAGCCCATCTGCTCGGCCAGCGCATAGATGACGGCGGCCTCGAAGCCCTCGCCGCTCTCGGGATCGTCGTTCATGACCCAGGGCTCCCACGCGGGGTTACCGGTGGCGACGGTCAGCTTGCCGGGCTCGAATGTGAGGTCCTTGACGTCGCCAGAGGCGGCTGCGTCATCGGCGGGAGCAGCGGCCTCCTCGGAGGAGCCACCACAGCCGGCCAGGGCGGCGGTGCCCAGAACGGCGCTCAGCTTGAGCATCTGACGGCGGGAGATAACAAAGTCCATGGCTAGGGTTCCCTTCTCATCAGTTCCTGCGACCTTCGCAAGAACCACAACGGTACGCACATGCGCCTATAGTAACCCTTCGGGCAGGTCATAGGCCCCAGAAATGAACTCATTGGTCCCATCCGTCGCCTTGGAACGAACATCCCATCAAATCAACTATTTGTCGCAAAGGAGCGACTCAACAGGGAGTATCCCTTCTGAGTCGGGAGCAAAACCGGGGGCGCCACCTTGCCGCAGGCATGCGGCGCATGCGCTACCATGCCAATGAGACCATCGACACCACACCCGCAAGGAGCGCAGCATGGGCATCCTCATCAAAGGCGCACTGGCCGTCCTTCCCGACGGCGCCGCACACGCGACCGGTCGGCACGACATCTACGTCGACGGCACCGACATCGTGGGCATCGACGAGGCACCGCAGGGCTTCGTCTGCTCGCAGACCATCGACGCCAGCAACAGGCTTGCCATCCCCGGCCTCATCAACGCGCATACGCACACCTACATGAGCATGATGCGCAATGTGGCCGACGACCTCTCGTTTGCCGACTGGCTCTTTGGCACCATCGAGCCCATCGAGGACCGCCTGGAGCCAGAGGACGCCTACTGGGCGTCGCTGCTCAGCCAGATCGAGATGATCAAGAGCGGCACCACCTGCTTCAACGACATGCAGATGCACATCGGCCAGACCACCCGCGCCGTGCGCGAGAGCGGCATGCGGGCCGTGATCTGCCGTGGTCTGGTGGGCGGCGAGTACGACCTCGACGAGCGTCGCATCCGCGAGGCGCTCGAGGAACGCGACGCCTTTGCCAACTGCGACCGCCTGACCTTCCGCCTGGGGCCGCACGCCCCCTACAGCTGCGGCCCCGACTACCTGCGCGGCGTGGCCGAGGTGGCCAAGCGCGAGGGCATGGGCATCCACATCCACATCGCCGAGAGCCAGACCGAGACCGACAACATGTGGGCCGATCATCACTGCACGCCCGTGGAGTACGTCCGCGACGCAGGCATTTTCGACGTGCCCACCATCGCCGCCCACTGCATCCGCGTGAGCGAGTCCGACCGCGCCATCCTTGCCGAGCACGGCGTGAGCGTGGTCACCAACCCGGCCTCCAACATGAAGCTGGGCAACGGCTTTGCCCCCGTGCCCGAGCTGGTCGAGGCGGGCGTCAACGTGTGCCTAGGCACCGACGGCGCCGCCTCCAACAACGCCCAGAACATGTTCCGAGAGATGAGTCTGCTTGCCCTCATCCATAAGGGCACGCACGACGTGCCGCAGTGCGTCTCAGCCGACGAGACCCTTGCCATGGCCACGCGCAACGCCGCCCGCGCGCTCGACCTGCCGACCGGGTCCATCGAGGTCGGCAAGAAGGCCGACCTCGTGCTCCTCGATCTCGACGCCCCCTCGCTCACGCCGCTCAACAACGCCGTGGCCGCCCTCTCCTACTCCGCCAACGGCTCCGAGGTGACCGACGTCATCATCGACGGCAAGGTCGTGCTGCAGGACCGAACGCTGCTCACCATCGACGAGGAGCGCGTGCGCCACGAGATCGCGCGCATCTGCACGCGCCTCGGTCTCGCATAGGACCACAATACGAGCACCGAACCCGAGCGGCAGATCCCAAGGAGCCTCCATGCGACACGAGATACATGACGGCGCGCTCACCATCTGCCTCGGAGAGCGCATCGACACCAACAACGCGCCCAGCGTCGAAGACGACATCAGCGCCCTGGTGGACGAGCTGTCGCCTGCATGCGTGGTCCTCGACGCCACCTCGCTCACCTACCTCTCGAGCGCCGGCTTGCGCATCGTCATGCGTCTACTCAAGCGCTGCGGAGAGGTTCGCATGGTCAACGTGACTCCCGAGGTATACGAGGTGCTCAGCATGACGGGCGTCTCCGAGATCATGTCCGTGTCCCGAACGCCACGCGAGCAGAGCCTCGAGGGACTTCGGCAGATCGGCGCCGGGGCCTTTGGCAGGGTCTACCGCCTCGACGCCGAGCGCGTCATCAAGGTCTATGCGCCCGAGGTGAACCCCCTCGACAAGATCGAACGGGAGCGCACGTCGGCACGGCGGGCCTTCATCCAGGGCATACCCTCGGCCATTCCCTTCGAGGTCGTGCGCGTGGGCAGGGAGCACGGCATCGTCTACGAGCTCGTGGACGCCCGCACCTTGGGCGAGGCGGTCAGCGCAGAGCCCGACCGGCTGGACGACTACGCCACCCGCATGGCCGACCTCCTGAGCCAGCTCCACAGTACGCACTTCGAGGCTGGCCAGCTTCCCGACGCACGTGGCATCTTTCATGGCTGGGTCGATGTCGCCGAGCGAAGCGGTCTCTATGCGTCGCGCACCATCGAGCTGCTGCGGCAGTTCGTTGACGACTTCGGGGAGGCCGACACCTTTGTTCACGGCGACTTCCATCCGGCCAACATCATGGTCATGCCAGACGGAGAGCTCCTGCTCATCGACATGGGAGACGCCTCTGTGGGCAGCCCCGACATCGACCTTGCCGGAACCTTCCACGTATTGCGCATCGCGGCGCGCCGTCCCGGTGGAGCCGAGCGCCTCACCGGCATGTCCTCGCAGGCGCTCGACCGCCTGTGGGAGACGTTCGTCCGCCGCTACTTTGGCGTGGAGAGCCCCGAGGAGATCGAGACGATCGAGCGCAGGCTCAGGACGTGCGCTCTCCCCCGCACCATGGGAAGCACCGCCCGTTCCAAGCTCATAACCGACGAGGTCCGCATGCGTCAGGCACACGAGCTCGAGCGGCAGTTCCTCGCCACATGTGAGGCATAGCCAACAGAAGGGCCCAGCCTACCTCAGCAGAGAGCTCGTCCTCGGATCGGGTCGCACGGCAAGGTCGACCTCTCCCGTGCGAATCAGCGCGATCCGCGTGCCTTCCTCGGGCAGGAAGGCATTGCGCGTGGAGGCGATACCAAACAAGAACGGGCCATCGTCGCCCTCGGCGTACACCTCGCCACGCTGGAGGGCGGCTCCTGTGATGCGTATCACCTCGACCATCAGACCCTCCTTGCGCAGCAATCCCCGCAGCTCGCGGTCGCAGCCGTACGCCTCGTCATACCAGGTCTTGACGCGCAGGCAGGCAAAGGGCATGAGCGAGCAAATGGCCACGTACGCCAAGCACGAGAGTACCGGAGCCGCCTCGACCACAGCAAAGAGGGTCCCCGTGAGGTAAAGCGCCCCTGCCAGCACGACCATCGTCACGACCGGTATGACCAGCAAGAACACCACGGGCTGGATACCGCGGTGCCGCGGCATGAACATGACGAGCTCGGGATCGTCCATAAGGAGCTGGCGCTCCGCCTGCGTGATGGGTCGTGCCACGAACAGCCTCCCAGATAGTGCCGATGCGTCCCCTGCTCGTACCAGTGTATCGCGCCGCGCCAGCACAAACGATGTGGCTATTCTGGTCAGATGGCATCGCTACCCCGCTTGTCCTAGACTGTTGCCGTCACATTTCGCGGCGCCTGCCGCATCAAAGATTGGAGCGTTTTCATGGCAAGCGAGATCCGGGACATCAATCTGGCCGAGGGCGGCCTGCGCAAGATCGAGTGGGTGCGACGCAACTGCCCGCTGCTCACCATGCTCAAGGAGGAGTTCTCGCAGACCAAGCCCTTCGCCGGCCAGAAAATCGCCCTCTCCATCCACCTCGAGGCCAAGACGGCCTACCTCTGCGAGGTCCTGCAGGCGGGCGGCGCCGAGGTCTACGCCACCGGCTCCAACCCCCTCTCCACGCAGGACGACGTCGTGGCCGCCCTGGTCACCGAGGGCATCGAGGTGCATGCCTGGCACGCCATCTCGGACGAGGACTACATGCGCTGCATCGACGACGTGCTGGCCGTTGGCCCCACGCTGATCATCGACGACGGCGGCGACCTGGTCAACCGCGTGCACACCAAGTACCCCGAGCTCATCGACGCCATCATCGGCGGCTGCGAGGAGACGACCACCGGCATCATCCGTCTGGAGGCCATGAACCGCGAGGGCAAGCTGCGCTTCCCGATGGTGCGCGTCAACAACGCCCAGATGAAGCACTTCTTTGACAACCGCTACGGCACCGGCCAGAGCGTCTGGAACGGCATCAACCGCGCGACCAACCTCGTGGTCGCTGGCAAGATCGCCGTTGTAGCCGGCTACGGCTGGTGCGGCAAGGGCGTGGCCATGCGCGCCAAGGGTCTGGGCGCCCGCGTCATCGTGACCGAGATCGACCCGGTCAAGGCCATCGAAGCCATCATGGACGGCTTCGACGTCATGCCCATGGCCGAGGCCGCCAAGCTCGGTGACTTCTTTGTCACGGTAACTGGCTGCGAGAAGGTCATCGACGAGGAGGACTTCCTCAACATGAAGGACGGCGCCATCTGCTGCAACGCCGGCCACTTTGACTGCGAGGTCGACATGGCGTGGCTGCGCGCCAACGCCGTCGAGACCGCCGACATGCGCGAGAACATCGTGGGCTACAAGCTCACCAACGGCAACTGGATCTACGTGCTCGGCGAGGGTCGCCTGGTCAACCTGGCCTGCGGCGACGGCCATCCCGCCGAGATCATGGACATGAGCTTTGCCATCCAGGCGCTCTCCGCCAAGTACCTCGTGGAGCATCAGGGCACCTTTGACGAGATGCTCATGGACGTGCCCGACGAGGTCGACTACGACGTGGCCCACAAGAAGCTCGCCTTCATGGGCAAGGCCATCGACGTGCTCACCCCCGAGCAGGAGAAGTACCTCAACGAGAGCGGCATCTAGGCCAAGCGGCGCGAGCCTGGTCATAGGGCGGGAAGAGGGTGCGCCTCTTCCCGCCCTTTTCGTTGCATTCGCTACTTGGAACGCAGCATCAGGACGCAGTTGACGACCGCAAAGATAAAGTGGGCGCACTTTCCGCCGTTCACCTCTATGCGCCTTCCGTCCCGGTATGCCAGGACAAGCTGTGCCTTGCCTTCCCCGTGTCCTACAAAGAGTAGGTCGTCATAGCGGATGGGCTGCACCAGCCCCACTTGCCCCTCCAAGCCGGTTGCAAAGTCGTCGACGGCAAAGCTCTCCTGGGCAAACAACATGCCGCCCTTACCGGACTGGAGCCTCGTCGAGTCCATGATGTACACGACGTCGCTCACCGCAAGCCCAGGCGCATAGCGATAGAACGCGCCAAGGAACGTCTCGATGCCCACCGTATGCTGGGTGTTCAGGTCAGGAGCCTTCTCGCCAAAGAGGAGGTGCTCGCGCACCGCGTCGACAGCCGACTTGACGAGGACGTATGACGAAGCCCCCGCTGCAGCTCCGTACTCGGGAACACGCTCGAGGTAGTACCTCAGGACCTCGGCGTCGTCGATCGGCATGAGACCCTTGTCCGCAAGCATGGCCAGATGCTCGTTGCAGCTCAGGTCGAGACCCTTGCCTGCCGCACGCTCCTTGCCATAGGCATCGTTTGCGAGCTGCTTGAGAAACACGATGAGGTCGTAGGCGCAGTCATAGCCCGCATCCACATGCTTTGGCCAGCAAATCCAGAACGGCACCAGGTCGATCTCCACCCTGTCTATCCCGGACTCCCTGTCGTCGAGCGTCAGTATCAGATTGAGGCAGCTCACCAGCCGTCCCTCCGGAATGGGGGCCAAGTCGGTGTGCCCGGACTTGTAGAGCGACCTCACGAACCTGCGCACGAGCGGTATGAGGTCCCTGAGCCTCACGCCTTCGACGATCTCCTCCTCAAGGTCCTCGTCCTCGCCGAGCTCATCAGAATACAGGGTCACCTCGACGTCGACGATGGAGTCGATCGACTGCGCCATGGGCATGGGGGCGTTGGGTAGCGCCCACAGCCCGCGCTCCTCGTCCACCTCGATAATGGGAACGTCGTGCTTCTTGCCGACGCAGAAGGTCTTGGTGGGCACAAACGAGTCTCGGTAGGTCGCTGCAAGGCTGTCGCGCACCCCCATGTGACGCCGGAGCTGTGCCACGGTCATACCGGCAAGCTGATCATCGGTGAGCGATCGCGAGGCGCTCTGCTGGCAGTCGATGCAGAGGCAGAGCTCCTGGTCCCTCATGCCATGAAAGAACTTGTAGCTGCCCCTCTTTGTCCCACAGAGCACGCAAGCCTGCACCTGTACACTCCCCTGCTCCTGCTCCATGTCGCACTCGCCCTTCCGTCAGCCTTGCCTTCATGAGAGTCTGCCACACAGCCGGGTGCCGTCGGCCCTAGGGGCACGAAACGCGCTTGAGACGGAACCGCGGTCGGGCTTATGCGCGCGCCCTTTCGAACGAGACGGTCCAGTCGCCACCAAAGCCGATGCCGTAGCGCTCCACAATGCTCGCCTGGTTCATGGTGAACGAGACGTTCATGAGCTCGTTGGTGTAGGCCAGAAGCTCGCCCTTACCCACCTCGCCAAACGTGCGGCAGAGCGGAAGGTCGCATTCGAGCACGAGTTCTTGCCCGCAGCACACGCGCAGGTGAAGCAGGTCGCCGTAAGCGATGCCTGCCTGCTCGAAGAGCGCCTGCGGGATGTTGGTCCATGCATTGCCAAAGTTGGGATCGATGATGTCCACGATGCCCGTGAGCACGCCGTCCTTAACCGCAGGCTCGGCCATGGGCAAACAGACGATCTCCTCGACCGGGTAGGTGGGGCCGACCTCCTCCCAGCAGATGACGCCGCTCGCCAGGCGCGCCGCGGCATAGCCAAAGAGGTCGCGGCCATGGAAGACGCTCGTTCCGCGCGTATTGGGGTTGCGGTTGCGCGTCTCATCGATCTCGCGCACCTCGGTGATGCCCACGTGGCGCGCCAGGTGCGTGAGCGCACCGTTATCGGGCGTCACCACGATGTGGCCACTTGCGGTCTTGGCCATGCAGGCGCGCCGTGGCGTGCCCACACCTGGGTCCACCACGCTCACGTAGATCGTGCCCTCGGGCCAGAAGGGCAGGCTCTGATACAGGCGGTAGCTCGCGCTCCATGCATCGTAGCGCGGGATGTAGTGCGTGCCATCGAAGATCTCGAGTTCGCGATCGACGCTTTTGACCACGCCGTACATCGAGCTCACCGCCCCCTCGGCGTAGGTGAAGTCGGTCTGGAACACCAGGATGGGCTTGTCGTATCTGCTCATGGGCGGCTCCTATTCCAACGTGAGGCGCGGCGCCCTCGAGATGGAGAGCTTCCAGCTCGTACCCGTGCCGATGCCATATGCCTTGGCAAAGCTTCCCTGGTTGATGGCCACGGCCACGCAGTCGAGGCTGTTGACATAGACCAAGGGCTCACCCACGTACACGTCGGCAAAGCTGCGTGCGTAGGTGAGGAGGTTGCGATAGATGGTGCGCGTGTCATTCTGAATCAGCACCTCGACCCGCTGGCCATGGCGCACGTCCAAAAGCTCGAACTGCTCGCGCGGGATGTTGGTCCACAGGCTCCCAAAGCGCACGTCGAGCACGTCGATCGTGCCCGTTACCCGCTCGCCGTCGTAAGTCGACTCGACCACGGGCAGCTCGACGAGGCTCTGCACGTCGGTCTTAGGTCCCACGCCAGCGAAGTCGATGATGCCAGCAGCCAGCCGCGCGCCTGTGTAGGCGTAGACGTCGCGCCCATAGAAGGTGTAGCTCTGGGCGGAACCCGCCAGGCGGTTGACCGTCTCGTCAATGAGGTGCACCTCGGCGATGCCCATCATGCGCTTGACGTGGGTAAGGGTGCCATTGTCGGGCGTAACCACATACTGGCCGCCCGCAGTGCGCGCAACCACGCTGCGCCGATCGGTGCCCACGCCCGGGTCGACCACGCTCACAAAGACGGTACCCGCAGGCCAGTAGGCGATCGTCTGGATGAGGCGATACGATGCCTCCCAGACGTCATAGGGTGGAATCTCGTGCGTGAGGTCGCAGATGCGCAGCGCAGGCGAGACTCCCAGCGCCACGCCGTACATGGCGCTCACAGCGCCGTCAGCCATGCCAAAGTCGGTCTGCAACACCAATGCGTTACTCATGTGCCTGCCTCCAAGCCATCGTGTGACGATAGCCTAGCACTTGCCGACGCGAGCTAGGAACCACGCCGTTCGGATGCCGACGCCGCCCGAGCGCGCGAAGCCCCTGTCAGCAAGCGTGCCCCTGCGACGGGTACACTCGCATTCTCGTGTTTTGCGACGACGGGCACGCATTTACCGCCAAATGTGTACCCGTCGAATCAGACGACGAGAGACCATGTGTACCGTATAAACGCAGCTTCTATCTGCGATTATGTTCGTCGCGCCATCGACACATCATCTCATTGGTCAGGCTCAGGTCGTCAGGCTGCCCCACGACCTCGTCGGGTCCCGCCCAGACCGCACGCCCCAGCTCGGAGGTGTCCATGTGCAGGGTCGGGTCGCCGTCCACGTCGCACCAGTAGCCCGACAGGATGTCACCGGCAACGCCCCACGGCTGCGACTTGTAGTACGAGATGTTCTTGACCTTAAGGCCCAGCTCCTCGCGCACCTCCCGGCGCACGCAGTCCTCGATGGTCTCACCTATCTCCACGAAGCCCGCCACCAAGGCATCAATGGGCATGTAGCGTCCACGCGCGTAGCGCGTGAGCACGATCTTGTCGCGCTCGGGGTCGCGCACGCACACGATGACCGCCGGGTTGAGCCGCGGGAACACCACGTTGCCGCAGGCGGGGCAGCTCATGGCACGCAACGTGGCGTGGTGGGCCATTGGCGCGCCACAGGCGCCGCAGTAGCGGGCGCGCGCATACCATCCACCCAGATGCACCCCGGTATAGGCCACATACATCAGCTCGCGCGGCCCTCGCCCCTCCATGCGCAGGTCGCGATTGTGCACTAGCCCGTAGCCTGCCGGAGGCTCCGCTTGGCCTGCATCGCCGGCCAGCCAACACGACCTCCCGTCCAGCGCAAAGAGGTACGTGAGCCCTTCGCTCGCCACGCCCGTCTCGCCCACGCGCGGCAGCGCAAACGACGGCTCGGGCACATCCTCCCTCTTTACCGCCAGCTCCTGGCCGCGCACATAGAGGACCCAGTCGCCCTCCCGCGGCGTCGCGTCCCCTCGGTACTCGTTGGCCAGCCTATGCGGCGCTATGTCCTGAATCATCTTCCGTCCTCCCCCACGACGAGCACCGGAGCACCCACGCCAGAGCCCTCGGCAAGCCCCGCCAGAAAGGCGTCCGTCGAAAGCACAGCCTGCACGCCATGCTCCATGCCGTCGGCGAGCATCGCGCAGAAGCGGGAACGCGGCGCATCGTCGGCTGCGCCGCCCGCGGCAATACCCCGTAGCCAGTCCCTGTCGGCGGCACCGGGCGAGAGCACCAGCACGCCCGCCTGCGCCAAGCAGGCCTTGAGCGAATAGGGACCGTCGCGCAGGTCCTCTCCGAGCAGGATGACCCGACGCCACCCGTGCCCACGCACCTCGCGACAGATCTCCGCAAAGGTCTTCGGTATCCCTGCGCCCTCCACGATGCCTCCCCGTACGCCCCACTTGCCATCCCCTCGAGCATACCTTATGTTACGTATCTGCCATCGCAACGGCGGCGCGACCGATTTGCCGCATACTGGAGCGACGCCCGCGCCATCGCAAAGGGAGGCAACCATGCTCGTATGCCAGGTGTTCGTCTGGTTCATCGTCTATAGCGTCGTCGGATGGATCTGGGAGTCCACCTACTGCACCATCGTGGAGCGCACGTGGCAGAACCGCGGCTTCCTCTACGGGCCGGCGTGCCCCATCTATGGCACGGGAATCGTGGGCATCATGCTGCTATGGCACCACGCGCTCGAGCAGGGAACCACCCTGCCGTGGTGGGAGGTCTTCCTGGTCATGGCCGTCGGCAGCGCGATCCTTGAGTACGTGACCCACTGGGCCCTCGAGAAGCTCTTCCACGCATACTGGTGGGACTACAGCAACATGCCCCTCAACCTCAACGGA
>CACZCK010000022.1 GCA_902779675.1 uncultured Coriobacteriaceae bacterium | reverse complement strand
AACTCCCAGGCGCACACGTTGGTCTTGCCTTGCACCGGGGCGGATTCGTATTGGGCGTAGCCGGGAAAATTCAGGCCGGCAACGGCAAGGCCCGCATCGCTTGCGCAGTCAAAGTACAAAGGGGTGTTCTCAGCCACGATGCCCATGCCATAGACAGGCCGGCCAACTGCGTCGATGGACATCTACCTAGGATATATAATTCTGGCAGTAGAGCCGTTTTGCGAAAGGAGGGATCAAAAGGTGGCAGCTACAGGCGCCTCGCAATCCGGTTCGCTTCGATCCTCGTGGCAGTTCAAGCTCGCCTGCGTGTGGGGCGGGGAGCTCGTCTCGGTGCTCACCAGTTCGATCCTGCAGATGGGGTTTATTTGGCACATCGCCCTTTCCACCAATTCAGCGGCCATGCTTTCGCTCGCATCGCTCGCGGGATTTCTGCCGCTCGCCCTGTTCGGGACCTTTGCCGGCACCGTCGTCGACAGGCATCCGCTCAAACGCGTCCTCATAGGGGCCGACCTGTTCATCGCGGCGGTGAGCGCGGTCGTCGCGCTCGTATCGGCCGTGACGCCCCTGCCTGTCTGGGTGGTCATTTGCGCCCTATTTTTCCGTGCGGTCGGGTCGGCGTTCTATACTCCAGCCTCTCTTGCCCTCACGCCGCATGTTGCCCCTCCCGAGCACCTCGTTCGCCTCTCAGGGGTGACACAGGGGGTCCAATCCGGCGGATACATCCTCGGCACCGCCGTGGCTGCCGCGATCTATCCGCTCTGGGGGCTGACCCCCATGATCGCCCTCGACGTCCTCGGGGCGCTCGTTGCCTCGGCGGCCGTCCTCGTCGCGCGCATAGACGTCGGCGACTTGCGGGAAGAAGGCGCGTTGGGTGCCTCGGAGGGGTTTATCGGGGGGCTGCGGGCGCTTTTCCGCGAATCGCTGGACGGCCTGCGCGTGCTCCGCGGCTTCAGCGGGCTCTACGCGCTGCTGTGGTGCGGATTTGCGTTCTCGCTGGTGTTCTCGCCCATAGCGGCTCTGTTTCCCCTAATGACGCTCGGCCATTTCGGCGGTACCACCACCGATGCGGCGATGGTAGAGATCGCTTTCTCCGTCGGCATGGTCGCGGGCTCGGCCCTTCTCGCGGCGACAGGCGGTTTCAAGAACCGATCGATCAGCATCGTGGCCGCCACAGCGCTCTTGGGGCTTGCGACGCTCGTATCGGGCCTGCTCGCCCCCGGCGGCTTCGCCGTGTTCATTGTGATGAGCTTCCTCATGGGTTTGAGCTCGCCGTTCTATAGCGGCCCGCAGACCGCGCTCATGCAGGAGAAGGTGCCGCCCGAGTACCTGGGGCGGGTGTTTGGCCTGTATGGGGCAATCATGTCGTGGGCGATGCCCGTCGGCCTCGTCGCTTCCACGCTCCTGGCGGATTCCGTGGGGGTGCCGCTCTGGTTCGCGGGATCCGGGCTGCTGATGGTGGTGCTCGCCGCAGTCACGTGGCTCATCCCGAGTGTCCGCGAGGTCGGGCGCCCGCTCGTGCAGGACGATCCTGGACGCTAGCCCTAGGGCTGGAAGGAGACGTTCAAGCTTATGGATTCCGAGGGCAAATAGAGGGAGGGCCGCCTGTCTGGTGCTACAAGCGGCCCTCCGGGCATCTATGGGTTCTGGCTAGGCCGGAGGTGTGAGCTCTCGGTAGAGCGGGTCTCCGTCGCCCACGAATTTGAGCTTTGCCAATGCGAGCGCGGGCTAGAACGCCCGCGCCCTCTCGCTTTAAAAGTGCCAGAGGGCACGTTCGCTTAGCGCTCGAAGCATCCCACCACCACTCGGGGCTCTCGACGCCAGAGGCGCAGAGCATGTCAAGGAGCTTGGCTCGGGCATCCAGGGCAGAACTGATCGAAGTCCTCGCGCATGGCATCGAGGACAGCCTTGCTGGTGGAGATCATGTCGTTGCAGATGTCCCTCTTTTCCTTAAGCGTGTAACTCTCTGGCGAGTACACGCAAAGATCCGCGCGGAAGTACGCCATGTTCTCGGTCTGGCTGAGTTCGGTCATCTTAGCTTTGCTAATCATGGCTTGAATCTCCTTCCTATGCCCAGCACCCTGAATGGTGGCGCTGAGGTGGTACGAATTCAGGTACGAATAATCCCGAAAGGAGCGTTTTCTAGTGAAGTGAAGAGGTGTGCCGATTTCTCGAACACACCACTTCTGACCTGTGGGTTTATTGCTTTCTGGGTTAGAGTGTGAAAGACTGATTTGAGGCTCGAATCATTCCCACTCTACGATAGGGTTCGGCTTGCGCAGAAGCTCTTCCTCAAGATCCGTCGGGACTACTTGCAGACAGGGTCATTTCCCGAAGCCATCGATGCTGATTGGTGAGGCGGCGGTCCAACAGGGCCGCCGCCTCGCTTGTTCTCTATGGGACGGCCGTCTCTATCGGCGGTACCCCTCCATCCGGTCTGCCTCGCCCGCAAGCCTGCAGCAGGCGTAGGCGGTCAGCGCGATGACGCCGAGCGCCACCAGGATCGCCTTCCTCACGGGATCACCTCCTCCCCCTGGCCGAGGTCGGGCATGGTCTGCGTGACGCGGCCGCGCTGGATGTGCGGGAAGCCGTCGTCGGGGTCGTCGCCGTCCCACCCGTCGTCCCGGCGGCGCCGGCGGAGCTCCCACACGCCGAGCGCGACGAGCCCGGATCCGCTGGCCACCATCGCCGCCACGAACGGCCCGAGTCGGGTGTCGTCGCCCGTCTTGGGCAGCAGTCGCGGCGTGGTCGGGTTCTCGGGCACCTTGGGCTCCTCGACGTGGACGGTCTGGCCCTCGTCCTCGAGGTCCTCGTGCGTTGCCACCGTCGCCTTGCCCTGGGTCAGCACCTCAAAGGCCACGAGGTCGCGCCCGCCCAGCTGCGATGCGTCCAGCTCGAAGGTGACGCTCACCTGGCCGTCGGCCTTCTCCGGCGTGAACGACGTGCCGGCGGTCACCGGCTTGCCGGACCCGTCGGTCACGGGCTTTCCGGTCTCGCGATCCATGAGCGTGCCGGTCACCGCGTACTCCTGCCCAGGGGTGAGCCCCTGGTAGGACACGACGTCGACTACCTCGACCTTGGCAGCCGCGACCGTGTGGTCGCCGTCCGCCTTGTCGGTGGCGGTGGTGCCGATGGAGACGACACGCACCGTCTGTCCCTCGTCCTCGATGTCCTCGTGGGTGGCCACGGTGATGTCCCCGCGCATGAGGACCTCGAAGGCGACCAGGTCGTGCCCGGCCAGCTTGGAGCCGTCGAGCTCGAACGTGACCGTCACGGTGCCGGACTCCTCCTTCGGGGTGAAGGTGGCGCCCGCCGTCGCGCCGTCGACCGCCTTGCCCGTGGCCTTGTCCATCAGGGTGCCGGTCACGACGTACTCCTGGCCCGGCGTGAGGCCCTCGTAGGCCACCTCGTCGGCGATGCGGAGCTTGGCCGAGGCCTGAGCGACGTGGTCGCCGTCGGAGGCGTCGCTGGCGGTGGTACCGATCCTGGGGATGCGGACGGTCTGGCCCTCGTCGGAGAGGTCCTCGTGCGTGGCCACGACATGTCCCCGCCAGGAGACGCGCTCGAAGGCCACGAGCCCGTGCCCGGAGAGCTGCGAGGCGTCGATGGTGAAGGTGACCTCGACGCTCCCGCTCGCCTCCTCGGGCGTGAAGGTCGCGGACGCCGTGGCGCCCTCGATGGCCTCGCCCGTCGCCTTGTCGACGAGCGTGCCCCCCACGACGTGCTCCTCGCCGGGGACGAGCCCCTCGTAGGCGACCACGTCGGTGATGGTGAGCGACTCGGACGCCGCCGCCTCGTGGGCGCCGTCCGCCGTGGCGGTGGTGCCGATCTCGGGCAGCGTAACCGTCTGGCCCTCGTCCTCGATGTCAGCGTGCTCGGCGACCTCGTCCTCACCGAGGTAGAGGCGCTCGAAAACGACCACGTCGTGCCCCGCGAGCTGCGTGGCGTCGAAGGAGAGCTCCACCGTCGCCTCGCCGTCCGGGGACTCGGGCGCGATCTCTGCCGTGGCGCTGACGGCGTTGCCGTCGGCGCCCGCCACCGGCTCGCCGGTCGCCTTGTCCATGAGGGTGCCCACCAGCTGGTAGGTCTGGCCGGGCAGCAGGTTCTGGTAGGAGACCGTGTCCGCGACGGTCACGGAGTCGTCGGCGAGCGCCACGTGCGCGCCCGTCTCGGAGTCGGACGCCGTGGTTCCGATCTCGGGGACGTGGACCGTCTGGTCCTCGTCCTCGATGTCGGCGTGGACCGCCACCTCGATGCCGTCCTCGAGCAGGCTCTCGAACGCGACGATGGACACGTGGTTTACGTAGTTCACCTTGAACGTGAACTCCATCTCCACGGTGCCGGAGCTGGTCTTGGCCTTGAAGGTGGTGCTGGCAGTGGCAGGGTTGCCGTCCGCGTCGAGCAGGGGCTCCCCCGTGGCCTTGTCCATGAGGGTGCCGTTGACGGTGTACTCGCAGCCCGGCTCCAGGTTCTCGTACCAGACCGTGTCGGTGAGCGTCATGTCGTGGTCGCCCTTGGTGATGTGGGTTCCCTCGCGTCCGGTCAGCTCGGTCTCGATGCGCGGGCCGGGGCTGTCGTCGACGGTGCCGCCGTCGACGTCGGTGCCGTGGCGCGTCACCGTGATCGTGAGCGACACGAGCTCGAGCCCCTCGTTGGCGGCCACGCGCAGCTCCTCCACCCGGTAGGTGTCGAAGGGCAGGGCCCCCAGGCTGTCGATCGGGTCGGTGGTGACGTCGGTCGCGCCTGTGAACCACACGCCCGCGTCGGGGTCGAGCGCGGCCTCGTCGACCGTGCCGTCGGCGGACACCGCCGCGTCGTTGGCGTTGGTGCGCTGGGAGTGCGGGTTCCAGGAGCTGGCCGTGTCAATCTGCCCGTTGGCGTCGGTGACGACGACGTGGGCCTCCCCGGTGGTCTCGGAGGTGACGAGGAACGGGATGCCCGAGAGACGGTCCATGCCGCGCTCGCGCACCTTCACGAGGTGCAGGTCGCCTCGGATGACCTGGTCGTCGACGGCCTCCTCGGTGGTGTTCAGCAGCGCCACCGAGCCATCCTCGCGGACCTCGAAGGTGCGCGACCACTCCTCGTTCAGGAGGTAGCCCCTCGGGGCCTTGGTCTCGCGCACCACGTAGGTGCCGTAGGGCAGGCCGTCTGACGCCACGAAGGCGAGGCCGTCGGCGTCGGTCGTGAGCGCGAGGCAAGCGTCGCCGGGTTGGACCAGCTGGCCGCCCACGAGCACGGCACGCTCGCTCGCGTTGTAGACGGTGAGCTCGGCGCCCTCGAGGGTCGCGCCTCCCAGCGGGCGGAAGCGCAGCGTCTCGCGGTCCTGCTTGGCCACGTCGAGGCCGCCGCGGATCACCTGGTCCGCGTTGTGCTGGCCCTCGCCGGGGCTGTAGACCTTCCCGTCCTCGCGGACCTCGAAGGTGAAGGACCAGGCCTCGTCCGGGAGGTAGCCCGTGGCGGGCTCGGTCTCGCGCACCTCGTAGGTGCCGTAGGGCAGCAGGTCCGCGGGCGTCGCGAGCGAGCCGTCGTCCGGGTCCGCGGTGCCGCTCCACACGGCCTCGTCCTTCCCGTACGTCTTCCCGCCAACCGTGACGGGATTGGCGCTGCGGTTGTAGATGGTGTAGGTGGCGTCGAGCGAGGCGTCGCCCTGGGGGACCGTCCCGTCGAGCTCCAGGTCGCGCTTGGCGAGCGACATGCCGCCGCGGATGACGTCGTCGGCGACCTCGGGCGCCACGTAGGTCGTGACCGCCTCGGCGGTGCCCTCTGCCGTGACGCTCACGGTGTGGGGCCTGCCGTCGGTGAGGAGGTAGCCCTCCGGGGCTTTGGTCTCGGTCACGACGACCGTGCCGAGCGGGACGGTGGGGTTGCCCTTGGAGTCGTGGTAGAGGTCGTCGCCGGAGACGAGGTGCTCGGCGTCGAGCGTGGCCCTGCCGTCCGCCCCGGTGCGCAGCACCCAGGTGCGGGCGGGCTTCCCCTCGGCCTTGGCGGAGGCGTAGTACTCCACGCGGAACTCCGCCCCGGCGAGCGTGGCGTCGCCCTGGGCGGAGCCGCCCGTCTCGGAGTCCACCTTCGCGACGGCCAGGCCGAGCGGGTTCGACTGCGGCTGCTCCGGCGCGTCCACGCGGGAGTCCTTCCCCGCGCTGACGGTGACCTTGTGGGCCTTCCCGTCGAGGGCGTAGCCCTTGGGCGCCTTGGTCTCGCGCACCCAGTAGGTCCCCGGCGCGAGCTGGTCGACGGACCCGTTGCCCTTCGAGTCGGTGGTGATGGTGGCCACCTGGTTCCTGCAGCCCTCGTCCGTGAACACGCCGTACTCCGCGCCTGCCAGGCTGTAGAGCCCCTCTGCCGCAGATACGGAAGTGTCGGCGGAGGACTTGCCCAGGCTGATGGAGCCGTAGGGCAGCACCTCGACGACGCTCTGGCATGGGGCCCCGTCGTTGTACCAGACGCGGCTCATGCGGTCCCACTCGCCGCTCTGCCCGGCGTGCGCGCGGGCGTCCGCCACCACGGACTGGATCTTGCCGGCGTCGGACCGGCTGACGCGGCCTCCCGCGCCCTCGTAGATGTTCCCGCTCATGTCGGCCACCGAGTACGCGCCGCCCCCGAAGTCGACGCTCGCGCCGCAGAGCATCCACACCGCGAGGTTGATCGAGGAGTCGGGCGTGGCGAAGCCCTGTGGGTTGCCCGGCGCGACCTGGCTCATGAGGTAGGCCAGCGCGTGCGGGTCGGGCAGGATCCCGGAGGCCTCGCCGGTCCAGTCCCATCGGGTGAACGTGTGGTCGTCGGGGTTGCCGCGCTCGGGGTTGATGCAGTACGCCTCGTGGCCGTCTGCCGTGCCGAACGCGATGAAGCCCTCGCCCCCGTGGGTCGAGCTCGTGATGGTCATGGAGCCGCTCGCCGCGTAGGCGGCGATCGGCGCGAGCGCGCCGAGGAGCTGGGACGCGACGAGCGCCGCCGCCATCACGAGCCCCCCGAGGCGCCTGAGGATGTCCTCTCTCTTCCCGCGCATGGCTACTCGCCCCGCACTGTCTCGGGCTGGGGGTCGCCGGCCCCGGGGCGCATGGCCTCGGAGCAGGCGCGGGCGTCCTGCGCGTGCTCCGCGAGCGGGCGGGGCGCCTGGTGGAGCTCCGCCCAGCGTCGGCGCGACTCGATGAGGGCCTCCTTGATCGCCTGGGGCGGGACCTTGCGGGTCTCGACCTGGTTGCGGCCGTTCTCGTCGGGGATGGGGTTGCCGTCCGCGTCGAGCACGGAGCGGCGCAGCCACACCTCTCGGTCGGCGAGCAGCGGGACGTCGCGCCAGTGCTCCCCCTTGAAGCGGCTCTCGTCGACGAAGAGCGCGCTGAACTGCCAGCCCCCGAGGTCCTCGCCGTCGACGACGGTCCCCATGGGCAGCGTCACGAGGTTGAACGACCTCTCCTCGCCGGTCTTCCAGTCCTGGTAGTGGATGTCCTCGCGCACGAAGTTCTCGTGCACGGTGAGGTAGACGCGCTGGCGCCCCTCGTGGTTGGTGTCGGCCATCGGTGGCCTCCCTTCCGCCCGGCGCTGCCGGGCCGATGTCTGTTTCCTTCCTATGCCTGCCCCTCGGCGGCCCCTCTCCCTTCCTATCCGCCCAGGGCGTCGCGCGCCCAGCTGCCGGACTTGGCGAGACTGAGCACGAGCAGCACGCACATGGCCATGTACTGGAGGGCGTAGCTGAGCCCTCCCACGACCGAGTCCGCGGCCGTGCCGGTGCCCGCGCTGGCCGCGTCGAGCCCGCCGAGCACGACGGGGAACGCGACGAGCAGCACGAGCGTGATGATGCCGGCGAGACAGGTCCCCGCGAAGTGCCGCAGGAACGAGACCCCGGCCTGGCGGGTGTCCTCGAGGCCCATGAGGGCCAGCGGTATCGGCGAGAGCGCCGCCATCATGTAGATCTGGATCGCGCGCCCCCAGGTCACGACGAGCGCGACCACGTAGGCGACGATGACGACGAGCCAGGAGACGAGCGCGACGACGATCATCGCGAGCAGGGCCGCCACGTCGTCGTCCTCGGTGACGACGGAGACCTCGGTGAGGTCCATGGCGCCGCCCGACCCCACGACCGAGGACGCGCGGCGGATCGCGAGCCTCGCCACCTCGTAGAGGGCCCGCATGAGCTCGAAGGAGTTCTGCACGAGGAAGAGCATCACGGCGAAGAAGACGAGCAGGAACACGACCTCCCTCACGCCGGGCATGCTAGCGTTGCCGTCCATGCGCTGCGAGATGTGGATGAGCTGCACCGTGAAGACGAGCGACAGCACCCCGCAGCCTATGGGCAGGACCGCCGACTGCCAGACCCCATGCGCGATGCCGTAGAGGCTGGCCGAGCCCGCCGAGCCCAGCATCGTCTCGAAGGGCGCCGAGAGCACCCCGTCCACCCCGATCGAGGCGAGCACCTTGGCCTGGGCCCCGAAGATCCAGTTGGCGCAGTCGCGCAGCACCCCGCACATCCACTCGTTGACGTCGTCGGAGATCGACGCGTAGGCGGGCGTCGGCGCGAGGGCCGTCGCCGCGAGCAGGGCGAGCGTGGCGACGAACGCGGCGGCGAGGCCGCGCCTCCCTCTAGCGCCCATCTGCCGACACCTCGAAGGTCGTGCCGTCCCACGCGACGGAGACGGTTGTGGACGCGGGGTCGTCGCAGGCGAGGGTCGCGGTGACGCGCCCGCTCGCCGTGTCGAGCGAGACCTCGGGGGAGAACGTCGCCGTGGCGGCGTCCGGGACCCACGTGGCGCAGAACGCCTCGACGCCGTGGGCGAAGCCCTGCCAGTCGCCCACGAGCGAGAGGTAGGCCTCGGGCACGCCCTCGATGCGGACCGTGCCCGCGCCCTCGGCCTCGACGTAGGTCCCCGCCAGTCGGAAGGCGCCTGAGGAGACCGTCATGCGGCCTCCGTCGCGCCCCAGGCGCAGCTCGTCGTCGAAGGTCGCCCCCTCGGGCCCGACGCAGCGGACCTCGACGAGCCCCTCCGACTCGCCGAGCTCCTGGAACGACGTGACGGTGAGGTCTCCCTCCGCCGAGCGCTCGAGGAGCGTGCCGCCACGCACCGAGAGCGTGGCCCCCGACCCGTCCGCGGCCTCCCAGGCGCGCGTCCGGACCTCGTCGGCCTCGCCCTCGGGCTCGGGGATGCGCCAGCGCGTGGTCGCGACCTCCTCCTCGGTGGCCACCGCCTCGGTGGCGGCCGGCTCATCCTGGGCCCTCCTGGCCACGCACCTCGTGGCGCACGAGACCATGCCGACGGCGACGGCCCCCGCCACGGCGAGCGCGACGATCGTGTTCCTTCTCTCCATGTGTCTCTCCTCCCTATTCCAGCGGGATGCCTCCGTACCAGCCCCAGCGCGGGGTGGCGCGCGCGGAGTAGTAGGCCACCCACTCATCGACGGGGGTCATGCGTATGTAGCCGACGTTGTCGCGGACCATGCCGCCTCCCACGTAGACGGCGACGTGGCCGTAGATCTTGCCGGCCTCCGAGGCGGGCGAGGACGGCACCGCGATCACCATCCCGGGCCTGAGGGTCGACAGGTCCGAGCTCGTGCACCACGACCAGTAGATGTCGCGTGCGTCGCCGCCGTACTGGCGCCCCAGCCCCACGCGCTCGTAGACGCGCATGACCCACTCCGCGCAGTAGCCGCCCTCGTGGTAGGTCTCGGCGAACGCGGCGTTGACGACGGCCTGCTGCCTCTCCGACGCGTCGGCGCCGAGGTCGAGCGAGCCGGTGACCGCTCCTCCCGAGGCCTCGAAGTCCTCCGCGCTCATGGAGTCGAAGCGCCTGAGGCCGTAGGTGTCCATGACCGAGACGAGCGCCGCCACGTAGTCGGAGCTCGTGGCGTACCCTGCGTCCTTCAGGCCCTCCGCCATGAGGTCCGAGTCGCGCTCGGCGATCGCCTGGCGGATGATGGGGTTGTCCGCGTAGAGCGAGTTCTGCAGCAGCACGCGGGAGCGGAAGCGGATCGAGGCCACCTTCGAGGTGAAGCAGGTGAAGTAGTCGGTGATGGTGACGGACACCCCGTCGTACTCCTCTCCGGTGAGCCACGCCTCGCAGCCCGAGACCTCGGGGCAGTCCGCGAAGCTCGGGGACCACTTGATGCCGAAGAGGTTGTTGTCCCGCTCGGCGAGCCCCGAGAGGTGGTCGCCCACGCCGGACTCGAGGATGATCTGCGCCAGCGTGCAGCCCGCGGGATGCCCGTACTCCTCCTGGCACTCGAGGGCCTCGAGCACCATCTCGTAGGTGATGTAGGGCGGCAGGCCCGCTACCGCCCGCTGCATGTCGTCCTCGTGCTTCCAGAACCCGAAGAGCGCGCCGAGGAGCTGGCTGGCCAGCAGCGCCACCAGCACCACGGACAGGGTGGCCGTGGCGGCGCCGGCGAGCGGGGCCGCGATCGACGCCAGCGCCGCGACGAGCCTGTCGCGCGCCCTGCGCCTCGCCCCCCGGGCGATTGGCGCCGCGGATGGCGGCACCTGGGCGGCGTGGGCCTCTCGGATGGCGGACGCCACGTTGGCCCGCCTCTGCCGCTCCCTCGGCGTCGGGCGCCTGCGCGCGGACCGCGAGAGCCTCCCCGGGCGGGACGGCCTCGTGGCGACCCGCGCGTCGCGGCGCTGCGTGGGCCTGCGCCGGCGCTGCCGCTCTGTCGCCTCTCGTCCGCCCTCGGTGTCGATGCGCTGGCGGGGCTGGCGCGTCCCCGTTGTCGCGGCTGGCGCGTCTGCGTTGGCGCGGTTGGCTGGGGTGCGTTGGCGCGGCTGGCGGTCTTGCGTCCGTCGCTGCGGGCCTCCCGTCGCGTCGTCGGCCGAGATGGGCGCCGCATCGTCGGCGGCAGCCGCGTCCTCCGAGAGCCGGTCGTACATGCGCCGCTTGAGCCTCCCCTCGGCGATGGCAATCGCGTCGTCGGAGGCGTCGTGGTCGCCGTCACCGTCCCGGTCGCCGCCGAGCGCCCAGTCGGCGGCCTCCGCCGCCCTGCGGCGCCGGTCCTCGAGGCGCACGGCCTTGGCCGCTGCCGCCGAGGCCCCTGCACGGAAGCCGCCCCGCCTGGTGGCGGAGAGGGCGCCCTCGTCGGAGCCGTGCGCGATGCCGGCGCTGACGGCGTCGGTCACGCCCTCGTGGGCGACCGCCGCAGCGCTGCCGCCGCGGTTCCTTGCGACGTCGGGGCGTCCCGTCATGCGAAGTGCCTCCCCGGGGGTGCCATGAGGTCGGGCACGCGGCGCGCGAGGCGTCCCGTGTCTCCCGCGGCGCGCCTGGCCTCGGCGACCTCGTCGGGCTTGGTGTTGAAGAGGTCGTAGAGCTCGCCTTTGGGGAAGTCGTCCTTGATGGGGACGCGGGCGGCGCCCGCCACCAGCAGCCCCTCTCCGGGCCGCACCGACTCGTCGATGTAGGTCGCCTCCTCGTCGGAGAGCCCGAGCAGGTCGACCCAGGCCTTCCGGTCGAGCGGCGACTGCTTGTGCAGCAGGATGAAGTCGGAGTTGAGCACCATGTTGCGCGCCTCCTCGTGCGCGAGCATGTAGACGCTGTTCTGCGTGATGCCCGTGCAGACGAGGTTGAACTTGCGGCCCTCCGCCCAGAACTTCGAGAAGTAGCTGACGATCGCGGGGTGGTCGAAGAGCGACTGGACCTCGTCGATGTAGAGCCAGGTGGTGACGCCGCGCTCCCAGTTGCGGTACATGAGGTTGCGCACCGCCTCAAGCGCCGTCAGCATCGCGAAGGTGCGCATGTTGCTGGAGAGGTCCTTGAGGTCGACGTTGGTGACGCGGGCGCCGAAGCCAACGGTCGACTCGTGGTTGAAGAACGAGAGGGCCCCCTTGACGTAGCGCTCGTAGCGCAGGGCGATGTCGCGCGCCTCGGGCTCCCCCTGCTCGAGGATCACGTCGTAGAGGTCGCCGAGCACGGGCACGCGGCCCGCCGCCCCGCAGCGCTCGTAGGCGAGCTCCACGCAGCGGCTGATGATGGACTTGTCCGCCTCGGGCAGCCCCTGGCTCCCCTCCGCCATCGTGGCGCCCGAGAGCGCGAGGAACGCGTCGATCTTGAAGGCGCGCTGCGCCGCGGGCGGCTGGCCCGCGACGTCGGCGAGGTCGAAGGGGTTCAGGCAGGCGCCCGACCCCGGCCCGAGCTTCACCGAGACGCCGCCGTTGGGCACGACGACGCTCGCATACTCGCCGGCCGGGTCGAAGATCACGACCTGGTCGTCCCTGTACGCGAGGATCGTGTTCTCGATCTCGCGCTTCACGGAGAAGGACTTGCCGCTTCCCGGCTTGCCCGAGACGTAGCCCATGGGGCTCGCCAGGCTCTTGCGGTTGCATATCACGAGGTTCGAGCTCACCTTGTTCTGGCCGTAGTAGCCGCCGCCCTCCTGGTTCACCTCCTGGGTGGCGAAGGGGATCTGGATGGCGACCTCGGCCGTGGTCGAGAGGCGCCCCACCTCGACGTGGTTGTTGCCGAGGGGCAGCACCGAGTTGAGGCCCTCGCGCTGGCGGTACGCGAGCGTGGAGAGGTCCACCGACCACGAGCGCGCCGTCGAGATGATCTGCATCACCTGGTTCTCGAGCTCCGCGCGGGTGCGCGCGTAGGTGTGCACGAGCCCGGTGTAGGCGAAGAGGCGCTGGTTCTTGTTCTGCAGGTGGTCGAGCAGGTCCTCGGCCTCGGCCTTGGAGTACTTGAGCTCCGAGGGCAGGATCTCGAAGTCGTAGCCCTTCTTCACGGCGCTCATCTGCTCGTCGATGATCTCCTTGTCCATCCAGGCGAGGCGCTGCTTGACGAGGGCCACCGCCTTGGCCTTGTCCATGCCCTGCACGTGCAGGGTGGCGCAGAGCGGTATGGGGAGGTCGATGACCGACGCGAGGCAGCGGTCGGAGAGCTCGCTCCCGAAGGAGCGGACGACGAGCGTCTGGTGCCACATGCCGTCGATGCGCAGCTGCGTGGAGGACCCCTCTGGGCGGAGCTCGATCGCGTCCGGGCAGACGAGGTCCTTCGTGCGGAGTCCCGTCGTGGGCCCCACCATCGACCAGTCGAACACGAGCGGCCGTCCCGGCCGGAGCAGGGCTCCACCTCGCAGCGGACGCGCGAGAGGGCCCCGGCGACGCTGCCGCGCACGCGCGCGAGCATCGGCACGGCGGCCTCGACGTCGCGGGCGCCGACCGCGTAGGTGATCGTGCGGGTGCGCACGAGGTTGGAGACCCCCTCGCGCATCTTGTCGTTGAGGATGCGGTTGTACTCCCGCGCGTAGCGCCCCGTTACGGGGTCGGAGTCGTCGAAGAACGCGCGGTTGCCGACCTCCTCGGCGGGGATCGGCGTGTTGGCGACGGAGAGCTGCAGCGACGTGTCCGCCCCGAACGAGTCGTAGAGCTGGCAGCAGGCGGAGAAGATGGCCTCCTGGGCCTCCTGCCGGGCGGACTGGTAGCTCACGTCGGAGAATGACACCGTCTGCGAGAAGAGTCCGCGCTCCACCTCGCAGATGCCGTCGCGCCACATCGTCTCGAAGCCGATCGCTCCGTAGACGTCGCGCGCGGCGCGGCGGCGCTTTCGCTGCTTCCTGGTCCTCGAGGAGAGCTCCCTCTCCTGGTCGCGCAGGCGACGCTCGACGGACCGCCTCGAGCGTGCGCGCTCCCGCTCGCGGTCGCGCGCCTCCCTACGTCTCCTTGCTCGGCTCACGGAGCTCCGCCCCCTTCCTCCGCGCGGCACGGCGGTGCCTGCGGGTGGTCTTTGCGGCCAGGCGCCGCGGCCTGGCCCAGGTCTGCCGCCAGCTGCTCGCGTAGGCGAGCTCGGACGGCCCGAAAAGGTGGTCCCACAGAAGCGGCGCGAACCGCTCCGCGGGCATGCCGTGGGGTCTCCAGAACCCCAGCAGCCAGAACGGGACGCTCGCGCACATGACGGGCAGGCTCGCGTCGGAGACCGCGATCCCGAGACACCAGTGGCAGAGCGCGGCGGCGGCCACGCTCGCGGCGAGCCCGAGCGCCACGCAGCAGAGCGTGCGCAGGCTGAGCTTGCCGACGACCTTCTCGCGGTACTCGCCTATGTCCTTGTGCACGGCGACTGAGAGCGACACTGCCGGGCCCCCTAGGCCGGGAGCCAGGACGTGTCGAGCATCCCGAAGTAGACGGAGGCGGCGATGATGATGCCGCCGCCCGCGATGGTGGAGATGGCGCTCGCGATCTGGGCGCCTCCCTGCTGCTCTCGTATCGCCAGCCCCAGGCTGACCGCGCCCCAGACGACCAGGAAGCCGCCGAGGAACGACACGCAGCCCGAGACCAGCGTGATGATCTCGTTGAGCACTCGTGTTTCCCTTCCCTGCATGGCCGGGGCGCGGGTCCCGTCCGCGCCCCGTGGGTGTCTTCGTCATGACGGGCGGCCTCCCGGTGCGGGACGCGCCGGGTTCCCTGGGGCCGCCCGCGCCTCTACAACACGGTCATCGCCTCCCTTCGACGAGCGCCCGGACGTCGAGCCCCTGTCCGAGCTCCCCGTGCCGGGGGTGGCGCTCGGGCGCGTACTTCAGGTCGCACACGGGGTCCGCGCCGGCGATGAGCACGATGGCGCGGCGTCGGTCGAGCCTTCCCACCTCGGCGGCCTGGATGAGGTCGCGCTCGGTGGTCTGGTAGTTGGAGGACGAGCTCGGGGACGCGCCCCGGGTCTCGTTGTGGGTGCGGGTGGAGACGGTCTCCTTGCCGACGGCCTCCGAGATCCCCTTGTTGGTGGAGCCGGACTTGCCGCCCAGGAAGAGCGTGGTGTCGCAGCAGTCGAGGATGGTCTCCGCGTCGTCGCCGTAGGCGCTCTTGAGCTGGGCGAGTGACTGCAGCACGACCGAGACGCCGATGTTGCGGGAGCGCACGACGGCAATGGTTCGCTCGAAGTCGGGGAGGCGCCCTATGTTGGCGAACTCGTCGAGCACGAGGTGCACCGGCGTCGGCAGCTCGCCGCCGTAGGCCGTGAGCGCCCGCTCGCAGAGGACGTTGCCCGCCTGCCACATGAGTATGGCGAGCAGGAAGGAGTAGGTGGCGTTGGTGTCAGAGGTGGTGGCGAAGATCGCGGCGCGCTGCCCGGGGTCCCCGAGCGTGTCGAGGCGCATGTCGTCGGCCGAGAGGATGCCCTTGAGCTCCTCCGAGGCCAGGGCCGACAGGCGCGCGTTGCACGAGATGATGATCGACTTGAGGGTCTTGCCCGCGGCGGCCTTGAACGCCCGGTAGCGCCCGAGCGCGTAGTCGGAGTCGGGCGTCGCTGGGTCGCACCAGGGGACCCAGCGCACGGACTCCCTCGCCCCTCCCATGGAGCGGCCATCGCCGCCGGCGGCGCCGGGCGCGGCGACGCAACGGCACCCGGTCTCGAGCTCGCGGAAGAGCACGTCGAGCGGGCTCATGAACGACTCGTCCTCGTCGCGGGCCTCCGCGAGCGACAGCAGCGTCATGAGGCCGGGCAGCGTCCGGTCCTCTGGCGGGCAGTGGTAGGTGAGGTAGCCGATGAGCGCGCAGTAGAGCAGGCGCTCCGAGTTCTCCCAGAAGGGGTCGTTGGCCGACTTCCCCTTGGGCGTGGTGTTCACGATGAGGCACTCGACGAGCTCGAGCACGTCCTGCTGCGTGCGGACGTAGGCGAGCGGGTTGTAGCGCATGGAGAGCGAGAAGTCGACGGTGTTGAGGGTGCGCACGTCGTAGCCGTGGGCGGCGAGCATCGCGCCGAGCCGGCGGACGGTCGTTCCCTTGGGGTCGGTCACGAGGTAGCTCGCGTTCATCTGCATGAGGTTGGGCTCGACGTAGGTGCGGGTCTTGCCCGAGCCCGAGCCGCCTATCACCACGACGTTGCGGTTGCGCTCCCAGCGCGGGTCGTGGTCGTCGCGCGACATGGCGAGGCGGACGCCCTGCGTGAGCAGGATGTTTGCGTCGGGGCGCGCCTCGTCCGCGAGGCGCCTCAGCTCCCTGGGCGTGGCCCACCGGGCGCTTCCGTGCTCCTCGCCAGAGCGGTAGTTGCCGCGCCTGGCCACCATGTTGGCCCAGGCCACCCACACGCCGCAGCCCGCCGCCAGCCCGAGGGCGACGGCGAGCGGCTCCGCCGTCGGGAGCGGGCCGTGGGCCATGACGTAGGAGGGCAGCGTGGAGAGGGCGGACGAGAGGTTGGTGACCGCCTCGCCGGGCAGAGACGCGAGGTTCGACGCGTAGAGGTCGGTCGCCCAGAAGGCCGCCGCCGAGCCGGCGGCGGCGACGCCCATGCCCGCGTAGGGGCGGCTCACTTGGAGCGCTCCTCGCGGCGCTGGGCCCCGCGGCCGAGGTCGCGCTCGGGCGCATCTGCGCCGGAGATGGCCTCGGCCGACTCGCGCGCCCGCTGTGCCCGCTGCTCGAGGGGCTCGCGGTCGCGGTCTCCGTGCTCGACGTCTCGGTGCTGCTCGCGGACGCGCTCGGCGGCGCGGTCTGCCGCCTCGCGGGCCTGCGTGGCGAGCGAGTCGAAGCAGTCGGCAACCTGTGGCGCGTCCTGCGCGCGGAAGAGCAGGTAGGCGTGACCGCCCTCCTCGTAGAGGGCGTGCTCGAGGGAGGCGGAGGTGAGCTTGGCGTCTATCGCGGAGCGGATCTCGTCGTAGCCTTCGAGCCCCTGGAACTCGTGGAGGTCGAGCTTCGCCCACTCGGGGAGTGCCGGCCCGTCGGTGCGGACCTCGGCGGATGCCGGGTCGCGCAGGCTGTCGCGAGCGGCCTCGAGCGCCTTCGTGAGCTGCTCGGCGGCGTCGCGCATGGCGCGCTCGCCTGCCGAGGGACCGCCAATGCGCACCTGGTACATCGCGATGCGCGTGGCCCAGTCGACGAGCTTCTGTCCGGCCTCGTCGCCGAAGTCCTCTGCCATGCGCGGCCTCCCTGGTCCGAGTCGAGTGGGGTGGGGCAGGCCGCGCACGGCGGGAGGGCCGGGTCCTCCGGCTGCTGTTCCTCCGTGTGTGCTGGACGCCGGGCGCGGCCCGCCCGACGTCGTTTGTACCAGTGGCGCCACGCGAACCCACCGGCTCGCATCACGCCAAGTATCAGCAGCTATCTGGCAGTATCCGCGTCACCAAACCTCCCCAATTCCGGTGTCGCTCGAACGGCCTTGGCAGGGGCGGAGACGTCGTTTGCGAAGAGGGGCTGCGTTCGTGCCTGCGCAACGACGGGCGGGACCCTCTTGTCGTTGCCGGCCAAGCTCACGAGAAGGCAGGTCTCGCGAATCCTCGACACGATGGCGTCCGCGGTCTCACGCTCGTGCGCGCGCGAGAGCCTCCTCCCCAAGGCCTCGAGGTCGTACTGGGAGGTGTAGATGGTCGGGAGCATCGCCTCGTAGCGCGTGTTCACCACGTCGAAGAGGGTCATGACCGACCACGGGGATGCGGACTCCTTCCCAAGGTCGTCGAGCACGAGGATCTCGCACCTGAGGTAGCGTTCGAGCTCCTCCTTGGCCGAGGACCGCGAGTCGAAGGTGTCCCTCACGTCCGAGAGGATCCTCAGCGCTGATGTCATGATGAGCGCCCTGCCTGACAGGACGAGGGGGCGGGCGACTCCTGATGCGTTCGTGGACTTCCAGGTGCCGACCTTGCCATGGATGTAGAGCCCGATGCCCTTTCCGGCGGGGTAGGACTTCACGTAGGCGAGGCAGGTGGGGTCCGAGATCTCCGCATCCAGGAACCGTCGTGGGATGCCCGCCCGAAGGAGCTTCTTCCTGTCCTCCTCTAGCTTCTCGGCAGCCTCGAAGGCCGCCTGCCTCTCCGCCTGCTCGATCTCACCGGGGCAGCCGCAGGGCTCGTGCGAGACCCAGAGCATCCTCCCACCGACGTTTATCCCACGCCTTCCCAGGAGCTTGCCGCAATGGGGGCAGGGGTAGGGCTCCGGCGCCTCCGGACCGAGACCGAGCTCCTTGGCATCCTCGGGAGTGAGCATTTCCATGCCTTCGTCTCGCACGCCCGCGCCCGCGCGTTCCTTTCCTATCTCCATTTTCGTATCCTCCCTTTCTTATTTGGTGACACCGTGTCATGTCGGGTGGGACACGCTGTCATGCGAACCGGGTTGCTCGGGTGACACCATGTCACCAGTGAGGGGCCTCTCCCATGACGTCGTGTCATGGGTCGAAGAGGGATGGGTCGTGCCGCCTGGCGACGACCCTCAGCGCCTTTCTTACCGGCTCGTCGGTCACCTCGTAGCGCTTCGAGATCCGCCCGTTGGGGAGCCTCCACTCACCGATCGCCTCGATGAGGCCGTCCTCCTCGAGCTTCCTCATGTCCCTGTTGACCTGGCGCTCGCTGATGCCGAGGAACTCCGCCGTGCCCCTGCGGCTCTCCCAGAAGGACCCTCCGGTGTCCTTGCAGAAGCCGAATATGCGCGCGTAGACGAGCAGCGACGTCCCCGTGAGCCCCATCCCCTCGGTCATGAAGCGGTAGACCTTCACGAACTCGGCCGCCCTGCTCTTACCGTCTCGTTCTCTGCGAGCCATGATTGGCCTTCTCGTCGTGCACCATCACCGTGTTCCGCATGAGCCACTCGCGCAGGTCGTCCTTGTGGATGAAGTATCCCTTCGTCTGCCCCGGGAAGCAGCGGAACGGCATGGGGTCGTCGTCCCTCTCGATGTATGCCCTGATCCTGTTGACGCTGACGCGCAGGAGCTGGCACGTCTGCATGATGGTGAAGTACTCTGCGGCAATCGCCCAGACGTAGATGGGGTTGAGTTGGGTGCTCTTCTCCTCGTCGATCATGACTGTCTCCTCCTACCTTGCGGTGGATTCGACCAGCCGCCGAAGCGCCGTCTCGATGTCACCAGCCGGGTGTGTTTGAGCTGCGGTGGCTGGCCGTACCTGGTCGGTCGTGACGGGCTGAGCGAGGAGGCTCTTTGGCTTAGGGTCGGGCATGCCGCTACCCTCCGATCTCCTGGGAAAGCAGGGAGTCGAGGGTGCGCTTGCTGACGCGGATGTTTCGGCCGATGCGCTTCTCCGTGAGGACCCCGCGCCTCACCAGGCGGTAGACGGTCTTCCGGGAGACATGGGCGTAGAGCTCGATGTCGCGCACGTCGAGCAGCAGGTCGGTGCCTGCGGCCTCGGCGGCAGCGATGCGCGCGAGCCTCTCGTAGTCAGCCTCGTTTTGCGGGGAGAAGCGTTCCTCGCCGAGGGGGCGGGAGCTCTCCCCGGTGAATCCGAACGTGTACCTCTGGTGGGCCATGAGCGCCTCCGTCAACCAAGTGGACTGCCGTGGACGCGCATGCCCCAGGGCGGACTCGCGTGACCACGGATGAGGCGGTTATAGGCCGAGCGGGAGCGTTGATGTTGGGAGGGGAGGTGCCGAAGTATCTGTAGGTATCCCGCAGTATCCGCTTCACGGAATTGCCACGAGACGGCACTTCGGCGGCGTCTTGAATTGGGACCCGGGGGCATGGGCGGGCAATCGAGTGTCCTGTGGTCTGTGTCCAGGGCCGAACCATCACGCCCAGGATTTAGATGGACCTCGATACTGGGGAGTCCGATGTCTTACCGCACAGTCTGCCCACGCCTGACCATCCCCTCGCCATGCAGAGGCAAGCGACATCCAGCATGTCCAGGCGCACATACGCGCCCTCGGACTGGCTTGATTAGAGGGTACTAATTGCCCCGGACACAAATTGACAGCTGACCGCTGCCATACGGCAGCTAACGCCTCCGCTCGGGGCTTGCGAGAGCGACGCTGGCGGCCTGCTTGCTGATGAGGATCTTCCTGCCTACGCGTTCGTGGGGGAGTCTCCCGCTCTCGATGAGACGGTAGACCCTTCGCCTGTCGACTTGGAAGTAGAGCTCAACTGCTCGCACGTCGAGCCAGATGTCCGAGTCGGGCATCGATGCGTTGGCGAGCGAAAGCCTGTCAAGGTCCGCCTTGCACCGCGGGTGCAGGCGGTCCTCCTTGATCGCCCTTCTGATTGAAGCGTCTATCCCGGCCATCTCGTTCTCCCTCGTCATGAGGTTGTCCCGTAAGGGGAGGGCGGTCCCTTTATAGAACCCGGAGATGTCTGCTGCACGCTGCATGGGATGACCAACTATCACATGCAATCAGACGGTATCCGCATCACAAAACCTGCATCTATGTCCATCTTGAGATACCACCGCGTTTGCGCAGCTCGGAACCATCACTTGTGGCCACTTGTGGCCAGCTTGTGGCCAAAGCTAAAGAAAAAGGTCAGGGGAATTATTCCCCTGACCTGCGATTTCATGGTCGGGACGACTGGATTCGAACCAGCGGCCTCACGGTCCCGAACCGTGCGCGCTACCAAACTGCGCCACGTCCCGACATAGTGCCGTATGTCAACTCTCCGGAGGGCACGTCTCCGGTGTCTCCGAACGACCGTCTGCGAACTCCAGTCGACCGTCCATCGACGCCCAGCGAATCGGATGAGCGGCAGTTGCCGCAGGCCCGTTCCGCGCGGGTTTGTGGCCACTTTTGTGGCCACGCCGTGGCCCGCTTGTGGCCACAAACTCTCCAACGAGCCGTTTACCTGCGACTCATCGGCTTTTGGGAATTAGGTAGTGAAACTGCGTTCCCTAGCTCCCGAACCGAGCGCTCTACCAAGCTGAGCCACGTCCCGTTGCGAACGACTATGTTAGCAGAACTGGTACCCCACGCCAACCGTCGTTGTGGCACAAGACCACCATTTTCTTGTTTCCTGCGCATCTTTTGCCACGCGCGCGGCAGCCTCGTGGCTCTCGCAAAACGCGAACACGCAGCTTCCCGACCCAGTGAGCTGCGCTGCCACCACACCCGCCTGCGCCTCGAGCCACGCACGCACCTCAGCCGTCACTGGCGCCAGGCGATTGGCCGCAGGCTCCAGATTGTTGTACAGCGCCGCAGCCACCGCCGTCGCATCGCTCGCACGTAGTGCGGCACACATGGCCTCCGGGCTCGGCGGCTCGATGGGATCCTCGTCAAAGGCGCGATACGCCTCCACCGTCGAGACGCCCGCGTCGGGCCTCACCAGTGCGATGGGCACATCGGGCAGTACCGGAAACTCCTCGGCGAGCACGTCGCCCGCACCCGTCAGCAGCGCCGGGTTGAGCGTCAAAAAGAACGGCACGTCGGCACCCACGCCACGCGCCACCGCCACCACGCGCTCGTCGAGCGGATCTTGATCCCACAGGGTGCACAGCCCCAGCAGCACCGACGCGGCATCCGACGAAGCCCCGCCCATGCCCGCCTGAGACGGCACGTTCTTCTGCACATGGATGGCGTAGCCCTCGGGCCGCCCAAACGCCTGGCACAGCGCCCGCGCGGCACGAAAGACGGTGTTCCTCTCCTGAGGAACACCGCAGTCGACGCTCATGGTGAGCGAAAGTTCATCGGCGCTCTGAATGATCATGCGATCGGCCAGCGCGACGCCGACCATAACCGAATCTGCCTTATGATAGCCGCGCTCGTCCCTGCCAGGATGGATGCCCAAGTGCACGTTGAGCTTGGCGGGAGCGAGCAGCTCGATGCGAGAGGCGGCCATGAGAACCCCTGTCTGGGCAGTTACTCCTCGACCGTGAAGTCGAGCAGGCGCTCTCCGGTGTCGGTGTCGTAGATCTCGACGGTACCGGTCAGCACGTCAACATACTGGTAGGACTGGCGCGCCTTGCGACCGCGACGCTCCTCGACCTCGACCACGAACAGCTGGGGATGAACGGCTAACAGCGTGCCCGTGCGCTCGACAATACGCGAGCGACCCATGTTGGCGCGCACCTTGATGCGCGTGCCAGCCATGGCACCCAGCTCCTCACGGATAGTATCAACCCTGTTGACGGGCGGAATCTCGGTTTCCATCTGACCTCCTGCCAGGGAACGAAAACGGCACAGACGTCCCCCAGATTGTATGTGCAGCTCTCTATTTTACTCCGCAAGAAGCTTGTTCACGAAAGGTAGACAGAGTTGGCATGTAAAGACCGCGTAAGTACCATCACTCGCAGTCGGGTATCAACACTGGCTCCGTGCGCTACACTGCTTGCGACACCCACGAACCAAGGAGCACCCATGAACCAACAACGCATCGACCGAGTCCTCGAGGGTCTGCAGAGGCATGGCATGAGCCAGGCACTCGTCTGCGACCCGCTCTCCATCTGGTATTTGACCGGCTACTACACCGAGCCCTACGAGCGCTTTCTCGCGCTGTACCTGACCAGCCGCGCCAGTGAGCCCACAGCCACGCTCTTTTGCAACCGCCTCTTTCCAGACGCGAGCGCATGCTGCGGCAACGTGGTGCTCTTCTCCGACACCGACGACCCCGTGCCCCTGGTGACAGCCGCCTGCGACCACAGCTCGCCGCTCGGCGTGGACAAGGACCTTGCCGCGCGCTGGCTGCTGCCGCTAATGGACGCAGGTGCGGCCTCGGCATACCTGCTGGCATCTGACGTGGTCGACGGTGTGCGCTCGATCAAGGACAACCGTGAGCGGGCGCTGATGCGCGAGGCCAGTCGCATCAACGACGAGGCCATGAAGTGGCTTGCTGCGCAGGTACGCGAGGGCGTAACCGAGGAGCAGATCGCCTCGGGGCTGCTCGGCGAGTACCGCCGGCTTGGCGCGCAGGACCACTCCTTCACGCCCATTGTGAGCTTTGGCGCCAACGCGGCCGACCCGCACCACGAGCCCGACCAGACCGTCTTCCACAAGGGCGACATGGTGCTCTTTGACGTGGGCTGCAAGTACCAGTGGTACTGCTCCGACATGACCCGCACCTTCTTTACCGCCGAGCCCACCGCCCACCAGCTAGAAGTGTACGAGACGGTGCGGCGCGCCAACGAGGCGGCCGAGGCCATCGTGCGGCCGGGCGTGACCTTCGCCGAAATCGACCTCACGGCGCGGCACATCATCGAGGAGGCAGGCTACGGCCCGTACTTTACGCACCGCCTTGGTCACCAGATTGGCCTTGTGGACCACGAGCCCGGCGACGTGAGCTCCTCGCACGACGAGCCAGTGCAGGTGGGCCAGTGCTTCTCCATCGAGCCGGGCATCTACCTGCCCGGAGACATCGGCGTGCGCATCGAGGACCTGGTCATTGTGACCGAGGACGGCTGCGAGGTCATCAACCACTATCCGCACGACGTCTGCATACTTGAGGTGTAGTGCCAAGCGCACACGTACCAGAAGCTACTGTGCCGCCGCGCATCCACATGCGCGGCGGCACAGTAGCAACCAGGGGAAGTGAGCGACGGAAGGCCTATGCACCCAGCTTGGACACCAGGTCGTCCAGCGCGCGGCGGCGATGGCTGATGGCGTTCTTCTCCTCGGGCACGAGCTCGGCCATGCGTTTGCCGGGGATGTCGGCCAGGTCGAACAGGGGGTCGTAGCCAAAACCGTTGGTGCCGCGCAGGTCGTGGGCAATGGTGCCCTCGCAGTCGCCATTGCCTGCAAGGATCTCCTCGCCGTCCTCGTCACGAGTCACCAGCACCACCGTCGAGTGGAAGCGCGCGGTGCGCTCGGCATCGGGCACGTCGGCCATCTGGGCCAGCAGTTTCTCGTTGTTGGCGGCATCGTTGCCGTGCTCGCCCGCCCAGCGAGCGGAATGGATACCCGGGTTGCCACCCAGCGCATCCACGCACAGGCCCGAGTCGTCGGCCACTGCCATCTGCAGGCCCGTCTCGTCGAGGGCCGCCTGTGCCTTGATCAGAGCGTTGTCGTAGAAGGTCTCGCCGTTCTCGTCGGGATCCTCAAAGTCGCCTAGGTCGCCGAGCGCCACAAAGCGGCAGTCGTCCATGATCTGGCCCAGAATGGCCTCGATCTCGGTGAGCTTGTGTGCGTTGCCCGTGGCCACGACCACGGTCGCCTCGGGGTCGAGCGTTGCGATGTCTATGCGTGCCATGTCGTTCCTCTCTCGGATGCGTTAGAAGGCGCCTATCCCGCAAGTGGGGTTAGGTAGTTGCGAAGCCCGTGACCTCGCGCTGGATACGAACCAGCTCGGCGATACCCGCCTGTCCTAGGTCGAGCAGGGCATCGAGCTGCGCGCGGTCGAAGGGAGTCTTCTCGCCAGTACCCTGCACCTCGATGATGCGTCCGTCGGCCGTGCCCACCAGGTTCATGTCGACCTGCGCGTGGCTGTCCTCCGGGTAGTCGAGGTCAAGCAGCAGCTCGCCGCCTACCTCGCCCATCGAGATGGCCGCCACCTGGCCCGTAAGCGGCATGCGGTGGATGCGGTCGAGCTCGACCCACGAACGCAGCGCCTGATGCAGCGCCACCCACGCGCCCGTGATGGACGCGGTACGAGTGCCGCCGTCGGCCTGGATCACGTCGCAGTCGCAGGTCACCGTGACCTCGCCCAGCTCGCGCATGTCCACCACCGTGCGCAGGCTGCGACCGATGAGCCGCTCGATCTCCATGCTGCGACCCTTGCGTCCGCGCTGCTCGCGCGGGGTGCGGCGGTTGGTGGAAGCGGGAAGCATCGCATACTCGGCCGTCACCCAACCCGCGCGCTGACCGCGGCGCCACTGTGGAACGCCCTCCTCGATGGTGGCGGTACACAGCACACGCGTGTCACCAAACTCTGCGAGGCACGAGCCCGTGGCGTTCTTCATTACGCCCGGCGTGAGCGTGACGGGCCTCATTTGGTTGTTTGCGCGGCCATACGAGCGCTCGCGCGCGGTGTCTGTCATAGCGTCGTTCCCTTCGCGTTCTGGTTTTGGGTGGCAGGCGGTCCACATGTGGTCGGCTCTGGTTTGCCCACGTCAGGCTAGGTGTCGAGTCACCTCGCGCTCCCAGATGGAGCCATCGGTCTCGCAGGGCACAAAGCGGTCGCCCTCGTGCTGGCGGGTCTCGTCGCCCTTGGCCAGAAGACACACCACCGCGCCCTCCGGAGCAGCAAAGGCGACCTCGGCCGCACGCGCGATTGCCGCGGGACGGTCGCAGATCACCTCGTACGCCTGGCCTTCGGGAGTGTTTGCCGCTAGCTCGGCGCAGATGTCCTCCACGCGCTCGTGAGCGGGGTCCTCCTCGGTGTAGATGATGAGGTCCGCCCAGCGCGAGGCCTCCTCGGGCAGCTCGCGACGGCGCTCCTGGGCCTTGTCGCCTGGCGCGCCAAAGAGCGCGATCACCTTGCGACCTGCGAACTCCTTGCTCACCGACGAGAAGAAGCGCTGGTACGAGAGCTTGTTGTGCGCATAGTCCACCAGCGCGCAGACGCGCGGGTCGGCCGTCTGCAGCAGCTCCATGCGCCCGGGCACACGCACGTGCGCCAAGCCCGCGACGATGCGCTCGTCGGCCACGCCGATTGCCTCGCACATGGCAATGGCGGCCAACGCGTTGTCAACGTTGAACAGACCCGGCATGGAGACGCGCATCTCCCTCTCGCCACGAGCGCTGTGCACCGTAAAGGCGATGCTGCCACCCTCGGAGCGGATGTCGCTGGCCCACACGTCGGCGCCACGCTGGGCGGCATCGTCTGCCACGGAGAAGGTCACCACGCGCTCGCAGCGGGCGGCGCGGGCAAGGACCTCGCTCGCATGGTCCATGTCCAGGCTCACCACGGCCACACGCGCCTGGTCAAAGATGCGCAGCTTGCTCTCAAAGTAGTCCTCGAAGCTCGGGTGCTCGACGGGCGATATGTGGTCGCGCCCGATGTTGAGGAAGCACGCCACGTCGATGTCGAGGTTGACCACGCGATCGTACTTGAGCGCCTGGCTGGACACCTCCATCACCATGTAGGGAAGGCCGGCAGCGCGCGTATTGGCCAGGTGGCGCCACAGGTCGGGCGCCTCGGGCGTGGTATTGACGCTCTCGAAGCCCTCGATGCCGTCATAGGTGTCGATCGAGCCCATGATGCCGCAGCCCGAGCCACTCTCTTCGCCGTCGAGGATGTGCCGCAGCATGTAGGCCACCGTCGACTTGCCCTTGGTGCCAGTGATGCCCAGCACGCCGATGTGCTGGTCGGGGCGCCCCCAAGCGACGGCAGAGGCGACCGCCATGGCCCGGCGCAGGTCGGTTGCGACCAGCGCCGGCACGTTGGGGCATGCCGCGGCCAGGGCAGGCGCGAGCGTCTCGTCGCACAGGTAGGCGACGGCGCCCTTGTCGACGGCCGACGCGAGGTAGGCGGGTTTGAAGGCAGCGCCCTTGCACACAAAGATGTGGCCTGGCGCCGCCACGCGCGAGTCGCAGTCGACGCCCGAAACCGACGTTGCGTCCGCCGCGTCAAGACGTTCGACGCGCGAGAGCAGCCCCTCCCCTCTCAGCAGCTCGACGAGGGACTGGAGCGTGGTGTATGCAGGCCGTGCGCCTGCTGCAATCATAGTATCCATGCCCAAAAGTATAGGCAAAGCATCGCGCCGAGACGCTTTGGCGTCAGTACCACACACACCTGTGATAGAATTCGCATTTACGGGCGATTGGCGCAGTTGGTGGCGCAGGTCCCTTACAAGGACAAGGTCGGCGGTTCGAGTCCGTCATCGCCCACCAGAGAGATTGAGCTCCCAGCAATGGGAGCTTTTCTTTTGCGGATGAGCCGCGATGGACTCGAACCGCGAGGTCACGACAGGCCAGTGGCCTGTCGCGGGCTGAGCGCGCAGGCGCGAAGCCTTTGAGCGTTCCGTGAAGCGGAACGCGGGAGTCCGTCATCGCCCACCAGAGAGATTGAGCTCCCAGCAATGGGAGCTTTTCTTTTGCGGATGAGCCGCGATGGGTACGCGAGAGGCCGTGTGTACCCTTCGCAACGCCCGCGGGATCCATGTGTACCCGTCGCCGCGTTTTGCGAGAAGCCATGTGTACCCGTCGCGGCTGCGTCGCCTCCACCGCGCCCCCACCTCAAGCTCGCAGCTCGGACGCTGCACTTCTCGCCATCTGGGGCAGAGTGGAGCACAGTTGCGCTACCATGGGTGCTCACATCATCGGCAGAGGATAGGAGCGTCCGTGTCCTACGACCCGCACAGGGAGGACTACCAGCGGCTTGGCCTGCGCTTTGCGCGCTCGCTCGACGGCAAGGATCCCGCCGCGGCGACGCGGGCGTTCGCTTCGTTTGGCAGGCGCTTCTCGCAGAATCGCGACTCGCTGCCCCAATCCGACGCCGACCGCGCCTTTCACCTGGTAGCCGAGGCCACCACGCTCATTGACTACGAGCTCCCCTTCGCCGACGACGACCGCGCCGAGAAGCTCATCGACCAGGGACATCGTCTGCTCGACGAGGCGCTTGCCCTCGACGCGCGCTGCCACGACGCCATCCGCATGAAGCTCGCCGCCGAAAGCCCCTCGTTTGAGAGCTACTACGACTTTCTGACCAAGGGAGCCGACGACGTGCGCGCAGCCTGCGAGGAGGCGCGCGCTCAGGCCCACGACGAGTCTCCCGAGCGCGCCTTGCTCGAGGCCGACATCGCCATGCGCCCGTACTACCGCTGGCTGGCCACGCAGGCTGGCAAGGCCGTGATCTGCGGTCGTAACCGAGAGGCCATCCGCATAGGCGAGCAGTTGCTCGAGCTTGACCCGCTGGACTGTGCGGATGTGCGGTTTACCTGCGCGATTGCCTATGCCAAGCTCGAGGACGACGCTGGGCTCGACCGCTTTGCCGCCCGCACTAAGCCGCTGCGGCGCGCCAACACCGACGATGCCTGGATGCAGATCTCGCGCATCTCGCTGGCGCACAAGCGTCACGACATGGACGAGGCACGGCACCTGCTCGCCCGGCTCATTGATACGTATCCGCATGCAGCCATGGCTCTGACCAGCCAAAAGGAGCTTCCCGATGGCGTGTTTGCGCGGCTGGCCGTAGCACCGTTCAGCGAGGACGAGCTGATCTTGGCCGTGTCGGAGGGAACGGTGCTGCTGCAGGAGGGGCGCGACGACGCCGGACGCGGCGTACTGGGCACTTGGATCGCCCGCCACACGGGCCTCGACGGCAAGCCGGAGGCGACGCGATGAACCTGCATGAGGAGCTGATGGAGCGCCTAGCGCGGCGCAGGAGCGCGAGCTTGGGCGGGCTCTCAGATGCCGCATATGCCGAGCTTCTGTTGGCCGTACGCGAGCAGCCCGAGGCGTATGTGGATGACCCGCGCGACGATGCGTTCAACCAGATCGTGAAGGCCGTGGACCGCGTGATGCGCTCGCGCGAGGACGACGACCTGCGCGATGACGAGGAGTTTATGCGCGAGCGCTCGCAGCGCATGGAGCGGCTCCGGCGCGACTGTGCTCAGGCGCTGGCCACGGCGCCCGAAAGCGTGCATGCGCGCCTGCTGAACATCCTGGCATCCGACCTGGAGCCCGACGGTCAGCTCGACGAGCTGCTCGCCCTGGAGCGCAGCGTGGAGGCCGAACGCGGTCCGCTCACGGTGCCCACCTCGGGCGATGCCTGGCACGACATCTTTACGCACGGACGCCTGCGCCTCCAGGCCTGCATCGCGCGCACCTGCCTCGACTCGGCACGCTATCGCATGGCCAACGAGTACGGTCAGGCACTGATCGCGGTCTCGCCCTGCGATGCCGTGGGGGCACGTCACACGTGTTCGCTCTGCCTCGCGCGCCTTGAGGACGAGCAGGGCTTCGACGCCCTCGACGCGCGATTCGACCGGCGCGGCGACTCGTGGCAGCAGCTGGGACGCACCATCCTGTTCTACAAGCTGGGCCGCATGGCAGCGGCACGCCGCGCGCTCATGGGCTACGCGAGCCTCTGCGAGGGAGGTCCGTATGCGCTGCTGCGGCCTGTGATGGTGGACACCTACCTGCCCGACCGTCCCGCGGCGGACCCCTACTCGTTTGCCGAGGTCACGCTGGCCGTGCACGAGGCCGACCCCGTGATCTGCGACGTGCCCGACTTCTGCACGTGGGCCGAGGCGCAGGGAACCTTTGGCAAGGACGCACGCAGCTTTGCTGATCGCAACGGCTTCGGCTGGTAAGGCCCGCAACATCGCCATCTCTGGTATACTAAGCTATCGCATAAGTCCCCATCGTCTATCGGCTAGGACGTGACCCTTTCAAGGTCAAGAGGCGGGTTCGACTCCCGCTGGGGGCACCACGTAATGTAAGACCGCCTATCTCTCGGCGGTTTTTTCATGTGAGGGCAACGTCCCAGGGAGTCGAACCCGTGAGGGCGCAACAGGCCAGTGACCTGTCGCGGGGCGAGCGCGAAGCGCGAACCCTATGAGCGTTGCGCGCAGCGCGACGCGGCGGCTCCCGCTGGGGGCACCACGTTGATGAGGCTCTCCTTCTCCGGAGAGCTTTCTTGTTAGGTCACCGCCCTTGGTCGCATGTGCCACAATGGAATCACCATACAAGTAGGTACAACCACACAAGGAGGGAACCATGGACAAGGAACTGCTTGACTACACCGCACAGAAGGTCGACGAGCTGCTGGCTGCCGCCTCGAGTTCGCAGGTCACACGCGAGGCCGCCCAGGGCTGGAAGGACGCCATCGCCGCAGGCGAGGACGCCGACGCTGCCACCACCAAGCTGCTCGACGCCATCGACGCGCATCACACCACGGTCGACGAGCTCATCGCCTTCGCACAAGGTGCCGCAAAGGACATCATGGGCGAGGAGGTCGCGGCGGGCATGCTCGCCCATGCCCTCGAAATCAAGGAGCAGGGTGCCAAGTATTGCGACTGCGCCGCTTGCACCGCCGCGCACAAGCTGCTCGCCAAGCACGGTCGTCCGGTTCTGTAAGTCGACGCCAAAAGCACCATCATGGCCCCGCCTTTGTCCACACAGACGAAGGCGGGGCCGCTTCATGACTCCGATCGAAGGCTCGCTTTTGGGATTCGCTCGCTAAGCGTTGTTGCGTCAGTCTCTTCTCAAAGCACGTATACTCAAGACAACCCTTACCCCCAACCGACAGGAGGCACCATGCCACTCGCTGGTCATGCCCACAGGTCCAACAAGGCCGTCATCGCGGCACTCTGCCTTACCCTTTCTGCAGTGCCTCTGGCCGCCTGCTCTGGCCAGAAGGCAGACGATGCCGCCGATGGTGGCGCATCCGCCCCGTCGGCACAGGCTGCCGTCGACCTCTCCAGCTGGAAGACGCTCGGTGACGCGCTTGCCGCGCAGACCGAGTCCATGTCGGCGGGCTGGGACGACAACTACTACGTGACCGTGTTCCGCGCAGGGGACTCCGTCGTGCGCGTCGTGGCCAAGATGACCCCCGAGGCGAGCGAGAAGATCGATGCCATGGACTGGACGAGGGACGACATCGACCAGCAGCTCATCGAGGCCGCAGGCGCGCTTGAGCTGGTGAGCGCCGAGGACATCACCGACCAGGTTCTCAGTCAGGAAGAGCTGGACAAGTTCGTAGGCAAGACCGGTCAGGACCTTGTCGACGCTGGCTGGACGTTTGCAAACTACTTCATGTACGGCGGAGAGGAGACGGCCGCGACCTTTGAGAACGGCAGCCTCGCCTACTCGTTCACGTTCGACGTGACCACGCCCGAAGATGCCACCGAGGACGAAGGCTCCTCGGTCATGGGTGCCACCATCACTCAGGCGGAGTTCCAGGGTCCCGCAGATTCGGCAACGGACCCGACCACGGTGGAGTAACACCGGCTGCATACCAGCATCAAGAGGAAGGCGCCCGCGTGGTGCCTTCCTTTTCTATGGGTTCGAACCCCGCGCGGCCACCGGAAAGGTAAACGCGCGAGCACATCTCCTGTACCCGCGCGTCAGATTCTGGGTAGGGGCGGCGGGGTTCCCGCGCCGCGCTTGGCGCGGCGCTCATTGGCCTCGCTTCGCTCGGCCCGCAACGCCCCACCGGGGCGTTGCGACCTCGCGGTTCGAACCCCGCGCGGCCACCAGAAAGATCAAACGCGCAGGCACTCGCTCGCACCTGCGCGTCATGTCTGGGTAGGGGCGGCGGGGTTCGAACCCGCATACCTTTCGGTGGAGGATTTTAAGTCCCCTGCGTCTGCCAATTCCGCCACGCCCCCGATTTGGCAGATTTCTGCCTGTGTGTAGATTACACCAGTGGGGTGAGCTCTGGCTCCCACGATACGGGGGACGGGGTACCACAGCACGCAGCCTCCACCGTCAGTGCCAGGCCATAGAGCAGATCGCTCTCGCTGACCGTCAGGCGGGCGAATCCCGTGGAACGCATGATCTCGCTCACCGCGATGGCGCCGCCCAGGATCACGCCAGCACGCTTGGGCTGCAAGCCCGGCAACGCCGCACGCTCGGCCACGGTCAGCGTGGCAAGACGCGCCTCCAGCCGCTCGACCTGCTCGCGCGTCAGCTCGTGGAGGTGCACGTAGGACGAGTCGTACGGCACGAGCTCGGCATCGATAGCCACGAGGCTGGTCACGGTACCACCCGTCACCACCAAGCGCTCGGCACCTGCCTCGCGCAGGCCCAGGTCGTGCACTGCGGCATTAAAGGGCTCAGCGGCAAAGGCGTGCGCCGCAGCCACGTCGGCTGCTGCTGGCGGGTCGCCTGCCTGCAGGAAGTGCTCGGTCACGCGGCGACAGCCCACGTCCACCGAGCGGATGGCGCGCACCTCTAGGCCGTCTTCGCCCAAGCGCCCCAGCGCAAACTCGGTGGAGCCACCGCCGTTGTCGGCCACCAACACGAGCCTCCCAGGAAAGTCCTGACACACGCCCAGCAGGGTAAGCCGCCCCTCGATGTCTCCGGGAATGACCTGCGCCACCAGTCCGCGCTTGGCAAACTCGGACAGCAGGTCGTCGGAGTTGCGTGCGTCGCGCGACGCGCTGGTCATGGTGCAGCAGATCATGGGCGCCTGCATCTCGCGCGCCTCGGCCAAGTAGCCGTCGACACACGTCAGCACGCGCTCCATGGCAGCCGCACTAATGACGCCCGTGTTCGTAAGGCCCTCACCCACATCGACAATGGTCGAGCGTTTGTGCAGGTGCTCCACACGACCGTCTCGTATGTCGGCAACAGCCAGACGGGCAGTGACGGTCCCGATGTCAATGCAAGCAACACGTCCCATTAGGCCTCCGGGTCGTATCCAAACAGGTCGTCGAGCGTCTTGATGTACCACGGACGCTCGTCGGGCAGCTCGACCTCGTCCATCACCGTGGCAAGCTGAGTCTTCTCGTTTGTATCGATGCCCTCGACCACTACCTTGGTCTCGCCAGGCAGCACGTATCCGCGGGCACGAGCCTCGTTCTCGATACCCTCGCGGGTCTGAAGCGTCTCGAGCTCGCTGCGGATCTCGTCGTTTTCGGCGAGAAGGGCGTCGTAAGTCGCCTGGAGGGTGTCCAGTCGGCGGTTGGCAAGGTAGAGGTCGCGCAGCGGGGCAAACAGCATCGTGACCACCAGAGCGATGGCCAGCACCACCATGATGCCCTTCATGCGCACAAGGCCGAGCACGCCGAGCACGGCGTTGCCGATGGCCTCGGGCACGATCCTCAGGGCGTCGATGACTGCCTGGCGGCGGCTCAGAGAGCCGGAGATGCCCTGCGAGTCGTAGTCGTAGTCGTCGACAAACGTGTTCCTGCGCCGCTCCGCGCGACGCGGCTGCTCCTGCCAGGTCTCCTCGACATGGGCGGAATCGTCCTGCCATGCATCATGTTGGGCAGACGCGCGCTCGGCCCGCTTGGGCACCAGGGTAAAGCCGCGCTTTGGCTTGGACTCTGGCGCACGACGCGGGCGCTCGAGCTCCTCTACAGCCTCGTAGCTGCGGGAACGGTCGCTGCGGCGCGTCACGCGCACCACGCTCGACTCGTCGAGATAGGCACTCACGTGCTCGCGTGGCGGCCTGTTCGAGGCGTGCTCGCCCGAGGCGCTCTGCTCCCACGCAAAGCCGCGACCGTCGTCGGCACGTCGCGCCGACCGCCCGCGACGACTCTCGCGGCGATCGTCACGGCTGCGGCGCTCGGTCTCGCGTTCATCGCGGCGAGAGCTGCGCGATCGACGTGTGGCATCAACGGACGACTCGGCGGGCATTGCCGCGCCAAGACGAGCCATGTCACCCCTTTGAATGAGGCGAACGGAGCGAAACTGGTTGTTGTTTCCGCTAGAGTCCATGCCACTGCTTTGTTTGATGTGTGTATTGGCACTGCCGAACGAGTTCGGTTCCTATAGTTATAACACGCCGCCGCGACGCGTGGGGCGAAATCGGCGCAACCCCGTAAACTTCTTCGTCAGCGGAATCAGGCCTCGCGATCCTTTCGCTCGACCGCCTTCACCGCACACCAGAGCTCGTTGAGCCGCTCGGTGGAAAGCTCGTCGAGCCGCACGCCCTCCTCGCGTCCCATGGTCTCCATGGCCGCCCACCTGCGGCGGAACTTGCGGTTTGACGCAGCGAGCGCCTCCTCGGCATCGATCCCCTCGTGTCGCGCCACGTTGACCAATGCAAACAGGATGTCGCCAAACTCCTCGGCCGCCGCCTCGCTGCCTCGCTCCTCCGCCTCGAACTCGGCGCGCTCGCTGGCAACCTGATTCCACACATCGGCAACGGTGTCCCACTCGAAGCCCGCCTTGGCGGCGCGCTTGCTGATCTTCTGGCACTGCATCAGGGCAGGCAGTGACAGGGGCACCGAGTCGAGCAGGCCCGGCTCATCGCCACCCTGACCCTTGGCCTCGCGCTCTGCCTTCTTGACGTCGTCCCAGATGTCGAGCACCTGGCCCGCCGAATCCACGGCCCCCATTGCCGCTGCGTCGCCAAAGACGTGCGGATGGCGGCGCACCAACTTCTCGTTGAGCTCGCGGCAGACATCGTCGATGTCGAACTCGCCAGAGTCCTGGCCAATCTGCGCATGCAGCAGCACCTGTTCCAGCACGTCGCCGAGCTCCTCACGCAGATGCACCGTATCGTGCTGGACGATGGTCTCCACGGTCTCGTAAGCCTCCCCGATCAGGTCGGAGGTGATGCTCTCGTGGGTCTGTGCCTTGTCCCAGGGGCAGCCGTCGGGCTGACGCAGCCGCCAGATGGTGCGCACCAGCCGGTCCCACTCGGGATGGGTCGTGGGCGCCCCCTCGCGCGCACGCGTCTGCTCGTCCACCGAGTCCGCGAGCATCCGGATCGCCTCGTCCTGCATATCTTCTGCCTCCCTACTTTATGGGGTGTCACACTCGGCCGTTCTTGATTTTAGGGTGCAACTCGTTTACCTGCAGTTATTCTGAAATGGGGCCCGAGGCAGAAGGGCCGAGTGCGCACTCCCAAAAGTATCGAGGGTGCCGCGGGGGCCTTTCGGTGCATAAAAGCCGCATCACTCGTCCTCGTCGTCGCCTCCGAGCTCCTCCAGCACCCCCAGAGCCGCTGGCATGATCTCCTCGCGGCCCGTGTGGAAGGGATACTTGAGCACCTTGCTCTTGGGCAGCACCAGCGCGCGGCGCGACTTGAGCTTGGCAAGCAGGCGCTTGGGCACCTCGATCCCCTGATAGACGATGCGCCCACCCGTGAGCGAGACCGAGCTGCACCCCAGACGACCTGCACGAATACGCACCCGTGCGCGGTCGAACAGGTTCTTGCCCGCCAAGGGCAGTGCGCCGTAGCGCTCCTCGAGCTCCATCTGCAAGGCGTCGATATCGGCCAGTTCGCTCGCTGCCGCAAGCCTTCGGTAGGCCTGCACACGCTTGTCCACGTCGGGCAGGTACTCCTCGGCCAGGTAGAAGTCGGCCTGCAGGTTGATGGTCACCTCGGGCTGCTCCACGTCGCCTGCCTCGCCGCGCGCCTCGGCCACGGCTTGCCCCAGCATCTGCGTAAACAGGTCGAAGCCCACGCCGCTCAGGTTGCCGTGCTGCTCGGCTCCCATCAGCGAACCCGCACCACGGATCTCTAGGTCGCGCATGGCAATGCGCATGCCGCTACCCAGATCCTGGAACTCGCCCAGGGCCAGCAGACGGTCGGTCGCCTCGAGCGTCAGTGGAATCTCGCCAGGGAACATGAAGTAGGCGTAGGCCTGCACGCGTCCGCGACCCACGCGCCCCTTGAGCTGGTACAGCTGCGCTAGGCCCAGACGTTGGGAGTCCTCGATGATCAGCGTGTTGGTGTGCGGGTTGTCGATGCCGCTCTCGATGATGGTCGTCGCTACCAGCACATCAATCTCGTGGGCCGAGAACTGCAGCATGACGTCCTCGACCTGCGCGGCGCTCATCTGCCCATGGGCCACGCCCACGCGCGCCTCGGGCGCTGCCTCCAGCACGCGTTCCATGGCCTCCTCGATGGTGGTCACGCGGTTGGAGACGTAGTACACCTGGCCCTTGCGCGCCAGCTCCAAGCGAATGGCATCGCTCACCACGTCCTGGTTGTACTCGCTCACCGTCACCTTGACGGGCAAGCGTCCGGGCGGCGGAGTCAGGATCAGGCTCATGTCGCGCACGCCGCTCACAGCCATCTGCATGGTGCGCGGGATGGGCGTGGCCGACAGCGTGAGCACGTCGACCTGCTCGCGCATGTTCTTGAGCTGCTCCTTGTGCTGTACGCCAAAGCGCTGTTCCTCGTCGATGATCACCAGTCCCAGGTCGTAGGGATTGACGTCGGCCGAGAGCAGCCGGTGCGTGCCAATGAGCACCTGCACCGTACCCTCGGCAAAGCCTTTGAGCGCCTGGCGCTGCTGAGCGGGCGTCACAAAGCGGGAGAGCACGCGTACTTGCACGTCGTAAGGGGCAAAGCGCTCGAAGAAGGTCTGGAAGTGCTGCTCGGCAAGGATGGTGGTCGGGCACAGCACCATAACCTGCTTGGCGTCTTGGCAGCACTTGAAAGCTGCGCGCAGGGCGACCTCGGTCTTGCCGAAGCCCACGTCGCCACAGAGCAGCCGGTCCATGGGGCGCGCCGCCTCCATGTCGGCCTTGATGTCGTTGATGGCGCGTAGCTGGTCGTCGGTCACCTCGTAGGGGAAGCCCGCCTCCATGTCGGCCTGAGCCGGCGTGTCGGGCGAGAAGGCGTAGCCTGCCACCGAAGAGCGGCGGGTGTAGAGGTCCACAAGGTCGAAGGCCAGCTTCTTGGCGCTCTTGCGGGCCTTGCCCGTCACACGACTCCAGTCTGCAGTGTTCAGTCGCGTGAGGCGCGGGCTGCCACCGTCGGGACCCACGTAGCGCGTGACGCGGTCCACTTGCTCGAGCGGCACGTACAGCTTGTCACCGCCCGCGTACTCCAGCAGGAAGTAGTCCCGCTCGCGGCCGCCCACCTCCTGGCGCACGATCTCAGAGAACAGCGCGATGCCGTGCGTGGCGTGCACCACGTAGTCGCCGGGCTTGAAGGGGAAGGTGACCGCCGTGGGGTCGATACGCTTGCCACGACCCCTGCGCGCCGTGCGGGCCGTAAGGTCGCCCACCGAGAGCACGGCCAGACGCGCGGTGGGCACCACCACGCCCGCAGGCACAGGAAGGTCGGTGAAGGTGACCGTGCCGCGGAGCAGCGGAGTCACGTCGCCCGCACTCGGCTGCGCGAGGTTCTCGGGCGCAGTGCCCAACGACTCACAGAACGGGATGTGCTCGTCGGTAAACGAGAGCTCAAGGTGCTCGCGTGCGCCGCGGTCGGGCACGGCAAACACCACCGCGCAGTTGTCGTTGACCAGCTGGCGCACGCGTCCCAGCAGCTTGGCATCGGCTCCGGCGATGGCAGGCTGGCGCACCTCGAGCTCGGCCGTGGCCGAGCCGCCCTGCGTAAGGATGGACGAAAGCGACAGGCGCTGCTGACTGCCAAAGTCCATCTTGCGCGGCGAGGTGTACAGCCCCTCGGTAGAGACGCGCGCGGCACCCGCGGCAGCCTCGATCTCGTCGGTTGCACGCTGGCAGTCGTCAAAGAGGGCACGCGGCTCGGCAAGCACCACCAACGCATCGGCGCAGAGGTGCTCGATGGGCGAGGCGCTACCCCCATAGAGCTGCGGCAGGTAGCGATCGAGCGACGGGTCGGCCGCGGCGGCACGAATGAGCTCGAGGTCGGCCGCGACCTTCGTGTTCTCCTGGGAGGCCTTGTACAGTGCCCGCTCGGCGTTGCCGATGGTCTTTGCAGTGAAGGCGATCTCACGACACGGCGCGACCGTCACCTCACGCAGCTCGCCGATGGTCTGACCCGTAGAGGCCACCATGCGGCGGATGCGGTCAATCTCGTCGCCAAAGAACTCGAGACGAACTGGCGAGGTGGACTGAGCGGGATAGACGTCGACTGTGTCGCCGTGCACATGGAAGGTCCCCGGCTCCGCGACCTCGGTCGAGGCACCCACCTCGGTATAGCCCATGCCCACCAGCAGCAGGCCCATATCGGCAAACTCGACCTCGTCACCCACGGCAAAGGTGCTGGAAGCGTAGTAACCCGAGCCCACGGGAGGAACGCGTCGCAGCAGCGCACGGGCGCTGGCCACCACCACGCACTGGTCGCCCTGCGCCAGACGAGCGATGGCATTGCAGCGCGCGCCGATGACAGCATCGTCGGGGGTCCGCTCTGACCAGGGCCAGTCGCGTCGCTCGGGGTAGCGCGCCACCCGCTCGCGCCCCAACCAAGCTGAGAGAGCCCTCCCCATACGGTCGGCCGCTTCCTCGCCCGGAACCACCACCAGACATGGACGCGGGTCGCGCGCATAGAGCGCGGCGGTCACGAGCGGCCGTGCCGACTGCGCAACCGCCAAGGTGGCGTCGGCTCCCGCAGCCAGCTCGCTGAGCAGCGGCGCAAGCTCTGGCGCGCTCGTCAGCTGGCGCGCGGTACGGTCTATGAACATGGGTTCTTCCTCCGACGTTCGGTTTGCCAACCAATCAGTTTAGCAAGCCGCTCCTCGGCGCACGCGCGTCGGAGCCGAATCCCAGAAGAACGCAGCCGCCTCGCGTGGCAGTCAAGCCGCCCTACGCAGGGGTGGATGTGCCCGCCAGTACCCGGTAGTCACTCAGATGGCTGAGGTTGGGGCCCATCGTGGGGTCCACGGACTGCGGGCCGTAAGGCCAGCTCTCCCAGAGGTGTCCAACGGCACGCAGGTCGGCGGTATCGCGCCGGCCGGGGCCATCTGCCGCAAACGGGCGGTAGCACCGCAGGCTCACTTGCGGGTCGAGCACCACCCTGCCGCCGCCACGCGCCACGCGCAGGCAGAGATCGGCATCGCCGTAAGCTGCGTCAAAGGCCACCGAGAAGCCGCCGACCATGCGGAAGGTGGTCGCGTCAACCATCATGCACGAGCCCGAAGCCAGCGTCACCCGATGCAGCAGCGCCGCCTCGGGCTGGGTCACGTCGGACGCCAGACGGTAGCGGTCGAGCGCCATCGGGCCATGCGACGAGAGAAATGCGCCATTGAAGACGATGGTGCCGTCGGCACGCACCAGTCGCCCACCCACAACCTCGGTGCCCGGACGCGCGCAGAGCGACACGAGGCGCGTCATCCAGCCGTCGTCGACGGCCTCGACGTCGGGCGCAAGCAGCAACAGGTACGCACCCTTTGCGCGCGACGCGCCAAAGTTGACCAGACGGGCTTGACTGGTGGGACCCTCGTCCTGGTAGAAGATGGTCCGCACGTGCGAGTCGTCCTCCTCGGCCTTGCGGTAGTAGGCAAAGGTCTCGGGGTCCACGCTGCCGTGCTCCACGATGATCACCTCGTAGGAGCCGTAGGTGGTGTGCTCGCGCAGCGACGCCAGACAGCGGTCGAGGGATGCCACACCGTCGTGGTTGACGATGATCACCGACACCAGGGGCTCGTGCTCCCCCACCTCGTACGACAGCTCGAAGCTTTGTTGCACGCGTGTGGAGGGGCGCACGGAGGCAGGCAGCTCCTGCAACTCGACATATGCGCGCAGCGCCGCGAGGCCCGATGCAAGCTCGGTCGTACCAGCGGCACGCGCACCGTCGGGCCGGCGCCGATGGTAGAGCACGCGCGGCACATGACAGACCGCAGCAGCCTGCGCCGACGCATGGAGCGCGACGTAGTACGCCTGGGCGCCGTCGAGCTCGCGACCCATGGTCTCCATGTCGCGCAGCAGCTCGGCTCGAACCGCCATGAGCCCGCCGAGATAGTTGCCACCCATCAGCAGGTCGGGATCCCAGTCGGGCTTGAAGCACGGACGTAGGTGGCGGCCGCGGTCGACACAGTCCTCGTCGGTGTAGAGCAGATCGGCGTCGGGCGTCGCATCGATGGCCCTAGCCAGACACCACAGCGCATCGGGAGCGAGGAGGTCGCCCTCGTCCAGCAGGCACACGTAGTCGCCCGTAGCTGCGTCGATTCCCTCACTGGTGGCGGCTGCGATACCAAAGTCGGCACCAAGCGGAACGCTTCGTACGCGCGCATCCGCGAGCTCGAGGCCCCGCACCACAGACGCCAGCCTGCGGTCGTCGGGAACGGAGTTGACCAGCACCAGCTCGAGATGGCCATAGCTCTGCTCAAGCACCGAGTCCACCATCGCACGCAGGGTGTCAGCTGACGCGTCGTGCAGCACCGACACGACCGAGAACGTGACGCCGCGGTCGAACGATCCATCCTGCTGCATGGCGAGCTCGGCGGGCGTCACCACGTGATGTGCGGAGAACCAAGCGTCATAGGCCTCGTCGTCGTGGGCGCAGGTGGTGGTCACGCGCCACAGCTCGCGCATGCCAGTAGTCACGCGCGGTCCCAGGCAGACAAAGCCCGTGGGGAGCTCCCCCTCGCCCTCGGGACGCACCCACACGACCATCGTCGTGACGGCGGTTGCCACGCGCAGTGAGAACTCCACGCGTCGCTCGAAGAACCCCGGATGTGCGGGAACCTGATCGATGGCGTCGGAGAGACAGATCCAGGGGTCGCGAGCGGCGTTGGTGCCATGCGAGTCGAGCATGCACACCGAAAGAGCGCCCTCCACGGACTGCCGCCCCGCACCCATCAGCGTGGCGTGACCATGGCAGACGTCGTAGCCGTCGTTGGTGGCCACTAGCCGGTCCACCACGACCTCCCACTCGCCCAGCGCATCGCGCTCACTGGGCACCTGCGGCCGAACACGCTTGGCACCTCGCCGAAGCAGGTCCATCGGCGAGGAGAGGCGCGAGACAATGGGGTTGAGCCGCTGCGTAAGATGCTCAGTCTCCGTGCCATCCCAAGAGACCGCCGTGAGCTCGACCGTCTGCGTCACCGACAGGGAAGGCAGAGCCAGCAGCCACTCTCCCTCGGTATCCGCGCGCAACACGCGCACCGGCACCTCCGAGGAGTCAGCGATGGTCGCATGTGCCGCCAGCAAGCAGTCCTTGGCGTCTCCGCCGAGGCTCACCTGCGCGTACAGGCCATCGTGCACGCGCCTCGTTCCTGTGATGGCAATGGACATGGACGCATCCCCCTTGGCGACGACCGCCCGTCTCACGAATCTACGTGAGGTCATGGTACCCCACTAGGGGCCGTTAGCTTACGCGCATTGCACATCAGCCATCCACGGACGTACCGAAAGGGGCCACCCCCAGCGGAACTGACTCAAAGGGGAGTATCCCTTCTGAGTTAGAAAGAAGGACCGCCGCCGGATGTCCCGGTGACGGTCCTCGCAAGTCCGTGTTATGCGCCGCTACGCCAGACGGCCGCTCTCCTCCGCAAGCCGACGCAGGCGCTCACGCGAGGCGTCGAGCTGCTCGCTGGTGGCCTGCCAGCTCCAGTTGCCCTCAGAGACGCCCGGCACGTTCATGCGCGAAGCGTCGTCGAGGCCAATGACGTCCTGCAGCGGCACCATGGCCACCGTGGCAGGGCTGGCAAGCGTCTTGCGCATGAGGTCGTCAGCCAGCCTCACCGCACGCTCGTCGTGCAGGGCGTCGGCAGGGTTGCCACCAAAGAAGCGCTGCTCCACCCAGCCCAGAAGCGTCTGGGTGTCATGCGTGCCGCTGTAGGCCATCTTGCCCGGTGCGGGCTTGTAGCCCTCGCGCACGTCGCCGTCATAGAACTGCACCACATCCATGCCGGGGAAGCCGGTGCTCGCCACCAGCGCGCGCACGGCGGGCGTGATGATGCCCAGGTCCTCGGCGATGACCGGCAGCGGGCCGAACTTCTTGAAGGCCGTGCGGAACAGCTCGATGCCCGGGCCGAAGTTCCACGCGCCTTCCTTTGCGCTCTTGTCCTGCGGGATGGTGTAGTAGCTGGAGAAACCCAGGAAGTGGTCGAGGCGCACGAAGTCGTACAGCTCGAACATGCGGCCCAGGCGCCTCATCCACCAGTCATAGCCCGTGGAGCGCATGAGCGACCAATTGTAGGTGGGGTTGCCCCACAGCTGGCCCTCCTCGGCAAAGGGATCGGGCGGAGCACCGGCCTGCTTGAAGGGCCTGCCGCCTTCGTCGAGGCAGAACAGCTCACGCTCGGCCCACACGTCGGAGGAGTCGGCGCTCACGTACATGGGCAGATCACCGATCAGCTGCACGCCACGCTCGGCGGCATAGGCACGCAGGTCGTCCCACTGGCGCTGGAACTCCCACTGTACTTTGCACTCCAACTTGATGGCATCGGCCAGCTCGGGACGCTCCGAGAGGGCAGGGTCGTATTCACGCAGCTCGGAAGGCCACACCTGCCACGGCTGTTCGTCGAGCTGCGCCTTGATGGAGCGGAAGGTGGCGTACGGGATGAGCCAGGAGCGGTTCTTCTCCACGAAGGCCTTGTACTCGGGCGTGTCGGGGCTCTTTGCCAGCTTGGCCAGAGCCTCGCCATCAATGCCCTCGGCGCCGCGCAGACCCTCCACCAGCATGGGGTTGCCCGCAAACGCGGAGAGACCCGCATACGGCGAGCCAAACTCGTCGGTCGGATTGACCGGCAGCACCTGCCAGTAGCGCTGACCAGCAGCAGCTAGGTAGTCAACAAAGCGCTTGGCCGGCTCACCGAGGGTGCCCGGCATGTTGACCACGTCGCCCTCGAGCGGAGTGGTCACGTCGTCCACCTCGTTGGGCACGCTGGTGATGTGTGCCACCACGCCCATCGCATGGTCCATGGGCGCCTGCAGACGCACCTTGTTGTGGAAGTAGATGACGGCGGTGCCCAGCGGCCACAGGAACACCTCGGCATCGAGGTCGTCGCGGCTCTTGCACGAATGGGGCACCTTCGCGCAGCGCGCGTCGAAGCGGTCGGCAGGAATCACGTTGACCTCGCGGCCGCTCACGATGTCGTCCACGGCCTCGCCGCAGACCGGTACGCGCACGGAGTGCGAGCTGGACAGGCTGCGGTTGACCAGGATGCAGCACACGGTGTCGTCACCTTCGACCATGCCCACGCGCCAGAAGCCCAGGACGTCCTCGCCCACGGCGAAGGGCTCGAAGTTGCCGTTGGCCAGGGCACTCGCCGCCTTGCGCACGGCGATGGCGTTGCGATAGATGGTGCGGCAGTTGACGTCCACGTCGTCCCACGGATACGGTGCGCGGCAGTAGGGATCGGCATAGCCTTCCATGCCCGCCTCGTCGCCGTAGTAGACGCACGGCACGCCCGGCAGGGTCATCTGCAGCAGCGTGGCCGCCCACAGACGACTGATGGCCAAGCTCTTCTTGCCCTCGGGCAGGCGGTAGCGATAGCGCTCGTCGTCGGAGAGCATCGAGCGGTGGGGAGAGTCGCCCAGGATGGTGAGCAGGCGGATGCGATCATGGCTGCCCAGCAGGTTGAGGCACGACAGGAACGGCTCGCGCGGATAGTTCTCGCACAGCTGCTGCATCAGGTTGGCAGCCTCGCCAGCCGTGGCGCGCAGGGTCAGGAAGTCGAGGATGGCGTGGCGCAGGGGGTAGTTCATCGTGCCGTCGAGCTCGTCGCCCTGGAAGTACTTGCGCAGGCGGCCGTAGGCATGCTTGTTGGTGGCGTCCTCCCAGACCTCGCCGATCAGCAGCGCATCGGGCTTCTCGGCGAGCGCCGCAGCCTTGATGTCGCGGATGAAGTCGTCGGGAAGCTCGTCGGCCACGTCCAGGCGCCAGCCACGCGCACCGGCGCGCAGCCACGTGCGCACCACGCCGTTCTCGCCGCAGATGAACTCGCGGTAGCTGGGGTCGTCCTCGTCGACCTCGGGAAGGTCGGGGTTGCCCCACCAGCCGCCATAGGAGCCGTCTTCCTTGAAGTTGTACCAGCTGCGGTACGGCGAATCCTCACCCTGGTAGGCACCCTTCTCGGGATAGTTGCCAAAGTAGTTGAAGTAGCGGGAGTCGCGACCGGTGTGGTTGAACACGCCGTCCAGAATGATCGAGATGCCGCGCTTGGCCGCATCGGCGCACAGGCGCTCGAAGTCCTCCTTGGTGCCCAGCATCGGGTCGATCTGCATGTAGTCGGCCGTGTCGTAGCGATGGTTGGACTGTGCCAAAAAGGCCGGATTAAGGTAGAGCGCGGTGATACCCATGCTCTCGAGATAGTCGAGCTTGCCGCGAATGCCCTCGAGCGAGCCGCCGTACATGTCCCAGCTGGCGATATCCCCGTTGGGCAGGCGATCGTAGCGCGGGTAGGTATTCCACTCGTCCACGATGCGGCGCGGGATGCCCTTGTGGTCCTTGTCGATGGAGGCCTCGGCACGCTCGCGCCAGGCGTCATCGCGCGCAAAGCGGTCCGGGAAGATCTGGTACACGATGGCGTCCTTGTACCAGGACGGCAGCGTGTCGCGCTTCTGGTCGTACACGGTGATCTGGAACGAAGGCGGCACGCCATAGGCGAAGGCCCCCTCGCCCACCTGACTGCCCTCGCGCGCGCCATAGCGCCAGACGTCACCGTTGGCAGCCGTGATGTTGAACGAGTACCAGAGGATGTCGGGCGCCTTTGGCACGTACTCCACAGCAAAGCGGATGCCACCGTCGGGCACCGGCTCGTTGGTGCGCTCCATGGGAACGAGCTTCTCGTGGCCACCGTTCTCCTCGTCCTCGTCCTCCACCCACAGGTGCAGGGCGGCCGTGGCCTCGGGCTCGTCCCAAACGTCAATGCTCAGCGTGACCGCATCCCCCAGAGGCAGTGCCCCGTACGGCTGGCGATACGCCCTTTCAGAAGTTATGTGTCGTGCTCTCACGTTTGCACGCCTCCCCCAGTAGGCATAATAGCTTCAATAGCTTACCGCATCAGGCAGGGCTTGTGACGGTTTGTAACGCAAGTGCAGCCTTAGCGCTGCCCGTAAGAGCACGTCAATACAGGCCCGCAAGTCCATAACAGAACGCTCCCCCGGCGCGGTGCGTCGGGGGAGCGCGTGGCTAGCAAATTGTATGTCCGCTTGGCGAGGCTACTTCTTCTTCTGCCACCTGATGATCTCGGGATGCAGGTCATGGTAGATGTCCATGTACTCCTCGGCACGGATGTCCCAGCCAAAGTCGGCGGTCATGGCCTGGGTCTGCAGCTGCCTCCAAGCATCCGGGTCGGTCCAGAAGATCTCGCAGGCGTCGAGCAGCGAGGCGGCCATCTCGTCGGCGTTCATATTGGCAAAGCTGAAGCCCGTGCCCTCGCCGGTGTACTTGTTGTACGGCTGCACGGAGTCCTGCAGGCCGCCGGTCTCGCGAACCACGGGCAGGGTGCCGTAGCGCATGGCGATCATCTGGGACAGGCCGCAGGGCTCGAACTCGGACGGCATGAGCAGCAGGTCGCCACCAGCGTACATGCGATGGCTCAGCGCGTTGTCGAACGCGATGATGGCACGCATCTGGTCGCCGTAGGTGTAGTCGAAGTACTGGAACGCCTCTTCCTGATCACGGTCGCCCGTGCCGAGGATGGCGACCTGCACGCCGCGCTCCATGATGTAGTTCATGGCATAGCGCACCAGGCCCAGGCCCTTCTGGTTGGTCAGGCGGCCGATCATGACCACCAGCGGACGGGTGGGATCCTGCGCCAAGCCCAGCTCCTCCTGCAGAAGGCGCTTGTTCTCGGCCTTCTTGTCGAGGCTCTCGAGATCATAGTTGACCTGGACCATCGGGTCGGTGGCGGGGTTCCACGTGTCGACGTCAATGCCGTTGAGGATGCCGCGCAGCACGGAGGAGCGACGACGGAAGATGTCGTCCATGCCCTCGCCGTAGAACGGCATCTGTAGCTCGTTGGCATAGCTGGGGCTCACGGTGGTGATGATGTCGCTGTAGCAGAGCGCGCCCTTCATGTAGTTGATGGAATCGCGGTCGCAGTACAGCTGGCCGGCAGCCGTGGGGTTGTCGGCGAGGCCGAGGATGTCCTCGAGCACCTTGTCGGAATACTGGCCCTGGAACTTGACGTTGTGCACGGTGAAGACGGTCTTCACGTTGCGGCAGGCCTCGATCTCCTGGTAGAACTCGCGCAGGAAGACGGTGGCCATGGCGGTCTGCCAGTCGTTGCAGTGCAGGATGTCGCACTGCAGCTCGGGCAGCCACTGGATGGCCTCGCAGATGGCCTTGGAGAAGAAGGCAAAGCGCTCGCCGTCGTCAAAGTAGCCATACAGGCTGTCGCGCTTGAAGTAGGCCTCGTTGTCGACGAAGTAGAAGTCGACGCCGTCGTAGGTCAGCTTGTCGATGCCGCAGTACACGCTGCGCCACGCCAGAGGCACGTAGAACTCGGCGAGGTGCTGCATCTTGGAGGTGTACTCCTCCGAGATGGTGCCGTACTTGGGCATGATGACGGCAACCTTTGCGCCTGCGGCCTTGAGCGCCTTGGGCAGCGAGCCCGCCACGTCGGCAAGACCACCGGTCTTGACGAACGGAACGGCCTCCGAGGCCGCAAAGAGGATCTTAATCTTTCTTCTGGTCTTGTCAGCCATGGTGGGTCACTCCCTTACAAGCGTTGGTGCGCAAACAGGCGAAACTGGGGCCTCAACACGATGGGATGACCGCGTACGGCCCTAAAAAACAGAGGGCGTCGGCGAGCTTTGCCCGCCGACGCCCAAAGACAAGCGATTAGGCTTTGGCCTGGATGAAGATCGCGGCTTCGGTGCCCTTGATCTCGGTGCCCTCGGGAACGACGTTGTTGCGGTCGACGATTGCGTACTCGACCTTGGCGCCGCTCTTGATGGTGCAGCCCTGCATGACGATGGCGTTGTCGACGACAGCGCCCTTCTCCACGACCACGCCGCGACCGAGGATGGAGTTGGTCACGGTGCCGTAGATGCGGCAGCTACCGGAGATGCGGGAGTTGCTGACCTTGGCGCCGGTGACGAACTTGGCCGGCTGGTTGTCGTGGGCCTTGGTGGCGATGGGACGCACGGAGAACAGCTCGTGGGTGATCTTGGGATCGAGCATGTCCATGTTGGCCTTGAAGTAGGTGTCCTTGTTAAAGATCGGGGCAGCATAGCCCTCGAAGTCATAGGCCTGGACGTTGACGCGGTCGTAGTCGCCGGCAAGGGCCTCGAAGAGATCGAGGTAGTCGTTGGCGGCGTACCAGTCGAGCAGCTCGAGGAGCTTCTCGCGGCCGACCACGAAGCAGTCGAGGAAGGCGGTGTCGCCGAAGGCGGCGCCGTGCTTGATGCCCTTGACGCGGCCGTCGACCACGTCAAAGCTGCAGACGTCGACGTCCTTGTCGCGCGCGGCCTGGGTCAGCACCGTGATGTCGGCGCCAGAGGCCTCGTGGGCAGCGAAGATCTCGTTGTAGTCGACGTTGTAGACCCAGTTGCAAGCCGAGACGGCCACCAGGTCGGCATTGTCGCGCTCAAGGAAGACCTTGTTGTGAGCGAGGTCGCGCAGCAGGAAGCGGGAGCCCGTGCGGGAGGTGCCGAAGGCAGAGCCCGGAAGGATGAACAGGCCGCCGCTCTTGCGGGTGAGCTCCCACTCGCGGCCGGAGCCGACGTGGTCGATCAGGGAGCGATAGTTGTACGGCATAACCATGCCGACGGTACGGATGCCGCAGTTCACCATGTTCGAGAGCGCGAAGTCGACGGCGCGGTAACGGCCGAGGAACGGAATCGAGGCAGCCGGACGGCTGTCCGTGAGCGGGCTCGGGAACTTGGTGGAGTAGTTAGCGGTGATGAGTCCGATGGCCTTTGCCATTTTCTACTCCTCCTTTCCGATAACAACGTTGTTGCCGCAGAAGGCGTAGTCCTTGCCGGCATCGGCGCTACCGAACTCCACGCCCTCCTCGATGGTGGAGTTCTCGCCGACGATGGCGTTGATGACCTTAGCGCCGTCCTTGACGATGGCACCCGGCAGCAGGACGGAGTCCTTGACCACGGCGCCCTTGCCGATGACAGAGTCGATCGACACGATGGAGTGGATGGCATCGCCGTAGATCTTGGAGCCATTGCCCACGATGCAGTCGTCCACGTTGGCATCCGGGCCGAAGTATGCCGGCGGATAGCTCAAGCTCAGCGTGTTGGACATGATCGGGAAGTCCTTCTCGAACAGGTCGAAGGACGGCTTCTCGCCCAGGAGCTCCATCGAGGTTTCGTGGAAGGAGGCGATGGTGCCCACGTCACGCCAGAAGCCTTCGAACTTGTAGGTGTACAGACGACGGCCGTCAGCGAGGAGCTTGGGGATGATGTCGCCGCCGAAGTCGTGGCTCGACTCGGGGTTGGCATCGTCGAGGCGCAGCTCGTTGATGAGCAGGTCGGTGTTGAAGATGTAGATACCCATGGAGGCAAGGTTGCTCTTGGGTACGGGCGGCTTCTCCTGGAACTCGGTGATGCGGCCGGTCTCGTCAGCAACGAGCAGGCCGAAGCGAGAAGCGTCCTCCCAAGGCACCGGCATGACGGCGATGGTCAGCTCGGCGTTGTTTGCCTTGTGGGTGGCGAGCATGTCCGCGTAGTCCATGCGGCACAGTGCGTCGCCCGAAAGGATGATCACGTAATCGGGGTCGTTCATCTCGATGTAGCCGAGGTTCTGGGTCACGGCGTCAGCCGTGCCAGCGTACCACGCACCACCGGTCTGGGTGGCATACGGGGGCAAGATGGCAACGCCATCCTCCAGGTTCCAAGCGGAACCCGTGCCCAGGTAGGAGTGAAGCAGATACGGCCGGTACTGCGTCAGGACACCCACTGCGGTGATGCCCGAGTTGGCGCAGTTCGAGAGGGGGAAGTCGATGATGCGGTACTTGCCACCAAACGACACCGCCGGCTTGGCTACGTCCTTGGTCAGGTCGTAGAGTCGGCTTCCCTGCCCGCCGGCAAGAAGCATTGCTAGCAATTCCTTCTTGCTCATGTAGAACTCTCCTTTCGTTCTAACCTGCAGATCACTTACCAATATGCCAAACGTCATCCGCATACTCACCGATGGTTCGGTCACTGGAGAAATAACCCGACCGAGCTGTATTGTGAATGGCGGACTTGTTCCAAGCGCGGCGGTCGGCGTAGCTGTTGGTCAGCTCGCTCCATGCCTCGACGTACGAATAGAAGTCCTTCAGGACCAGATCGTGGTCGTTGTTGGTCATAAGCTCATCGCGAATGAGCTCGAAGTTGCCCGACAGGTGCGCGAGGGTACCGTCGGTCAGCTCGTCGACCACGCGACCGATGCGGCCGCGGTCGGCGTTGTAGACGTCCCAAGCGTAGTAGCTGCCGCTGGCACGCAGGGCGTCGACCTCCTCGGTGCGCAGACCGAAAATCTTGATGTTCTCGTCGCCCACCAGGTCGCAGATCTCAACGTTGGCGCCGTCGTAGGTGCCCAGCGTGATGGCGCCGTTCATCATGAGCTTCATGTTGGAGGTACCAGAGGCCTCGGAGCCGGCCCAGCTGATCTGCTCGGAGATCTCGGTGGCCGGGTAGATGAGCTCGGCATTGGAGACCGCGAAGTTGGGCACAAAGGCCACCTGGATCTTGTCGTTGACGCGAGAGTCTCCGTTGATCGCCTCGGCAATGGAGTTGATCAGGCGGATGACCTCCTTGGCGAAGGTGTAGCTCTGGGCCGCCTTGCCCGAGAAGATGAACGCCGTGGGAGCCGGGTCGAAGGTCGGGTCAGACAGGATCCGGTTGTAGATGTCCATGATCTTGAAGGCGTTGAGCAGCTGGCGCTTGTAGGCGTGGAAGCGCTTGACCTGCACGTCGAAGATCTTGTGGGTGTCGAGCACCACGCCGGTGGTCTGCTTGACGTACTCGGCCAGGCGCTGCTTGTCCCACCGCTTGGCCTCCTCGAACTCGTCGAGGAAGGCGGGGTCGTTCTCGAACTTGACGAGGCGCTCGAGCTCGGTGGCGTCGTCGAGCCACTCCTCGCCGATGGCCTCGGTGATGAGCTTGGCGTAGGGCGGGTTGGCGTTGCCCAGGAAGCGACGGTGGCTCACGCCGTTGGTCTTGTTGTTGAACTTCTCGGGAGTGGTGTCGTAGAAGCCCTTGAGCACCGTCTCCTTGATGATGCCGGTGTGCAGCTCGGACACGCCGTTGACCGCGTGCGAGAAGATGACCGAGAGGTTGGCCATACGCGCCACGCCGTCCCACAGGATGGCGTTCTGCGAGAGCAGCTCTGGCCAGTTCTCCTTGTCGTGGGGGAAGTTCTCGCGGTAGCGGCGGTCGATCTCCTCGATGAACATGTACGTACGCGGGATGAGCGTGCGCAGCGTAGTGATGGGCCACTTCTCCAGTGCCTCGGGCATGACGGTGTGGTTGGTGTAGGAGATGGTCTCGCAGGCGATCTTGTAGGCGAGGTCGAAGTCCACGCCCTTCTCGTCGACCAGCTGGCGCATGAGCTCGGGGCCACAGAGCGCCGGATGGGTGTCGTTGGTGTGGATGCACACGTGCTGGCCGAGCTCAGCCCACTTGTCCTTGCCGTAGTCACGCTCGTAGGTGCGCAGGATGGTCTGCAGACCGGCGCAGACGAACAGGTACTCCTGCTTGAGGCGCAGAAGTTTGCCGTGCTCGCCGGCGTCAGCCGGGTACAGAATCGTGGAGATGGCCTCTACGTCAGAGCGGAACTTCATGGCCTTGGCGTAGTCACCGGCGTTGAAAGCATCGAGGTCGAAGTCCTCGTGCGCGGGCTCAGCCGACCACAGGCGCAGGTGGTTGATGGTCGTTCCGCCGTAACCAACGATGGGCACGTCGTACGGAACGGCCAGGACCTCCTCGCCGCCCTCCTGCGTGAACCAGAAGCGGCCGTTGGCCTCGTGGCGCACCACGTGGCCGCCGAACTTGACGATAACGGCGCTGTCGGTCTTCTTGGTCTCCCAGGGATAGCCGTGGGACAGCCAGTTGTCAGACTTCTCAACCTGACGGCCGCCCTTGATCTCCTGCTTGAACAGGCCATAGCGGTAGCGCATGCCGTTGCCGTAGCCGGCGATGCCGTTGTGAGCCATGGAGTCGAGGAAGCACGCCGCCAGACGGCCGAGGCCACCGTTGCCCAGGCCGGGGTCGCCCTCCTTGGCGAGAATGTCGTCGAGGTTTGCGCCCATCTCCTCGATGGCCTCGGCAACATCGTCACGAATGCCGAAGTTAAGCAGGTAGTTGTCGAGCAGGGGGCCGATCAGGAACTCGAGCGAAAAGTAGTAGACCTTCTTCATATGCGACGTGTCGATGTCGCCCTTGATCTCGTTGGCCTTCTCGGCGATGAGCTCGGCAAGCACGAAGAAGCGCTCGCGGTCGCGGCAGTTGTCGAACGACTTGCCGTACTTGGCCCGACAGGCACGACGGTACTGCTTGACGAAGTCCTCTTTACCCTCAAATAGACGCTGCTGCATTGCAATCCTTTGTTCGCGGTCCGCACCGCCAGTCCCGGTGGTGTGGACCGACGGCGTTACTTAAGCCTTCTTGGCACGGGTACCCTTGGCGGCACTCTTGCCCGATGTGGACTTCTTCGTAGCCTTGGCAGCCGCCGAACCCAGCGCCTTGCGGGCGCCGCGCTTGGCCGGAAGCGGTCGCACATACCGCAAAACTGTACCACCAAGTGGCGGAACGCGCAGCACAATAGACTGATCCTGATGATTCCAGGGCTTGTCCTCGCTCTTGAACTTGATGCCCTCGTTGGTCACGCCAGAGCCGCCGAACTCCTGTGCGTCGGAGTTGAAGACCTCCTCCCACACGCCGGGGCGCGGAACGCCCAGACGGAACTCTTCATAGGGGTTGACCTCGAAATTCATCAGGATAACGAGGTCGTCCTTGGGGTTGTCAGAGTGGCGCGCGAAGCTGATCACGCACTGGTCGGCGTCGTCTGCCTCGATCCAGTCGAAGCCGTCGGAGGTGTAGGCACGCTGCCACAGGGCCGGGTGAGTGTTGTAGAACTTGTTGAGAGCCTTCACAAACTCCCTGTGCTTTCCATGGCTCTCGTACTGGTCGGCCAGGAAGTACTGGATGCCCTCGTAGTAGCGCCACTCGATGTACTGGCCGATCTCGTTGCCCATGAAGTTGAGCGCGCCGCCCGAATGCGTGAGCTGGTACAGGGCCAGGGCGCGCAGGCCGGCGAACTGACGCCAGTAGTCACCGGGCATGCGGGTGACCAGCGAGCACTTGCCGTGCACGACCTCGTCGTGCGAGAGCGGCAGGATGAAGTTCTCGTTGAACTGGTACATGGTGGAGAAGGTGAGCAGCTTGTGGTTGCCCGGGCGGAACGGGAAGTCGGTCTGGCAGTAGTGCAGGGTGTCGTTCATCCAGCCCATGTCCCACTTGTAGTTGAAGCCCAGGCCGCCGTCCTTGGGCGGATAGGTCACGAGCGGCCACGCGGTGGACTCCTCGGCGATCATCATGACGTCGGGATAGTACTTGCCCACGGTGTCGTTGAGCTGCTGGACGAAGGCGATGGCCGCGAGGTCCTCCTCGGTGCCCTTCTCGTTGAACTTCTTCTGGCGCGGGTCGTCGATGCCAAAGTTGAGGTATAGCATGCTGGTGACGCCATCCATGCGGATGCCGTCGGCGTGGTACTCGTCGATCCAGTACAGCAGGTTGGAGATGAGGAACGACTGGACCTCCTTGCGGCCCAGGTCGAACTTGCAGGTGCCCCAGTTGGGATGGATGGCGTTCTCGTAGAGCATGTCGCCGTTGAACTTGGCCAGGCCGTGTGCGTCCTGGCAGAAGCCACCGGGCACCCAGTCGAGGATGACACCGATGCCGGCGCGATGGCACATGTCGACGAAGTGCTTGAACTGCTTGGGCTCGCCAAAGCGGCTGGTGGGAGCGTAGTAGCCCGTCACCTGGTAGCCCCAGCTGCCGTCAAAGGGATGCTCCATCACGGGGAGCAGCTCGATGTGGCTGTAACCCATCTCCTTGACGTAGGCCACGAGCTCCTCGGAGAGCTCGTCGTAGGAGAGGTAGCTGCCGCCATGATCGTCGGTGTCGGGGTCGCCGTTGCCCGACAGGCCGTCGTCATGACGCTTCCAGCTGCCCAGATGCACCTCGAAGATGTTGAGGCGGTTCTTCATGTGCGGGACCTCGGCGCGCTTGGTGAGCCAGCGCTTGTCGCCCCAGCGGTAGCCCGCGATGTCGGTGGTACGCGATGCGGTGCCCGGGATGAGCTCGGCCTGGAAGGCATACGGATCTGCCTTGTAGAGCAGGTCGCCCTGCGCGGTCTCGATGACGTACTTGTAGAGCTGACCAGCCTCGACGCCCTCGATGAAGCCCTCCCAGACGCCGCCGGTGGGACGGCAGCCCAGCGGGTTGGCCCAAGTATCCCAGTCGTTGAAGTCACCGATCACATGCACGCTCTTGACGCCAGGGGCCCACACGGCAAAGTGATAGCCCTTGGTGCGTCCGGACATGGCAGGATGTGCACCGAGCTTCTCGTAGCTGCGGTACCACACACCCTTGCCCATCATGAAGACGTCTTCATCGGTAAGGATGTAATCCACGTCACGCTTGTATCCCATGGTCTCCTCCAAAACCGTGGCCTTGTCCTAGCTAGTGCGTACGCCCTGCAAATACGCAGAGCAATGCGGTATATGCGGCACAATTGTTAGGCAATCGGCCCAGTTAGCGCTCGACTCGTCGGTGACACGTGCGTGCAAGGGGCATAAGTGGCAAGTTCTAACCACATGCGCGCGCATGCACCAGCCGATCCGAGATACGCTGGGGAGGTGGCCCCTAGGCTACGCCATGCCCCTGACAATGGCGCACGAAGCCCGCAATCGAGTAGTCCTCCCAGCCGTCGGCGGTGGGACCGACCTTGTTGAAGAAACAGGAGGGAATCTCGCCGAGTGCGAGGTTCTTGCGGATGCAGCCGTCGCAGCCACGGCCGCGCTCACGGTTGCGCGGGTTGTTGGGGTTCAGCGGGCACGCCGTGTCGTCGCAGGTGCAGAAGTGCGCGCGCCCAGGCGCCTTGCACGTCTCGGCCTCCTGCTGGAAGCGCTCGTCACCGTAGGTTGCCATGCGTCAGCCCTCCTTCTTTGTTGGACGCTTGCGAGCCTTGGGATTTCCCTCCGCCTTGCCAAAGCTCGGGCAGATGTCTGCGAGCGGGCATCCGTCGCACAGTGGACGCTGCGCGCGGCACACGTCACGCCCAAAGTGGATCCACTGCTCGTTGACAGGGCCCCACAGTTCGCGGGGAATCGTATCCAGCAGGTCCCGCTCGGCCTGAAGCGGCGTGGGTTTGTTGGTGAGCTTCCAGCGCGTAGCCAGCCTGAACACATGGGTGTCGACCGCAATGCCGTCGACGATGCCAAACGCCTTGTTGAGCACGATGTTGGCGGTCTTTCGGCCTACGCCGGGCAGGCGCGTGAGCTCTTCCATGGTGTGGGGGACCTCGCCGCCAAAGTCGGCCACGATCATCTGGGACGCATCAACGCAGTGCACCGACTTGGTGCGATAGAACCCGATTGAGCGGATGACCTCGGCGATCTCGGCTGGGTCGGCCTGCGCCATAGACTGCGCGTCGGGCCAGCGAGAGAAGAGCTCTGGCGTCACTTTGTTTACCGCAACGTCAGTGGTCTGCGCACTGAGTAGCACGCAGATGACCATCGTGAAGGGGGTGGTAAAGTTGAGCGCGCTTTCGACGTGCGGGTACAGCTCGCCCATGCGGTGGCAGATCTCAACAGCGCGCTCGCGCTTCGCCTTCTTCGACTCTCGTGGCATCTCCGCTCCTTGCTCCATGAATGCACCGCAAGCTACTTGCGCCCTGCCCATCATAGGCGATAGGAGCTGCAAGCGCGCGCATCTGACGCGCTTCCGGAGATTCTAGGCCAGGAATCGTTCAAGATACTCCGTTAGTGTGTCACGTCATTTCTCTTGCAACCTCAACAGGATGGTTCGACAGTCACCCAGCTTGGCTTTTATATCGCCATAAAACACTGAATTTGTTTGATTCCCTCGGGTATGACACACTAACGGAGTTTCTTGAACAGTTTGCGCCACTCTCCAACAGGAAGCTTCTGATGGCCATCAAGAAGGTTTTCATATCACACGAATCCGCCCTTGAATTCTGGCGCCGCCATGATCTTAGCAACGCCGGAGGCATCCGGCGCACCCGAAGAGCTTCTCTCAGGAATTCGGTCTCGGGCATCACCGCCATCAAACCACTGATCCGAAATGCATCTCCCCTGTCAGGCAGAATCTATGGCGCCAGAATCAACGACGACCTCGGGGTCTGCCTCTGCGACTTGCAGATATTCCAGCTACCTCTACACGTAATGGTCGACAGTCGCAGCAAACGGCAAAAGCGTGACGGCATTGTCACCCACCTGTACGAGCAATCGCTCCCAGAAGGATCCTTCTGCAAGGTCTCTTCAAACGTCTACGTATCGTCTCCGGAGCTCACCCTCTGTCAGATGGCCTGCGAGCTCTCATTTGTCGACACGCTTGAATTGTGCCTGGAGTTTTGCGGTGGATATACGCTCAGCACGGATAGCGAGCGCGGCTTCGATGACCGCCCCGCCTTGACAAGCGCTTCTCAACTGACGTCCTTCGTCAAGCAATTCGAGGGACACCGGGGCGCCAAGCAGATCAGGCCCTTGCTGCACTATGTCGTCGACGAGTCGGCATCCCCGATGGAGTCGATTGCCCTCATGCTACTCTGCCTGCCAAGCAGGCTCGGTGGGTATCAGCTCCCCCTGCCCGAACACAACATAGCGATTCCAATCAACGAGCGAGCACGCTCTCACACCAAGAGAAAGCGGCTTATTTGCGACCTCTTTTGGAGGAAGTACAAGCTAGATGTCGAGTGTGACAGCACTAGGTACCACTCCTCGATGCAACAGCTGGGAATCGACTCGGACAGGCGAATCATCTTGGACGCCATGGGATACAAATACGTTGGCATCACCTACTGGCAGCTCGAGAACGAGGCGGAATTCGAAAACGTGGTTCAGGCAATCAGGCGAGCCATGGGGTTCAAGCTGCGCAATGCACCTGATCGGATCCGACACAAACGAAACGCCCTGCGGACATATCTCGTCACGCCCCGCGATATGCGCCAGCCTCTCTAGCTGGAAGATGGCCTGAGAGGACGTTTTGACGAGAGCGAACCATAACCGTTCAAGATTTGCCGTTAGTGTGTCAGATCTTCCACTTCCATCGCGTAGAAGCCCGGATTCTTACCCTCTGAAACGCAATAGAGGGCTCTTTTTTGCGTAACAGGCAGGCAGCAAGCCGAACAGGCGACACACTAACGGCAAATCTTGAACGGTTTTGAGCCAATCTCTTCAGAAAGCCGCCAGAAGCGTATCGGGGGCGCCAACATGACTGGCACCCCCGACGAGTCGCACGCGTTATAGCCTCAAGAGATTGCAGTGGAAATGCGCTACACCGCAGCGAGCGCCTGATCGAGGTCGGCGATGATGTCCTCGACGTTCTCGATGCCCACCGAAAGGCGGATGAGGTCCTCGGAGAGGTGCGCGGCCTCGAGTTGCTCGGCTGTTAGCTGCGAATGGGTAGTGGAGGCCGGATGGATGATGAGGCTCTTGGCGTCACCCACATTTGCCAGCAGCGTGTGGAGCTTGACGTTGTTGATCACGGTAAGGCCAGCCTCGCGTCCGCCCTTGACGCCAAACACCAGCGCGCCGCCATAGCCGCCATGCAGAAGACGGCTCGCGACCTCGTGGCTCGGGTCGTCCGGAAGGCCGGAGTAACGCACCCAGCTCACCTTGGGATGGTCCTTGAGAAACTCTGCTACCGCCAGAGCATTCTGCGAGTGACGCTCTACGCGCAACGACAGCGTCTCGATGCCCAGACCAATGATCTGCGCAGCATACGGGGAGAGGGTCGGGCCGATGTCGCGCAGGCGCTGCGCGAGCACCCGGGTGGCAAACGGAGCGGCAGGGGCGGCCTTCGTCCAGACGGCGCCATGATAGCTCTCGTCGGGCTCGGTGAGCGTGGGGAACTTGCCCGGCACGGCCTCCCAATCGAACTTGCCCGAATCGATGACCGCTCCGCCGATGGTGGCGCCATGGCCGCCGATCCACTTGGTGAGGCTCTCGATGATGACGGCCGCGCCATCCTCGGCCGGACGGTACAGGTACGGCGTCGCAAAGGTGTTGTCCACGATGACCGGCAGGTTGAGCGACGCGGCAGCATCCACCAGCGCGGGCACGTCGGCTACGTCGACCAGCGGATTGCCAATGGTCTCCACGTACCAGAACTTGGTGCGCTCGTTGGACGCGGCCACAAAGGCATCGATATCGTTGTTGGGTACGAAGGTCGTCTTGATGCCCAGATCATCGAGGGTATGAAGCAGGATGTTCCAGGTCCCGCCATACAGCGAGTCGGATGCCACGATCTCGTCGCCGGCCTTGGCGATGTTGGTAAACGCAAGAATCTCGGCGGCATGGCCCGACGCGACGGCAACCGCAGAGGCGGCTCCCTCGATGGCGGCCACGCGAGCGGCGATGGCGTCGGTGGTCGAGTTGGTTAGGCGGCTGTAGACATTGCCCGGACGTGAGAGGGCGAACTTTGCCGCAGCGTCCTCGGCATCGTCGAACTGCCAGGCTGCGGTGGCATAGATGGGTAGCGCAGCAGAGCCGGTGGTCGGATCGGGAGCGTAGCCGGCATGAACCTGCAGGGTATCGAAGTGGGCGGCGGGGTTCTGGGCAAAGGTGGGGTCGAGAGCAAACGACATGGCTGTAGCCTTTCTACGCATGAGACGCCAAGGGCGCTGAGGTCATTGGGTTGTGGAAGGGCTGCGGGACAGGCCCGCAGGCAAGACGAGAAGCAGACGGAGGCGGCCCGAGCTCTAGGAGAGCTTGGGCTTGGGCATGAACAACCCGAGGCAGATAAGCCAGTTGTATGTGTGCTTCTTCTTCATGGGATTTAGTCTAGTAATTTGCTAGGAATTAGCAACAAGGATCCGTTTCTGTTACCCAAGCGTAATAGTAGGAATTCGGTGACAGCTGCCGCTCGAACAGAAAACCGCCCGCCCCACCAAGTGGGACGGGCGGCTGCAAGCCACGTGACGACGGGTGGCGAGCCCGCCGCTGGGAGCCGTCTAGTAGTTGACCGACTGCTCCTCGAAGTAGCTCTGCGGATGGTTGCAGGCCGGGCAGACCTTGGGGGCCTTCTCGCCAACATGCAGGTGACCGCAGTTCAGGCACTTCCAGACCTTCACGCCCTCGCGCTCAAAGACCTCGCCCTTCTCAACGCGCTCGGCGAGCTTGAGGTAGCGCTCCTCGTGAGCCTTCTCGATGGCGCCGACCAGCTTGAACTTGGCGGCGATCTCGGTGAAGCCCTCCTCGCGAGCGACACGCTCGAACTCGGGATACATGCTGGTCCACTCGTCGTTCTCGCCAGCAGCAGCAGCCTTCAGGTTGTCGAGGGTGCTGGGCACCTCGCCGCCGTGCAGGTACTTGAACCAGAGCTTGGCATGCTCGCGCTCGTTGCCCGAGGTCTCGGCAAAGATCTGCGAGATCTGGACGTAGCCTTCCTTCTTGGCCTTGCTCGAGAAGTAGGCGTACTTGTTGGTGGCCTGAGACTCGCCGGCAAATGCGGCCTCAAGGTTCTTCTTGGTCTGCGAACTCTCAAAATCTACTGCCATGCGACACTCCTCTCCTTCGTGTGCGAGCGCCGGTATGCCAGGCGCATGCACGGCTTGCGATGCGTTTTAGGCTGACCCCCGTCAGCCTGACATCTATAGTACCTCAGCAGACGAGCCGACGGCATGCCCATTGCCACAGCGCGCAAAACGAGCGCCATACACCGAAGGAATCATGCGCTCCAGCAGCCGTCCTCGCTGCGACAGAAACCCTCGCCCGACAGCTCCTCGAGCAGGTCGAGCACCTGCTGCTCGCCAACCGGTGGCCGGCCGGCAGCCGCCTCCAGCTCGCTCATCTCATTGGCTATAGTCGCGGCATCCACCCCACCTGTCTCCCGATGGGCGAGCAGCGCGCGCACCACCATGGCGCGCTTCTGGCGATGGGACCCCTCAAAGCGCGACTGGCGGACATGAGCGCGCGACCGCCTCGAAGGGTTGGGCACCGTCCGCTTGAGGAACGCACCGTAGTCGAGCAAGGCGTAGTACCAGGTACGCGGATCGTCGGTAGGGTCGCCGGCATCCTTGGGACAGGTCGCCTCGACCAGGGGCACCAGCTCGCGGTCGGGCACCTGCACGGCACCTGGATACAGCTCGTGAAGCAGCACCGTACGAACGTTGGTCTCGAGGTAGACGCCCGGAAGATCGTAGGCAAAAGCGCGGATGCCCGCAGCCGTGGCTGGCCCGATACCCGGCAGTGCCTCGAGATCGCACGCCTCCACGGGCATGTCCCCTCCCCCATCGGCCACGATTCGCGCGGCATTGAGCAGCGCAAGGGCCCGACGGTTGTAGCCCATGCCCTGCCACTCGTCCAGCACGTCGGCCGTCTGGGCACTGGCAAGGGCATCGATGGTGGGGAAGCGCTCCAGCCAGTGCTGCCAGCGACCGTCGACGCGGGTCACCTGCGTCTGCTGGAGCATCACCTCGCTGAGCCAGATCTCATAGGGGTCGCGGGTCCTGCGCCACGGAAGATCGCGGTAGAGTTCGCGCCCACGTCGCAGCACGAGGGCCCGAAACGACGCGAGCGCGGAGGAATCAAAAGAGGATGCGAGCGTGGTCACGAGGTCAGGCCTCCTTTACCCCCTCCTCTTTTGCGGCAGGGAGAGGTGTCAGGCGAATGTCGAGGCCCGCGGATACCGTGGGCATCAGGCGGTCAACCGCCAGCTGCTCAAGGGTAACAGACCCGAGGAAGCCTTGGAGCAGCAGATCGAGCTGCCGCCATAGGGGCTCAAAGCGGGAGGGGACGATGTCGTCCGACTGGATATCCGACCCCAGAAAATTGCCCTCAACATTGCGCACCACGTCGAGCAACGTAATGGAGCGGGCATCGCGTGCCAGGCGCATGCCGCCGTGCGGCCCACGCGTGGTAACCAGCAGACCGCTGCGCACTAAGTCATGCTGGATGGTGCGAGCAAACGAATAGGGGATGCCGTGGCGCTCCGCCGCTGTCCGCACCGACAGCGTTTCGCCCTCTCCAAGGCGTGCAACCTCACTCAACATGCACAAGGAGTAGTCGAGCTTCTTTGAGATCTCCACGATGCACCCTCCCACACCGAAGGACCTTTGTTCCTTTCGTTTTCGACCATTTGGTCGAAAACGTGGCAACAAGAATACGACAGCCATTCCGAAACACCCCATCTGGCTTCGTTGAGAGGAGCAAGATTGACGGTTTATGACTCAAATTGAGCGAAAGGCATGCAATTGTGACAGCTCGACATACCCTAAGCAACATTTGTCCATTGTCTGTTTCATGGGCGAGCCAAGGTGCCTCGAGCAAAGGTGGCGACTCCAACGGTAATGAAAAAGCCCCCGGGAGGGGGCTCGGTAATGCAATGGCGGGATGTAAGGGACTTGCCGCGCCGCCACGGCGGCGCTCCTAGGGTTCGCGCTGCGCGCTCACCCCGCAACGCCCCACTGGGGCGTTGCGCCCTCGCGGGTTCAAGTCCCGAGAGACTCCAGCGGTAATGAAAAAGCCCCCGGGAGGGGGCTCGGTAATGCAATGGCGGGATGTAAGGGACTTGAACCCTCGACCTCCGACGTGACAGGCCGGCGCTCTAACCAGCTGAGCTAACACCCCGTTCATCTGGTGCAA
>CACZCK010000021.1 GCA_902779675.1 uncultured Coriobacteriaceae bacterium | reverse complement strand
GGACGGTACCTTCTACCACGCCTTTTGCAGGTGCCAATACTCCCTATAGGGCGATATGACACCCCATATTTACTGATAAGTTGAAATTTATGGCATCGACTCATCGATTTACTGTACGATACTCCGGACGGGCTCAGGAAGCACAGTTTCTTCGCGTGACGAGCCAACCGGTCTGCACTAGATCACGAACGCGGTCTAGTGCAGACGTGATGGAGACGGCGACCCGGTGAAGTTCGTCTACGAAAGAGGCAATGGCGGGAAGGGTCTAGCCCCCTTCTGGCCTTTGATTCTCTGCGCATTACCGTCGCTCCAGGCCGGGAGGGACGCCCCGCTCCCTTGTTGTGGCGTTCGTCTCGTCAGTAGGTTGTGTGCTCGGCGTGACGCAATGTTTCCAACGCGCGTCAATGCGCCGAGCATTATTGCATCAATTTGCATAGCTGAGGTACGGTACTCACCGCAATGAACACAATGCTCGCCTAACGATGCAAAGGAGGGTGCCAGATGAATACTTCTATCACACAGCAGGGCTCTCTCCGACGCCAGGACCGACGTACCACGCTGCGACGCTAGCGTGTGTTGTTGTGGGTCCAGAAAGCGGAAAGCCCCTTTCTTACAGACATCAGGACCAGACAGCACCCGGCGTCGCCGGGTTTTTTCATGCCAATGCACACGGTTGGTAGGAAATACCTGCGCCTATGCAAGAACCACCACGTAGTGACTTTAGTAATGCAAATATCCGCAAAGTAACATGTAACCTCGCGGTTTGACCGCAAGAAAGGATGAGAGAGATGGCAAACGAGAAGGAAAAGGTAGTCCTCGCGTACTCTGGTGGCCTCGACACTTCCGTCATGGTCAAGTGGCTGCAGATCGAGAAGAACCTCGATGTCATCGCAATCTGCGCAAACGTGGGCCAGGACGAGGAGGACCTCGAGTGGGTCAAGCAGAAGGCATATAACATGGGTGCCATCTACTCCGACGCCGTCGACCTGCGCAAGTCGTACTCCAGCCGCGTGTTGACCAAGGCCATCGCGGCAAACGCTCTCTACGAGGACACCTATCCGCTGCTCTCCGCACTCTCTCGTCCGATGATTGCCAAGTATCTGGTGGACTATGCCCACAAGCACGGTGCGCACTACATCGCCCACGGCTGCACTGGCAAGGGCAACGACCAGGTACGCTTTGAGACCTGCATCCATGCGCTCGACCCCGAGCTCGAGATCATTGCCCCGGTGCGCGAGTGGGACCTGCTGACACGCGAGCAGGAGATGGAGTGGGCCGAGGAGCATGACGTGCCCGTACCCACCACGGCAGCCAAGCCGTATTCCATCGACGACAACCTGTGGGGTCGCGCCATTGAGTGTGGCGTGCTGGAGGATCCGTGGAACGAGCCGCCCGCGGACATCTGGACCATGACCGTCAACCCCGAGGATGCCCCCGACCAGCCCGAGTACGTGGTACTGGGCTTTGAGAAGGGCGTGCCCGTCTCCATCAACGGCGAGAAGATGAAGCTCCTGCCGCTTATCATCAAGCTCAACGAGATCGTGGGTGCCCATGGCTTTGGTCGCATCGACATGATCGAGAACCGCGTCATCGGCATCAAGAGCCACGAGTGCTATGAGTGCCCCGCTTCCCTGGCCATCATCAAGTGCCATCAGGCGCTGGAGTCCATGGTGCTGGACCACGACACCCAGCATTACAAGCATCAGGTCGACCAGACGTGGTCCACGCTCATCTACGACGGCCTGTGGTTCAGTCAGCTCAAGAAGGCACTCGACGCGTTTATCGCCTCAACGCAGGAGTTCGTGACTGGTGAGGTGCGCTTCAAGCTCTTTAAGGGCAACCTGACCGTGGTCGGTCGCAAGAGCGACTACTCCATCTACCAGTACGGCCTGGCCACCTACAGCGAGGGTGACACCTTTGACCGCACCGCCTCCAAGGGCTTCATCGACATTCACAGCCTGCAGAGCAAGACCTGGTCGCAGGTGCAGGGCCCTGGTGCGCATCGTGCGGCAGAGGGTCACGATTTCGACCAGTTCTAGGATCGGGGCCAAACGTTGCACATCTGGGACTTTTACACCAGTGTGCAACAACGCGGCTCGTTAAAAGGCTAATCTCAATTCCAGCGTGCGAGGGCTGCCTTGCACGCTGGAATGCACTCCATACAGACACGAGGAGACACCCATGGCACTGTGGTCCGGCAGATTTGAGCAGAGCGTCAGTGAGTTCACGCAGCGTTTTGGCGCTTCGCTCGAGGTGGACAAGAACATGTACCGCCAGGACATCGCCGGCTCCATTGCCCATGCCAAGATGCTGGCCCGCCAGGGCGTCATCAGCCAGAGCGACTTCGAGCACATCGAGGTGGGCCTGCTGGAGATTGCCCACCAGATCGACCAGGGGCGCTTCAAGTACGACATCAACGACGAAGACATCCACATGGCCGTGGAGGGCGAGCTGATTGACGACATCGGCGCCGCCGGGCAGCGCCTGCACACGGGACGCTCGCGCAACGATCAGGTGGCCACCGACATCCGCCTGCATGCCAAGAGTATGCTGCTGACCCTGATGGCCGAGAACTACTCGCTGCGCAAGGTGATTACGCGCGCGGCTCGCAAGTACTTTGGCGTGGTCATGCCTGGCTATACGCATCTACAGCATGCGCAGCCGGTGCTGTTCTCGCACCACCTGCTGGCGTACTTCTGGATGTTCACACGCGACTTCAAGCGCCTTCACGACGCCTATCAGGCGGCTGACGTCAACCCGCTGGGCTCTGCCGCGCTGGCCGGTACCACCTATCCGCTCGACCGCTTCTACACCACCGAGCTGCTGGGCTTCGACCGCCCTGCACCAAACTCGATGGACGCAGTGAGCGACCGTGACTACCTACTGGACCTCGAGTACGCCTGCAGCATGAGCATGCTGCACCTGTCGCGCCTGTGCGAGGAGATTATCCTGTGGTCCACCACCGAGTTTGGCTTCATCACGCTCTCTGACAGCTACTCGACTGGTTCGAGCATCATGCCTCAAAAGAAGAACCCCGACTTTGCCGAGCTCACGCGTGGTAAGACAGGGCGTGTGATCGGTGACCTCGTTGGCCTGCTGGTAACCATGAAGTCGCTGCCGCTTGCCTATAACAAGGACCTGCAGGAGTGCAAGGAGGGTGCCATTGACGCCTTTGACACCCTGCGTGATTCCATGATCTGCATGGAGGGCATGATCGATACCTGGACAGTGCACGACGACGTTATGCTCAAGGAGGCAGGCCTTGGCTTTACCGCGGCGACCGACGTGGCCGACTACCTGGCAAAGCGTGGCGTGCCATTCCGCAAGGCGCACGAGATCGTGGGCGAGCTGGTGCTGTACTGCGAGAAGCACCAGAAGGGTCTGGAGGATCTGACGCTCAAGGAGTTCAAGCAGGCTTCGCCTGTCTTTAAGGATGACATCGTGGGCGAGCTGGACCCAGAGGCCATCGCGCGCGCTCGTACCACCTATGGTGGCACAGGCCACGACGCCGTGCGCGAGCAGCTGCGCGAGGCGAGCAGGACGCTCAAGCGCGATAGGCGTGTGGTCAAGGCCATCCGCGAAAAGGGCGGTGTGATCGAGTAGCGGGATACAAAACGCTGTCTAAGGGGCTGCCAGGGGTGAGGTCATCCTTGGCAGCCCTATTCTTAGGCCAGCTCCTCGAAGAGCCTCGTCATGAGAGTGGGATCCTCGAGTGCAGGAAGGTACTCGTCCAGACGGCCCGCATCGCGTAAGAGTTTGTAGAGGCGAGCGTCGTCAGCTCGGCTCTCTGCCCTGCCTTCGGCCAGCCCTTCGGTGCGCCCTTCGACCCTAGCCTTCTTGCGTGCTATCTCACGGTCGAGCTGCTCTGCCTGGATTCGATCGGCTTCGTTGTAGCCAGTGAGGAATGAGTCTTGCACCTCCGCCCTCCTTCTGGTCAGATAGTCGGCCAGCACTCGACAAGCAGCCATGAGCTCTTGGTTGTGTCCGTCGTTGATGTTGAGGACCGTCGCGGTTACCTCGAGCGCCGGAGAAAGGCCGTCTGCCTCGGCGCCCTTGGAGAAGGCATCAGAGAGACGCAGTACCTCACGATCTGGACGCTGGGCCGTGCCGTTGTAGAACACGAAGTAGTAGGGGGTGGGTAGCTCGACGGTGGTCGTTCGATACTTGTTGAGTCTAGCCTTGTCCACCTGAGTGTTGTAGAGCCGGGCAAAGTACAGCAAGCCAGGGAGAGGCTTATGGGCGTGGTGCTGCTGGCGGTGCTGGTTGTGGTGGTGCTGCGCGTGCGACGCAGGCGCAAGGCTCGCGCATTAGCGGCACGTCCGCGTGGCAGGCATGCTCGGCGCTAGGGGTGGCGTCGCGCGGGTGCGGGTGTCTGTATTTGCAGCGTAGGGGTCGCGATGGCGTGCGGCGAGCGGCTAGAATCGTAGGCGGACCGCATTGCCGTGCGAAAGGACTCCCATGATCGACCGCTACACCCGTCCCGAGATGGGCCACATCTTCTCCCTCGAGAACAAGTACGCCATCTGGCAGGAGATTGAGGTGCTCGCCTGCGAGGCGCACGCCGAGATGGGCAAGATCGGCATCACCCGCGAAGAGGCCCAGTGGATCCGCGACCACGCCACCTTTAACAAGGAGGAGGTCGACGAGATCGAGGCCGTCACCAACCATGACGTGATCGCCTTCCTCACCAACATGGGCCAGTACATCGATGCAGACGTGCCCGAAGGCGACCCTAAGCCCAGTCGCTGGGTGCACTACGGTATGACCAGCTCTGACCTGGGCGACACCGCCCTGTGCTACCAGTTGGCCCAGGCGACCGACATCATCATCGAAGACTGCCGCAAGCTCGGCGAGATCTGCAAGCGCCGTGCCTTCGAGGAGCGCGACACCCTGTGCGTGGGCCGCACCCATGGCATTCACGCCGAGCCCATGACCTTTGGCATGAAGTTTGGTAGCTGGGCCTGGGAGCTCTACCGCGACCTGGAGCGCCTGCGCGACGCGCGCAAGCAGGTGGCCGTGGGCGCCATCAGCGGTGCGGTGGGCACCTACTCGTCCATCGATCCCTTCATCGAGCAGTACGTGTGCGAGCACATGGGTCTGGACGGTGACCCGCTTTCCACGCAGGTCATTAGCCGCGATCACCATGCCTATCTGGCCAGCGTGCTGGCTACTACGGCAGCCAGCTGTGAGCGCATCGCCCAGGAGGTGCGTGCCTACCAGAAGACCGACACCCTCGAGGCCGAGGAGCCGTTCCGCAAGGGCCAGAAGGGCTCCAGCGCCATGCCGCACAAGCGCAACCCCATCACCGTGGAGAAGGTCTGCGGCTTGGCGCGCTGTGTCAAGGCAAACGCGCAGGTAGCCTATGACAACGTGGCGCTGTGGCACGAGCGCGACATCAGCCACTCGTCCAACGAGCGCGTGGCCCTGGCCGACAGCTTCATCGCGCTCGACCACATGTTCCAGTGCCTCATTCGCATCATCGACGGGCTGGTGCTGTATCCGCGCAGCATGGAGGCCAACCTCAACCGCACGCGCGGGCTCATCTTCTCGAGCAAGGTGCTGCTGGCGCTGGTCGACACGGGCATCACGCGCGAGGCGGCCTACGCCATCGTGCAGCGCAACTCCATGGAGGTCTGGGAGGACGTGCAGCAGGCCCGCGCAGGCAAGACGCTGCGCGAGCGCCTCGAGGACGACGCCGAGTGCACGCTGACCTCCGAGCAACTTGACGCCATCTTTGACCCGTGGAGCTTCCTCGGCCGCATTGGCGTGGTGTTCGACCGCTTGGAGACCCTGAGCTTCGAGTAGACAAGCGCCAACAAACGCAGACAACAGCTGCGAGCGCCTGGCACCCGAAAGGGGTGTCGGGCGCTCGCTTTTGTTGCGAGTGGTGCGCGACATGGCCGTCGAAGGTCTCTGCAGATTGAGCGGGTGGCCAGAAACGTGGGTATACTAGGGGAATCGACATAATAGGGGGAAGAACATGTACGCACTTGATTACACGCCTGTTCGCGTCTGCCCGCGCAGCATTCACGTCGAGGTCTCCGACGACGGCTCGACCATCCATAACGTGGCCTTTGACGGCGGTTGCAACGGCAACACCAAGGCCGTGGCCAAGCTGGTAGAAGGCAAGAACGTCGACGATATCGTGGCGCTGCTTGCTGGCAACCAGTGCCACAATCGCGGTACCTCATGCGCCGACCAGATGACTATCGCCCTGAAGCAGGCGCAGGCCGCCGCCCGTGCCGCTCAGGTGGGATAGGAAGCGTATGAGCCTGCTGGGCAACATAACCCGCCGTGGGATGTTCCGCGCGAGCGCGGCAACGGCCGTTACCGTCACGGCCGTTGGCCTGCTTGCAGGGTGCCGGCATAGCGGTGACGAGACCTCGGACCCCGTGGTCGTTGACGAGCGTGCTGCCAACAACATCTTTGACGAGGACAACGCCTACGAGGAGGTCGACCTTCCGCTGGGCGAGCCCACCTCGTGGACGTTGCCAGCCGGTACGGTGCTCAGACAGGCCGAGGGGACGTGGATCCCCGCCCTCACCGAGGGAGACTCGGCGATTCCGGTGGTCAAGGCCGCCGCGCTCTCAACCAAGACCGGCGAGCTTGTGGACGTAATCTCGAACCTGGTGATGGGCAACGAGCCAAACATGACCATCTACGACGTACGTTGTTCCGACGAACTGTACGCGTGGATTGAGATGGACATGCTCTCGCGTAACTGGGCCCTCTACGCGCAGGGTTTCTCGGAGGGCAAGGTTTCGGGGTCGGTCGCCACGCTGTGGAAGGGCGACGACCAGTGGGACCCACCGCTGTTTGCGGTTGCCGGCAGGCGCGTGATCTGGCAGGTCATGCCCGCCATCTCGGGCAGCAAGACGCGCGAATCCTCGTACTGTTACCTCTGGCACCTGGGCGATTCTGACGCCCAGGCGGTGGTCGAGTCTCCGGGACGCTTTGCCACGCCGCCCGCCATCTCGGAGGGGACGGTCACGCTGGCCCCGCGCGTGCGCGCCGAGGAGGGCGTCTTCTATGGCATCACCGCCTACAGCTTGAGCGATGACATGGCCACGGTCATAGACCAGTTGGTCCTGCCCCAGAGCGTCAGGCCGTTTAGGGCTGTGCGCATGGGCGACCGCTTTGCCTTCTCAATCGAGGCCAACTACTCGTCGGGCGGCTTGCTGGGCCAGATGGGCACCTACATCGGTGCAGGTGACGGGCCCTTCGTGACGCTGGTGCGCGAGCCGGCGGCGCAGGTGGCCGGCAAGGACAACGTGTTCATCATCAAAAGCAGGGCCTCGTACTTTGTGATCGACGTGGACAAGGAGACCTACTCCATCCTGAGTGCCACCAATCGTTGCGTCGACTACGGCGAGTACCCAGCCAGCGAGGGCACGACGTCGTCGTTCGTGACTTTTGCCACGGTCAAGGACGGTAAGACCGGATATCCGTCTGCCGTAAGCGTGCGCAACTTTGCCCTCTAGACACGTGTCGTGGCCAAGGCCTTTAGGGTAAAATATCTATATATATGCCCATTTCGGGCTGATGGTTGCTACCTAAGGAGGCCGACATGGCTTCAGACGAGAAGAGGATTCTGCTGGTCGAGGACGAGAAGGCCATTCGCGACGCCGTCGCCGCCTATCTCGAGCGTGAGAACTACATCGTGCGCGGCGTCGGCGACGGCCAGAGCGCACTCGAGGAGTTTGAGAAGCACTCGTTTGACCTCATCATTCTCGACCTCATGCTGCCCAAGCTGTCGGGCGAGCGCGTCTGCCGTGCTGTGCGCGAGACGTCCAACGTGCCCATCATCATGCTCACCGCCAAGGGCGAGGTCGAGGACCGCATCATCGGTCTCGAGCTCGGCGCCGACGACTACCTGATCAAGCCGTTCTCTCCACGTGAGCTGGTGGCTCGCGTGCGCGCCTTGCTGCGTCGTGCCCACGCCGAAACCGAGCCCGCCCTCGAGGTGCTCGACTTCACCGACCTCGTCATCGACATCTCCGGCCACAAGGTCACGGTAGAGGGCAAGGAGGTCGATCTCACGGCCTCCGAGTTCAAGCTGCTCACCACGCTGGCCCGCTACCCCGGCCGTGTCTACACCCGCATGGAGCTCGTCGAGAAGGTGCTGGGCTACGACTTTGAGGGCTACGAGCGCACCATCGACAGTCACGTCAAGAACCTGCGCGCCAAGCTGGGCGACGATCCGCGCAACCCGCGCTGGCTGTACACCGTGCACGGGGTCGGCTACCGCTTTGAGGCTCCGCAGCGTGCAGCCGAGGCTGCCGAGTAGCGCGAGCCCCACGTGGCAAAGACGTTCGTGATAGGAAGAGGAGGAGACTCCTCTTCCTCTTCAAACAAGAAGTCCTATAACACCGTGCAGCGCACCCCACGTGCGCCGCTTGGTGGCACCTTCAGGCTCAAGCTCATGCTGCTCTTCTCGCTGGTAGCCGTGGTCACCGCGGTGGTCATGACCATCGTTCTCGCCTTTGTGTGGGAGGGGGAGTTCCGCGGGTACACGCGCGAGAACATGCAGCGCCTGGCGCAGTCCACCGCCGACACGCTCTCGGCCGAGTATCGCGAGTACGGCCACTGGACCGACGAGGCGCTCGAGTACGCGCGCTCGGCGTCGTCCGCATCGCTCGATGTGGGCGTGCAGGTGGTCGACGACCGTGGCCGCGTGCTGTACGACGACACCTGGGCCTACTCGCGCCGGCGCACGCGCGGCGACGACTCCGGCGATACAACATCCAACCTCACTACCATCCCAAGCGATGCCGATGCGACCGTCTCGGCCGACGTGCTCGACGAGTCGGGTAGGGTCGTCGGACAGGTACGGCTTTGGTCGTTTGGCTCAGAGGCACTGCTCACCAGGGCCGATGCCGCCTTCCGCAAGAACTCGTACGCAGCCATCGCAACCTCCGCGCTGGTTGCCGTGGTGCTTGCCTTTGTCATGGGCTCGGTTGCCTCGCATTCGCTCACGCGCCCCATCAGGATCATCACCTCCACGGCTGCCCAGATTCGCGGCGGCGACCTCACGGCGCGCACGGGCCTCACGGGCGATGACGAGATTGGCTGTTTGGGCGAGACCTTCGACAGCATGGCCAACAATCTCGAGCGCGACATCAAGTTCGAGCACCGCCTGACCAGCGACGTGGCCCACGAGTTGCGCACCCCGCTCATGGCCATGCTCGTGACGGTCGAGGCCATGCAGGACGGCGTGCTGCCCGCAGACGACGAGCACTTCGAGACGGTGGCTTCCGAGGTGCGCCGACTCTCGCGCCTGGTGGATGCCATGCTTCACCTCTCGCGCATCGAGAACGGCAAGCGCCAGCTCAAGATCGAGTCCACCGACGTGGTGCACCTGGTGCGCAGCCTGGTCTCGGTGCAGCACCAGCTTTTCCACGAGCGCGGCCTGCATCTGCGCTTTGACGACAAGACCAGCCGCCACGAGTGCTACGCCGACATCGACCCGGACCTCATTCGCGAGGCCATCACCAACCTCATGTCAAACGCCATGCGCTACACCTCGCATGACGGCTGGGTGGTGGTGTCGGTGGACAACGACCGCAAGGACGTGACCATCTCCGTCGCCGACACGGGCATCGGCATCGCCGAAGAGGACATCCCCAAGGTTTTCTCGCGCTTCTGGCGCTCCGACGTCAGTCGCGAGCGTGCGGCAGGTGGCCTGGGCGTGGGCCTGGCCATCACCAAGGAGATTATCGACCAGCACAACGGCACCATCGCCGTCGAGTCCGAGCTGGGCAAGGGCACCACGTTCTCGCTGCGCGTGCCCATCTCGCGTCGCGAGTCGCGCGAGGGCTAGCACGCCGGGCCACACGGCCCTTGGCCACCCTTGTGGCGAAGGCCATTGTCATGGGTGCTGACCTGCCCGTTAGGCTACAATAGATGGCCGTATGTGCAACGGGCATGAAAGGATTCACATGGCTCTTGACCTGCGCCCCGACTCCCACGGCAAGGTTCGCGACATCTACGATTGCGGCGACAGCCTGTTGATGGTCGCCAGCGACCGCATCAGTGCGTTCGACTTCATCCTCCCCGACGAGATTCCTTATAAGGGCGAGATCCTCACCCGCATCTCGGCGTTTTGGTTCGATCGCTTTGCCGACCTCATGCCCAACCATCTCATCAGCATGGACGTGGCCGACTACCCGCAGGAATACCAGCAGTATGCCAGCTACCTCACCGGTCGCTCGATGCTGGTCAAGAAGGCCAAGACCATTCCCATCGAGTGCATCGTGCGCGGCTACCTGACGGGCAGCGGCAAGAAGACTTACGACGAGGACGGTACGGTCTGTGGCATCAAGCTGCCCGACGGCCTGACCGAGGCCTCTAAGCTTCCCGAGGCCATCTTTACCCCGTCTACCAAAGCCGACCTGGGCGACCACGACGAGAACATCTCGTTCGAGCGCTGCGCCCAGATTGTGGGCCAGGACTTGGCCGAGCAGCTGCGCGACGCCTCGCTGGCCATCTACAACGCCGCGGCCGACTACGCTGCCACGCGCGGCATCATCATCGCCGACACCAAGTTCGAGTTTGGCCTGATCGACGGCCAGCTCACACTCATCGACGAGTGCCTGACCCCCGACTCCAGCCGCTTCTGGCCGCAGGAGGGCTACGAGGAGGGCAAGGTGCAGCCCAGCTACGACAAGCAGTACGTTCGCGACTGGCTCAAGGCCAACTGGGACATGACCGGCGAGCCGCCCCACCTGCCCGCAGAGGTCATGGAGGGCACGTCGGCGCGCTATCAGGAGGCGTTCCAGATCATCACGGGTTCCGAGTTCGAGGCAATGAGGTAAAGATGTCACTGCTAGATACCATCAAGGCGGCGCGCGAGGAGGCCGAGGAGGCCGGCTCGCTGCTGACGCAGACCAAGAAGTCGGACGCTGGCGCCAAGGACGATGCCGCCAACGAGGAGGCCGTGCAGACGGGCTTCTCCAAGCGCTCCGCCGCGCGTGCCAAGCCCGCGCGCGAGGCGGCAGGGTCGGTGCGCACCGCCAACGCCAAGGACAGCTCCAGCATGTCCAAGGAGGAGCGCAAGGCCGCCCGCAACGCCCGCCGCAGCGAGCAGGACGTGGCCTACGACGCCACGCAGATCGTGCTCGACCAGCAGCCTGGCTACAAGACCGCACGTCGCATCTCGTGGGGAACGATGATCGTCGGCATGGTGTTTGCCATCGCCTCGTTCCTGATCATGCAGTATATGCAGCGGGGTGGCACCGCAAGCGAGTCTCTGGCGGCGCTTTCCATCGGGCTGATGGTGCTTGCCTACGTGAGCATCATTGGGTCGTTCGTCTACGACTACATCAAGGTCCGCCCGATGCGCAAGAAGGCAGAGGAGACGACGTCGGGCATGACGCAGAAGCGCATGAAGCGCATGATCGCCGAGAACGAGGCCCGCAAGGCCGAGGAGAAGAGCTCCAAGTAGGCGCGTAGCACTGTGCGCTCGGGCGTTTTGACAGAGAGCATGGAGTTCTTCCGTTTGGCGCACAAGGTGCTAGAATGAGTTGCTGCAAGCCTCCGTAGCTCAGGGGATAGAGCACCGCTCTCCTAAAGCGGGTGTCGGCGGTTCGAATCCGTCCGGGGGCACCAGAATGTTCGCAGGCCAGTGGCTGTGTAGCCGCTGGCCTGCTTGCGTTCGCGCGAAAGGGATACTCCCTTTCGCGCGAAGGTTCTCTCATGGGCACAAAAAAGGAGGCAGACCATGCGGCCTGCCTCCCTGCGCGTTGCGTTGTGTGCGCATTTAGCCCTGTGACTCGTCTATCTGCTGCTGTTCCTCTTCGCCCGAGGACGCCGGTCCGAGCGAGACGGTGATGGTGACGCTGCGGTCGGCGTCGGCGCTGATGCTGCCCGAGACGCTCTGGGCAATGACGGTGCCAGCGGGGGAGTCGCTGTTTTGGTTGGTCACCGACACAGAGAAGCCGGCGTTGGAGAGGGTGTTCTGGGCGCTCGCCTGGTCCATGCCCACCACGGAGGGCACATCGATGGTGGCCTTACCGATGGAGATGATGATGCGGATGGTGCTGCCCTTCTCGGCGGTGCCGGTCTTGGACTGCTCCATGACCACACCGTTGTCGTAGTTGTCGCTGTAGTCGTAGTCGACTTCGGCAACAAAGCCCTTCTCCTCCAGCGCCGCGATGGCGTTGTCCTTGTAGTCGCCGACCACGTTGGGCACCTCGACGGACTCCTTGCCCTTGGAGAGGTGGTAGGTGATCACGTCGCCTTCCTTGGCCTGCTCGTGTGCCTTGGGGCTCTGCGTGGCGACCTTGCCCACCTCGACATCGCTGTCGTAGACGGAGTCGCCGTTCTCACCCTTGAGGCCGACCTTTGCCAGCTCGGCCTGGGCATCGGTGGGCGAGAGGTTCTTGAGGTCAGGTACCTCGACAGTCTCCTTGGGCTCCTCGCCCTTGGAGATGACGAGGTCGATCTTGGTGCCACGCTCGGCCTTCTTGCCCGCCACGGGGTTTTGGCTGATGACGTGGCCCTCCTCCACGGTGCTGGAGTACTCGCTGGTCACCTCGCCGCGCTCGAAGAAGCCGTCGGAGTCAGCGATCTGCTGCAGGGCCTGCTGCTGGGTGTAGTTGAGCAGGTTGGGCACCTGACGGGTGGTCTCTGCATTGTTGAGGAACATGGCCACGGCCGCGCCTACCACGGCTAGCAGCGCAATGAAGCCCAGAATCGTGAGCGTGCGACGCCTGCGGGCCTTGCGCTCGCGTAGCTCCGCCTGCTGGCGTGCGCGCTCCTGTGCCGACGTGGGCTTATTGCGCGTCTGACGCGACGTGCGCGGCGTACGCGTCACGCGTGCGGTGCTGGTGGGATCGGTCACAGGGATGATGCGCTCGGTCTTGGCGCCGTTGATGGTGGTGGTGGCGCCGAGGTTGACCATGCCCGTGGCATTGTTGACTGCCTGCAGGCGTCCGGCCATGTAGTCGCGCAGCACGTGGTAGAGCTCGTCGGCCGTCTGGAAACGGGCAGCGGGGTCCTTCTGCATGCACTTGAGGATGATCGACTCAAGCGACGGATCGACGTTGGGGTTGATCTGGCTGGGCGGCTTTGGCTGCTCGTTGACCTGCTTGAGCGCCACCGAGATGGCGTCATCGCCCTCGAATGGAACCTGACCGGTGGCGGCCTCGTACATCACGATGCCCAGCGAGTAGATGTCGGTGGTGGGGCCAAGCTCCTTGCCCTGCGTCTGCTCGGGCGAAACGTAGTGGGCGGTGCCCAGCACCGAGTTGTCGGTGGTCAGGTGACTGTTCTTGGCGCGAGCGATGCCAAAGTCCATCACCTTCACGTTGCCGTCACGCAGCACCATGATGTTCTGCGGCTTGATGTCGCGGTGAATGATCTCATGGCGGTGCGCCACGCTCAGCGCCTGTGCGATCTGCGAGCCGATCTGGGCGACCTTCTTGCAGTCGAGTGCGCCGTGCTTGCGGATGCCGCTCTTGAGGTCGGTTCCGCGCAGGTACTCCATGACAATGTAGTAGGTGTCGCCGTCCTTGCCCCAGTCGTACACCTGCACGATGTACGAGCTGTTGAGCGCTGCAGCAGCCTGCGCCTCCTGTTTGAAGCGTGCCGCGAAGGACGGATCGGTGGCATACTGCGGCAGCATGGTCTTGATGGCGACGGTGCGTCCGAGCACCTCGTCGAGACCGCGGTACACGATGGCCATGCCTCCCGTGCCGATTCTGTCTTGGACCGTGTAACGTCCTCCAAGAACCTTACCTGCCATCACGCTCTCCCATCCCTGCCGTGGACTTTCCACGGTACCTCAAATATGTGCAAGTAGCGGCCACTTTTACGCTCCCCATGCCTGAATGTTGAGGCAGGTTGCCAGAATTTGTCCGGCAAGGCGTGTGGCCACGCCGTTTACCTCGGTGTTCTCTGATCCTTCGATGCAGATCGAGATGGCCAGCGTGGGCTGGTCGTAGGGGGCGAACCCCACGAACAGCGAGTTGGCCGTGCTCGAGCTGGTTTCGGCTGTGCCGGTCTTGCCGGCCACACGTACGCCGTCGATCTGGGCGGCCATGCCCGTACCGCTTTCCACCACCTGCACCATGGCCTCTTTGACCTGCTCGGCGGTCTTGCCGGAGACAGGCTGGCCGATGGCGCGCGGCTGCGCGGTAGACACCGTCGCGCCCTCGGGCGAGAGGATGTGGTCCACGACGTAGGGGTTCATGGCAATGCCGCCGTTGGCGATGGCCGCCACCATGATCGCGTTCTGCATCACGGTGGTCTGCGGGCCGGCCGGCGAGGCGTGCTCGCCCACGGGCTGGCCACAGGCCGCCCAAGCGAGCTCCCACTCGGTCATCTCGGCCGGGTCGGGCATGAGCGACGCCACGGTGGTAAAGTCCTGGCCCACGCCGTCGGAGCCGTAGCCAAAGGCACGCGCGTAGTTAACCAGCGCCGAGGCACCGAGCTTGGTGCCCACCTGGCCAAAGACGGTGTTGGCGGAGTGGTTGAGCGCCTCCTGCAGGGTCAGCGACCCAAAGTCCTCGCCGCCAAAGTTGACGACGTCGGCGTTGCCGATGCTCATGGTGCCGGGTGCCTGGTAGGTGGCGTCGAGCGAGGTCGTGCCTGCATCGAGGGCCGCGGCCAGGGTGAGCACCTTGAAGGTGGAGCCGGGCGTGTAGCGCGCCGACACCGTGCGGTCGAGCAGCGAGCTGCTGCTCTCGGACGACTGAATGATATCGGCAATCTGGTCGTTGGAGTAGGTGGGCGACGAGGCCTTGGCCAGTACGGCTCCCGTGGACGGGTCGAGCACCACGACGGCGCCCGTGAGTCCGTTGAGAGCTGCCTCGCAGGCCATCTGCATCTGCGAGTCGATGGTGAGCACCACCGACGAGCCAGGCATCTTGACGCCAGCCATGGAGTACAGCGCGCTGTTCCAACTGGAGTAGTCTGCCCGGCCAGTGAGGCGCTCGTTCATGGTGCGCTCCACACCGCTCGTGCCGAACTGCGCCGACACGTAGCCCACGGTGTGGGCAGCAAGCGATCCCTGCGGGTAGGTGCGCGCGTAGGTGCCGTCGTCCTGCAGGACCGATTCGGCCAGCGTCACGCCATCGTGGGTGATGATGGCGCCGCGCTGCACATGGGCGCTGCGGGCGATCGTGTGGTTGTTGTTAGGCATGCTCTGGTACTCCTCGGCCTTGACCACCTGGATGTAGGTGAGATTGGCGATGAGTACGGCAAACATGATGGTGAAGGTGGTGACCAGCGCGGTGAGGCGGTTGCCCAGCGCCACGCGGCCCAAGATGCCCGACTCGGGGGTGAGCATGCCATAGCGCCCGCGCACGTGGGCCCCGTGCAGTACCTTGGAGACGCGCGAGCCGTCGGAAGGCGGCGCAGCGGTGGTGGAGGGGCCGATGATGGCGGCAGGGGCCATCTCCATGAGCGATTCGTGGCCCGTGCCCTCGTCGCCGGCGCGCAGCAGCAGGCCCACGATGATGAAGCTGGCCAGAAGCGAGCTGCCTCCCTGGCTCATAAAGGGTAGGGTCACACCCGTGAGGGGCAGCAGCCTGGTGACGCCGCCCACGATGAGGAAGGCCTGCACGGTGATGGCGGCGGTGAGGCCCACGGCGGTGAACGACGAGACGTCGGACTTGGCGCGGGCGGCGGTGGTGAGGCCGCGCACGGCCAGCAGCATGTAGGCAATGAGCACGCCGGACGCGCCGAGCAACCCCATCTCCTCGCCGATGGCGGAGAAGATGAAGTCCGACTCGACTACCGGGATCAGGCGCGGCATGCCCTTGCCGATGCCGGTGCCTACCAGCCCGCCGTCGGCGAGCGAATAGAGCGACTGCACGATCTGCAGGCCCTTGTTGGACGGGTCCTGGAAGGGGTCGAGCCAGATCTGGATGCGGGTCTGCACGTGCGAGAAGAGCCCATAGCACAGCACGCCGCCCACGGCGAGCAGCCCCAACGACACGATGACGTAACTCACGCGGCCCGTGCACACGTACAGCATGATGACAAAGAAGGTGAAGAACAGCAGGGCGCTGCCCAGGTCGCGCTCAAAGACGACCACTAGCAGCGACAGGCCCCACATCACCATCATGGGAAAGAGCATGCGCGGGTGCGGCAGGGCGAGTGGTCCGACGTGGCGCATGGAGGCCGAGAGCATCTCGCGGTTCTCGGCGAGGTAGGCGGCCAAGAACAGCGTGATGCAGATCTTGGCCAGCTCGCCGGGCTGGAAGGTGAAGCGCCAGATGCGCAGCCACAGCTTGGAGCCGCCGATCTCGGTGCCAAAGAGCATGGGCAGAAGCAGCAGGACCACGCCCGCGATGCCCAGCGTGAACTTGTAGTCGGCCAACTCGTCGAGGCTGGGAACAAAGGCGAGAGTGGCCACCATGGCCGCTACCGAGACGAAGAGCCACACCACCTGGTTGACGGCCAGGCTCGGCGCGAGCCTGGTAACAAAGGCGATGCCGATGCCCGACAACAAGAAGACCAGCGGCAGAATGGCGGAGTCGGCCCCAGGCGCGAGGCGCCTGATGGCCAGGTGTGCCACGGCGAATGCGGCAAACAGGCCCAGTGGCACCGCGAGCGCGGAGACCGACAGCTCGACCTGCATGTTGACCACATACATGGCGTAGATCAGTGTGACCGGCAGGGCGGCCAAGACCAGCAGCCACAGCTCGGTGTTGCGACGCGTGTTGCCCTCACGGAACGCCATGCTAGTCACCTCCCTCGTCGGACTTGGGTACGGCGGGGTTGTCCTGCGAGGTCTCGGTGCCCTCGGTGGACTTGTTGGCTACCTGCTGGGCATAGGCCTTGTCCGACTCGATCTGCTCGCGATAGCTCTCGATGGTGGCGTGCGCCTCCTCCTCGCTGCTCACGGTGACACCCTCGCGCAGGTGCGTCTGGGTGGCCTCGGGCAGATCGGAGAGCTGCACGGCACTGGTCTCTGAGAGCGCGTACAGGTCGTGGCCGAACAGCGACGCATTGACGCCGTGGTAGACGGCCACCGTATCGCCGTTGGCTCCCACGTACCAGGAGTTGCGTACAAAGAGCGTGGCGACCACGAACAGCGCGGCCAGTACGCCTAGGATGAGCGCACTTGCCAGCGCGAAGCGCTTGAGGTAGTGGCGACGGTGCAGGTCGATGACGCCGTCGTCGGCGACGTCGACCACCACTACGGTCACGTTGTCGTGCCCGCCCTCCTGCAAGGCGGCTGCCACGAGGTTGTCGACGGCGGCCTGCGGGGTCGCCGACGAGACGGCGATGGCCTCGATCTGCGAGTCCTCGATCATGGAGGAGAGGCCGTCGGAGCACAGGATCACGCGGTCGCCCACCGAGACGTCGATGGTGAAGTGGTCGGCGTACATGTCGGGGTCGGAGCCCAGCGCGCGGGTGATGACGGAGCGCGACGGATGGACGCGCGCCTCGTCGGCGGTGATCTCGCCCGCGTCGACGAGCTCCTCGACGTAGGAGTGGTCGTGGGTGAGGCGCACGAGTGCACCGTTATGCAGCAGGTATACGCGGGAGTCGCCCACGTGTGCTACGGCCATCTTGTTCTGCTCGATGGAGACGACCGAGGCCGTGCAGCCCATGCCGGGCTTGCCCTTGCCAGTAGCCGCGCCTTCGATGACAGCGGTGTTGGCGCTCTCCACGGCGGCGCCAAGCAGCAGGTCGTCGGCATGCGTGGGCGCGTTGTCGGCGATCACCGAGACGGCGATGGCGCTCGCCACCTCGCCCGCGGCATGGCCTCCCATGCCGTCGCTCACGGCAAAGGTGGGTGCCAGCGCCAGGAAGGAGTCCTCGTTGTGCCCACGCACCAGACCCACGTCGGTGCGCGCCGCCCACGCGAGCTGCGAGGTGGCGCCGCTGAGGGTCTGTGCACCAGCACCCTCGGTGACCTGCGGGTCATCGTGGCCGGGGCTGTTGACGGGAGCCTGGCTGGCCTCGCCGTGCTCGTGCCTACGGCGCGAGATCAGATGCCAAGGTAGGCTGCTCATCGCCGGCTCACCCTCATGATGGCGTCACCCACCTGCACTTCGTCGCCGTCGCGCAGGGTGACGGGCTGGCCGATGGGGTGCCCGTTGACCAGGGTGCCGTTGGTGGAGCCGAGGTCCTCGAGCACGAGCGCGGGGCCCTGCAGCGTGAAGCGTGCGTGCGTGGCCGAGACGAAGGGCTCGTTGATGACGATGTCGGAGGACGGTGAGCGTCCCACCACCACTGGACCGAGGATGTCGACGTGCAGGCCGCGCAGTGCCTTGGTGCCCTTCTCCACGTCGATCGACCAGATGGCGGCGTCGCGCCGCTGGCCGCGCACGAGTCCGATACCCGTCTTCATGGCGGAGTACAGGAACACGTAGAGGAGGGCGACGAGAAGGATGCGCCCCGCAAACAGGACGAGGTCGATCATCTTACGACTCCCTGAACTCGAGGTTCAGCAGGCCCAGCGTGATGAGGTCGCCGTCGCGCAGCACGCAGGAATCGATGTCGACGTCGTTGACCAGGGTGCCGTTGGTGGAGCCCAGGTCGTGGATGCGCCAGGTGCGACCGTCGTAGGTGAGCTTGGCATGACGGCGCGAGACGTTGGGGTCGTGCAGCACGATGCCGCCCTGCGTGCGCTCGCGTCCGATGATGGTCTCCGGCTCGGTGCCGATGTAGGTGCGGCCGCTCTGGCGGTCGATGAGCAGGCAGGTGACGGGGTCCTTCTCGACCACCGGCACGGGCATGGCGCCCACGGTGGAGTCCTGTGCGTTGGGGATTTGCGGCGCGACGACGCCAGGCACCACGATCTCGGCCGGCGCGGCCGAGACCTCGGGCACCTCGGGCACGCGGGCGCCCATCACCTCCGGCACGGGGGTCACGATGGGGTTGGCATCGACGTCCACCACCTCGGGCAGCGCATCGGCCAGGGAGCGGGGCTCGGCGGCCACCGGGTCGGGGGCGCTCACCTTGTTGAGGTGCTCGTCCACGAAGTCTGCCGGCAGGACGCTGAGGCCGGCCGAGGAGTCGTCGCTCAGGGCGTGCTCGGCCACGGGCATGTCGTCGATCGTCTCGGGAGCGGTGGGTGCTGCGGGCACCGCGGGCTCTTCGACGGGCGTGACGATGGCGGGTTGTGGTGCGGCTGCGCCGCCAAAGGCGCCGAAGCCAGCGAGGAAGGCCTTCTCCTCCTCGCGCAGTTTCTCGAGGGTGAGGGCGTCGACGTTGTTGGCGAACACGGCAAAGCGCCCGCGACGCAGCGAAGGATCGACCATGAAGCGAGCGAGGGGCTTGCCCACGAAGACGTAGCCCTTGCGCGCCGCCTCTGCCTCAACGAGGTCGGCGACCTCGCGCGACAGGTCGGCGTAGAAGGGCTTCATGACGGCGTCGTCGTCGCTCGACACCAGAACGGTGATCAGTGCGGGCGCGGTGTTGACGCCGTCGACCACGTAGGTCTCCTGCTCCATCTCGCGCGCTGCGCGCTTGGCAAGCTTCCTAAAGGAGAAGGGCGCTGTGACACCTTGCTGGGATGCGCCGAATGCCTCGGCGACGCGGCCTTCGAACGCCTTGAACATGTTCATGTCAATCCTCGCTTTCGAGGTCCTGCTCGCGCGGACCATGTAGGACGCATGCGATACACACAAGCACACTTAAGAGTACCGCAATGCCCGTGTTGCCCCATGACGGGTCTGCCCATATGCCGCCATTCTCCATCCGTGCGGCCACGAGCTGGGAGCCTACGAGCATGGCGCATCCCAGCACCTGGCCCACGACGGCGTGAGTCGTTGAGGTGCCCAGCCAGGTAATGGCCGAGCAGATGGCCGCCGAGGCCATACAGCCGCCGAGCGCCAGCAGCGTGGGACCCGAGGCAAGTGGCGCGAGCAGTGCGTCGACCATGCCGTTGAGCGCAAAGCCCGAGGCGGCGGCAACGGGCCAGATGCGGCCCAGGAACCAGCCGACTGGCGCCGTGAACAGCGCTCGGCCGGGGGTCAGAGCGGTGCCCGTCACGGCGATGCCTGCGATGGGAGAGCCCAGGCAGGCGGGAAGGAGCGACGCCACGCTGGACAGGTCGCTTCTCGTGGCGCAGGTAGCCCACCATGCCAGCAACACCACGGCCATGACGATGGCGAGCAGCATCGGTGTGGCGCCGACCGCATGCAAGGCGATGGCAACGCACAGCCCCGACCCCGCCAACAGCGAGCCGAGGGGTGGCCAGAGGGCTGTGGCCAGACCGCAGGCGCCCGCGATGCCGTAGGCCACCGTGGGGTCGCTCTCCAGGAGGCTTACGGCGACAGGCCAGATGAGGTAGGCCACCAGGCCTGCGGAGAGCAGACGGACAAAGGCCTTGGGAATCCACGGATGGCTGACGGCCAGTGGGAGGCGCTCGCCGTCCCAGTCGTCGGGATCCTGGTCGGGCTCTTCGGGAATCTGAAGCACCAAGCCTCGCAGCGACTCGGCGCCGGCGGTTGGGTCGCCCAGCGCGAACACGAGTTCCTTGGCCAGCGTCTCCACCGACGGGATGCGCGCGGAGGGGTTGGGGGCCAGCGCCCCGAGTAGGGCCTCCTCGGCCATGCCCGCCAGGCCGGGGTCCTGCTTGGAGGGCTTGCCTGGACCTTTGAGGATGAGCGAGAGCGACTTCTCTGGTGTAGGCGCGGCAAAGGGGCTTGCTCCCAGCAGGGCCTGCCACACCACCACGGCCAGCGAAAAGACGTCGGTCCGCTCGTCCACGAGGTCACCCTCGATCTGTTCGGGAGGCATGTAGCCCACGGTTCCGCCGCGCGCGCCGCCGTAGCCGGCCGCCGAGGCGAGCGTGGCCATGCCAAAGTCGCAGAGCTTCACGGTACCGGTGCGGTCCACCATGATGTTGGTGGGCTTGATGTCCATGTGCAGCACGCCGTTCTCGTGCGCGTAGCCCAGGGCCGAGGCAACCGACTGCACCAGGCAGGCCGCCTCGTCGTGGGTGAGCACACCACCCTCCACGCGAGAGAGCAGCTCGGAGAGCGTCAGGCCATCGACGTATTCCATGACCAGGTAGGCGTAGGGGCCATCGACCTCGAAGTCGTATACCGTGACGATGTTGGGGTGGGCGAGCAGACTGGAGGTGCGTGCCTCGGCCAAGGCTTCACCCAGCGTGGATGACGCACTGGCACCGGTGCCCGTAAGCGGCAGTCGCTTGATGGCCACGCGTCGCTGTAGGCGGGTGTCCCAGCAGGCAAGCACTGTGCCGAAGCCACCCGTGCCGCTCGAGCTCATGATGCGGTAGCGGTTGAGGATGACGTCATCGTATGGCTGTCGCGCGACAGCACTCTGGCTCTGTGTGGTGCGAGGTTCTGTCATTGCCCTTCCTGCGTCGTTTGAGCTGCGAGTGATTGGTCGATGTGGGCTGGCTCTAGTGTACCCCTCTTGCGACTGGTTGATGCAGGTCGTGCGCGGTGTGGATGGCGGCTTGTGGTCAATCGCCCAAGAAAAAACTGCAAATAGGGTCTTGCGCGCCTGTGCTGGGTAGGAGTAGTATTCTTACTTGCACGCGGGCGTGGCGGAATTGGCAGACGCGTACGGTTCAGGTCCGTATGGGGGCAACCCCGTGAAGGTTCAAGTCCTTTCGCCCGCACCACGCACCCTCAGGCCCCTCGGGGCCTTTTTTGTTATTGAAGAACGGGTACGCTCAAAGTCGGGGTTATAGGACAAAAAGGGTTATAGGACAAAAAGTGTGCGGTTCTGACCCCTGTTTAAGTATGTCTACCTGCGGAAACATCCCCTTCAAAGCTGCTCCCTCCCAGATTTGTGTCCGATCGTCTGCCACGAGGGTCTGACTGCTTGGACAACATACCCCCAGAGGGTATTAAGCACCCCAAGACGGCTAAATGTCCGAAAATTTGGACAATTAGGCTAGTTGTGTGCGACACAAAGAAACACATCACACACGAAACGGCTAAATGTCCGAAATTTTGGACATTTAGCCGTTTTGGTGGGGGAGATACCCGTCATGGAGCGACGTTCGCCTCGCGCAGGCAAAGGAAAACGGACTCGTGTGGGCGGCTTTTGCGCGAGGGGCGCCTTTAGTGTGAGGCGCCTACGCACCCAGGATGCCCAGCAGGTGTGCCAGCAGCTCGGGATTGTCGAGCACTACGAGTGCAATCTTGCTGCGGGCGCGCGTGAGCCCCTGAAAGAGCAGCTGCCGGTAGAAGTCGCTCTCTGGCGTCGAGAATCGCGCGCCTACCACCATCACGACGCGGTCGAACTCCTGTCCGATCACCTCGCTGGCGCTTGGGCAGCCGCCCGTGTCGATCTCGTCGAGCACCGGCTCGCCCGAGGAGCGGTCGGTGTAGGCAATCAGCTGGTACCCCTCGCTGCGATAGGCGTCCACAAGCTCCTGGGCTCCGGTGATGCCGTCGGCCGAGCTGACCTTGACGTCGTGCGTCGCCACCGTCCGTGGGTGGCCGGCGATGCCAAAGAGGGCGCGAATGAAGCCGGCCAGCTCGCGGTTGGTGCGGATCTTGCGCGAGAGTTCCCAGACGCTCACCTGCGCAAACAGCGACCGCACAAGCTGTTCGGCGTCGTGCTCCGTACCGTTTTGCGACACCACCTGCCGGCGGCCCAACGAGAGGTAGAGGGGTAGCCTACGCTCGATTGCAAAGCTCACAATGCGCTTGAGTTGGCTCGGCCACAGGCGCTGCGCCTCGTCGATCAACAGCGCGCCGTAGCCCTCCAGCGACACGTGCTCGATCCCCTTTGCCGAGACCACGCGAAACCGCTCTTGTCGTTCGTTGAGCAGCTCGTGCCCCTCGGAAAGCAGGCCGCAGTGTATGACGCAGGTTGTCTTTCCCGTGTCGAGCGACTTGGCGAGGTCGTATACCAGCAGGCTCTTGCCCGTACCTGCACTGCCGTACACCAGAAAGACGACTGGCCTGCAACCAGCGGTCTCGTGGCAGGCAGCCTCGAAGCTCGTCTTGATCTGCGCCTGATGGTTGGTGAGAAAGTAGCTGCCCGCCAGAAAGCGGTCGGTGTCGTTGAGCGGCGAGACGAGGTAGTTGCTGGCCTTGAAGAGGTCCTCCACGAGCCCCTGGTAGGGGCGCCCGAGCGACCCAAGCACCTGCGCGAGCCGCTGTAGGCTCGTTCGTACGAGCACGCCGTCCTCACCCATCTCGTAGAGCATGCCCTCGTCGACCACATAGGTGAAGGTGTAGGTGGTGCGTTCGAGTGGCGCGAGATAGTAGCGGTTGCGGGTGAGCTGGCGCTCGATGCGCTCCACACCCACGTCCTCTATCTTGAGCTCGATGTCGACAACCGCCCCATCACATATTTTGAGCAGGTCAAACTCGCTGCTGATTTGAGGGATCCTGAACGAGAAGGCAAAGCCCTCAAAATGGCGGGGACTTGTGGCGCCGTTTGCGCGCAGCTCCTCTGCCAGACGGATGACCGATCGTGCCTCGTGCTCTTTGATTGCGGCCAGCGGCTCTGTGCGCTCGGACAGTTGGGCCTCGAACGCGGGCAGCAGCGCCTGCGGGACGGTCTTGAACCCTTGTGCGAGTGCCTGGAGGCTGGTGAGCTTCATGGGGCGGCTCGGCTACTGGTTGTCGCTTTCGAAGTCGCTCCAGCCGCTCTCGTCGTCAAAGAGGTCCCAGTCGTCGGGGCTCTTCTCGTGGTTCTTGTAGCGGGCGCGGGTGCGCACCTCGAGAACAGCGGAGATGACAAAGAACAGGATGATGCCTCCCACCAGCAGGGAAATCACGCCCGCGCGCGTCTGAAAGAGCCACTTAAAACCGTTGACGATCAAGTCCATGTTGTACACCCCTAGTTCTGCCGAGACGTGCCAGGCGCCTCGGGTCGTGTCATATGACGGCGCGGCTCTGTGGTTCCCGCGCGTTCTTTGGCCGTTTGCAGACACAAGTATATACTTGGGTGGCTTGGAGTGGCCCACGTGTGCCGCTCCCACCAACACGACGTTGTTCCTGCGGAAAGGACGGCATCCGCCATGCTCGACATCAAGTTTGTACGTGAGAACCCCGATGCGGTCGACAAGTCCTGCGCCTCTCGCCAGAACGCGCACTGGGACCGCGAGCGCTTCTTCGAGCTCGACGAGGAGCGCCGCTCCACGATCGTCGAGGTCGAGGGCCTGCAGGCGGAGCGCAACGCCGCCTCCAAGCAGATTGGCCAGCTGATGCGCGAGGGCAAGCGCGACGAGGCCGAGGCTGCCAAGGCCAAGGTCGCTGCCAACAAGAGCCGCATCGCCGAGCTCGAGACGCGCCGCAGCGAGGTCGACCAGGAGCTCTTTGACCTGGTGGCCGGCATCCCCAACATCCCCCACGAGAGCGTGCCTTACGGCGAGAGCGAGGACGACAACCCCGAGGTGAGGCGCTGGGGCACTCCGCGTGAGTTTGACTTCGAGGCCAAGGCCCACTGGGATCTTGGTCCCGAGCTGGGTATCATCGACTTCGACCGTGGCGTCAAGATCGCCGGCAGCCGCTTCTACGTGCTGGGCGGCATGGGCGCCCGCCTCGAGCGCGCGCTCATCAACTTTATGATCGACACGCACACCAAGGCCGGCTTCAAGGAGTGGTGGCCGCCGGTGGTCACCAACGCCGCCACCCTCTTTGGCACGGGCCAGCTGCCCAAGTTCGAGGAGGACCTCTACCACGTGAATCCCGACCTCTACCTCATTCCCACGGCAGAGGTCATGCTCACCAACCTGCACCGCGACGAGGTGCTCGACGCCGACAAGCTGCCGCTGTGGTACTGCGCCTTTACGCCGTGCTTCCGCGAGGAGGCCGGCAGCGCTGGTCGCGACACCCGCGGCATCATCCGCGTGCACGAGTTCGACAAGGTCGAGATGGTCAAGTTTGCCACGCCCGAGGACTCCATGAACCAGCTGGAGAGCATGACAGACGAGGCTGAGGAGATCCTGCGCCTGCTCAAGCTCCCGCACCGCGTGATCAACCTGTGCACCGGCGACATCGGCTTCAGCGCCTGCAAGACCTACGACGTCGAGGTGTGGCTGCCCAGCTACAACGCCTACAAGGAGATCTCGAGCTGCTCCAACTGCTGGGACTTCCAGGCACGTCGCGCCAACATCAAGTACCGCGACCCCGCCAACTTCAAGGGCACCCGCTATGCGCACACGCTCAACGGCTCCGGCCTGGCGGTGGGGCGCACCATGGCGGCTGTCATTGAGAACTACCAGAACGCCGACGGCACCATCACCGTGCCCGAGGTGCTCGTGCCGTACATGGGCGGCGTGGAGACCATCGTTCCCGAGTAGGGACGGCTTTACGCCTAGTGGACTTTGCGTAACTATTTTGGGGCGGCCCCTTGTGCCGCCCCTTATTATACGTTACAATACGAACAAATGTTCTAGTCTCGGAGGTGCGGCATGGCGGCAGAGGTGCGCGCGACGGAGCGGATTTTGGCAGAAGTCGAGGAACAGGGGGAGGTTCGGTGCGTTTCGCTGATCGAGGGGGAGTCCCTTATGGTGATGGAGAGCTCTCGCGGCCCCGTGACGCAACTCGCCTATGGTGCGGCAAGGCACGGGCACAAGCTCATGTGCGGCGCCGAGGTGTGTGGCCGGGTGTTTGGGGTGGCGCAGGCGCAGGCAAGTGACGCCCTGGCGCGCTTCTTTGGCCAAGCAGACGACGTGCCCACGCTCTCTGACCTCATGGACCTGTTCGACAAGGCTCAGGAGCGGTATGGCTATGCCGCGTGGACGAGTGAGGGCGACGCGCTCTATCGGTCAACCGAGGCATAGGGGGGCTTGGGGCCAGGTCTTGGGGCGGCACACCCAATGCATATGAAAAGAGCCCCTGAAGGGGCTCCGGGAATTCGTGGTGCGGCGTACAGGATTCGAACCTGTGACGTCCTGATTCGTAGTCAGGCCCTCTATCCAGCTGAGGTAACGCCGCGTGCAAGAAGTAGAATGCCACTCTGGCCACGGGGTGTCAAGGACAAAACCCAAAGAAGTTGGCGCTCTTTCGGCCAATTGAGTGCGAAGAGCATAAAGACGCAGGAAAACGGGGCAGTTATAGGGAGTCGGGAGATGGATTTGATATCTGGTCAAAACATGGTGAAACCGTGAATGCGCAGGCACGAGGCCATGTTCAAGACCTTGCGGTTCGAATCCACGCGCGTTCCCCGGAAATGAAAAGAGCCCCATGACAGGGGGATTCCCGCGTTGCCTTCGGCAGCGCTCAAAGGGTTCGTCGCTTCGCTCCTCACCCCTTGGCAGGCCACTGGCCTGCCAAGACCTTGCGGTTCGAATCCCCAGTACGGACCCGCGGCAACAAAAAAGCAGGTACGTCTCCGTACCTGCCCGATGATTCTGGCGGAGAGCTGGGGATTCGAACCCCAGATAGGATCACTCCTATACTCGCTTAGCAGGCGAGCACCTTCGGCCTCTCGGTCAGCTCTCCGTTATTTGGTGCTAAGGAATCATACCCCAACAGGGGCCTTCGCCACAACACAAACTCATAGAAGAACTTCCGAGTTCACCACAATGTCAACGCGATGCCGCGCAACGGTCTCCCACGAGAAGCGATCGAGCAGCATCTGCGGCGTGATTTCCTCGCCGTCTTGGGCGAGGCCGACTGCATGGGCAAGCATGCCCACCACACGCTGTGGACGCACACCGGCCTCACGCATTGCGCCAAGATCGAGGTCGAGGTCGCGCTTGGACAGGCGCCGACCGTCCGCAGCTACCAAGAGGGGGACGTGCGCATACGAAGGAGGCTGGTGTCCAAGCAGCCCCATGAGATAGCTCTGCCGCGCCACGCTGCCCAAAAGGTCGCGCCCGCGTACCACCTGAGTCACGCCCATCAGGGCATCGTCCACCGACACGGCCAGCTGGTAGGCATACACCCCGTCGCTGCGCCTCACAAGAAAGTCGCCGCAGTCGCGAGCGAGCACCTCGGTTTGCGGACCATAGACCAGGTCGCAGAATGTGACGGTGCCTGCTGGGTCTCTGGCGTCGGGCACGTGCAGGCGCGTGGCGGGCGGGCGAACAATCGCGCGTTGCTTGCGTTCCTGCGGGCTGAGGTCGCGGCAGGTGCCCTGGTACACGTACGTGCCATCAGAGGCGTGTGGGGCGCTTGCCGCATGCAACTGTGACCTAGTGCAGAAGCAGGGGTAGGTGAGGCCGAGCTCGTCCAGTTTGGTTACGGCGGCGTGATAGATGTCGGTGCGCTCGCTTTGGTAGTAGGGGCCCTCGTCCCAGTCGAGGCCGAGCCAGTCGAGATCGGCCATGAGCAGCTCGGCCCGCTCGCGGTCTTGCGCGCGTGGATCGAGGTCTTCGACGCGCATGATCATGCGACCACCAGCAGACCGCGCGCCAAGCCACGCCATGAGCGCCGAGAAGGCGTTGCCCAGGTGCATGCGACCCGACGGCGTGGGGGCAAAACGGCCTATCGGGCCGGTTGTCCGACCGCTATTGATGTCTCGTTCGGTATCCATGGGACCATGGTATGCCTTTTGGTCTGAGGCCTCGGGGCGGAGAGCACGACATTATGCTCTGAGCTATACAGTTCTATACATATTAATTGAATATTATACGATTCAATGAACTCAACCGAACTAAACTACCTTTAGAAACGGAAAAATGACCGTTTGCAGAATCCAATATATAGAGGGGCTTGGAGGGCATAGGATTTAAGCAGTCATATCATTGGCCGCATGCTTTCTGATTGGGTGAAGACGCATGCGGACGTGTAAAGAATGGAGAGAACTATGGCCAAGTTCGAGTCCCCCGACCGCGTGGTCATCGCACTGGGCGGCAACGCTCTCGGCGACACCCCCGAGGAGCAGATCAAGCGCGTTCGTGACGCTGCCCCGACCCTGCTCAAGGTTATCGAGATGGGCAACGAGATCATCATTACCCACGGCAATGGCCCGCAGGTCGGCATGATCCAGAACGCCTTCGCCACCGCCAACAGCGTCGACCCCAAGTACCCCAAGATCGACCTGCCCGAGTGCGGCGCCATGAGCCAGGGCTACATCGGCTACCACCTGCAGCAGGCTATCGGTGTTGCCATGCACAAGGCCTACAAGCGTTGGCACGTGGCCACCGTCGTGACCCAGATCGAGGTCGACCCCGACGATCCCGCGTTCCTCAACCCCACCAAGCCCATCGGCGTCTTCATGAGCCAGGAGCAGGCTGCCGCCGAGAAGGCCGAGCATCCCGACTGGACTCTGGTCGAGGACTCCGGCCGTGGCTATCGCCGCGTCGTGGCCAGCCCCATCCCCCGCAAGATCGTCGAGGCCGACTCCATCATCAACCTGCTTGACGACGAGTTCATCGTCATCGCCTGCGGTGGCGGCGGCGTGCCTGTGGTGCGCGACTACAACGACAAGGGCGCTTACAAGGGCGTCGCAGCCGTCATCGACAAGGACATGGCCGGCGAGCTGCTCGCCGAGGACTGCCGCGCCGACATGCTGGTGCTGCTGACCGCTGTCGACCACGTGGCCATCAACTTTGGCAAGCCCGACCAGCAGGACCTCACCGACATCACCGCCGAGCAGGCTCGCGAGTACGCCGACGCCGGCCAGTTTGGCAAGGGCTCCATGGAGCCCAAGGTCCGCGCGGCCATCAAGTTCGTCGAGAGCCGTCCTGGCCGCACCTGCATCATCGGCAGCCTCGAGAAGGCCGCCGAGGCCATCGCCGGCCTCTCTGGCACCCGCATTCACATGTAAGCGGGCAGCTCCTCTGAGTTTCTCCTCTCCAGTGGAAGGGCCGCGGCACACGCTGCGGCCCTTTTCTTGTCTGCCTGGGCTCCCCTTGTCCCATATGCGCTACCCTAGGTATCCGCGAGAAAAGGGAGGCGCACGTGGGACGCGACAAGGCGACGGACATGCTGGACTTCGAGCTGGGTGACCCAGCCCTGGTGTGCCGGTGGCGTTTGGCCAACCGGCGCCTTCCCATCGAGAACCGCCATCTGAGGGCCTTGCTCGCGCGTACGGTCAACGGGGCCAAGGTGACCACCGAGCTGGCTGCCTGGGCCAAGCAGCACATCGAGTGGAACCTCGACCAGGGGGCCGTGCGGTATCCCGATGGCGTGCTCATGCTCATCGTGGACACGGAGGGTCGGGCCGCCATGACGGTCGGGCCCTTCGAGGAGCTTGCCGACGCATCGCTGGCGGCGCTCGCTCTGCGGGCGGCAAACGCGCAGGCCGAGGCCGAGCAGACGGGCGTCGCGCCTGAGACCCTGTGGCTCGCCCGGGGAGACGTGCTGCTGTGGGACCCGGGCGACGGCTGCGCGGCGTCGGGGGCGGCGTCGCTGGTGGGTCAGCTGGCCCAGACGCTTGGCCTGGGCGTGGCCCGGCGCGAGGGTCTGGCGCACGATGCACTCGCCGGCGCCCTCGAGTTCGACGAGGCGTTTCTGGTCTCAGACGAGTATGGCGTTGTTCCCGCCGCCGACGCGCAGGGCCAGCATGGCAGGCGCATGCGGGAAGGCTACCAGCGCCTGCTGGAGCGCACTCATTAGGTACTGGGCAGGGGTCGTGTTTCGTAAATGCAACACGTAGCTCTGGCAAGCTGCCGCATGGCCTGCGGAATCTTAAAACCTACTTAAAAACAGGTATTTAACTGCCCATTTATTTCGTGCGAATGCATTATCTTTGAGGGATAATAGAGTGTCGATGCGTTATCACTATAGGTAGTCACCGATGCGCGTCCCCGCGCGTCGTCTGACTGGGGCGGTAAGGAGAGGGACCGCCCCGCGCAAGTGCAGGGGAAGCACCGGACACAAGTGGTCCGGAAGTATCGATAAGGAGAGGATATGGCGAGAAAATTCAAGTCCATGGACGGTAACAACGCCGCGGCATACGTGTCGTACGCGTTTACCGAGGTGGCGGGCATCTACCCGATCACCCCGTCCAGCCCCATGGCCGACTACGTCGACCAGTGGGCAGCCCAGGGCCAGAAGAACATCTTCGGCACGCCGGTTAGGGTCGTCGAGATGGAGTCCGAGGCTGGCGCGGCCGGTGCGGTTCACGGCTCGCTTGGCGCAGGCGCCATCACCACCACCTACACGGCATCTCAGGGCCTGCTTCTGATGATCCCCAACATGTACAAGATCGCTGGCGAGGGCCTGCCCACCGTGTTCCACGTGTCCGCCCGTACCGTGGCGTCCCACGCGCTGAACATCTTCGGCGACCACTCCGACGTCATGGCCTGCCGCCAGACCGGCTTTGCCATGCTCGCCGAGGGTAGCGTCCAGGAGGTCATGGACCTCTCCGCCGTCGCCCACCTGTCCGCCATCAAGGGCCGCGTGCCGTTCATCAACTTCTTTGACGGCTTCCGCACCTCTCACGAGATCCAGAAGGTCGCCCTGTGGGACTACAACGACCTCGCCGAGCTGTGCGACATGGAGGCCGTCCAGGCGTTCCGCGACCACGCCCTCAACCCCGAGCATCCGCACGCTCGCGGCTCCCACGAGAACGACGACATCTTCTTCCAGCATCGCGAGGCCTGCAACAAGGCCTACGACGCGCTGCCGGCCGTCGTCGAGGACTACATGAACAAGGTGAACGAGAAGCTCGGCACCAACTATCACCTGTTCGACTACTACGGCGCCGATGACGCCGACCGCGTCGTCATCTGCATGGGCTCCTTCTGCGAGACCCTTGAGGAGGTCGTCGACTACCTCAACGCTCACGGCGAGAAGGTCGGCCTGGTCAAGGTCCGCCTGTACCGTCCGTGGTCGGTGAAGCACTTCATCGAGGCTCTGCCCAAGAGGGTCGAGAGCATCGCAGTGCTCGACCGCACCAAGGAGCCCGGCTCCATCGGCGAGCCCCTCTACCAGGATGTCATCACCTCCCTCTTCGAGGCCGGCATCACGGGCATCAAGGTCATCGGCGGCCGTTACGGCCTCGGCTCCAAGGACACGCCTCCCGCGTCCGCCTTCGCCGTCTACGAGGAGCTCAAGAAGTCCAACCCCAAGCGCGAGTTCACCATCGGCATCGTCGACGACGTCACCAACCTCTCCCTCGAGGAGATGGAGGACGCCCCCAACACCGCAGACCCCTCCACCATCGAGTGCAAGTTCTGGGGCATCGGCGGCGACGGTACCGTGGGCGCCAACAAGAACTCCATCAAGATCATCGGCGACCACACCGACAAGTACATCCAGGCGTACTTCCAGTACGACTCCAAGAAGACCGGCGGCGTCACCGTCAGCCACCTGCGCTTTGGCGACACCCCGATCCGCTCGCCCTACTACGTGACCAAGGCCGACTTCGTGGCTTGCCACAACCCGTCCTACATCACCAAGGGCTTCAAGATGGTCCGCGACGTCAAGCCTGGCGGCACCTTCCTGATCAACTGCCAGTGGGATGTCGAGGAGCTCGACAAGCACCTCAATGCCGCTGCCAAGCGCTACATCGCCAACAACGACATCCACGTCTACCTCATCAACGCCATTGACCTGGCCATCGAGGTCGGCATGGGCAAGCGCACCAACACCATCCTGCAGTCCGCGTTCTTCGCGCTGGCCAACGTGCTGCCCGCCGAGGATGCCATCACCTACATGAAGGACGCCGCCGAGCACTCCTACGCCAAGAAGGGCCAGGCTATCGTCGAGGCCAACTGGAAGGCTATCGACGCCGGCGCCACCGCCTTCAAGGAGATCGAGATCCCCGAGAGCTGGAAGACCGCTACCGACGAGCCGAGCGTCCTGACCCTCGAGGGCAAGGAGGCCATCGTCAAGCAGGTCAAGCAGCTCCTGCACCCGATCGACATGATGGACGGCTACAGCCTGAAGGTCTCCGACTTCGCCGACATCGCCGACGGCCAGTTCGAGCTGGGCGCCTCCGCGTACGAGAAGCGCGGCGTGGCCGTGTTCGTGCCGCATTGGGACGAGAGCAAGTGCATCCAGTGCAACAGCTGCGCCAACGTCTGCCCGCATGCCACCATCCGTCCGTTCGCGCTCGATGAGGCCGAGGCTGCTGCCGCTCCCGAGGCCATGCGCATGCTCGACCTCACGCCCGCCAAGAAGTTCCCGGGCATGAAGTACACCCTCGCCATCTCGCCGCTCGACTGCATGGGCTGCGGCGTCTGCGTGGGCGTCTGCCCCAAGGGCGCTCTGACCATGGTCGGCCAGGAGGAGGAGCTTGCTCAGCAGGAGGCCTTCGACTACGCCGTCGCCAACGTCACCGAGAAGGAGGGCGTCGTCGCCGCCAACCTCAAGGGCATCCAGTTCAAGAAGCCGCTGCTTGAGTTCTCCGGCTCCTGCGCAGGCTGCGCCGAGACCGCGTACGCTCGCCTCGTGACCCAGGTCGCCGGCGACCGCATGTTCATCTCCAACGCCACCGGCTGCTCCTCGATCTGGGGCAACCCGGCTGCCACCAGCCCCTACACCACCAACGCCGAGGGCCATGGTCCCGCGTGGAACAACTCCCTGTTCGAGGACAACGCCGAGCACGGCCTGGGTCTGTACCTTGGCTATAAGGCTGTCCAGAACAAGGTCGCCGCACAGATCGAGGCTTGGGCTGCCGATGCCTCCGACGAGGCCAAGGCTGCTGCCGCGGCTTGGGCTGAGGCCAAGAACGACACCGAGGCCAGCAAGACCACCGCTGCCGCTCTGATCGCCGCGCTCGAGGCCGATGGCTCCGACGCCGCCAAGGCCATCCTCGCCGACAAGGCGTATCTCACCAAGAAGTCCTTCTGGATCTTCGGCGGTGACGGCTGGGCCTACGACATCGGCTTCGGCGGCCTTGACCACGTGCTTGCCTCTGGCGAGAACGTCAACGTCTTCGTCTTCGATACCGAGGTCTACTCCAACACCGGCGGCCAGGCCTCCAAGGCTTCTAACATCGGCCAGGTGGCCCAGTTTGCCGCGGCCGGCAAGGAGGTCAAGAAGAAGAGCCTCGCCGAGATTGCTATGAGCTACGGCTATGTGTACGTGGCGCAGGTCGCCATGGGCGCCAACCCCGCTCAGACCCTCAAGGCCATCCAGGAGGCCGAGGCCTACGACGGCCCGTCCCTGATCATCGGCTACAGTCCCTGCGAGATGCACGCCATCAAGGGCGGCATGACCAACTGCCAGGCCGAGATGAAGAAGGCCGTCGACTGCGGTTACTGGAACCTCTTCACCTTCAACCCGGCTGCCCCCAAGGGCAAGAAGTTCACGCTCACCAGCAAGGAGCCGGCTGGCGGTTACCAGGAGTTCCTCATGAACGAGGCTCGCTACAACCGTCTGACCCGCGAGTTCCCCGAGCGCGCCAAGGAGCTGTTCGCCCGCAACGAGCAGGCGGCCATGGCTCGCTTCGAGCACCTCACCAAGCTCAAGGACCTCTACGCCGAGCTGTAAGCCTCTGCTTGCAACCAGCATAGGTTGAGCCTCAGGGCCCCGGACTTGTCCGGGGCCCTTTTGTGTTCCCATGGCCCACCTCTGCGTATGTCATACACACGAGCCGTCCAAGAACTGGTGGCGTTCTGTAAAACGCCAGCACAAAGGTGTAATCGCAGGGGAGCTGCTGTTAGGTTGCCATGCGTCACGATGTAAATAATGAGTACAAACTAAAGCAAGTCTGTATATATTGCAGTAGTGTTGCAATTTGGCGTGTCATCGCAGGTAGTCTGTCAGTATAGACAAGGGTTTTCTGAGGCCCCTTTGCGCAGCATCCGTTGGTACGGGCGAAAGGAGCCATTCATGCCCAAGCGCACCGACATCCACAAGGTACTGATCATCGGGTCTGGTCCCATCATCATCGGCCAGGCCTGCGAGTTTGACTATTCGGGCACCCAGGCCTGCAAGGCGCTGCGAAGCCTCGGCTACGAAATCGTGCTCGTCAACTCCAATCCCGCCACCATCATGACCGACCCTGGCACGGCCGATCGCACCTACATCGAGCCGCTTAACATCGAGCGCCTCGAGGCCATCATCGAGGCCGAGCGTCCCGACGCCATCCTGCCCAACCTGGGCGGACAGTCGGCGCTCAACCTCTCGAGCGAGCTCTCCAAGACCGGTGTGCTCGACAAGTACGGCGTCAAGGTCATCGGCGTGCAGGTTGACGCCATCGAGCGCGGCGAGGACCGCGAGGCCTTCAAGGAGCTCATGAACGAGCTGGGTATCGAGATGGCTCGCAGCAAGGTGGCATACTCCGTCGACGAGGCCGTGGACATCGCCCGTGAGCTGGGGTATCCCTGCGTCCTGCGCCCGGCCTACACCATGGGCGGCACTGGCGGCGGCCTGGTGTACAACGTCGAGGAGCTGCGTACCGTGGTACGCCGCGGTCTGGCTGCCAGCCCCGTGCACGAGGTGCTCGTCGAGGAGTCGGTGCTGGGCTGGGAGGAACTCGAGTTCGAGGTCGTGCGCGACGCCAACGGCAAGATGATCACCGTCTGCACCATCGAGAACATCGATCCGATGGGCATCCATACCGGCGACTCGTTCTGCGTGGCCCCCATGCAGACCATCGCGCAGGAGACCATCGACCGCCTGCAGGAGAAGAGCTACCGCATCGTGGACGCCGTCAAGGTCATCGGCGGCACCAACGTGCAGTGGGCCCACGACCCGGTGAGCGACCGCGACATCATCATCGAGATCAACCCGCGTACCAGCCGTTCCTCGGCGCTGGCCTCCAAGGCAACAGGTTTCCCCATCGCGCTGATCAGCGCCATGCTGGCCAGTGGCCTGACCCTGGACGAGATTCCCTGCGGCAAGTGGGGCACGCTTGACCAGTACCATCCCGACGGCGACTACGTGGTCATCAAGTTCGCCCGTTGGGCCTTTGAGAAGTTCAAGAGCATCGAGGACAAGCTGGGCACCCAGATGCGCGCCGTGGGCGAGGTCATGAGCATCGGCAAGACCTACAAGGAGGCCTTCCAGAAGGCGATTCGCTCGCTCGAGCAGGGACGTTACGGCCTGGGCTTTGCCAAGAACTTCAACGACCTGTCGCTGGGGCAGCTCATCGACCTGATCTCCACGCCCACCAGCGAGCGTCAGTTCCAGCTCTACGAGGCGCTGCGCAAGGGCGCCACGGTCGACCAGCTGTTTGCGCTCACCCACATCAAGCAGGAGTTCCTGCAGGAGATGGCCGAGCTGGTGGCTGAGGAGGAGCAGGTCATCGCCTTTGCCAAGGCCAACCCCGGCGAGCCCCTGCCTGCCGAGATGCTCGCACAGGCCAAGCGCGACGGCTTTGCCGACCGCTACCTGGCGCAGATCACGGGTCTGGACGAGTCGGTGATCCGTGCGCAGCGCACGGCACTCGGCGTGGTCGAGGGCTGGGACAAGGTGCACGTCTCCTCGACACCCGATTCTGCGTACTACTACTCCACCTACAACGCGTCTGACGCGAGCGAGCCACTCGAGGGCGACAAGGTCATGATTCTGGGCGGCGGCCCCAACCGCATCGGCCAGGGCATCGAGTTTGACTACTGCAGCGTGCATGCGGCCATCGCCCTGCGCAAACTGGGCTTCAAGACCATCATCGTCAACTGCAACCCCGAGACCGTCTCCACCGACTACGACACCTCGGACAAGCTCTACTTTGAGCCGCTGACCACCGAGGACGTGCTCTCCATCTACGAGAAGGAGAAGCCGCTGGGCATGATCGTGCAGTTTGGCGGCCAGACGCCGCTCAACATCGCGAGCGAGCTCAAGGCCGCGGGCTGCCGCATTCTGGGCACGACGCCCGAGGTCATCGACCTGGCCGAGGACCGCGACGAGTTCCGCGACATGATGGAGAAGCTCGAGGTCCCGATGCCCGAGTCGGCGATGGCCGTGACCGTGGACGAGGCGCTGGACGCCGCGCACGAGATCGGCTACCCGGTCATGGTGCGTCCGAGCTACGTGCTGGGAGGCCGTGGCATGGAGGTCGTCTTCGACGACGATCACATGCGCGCCTACATGGCGGCGGCCATCGGCGTGACGCCCGACCGCCCCATTCTCATCGACCGCTACCTGCAGCATGCGCTCGAGTGCGAGGCCGACGCCATCTGCGACGGCACGCGCGCCTACGTGCCCGCCGTCATGGAGCACGTGGAGCTGGCCGGTGTGCACTCTGGCGACTCCGCCTGCGTGCTGCCGAGCGTGACCATCACCGACGAGCAGCTGGCCACCATCAAGGAGTACACGCGCCGCATCGCCGAGCGCATGCACGTGGTGGGCCTCATGAACATCCAGTACGCCATCGAGAACGGCGTGGTGTACTGCATCGAGGCCAACCCGCGCGCCAGCCGCACGGTGCCGCTGGTATCCAAGGTCTGCGGCATCCAGATGGTGCAGGTGGCAACCGACGCCATCACTGGCGAGCTCACGGGACGTCCGTCTCCGGTGGCCGACCTCAAGGAGGCCAGCTACGCGTTCTATGGTGTGAAGGAGGCCGTGCTGCCCTTCTCCATGTTCCCCGAGGTCGACCCCATTCTGGGGCCCGAGATGCGCTCGACCGGTGAGGTCTTGGGCTTGGCCCCGACCTTTGGCGAGGCCTTTGTCAAGTCGCAGGAGGCCACGGGCATGCCGCTTGCCAACGCGGGTAACGTGCTCATGTCGGTTGCCGACAAGAACAAGGACGAGCTGGCAGAGGTCGCGCAGCGCTACATCGACGCGGGCTTCCAGATCATTGCTACGCGTGGCACGGCTGCCTTCCTGGCCGAGCACGACATTCCCGCGACGGTGATCTTCAAGCAGCGCGAGGGACGCCCCAACATCACCGATGCCATCAAGAACGGCCAGATCGACCTGATTGTCAATACGCCGCAGGGTGACGGCGCCTCCAACACCGATGGCTCCTACATCCGCAAGGAGTCCATCCGTGCGCATATCCCGTTCATGACCACGATGGCGGCGGCGCGCGCTGCGGCCATCGGCGTGGCTACGATGCGCAAGCACGAGAGCTCGGGCGTCAACGCCCTGCAGGATATCCACGCACAGATTAAGTAGCGCTGCAAGCGGCGTAGCTCGAGAAAACGGTACGGCCAGGCGGCTGTCCGATCCAGTTGGGACGGACGGCCGCTTGGCCTTTTCTTGGTTCGACGAGGCGAATTTCGAAATTGTCCAAAAAGGTCCGGGATCGATGAGACGAGCCTGCCGGGCCTTGCGTACAAGAGGGTGAAAAGACAAGGCGCCCGGAAAGGACAACGACAATGAGCGCAAAGCACATCAACACCAACACCAACAACACGTTCGAGACCACGAAGGACGGCTACAAGATGTACGACTTCAAGAGCAACGCCCCCACCCACAAGACAGCCGCCCCCGTGCTGAGCGGCGTGACCGCCACCATCGTCTCCCTGGCAGTCGCCGGCGCCCTGATCTTCGGCGCCACCCAGGTCCCGTCCGCCCAGGTCCCCGCCGCCAGCAACCCCGTCGTGGTGACCGAGCAGGCGAGCACCAAGACTACCCCCACGGCCGAGACCAAGAAGGCGGAGGAGAAGGCAGCCGCCGAGAAGGCTGCTGCCGAGAAGAAGGCCGCAGCCGAGAAGGCGGAGGCCGCGAAGAAGGCCGAGGAGGCCAAGAAGGCGGAGGCCGCGAAGAAGGCCGAGGCCGAGAAGAAGGCCAAGGAGGAGGCCGCCAAGAAGGAAGCTGCCAAGAAGGCAGAGGAGAAGAAGGCAGAGGAGGCTAAGAAGGCCGCGGAGAAGAAGGCAGCCGAGAAGAAGGCCAAGGAGGAGGCCGCCAAGAAGGAAGCTGCCAAGAAGGCAGCCGAGAAGAAGGCGGCAGAGAAGGCCGCCGCCGAGAAGAAGGCCAAGGAGGAGGCCGCCAAGAAGGCAGAGGAGGCCAAGAAGGCCGAGGAGGCCAAGAAGGCGGAGGAGGCCAAGAAGCAGGAGCAGCAGGTCACCCCCACGCCGGAGCCCGAGGTCACCCCCACGCCGGAGCCCGAGGTCACCCCCGAGCCGGAGCCCGAGGTCACCCCCGAGCCGGAGCCCGAGGTTACCCCCGAAGTTACCCCCACGCCGGAGCCCGAGGTCCAGCCTGAGGTCACGCCCGAGCCCGAGCAGGAGACTACCGACGAGCAGGTTACCCCTGAGACCACCAAGGAGACCGAGACCGACGAGGAAGTCAAGGCTGGTACCGAGCTCCTGGCCAAGGCCCTCAAGAACTCCGAGATCACCGAGTCCTACAAGTACGTCAAGACCCTCGACAAGACCGCTGAGTCCTGCACCATCCTCGCCAACCTTGACAGTGTCGACTACGATGTCACCATCAACGCCGACGGCCTCGTGAACACCATCAACGCCCACGTCGCCAAGTAAGCAAGTCCAAAACATACAATCGAACAGTGGGGAGGTTCCGAGAACGGAGCCTCCCTTTTACGTATGCTAGCGCCTCTCTACCTGCGAATAGGCCGAATTCAACCTCGCAGCGGGCGAAGCACCCGTTCTATCAACGGCATCTGCATTGCATGATGAGGACGTCCGGTCTTTGCGCACGACATGAGGAGAGTCCCGTGAGCGACGTACATACCATCATCGTATGCGGTTGGCAGGACTGTCTGTTTGTGGCTGACGCAACCCTCCGTTTTGCCGAGGGCCACGATCTGTCTCCGCGTGAGTGCGAGGTCCTGTACCAGGTGATTGACGGACTCGACATCGCCGCCATCTCCGGGCAGTGAACACCAATGCCCTTGCGCCATGATTTGCGAGCTTCCTGGCCGTTTGCCACGAGCGTTCTGCTGCTGTTGGGCGTTTTGCCCATGAGACGTGATGAGGGCGGAGCCGAGTTGAACTGCGTCCCAAAACTTGGACGGGCTGAATAGAAGCTAGGCCACGAGGGACTGATTCCGGAACTCCTCCGGGGTCAGTCCCTTCAGTTTAACCTGCCTCCTCCTCGTGTTCCAGTGAACTACGTAGGCGTCGAGGTCGCGCTTGAACTCCTCGAAGCTCGGCCAGGTCCGGTTCCGGTAGAACTCGTCCTTGATGTGACCGAACACCTGCTCCGTCGCGCCGTTGTCGATGCAGTTTCCCTTCCGGGACATGCTCTGCATGATGCCCGCCTCCCTGAGCCTGCCGCACCAGGCGGAGTGCTGGTACTGCCAGCCCATGTCGGAGTGCAGGATCGGGGCGGAACCCTCCGGCTTCTTGGAGAGCAGCTGGTCGAGCAGCTCGTGCTGCTGGGCCATGTTGGGGTGCGTCGACGTCGACCAGGCGACGATCTCCTTGCTGCCGAAGTCGTAGACGGGCGCGAAGTAGGCCTTGCCCCAGGGCTGCCTGAACTCGGTGACGTCGGTGCCCATCTTCTGCCACGGGCCGTCGGCCTCGAAGTCCCTGCCGATGACGTTCTCGAAGGTCCTGCCGACCACTCCCCTGTAGGAGTTGTACCTGTGGTAGTCGGTCTCGCGGCGGATGCCGCAGCTGATCCCCATCTCGCGCATCACCTTGAGCACGGTCTTGTCGGCGATCACGACGCCCCGCTCGGCGCGCAGGCACATGGCGACCTGCCTGTGGCCGCACCCGTTGGCGGTGCGCGAGAATATCTCGGCGACGGCGTCCCAGAGCTCGGGCCTGGTGGGGCCCTTCGGGTGCGCCAGCGCGTAGTGGTAGCTCGACCTGGCGAGCCCGGCGCACTCGAGCAGGTCGGAGAGCGGATGCTGCCCTGAAAGCTCGCTCACGACGAGTGCCTTCTCGCGGTTCGAGAGCGCTTCTCCGCCTTCAGGGCTATCGATTTTTTTAGGTACGCCACCTCGGCCTCGAGTCTTCTCACCTGGCGCTCGAGCTCCTTCTCGCGGGTCATCTCCCTTGGTCTCGACCTGGCGCCCCTGGGCCTGCCCTTGGGCTTGGGGCGGAGGGCCTCGGCGCCGCCTTCGCGGTAGGCCTTGACCCACCTCTGCAGGGGCGACATCGAGGCGATGCCGTAGGCCGCCATCGCCTCCGCCGCCGTCATGCCCCCATCGGCGACGGCCCTGGCCGCGGCGCACTTGACCTCCCAGCTGTATGCTGCCCTGGTCTTGCCCATGCTCAGCAGGCCCTCCAATCCGACGGACCGGTACGTGTAGAACCATTTTCGCACGGCCTGCTCCGGCAGCGACATCACGTTCGACACGTGGGCATACCCATGACCCATGGCGAATAGCCTGGCCGCCTCTTTCCTGGCCTCCCGGTCGTATCCGATGCGCAAGTCAAGAACCATAAATGAAGCCTCCCATTTCCTGTTGTCCAAGAAATGGGAGGCAGTTCAAGTTGACCCGCCCTCATTTGCATGAGATGGCTACGGATAGGGGTATGTCTCAGCTTGCCCAGAAGCTCTGCTTGAGCTCGTTGCGGCTCTTGGTGTCGGTCTTGACCATGATGTTGTGCACGTGAGTCTTGATGGTGCCCTCCGAAAGAAACAGCTCTTGAGCGATGGTGCGGTTGTCCATGCCCTCGATGACCATCGCCAGCACCTCACGTTCGCGCTTGGACAGGTTGTGTGCGGTGGCGTATGCGGGCAGGGCATCCTCGATATGGCGCTTGAGGTCGGCGGTCTTCTTGTCCGGCTCCCGTTGGTTTTGGGATGCTCCGCTAAGGGTCGGCTGGACGGCTGCCGCCGTCGGTGGCGCATTGAAGCGCAAGGCCAGCGTTTTCAGCGAGCCGCTGATAACGTGGTAGGCCACGAAGAGCATCATCGCGTTCTCGGAGAAGTTGCGCTCGGACAGATAGAGCATGAACCAGTCGCTGTCGGGCGAGGGAATGGGTGCGACAAGGATGATCCACCAGTCCTCGAGCAGTATGCAGACGAGCAGAACCCAGAGGAAGAGGTAACGGGTGCGCAGCTTGCCCAGGCGTTCGCGATAGGGCATGTCGGTCGAGCCCCGCCACTTGAGGTAGGCGTAGGCCAAGCCAAATGCCGTGAACGCCTGACGCAAGGTGTAGAAGAGCCACTGGCGGAAGGGGCTGTACGGCAGGCCCCAGATCACCACGCAGCAGGCCAGCACAAAGATGATGACCGGCGTGACCTGCATCCTGCGATTGTGCACGTCCAGGATGTCGAGCAGCATGATCCAGAGGCTTGCCATGACGCCGGCGCCAGAGAGGATGCGCAGCAGCGGGATGGGGATATCGTAGTAGGTGTCCGCCGAGAAGGGGATGTTCTGGTTGAGGAACTCGATGCCAAAGATGCCGCAGATGTCGATGATGTAGAAGACAAAAAACGTTGCCTGCGGGATCAGCGCGCGCTTGTGCGAGACGGCATAGGCGGCAAGAGAGAACATCGCCGCGGCAAAGCAGACAAGAATCAACGCTATGGTATAGACGAAGATGGCCGCGTTCATCGCGCTCCACTCTCGCTGGCAAAGTTTGATGGGTAGCATCCTACACGTTTTGCGTTTAAGCGATTCTTGATGTTCCCAGATAAGCACGGCCGTTAGCCCAAATAACTGCAGGGATTACAAACGGTGTAAATCGGGGAGAGGCAAAGAGTCATCTGAGGGGGTCCTTCTGTCACGTAGGACGCTAAACCGCAAGTTTATTTGAGGTTGAATTCGCTCAACTGCAGGTAAACCAGCATATTTTTGCAATCGTGCCGACAGGGGCGCATAGTCAGTGTCGGCAAGCGTTAGGACGGCGGCGCGGCCGCCAACCCCACGAGCCGGAGCGGTCCGGTACAAGAAAGGAGCTCACCATGAGCATGCCCAAGGACTACATCGACACCTGCGAGTTCACCAAGGAGCAGCTGCTCGCCATGGAGGAGCTGGCCATGGCCATGAAGGCCGCCATCAAGGAGGACGGCTACTATCCCCACCTGCTGCGCAACCAGAGCCTCGGCATGATCTTCCAGCAGGTCTCCACCCGCACCCGCCTTTCCTTCGAGACGGCCATGACCGACCTCGGTGGCCACGCCCAGTTCTACGGCCCCGGCACCATCCAGCTCGGTGGCCACGAGTCCCTCGAGGACACCGCTCGTGTCATGGGCAGCCTGCTCGACATCATGATGGCCCGCGTCGACCGTCACAAGGACGTCGTCGGCCTCGCCGCCGGCTCCGCCGTGCCCGTGATCAACGGCATGTCCGAGTTCAACCACCCGACCCAGGAGCTCGGCGACCTCCTGACCATGCTCGAGAACCTGCCCGAGGGCAAGAAGATCGAGGACTGCAAGCTCGCCTTCATCGGCGACGCCACCCAGGTCTGCGTCTCCCTCATGTTCATCTGCTCCATCATGGGCATGGACTTCGTGCAGTTTGGCCCCAAGGGCCACACCATCCCCGACGGCGCCCTGCATGTGGGCACCCCCGAGGAGCGCGCCTCCTTTGGTGCCGAGCTCATGGCCATCGGTGAGAAGAACTGCGCCGTCTCTGGTGGCACCATCACCATCTCCGACGATATCGAGTGCATCAAGGGCGCCGACTTCGTCTACACCGACGTGTGGTACGGCCTGTACGACGAGGAGGTCTCCGGCGACAACTACATGGACATCTTCTACCCCAAGTACCAGGTGACCATGGACATGATGAACTTCGCCGGCCCCAACTCCAAGTTCATGCACTGCCTGCCCGCCACCCGCGGCGAGGAGGTCGTGGACGAGGTCATGGACGACCCCGAGCGCTCCCTCTGCTGGGTCGAGGCCGAGAACCGCAAGCACTCCATCCGCGCCATCCTGGCTGCCCTTGGCCGTCGCACCCCGCTCAACGACGAGGGTGTCGAGTACGCCTCCAAGGAGCGCCTGCACGCCGCCATCGCCAAGATCGACGAGCTCCAGGCCTAAGTGCCCTCCATGCCCGGTGGCCGCCGCGCCACCGGGCTCTTTCCGTTCCCCACACAGCTAGTAAGGATTCGATATGGCTGAAAAGAAGGGACTCTCGTTCCTTACCATCATCTCCACGGTCATCTGCGTGGTGTTTGTCTGCGAGGCGGCCGCTCCTGCCGCCGCCATCGGCAACCAGCAGTTCTTCTGGTGGATCTTCCTGATCCTCACGTTCCTGATCCCGTACGGCCTGGCCGTGGCCGAGCTGGGTACCGCCTATGACAGCGAAGGCGGCATCATCGACTGGATTCGCGACGGCCTGGGCGACAAGTGGGCCGCGCGTGCCGCGTACTACTACTGGGTCAACTACCCGTTCTGGATCGCCTCGTTGGCCACGCTGTTCCCCTACATCATGACCATGATCTCGGGCTACACCATCGACTTCGAGGCCAACATCTGGGTCACCCTCGCCATCGAGCTGGCCTTTACTTGGATCGTCACGTTCATGGCGTTCTCGCCGGTCGCCGACTCCGAGTGGGTCCTCAACGGCGGTGCCATCATCAAGGTGGCCGTGGCCGTGCTCGTGGGCTGCGTCGGCATCTGGTATGCGAGCCAGAACGGCTTTGCCTCCGACATGAGCCCCAAGACCTTCCTGCCCGACCTCTCCGGCGGCAACGCGCTCGGCTACCTGTCGATCATCATCTTTAACTTCATGGGCTTCGAGGTCATCTGCACCATGGCCGACGACATGGAGAACCCCAAGCGCGACATCCCGCGCGCCGTCATCATGGGTGGCGCTGCCATCGCCGTCATCTACCTGTTCGCTGGCTTCGGCATCGGCGCGGCCATCCCCGCCGACCAGATCGACCCCGACTTTGGCATGGTCGTCGCCTTCGAGACCATGGTGGGCAACGGCTTCCTCTTCAAGCTGGTTGCCATCCTGTTCCTCATCACCATGTTCGCCAACATGGCATCCTGGTCCTTTGGCGTCAACTCGGTGGCCGCCTACGCCGCCCAGACCGGCAACATGCCCAAGGCCTTCGGCAAGCTCAACCCCAAGACCGGCATGCCCGACAACGCCGCCATCATCAACGGCGTGGTCACCTCGCTGATCCTGTGCATCCAGCTCGTTCCCGTCGAGGCCATCTCCAACGGCATCTTCTGGATGCTCTTCGGCCTGTCCGTCGTGTTCCTGCTGCTCACCTACATCCCCATGTTCCCGGCGTTCCTCAAGCTGCGCGAGGTCGACCCCAACCGCGAGCGCATCTACGAGTTCCCCTTCAAGGGCGCCATGATGAAGATCGCGCTGTTCGTTCCCATGATCGAGCTGGTGGCCGCCGTCATCGCCACGGTCATCCCGCTGTCTGCCGAGGAGGTCGCCGACAAGGTTCCCATGATCATCGGCCTCATTGTCTTCCTGGCTATCGGCGAGGTCCTGCGCGTCGTCTCGGCCAAGGACCGCAAGGAGGAGTACAAGGGCCTCACGCCCGAGCTGGCTGCCCAGCGTCTGGCCGAGGAGGCTGCTGCCGAGAAGGAGTAGGGCTGCCGCCCCTCCGTTCCGTTCAGAAGAAGTACTGCTAGACATCACGTTTAGGAGGATTGCAATGCGTACCATCACCGAGTCCGAGTCCACCCCCAAGGCTGACGGCTTCTACATGCCCGCAGAGTGGGCCGACCAGAAGCGCGTGTGGATGGGCTGGCCCCACCGCACCGACACCTGGGCCCACGGCGCCAAGCCGGCCCAGAAGCAGTACGAGCACGTGGCTCGCACCATCGCCGAGTTCACGCCCGTCTACATGTGCGCCAATCAGGTGGACTACGCCAACTGCAAGGCCGTCTTCGAGGACTGCGAGAACGTGCACGTCATCGAGATGACCACCGACGACGCCTGGTTCCGTGATACCGGCGCCACCTACGTGGTCAATGGCGAGGGCGACAAGCGCGCCGTGCATTGGCACTTCAACGCCTACGGCGGCATGGTCGACGGCCTCTACTTCCCCTGGGACAAGGACGAGCAGATCGCCCTCAAGATGTGCGAGCTCTCCGAGGTCGTGCGCTATCGCCCCGATGACATGATCCTCGAGGGCGGCTCCATCACCGTCGACGGCGAGGGCACCGTCGTCGTGACCGATCAGTGCCTGCTCTCCCCGGGCCGCACCTGCTCCGCCGTGCTCACCGAGGAGGACGAGGACAACATCTGGCCGACCTACGGCCGTGCGTTCGAGCCCTGGAGCGAGGAGCTGCGCGAGTACATGACCGAGCACCTCAAGGAGTACCTGGGTGTGGAGAAGGTCATCTGGGTCAAGGAGGGCATCGATCCCAGCGAGACCAACGGCCACATCGACGACGTGGCGACCTTCATCGCCCCCGGCGTCATGGCCTGCATCTGGTCCGACGACCCCGAGTACCCCTTCTACCGTCAGTGCCATGAGGCCTACGAGACCCTCTCCAACGCCACCGACGCCAAGGGCCGCAAGCTCAAGGTCTACAAGCTTCCCATGCCCGTGAACCCCGTCTTCATGGACCAGGCCTCCTGCGACTCCATCGACATCGACGAGAACGCTGAGCCGCGCGTGGCCGATGAGCCGCTGATCGCCTCCTACATGAACTACCTGGTGACCAACCACGGCATCATCACCCCGCAGTACGGTGACGAGAACGATGACCTGGCCGTCGAGACCCTCCAGAGGATCTACGACGAGACCTGGGGCGAGGGCGCCTTCAAGGTCGTCGGCGTCAAGACCACCGAGCAGGTCGTCTTTGGCGGCGGCAACATCCACTGCATCACGCAGCAGGAGCCCAAGGCCTAACAGCTGAGCAACATCGGAGCCGTCGGACAATGCGTCCGGCGGCTCCTTGCGTTTCTCTTCGTTCCCCACAGAGGGTTGCGCGCCTGCCCGTCGGCCGCGCCCTCATGCCATGAAAGGGGCCAACCTATGGCCGAAAAGAAATTTCGCCTAATAGACGTGGTGCTTTCCGTCATCTGCGTGACCTTCACCATCGAGGCCTGCGCGCCTGCCGCCGCCATGGGCAACGTGCAGTTCTTCTGGTGGATCTTCCTGATCATCACGTTCCTTTTGCCCTACGGCCTGGTGGTGGCCGAGCTGGGCACTACCTATGACTCCGACGGCGGCCTCTACGACTGGGTCCGCGAGGGCCTGGGCGACGCCTGGGCTGCGCGCGTGAGCTGGTACTACTGGGTCAACTTCCCCCTGTGGATGTCCAGTCTGGCCTGCATGTTCCCCTCCATCATGAACAGCATCTGGGGCATCGAGCTGTCGCTGCCGGTGGCCATCCTCATCGAGCTGGCCTTTGTGTGGGGCGTCACCTTCCTGGCCTTCAGCCCGGTCTCCGAGGCCGACTGGATCATGAACGGCGGCGCGGCCATCAAGATGTTCATCACGGCCGTCATCGGCTGCGTGGGCATCTGGTTTGGCATGACGCACGGCTTTGCCAACGACATGAGCCTCAGCACGTTTTTGCCGCACCTCGACAGCCTCGACTCGCTGACGTACCTCTCCATCATCCTGTTCAACTTCATGGGCTTCGAGGTCATTGCCACCTTCACCAGCTCGATGCAGAACCCGCAGCGCGACATCCCCAAGGCGCTCGTGGTGGGCGGCATTGCCATCGTGGCCGTCTACGTGTTCTGCGGCTTTGGCATCGGTGCAGCCATCCCCACCGAGGAGCTCTCGCTCGACTCAGGCATCGTGGACGCCGTGGCCACCATGCTGGGCACGACCGCTCCGCTCACGCAGATCGTGGCCTTCGTCTTCTTGGTCACGCTCTTTGCCAACATGACCAGCTGGTCGTTTGGCATCAACGCGGTGGCCAGCTACGGCGCCAAGCAGGGCAACATGCTCAAGCCCTTTGCCTACTGCAACCCCAAGAATGACATGCCCAACGGTGCTGCCATCTGCACCGGCGTCGTGGCTTCCGCCGTGCTGCTGCTGCAGCTGGTGCTGGGCGAGGACGCTCCCATCTTCTGGATCTTCTTCAGCATGAACGTGGTGTTCCTGCTGCTGTCCTACATCCCCATGTTCCCGGCGTTCTTGCAGCTGCGCAAGCGCGACGGCGCACGCGAACGCGTGTATCGCGCCCCCTTCGAGGGCAAGCTGCTCGACGTCATGCTGACCATCCCCGCCATCGAGCTGGTGCTTTCGATCATTGCGACCACTGTGCCGCTCAACGGCACCGCCGACGAGATGAGCAAGCTCCCCATGCTGGTGGGAACCGTCGTTCTGCTCGCGCTGGGCGAGGTCGTCCGCATCGTGTCCAAGCGTGGCCGCACGCAGGACTATCCCGGCATCGGCCGCGGCGTGCCCAGCCAGTTTGACGAGGCCCCCGAGGAGGAGGCCGCGTAGGAACTCATTCGAATCCGAAGTGACTGATGCGGCTGGAGGTGTGCTGACACATGCCTCCAGCCGCATCTTGTGCGGATGCGGGGCGGATGGTACACGATGGCACCCCATTAGTCGGCGTGCCGTCCCTACTTGCGCACATTTGCGGCGAGGCATACGAAGCCATATTGGCAAACCGTACAAGATCGAATGCTCATTAAGACGGGGCCGCACCGTAGGGCGAGGTTCCCGTTCGTATGTACGGGTGGTTCGCATGATCGAATGGCTCGCAACGTGATACCATTTTCGAAAGGCGTAAAGCAATGTAAAGCGAGGCGTGATGGCAGCAGAAATGGCAATGCTCAACGTGCGGATGGAGCGGGAAAAGCGCGAGCGCGGCAATCGGATACTGGCCGAGTTGGGCTACACACCCTCGCAATACGTGCGGGCAGTATGGGACCGGCTGATTGACGGCGGCCTTCATGGCGCCAAGGCTCAGGTAGAGGCCGCGATGACGCCGGCGAGGACGCCGGAGCAGCAGGCCGAGATCGACCGCAAGCTCGAGGCATTGGAGCGTGGCGATGCCCTTTTCCTCGAGTTTGCCGAAAGCGTCGGGCTCGATCCGTCTACCCACACGCCTTTGCCAGATAGCGAAGACGAGCTCGCTGATGCGCGGTATGCGTACTTGTCCGAGAAATACGGGTGGTGACGGCATGAGCTACAAGCAGACAAAGGTTCTGGTCGACACAAACCTGTGGATAGACAAGTACATCCCACATGGGCCGACTTCCGAGGCGTCGCGCGAGGTCCTGCGGCTGTGCGTGAGCGACGACATTGCGCTGCTCTATCCGATGCGCTCTCTCGTCGATGTGTTCTGGCAGGTGACGCGCGACCGGAAGAATTGGCTGCGCAGGGAGTATGGGGAGATTACCGAAGCGCAGGCCCGTGCCGTGAACGCCGATGCCTGGGCTTGCGTCGACAACATGATGGAGGTGGGGGCGCCCGTGGGAGCGGATGTCTCCGACGTCTGGATTGCACAGCACTTGCGTGACATGCATCCCGACTTCGAGGACGATATGGTGCTTGCGGCGGCCCGGCGCGCTGGGGTCGACTACCTCGTGACCTCCGACCGGCAGCTGATTCAGAAGGCTGACGTGGTGGCTCTTACTCCCGAGGACATGCTCACAGTGCTCCGTAATCGGCGGGCCCTGCAAGGAGACTGCTAGGGGCGAGTCGTCCCTTATGAAGATTCGCACGAGTCCTACGCCGAGCGTCAGACGGCCTATCCCGACCTTGAGCTGGCGCCAACCCTCGGGCTGGGCCTCGCCCGCTCCGTTTGCGCAGGCGCGAGCGGCGTATTGTGGCCTCCGTTCGCGCCTCGAGTGTTTTCCGCTCGGGAATATTGCCCGTTATGCTGCCACGCCTCGTAAAAAGTATGGTACAAATAATGTAGAACATTATAACAAAGCACCTACGGGTGCCGTTGAACTATTGCGAGGTAGGAGCCGTGGCATACGAGGGACTGTTCGAGGAGCTGCCCAAGGGGTCGCTTTCCGACATTATCGTCAAGCGCATCACCGACGCGCTGATTTCGGGCGAGCTCAAGCCCGGCGACAAGATTCCCACCGAGACCGAGTTCTCGGAGAACCTGGGCGTGGGACGCAATGCCGTGCGCGAGGCCATCAAGGTGCTGGTGGCCTTTGGCGTGCTGGAGATTCGTCGCGCTAAGGGCACCTACGTGGTCGACGACTACAGCGACAAGCTGCTCGACCCGCTCATCTATGGCCTGATCCTCTCCGAGCGCAACATGGACGAGCTGCTCGATGTAAAGCTCGGCCTTGCCGTGGCGACCACCTATCTGGCGCAGAAGCATGCGACTGAGGAGTGCCTCATCAAGCTCCACGAGCTGTGTGACGAGTTCCGCGCGGTCATGCTCGACCCCAACTCGACCGAGGAGCAGTGCTACGAAGCGGCGGTCGCGTTCAACGTGTACATGTCCGAGGGCGGCGGCAACCGCATGCTGTCGCACCTCGACCTCACCGTCCACAAGATCACAGAGTTCACTTGCCATGCGGCCATCCGCAAGAGCCGCGAGATCGGCGAGCCGTGGATGCTGCCCGACACCTACCAGCGCCAGGTGGAGGTTATCGAGTCGCGCGACCCGATGCGCGTCGGCCCGCTTGCGGACGAGCTCATGGACGTGTGGCGCAACCTACCTGTCGAGGAGGCGGGGGAGTAGCGCGGTGCCGAGGAGATTCGCCCAAGACATATCGTGAGTCAAAGAAATCGGCGGATCACCCGCCGATTTCTTTTGCCATGTGCTGGCGCAGCGAAGCACGTAAAAATGTTTCCATTCGTGCGCAATAGGTCTCATTCTCGTGAGATTGGGGAACACTCAACACGTCGGGCGATTCTGTACAACGCACCACAGACGGGAGGACCCTATGGCCGGAAAGCACGGCAAGGTCACCACAAAAGTCGACACCAGCACCAACGCACCATCCGACGGACTCAGCCTTGCGGGCATCATCATCGGTGTCATCGGTTGTGTCATCATCACTGCGTCGTCGGTCTATACCGCACTCAAAATGGGCGCGCTGCCCTGGCCTACCATCTTCACCTCGATTACCGCGCTCGTGCTTCTTCGTGCCTGCGGGCATCGCAGTCTCAACGAGGCAAACGTCACCCAGATCATCATGTCGGCAGGCTCGATGGTCGCGGGCGGCCTGGCCTTCACCATCCCGGGCATCTGGATGCTGGGTATGGCCGACCAGGTCAGCTGGGTGCAGATGCTCGTGGTGGCTCTGGCGGGCACGCTTCTGGGCCTGGTGTGCACCGCGCTCATCCGCAGGCGCCTGGTCGAGGAGTCGGACCTTGAGTACCCCATTGGCGTGGCTGCCGCACAGACCCTCGAGGCAAGCCAGGCGGGCGGGGCAACCGGCCTCAAGCTCGCGCTCTCGATGCTCTTTGCCGGCGCATGGAGCGTGGCGCGCGACGTGCTGGGCCTGATTCCGGCCATGCTCTGCCAGCTGCCCATTCCCGGCGTGGCCTTTGGTCTGTACAACTCTCCCATGATGCTCTCGGTGGGCTTTCTGGTGGGTGGCGCGGCTGTGGCCTTCTGGTTTGCCGGCGCGCTCGTGGCCAACATGGGCATCATCTGGGGCGGCACCACTGCGGGGCTGTGGGATCTGGCCACGGCACAGGCTATCGTGAGCAGCCTGGGCATGGGCCTCATGATGGGCTCCGGTCTGGGCGTGGTCGTGCGCGACGTGATTCCCAAGGCATTTGGGTACCTGACTGGCAAGGGCGCCAGCTCCGACACCAAGGCCGCGCGCACCGCCAACCCCCTCGTGCTGCTGGTGCTGGCGGCTGGCTCCGCGGCCCTGCTGTATCTCGGGCTTGGCCTGAGCTGGCAGGCGACGGCCGTTATCCTCGCCCTGGGCTTTGTGACCACCATCATGAGCGCTCAGTCGGTGGGCCAGACCGGTATCGACCCCATGGAGATCTTTGGCCTCATCGTGCTGCTGGCCATTGCGGCGCTGGGCGAGCGTAGCCAGGTGCGCCTCTTCTTTGTGGCAGGCGTCATCGCCGTGGCCTGCGGCCTGGGCGGCGACGTGATGAGCGACTTCAAGACTGGCCAGCTCATTGGCACCAACCCGCGCCAGATGTGGTGGGGCCAGGTCATTGGCGCGCTGCTGGGCACTGTCGTCTCGGTTGCCGTGATGGTTGCCCTGCTGGGTGCCTACGGCCCCGGCGCCTTTGGTCCTGGTCAGCAGTTTGTGTCAGCACAGGCGTCGGTGGTGGCCACCATGGTGAGCGGCATCCCCAATGTGCCCGCCTTTGCGGCTGGCATCGTGGCGGGCATCGCGCTCCACTGCCTGGGGCTGCCGTCCATGATGCTGGGTCTGGGCGTCTATCTGCCCTTCTACATGTCGCTTTCTGCGCCCATCGGCGCTGCGGTCAAGCTGGTCTACGACAAGCTGGCGGGTGGCAAGGCGCGCTCGGGCGAGCTCGACCACAACGACACGGGCATCGTCGTGGCCTCGGGCCTGCTGGGTGGCGAGTCCATCGTGGGCGTGATCATCGCACTGGTCACGGTGGTCACGGGGCTGTTGGGGTAAGTCAGGTCGCACATACGGGCAAACAACGAGGCCGGCTCCCTGTGGGAACCGGCCTCGTTCTGTTTTCTTGCTGTCTGCTGTTGCGGCGCTACGACTGGCCCGTGATGCGCTTGCCCAGGCCGCGGACGCCCGCCTTGACCACATCGGCAAACGACGCCGAGCGCACGAGCTTGTCGTCGCCCACGTACGTGCGCACGGCGCGCAGCGTGGCCTTGTTGTCGCGCGTGGAGAAGGCAAAGTGGTTTCCCTGCCTGATGAACACGGCAAAGCGCGTGATCTTCTTGCCCACGACCTCTGCGGCAATGTGGTCGATCTCGCTCCAGGGGATCTGGATGTAGTCCTCGGGGTTGCGCTCGTTGTAGAACTCGAGTGCGGCATTGCCCACCATGAGGTTGCCGTAGGTGCCCATGCCGGCAAACGACGTTGCCTTGATGGTGAGGTCGACGGTGCTGTTCTGCGACTGTGCCATGCGTGAGTCCTCTCTGGGCGGGCTGTCGTGCAGGTTGCAAAAGGGCAGCCGCCCGACCAAGTCACGGTTACGCCACTTGGCCGGGCGGCTGTCAGGGAAGGGATGCGGGACAGGGAGGGAGGGAAGGTGGTCCCGCTTTGAGGGGATCCTACATGAAGCCGAGCAGACGCCCGATGATGCCCACGGCGAAGAGGGCCAGGATGATGGTGATCGGGGAGACGTTCTTCTTGAGCAGCTTGCAGCACAGCAGCGTCAGGCACACGGCGGCCAGGCCCGGGATGAGCTGGTCGAGGTTGCCCTGCAGCGTGGTGACCTTCTCGACGTTGAGGCCGGTGGGGCCAAGTGCGGAGTACTGCTCGAGGGCGCTCTTGATGCCCTCAGCACCTCCGGGAAGCGACGACCAATCGATGTAGGCGCCTTCCTGCTGGGTAATCCTGGAAACGACCGGGGTGAAGGAGATGGAGACCCAGCGCTGGACCAGAGCACCGATGATGAACATACCCAGGATGGAAGCGCCTTCGGTGATCTTGCCGAGCAGGCCGCCAGAGAGGTCCTTGGCGATGGTGGTGCCCACGCTGTAGCCAAACTCCTGCGTGTACCACAGGAAGGCCATACGGATGATGTTCCAAGCGATGAAGAACAGCAGCGGGCCGACGATGCTGCCGCCCATGGCCATGGAGGCACCGAGTGCGCCGAGAATCGGGCGAATGGTGAACCAGAAGACGGGGTCGCCGACGCCGGCGAGCGGGCCCATCATACCGACCTTGACGCCCTGGATGGCCTGGTCCTCAACCTCGACGCCATTGGCGCGCTCCTCCTCGAGTGCGAGGGTAACGCCGATGATCGGGGCGGACACGAAGGGCTGGGTGTTGTAGAACTCGAGGTGACGCTTGAGGGCAGCGGACTGCTCCTCCTTGGTCTTGTAGAGGGCCTTGATGGCCGGGATCATGGCATAGCACCAGCCGCCGTTCTGCATACGCTCGTAGTTCCAGGAGCCCTGCAGGAACTGATGGCGCCACCACACCGAACGACGATCAGCAACGGAAAGCTTGATTTCATTCTCTGCCATTGTTTATCACACTCCTTAAAGGCGTAGAGGCTTAGTAGTCGTTGAGGATGTCGCCGAGCGGATCGCCCGAGCCACCACCAGCGCCACCGCCCTGCTTGGCAAGGTCCTTGAGGCCCAGGTAGATGAGGGCGAGAGCAACACCGATGACACCGAGGCCGATGAGGGTGATGCTGGGGATGCACGCGACGACGAAGCCGAGTGCGAAGAAGGGCCAGACCTCGGGGGTCGCCATCATGTTGATAACCATGGCGTAACCAACGGCAGCAACCATGCCGCCGCCGACGGCCATACCACCGGCCAGCCAGTCAGGCATTGCCTGCAGCATGGCGGTGACGGCCTCAGCCGGAATCATGCACAGCATGGCGGCCGGAATGGCGATACGGATGCCCTGCAGGCCAATGGCCAGGAGCTGCCACATCTCGACGCCCCTGAAGTTGGCCTTCTCGGCCTCGGCGTCCATGAAGTGAACCATCGGGATGGCGATGGTACGGCAGAGCATGGTGAGGAACAGGCCAGCAACCGACAGAGGCACGGCCAGCGCGATTGCGGTGTTGATGGCGGTCTGCATGTCTGCGCCACCCAGGCCCTTGACCATGATGATCGCGGAGGCGACGGAGGCGAGGGCCGCGTCGGGAGCGACGGCCGCGCCGATGTTGGCCCAACCAAGAGCCATCATCTGCAGGGTGCCACCAAGGATGATGCCCTCAGTGGGATGGCCGGTCACGATGCCGATGAGCGTACAAGCAATCAGCGGCTGATGGAACTGGAACTCGTCGAGAATGCCCTCCATGCCGGCGAAGAACGCGACGACGATGACGAGCAGCATCGAAATGGGATTCATGCGCTATCCTCCTTCTTCTACTTCTGGGCCGCGATCTCGGCCTTGGCCTTCTTGAGCACGGCATCGAGCGACTCATGCGAGTCGGCAGGAACCTTATAGACCTCGACCTTGACGCCCCTGGCCGCAATGCGCTCCAGGCAGTCGACATCGGCCTGGTCCATGGCTACAGCGTTGGTAACGACGACCTTGCCGAGCGAGTGGGCCATGGAACCAAGGTTGACTTCCTTGATCTCCACGCCGCCCTCGAGGGCACGCTCCAGATCCTGCGGGGTCTCAAAGAGCAGCATGGCGCGGGTGTCGCCAAAGCGCGGGTCCTTGGAGACCTCGACGATCTTCCAGATGGGCACGACGTGGGCCTTGACTCCGGGAGGAGCCGCCTGCTCGATCATGGACTTGCGCAGGTCGTCGTGGGCAACGGCGTCGGAGCACACGATGATGCGGTCAGGATTGACCATCTTGGTGATGGTGGTTGCCACCTGGCCATGCAGCAGGCGGGTGTCGATACGCGCGAAGGCGATGTCGATCTTGCCGTCGCCGAGGACCGTGCCCTCGGGGATGGCGCCGGTGGGCGCCTTGGACGGAGCTGCTGCGGCGGGCGCTGCGGCATCCTCGATGTCGCAGGACTCGGGCTTAATGCGAATGCCGCCCTTGGACTCGGGCTTGATGGCCTGAGCGATTTCCTTGGCGGTGTCCATGCCCATACGGTCGCCGTAAGCCTCGATAACCATCGGCAGGTTCATGCCGGTGACGGCAACCCAATCCTCGCCGCCGCGCTCCTCGATGAGCTTGCTGATCTGGTTGAACGGCGTGCCACCCCACAGGTCCACCAGGAAGAGCACCTGCTCCTTCTGGCTGAACGTGTCGATGGCGGCCAGCACCTTGGCGCGGAAGTCGTCCGGGCCCATGTCGGGCGTCAGGACGACGGCTTCGACGTCCTCCTGCGGGCCAAAGATCATCTGCCCAGACTCTTTGATGCCCTCGGAGAACCTGCCGTGGCTGGCTAGGACAATACTTACCATTCAACTACCTCCTTTTCCTGCAATCGTTCTCTCCCAGTTGCATGCGAGGGCTGAACTGCGCTTTATGCACAGTTCACGATACCTTCACAACCTTGAATTGTAGGAGGATGAGTGACGCAAAGAAAATGCTTAGATGAGATTTGCAGGTATGCCTCTAAGTCATAACTTGGGCTACTCCATCAAATATCGCATCAATGACAGATAGTTTGCGGCCGCCTTGGAGAGGGGTCGGTCCTTGCGCCAGGCGAGGATGCCCTGGGCGACGAGATCAGGGCTGAGAGGGACGAGCACCATGTCGGGACCGCTGACCCGGGCGATGTGCTCCCAGGTGAGCAGGACGCCCAGGCCCTCTCGCGCGTATGCGCTGAGGGCGGTCGTGAGGTTGGAGGTGGCGACCACGTTGAGCTCTGCAAAGGCGTCGCCAAACCACTGAGCGATGTTGTTGAGGTCGCTCGGTGCCTTGAGGGCGTTGTCGTACATGAGCAGCGGCTCGTGCGCGAGGTCGGCGGCGGTGAGGTATTCCCTCGAAGCGAGGGGATTGTCATTGCGCATGAGGGCGACCCATCGGCATGCGCTCGGGAGGTGGATCGTCTCGAACCGATCGACCCGCACGGTCTGGGAGACGATCGCAAAGTCGATGAGCCCTCGGTCGAGCAGGGTGATGGCGTCGGGGGAGCTGCACGAGGTGTAGTGCGTGACGGTGTTGACGCCCCGCTCGCGGGCGATGTGCGCGAGTCGGGCGCCTTCTTTGAGGTATCCGTCGATGCCCCCGATGTAGACGTCGCCAATCGGGCGGGTGGCCATGACGGCAAAGTCCCGCTCGATCTTGTCGGAGAGGGCAATCATCTCCTTGGCAGAATGGCGCAGCTGCTCGCCCGCCTCGGTGAGCCTGATGCCGTGCGCCTGACGCACGAAGAGCTTCTGCCCGAGCTCCTTCTCGAGGTCCTTGAGCTGTCGTGAGAGGGTGGGCTGGCCGACGTGCAAGCGCGTGGCGGCATTGGTGATGCTGCCCTCCTGCGCCACCAGCAGGAAGTATCTGAGTACGCGCAGCTCCATGGATCCCCGACTTTCCTATATGGTCAAAACGAATAAGACAATTGTAGGGCAATCCAACAAATGGAGGGGAGCCGCCCCCTTGCATGGGACGGCTCCCCTCGTCTGAGCAGGTATGAAGGCTCTGGGCTTAAGCAGCCTGGGCGAGCTCCTCCTCGGCGCCGAGGTAGACCACGTCGTCGCCGTAGATGGTGCTCCAGTCGTCCTTCATGGAGGCGGCCACGTAGCCAAACTCCTCGCACTGGGCGCGCATCTCCTCGGCCTTCTCGGGCTTGCCGTTCTCGCGCTCGACGTCGTCGCAGCACAGCTGGAAGGCGGCAGAGCGATAGTCGGGGTTGGAGAGCGCGTAGTTGTCCATCGAGAAGTCACCCGAGCTGTTGCCGAAGGAGAGCACCGGCTGCTTGGCAACCTCGCGCTGGATGATGTAGCACTTGTTCTCCTTGAGGGTCTTCATGTAGAAGTCGCCGCCCAGCACCAGCTCCTCGTCCTGGCCGAAGGTGTAGTCGAGGCCGTCCTCGTCCGCCTGATTGGAGCCCACCAGCGACTCGTCGGAGCCCAGGATGTGGTCCAGCGGGATGTCGAGCGGGCAGAGCTCGGAGCTAAAGAGACCACGCATGATGAGGCGGTCGGTGCCCGACATCATGTAGACGTCGAAGCCATTGGCCTGCAGGTACTGCACCACCTGCACCATGGGCAGGTAGAAGGCGTTGCCGCGCTTCATGCCCTCGTAGCTGGGCATGTCGGACTCGGCGAACTCGTGCACGTAGTCGTAGAACTCGTCGACGGTCATACCCGCAAAGGCGCTGGCCACGGCCTGGCCGTGCTCGACGGGGAGCTCCTCGTACTTGGTGCCGTTCTCGTTTTGGTCGACGATCTTGTTGGCGACGGTCTTCTCGAAGTCGGAGGCCTTGTCCTTGTAGTCGGGGTCCTCGAGCACGCGATGCACCAGCAGCGTGTAGTCGAAGTAGTTGGGGTCGGTCTCGTTGATCAGCGTGCCGTCGACGTCAAAGGTGGCGATGCGGTCCTCGGCGGGAATGAAGTCGGGGGAGGACTCATCGGTCACGGCCTCAACATAGTCGATGAGCGCCTTCTTGGAGGCAGCGCCCTCGGTCCACAGGCTCAGGGGGTCATCGCCGTCGATGAGCGAGGGCTTGCCGCTCTTGTCTGTGGCTGCGGCCTGCTCGGAGGTGGCGTCGTCCGCAGGTGCCGGCGTCTGGGCCGGCTTGGAGACGTACAGCGCGCCAAGCAGCAGGCAGACGAAGAGTGCGGCTATGGCCACGACGCGCCAGATGCTCGGGACGAGCTTCGCTTGGTTGTTCATCGGTGTTCCTTCCTTGCTAGAGGTGGCGACGCGGTGTCGCATGGCTTCGTATCGGCTTTCCGATTCTAATACTCGCGCAATGGGCGAACTGTCTCAGAAGAAATCGAATATCTTCCAATGCCGCAAACCGCCACCCGCCAACAGGGCGGCGCGTTGGTCTGGCGTGCGATGCCGGCCACCCCGCTAGGTGAGCCCCATGCTGCCGAGCCAACCCCAACGAGGCGGGGCCATCAGGCCGTAGGCGCTCAGCCACAGGGTGAGGGGGACCTTGCGTATGCGCTGGTCGGTGCTGTCCATGACGGTCCCGTCGCCAATGTAGAGCCCCACGTGGCCGTGGATGACGCCTTGCGCGGAGTAGGGGTGCTGTGGAACGGCCACGATCATGCCTACCAGGAGGTCCGCCGGGTCGTCGTAATGGCAGTAGCTCTGGTAGAGGTGGGCGGCATCTCCCAGCACCACGCCAAGGCCCAGACGCGAGAAGGCCTGCTCGACCCAACTCGCGCACAGGTCGCTGCCAGGGGAGGGTGTGGCGTAGGCGCAGGCCACAAACCTGCGTTGCAGGGGGCCGGCGTCGCCGGTGCGCTGCGGCTCGTGGCCGGGCGGGATGGTGCGCAGAGCGGGCTCGCCCCATTTGGAGCGTTCGTGCGTCACCAGGCCGCGCTGCTCGAGGTCTGCGAGTAGCCTTTGCTCGGCGGTTTCGCTGTGCTCTTGGCCTGCCATCGTGCAACCGTTCGTCGTGATACCGGGCGTGCTCTGCGCCCCTCTGCCAAGGATAGGCGAGGCCGATGCCCGTCAGTCAAGCATTCCACCAAAACAAATTCGGGGCCGCCCTCCGTGAGGAAGGCGGCCCCGAACGGTACCTATGTCAGATGCGGTGACGTGCTACGCGTCCTCGCGGTTGATGGGCAGGCACATGCAGCGGCAGCCACCACGGCCACGCGAGAGCTCGGGTGCGGCAAAGGCGTGCACGGTGAGGCCGGCCTTCTCTAGCAGGTCGAGGGTGACCTCGGCGCGCACGAAGCCAATGACCTCGCCCGGGGCGATGGCCAGCACGTTGGAGCCCATGTTCCAGGTCTCCCAGGCGCTGGCGATCGGGTCGTCGCCACCGCAGGGGATGAGGTTGACGGCGGTGGTGCCCAGCGCCTCGCACAGGGCCTTACGCCAGTCGTTGCTCACGAACTCGGCGTGCGGCTCCTCGTAGGCGTCGTAGGTCAGCTTGTAGACCGGCACGTTGCCCGACAGCAACGGGTTGTAGATGAAGGTCTCGTGGTCGACCATCGACAGCATGTCGTCGAGGTACATGTTCTGGCGGTTCATCTCGAGGTCAAAGACGTACACGGCCTTGAACCCGTGCTTGAACAGCTCCTCGGCGACGACCTCGATGGCCTGCGGTTCGGTGCGCTGGCTGCAGCCGATGCAGATCGAGTCCTTGTTGAGGATCATGAAGTTGCCACCCTCGAGGATGTAGTCGTACTTGGGGTGGTAGAGGTTGCTCACGATCTTGCCCTTGTAGGCAGGCGCGTTCTGGGCGATGTACTTCATCATGATGGGCTCGCGCTTGCGGGCGTCCATGCGCATGCGCGACAGGATGTAGGAGTCGGCCACGTTGATGGAGCTGTCGCGCGTGAAGTGCGTGTTGGTGAGGGGCTTGACCAGGAACAGGTCCTGCTTGGAGACGAGGCCCGCAAGGGTGGTCACGTCGCTGATGGCGGGATTGTTGCCGCGGATGCCGCAGTAGATGGTCTCGACGAAGTCCTCGAGGTCGAGCGCGTCGTAGTAGCTGCGCACGGACTCGGCCAGGCCCTCGGAGGGCAGGTTGGAGGCGGCCACGAACTCACGCGTGAAGTTGGTGCGCACCCAGTTGTCACGGCAGGCGTCGGTAAAGAGGTCGCGCATGTCCAGGACCTCGATGCCGGCGTCGCGTAGGATACCCGTAAAAATGTCATGCTCCTTCTGGGCGGAAGGAAGGAACGGCGTGTCCTCGAACAGCATCTCCTCGAGCATGGAGGGGTGAATCTGCTTGAGCTCGTTGCCCGGGCGGTGAACCATGACGGTGTTGAGCTTGCCAATCTCTGAATAAACGTGAATCATTGCGACTCCTTTCCGCGGCGAGAGCCACTTGTACGACCGTTGTGTCGTTTAGGGATAATCATCGCGATTGCGTGAATGGATATCCAATAAAAGAGGTGAATCAATCCGCGAATGGTACAAGCTCGATGCAGGCAGCTAAATCTGGTGTCCACTGACGCGGGCGGGCCTTCGAGGCCACAGGCCTCGGCTGATAACGGGACCCCAAAAGGTCGCGCGGACGTGTGCCTTTGTGCGCAAGCTGTGCGCCGCACCCGCCCCTGCGGAGCTCGCAGAATAGAACCTGGCCTTTGGGTGGTATCCTCTTAAGGCTAAACATTCGTCTGCCGCGCCTGCGGCATCACTCAAGGAGCAATCATGCGAGACAAGCTCGAGAAGCTGCTCGACGCGTACGCCGAGCTGGAGAAGCGGATGGTCGACCCGGCGGTCGTCTCCGACCCCAAGGAGTACGCGCGCATCGCCAAGGAGCACGCCAACCAGGCCGAGCTGGCCTCCAAGGCGCGCGAGTACCTGACGGCACTCGACGACATCGAGGTGGCCAAGGAGATGCTGCGCGAGACGAGCGACCCCGACGAGAAGGAGATGCTGCAGGAGGACCTCGCGTCCAACGAGGCCAAGCTCCCCGAGCTCGAGGACGAGATCAAGGTCATGCTCATCCCCGGCGACCCCAACGACGAGAAGGACACCATCGTCGAGATCCGCGGCGCGGCCGGTGGCGACGAGGCGGCCATCTTTGCCGGCGACCTCTTTAAGATGTACGAGCGCTTTGCGGCGAGCCGTGGCTGGAAGATCGAGGTCTTCTCGTCGAGCCCGTCGGACGCCGGCGGCTTCAAGACCATCGAGTTCAAGGTCACGGGCGACAAGGTCTTCTCGGTGATGAAGTACGAGGGCGGCGTCCATCGCGTCCAGCGCGTGCCGGTCACCGAGAGCCAGGGGCGCATCCAGACCTCCACGGCCACCGTGGTCGTCATGCCCGAGGCCGACGACATCGACATCCAGATCAACCAGGAAGACCTGCGCATCGACACCTACTGCGCGAGCGGCCCCGGCGGCCAGGGCGTCAATACCACCTACTCCGCCGTGCGCATCACGCACCTGCCCACCAACACCGTGGTGCAGTCGCAGGACCAGCGCTCGCAGATCCAGAACCGCGAGGTCTGCATGCAGATGCTGCGTGCCCGACTGTACGAGATGGAGCTGGAGAAGCAGCAGGCAGAGCTTGGCGCCGAGCGCATGGGGCAGATCGGCCGCGGCGACCGTGCCGAGAAGATCCGCACCTACAACCAGCCTCAGGACCGCGTGACCGACCACCGCATCGGCTTCAATGCCACCTACAACGGCGTGCTGCTGGGCGACAAGCTGGTCACGGTCATCGACGCGCTGGCTGCGGCGGAGCGCGCCCAGAAGCTGGCAGAGGCGGTCTAAGACAACCTGTTGGCTCGGAAGGGATACTCCCCTTTGAGTCGGTGTGACTCAAAGGGGAGTATCCCTTCCGAGCCAAGTGCATTGGAGGAGCGGCATGCCAGAGACCTGGATCGTGAAACGCGTGCTCGACTGGACCGTCGGGTACCTGCAGCGCAAGGGCGACGAGCGGCCCCGCCTCTCGGCGGAGTGGCTGCTGTGCTACGTCACGGGCCTGTCCAGGGTCGAGGTCTACACCCACTTTGACAAGCCGCTCACCGCCGACGAGCTGGCTGCCATGCACGAGGCCGTGGCGCGTCGTGGCAGGGGAGAGCCCTTGCAGTACGTGACGGGCGAGATGCCCTTCCGCCATATTGTCATGCGCTGCGAGCAGGGCGTGCTCATCCCGCGGCCCGAGACCGAGATCCTGGTGGATGCCGCACTCGAGGGCGTGGACGCTGCATTGGCCTCCGGTGTAGCCTACGACGACGTGCGCCGGCGCACGGCCGCGCGCACGGGCTCCAAGCGCGCTGAGCGCGACGCGCGTCTCGCCGAGCTGCGTGCCGCGCTGGTGCCCAACGAGGACGGCCTGCTGGACGAGCGGGCGGTCGACGAGTACCTGCGTGAGGCGGCGGCGCTCGAGGCGGAGGCTGCGGAGGCCCCGTTGGGCGTGCGAGTGCTCGACCTGTGCACGGGCACCGGATGCATTGCGCTCTCCATCGCGAGCGAACGCCCCGGCACCGCCGTGGTCGCCACCGACCTCTCTTCACAGGCCGTGAGGCTGGCCAAGCACAATCGCGACACCCTGGGGCTTGCCGATGCGGTGGACGTCTACGAGTGCGACCTTGCGGCTGCGGTGCCCGCCGAGCTGATGGGCACGTTCTCGGTGCTGGTGTCCAATCCGCCCTACATCCCAACTGCGGTACTGGAGCGTGACGTGCCCCCCGAGGTGAGGGACCACGAGCCTCACCTTGCTCTGGATGGCGGCCCAGACGGGCTCGACATCTTTCGGCGCGTGCTGGACCTGGCCCCGCGCGTGCTGGCGCCTGCGGGTTGGTTCTGCGTGGAGCTCTCCGAAGACAACGTGGAGGCGGCGGCAGACCTCTGCCGCATCCAGGGAGGCTGGCGTACGGTCGAGGTGCGCCAGGACCTGACGGGACGACCGCGCGTGCTGCTGGCCGTGCGAGAGGAGGCGTAAAAGCCATGGGATCGCTCATCAGGACGAGCCAGAGCGCTCCGTCGCGCTCGGTTGTGGACGAGGCCGTGGCCACGCTCGCCTTCGGCGGCGTGCTGGTGATGCCCACCGACTCCGTGTATGGCATCGGCTGTGCCGCGACGCCAGCCAACCCCGGACACGAGCGGATCTTTGCCATCAAGCACCGCGACCGCACTCAGACGTTGCCGTGGCTCATCGCCGACCCCAGTGACCTCACCGTCTACGGCGCCGATGTGCCCGCCTACGCCGTCGAGCTCGCCGTGCGCTACTGGCCGGGTGCCCTCACGCTGGTGGTGCACGCCTCCGACGCCGTGCCGCCCGAGTACCGCGCGGCCGACGGGACCATCGCCCTGCGCTGCCCAGACTCCGAGCTGGTACGCACGCTGGCACGCAGCGTCGGTGCCCCACTGGCCACGACCAGCGCGAACACGCACGGGCAGGCGGCTGCTACCAGCGGCTCGGGCATCGAGGAACGCATCGTGGAAGAGGCGGACCTCTCCCTCGACGCAGGTCCCGCTCCCGTGGGCGTGGCCTCGACCATCGTGGGATGCCTAGGCCCCGAGCCGGTGATCTTCCGCGAAGGCGCGATCACCGAGGCCCAGATCCTGGCCTAGGGAGCGGTATGCTCGCCACATGTGCGCCTCGTTTGTGGTCAGAGCATGTTTTATCTGCTTGAAATGCTCATGCGCTACCCTACCGTACGGACCAGACGCCTGACTCAGACAGGAGCACCCATGTACCTCGAGCACCTGAGTACCCAAGATCCCGAGCTTGCCTCTGCCATCGGCGACGAGCTCACGCGCCAGCGCAACTCCATCGAGCTCATCGCATCCGAGAACTTCGTGAGCCTCGCGGTCATGGAGGCGGTGGGCAGCCCGCTTACCAACAAGTACGCCGAGGGCCTGCCGGGGCATCGCTACTACGGCGGCTGCTGGGCCGTCGACGCCGTGGAGGACATCGCGCGCGAGCGCGCCAAGAAGCTCTTTGGCTGCGCTTTTGCCAACGTGCAGCCCCACTCTGGCGCCCAGGCCAACTATGCTGCCGAGAGCGTCTTTGCCGGCCCCGGCGACACCGTCATGGGCATGGACCTCAGCAATGGCGGCCACCTCACCCACGGCAGCCCCGCCAACTACTCGGGCAAGCTCTTCAACATCGTGAGTTACGGGCTCTCCGAGCAGACCGAGCGTATCGACTACGACGACGTGGCGGCCAAGGCCGAGAAGTACCAGCCCAAGCTGATCATCGCCGGCGCCTCCGCCTATCCGCGCATCATCGACTTCGAGCGCTTTGCCCAGATCGCTCACTCCGTGGGCGCCGCCCTCATGGTCGATATGGCCCACATCGCAGGCCTGGTGGCCACGGGCGCTCATCCGAGCCCCCTGCCTTGGGCCGATGTGGTGACCACCACCACGCACAAGACCCTGCGCGGCACGCGTGGCGGCCTCATCCTGTGGAATAACGAGGAGTACACCAAGCGCATGAACTCCGCGGTGTTCCCCGGCAGTCAGGGCGGCCCGCTCGAGCACGTGATCGCAGGCAAGGCCGTGGCCTTTGGCGAGGCCCTGCAGCCGTCGTTTGCCACCTACATCGACGGCGTGTGCGCCAACGCCAAGGCCCTGGGTCGCGGCATGGAGTCGCGCGGCCTGCGCATGGTGACGGGCGGCACCGACAATCACTTGCTGCTTGTGGACCTCACCACCGCCGGCGAGGACGTGACTGGCAAGCTCGCCGAGAACGCGCTCGACGAGGTGGGCATCACCGTCAACAAGAACACCATCCCTGGCGAGAAGCGCAGCCCCTTTGTGACGAGTGGCATCCGCGTGGGGTCCGCCGCCATGACCACGCGCGGCTTCAACGAGGCCGAGGCCGAGCGCATCGGCGAGCTCATTGGCGAGACCGTGACGCACCTGGGAGACGAGAACGTCATGGCTCAGGTCAAGGCCGAGGTCAAGGAGCTGTTGGCCGCCCATCCGCTCTACCCCGAGCTGGGCTAGACAAACAAGCCTGCACTGCACGGGCCGCCCCCAACGGAGCACGCTTCGTTGGGGGCGGACCTCGTTTGCCACGGACGGCACCAAGGCATTGATGCTATACAGGGCAGGTCAGAGCGGTACTATGATGAAGGTACTGATATCGTCGAAAGGAACGATCATGTCTGCATACGACGAGAGCCGCCTCACCGTCGTCGATCATCCGCTCGTCCAGCACAAGCTGGCCATCCTGCGTGACAAGGGCACCTCCACCAAGGACTTCCGCGAGCTCGTCACCGAGCTGGCCGTCCTCGAGGGCTACGAGGCCCTGCGCGACCTGCCTCTCGAGGAGGTCGAGATCGAGACCCCACTCGAGAAGATGACCGCCCACAAGATCGCAGGCAAGAAGATCGCCATCATCCCCATCCTGCGCGCTGGTTTGGGCATGGTCGACGGCATCCTGACGCTTGTGCCTTCGGCTCGCGTCGGTCACGTTGGTATGTATCGCGACGAGGAGACCCACGAGCCCGTGCAGTACTACTGCAAGTTCCCGCCGGCGGTGGAGGATCGCACCTGCCTCATCGTCGACCCGATGCTGGCCACGGGCGGTTCGCTGACGGCCGCCATCCAGTTCCTGCGCGAGGCCGGCGTCAAGGACATCCGTGCCCTCACGCTGGTCAGCTGCCCCGAGGGCGTCAAGGCGGTGCTGGACTTCGACCCCGATGTGCGCCTGTATACTTGTGTGGTCGACCGCCAGCTCAACGAGAACGCCTATATCCTTCCCGGCTTGGGCGATGCGGGCGACCGCATCTACGGTACCAAGTAGCAAGGGCGCGTGCGCAGGTGACATGGTGCATGACCCCCGAATTGTGTCAGCGATGTTCTTTCGGAAGTTGGGGTATGGCGTTTTCGGCATGACACGGCTAGACTTCCAGCCGTTCGGATTTCCGGCGCTTGGGAGATGATTCCATGGGAGTGACGCGGGCCATCGTTGCGGGGTCCGTGCTTGGTCTTGTGGGCGCATTCCCTCCGGCGCTGCTGTTCGAGCTGGCACTGCGGAAGTCCCGTCCCGTACACGTGGCCGCCGGCCTTGTGGGCATCATGGTATCGTTTGCGCTGCTCACAGGGGCTCTGATTGTGGTATGGCTGGCTGCGCGAGGGGATGTGCTCGTCTTTGGGTGCGCAGAGGCGGCCTCGTTCCTGCTCGTTTGGGCAGTCGAGGCTTGGAGGGCATGGCGGGATGCGAACGCGCCCCGCCCGTCCGGGAGAAAGGAAGAGTGGTGAATCCACTGGATAAGCTTCCCGAGGAGATGGACGAGCTGGTCAACAGCTTCTCGTCCACGCCTGTCATCGGGGACCTCAACGTCGGCATCACCCAGTACTCCTACTGGATGTTCGTCGCCATCGTCATCCTGCTGGCGGTCGTCTTCGTGTTCAAGAAGAAGCAGGCGGAAGGCGGTCTGGTGCCCAAGGGCCGCTTCGTGAACGGCGTGGAGTTCCTCGTCGAGTACTGCCGCGACGACCTCTGCCGCGGGCTTCTCGGCGACACCTGGCGCGAGCACTTCCCGTTCATCGCCACGCTGTTCTTCTTCATCCTGGTGAACAACATCGTGGGCGTCATCCCCGGCTGCAAGCCCGGCACGGGCTGCATCGGCACCACGGCCGCGCTCGCGCTCGTGTCGTTCGTCTACTTCATCGTCGTGGGCATGAAGCGCAAGGGCGTCCTCGGCTACATCAAGAGCCTGGCACCGGCGGGGGTGGCCTTCCCGATGAACGCGCTCGTGTGGGTCATCGAGCTCTTCTCGACCTTCCTGCGCCTCGTCACGCTGGCCGTCCGTCTGTTCTGCAACCTGTTCGCCGGCCACGTGGTCATGGGCACCTTCGCTATCCTGGCCTCGCTGTTCTTCGAGCCGCTCATGCAGGGCGTCTCGGCGGCTGCCCTGGGACAGGCGGGTGCATCGGTCTTCTGGGTGGTCATCCTGATGGTGATCTACGCGGTCGAGCTTCTGGTCGCGGCCATCCAGGCCTACGTCTTCACGCTGCTCTCGGCGGTCTACATCCAGCTCGCCGAGGCGGACGAGCACTAGAAGCGGGTATCTCGCGGGTCGCGCGAGCGGCCCGCCGTACATAGTCATGTCTTGGAACTCGCCGGACCGTCCGGCGAATGACAGAGGAGGAATCGTGGGAGTCATCGGTTACGGCATTGGTGTTATTGGTGCGGGTCTGGGTATCGGCCTTGCGGCCTTTGGCGCGACGACGTCGATGGCGCGTCAGCCTGAGGTCCAGGGGCGTCTGTTCACCGTCTTCATCCTCGCCTCGGCGTTCGTAGAGGCTCTGGCCCTGATCGGCTTCGTCGTCACGCTCATCGCCTAGCGCGGGCGCACCGACACGATCCGATTATTGGAGGTTCGCATGAACACGAACAAGCCGGGCATCGCGCGCCTTGTGGCGGAGGCGGGTGGCCTCGCGGTCGCAGGTCAGCTTGCGGCTCCCGCCACGGCCTTTGCCGCTGGCCCGGACATTCTGCTGCCCAAGCCCGCGGAGTTCATCCCCGCGCTCATCGCCTTTCTGATCATCTGGTTCATCATGGCCAAGATGGCCTGGCCGATGATCATCGAGACCCTTGACGCGCGCCAGGAGAAGATCGAGAGCGACCTCAAGGCCGCCGAGGACGCCAAGGCCGAGGCCGAGCAGAGCGCCCAGACCTATGAGGAGCGCATCGCCGCCGCCGAGCGCGAGGCTGACGACATCATCGCCGAGGCCAAGCGCGACGCCGAGGTGATGCGCGCCGACATGCTTGCCAAGGCCCAGGAGGAGTCACAGGCCATCATCGCCAAGGCGCACGACGCCATCGACGCCGAGCGTGCCAAGGCCATGGCCGAGCTCTCCGGCTCCGTCGTCGACCTCTCGGTCGAGATTGCCAGCAAGGTGGTCGGCGACACCCTCGACGTCGAGCAGCAGCGCGCGCTCGCCATCAAGTATCTCGCGGAAGTGGGTAGCCTGAATGACGACTAAGCGCACCGACAGCGAGAAGGTTGAGGAGTACACGCGGATGCTCATGGAGGCCGCCGCAGCCGAGGGACGCTCGGCGCGCGACCTGCAGCAGCTGCGCCACGCCCTCAAGTTCTCGCCAGAGATGCTCGAGACCATCGCGCGCATGGACAACGCCAATGAGGACTACCTCATCGACCAGGTCTACCGCGAGTTCAAGGAGCGCCTCGACAACGGCGACCTCACGATCTCGGTCGACGTGACCACGGCCGTCCCCATGGGCGACGAGCTGCGCGCCAAGGTCAAGGACAAGTGCGAGCGCGACTTCGACCGCCCCGTCTACCTCGTGGAGCATGTCGAGCCCAAGATCCTGGGCGGCATCATCATCGAGGCCCGCGGGCACCGTCGCGACGCCTCCGTCCGCACGCATCTCATGAACATCCGCAAGGCCCTCTCATCCACCTATGTGGGAGGTGACGAGTAAATGGCTCAGGCAGAAGGCTCCCTCCTTGCCGCACAGATCATGGACACGCTGCGTGGCCGCCTCAACGCCATGGAGCTCACCGCCGATACCCACGAGGCCGCATCGGTCATCGAGGTCGGCGACGGCATCGCGCACGTGGCTGGCCTGAAGACCGCCATGTCGGGCGAACTGCTGAAGCTCACGAGCTCGGCCACGGGCAAGAACGTCTACGGCCTCGCGCAGAACCTCGAGGAAGACGAGGTCGGCGTGGTGCTCTTTGGCGACGTCGACACCATCAAGGAAGGCGACGAGTGCCAGACCACCGGTCAGGTCATGTCCATCCCCGTCGGGCGTGGCATGCTCGGCCGCGTCGTGAACCCGCTGGGGCAGCCCATCGACGGGCGCGGCCCCATCGTGACCACGCACTATCGCCCCATCGAGTTCAAGGCTCCCGGCATCATGGAGCGCCAGCCCGTGTGCGAGCCGGTGCAGACGGGCCTAGTGGCCATCGACGCCATGGTGCCCATCGGCCGCGGCCAGCGCGAGCTGGTCATCGGCGACCGCAAGACGGGCAAGACCTCGATCGCAATCGACGCCATCATCAACCAGCGTGATACCGACATGGTCTGCATCTACGTGGCCGTCGGCCAGAAGGCCTCCACGGTCGCGTCCATCCGCAAGACGCTGGAGCGCCACGGCGCGCTCGACAAGACGATCATCGTCTCCGCCACGGCCGCCGACTCCGCGCCGCTGCAGTACATCGCCCCGATGGCGGGTGCCGCCATCGGCGAGTTCTTCATGTACAACGACGCCGAGGGCAACCCGGCCGACGCGACCCACCCCGGCGGTCACGTGCTGATCGTCTATGACGACCTCTCCAAGCAGGCCGTCGCCTACCGTCAGATGTCGCTGACGCTGCACCGCCCGCCCGGACGCGAGGCCTACCCAGGCGACATCTTCTACCTGCACTCCCGCCTGCTCGAGCGCGCCGTCAAGATGAGCGACGAGAACGGCGGCGGCTCGATGACGGCCCTGCCGCTCATCGAGACGCAGGAGGGCGACGTCTCCGCGTACATCCCCACCAACGTGATCTCGATCACCGACGGGCAGATCTACCTGCAGTCGAACCTGTTCTTCCAGGGCCAGCGCCCGGCCGTCGACGTGGGCATCTCGGTGTCGCGCGTGGGTGGTGCCGCACAGCTGGCCGCCATGAAGCAGGTGGCGGGCACGCTGCGCCTCGACCTGGCGAGCTACCGCGAGAAGCAGGCCTTCGCGCAGTTCGGCTCCGACCTCGACGAGGCCACGCAGTACCAGCTCAACCACGGCGCCCACATGATGGAGCTGCTCAAGCAGAAGCGCTACGCGGCCCTCGACGTGGCCGACCAGGTCATTGCGATCTTCGCCGCCAAGGAGAACTACCTTGACGACCTCGAGCTCGACCAGGTCGTGCCCTTCCGCGACGGGCTCGCCCGCTACGTGCTCGAGCGCCATCCCGAGCTGCGTGAGAGCGTCCGTGCCGGCAAGATCTCCGACGAGCTCTCCGCGAGCCTCAAGGAGGCCATCGAGGCCTTCAAGGAGGAGTTCCTCGCAGGCTCTGGGCTGGCTCAGGCTGATGCCGAGCCCGCCGAGGAAGCGTAAGGGGCGCGCCGCATGGCCAACCTTCGCGAAATAAAGGGTCGCATCGACTCGGTCACCAGCACCATGCAGGTCACCCGCACGATGGAGATGATCTCCACGGCCAAGATCCGCAGGGCGCTGGACCGTGCCAAGGAGGCAGAGCCCTACAAGGACGCCATCTCGCGCATGCTGGCGAACGTCGCGAGCGCGGGCTTCGACGCATCGCAGCCGCTCCTGCAGCCGCGCACCGAGGAGCACACCGTGCTCTTCATTCTGGTCGCGTCCGACCGCGGCATGGCCGGTGGCTTCAACATCGTGCCCCAGCGCCTGGTCCAGCACGAGATCGAACGCCTCGCCAAGCAGGGCATCGGCACCCAGCTGATCACCTGCGGCAAGAAGCCGACCGAGTACTTCAGGTACCGTGGCATCGAGCCGGTCCTGTCCTTCGAGGGGAGCTCGTCCGAGCCCACCATGGACGAGGCCGACCGCATCGCCTCCTACCTCATGGACGGCTATGCCAGCGGCAGCATCGACCGCGTGACGATCTACTACAGCCACGCGCGCAACCGCGTGGACCAGGAGCAGGTCATTGAGCAGCTGCTCCCGCTGTCGACGGACGACCTCACGCTGCCCAACAGCCCCCGCACGAGCGAGGCCATGACCACGGTCGAGGGGGAGCGCTACACCGAGTTCGAGTTCGAACCCTCCGCCCGCGAGGTGCTCGGCTATCTGATGCCGGCCTACATCCGGACGGTCATCTACCATGCGCTGCTCGACTCGGCCGCGGCAGAGCACGGCGCACGCCGCCGCGCCATGCAGTCGGCCACCGACAACGCCAAGGAAGTCATTGCGTCCCTCAGCCGCACCTATAACCGCGAGCGCCAGGGATCCATCACCACCGAGCTCAACGAGATCATCGGCGGTGCGTCCGCATTGGAGGACAACTAATGGCTACACAGCAGACCGAAGAGTTGGGCACGCTCGAGCGTGCCGCCATGAAGCTGCTCAATAAGAGCGCCGGCACGGGCACCATCGTGCGCATCGTGGGCCCCGTCGTCGACGTGCGCTTCGATGACCAGGTCCCCGCCATCTACTCGGCCCTCAAGGTCGACGTCGACACGCCGGTGGGCCATGTGAACACCGTGCTGGAGGTCGAGTCGCAGCTGCCTGGCAACGTGGTCCGCACCGTCGCCATGAGCTCGACCGACGGCCTGCAGCGTGGCCTCAAGGTCACCGACACCGGCGCACCCATGATGATGCCCGTCGGCCAGGCGACGCTCGGCCGCGTGTGGAACGTCATGGGCGAGCCCGTGGACGGCAAGGGCATGCCCGAGAACGTGCAGTTCTACCCGATCCACCATCCCGCGCCGAGCTTCTCCGACCTTACCACGCAGACCGAGATCTTCGAGACGGGCATCAAAGCCATCGACCTGCTCGAGCCCTACGTGCGCGGCGGCAAGACCGGCCTGTTCGGCGGCGCCGGCGTGGGCAAGACGGTGCTCATCCAGGAGCTCATCAACAACCTCGCCCAGGAGCACGGCGGCACGTCGGTCTTCACGGGCGTCGGCGAGCGCACCCGCGAGGGCACCGACCTCTACCTCGAGATGACCGAGTCCGGCGTCATCAACAAGACCTGCCTGGTATACGGCCAGATGAACGAGCCGCCTGGGGCGCGTCTGCGCGTCGGCCTGGCGGGCCTCACCACGGCCGAGTACTTCCGTGACCAGGGCCAGGACGTGCTGCTGTTCATCGACAACATCTTCCGCTTCTCGCAGGCGGGCTCCGAGGTCTCGGCACTGCTGGGCCGCATGCCCTCCGCCGTCGGCTACCAGCCCACGCTGGCGACCGAGATGGGCGACCTGCAGGAGCGCATCACCTCCACGCGCGAGGGCTCGATCACCTCGGTCCAGGCCGTCTACGTCCCCGCGGACGACCTCACCGACCCGGCTCCTGCCACGACCTTCACGCACCTCGACGCCACGACGGTCCTGTCGCGCGCCATCACCGAGCTCGGCATCTACCCGGCGGTCGACCCGCTGGCCAGCTCGTCGGGCGCCCTCGACCCCGAGATCGTGGGCGAGGAGCACTACCGCGTGGCCCAGAAGACGCAGGAGATCCTGCAGCAGTACTCCGACCTGCAGGACATCATCGCCATCCTGGGCATGGACGAGCTCTCCGAGGAGCAGCAGCTCATCGTGGCGCGCGCCCGCAAGGTGCAGCAGTTCCTCTCGCAGTCGTTCCACGTGGCCGAGAAGTTCACGGGCAACCCCGGCGCCTACGTGCGCGTCGAGGACACCGTGCGCTCGTTTGCGGCCATCGTCGACGGCGAGTGCGACGACCTGCCCGAGCAGCTCTTCAGGTATGCAGGCACCATCGACGACGTGCGTGACCGCGCTCGTGCGATGGCAGCCGGCGAGGCGAGGTAGGCATTCAGATGGCAACGATTACCTGCCAATTTGTCCGTCCTGACCGTCTGCTCTTCGAGGGCGAGGTGGCTAGCCTAGTGCTGGTCACCCCCACCGGAGAGCTCGGCGTGTGGCCTGGCCATGCGCCCGAGATCTGCGCGTTGGGCAACGGCGTGGTGCGCCTGCACCGGCTGCCCGAGGACGGTGGCGCGACGGTCGAGGTGATCATCTCGGGCGGATACGTCGAGATTACGCCCCATCAGGTGATCGTGCTCGCCGACCACGCACGTCGCTCCGACGACATCGATGCCGACGTGGTCAACGAGACTCGTGATAAGGCCGTGGCTTCGCGCGACGCGCTTCCCGCAGGCGACGGGCGTCGTGCATACTATGACAACAAGATCGCGTGGTGCGATCTGCTCCTGCGGCACGCGCCGCAGCAAGACTAGCAAGCGAGGGACACTAAGGGGCGACCCCCTTTGTCCCGTGTGGGACGAGAGGGGGTCGCCCCTTATCGTCCAATTAGGAGGGGACGGCGTGGACGTCATTCGCATCGAAGGAGGTCATCGCGTCACGGGTGAGGTGACCGTCGAAGGAGCAAAGAACTCCGCGCTCAAGCTCATGGCCGCTACCATTCTGGCGCCGGGTGTCAACACGCTGACCAACGTCCCCAACATCGCTGACGTGCACGTGATGGGCAAGGTGCTCAAGCGCCTAGGCGCCAAGATCGATGTCGTCGACGTGCACACGCTGCGCATCGACACTTCTACGGTGGAGAGCTGGGTCACGCCATACGAGCTGGTTGCGCAGATGCGCGCCTCGACCGCCGTGCTCGGGCCGTTGCTGGGGCGCTTCGGCAAGGCCACTGTGGCCATGCCGGGCGGCTGCAACATCGGTGCGCGCAAGATCGACATGCACATCCTGGGCCTGCAGGCCCTCGGCGTCGATTTCGACCTCGACCACGGCGACATCAACGCCACTACGCCGCATGGGCTGTCGGGCACCACAGTCACGCTTGACTTTGCCAGCGTGGGTGCCACCGAGAACCTCATGATGGCCGCGGTGCGTGCCAAGGGCACGACCGTCATCGACAATGCCGCCCGCGAGCCCGAGATCGTGGACCTCGCCAACCTGCTCAACGAGATGGGCGCCTCGGTCAAGGGAGCCGGCTCGCCGGTCATCGAGATCGAGGGCGTGGCCGAGCTGCACCCCGTCACGCATGAGGTGGTGGGCGACCGCATCGAGGCAGGCACCTTCATTGCTACGGCCGGTTTGGTGGGCGAGCCTGTGGAGGTCAAGGGCTTCGACCCCGCCCACCTTGGCCTTGTCCTGCGCAAGTACGAGCAGATGGGCATCTCCATCGAGCGCCGCGAGCGTGGCGTGCTCGCGTGGCGCGAAGGCCCCATCGGCTCGGTGGACATCCAGACGCTACCGTTCCCGGGCTTTCCCACCGACATGCAGGCTCAGACCATGTGCCTGCTCGCTCTGGGCTCTGCCTCGTGCGTCGTCACCGAGAACGTCTTTGAGAACCGCTTCATGTTTGCCAGCGAGCTTCAGCGCATGGGCGCCGAGATCCGCATCGAGGGGCACCATGCCATCGTGCACGGCGTGCCGCGCTTTTCTGGCGCGCAGGTCAAGTCTCCCGACCTGCGTGGCGGTGCCGCCCTGGTGATGGCGGGCCTCGTGGCCGACGGCATCACGGTGGTCTCCGACATCTACCACATCGACCGCGGCTACGAGCGCTTCGTTGAGAAGCTCCAGGGGCTCGGGGCTCGGGTCGAACGTGCCAGCGTGCCCGATTCCGCCGATCTCTAAGAGCCGTCAACGCCCGTTTCGAGCCTTGGCATCGGCTTGCCAAGCTGGCACGCCGTTTGGAAGTCACTGCTTGCGCGGAATAGTTATTTTGAGTACAAACTATTTAACCGTACGGCGCACCTGAAGGGACGCACGACATGGCGCACACCGATACCCACGGGCCCAACAGCCTGAGCATGGCGAGCGAGGATTACCTCGAGTCCATCTATCGCATTATGGTTGATCAGGATGCCTTCGACGATGGCATCAGGTCGGTCGATGTCGCCGAGCAGCTCGAGGTGTCCAAGGCAAGTGTCAACAAGGCCATTGCCACGCTCAAGGAGCGCGGCATGGTTGAGCAGACGCGCTACGGACGCGTGACGCTCACCCCCGAGGGCCGCGAGTACGGTAAGGACGTCTGGCACCGCCATCGTACGCTGCGGCTATTCCTGACCGAGGGCCTTGGCGTCGACGACGAGACGGCTGACGAGGAGGCGTGCCTCATGGAGCATGCGCTTTCGGCCGACACCATGCGGCGCTGGTGCGAATACCTCGATAAGCAGGGCATCACGATCGACTAGCCCCTCTGGGCCTCCGCGCTGCGTCAGCGCGCGACCAAAACCCGTTTGTGGTGATATTGCAAGGCCCATGCCTTATGTTTGCCTGTATGCGGCACATCGGGGCCGTCTGCGGGTTGGGCGCTTATGCGGGCAAGCGCTATGGGTATGCTTTTTACGATGCGAACGCAATGCACGATAGTTTCGGAGGTTTCCAACATGAAGGCAATCATTCCTGCCGCCGGTCTGGGCACGCGCTTCCTGCCGGCTACCAAGTGCTCCGCCAAGGAGCTGCTGCCGGTGCTCGACAAGCCCGTCATCCAGTATGTGGTCGAGGAGGCACTTGAGCCCGAGGGCGTCGACGGTGTCGTGATCGTCAACTCCCACGCCAAGCCCGAGATGGAGCGCTACTTTAGCGTCGACGCCGACTTCGAGCAGATGCTACACAACAGCGGCAAGGACGCACTGGCAGACGCCGTGCACGACGCCTCGACGCTTCCCGTCTCGTTCGTCTATCAGGACGAGCCCCTGGGCCTGGGCCATGCGGTGCACTGCGCTGCCAGCGAGGTGGGCGACGAGCCCTTCTTCATTTTGCTGGGCGACTACTTTGTGCCCGATCGCCAGATGTGCGTCAACATGGCGCGCGTGTCCGAGGAGCATGGCGGCGCCTCGGTGATCGCGGTCGCTCCCGTGCCTGCCGACCAGGTGAGCCGCTACGGCATCATTGCCGGCGAGTGCGTCGGGTCGCTGCCGGGCGCAGACGCCCAGGGCGAGGAAGAGGGCGCCGTGTGGAAGGTCACCGGCCTGGTGGAGAAGCCCGCCCCCGAGGAGGCTCCGTCCCACCTGTTTATTGTGGGTCGCTACCTGCTCTCCCCGGCAATCATGGACCTGCTTGCCACCCAGGGCGCTGGTGCCGGCGGCGAGATCCAGCTTACCGATGCCATGGAGCGCCTGCTCGAGACCGAGGAGATGTACGCGCTGGTCGTCGATCCCGCTGAGGGTTGCGACACGGGCACTCCCGCTGCCTGGGCTGCCACCAACGCGCGCCTCGCGCTTGCAAGCGACAAGTTCCGCGACGCCTTCCTCGAGGAGCTCGGCGACGCGGCCAAGGGCCTCGCCCTCTAAGACAGAGATGGCCGCCATCCGCTTCGAGACCTATGGATGGAACGCACGCATCGGCGCCGGATTCGACGAGTCCGGCGTCGTGCGTGTGTCAGACGCCGTTGCCAGGACGTGGGCGGAACGCTACGAGGGTTCCACCGTCCTGATCGGCTACGACACGCGGCGTGACTCCAGACGCCTGGCCGAGGTGGCCGGGCAGGTCCTGTCTGCCCATGGCCTTGTGGCGGTGGTGTCGGACGCGGTCTGCCCGACTCCAGCCCTCGGCTGGGCAGTCGCGCACGACCCTTCGTGCGTGGGTGGCCTCATGATCACCGCTTCGCGCAGGCCCTACACCTATGGGGGGATCCGTGTGCGTCAGGCCGATGGTGGCCCTGTGAGCGCGCTGTTCGCCCGCACGGTCGACCAGCGCATCGAGGCGGTGCCCACCGCAGCGCGCGGACCTATATCCCACGCCGATCTGGTGAGCGCCTACCTTAACCATATAGAGAGGGAGACGGATACGGAGCTAGTCTCGCGTGCGGGACTCAAGGTCGTGCTCGATCCCTTGTATGGGGCGGGCTGCGGCTATGCGCAACGGCTTCTCGAACGGATCGGCTGTGAGGTCGTGGTCGCCCACGGCCAGCCCGTGCCCGACTTCCGCGGCTTGCACCCGCATGCGGGCGAGCCCTGGGTCGACGAGTGCGAGCGCCTGGTGATGGTGCAGCACGCCGACATGGGCATCGTGCTCAACGGCGACTGCAGCCGCAATGCGATTATCGACGAGACGGGCAGGCTGGTGTCGCCGCACGATATCGCTCCCTTGGTGCTCGAGCACATCGTGCGCCAGCGGGGGAGCTATGGGCGCGTGGTGGCTACCGCCGCCTCCTCGGTGCGCATCGAGCGGCAGGCAGAGCGTCTCGACTGCGACTTCACGCGCGTGCCGGTCGGATTCGACTCTATATATAGAGAGTTCCAGGACGGTGACGTCATCCTCGGTACCGAGGAGATGGGTGGCATCTGTATCCCGCAGCATATGCCGGAGCGCGACGGCCTGCTTGGATCGGTCATGCTGACTGAGTATGTGGCCGGTGCGGGAGAGGGCGTGCGAGCCCTTGTGCAACAGTGCGAGGCCGAGATCGGCGCCATGGAGTATATGGCGCGTGACATTCGCCTCGACTTTGGCCAGAGCCAGCGTCTCGGTAACCTGCTACCCGGGCTCAACCCGCCTGAGGTGCTCGGCGAGCAACCGGTGATGGTGACCCATCCAAGTGGGCTGCGGGTCGAGCTGGCTGATGGGTCTTGGGTGCTGCTACGCCTAGCCTCATCTGGGGCTGGAGCGCGCGCTGCGGCCTCCGCCCTGCTCTTGTGGGCCCAGGGGGCCGCCCGCTCCTGACGCCGAATGTGGAGGGGATGTGGAGGCGCGGAAAGACGTTGCCACGGGACCCGCGGGTGCGTATTATTACTTCTTGCGCGACGGGCACGGCCGACCGGCCCGGAGCGGCGAACCTTGAGAACCGGATACTGCGATCGATGAGATCGACGACGAGACAGCAAGCGATATTGTATCGAAAGTGACACGTCAATTTCGTACTTTGAGCTTACATGGATCCGAATCAGCGTGATTCGGCGCCGGGCACGGACTGCCGGTCAAAAACTTAACTGCGAGGCGCTCACGCGCCTTGGTATTTGAACGGAGAGTTCGATCCTGGCTCAGGATGAACGCTGGCGGCGCGCCTAACACATGCAAGTCGAACGGTTAAAGCACCTTCGGGTGTGTATAAAGTGGCGAACGGCTGAGTAACACGTGGGCAACCTGCCCCTCGCACCGGGACAGCCTCGGGAAACCGTGGTTAATACCGGATACGCCCCCTTGAGGACATCCTCTCGGGGGGAAAGCCCCGACGGCGAGGGATGGGCCCGCGGCCTGTTAGCTTGTTGGTGGGGTAACGGCCCACCAAGGCAATTATGGGTAGCTGGGTTGAGAGACCGACCAGCCAGATTGGGACTGAGACACGGCCCAGACTCCTACGGGAGGCAGCAGTGGGGAATCTTGCACAATGGGCGAAAGCCTGATGCAGCGACGCCGCGTGCGGGACGAAGGCCTTCGGGTTGTAAACCGCTTTCAGCAGGGACGAGGCCGCGAGGTGACGGTACCTGCAGAAGAAGCCCCGGCTAACTACGTGCCAGCAGCCGCGGTAATACGTAGGGGGCGAGCGTTATCCGGATTCATTGGGCGTAAAGCGCGCGTAGGCGGCCCGTTAGGTCGGGAGTTAAATCCGGGGGCTCAACCCCCGCCCGCTCCCGATACCGGCGGGCTTGAGTCTGGTAGGGGAAGGCGGAATTCCCAGTGTAGCGGTGGAATGCGCAGATATTGGGAAGAACACCGGTGGCGAAGGCGGCCTTCTGGGCCACGACTGACGCTGAGGCGCGAAAGCTAGGGGAGCGAACAGGATTAGATACCCTGGTAGTCCTAGCCGTAAACGATGGACACTAGGTGTGGGGGGATCAAGGCTAAAACTCAAAGGAATTGACGGGGGCCCGCACAAGCAGCGGAGCATGTGGCTTAATTCGAAGCAACGCGAAGAACCTTACCAGGGCTTGACATATAGGTGAAGCGGGGGAAACCTCGTGGCCGAGAGGAGCCTATACAGGTGGTGCATGGCTGTCGTCAGCTCGTGTCGTGAGATGTTGGGTTAAGTCCCGCAACGAGCGCAACCCTCGTCGCATGTTGCCAGCGGTTCGGCCGGGCACCCATGCGAGACCGCCGGCGTCAAGCCGGAGGAAGGTGGGGACGACGTCAAGTCATCATGCCCCTTATGTCCTGGGCTGCACACGTGCTACAATGGCCGGCACAGTGGGCTGCCACCACGCGAGTGGGAGCGAATCCCTAAAGCCGGCCCCAGTTCGGATTGGAGGCTGCAACCCGCCTCCATGAAGTCGGAGTTGCTAGTAATCGCGGATCAGCACGCCGCGGTGAATGCGTTCCCGGGCCTTGTACACACCGCCCGTCACACCACCCGAGTCGTCTGCACCCGAA
>CACZCK010000020.1 GCA_902779675.1 uncultured Coriobacteriaceae bacterium | reverse complement strand
CGAGAGGCGGACTCGATGGAACCGGATGAGGCAGGCAACGACGAGGGGTACGATAGCTTGTAACGTTGGATCTTGGTCCAAGTTCACCACCGCAGTCCCTTGTGGCTAAAATCGACCGGCGCTAACAGTGGGCTCATGTGTCTGAAAGACGTGCCAAACCGCACGTTGCAGGAGGTGTAACAAATGGCCTTTTTCGTGTTTATGCTGTTCCTTCTCTCACCGCTCATCACCTTGCTTGCCGCCTTCCTCTACGCCGTCTGGTGCGCGACCCACCCGAAGTAACGTGTGAGGAGTGAGGGGCTGGGTCTGGCCCCGCGCTTGGCCTGGTTGGTGCATATTTGATAAGAGCGGATTGGCCCCAAAGACAACAACGACCGCATCATTATCGAATTTGAATCCCTGTGGCAAAGAAGGGTAAGCGGCGCCGAGCTTTACCCTTCTCTGCTGTTCCTCATATCCTTGCTCTTTATCGTGCGAACGTAGCTCTGGATATACTTGCTTGGTCTTCTGATAAACAGGAGAATCGGTCCAGCAAAAAGAACAATTAGGAAGACAGCCAATAGAACCCTGCGTATCGAGACGAGTGGCTCGAATCTCTCGATGCTAGCGAGTCTGCAGTACCAACTCTCAACTCTGGCAAGGACTCTTGCTAAAAAGGCGGGGAGGATCAAAGCGATGGGATATGCTGCCAACTGACGCTTCCAGTTCTTGAGGTATCGTGAGTAGTCTTCCAGACCGTTCTCATCAAGCATCCTAAGCAGGGCGTCGTTATTGGGTTTGAGTAGTGTCCCGAAACCAGCGTTATGAGTTTGCTCGAACTTGTTGGGTCTTCTAAAGAAAAGGATAACTGCTGCTGGGAGAACGAGGTACATAGAGGCAGCAATGCCCTGACCCCATTGGTATGCGATGGGCTTACTTTTGTCTCCAATGGCAGCTCCGGCAAAGATGCTGAGTATCGCAACGATGAGCGGCACTGTCTTGACTTGTTTCTTCCACCGCTCCCGATAGGCCTCGATTTCACTCTGCTGCCTCTGTTGCTCCGCAATTTCTAGCTTGCGGATTTCGGCTTCATCGCGGAAGTTGATATTGGCGGTGATGCTCCCGCTGACTTTGGCATCGATTTGCAACTTCTTGCTATCGTCGTCAGCGTAGAGGAGTGAACCGCAGTACTTGCAATAAAAGGTCTCCGACTCGGTGGGCATCTCCAGTTCGCCACCGCAATTTGGGCACTTCAGTGAAATGAGTTTGACTGGCATGGGCACATCCCCGGAGAATGAGTTTTCTGTCACCTCATTCTATCCTGAGTGGATTCATCGTGGCTAAACCGACAACTGAACTCGGCATAGCTGCTCAAGCATTTCCGAGTGAGCGGTTTGGTTTGCAAGCAACGGGCATGTTCGATGATGCACGCGTATGCGGGCCAAGACTATGTTCAACCAAAGATTGGCTGTTTGCTGTGTCACGGTTATTTGGCGGCTGTGAATGGTTTTATACAAATCCGTTAAACGTTACAGCGTCATTCGCGTTCATACCCACTGCTAGAATCATCTTTGCATCAATCTGTGCAGACACGCCCGCCGTCATGGAGGAGCTGAGAATATGGCAGACAAGACTCACGACCAGCAGCGCGCGGAGCTGCACAGGGCCATCTGGGGCATAGCGGACGACGTGCGCGGATCGGTCGACGCGTGGGACTTCAAGCAGTACGTGCTCGGCATGCTCTTCTACCGCTACCTGTCCGAGGACTTCGACTACTACATCAGCAGGGACGAGATAGAGGCGGGCAACGCCGGTTTCTCCTACGCGGACCTCTCCGACGGGGACGCCGAGATGGACCCCGAGGAGGTCGAGGACCTCGTGCGCGAGAAGGGCTGCTTCATCAAGCCCTCGCAGCTGTTCTGCAACGTCTGGAAGTCCGCGAGAAAGGCTGCGGACGAGGGGCGCCTCGCCGAGTCCGACCTCAACACGACCCTCTCCAACACGCTCTCGGCCATCGAGCGCTCTAGCGTTGGCTTCCCCAGCGAGGAGGACTTCAAGGGCCTCTTCGACGACTTCGACACCAGCTCCAAGCGCCTCGGCAACTCCGTGGCCGCGCGCAACAAGACGCTGCTAGCCCTCATGGACGGCATCGGCGGCATGGACCTCGGCGACTTCGGCGAGAGGCGCATCGACGCCTTCGGCGACGCCTACGAGTTCCTCATGACCATGTACGCGAGCAACGCGGGCAAGAGTGGCGGCGAGTTCTTCACGCCGCAGGAGGTCTCACGCCTGCTCATGCTGATCGCGCTCGACGGGCGCGACCACGTTAACAAGGTCTACGACCCCGCGTGCGGATCGGGCGGCATCCTGCTGCAGGCCGCCAAGATCCTCGGCAACGAGGGCGTGTCCGAGGGCTACTTCGGCCAGGAGATCAACCTCACCACCTACAACCTCTGCCGCATCAACATGATGCTGCACGGAATCAACTACGACAAGTTCGACATCGCCCTCGGCGACACGCTGACCGACCCCTCCGAGCGCCACTGGGACGAGGAGCCCTTCCAGGTGATCGCGGCCAACCCGCCATACTCGCTCAAGTGGGCGGGTGACACGAGCGCCACGCTCGTCGACGACCCGCGCTACAGCCCGGCAGGAGTTCTCGCGCCGAAGAACAACGCCGACCTCGCCTTCGTCATGCACAGCCTCTCCTGGCTCGCCAACGACGGCGTGGCGGCCATGCTCACCTTCCCGGGCGCCCTCTACCGCCAGGGCGCCGAACAGAGGATACGCAAGTACCTCGTGGACAACGACTTCGTCGACGCGGTCATCCAGCTGCCCAAGAACATCTTCTTCGGCACCTCCATCACCACGTGCATCCTGGTGATGCGCCGCACAAAGCGCGACCACTCGGTGCTCTTCGTCGACGCGTCCAAGTACTTCGTCCCCGGCAGCCCGCAGAATAGCCTGGGTGAGGACAACATCCAGCAGATCGTGCGCATCTGGCGCGAGCGCGCAGACGTCGACCACGTGGCCAAACTTGTCACCAATGAGGAGCTCGCCGAAGCCAAGTACCGTATGAGCGTGTCGGCCTGGGTCGAGCCCGAGGACACGCGCGAGAGGGTCGACATCAGGAAGCTCAACGCCGAGATAGCCGAGATCGTGGCGCGCGAGGCGGAGCTGCGTGCCAGGGTCGACGCCATCGTAGCGGAGCTGGAGGCCGACGATGAGCAGGCTTAGGGAGCTGATAGACGAGCTCTGCCCCGACGGCGTAGGTTTTAAAAAGTTGGGTTGTTTCTGCGAGTGCTTCTCTGGTGCCACGCCAAAGAAGAGCAATTCTACATATTGGGAGGATGGGACCATCCCATGGATGAGCTCAGGCGAGGTTCATCAACACGTGGTCACTCATGTTAATGGGCGCATTACACAAGCGGGCTATGATTCGTGCAGTACCCGCATGGTACCAGCAGGAACGGTTGTAGTGGCTCTAGCGGGGCAGGGCAAGACGCGTGGGACCGTAGCTATCACGGATATCGAACTCTGCACTAATCAGTCAATCGGTGCCATCCTATGCGACGAGACGGTAGATAGTAAGTACCTTTACTACTATCTCAGTGCTCAGTACGATTACCTTCGACGTATATCAAGTGGCGAGGGGACACGTGGTGGGCTCAACATGCCCTTACTCAGGAATCTTGACATTCCCGTCCCGCCCGTCGAGGTCCAGCGCGAGGTCGTGCGCATCCTCGACTCGTTCCAGGAGCTCGACGACGCCCTGACCGCCGAGATCGAGGCGAGGGAGAAGCAGTACTCGTTACTTAGCGAACGTCTATTGAGCCAAGAGTATCTTGAAGCGGCTGCAGGAGTAACAATTGTTCAAAAGCCTCTCAAAGAGATTGCTCTCGTCGGTTCCAGCAAGCGTGTACTAAAGAGGGATCTTGTTGATTCTGGCATCCCCTTCTTTCGTGGTACTGAAGTGGGCCTCCTTTCTGAAGGCAATCCTATAGATCCACAGCTGTTTCTCACCGAGGAAACCTATGCAAGTGTTGTCTCAGCAAGTGGGAGGCCCTTGGTTGGCGATCTGTTGCTTCCTTCGGTGAACGAGGCCGGCAAGGTGTGGATGGTCGACACGGACGATGCCTTCTATCTCAAAGACGCCAGGGTGCTCTGGGTTCATACTGGCAGTGCGAAGGAAGAAGTTGACTGTCGCTACATGCGCTATGCATTGTCAAAGAGTTTGGTCGACAACTATAGGCTGCTAGCGTCTGGGGCTCAGTTCGCCGAGTTGAAGATATCCTCCTTGGAGACTGCCCCGATACTGTTGCCTCCGGTTGATGTCCAATCGATGGTTGCAGACAAGTTAGATGACGCGCGAGCATTACTACAAGATAGGACTATCGGTTTACCAGCCGAGCGCGACGCCCGCCGCAAACAGTTCGAGCACTACCGCGACAAGCTCCTATCTTTCCCCGTGAAGGAGGCCTGACGATGTCCGACCCGCTGCGAGTCACGACCTACACCACCCAGCTCATCGGCGGCGTCTCGGACGGCATCAGGCTCTGCCGCTTCGTGGGGCGCACGATGCTCACGCTCGTCGTCCCGCGTTACCGCGTCTCCGAGGCGAGACAGCTCCCGGACGTGCCGGTCCGCGGGGTCTACTACCTCCTCAAACTCGAGTACGGCCGCCCGTCGCGCATCTACGCCGGCCAGACGGTGCAGGGCGTCGGGAGGCTTGACGACCACCAGTCCAAGAAGCCGTGGTGGGACCTCGCCGTCATGTTCCTCGCCCCGGACGAGGAGTTCCCCATGGACGTCGTGAACGGCCTCGAGGCGAAGATGATCCGCTATGCCAAGAAGCACGCCTTCTGCAAGGTCGACAACGGCAACGTGCCGAACCCGTACGTGAGCCCGTACTCAGAGGGCCTCGTCGAGTCCATGCACGACGAGCTCATCTGGCGCATGGGTATCCTCGGGTACCGCTTCAGCGGCGTGGCGGACGACGTGGAGCCCGAGGCCGACGAGGACGAGGACGCACAGGACGCGCCGGCCAAGGCCCCGACCCGGCGGCAGCCCCCGTTCAACTTCACCGAGTTCGGCATAGACGCGGGCGAGCTCATCGAGTTCTACGACGCCAAGGCGAGGAGGCCGAGGGAGGACATCGTCGCCGAGGTGGTCGACGGCAGGCACATCAGCTGCGACGGCGAGGTGACCTCGATCTCCGCGAAGGCCCAGGCGGTGATGGGCCTCAAGCACGCGCCGAGGGGCACGGAGTACTGGACGTGGAACGGCCGCAGGCTGGTCGACATCTACCAGGAGAAGTACCCGGCACCGAAGAAGACCAAGGGAGGGGACGCCTCGTGACGGACGACCTCAAGGGCGGCGCGCAGTACCGCGTGATGGTGGACTCCGACGACTACACGGTCATGAGCGAGTTCACGCCCGACGCGCAGGCGGCCACCGCCTACCAGAGCGAGGCGCAGCTCGAGGGCGCCCTCATAAGGCTCCTGCAGTCCCAGGGCTACGAGTACCTGCCCATCACCTCAGAGGCGGACCTGCTCGCCAACCTGCGCCGCCAGCTCGAGGCGCTCAACGGCCTCACGCTCTCCGACCGTGAGTGGAGGCAGCTCCAGGCGGGCTACTTGGTTCGCCCGGGAGAGACCATCGTGGAGAAGTGCCGCCGCGTGCAGGCCGACAGCGTCTACGAGCTCGTGCGCGACGACGGCACCCACGTCAACGTCAAGATCATCGACAAGGCGACCGTCACCAACAACCGCCTGCAGGTCATCAACCAGTACGAGGCCGAGGGCAAGCACAAGAACCGCTACGACGTGACCGTGCTCGTCAACGGCCTGCCGCTCGTGCACGTCGAGCTCAAGCGGCGTGGCGTGGACCTCAAGCAGGCCTTCAACCAGATCGAGCGCTACCAGAGGGACTCCTTCTGGAGCGGCTGCGGGCTCTTCGAGTACGTGCAGCTCTTCGTCATCTCCAACGGCACGCTCACCAAGTACTACTCCAACACCACGCGCTGGCGCCACGTCAAGGGCAACGGCGGGAGCCGCCAGGCCAAGCGCAAGACTAGCGACTCCTACGAGTTCACGAGCTACTGGGCCGACGCCAGGAACCACGTCATCGCAGACCTCATGAGCTTCGCGCGCACGTTCATGGAGCGACGCTGCCTCATGAACGTCCTCACAAGGTACTGCGTGCTCACGGCCGAAAACCTGCTCCTCGTGATGCGCCCCTACCAGATCGCGGCGACCGAGCGCGTGCTCAACCGCATCCTGGTGTCGGAGCTCAACCCGAGGATGCTCGGCACGCTCGACGCGGGCGGATACGTCTGGCACGCCACCGGCTCGGGGAAGACCCTCACAAGCTTCAAGTGCGCGCAGCTCGCCTGCGGAATCGAGGGCGTGGACAAGGTGCTCTTCGTCGTGGACCGCAAGGACCTCGACTACCAGACGGTGCGCGAGTACGACCGCTTCGCCAAGGGCTCAGCCAACTCAAACAGGTCCACCAGGGTGCTGACCCAGCAGCTCGAGGACGACAACGCCAAGATCATCGTCACCACCATCCAGAAGCTCTCCAACTTCGTGGGCAAGAACCCCAAGCACCCCATATACCAGAAGCACGTGGTCATCATCTTCGACGAGTGCCACCGCAGCCAGTTCGGCGACATGCGACGCGAGATAGACAAGAGGTTCAAGAAGTGCCACGTGTTCGGCTTCACCGGCACGCCCATTTTTGCCAAGAACGCGGGCACGGCTGCGAGTCCGTCCAACCCTACGACGCCCCAGCTCTTCGGGCGCCAGTTGCACACCTACACCATCGTCGACGCCATCAACGACGGCAACGTCCTGCCCTTCCGCGTGGAGTACTGCAACACCGTCAAGGCGGGCGACATAAAGGACGAGCAGGTCTACGACATCGATCGCGAGGGCGCCCGCGTGAGCTACGGGCGCATAAGGGCCAACGCGGAATACCTGCTCGACCACTTCGACCAGAAGACCAAGCGCCGCAGCTCCTACATGCTCAAGGACAAGCGCGTCATGGGATTCAACTCCATACTGGCGGCCGAGTCGATACCGGCAGCAAAGGCCTACTACAAAGCCCTGAGGGAGCTGCAGGACGAGCGCGGCGGCGAGCGGCTGCGCGTAGCCCTCATCTACTCCTACGCGGCAAACGCCGACGAGCCGGACGGCATCCTCGCCGACGAGGCGCCCGACGCCTCCAACCTCCAGCAGGCCGACCGCGACTACCTCGACGCGGCCATCGCCGAGTACAACGAGACCTTCGGCACGTCCTACTCCACCGACGGCGACAAGTTCGACGGCTACTACCAGGACGTGAGCCGCCGCATGAAGGAGCGCGAGCTCGACCTGCTCATCGTGGTGGGCATGTTCCTCACGGGCTTCGACGCCACGACGCTCAACACCCTCTGGGCGGACAAGAACCTCAGGATGCACGGCCTCGTGCAGGCGTTCAGCCGCACCAACCGCATCCTCAACTCCGTCAAGACCTTCGGCAACATCGTGTGCTTCCGCAACCTCTCCGACGAGGTGGACGAGGCTCTGTCCATGTACGGGGACAGGGAGGCGGGCGGAGTCGTGCTGCTCAGGCCCTACGGGGACTATCTCACGGAGTACCTGAAGAAGGTGGCGCACCTGCGACAGGCGTTCCCGCTTGGCGCGTGGCCGGAGCCCCTCGGTGAGGAGGCGCAGCGCGACCTCTGCGTGACCTTCGGATCCATCCTGCGCCTGCGCAACGTGCTGACTGCCTGGGACCAGTTCGCCGAGGACGATCCCATGGCCGACCGCGAGTTGCAGGACTACCAGTCGCGCTACATCGAGACCTGGCGAAAGCTGCGCGACCAGCAGAAGCACGAGGCGACCGATATTGTGGATGACCTGCGGTTCGAGGTCGAGCTGGTCAAGCAGGTGGAGGTCAACATCGACTACATCCTCCAGCTCGTGCAGAAGTACCACGACGACAACTGCCAGGACAAGGAGATTGTTGCAAACATCGAGCGCGCCATCAACGCGAGCCTGGCGCTGCGAGACAAGCGCGACCTGATCGAGAACTTCATCGCCACGATGAGCGCGGGCCAGGAGGCCGCGGACGAGTGGCGCAAGTACGTGCTCACGCAAATGAGCAACGAACTCCAGGTCATCATCGAGGAGGAGAACCTAAGGCCGGACGAGACGCGGTCGTTCGTCGATCGTGCCTTCGAGGAGGGCGGCATCAGCGAGGACGGCGTCGAGGTCACGCGCATCCTCAAGCCCATGTCTCGCTTCGGCAAGAAGAAGGGGGCGGGCCGCGCGGAATCAAAGGCCCGTGCCATTGAGCGACTTCGCGCTTACTTTGACCGTTTCTACGATATTGCACCACAGGTGTCGGTGGAGTATCTGGACTCGTAGGGCAAAGAAATGGGGTGGAACAGTCGGCGGCTTGACGTCCATGGCATAGTTAGACTCTGGGAGGCATTGTGGCAGATCACGACATGTCATACAACGAGTGGAGCTATGTGGATGAGTCGCTGGACTTGTACCTAGACGAGGACATGACGATAGCGTCGTTTGAGAATGCAGTTGGGATTAATGGCTCGCCTAGTGCAGTCGGAGAGTCGGAATACCTGATACACCGTCTAACCTGGAATCTAATTGTTCCTGAAGAAATGGCTTTTGTCTCTGGATTCGATAAGAGGGGCGTTGTGCACCTCATAGAGTCTTATTCAACTCCACGTGAAGCAGATTCAGCAACTCTCTATGACCACTATTTTGCATATGGCAAGACACTCGAGAGAATCCGCGCTGATTATCAAAACAATGCAGGAATGCTCTGGCGTATGGCACAGATGGTGGTTCCAAGATTTCCTCACCATACGGTCGGGAACCAACCGAAAGTGCTGGATCCGTTTGACGGGCTTCCGTCTGTTTACATGGACTACAGTCTATATGCAGAGGTATCAGTGAGCGGAAACAGCAATCTTCCTATCTGCGTCAGCATTGATCCTCCTTTAGCTGGTCGTAGTCTGCGCCCCCGTTGTGAGCTGCACTATGATTCGCAGGGCAAACTGGGAGGATTCAGTAGTTTTGCGATGCGCAACGAAAAAGAGTGGATGCTCAGAATACTTGCCGATGCTGGGGAGTGGTATGTTGCCGAAATATCCACTGCAGAAAGATCGTTTGGGGTATTAAGAGGTAAACACGTGCTGCATAGCGGTAATCGCGAGAAGTATATGGGCATTTTGCGAGACAGGGGCATTATTGCCGATGGCATATCAAGAAAGTCAACTCATCGGAGTTCTCGTAATAGCACAAATGCGAGTGTGGCCCGTTACATGTGGTCAGATTTCAAGCAAAATCATCAAACTGGTTTGTATCAAGACGCTTATCCCCAGCGTCCTATTATTGAGACCTCTCCTGACACTGACTACAAGAAACTGACCGAAGAAGAGATTTCACGTATTACTGTCGACTGTGGGGTGAGCCACAAAACCTTTGGCAATGGTGTCATCGTGTCGATTGATGGTTCTTACGTGATGGTCAAGTTCCCAGATAAAGAACGGCGGTTCCAATGGCCGACCGCTTTTGAGGCGGGTATTCTGTCACTAAACGAATAGCTCCGGCATTAAAGCAAACCATGCCCAACTTGTCGGTGCGCATGCAATCTATTGCAAGCCTTTTAGCTCTACATGGAGGTTTCCTATGGACTTCAAGGTTATCCGCAACGACATCTCCGCCGTGCAAGTTGACGCAGTGGTCCTTCCTGCCAACTGGATGCTCCGCATGGGCACCGGCGTCTCGATGGCGCTGTTCGAGGCTGCCGGGCGCGAAGAGGTCGAGGCGGAATGCTCAGCGCTGCTCGAGCAGGCTAAGAGTGAGGGAAGGCGCCTCGTCCCCGGGGTGACCGTGCCGACGCACGCGTTCGACCTTCCCGCGAAGGTCATTCTCCACACCATCGTTCCTAGGTGGGACGAAGGCAACCCCTCAAAGAGCTACGAGGATCTTTGTAAGGCATATGCCTCGGCTCTCTTTCTTGCCGACGAAATGGATATGGAGAGCATTGCCTTCCCGCTACTCGCATCTGGCAACAACGGCTTCGACCCAGATACGGCGATAGAGATAGCCGTCCAATCGCTCGAGCAGTACCAGCCTAAGAACAAGCTGTCCCTGGCGTATCTCGTTACCTTCGATTCGTCGGTTACGAAGAAGATGAAGGCGCTCGGCTACGAGGTCGAAGAGACCATCGACCAGATGCACGTCCTTGACCAGAAGATCCATCAGGCAAAGGCGCGTCAGAACGCACTGCGGCGTGGGGTCGAGAAGTTGCTGCCGCACAAGAAGCCACTACCCAAAAAGGTCTTGGATGGGGCGGTCGAATGGCTGCGAGTGCCCGAGAACCAGCAAGCAATCCTTGGCTTTGCGTTCGTCATCGCGAGGATTGCCATCCCCAAGGAGGGCAAGGATGGTAAAGGCGGTAAGGTGCTCGAGGTCCTTGATGCCGTGGAGCCGCTCGTAAAGGGCAAGGCAAAGTAGGGAAGGGGGCTTGATTCTCCAAGCCCCTGCATGCGCTGCTTCACGTGGTCTGACGCCCAGCATTCATCCAAGCTATTCAAGCTCATGAGAAGCCCCCATCAGCTACAGCAATCGCCTTAGTGAAGCGTCACCCACCGTCAAAACCTCACTCGTGCCTTAGAATGCCGAGAAGAGCGCAAGGAGGGGACCGTGACCGAGGGCCCTCGTCTGGCCCTCGGTTATCGTTGCGGTCGATGAGAAGGCCCGTCTCGAGATTGACGCCGCCCCTGTTTCAGAGTCGCAGATTACCGCGGATTTTGGTGGGGTAGCTCACTCTCAGCACCATTTATAGCGGCAGCTCTTGCACGTGTACCACATTGTCTGACCAACGTTCCCGAATCGGAGATCGTGGCTGCCGCACTTGGGGCAACCGTCGGCGTAGGCATCGTGAGGGTTCCAGACCGAGCCCCCGGAGATCTCCTCCAGCTGCGCGACGGTGAGCTCTATGCCCATGCTCTTTGCCAGCTCTATAATCTCGTCCGGACTCTTGCCGTCAATGCCCTTCACGTCAATCATCGGGGTATTGTTGTTATCCGACAGCAGAGGCGGACGCCATCTCCATCACAGAGCTCCTACTCGGCAGCAAGGACGCTGACATGGGGCAGAGGCTACCGAACCAGCAAAGCTCTCCCTGCGCTCACCAAGCTCGCCTTCCTGAACTAAACTCCGTATATAGTAAAACTGCCCCCTCGCACGATCTCAGGAGCGCACCTCATGATCGTAAGCCTCTTCGACAGCAGGCACGAACCAGTCTTCCTCAACGAGGGCGCCTACCATAGCGAGCTGGTGCTGCAGAAGATGGAGGCGCTCCAGTCCGTCGTATCGTCGCGGGACTTGGAGCGTCTCGAACGCGACATCGCGCTCACGAGGAGCGGCATCGCAGGCGAGAAGCGCGTCGCGTTCGAGCTCAAGAACGCGCATTATCCACTCGTCTTCCTGCATGACCTCAATCTGGAACACGAGGGGAACTCGGCGCAGATCGACTTCCTCGTCATATCGCCGTGCAACGCCTTTGTCCTCGAATGCAAGAACCTCGTGGGAGACATCGAGATCCAACGCGACGGCACGTTTGTTAGGACCTTTGGCACCGGCTCCCGCAGGCGCCGCGAGGCCATCTACTCACCCGTCACGCAGAACACGCGTCACGTGGAGTTGATGAAGGCCATCATCAGGGCGGAGAACTGCAAGCTGCTCAGCAGGCTTTTTGGTGCGACGCTCGACAACTATTTCCGATCGCTTGTGGTTCTCGCCAACGACAAGGCCGTCATCTCTATGCGCAACGCTCCGAATGACGTGCGTGCACAGGTGATCCGATGCGACCAGCTCGTTGAGCGCATCAAGGAGCTTGACCGAGCGAATCGCGAGGCAAACGGCAGGGAGTCGTTCGCCCAGATGCAGCGCAACGCCCAAGGCTGGCTCAAGCGGAGCGCGCCTGTTTCGGTCGATCTTGCCGGAAAGTACGCCATCGCAACCGCACAGGACGGGGCCAAGCTCACAGAAGTGCAGGGAGTTCGCGAGGCTGTGAATCAGGACCCCTCTCCGAAGCCATCGGCACAAGCTGGGGCGTCCGCTGCAGTGCCCTCTTCTCCCGTCGCACAGACACGGGACGCAGCACCCATCTGTCCCGTCTGTGGCAGCCCCATGCAGCTCAGAACCGCTCGCTACGGAGCCCATAAGGGCGAAAAGTTCTGGGGCTGCAGCACATACTGGACCACGCGCTGCCCGGGAATCGTGACGCTGTAGCCTACTGCTGCCCTTGGTCCTGCCGGTGCGCCGTCTAGCAGGAACGAAGCGTTCCGTAGGTTTGGCCGAATCCTGTACACTTTGCGCAGGTAAGAGGACCCTTGCCTTGTCAGACCCACGCATTGGCTACCGACGGGCGGAGGTGGCATGAACAGAGAAAAGGCGTTTGGGTTGGCACTTGTGGCCGTGGGCGTGGTACTGTCGCTCCTCTTGTGGCGCACGGTGGCGGCGTATCTGGGCGCCGAGCACAAGATGCAGGTCGATGCAACGCTGGTCAACACCGTGGAGAACGAGCGACTCGATCGCAAGACCAAGGAGTACGAGACCTACTACGAGAACACCTATCGGTTTGACGTGGAAGGCGACACGCAGGAGTGGACCGAGATCTCGGAGCACGTAGGGAGTGAGACCCGCCACCTTCGGCTGTACCTCGACAGCAACGGTACGTGGCAGCATTTCGAGCTTGGCAGGGATACGCTGCTCGCCATTGCCTGTGTGGTGCTGGGCATCGTGCTCGTCGTGCTTGGTTGAGCGGGACGTCGGTCTGGGGCTGAGTGTCGCCCATCGTGACGACCTCGCCTGTGCCTTACAATTAGCTCGGGATAACTTTGAGCATGCGGGGGAGTGTGACCCTATGACTGCGGACCACGTCGCGTTATCGGACAATCCGTACCGCAAGCCAGTGCAGAAGTGGCTGGCGGATCGTTACGGCGCACAGGAAGCCGCTTCCATCTGGGAGGACGTCGCCCAAAACTATGGGTCCTACCTCGCGGAGGCGCCCGAATACGGAGGCAAGCAGAACGGCCACGCGCGTGCCATCTACGGCGCTCTGCTCGTGTTTGCCCTCTACGCCGCGCTTCCCGACCAGCCGCCCGTCTCGGAGCTTCAGGGCTTTGTCCAGAACATGTTCATGGGACCCTTCGTGACCCTGGGGAAGGTCATCGACCTCAACCACGCGTCCTACATGTGGCTCATAGACAAGGTCTTCCAACGCTCGGGCAGGCGCGACCGGCGAGATATTGCCACGTGGCCTGCGGGCTTTGTCAACGTGAGCGAACCCTACGACCGCGAGCACCACGCCTCTCGCTACCACTTTGCGCAATGTCCCGTCGCCGAGTTTGCCAAGGCCCACGGCCTCACGCATGTGCTGCCGCTCATGTGCAACAGCGACTTCTTTGGCATCGAGCAGATCGGCGGGCAGCTTATTCGCTGCGGTACCTGCGGCAACGCCGACAAGTGCGACTACCTCGTGGTGGGAAGCCGTAACCCCATGGCAGCAGAATGGGAGACGGCTACGGACGAGGGCGGCTTTCTCGTAAGCCGCAGGAAGTAGGCCCTGACATCAGTACTGTTCGCGCACAAGGGGAGTACCCCTTGTGCGCGAACTCTGGCAGGCTGTGGCCCAGCGCTGGCGTGGGGCGTTCGGGATCGGCCAAGCGTACAATGTCCGATGAGCAAACCAGCGCAGGCAAGGACAGACGCATGACCCTCGAAGAGCTGCACGGCTACATTGCCAGCCAGTACGAATCCGAGCCCGGGCACCTCTTTCGCCAGGACCCCACCATCGCCATCTTCAAGCGCCTCGACAACAAGAAGTGGTTCGCCGCCACCAAGGACATCGAGTATCGGACGCTGGGCATCGAGAAGGAAGGCCGCGTCGGCATCGTCAACGTCAAGCTCGACCCGCTCATCATCGCGTCGCTTCACGGCCGCGAGGGCTTTTGCCCCGCGTGGCACATGAACCGCGAGAACTGGGTCACCATTCTGCTCGACGGGTCGGTCGATGACGAGGAGCTGTGTGCGTTCCTGGACATGAGCTTCGCCAGCGTTGGTCCCAAGGCGCGCAAGAGGTAGCGGGGAGGGTTCGTCCCCGACGCTGACGTGGTTTGGAACGTGTGCGCTGGAACCGGCGGGGACACTACCTGCGGCGTGGCTTGGGCTCGGGCAGCTCGGGCAGCATTGCGTCGACCAGTTTGGCTATGGCGTCCCTGTCCTCTATGTCTACGAGCATCATGTGCGCCGCACCGTCGTAGGGCACCTCGCGCGTGGTCAGCGCCGCCCGGGATGAGGGGGTCTCCTTCACCAGGAACCGGTCGTCGTACACGCCGCCAAAGAGTCTGCCACGCGCATACAACAGGTATTCGCCCATCATCTTTCTTGTGGTGACCTCGGGCACGTTCGCCAGCAGGTCAAGGATGTATGTCAGGTACTCTTTGCTCGACGCCATGCGGTGCCCCCTTTCTGGATGGTTCCATTCTATCCAGCGCTGCCGCCAGCCGTAGGCGTGTAGGCCTCCCAGATGACCATATATGCGGACTTGTCACGACTCCGCGACCCACAAGTCCGCAGATGCGTACGGCTGGGCCTCCCGCAAGCCTCCTTTCCGTTCGAATGTGCGGACTTGTGCGAGCGGGGGAGTCCACAAGTCCGCGGATACGTACGCCAATCGTGTTTCCCAGAACAAAAACGACCTACTCGGAACACCCTCCTCCATGGCTGCCCGACCGCTCCACATCTTGCACACATCTGGCCGGCAAGGCCACGCACCGCCATCGCACCCATACTGAGCTGCGGGTTTACCAAACAAACAAGGCACCCGCGCCGTCTCTCCCGCCACAGAACCAACCACCAACCACGTACAAGTGCCTGAACAGGGCAACGCATACACCTGTCGCAAACTCGCACGCGCTCGTGCAGAAGGCACAAACGCCGAGGTACACACCACCTCATCCGTGCGTGCAACCTTGCTGCGACACGGCTGCGACTTGGAACGTATATCAATTGAGATTCTCGGACAGGCCCCCGGCCCACAAGGTTACGGTTGAGCGAACATTGGAAGGGAGGCTCATGGCAAGGATCGGACCGACGGCTCGACAGCTGTTTGCGCAGGCAGAAGCAGTGGAATCGTGCGTGGCGCCGCAAACGCAGGCGCACAAGATATGCATGCGCAGGGCGTTGGCGTCGGGCCTTGCGGTCTCGCCGGCCCAGGGCGTCTTCGCGCGAAAGGACTACTGGCAAGAGCTCTCGCCCGAACAGCAGGCGTGGCACACCGTGCGGGCGCTCGCGTGGCTTCACCCCACGTGGACGTTTGCGGGCCCAACCGCGGGGCTGGTTCACGGACTCTGGGTCGCGCGCGAACAGATAGGCACAACGTACGTGACCACCGACCGCAAGGCTCACGCGCGGCGTTCACCGGGAATCGCGCGCATCATAGCGGACGATGCGAGCAGCGTGGTGCGCGATGGCGTGCGCGTGACGCCGTTCATACGGACGGTATACGACTGTGTGCGCATGAGCGGCTTCGGCCGCGGGCTTGCCATCGTCGACTCTGCGGCAAAAGTCAAGCGGATCGATGCGGAGCGGCTGGAGCTCAATCTGCGACAGAGCTGCGAGCGGTTGCGTGGCTCTCGGCGGGTGCGGGAGATCGCGCTGCTGGCGGACGGGCGAAGCGACAACGGCGGCGAGTCGATCGCGCGAGCGGCGATGATGCACCTGGGGCTCGCGGTGCCCGAGCTGCAGCGCGAGGTGCCGGACCTTGTGCTGGGCGGTCGCAGGTACTATGCCGACTTTGCCTGGGACCTGTCGAACGGCACAGTGGTTTATGGCGAGCTGGATGGCAAGGAAAAGTACACAGATCCGCAGATGACGGGTGGTGCCGAGATTACCGACGTGCTGCTGGGCGAACGGCGGCGGGAGGCTCACCTCACGGTGGGGGAGAGGCCGGTGCGTGTGGTGCGGTTCTCGTTTGCCGAGGTGTGCAACGTGCGCTGGTTTGGCAGGCTGCTGGAGTCGTATGGGATCGGGCGTGTGGAGAGCCCGATCGAGGTTGCGCGCGAGTGGCCCTAGGGTCGCACACGGGGTGCATCCCTCCTGCGCGGTCCGTTCGCCAGGCCTCTTCCCATGGGGTAGAATCACCATCCACGCAACCCTCCGACCTCATGGAGGCCCCTTGGTCGAACTCAGGCCCATAACCGAAGACAACTTTGTGGACGCATTCAACCTCAGGCTGGGCGCCGGACAGGAGGACTTTGTCTCGCACCCCGTCCGAAGCCTCGCGCAAGCGTATGTCTACCGCAACCAGTGCCAGCCGTTTGGCATCTATGCCGACGACAGGATGGTCGGCTACGTGCTGGTCATCTACGACTACGACATCCCCGAGTACGACATCTGGCACATGATGGTCGACGAGGCGGAGCAGAGGCGCGGCTACGGTAGCGAGGCCATGGACCGCGTGCTTGACTACATTGCCACCAAACCCTTCGGCGACACCGACCGCGTGGCCCTGACCTGCAACAAAAGCAACCAGGTGGCGTTGGCGCTCTACGAAGCCAAGGGTTTTGTGGCCACCGGTGCCGAGTACGACGACGAGGTGGAGCTGGCTTTGACGCTCGGGCGGTAGGCTGGTTCGCGCAAGCAGATTTTCCATCGCGTAACAGCCCGCGCACCCGTCTCGTCTTCACTTGCATCGCGTCGTATCATGAAGTCCCGTAGGAAACGCATCGCGTCTACGGGAGGCTCCCATGACTAAGCACATATTTGTGACCGGTGGCGTCGTCTCGGCCCTGGGCAAGGGCATCACGGCGGCCAGCCTTGCTCGCCTGCTCAAGGCCCGCGGCTACAAGGTGATGATGCAGAAGGCCGACCCTTACCTCAACGTGGACCCAGGCACCATGAGCCCGTTCCAGCACGGCGAGGTCTTTGTGACCGAGGACGGCAAGGAGACCGACCTCGACCTGGGCCACTACGAGCGCTTTGTCAACGAGAACCTCACGCGCGAGTCCAACTTCACCACGGGTCTCATCTATCAGAGCCTTATCGCGCGCGAGCGGCGCGGCGACTTTTTGGGTGGCACCGTGCAGGTGATTCCGCACGTCACCAACGAGATCAAGGACCGCTTCCGCCGCATCGAGGAGATGACCTCGGCCGATGTGGTGATCACCGAGCTGGGTGGCACCATCGGCGACATCGAAGGCCAGCCCTTTGTGGAGGCCATGCGACAGTTCCGACGCGAGAAGGGCCCTGGCCAGACGCTGGTCATCCACGTGAGTCTGGTGCCTTACATGGCCGCCGCGCACGAGATCAAGACCAAGCCCACCCAGCACAGCGTCAAGGAGCTGCGCTCCATGGGTATCCAGCCCGACCTCATCGTGTGTCGCAGCGACCACGAGGTAGCGCCCGACGTGCGCGCCAAGATCGCCAGCTTCTGCGACGTGGACGCCGACTGCGTGTTTGAGAACTCCGACTGCCCGTCGATCTACGACGTGCCCAAGCACCTGGCCGACCAGGGCTTTGACGTCAAGGTCTGCGAGCTGCTGGGCCTGGACCCGCGCGAGAGCGACATGAGCAGCTGGTACAGCTTCACCGAGGCCATGCACGAGGCCAACGCCCTGCCCGAGGTCACGCGCATCGCGGTGGTGGGCAAGTACACGGCCCTGCCTGACGCCTACCTCTCGGTGATCGAGGCCCTGCACCACAGTGGCGTGTACTACGGCCGTCATGTGGAGATCACGCTGGTCAACGGTGACGAGGTGGACGAGGCCAACGTGGACCAGACGCTGGCTGGCTACGACGGCATCCTGGTGCCGGGCGGCTTTGGCCACCGCGGTGTGGAGGGCAAGATCTGTGCGGCGCACAAGGCGCGCGTGGAGCGCATCCCGTACCTGGGCGTGTGCCTGGGCCTGCAGGTGGCCGTGGCCGAGTTTGCGCGTAACGTGTGCGGGCTGGAGGGGGCCAACTCCAGCGAGTTCGACTCGCCCGAAGCCAAGTGCGTCCATCCGGTGATCGACCTCATGCCCGACCAGGAGGGCATCGACGACAAGGGAGGCACCATGCGCTTGGGCGCCTATCCGTGCAAGGTGGTGGCCGGCACGCTGGCGCGCGAGGCCTACGGCGAGGAGCTGGTATACGAGCGCCACCGGCATCGCTTTGAGGTCAACAACGCTTACCGCGCGCAGCTGCAGGAGGCGGGTCTGGTGATCAGCGGTCTTTCTCCCGACGAGCGCCTGGTCGAGATGGTGGAGCTGCCCGAGGACGTGCACCCGTGGTTTGTGGCCAGCCAGGCGCATCCCGAGTTCAAGAGTCGTCCCAACGTGCCATGTCCGCTGTTCCGCGAGTTCGTGCGCGCGGCCATCGCGCATCACGAGGGTGTGGACAGACGCTCGCTGCATGTGGTGGGCGTGCCGGTGATCCCCGAGGGCTAGGAAGTGACTCAGGAGGGAGACTCCCCTTTGAGTCACGGCAGGACCTGACTCAAAGGGGAGTCTCCCTCCTGAGTCACATGTCGGCACCACGCTCGGCTCTTTGCCTACAATGGGCGATGTCCCGTTCCGCCGTAGGGAGGCCACACGCATGGACCTCGAGCACGCCGTTGACGAATACCTCGACTACCTTGCCATCGAGCGGGGGTCGTCGCCCAACACCATCGAGGGCTATGGGCGCGACCTGCGCCGCTACCTGGCGTTTCTGGCAGATCGGGGCATCACGCAGCCGCAGGACGTGACGCGTCAGGTGGTGGCAGAGCACGTGCTGGCCCTACAGGAGGTGGGGCTCGCGCCGACGTCGGTGGAGCGTGCCGTTTCGGCGTGCAAGGGCTTTCATCGCTTTATGGTGGCGGAGCACATCTGCGAGGAGCATCCCACCGCCGACCTCCCGCTGCCCAAGAAGCCCGCGCGCCTGCCCGACGTGCTGAGCCGCGAGCAGGTTGCGGCCATGCTGGAGGAGGCTAACTTTGCCTACCGGCCCGACGAGTCCAAAACGCCCCGGCGCAACGCCGTGGCACAGGCCACGCTGCAGCGCGATCGCACGATTCTTGAGGTGCTCTACGGCTGTGGCCTGCGCGTGAGCGAGCTCTGCGGCCTGGACCTGCGCGAGGTCATGCTCGAGGAGGAGCTGCTGCGCGTGCTGGGCAAGGGCTCCAAGGAGCGCCTGGTGCCCATCATGGGCTCGGCCGGCCGCGCGATGGGGGAGTATCTGGAGCGCTGGCGTCCCGTGCTGGCGGAGGGCCGCCCGGCCACCGCGGCGGTGTTCCTCAATGCGCGCGGCGGACGCATCTCGCGTCAGTCGGTGCATGCCATCTGCGAGAAGTACGGGCGCATCTACGCCGGCCGCGAGGGGCTGCACCCTCACACGCTGCGGCACAGCTTTGCTACCCATCTGCTGGAGGGCGGGGCCGATCTGCGTGTGGTGCAGGAGCTGCTGGGGCACGCGAGCATCAGCACCACGCAGCTTTACACGCACGTGGACCGCACGCACATCCGCATGGTGTACCTGGAGGCGCACCCCCGCGCACATGTCCACTAGCGAGTGGGACGCGGCCACGCCACGCACGCGTCCGCAAGCGAGTGGGATGCGTTCCCACCACGCGCGCATGTGTGGCGGACAGGGCTGGTCAGGGCTGCAACTGGGGTGTCTCTGGGGTCCCAACGGCTTTCAAAACGGCAACAAACAGGCTATTAACCTGCTAGTTCACAGACTCTCCACAAAGTGTTCGAAACGTCCGTTTTGACGCTTCGAACAGGCTTGGGTAACAAACACCTGTTCTCACAACATCTAGTGGCAAAGGAGCCTTCTCGATCCCAGGTGTGAGTCTAAAGCGCCGTTCAGACAAGAAAGTGTCGATTGGTGTGGATTCGTGGGGCAAAGTGTTCACGGTTGGATTATTATTGCAAGCGTGCACAGTCGAGAGGTATCACGCGATCACGGTGAGAGGAGGGGAACATGCTGACGGGAACATTCCAGCGCTCGCTGGATTCCAAGTCCCGTTTCACGCTCCCCGCCGAGATCCGCAAGGAACTGACCGACCAGATCTGCCTGATCCCGCTCAACGGTGTGCTGTACGGCTTTACCCCCGAAGGTTTTAAGGCTTGGGTCAACAGCCAGTTCGATCACGACGGGAAGACCTACAACCCTCGTGACCGCCGGGATGTCCGTCTCAAGCTCGGCCTGACGTCGCGTGCCAAGACCATCGACGTCGACTCCGCGGGGCGCATCGCACTCGGCAAGGTCGGAGCAGAGGTGCTCGCCAAGCTGGGCCTGGGACGCGACCTGTGCGTCGTCGGCGCCGACGACCACTTTGAGGTGTGGGACGCCGAGAAGTGGGCCATCGAGGACGCTCTGCTCGACGGCGACCTGGACGACCTGATGTTTGGCTCCAACTAGGGGGTGGCCACCTTGACAGACGAATATCGGCACGTACCCGTCATGCTCGACGAGGTCCTGGAGCAGCTTGACCCCCAGCCGGGGGAGACCGTGTGCGACTGCACGCTGGGAGGGGCTGGACACTCCGTGGAGCTCGCCCGCCGCGTGGCACCCGATGGGCTCTCCCTCGGGATCGACCAGGACGACATGGCACTCGACGCCGCCAGCCAGCGCTTTGAGCGCGAGGTGCCGGGCGCCGAGCACCGCTTCCTCAAGGGCAACTTCGGCTCGCTCGACCAGCTGCTGCTGGAGGCTGAGGTCCCGGGGGTGGACTGCTTCCTGTTTGACCTGTACCACGAGGACGCCCCACTTGACATGCGAATGGATCCGGGGAACAACACCCTAACCGCACTCGAGGTCATAAACCACTACAACGAAACCGACCTCACCCGGATCCTGCGCATATATGGGGACGAGCGTCACGCCGCACGCATCGCCCGCCAGGTGGTGCGCCGGCGCGAGAAGGCGCCCATCGAGACGACCCTGCAGCTGGTGGAGGCTATCAAGGCCGGCATCCCGGCTGCGGACCGGCGTCACGGCGGTCACCCCGCGCGCAAGACCTTCCAGGCCCTGCGCATCGAGGTAAACCACGAGCTTGACGTGCTCGAGGAGGGGCTGCGCGCGGCCATCCGCTGGGCCAACCCCGGTGGCAGGATCTGCGTGATCAGCTACCACTCGCTCGAGGACCGCATCGTGAAGCATATCTTCACGGAGCTGTCGCAGGGCTGCACCTGCCCGCCGGACCTTCCGGTGTGCGTCTGCGGCAACGTGCCGATCGTTAACGTCAGGACCCGCAAGCCCCTGAGGGCGGGCGAGCGGGAGGTGCGGGACAACCCCCGTGCCAGAAGCGCCCTCATGCGCGTGGCGGTCAAGCTGGACGTCGCGGGCACCCCAACAAATGCAGGCGGCCCCCGGGGCTGATTGCAGAGCAGCATAAACGCACCACTAACGCAGCAGAACGTAGCTTAAACGCAGCACCAACGCACCAACGCCGCCCGCCCGAGAGGGCGGGCGGCACGCACTAAGGGGGAGGGGACATGAGGTACCAGGGGAGCGAGGCATACCAGCTCGACACCTACCAGAACGTCGTGGAGGCCCCCGCACGCAGGTCCCTCTCCGTCCATGAGGGCGGCGGGCTTGGCACGCGCGGCCGCAGCGCGAGCTCCTTCGACATCGCCGCCGCCGTGCGACTGGTCGTGGCCTTTGCCCTGGCCGTGGTCGTTCTGGGTAGCGTGCGCATCGTGCTCACGACTCAGACCGTCACCTTGCTCAAGCAGGTCAACGTGGCCGAGAACACCGTGGCCGAGGCCATGGACACCCGCACCGCGCTCAAGGTCGAGCGCTCTGCGCTCACCAGCACCGACCGCATCCAGCGCATCGCCACCGAGAACTACGGCATGATCTATGCCGCGGAGGTCGACAGCATCAGCATCGCAACCAAGGGGGAGGCTGCTTCTGCAGATGCTGCGCAGTCCGCGGATGTCGCCGACGCGGCCGCTCCCGAAGCGTAGACTCTCCTCTCGTGAGAAGTGGATTCGACGATAGCCGCCAGAGGCGGAGCAACGCGCCGGAGGCCTCCAGCAGGGCCTCCGGCATTCGTGCCTATCTTGGCGGCGAGGACGGGCGCACGCTGGTACTGTTCGGGCTCTTCCTCGTGGCGGTGCTGATCGTGGTGTGCAGGCTGGTGTGGTACCAGGTCATCCAGCACGACGAGCTCACTCAGAAGGCGCACGAGCGGCGCAGCAACGTGATGGCGGTGCAGGCGCGCCGCGGCACCATCTACGACCGCAACGGCAACGTGCTGGCCATGAGCGAGGACTGCCTCACCATCGTCTGCAACCCCAGCGAGATCAACGAGCCCTACCTCACGGCCGAGGTCATCGCGGCACACCTGGGCGGCGAGACCAACGACTACGTCGACTCCCTCTCGGGTGACACCACCTTTGCCTACGTGCGGCGCAAGGTCGACACCGAGCTTGCCAACGCCATCGCCGACGAGCTGGCCGACAAGGGCCTGCCGGGCGTGTACTACCAGCAGGACAGCCGTCGCGTGTACCCCTACGGGGCCACGGGCGGGCAGGTGCTGGGCATCGTGGGCGTTGACGGCGACGGGCTCTCGGGCCTGGAGCTGTACTACGACGACGTCCTGGGCGGCACAAACGGCGAGATGGTCCTGGAGACGGGCTATTTGGGTACGCCCATAGCTGGCGCGGCCGCGGAGGTCACCCAGGAGGCCGTCGATGGCACCGACATCGTCATCTCCCTCGACATCAACGTGCAGCGCGTGGCCGAGGAGCGCATCGTGGAGGGCGTCAAGGAGTACAAGGCCGAGTCGGGCTCGGTGATGGTCACCAACCCCAAGACCGGTGAGATTCTGGCCGCCTGCTCCACCCCGCTGCTCGACCAGACCGACCTGAGCGTGGTGGAGGAGGGTGCCACTAGCATCAAGCTGGTCTCCGACTCCTACGAGCCCGGCTCCATCTTTAAGGTGCTCACCTTTGCCATGGGTATCGAGCAGGGCGTGGTGGACCCGACCGACAGCTACTACGTGCCCGCCTACCTGCAGGTGGGCGACGACATCGTGAGCGACGACGACGGTCGTGGCGTAGACATGTACATGACCCCGCGCGAGATCCTGCGCCGCTCGTCCAACACCGGCGCGGCGCTGGTCGCGCAGGAGAAGATCGGCGCCGACGGCTTTGCGGAGGGCGTCGCCTCGTTTGGCATCGGCCAGCTCACAGGCATCGACTATCCCGGCGAGGTGACGGGCATCGTCAAGACGCGCGGGGAGTACGACGGCTCGAGCGTGGGCTCGATGTCGTTTGGCCAGGGTCTGGCCATCCCGCTGGTGCAGATGGTGCGCGCCATTGGTGCCGTGGCCAACCACGGCGTGCCCATGACGCCGCACTTCTTGGTGGCCGTAGGCACCGATGAGGCCACCTGGGAGGCCGGCGAGCGCATCATCTCGGAGAACACCTCGCGCAAGGTGGTCGACATGATGCGCACCGTCATCGAGGAGGGCACCGGCGAGCCCGCGCAGGTCCCCGGCTACGACGTGGCCGGCAAGACCGGCACCGGCGAGCGCGCCGACACCGAGAAGGGCGGCTACCTGGAGGACAAGTTCACCTCCTCGCTCATCGGCTTTGCCCCGGCCGCCGACCCGACCGTGCTGGTGTACGCGGGCCTCAACGGCACGCCGTACCTGGCGTACGCCTCGGCGGCACCCCTGTTCTCGTCTATCATGGGTGAGGCGCTCACCGACATGGGCGTCCTGCCCGCAGCCTAGCATTCGGAGGGGATGCGGATGGTTCGACTCTCTATATCTGACATGGTCGCCGCCACGGGCGCACGCTTGCTCTGTGGCGACGCTTCGGCGCAGGTGCATGGCGTCACCACCGACTCCCGCGCGGTGGAGCCCGGTGCTGTGTTCGTGTGCTTTACCGGCGAGCGCGTCAACGGCAACCGCTTTGCACCTCAGGCCATCGAGGCCGGTGCCGGCGCGGTGGTGCTCACCGAGGACGCACCTGCCGAGGTGCTCGCGGCGGCCGAGGCCGCAGGTTGCGCGCTGCTGCGTGCCGAAGAGGTCGTCGAGGCCACGCCCGACGACACCGACCCCTCCGCCACCGAGTTCCTGCTGCGTCTGGCGGCCCTCTGGCGCGAGCGCAACGACCACTGGATCGTGGTGGGCGTGACGGGATCGGTGGGCAAGACCACCACCAAGGACATGCTCGCCTGCGCCTTGGCCACGCGCTACGCCACGCACGCCACCAAGGGCAACTTCAACAACCTCATTGGCCTGCCCCTTACGCTGCTGGCCGCCTCGCCCTCCGACGAGGTGGTGGTGGCCGAGATGGGCATGAACCACAAGGGCGAGCTCTCGCGCCTCACGCACGTGGCGCGTCCCACGGTGGCGCTGGTCACCAACGTGGGCACGAGCCACATCGGCTTTTTGGGCTCGCGCGAGGCCATAGCCTGCGCCAAGGCCGAGATCGTGGAGGGCATGACCGCCACCGCCGAGGCCGCAGGCCCGGTGCGCCCGTGCCTGGTGCTCACCGACGACAACGACTTTGGCACCTTCATCGAGGAGCGCTTCTGCGCGCCTGCGGGCGTTGAGGTGGTGCGCACGGGCATGGCCGACACGAGTGCCGTGCGTGCCGAGGGCCTCGTCCTCGATGGCGAGGGGCGCCCGACCTTCGATTTGTGCTTTGCCGACGGCTGGCGCCAGGCGGTGACGCTCGACGCCCCCGGCCGCCACGTGGTGAGCGACTTCCTCATTGCCATGGCCATCGCCGACCGTCTGGGCGTGGACCGCGCGCAGGCCGCCGATGCCGTGGCGCACATGCCCCAGACGCGCATGCGCATGGAGGTACTCGCCGCTCCCGGACGCCCGCGCGTCATTGACGACTCGTACAATGCCAGCCCCAGCTCGGTGGCTGCCGCTCTCGACGTGCTGTGCTCCATGGCCTGCGAGGGCAGGCGCGTGGCCGTGCTGGGCGAGGTAGGCGAGCTGGGTGCCGAGGCGCGCCGCCTGCACGGCTACATGGGCGCCTACGCGGCTGCCAAGCCGCTCGATTTGCTGGTGTTCGTGGGCGGCGAAAACGCCCGCGAGATGGCCGAGGCTGCCCGTACCATGGGCTTCTCGGAGGACCGCCTCGAGGTGCTGCCCACCGCACAGCGCGCGCTCGAGGTCATGGGTCCGGTGCTGGGCGAGGGCGACCTCGTGCTGGCCAAGGGATCGCGCGCCGTAGGACTGGACGTCTTTGCCAAGGGGGTGCTTGCCTGATGTTCGGCAATCCTCGCTATCCGACCTACCAGGTGTTTCTGGCTGCGGCCATCGCGGCGCTCATCACCATGGTCATCATGCCGCTGTTCATCAAGATGATGCGTCACGAGGGGGTGGGCCAGCAGATCAGGGCCGACGGCCCCCAGCAGCACCTCATCAAGCAGGGCACGCCCACCATGGGCGGCGTGGTCATGCTGGCCGCGGTCATCGTCACCTGCATGATTCAGGCGCGTTGGACCGCTGACCTCAAGCTGGCCGTGGCGGCCACGCTCGCCACCGGATCGCTGGGCCTGCTCGACGACATCGAGTCGGTGGCTCACAAGCGCTCGCTGGGTCTCACTCCATCGCAGAAGATGGCTGGTCTGGTGCTCATCTCGGTGGCCTTCTGCCTGGCCGCCATCAACATGTGCGGCGTGTCGCCGGCCATCCGCTTCCCGGGCGGTTTCATGATCGACCTTGGCATTCTCACCACCAGCCTGGCCGTGGGCGGCACCACGATATCGATCCCGTGGCTGTACGTGTTCTTTGTCTTCCTGCTCATGGCGGGCCTCTCCAACGCGGTCAACCTCACCGACGGCCTCGACGGCCTGGCCGGTGGCTGTAGCTTTGGCGTGATGATGGCCATGTCGATGGTGGCCTTCCGCTATGACGAGGTGAACCTGTCTATCTTTGCGGCGTCCATCGCCGGCGCCTGCGTGGGATTCCTCTGGTTCAACGGGCACCCGGCGTCCATCTTCATGGGCGATACGGGCTCGCTGTCTCTGGGCGCTGCCTTTGCCGCCCTGGCCGTGCTCACCAAGACCGAGGTCACCTCGCTGATCATGGGTGGCCTGTTCATCATCGAGGCGCTGTCGGTCATCATTCAGGTGGCCAGCTTCAAGCTCACGCACAAGCGCGTGTTCCTCATGGCGCCCATACATCATCACTTCGAGAAGCTCGGCTGGGACGAGGACAAGGTCGTGCTGCGGTTCTGGATCGTGGCCGCGGCCTTTGCCGTGCTGGGCTTCGCCCTGTACTTCAAGCTGGGTTAGGGGGCACAATCATGGCAGACGGCAACGTTGGTGCCTGGCAGGGCCAGGGGGCTCCGCTCGGTGACGTGTGCGTGCTGGGCCTGGGCAAGACGGGCGAGGGCGTAGCGGCCTACCTGGCGGGCCTTTTGGGCTCGCGCGTGAGCTCGGTGACGCTCTACGGCGGCGCCAGCTCCAAGGAAGGGCCGGCCACCCGTGCGCTCGAGGAGCTAGGCGTGCGTGTGGTCACGGGTACCGAGCAGGTCGAGGGCTGCTACGACCTGGTGGTCGCCTCGCCGGGCATCCCCGAGCACTCGGCCTTTGCCGAGGCCGCGCGCGCCTGCGCGACCGAGTTCATCGGCGAGCCCGAGCTGGCGTGGCGCGAGAGCCCCAGCCGCTGGCTGGCCATCACGGGCACCAACGGCAAGACCACCACCACGACGCTGACCACCGAGCTGCTGCGCGCAGCGGGCGAGGATGCCCTTGCGGTGGGCAACATCGGCCGCATGGCCACTGGTGAGGTCGCTGGGCGCCCCGAGGGACAATGGTTTGTGGCCGAGCTCTCCAGCTTCCAGCTGGCAGGCACCGTTCACCTGCATCCGCATGCGGCGGCCCTGCTCAATGTGACCCCCGACCACATCTCGTGGCACGGGAGCCTCGAGAACTACGCGCTGGCCAAGGAGCGCGCCTTTGCCAACCTCGACGAGGACGACCTCGCCGTGGTCTCCGACGAGGACGAGTGGTGCCGCGCAGCCATCGAGCGCCTCGAGGCCCGTGGGCTGCGCGTGGCGCACCTGCACGTGGATGGCGACCCCGGCACTCCCTGCGCGGCCTTCAGGCGCGACGGACGCCTGGTGGTGCGCTTCGACGGCGTGGAGCACGACCTCATCGCCGCCGACGAGCTCAACATCCGCGGCGACCACAACGTGCAGAACGCGCTTGCCGCGGCTGCGCTGGCCCTTCATGCCGGCGCTTCGGTGGAGGGCGTGCGTGCGGGCCTTGCCGCCTTCTCGCCGCTCGAGCACCGCATCGAGCCTTGCGGCGAGTTGGACGGCGTGAGCTTTGTCAACGACTCCAAGGCGACCAACACCGACGCGGTCGAGAAGGCGCTCGGCGCCTTTGCGCCCAAGAGCGTGGTGCTGCTTCTGGGCGGCACCGACAAGGGCACCGACCTCTCGGGCGTGGTGGAGGCCGCACGCCGTGCGGCGCATGCTGTGGTCTGCTATGGCGCTGCGGGCGACCGCATCGCCCAGGCGTTCGAGGGCGTCGATGACGTGCAGGTGCTGCGTGCCCCGCACATGGCCGAGGCGCTCGAGGCGGCCTGCGGTGTCGCCGTGGCGGGCAACACAGTGCTGCTCTCGCCGGCCTGCGCCTCCTTCGACGAGTTCTCGGGCTTCGATGAGCGCGGACGCGTGTTCAAGGCGCTGGTGGCTGAGCGCATCGCCGCGGCGGAGGCCGCGCGATGAGTCGTGCGACCGACAGGGGAGCGGCCTCGCTGGCGAGCGAGTTGAGGATCGAGCAGGCGCTGTTCGTTCTGCTGGCCTTCCTGCTCACCGCCTTTGGTCTGCTCATGATCTTCTCGGCGTCGTCCATCGAAGCCCTGACGTCTGCCGACACCGGCCACGACCCTGCCTTCTACGTCAAGCGCCAGCTGTTGTTCATGGTCATGGGGCTTGTGGTGGCGGTCATCATCGCGCTCTTTGACTATCACCTGTGGAGCGCGACGTTGATGCCTGTCATCGGGGCCGTGGTGATCGCCATGCTGGTGCTCGTGCTCACGCCGTTGGCGGGAGCCGACGCCTATGGCGCCACGCGCTGGCTGGCTGTGGGGCCTATCCACCTGCAACCCTCGGAGTTTGCCAAGGCGAGCGTGCTTCTGGCCTCGGCGAGCATCATCGAGCGGTGGGCCTACGGTATCGAGGACCTGCGCGAGCAGTGGATGTTCATAGGCGGACTGGTGCTCCTGCCGCTCGTGCTCATCCTGCGCCAGCCCGACAAGGGCACCACGCTCATCATCTGCATCATGGTCATGACGCTGTTCTTCATCGCTGGCATGCCGCTCAAGCTGGTGCTCATTGGCGTGGCCTGTGGCCTGGGCGTGATCGGCTTTCTTGCCGTCTTCGACAGCTACTCCCTCGCGCGCATTCAGATGGCGTGGGACCCCTGGAAGGACCCCTACGACAGTGGCTACCAGCTCATCCAGGGTCTTCTGGCCTTTGGCTCGGGCGGCCTGACGGGCGTGGGGCTGGGTAACAGCCGCCAGAAGTACAGCTACCTGCCCATGGCGCACAACGACTTCATCTATGCCGTGATCGGCGAGGAGTGGGGCCTGGTAGGCACCATCGGCATGCTGCTGGCCTTTGTCACGCTGGTATACCTGGGGCTTCGGATTGCTCGCAAGGCACCGGACCTCTCCGGGCGTCTCATCGCGTCTGGCAGCGTCATCACGCTGGGCGTGCAGATGCTCGTCAACACGGCGGGCGTTCTGTGCTTGATCCCGCTTTCGGGCAAGCCCATTCCGTTTATCTCGTATGGCGGCTCGTCGATCATCTCGACGCTGGTCCTGGTGGGGCTGGTGATCTCGGTGTCGCGCGCGTCGCTCAACGCCCTGTCCAGCTCGCGCGAGGGCTTCTCTGTGGTGGAGGGCTCCTCTCCGCGGGGCTTCCGCGTCATCGAGGGAGGGGGTCGCACGACTCCCGATGACCTGCGCTCCGAGCGCGACTTCTCGATGGCATACGGCTCTGGCAGGGTGACGACCAACGCTAACGGCTCGAGGCGCATCAACCTCGGGCCCAGTGCAAGCGATAGGCTCAGGGGCCGCGACACGGGTCGCGGCGGAAGGGGGTGAGCGCCGTGGGCAAGACGCTCTCGGTTGCCATCGCCGCAGGTGGTACGGCAGGACACATCAACCCGGCACTCGCGCTGGCGGAGGAGCTCCGCACGCGTGGGCACGAGGTTGCGTTCTTTGGGCAGAGCAGGCGCCTGGAGGGCACGCTCGTGCCACAGGCGGGCTTTGGTCTCACCTCGCTCGACGTGACAGGCTTCGACCGCTCCAAGCCCTGGACGCTGCTTAGCGCCCTGTGGCGCATGCGCAAGGCCGAGCGTCACCTGACGCGCCACTTTGCCGAGGTAGGCACCCCCGACGTGGCCGTGGGCTTTGGCGCCTACATCGAGCTGCCGCTCATGCGCTGGTGTGCCAAGCATGGCGTGCCTTACGTGCTGCATGAGCAGAACTCGGTGCCCGGCCTTGCCAACAAGACCTCAGCCGGCAAGGCGGCTCGGGTCTGCGTCTCGCTCCCCGTGGCGATTGAGGCCTTCCGCGACCGCGTGGCCGACCAGTCGCGCATCGTGGTCACGGGCAACCCCGTGCGTCGCAGCGTCATCGACGCAAGCCGCGAGGCGGGACGTGCGGCCTTTGGCGTTGCCGAGGGCCAGACGATGCTGCTGGTCTTTGGCGGCAGCCTCGGCGCACGTCACCTCAACGAGGGCATGGTGGCCCTCAAGGACGAGCTCCTGGCGCGCAAGGACGTGTGCGTAATCCATTCCACGGGCCGCGAGCTCTTTGACGAGGTCACCGCACAGCTGGCGCTGGGCGAGGGCGAGGTCACGCGCTGGCAGGTTCGTCCCTACATCGACAATATGGGCGAGGCCCTCGCTGCGGCCGACCTGGTGCTCTCGCGCGCCGGCGCATCGTCGATCGCCGAGATCGCGGCACTGGCGGTGCCGAGCATGCTGGTGCCGTACCCGTTTGCCACAGCCGACCACCAGACCACCAATGCGCGCTACCTGGTGGACGTCGGTGCCGCCGTGATGGTCGCCGACGACCAGATCGACTCGCCGGCCTTTGGTCAGACGCTGCTGGAGCTCGTGGACGACGCGTCGCGTCGCGACGACATGCGCGCCAAGGCACGCGAGCTGGCAGGCAACCAGGCGGCAGGCGCCCTCGCCGACCAGGTGGAGCTCGTCGCGCAGGACCGGTAGGCGCGCTTGCGGGTGTGTGGGGGAGCCGTGCACGACGCATGGCCTTGGCCCCGACAGCTCTCGCAGGCGCCCAATATCGGGTAGAGTAAGGGGCGCCCGTCGCATGACGGACGGCAGAGGAAGGTTGAACAAATGACACAGACCACCCAGACGCAGCCCATCGGGAGCGCGCATTTCATAGGCATCGGCGGAGCGGGCATGAGCGGTATCGCACTCGTGCTGCACCAGCGTGGCTGCCGCGTGAGCGGCTCGGACCTCAAGTCGTCGCGCTACGTGCGCGATTTGGAGGCAGCTGGCATCGCGGTGCACATCGGTCACGATGCGGCCACTATCGATGCCGAGACGCCCGAGGTGGTGGTCATCTCGTCGGCCATCCCCGAGACCAATCCCGAGGTCGTACGTGCTCGCGAGCTGGGCATTCCCATTTGGCCGCGCGCCAAGATGCTGGCCTATCTGGGCGTGGGTGCCGTGGAGGTGGCCGTTGCGGGCACTCATGGCAAGACCACGACCTCCTCGATGGTGGCGTCGATGCTCGACCATCTGGGCATGGACCCGGCGTTCCTCATCGGCGGCGTGGTGGAGGAGTACCACACCAACGGCCGCGATGGGCGTGGGGGCTACTTCGTGTGTGAAGCCGACGAGTCCGATGGCTCGTTCCTCTTCCTCGACCCCGACGTGGTGGTAGTCACCAACATCGAGGCCGACCACCTCGACCATTACGGCACCCTCGAGAACATCGAGCGCACCTTCTGCCAGTTCATGGACCTCGTGGGAGACGAGGGCACCGTCATCATCAACGGCGACGTGCCCCATTACGCCGAGCTCGCCCGCTCCACGGGGCGTCGCGTGTTCACCTATGGCTTTGACGAGGGTAACGACTACGTCTGCGTGCCCGCGGAGGCCACCCATCGTCTCGAGAACCGCTGCACCGTCAAGACGCCTGCCGGGGCGCAGGTCGAGGTCTCGCTGATGGCCAACCCGGGCGTCCACAACCTGTCTAACGCCACGTCGGCCATCGCCGTAGCCGACGTGCTGGGCTGCGACGTGGCCAAGGCCGCCCGTGCCCTCTCTGCCTTTCAAGGCGCACACCGCCGTTTCACGCACGTGGGCGATGTAGCTGGCATCACCGTGGTGGACGACTACGGCCATCACCCCACCGAGATCAAGGCCACCCTGCAGGCTGCCTCCGAGCTCGACTTCGAGCGCATCGTCACCGTGTTCCAGCCGCATCGCTACTCGCGCACCGAGGCGCTGCTCGACGACTTTGCCCGTGCGTTCGACCAGGCCGACAAGGTCGTGGTCATGGACGTCTTCTCTGCAGGCGAGATGCCCATCCCGGGCATCTCGGGGCGCGTGCTGGCCTCACGCATGGCGCGTCTGGGCTCGGTCGACGTGATCTCCATCGACCGTCGCAAGGATGTCATCAACTGGCTGTGCGACAACTGCCGTGCGGGCGACCTAGTCATGACCCAAGGCGCAGGTGACGTCACCTCCATCGGTCCCGACTTCATCGCCGCCCTGCGCGAGCGCATGGGCGAGGACGTCCAGGCGTGAGCGTGCTCAACGCGGCGCGCACCCTCGCCGCAACGGAGGGGGTCGAGGTCGCCGAAGACCTGATGCTCGCACAGTGCACCACCTATCGCATAGGTGGGCCCGCCGACCTCGTGGTCACGGCGGACACCTATGCAGGCCTCGTGCGCACCGTACGCGTGCTGACCGAGCAGGGCGTGCCCTGGGTCGTGTTGGGGCGCGGCTCCAACGTGCTCGCGGCCGATGCGGGCTATCGTGGCTGCGTGATCAGGCTGGGGCGCGAGTTCTCGCGCATCAGCGTCGACGGCTGCATGCTCACCTCAGGCGCCGCGGTGCTGCTGCCCAAGCTGGTCAACGAGTCGCTGAGCCGCGAGCTCTCGGGCCTCGAGAGCTGCGCGGGAATCCCTGGCACCGTGGGCGGCGCCGTGTCGATGGACGCGGGCAGCCGTCACCAGTGGATCGGACGCGTGGTGCGCGACGTTGTCACCTTCAAGCCGGGCGTTGGCATGAGGCGCCATCTGGGTTCAGAGGTGGAGTGGGGGTATCGCTGGTGCTCCATTCCCGCCGACGAGATCATCCTCGAGGCGACCTTCGAGCTGACGCCCTCCACCAAGCAGGCTGTCGCAGCCGAGATGAACCGCCGCATGGCCCGTAGGAGGGCTACGCAGCCCATAGGAAAGCCCTGCTGTGGCTCGGTGTTCAAGAACCCCGGCGACCGCTCCGTGGGTGCCCTGCTGGACTCCTGCGGCGTCAAGGGGATGCGGGTTGGCGGCGCCTGCGTGTCGGAGCGTCATGCCAACTTTGTGGTCAACGAGGGAGGCGCCACGGCGTCCGATGTGGTGGGCCTCATTGATGCCATGCACGACGCCGTCAAGGGCCGCTACGGTGTGGACCTGACGCCCGAGGTCAAGTTCCTGGGCTTCGAGGGCTAGGGGCTTTGCGATGGCGTTCAGACGCAGCGACGACGATACCCGGCAGGCACGGGGGAGCGAGCGGCTCTCGTATGAGCGCGACGCGCGCCCCTCGCGCGATGGTCGCCCCATGCGGGTGGTCATCATCACGCTGGTGCTCATCGCTGCGCTGCTGGTAGTCGCGCTGGTGGGCTTCATCGTGCTGTCCAGCACGCCCGCCTTTACCATCACGAGCATCGATGCCGAGGACACCGAGCATCTGACGGCCGAGAACATCGCCAAGCTGGCCAACGTCGAGGAGGGCACCACGCTGCTCAACATCGACGAGGGGGTCATCACCGAGAACCTCAAACGCAATCCCTGGGTGGGATCGGTCACCTTTGTACGCGAGTTTCCAGACCGCCTCAAGATCGTGATCGAGGAGCGCGTGGTGGACTGCGTGGTCAAGATGAGCACCGGCTCAGTCTGCTGGTGCCTGGGCAACGACAGCATATGGATCGAACCCATCAACCTGACGGTCAAGGACGGACAGTCGGCCGATGATGTGGCCCTGGCCCTGGCGCGCGACATGGGTTCGCTGCTGATAACCGACGTACCCACCTCCATGAGCCCATCGGCTGGCGAGACCGCCTCCGATGAGGTGCTGGTGGCTGTGGCAGCCTACCGCGAGCAGTTCTCCGAGGAGTTTGGCGCACAGATCATCAAGTTCTCGGCTGCCAGCGTGGAGAGCATCGCTTGCACGCTGGAGAACGGGGTCGAGATCTCTCTCGGCGCCCCTACCGACATCGACATCAAAGAGGCTGTGATCACCGAGCTTCTGGCCAAGCATCCCAACCAGATTACCTACATCAACGTACGCGTGCCCTCGCAGCCGTCGTACCGCAAGCTGGGGGTCGAGTCGGTGACGGGCGGTTCGGGCGTGACCGTCGATGAACTTGCGGATGAGACCGACGCTGCGGCGACTCAGCAGCCGACCGACGGGCAGACGGATGCTGCGGCGGGGCAGACCCCCTCCGGCGACGGCCAGACTACCGATAACGCGCAGCAGGAGGATGGCACGGGACAGATGGCCGACGGCTCGCAGGTGGGCGATACCTCTGACCTGATTCTGGGCGAGGACGGCTACTACTACACGTACGAGCAATACTACGGACTCGACTGAGGTGGCCCGCAGCTGCCGCAAAGTCTCGACTAGAGGCTTGAGGCTTGAGGGTTTTGGTCCCAGGTAGGGCGGAAGAGACGGGTGTTTGAGGTATTGACCTCAAGTTGAACTCGAAAGTTGCAATTCGCTTAAAAACACCCATCTACCTGCGCAATTCACATTCACCACATTTTTGTTGACGCGACGCGAATCCTTGTGTAAAGATAACGCGCTTTGAAGCAGACATAGGGGTTAACCTGAGGTTTAGGGTTTTACCTAGTTCGCCGAGGGGCACGCAACGGACGTAGCAGCACGCATCGGGAAACGCACCACCCTCACGCCCCTACACGTCAGTTTGCACCGGGTACGACCGAGACCGTCCTCGCGGCGGGGTGGTCTCAAAAGCACTACGACCGCAACAGGAGAGGCGGCGAGGCCGCCGGACCACAGTCCCCACAAGGAGGAGACATGAACGACAACGACATCGCCAGCAACTACCTCGCAGTCATCAAGGTCGTCGGTGTTGGCGGCGGCGGCACCAACGCCGTCAATCGCATGATCGAGGAGGGCATCCGCGGCGTCGAGTTCGTGGCCGTCAACACCGATGCCCAGGCGCTCGCCATCTCTGACGCCGACATCAAGGTGCACATCGGCACCGACATCACCAAGGGCCTGGGTGCAGGCGCCAACCCCGAGGTGGGCGCAGAGGCTGCCGAGGACAGCCGCGACGAGATCAAGCGTGCGCTGGCCGGCGCCGACATGGTCTTCATCACCGCTGGCGAGGGTGGCGGCACCGGCACCGGTGCGGCTCCCGTGGTTGCCGACATTTCCAAGAACGACGTGGGCGCTCTGACCGTGGGCGTCGTCACCAAGCCGTTCACCTTCGAGGGCCGCAAGCGCGCCCAGTCCGCGCAGGGCGGCATCGAGAAGCTGCAGGAGAACGTCGACACGCTCATTGTGATCCCCAACGATCGCCTGCTCGATCTCTCCGAGAAGAAGACCACCATGCTCGAGGCCTTCCGCATGGCCGATGACGTCCTGTGCCAGGGCACCCAGGGCATCACGGACCTCATCACCGTGCCCGGCCTGATCAACCTCGACTTCGCAGACGTCTGCACCATCATGCGCGGCTCTGGCTCGGCCATGATGGGCATCGGCACCGCCGCTGGCGACAACCGCGCCGCCGATGCCGCCGAGCAGGCCATCTCCAGCCCGCTGCTCGAGACGGGCTGCGAAGGCGCCACCCGCGTCCTGCTGTCGGTCGCCGGCAACAAGGACCTGGGCATCCAGGAGATCAACGACGCTGCTGACCTCGTAGCCAAGAACGTCGACCCCGACGCCACCATCATCTTTGGTACCGTCGTTGACGAGTCTCTGGGCGACCAGGTGCGCGTCACCGTCATCGCCACCGGCTTCAACGAGGGCGGCACCCAGTCGTCCATGTCCTTCTCCGCTCCCGAGCCGCGTCAGAGCGCCCGTCCGTCCGCTGGTTCCCAGCGCGGTGGCGCCCAGCCCGCCTCCTCGGGCTTCGACATCCCCGACTTCCTGAAGCGCAGCCGCCTCTAATGACGCTCACGCCGCATCTCACCCGCTACGCCTCTCAGGACGTGACCCTGCTGGGCGACCTTCGTCGCCCGGGCGGGGTCACGCTCGCGTTCACCGAGCGCGACGGAGGCTACTCGCTGCCGCCCTACGCATCCCTCAACCTGGGGGACGCGTGCGGTGACGACGAGCGCACCGTCGTGGCCAACCGCCAGCGTCTTCTGGAGGCGCTGGGCATCGGCGAGCTGGGGGAGCGGCTGGTCAACCCAAGGCAGGTCCATGGCAGCGAGGTGCTCTGCATCACGTCGGGCACCAAGCAGGCCGTGGAGGAGGCTCGTCACGCGGCGCGCGAGGGCGTAGACGCCATCGTCTGCACCGTGGCCGACGTGCCCGTGCTGCTGTGCTTCGCCGACTGCGTGCCGGTGGTGCTGGTTGCCCACGGCGCCTTTGCCGTGGTGCACTCGGGCTGGCGCGGCACCTATGAGCGCATCGCCCCCAAGGCCCTGCGCGCGCTGGTCGAGGCCAGCGGCTGCAGCGCCAGTGACGTGCTGGCCTACGTGGGCCCGCACATCTCCGGCGCCGACTACGAGGTGTCTGCCGAGCTGGCACGCCGCTTTGCCGACGAGTTCGGCGAGGCCGTGACGCCCGACGCGACCCACCTCGACCTCGGTGCCGCCGTGCGCGCCGCCCTTGTGGAGGCTGGCATGCGCGACGACGCCATTCTGGACGACTGCCCCTCAACTGCCTCTACCACGCGTCGGTTCTACTCGTACCGCGCCGAGGGTGGCACGTGCGGGCGCCATGGCGCGATCGCCGTGCTGCACGAGGGAGGCCTCGAGGAGGTGAACGTGCGTGACTAGCGAGGAGCTCGCCACCTACGATGCGTTCATGACGCAGCGTCGCGCCAAGATCCTCGAGCGCCTGGGCGAGGCCGCCCGCACGGCCGGTCGCAGCGCGTCCGAGGTCTGCGTGCTTGCGGTCTCCAAGACGGTGGGCGTCGAGGAGGTGGCCAGCGCCTGGCGCGCCGGCTACCGCACCTTTGGCGAGAACCGCCCGCAGGAGCTGCGGCGCAAGGCCGAGGGCATCGCGGCCATCCCCCAGATGTCCGACGCGCGCCTCGACATGATCGGCAATCTGCAGACCAACAAGATCAACCAGGTCATCGGCACGGCGCACCTGATCCACTCGGTGTCGTCCATGCACCTCGCCGAGGCCATCTCCAAGCGCGCTGTCGCCCGCAACGCCGTGGCGCGCGTGCTTCTGGAGGTCAACGTGAGCGGGGAGGCGTCCAAGTCGGGCTTCTCTCCCCAGCAGGCGCGCGAGGCGCTTGAGCCCGTCCTGGGGCTCGACGGCCTCGACTTGCAGGGCGTCATGACTATGGCGCCGGCGCACGACCCAGGTGCCGCACGGGCCGCCTTCAGTGGCCTGCGCGAGCTGCGCGACACGCTGCGCGCGGACTCCGGTCTGCCGCTCGACGTGCTCTCCTGCGGCATGAGCGACGACTTTGGCATTGCCGTCGAGGAGGGTTCGACCCTCGTGAGGCTGGGCAGGATCGTGTTCGATCCGGCCTACCCGCTCGACGTTTAGGACGGTTTCAATCGTGCCCCGTGGGGCATCCGAGAGAAAGGCACATATCATGGGCTTCCTCGACAATCTGAAGGACAGGTTCCTCGGCAACGACGACGACTACTACGACGACGACTACGAGGACGACTACGAGGACGAAGAGGAGGACACGGGCTCGGGCATCCTGGGCAACACCCGTCGTCCCGAGGCCGACAGCGTGTCGGTCTACACCCGCTCCGGCCGTCCCCTGAACGAGACTCCCGTGGCCACCTACGAGCCCGAGCGTCGCTCCTACGATTACGACCGCTACGCCGATCCCGACGAGCCGATGGCTCCGCGCGTCTCCTCCGGCCAGCTGCCGCCCTACGTGCTGCGTCCCGTCGCCTACGACGACGTGCAGGCCGTGGTACGCCGCGTGCGCACCAACCAGCCGGTCGTGCTGGTCTTCAAGCAGACCGATATCGAGGTCGCCAAGCGCATCCTCGACTTCTGCTTTGGCCTGTCGTTCGGCGTCAACGGCTCCGTGGAGGAGCTCGGCGACCGCGCCTTCGCGGTGCTGCCGGCCGGCATCAGCCTGACTCAGGCCGACATCGACCGCCTGGTCGCCGACGGCACCATCACGAGGTAGCGCGATGGCACGCCTCGACATTGCGGTCAGCGTCCTGGGCGCAGGCTCCATGGGCGGCGCCATCGCCTCCGGCCTCGTGTCGGCGGGGATGATCGACGCCACGCGTGTGAGCGTCTGCGACCTCCGCGAGGAGGCGCTGGTTCCGTTTGGCGCGCAGGGCATGACCTGCCTCACGAGCGCTGACGAGCTGGTGGCGCAGGATGCCGACGTGGTGGTGCTGGCGGTCAAGCCGCAGGTGCTGCCCGTCGTGGTGGCACCGCTGTCCGCACAGCTCGCCGGGCGCCTGGTGGTCTCCATCGCTGCTGGCGTCACGCTTGCCACGCTTGAGGAGCTGCTTCCCAGTGCCCACGTGGTGCGCGTGATGCCCAACCTGCCGCTGCAGGTGCTCTCTGGCGCCACGGCGGTCTGCCCCGGATCCTACGCCACCGCAGAGGAGGCCCGTCTCGTGCGTGAGCTCTTTGCCGCGCTGGGATCCGCTCAGGTGATGACAGAGGCCCAGCTCGACGTGGCAGGTGCGGTCACGGGGTGCGGACCGGCGTTCTTTGCGCTGTTCGTTGACGACCTGGTGCGCACGGGCGTGCGTGCAGGCCTGCCTGCCGCCGCCTGCCGCGAGATGGTGCTCGCCACCATGCGCGGCGTGGCCCAGCAGCTGCTCGACTCCGGTGAGCATCCGCGCGCGTACATGGAGAAGGTCACCTCGCCCGGCGGCACCACGGCCGTGGCGCTCGAGGCCATGGAGGGCGACCTGTTCTATGCGTGCGCCGACGCCATCGACGCGGCGCTCGCCCGTACGCGCGAGCTGGCGGGGGCGTGAGTACCATGAGGCTCGGATACGTGCTCTATCGGCTCATCGACTTCTACGAGATCCTCATTCTCGCGGAGTGCATCCTGTCGTGGTTCCCGCTCTCCGGCATCGTGCAGGACATCTACGAGGCGCTGCGCAGCATCGTCGACCCGTTCGTCGACATCTTCAGGCGCCTGATCCCAGGCATGGGTGCCGGCGGCATCGCCGTCGACTTCTCGCCGATGATTGCGATACTCGTTCTCGATCTCGTAAAACGTGTGGTTATCGGACTGTAGGTAAGTGGGTATACTTGTTGGCACGTATCACCAAAGCGGACGCGGCCAACTCATAGTTGAAAGGGAGCAAGAACAATGGCTATTACTCCGGCAGACATCGAGCAGAAGACATTCTCTGAGGCCAAGAAGCACGGCTATGACACCGAGGAAGTCGACGAGTTCCTCGACCAGCTTTCCGCTGAGGTCGACGCGATGCTCAAGAAGATCAAGGACCTCAAGGATCGCCTGACCGCCTCCGAGCAGCAGGTTGCCGCCTCCCAGGCCCAGATCGCCCAGCTCAAGGAGCAGGCTGCTGCTACGCCCGCGCCCGTCGTCCAAGCGCCCGCACCCGTGCAGTCGTCCGTCTCGGCATCCGAGAGCCAGATCTCTCGCGTGCTGATCATTGCCCAGCAGAGCGCCGACCAGCTGGTTGAGGACGCCCGCAACAACGCCGAGAACATCCGCAACGAGGCCGACCGCAAGGCTCGCGAGGTCATTCGCCAGGCCCTGGCCGAGAAGCAGAACGAGCTCGACGAGATCGACCGCCTCAAGCAGTCCCGCGAGGACTTCCGTTCCGAGTACAAGAAGCTCCTGCAGCACTTCATGGACGACGCCGACGCCGTCTTCCCCGAGCAGACGCTCAGCACCCCCTCGGGCTCCTCGTACAGCGCTCCCGCGCCGCAGCCGGCGCCCAACGCCACCGTCTACGCCCCCGCGTCGCAGCCCACGCAGGCCAAGCCCGCGCTCGACGACTTCGACGACTTCGGTGACCTCGACTAGCGCATCGCACGCATAGCTCAGATGCTCGGCGGCCCCTCATGCGAGGGGCCGCCTTTTCTATGGCGTAGCGGGGAGGTCATGCTCGCCGGCGTAGCGTGCGGGCGTGGTCATGGATGCGCGTTCGGGGCCAAGCTCGGTGAGGCCCGCCCACAGGCGCTGGGGCATCCACTTGGTGCGCAGGTCGTAGCCTCGCTGCGCGCGGTCGCGCCCGGGGAGCGAGGTGCCCTGATAGAAGCGCTGCCACATGGCGCGCACGTAGTGCTCGTCGTCGGCCAGGTCGTGGCGTTCCGCGAGGTTGCGGGCGAGCGGCGCGTCGAGGGTCACCAGCTGGCAGGCGCGCTCGCCGGCCTCGTGGAAGGCTGCCACCCGATGACGGGGGTCTACCAGTACGAAGCGCTCGGTGAGCATGCGTTGGGCAAAGTGATCGGCCGTGAGCGGGATGGTGTTGGCTCCTGGCGTGTATGAGGCGGCAAACGAGCCGTCGGCCATGTGGGAGAAGCGCACAAACTGGCGGGTGTGCTCGCACTCGCCCGAGACGTGGCGGGCTAGGCTGTCGTAGGCGGCGACGCGTGGATCGGCGATCATGTCATGCACGCGTGGACCTACGGCAAATCCCAGACGCAGGTACTGGTGCACGGTCTCTGGCATTGTGGGGTCGTCGGACGCGGAGGCCAGCATGAGTCGCTGCAGGCACGAGACGGTGCAGGTTGGAGGGCAGACCCCCTTGCGTCGGCGCCTGCAGTCGCGGCGCACGTGGCGTGCGAAGCCCAGAAGCACGCGGCGTGCAAAGGCCACCACCTCTTCGGAGGGTGCGGGCAGGCTGACTACGCCCTCGCCGAGCGCCGGCTGGAGGTCGCGTGAGCTGGCGAGGCGAATCTGTCCGGCTCGGGCGTGTGCGAGGTAGGTGATGCCCACTCCCGCGAGCACCCCCTCGAGTGAGGGCTCGCAGGCCACGACGGCGGGCCGTGCCTCTCGAATGAAGGCGCAGAGCTGCTCGACGCTGGCCTGAAGGCATGCTGGTACGGAGGCTTGGGTGTCAGAAGAGGGTGAGCTGTCCCTCCGCCATGCGACGGGTGCGGTTGTAGGCGCTTTGGCGGGCATCGCTTATCACCTTCTCCCGGATGAGCTCGGCATCGAGCGGGTAGCCGTCGGCGCGCCGGCCGTTGCAACTCAGAAAGTGACGCGCCCGTTTGAGGGTGACCTTGAGCCTGGCGAGGTCGTCGAAGCCGATTGGGCCGTGGCGCCTGGCGGTGAGGATGCGCCGCGCGCCGACAGGGCCCACGCCGGGCACACGCAGAAGCTCCTCGAGTGACGCGTCCATGACCTCGACGGGAAAGCGGTCGATGTGGCGCAGCGCCCAGGCAAGCTTGGGATCCACGTCGAGGTCGAGCCAGGGCTCGCTGGGCGTGGCGAGCTCGTCGGGCGAGAAGGCGTAGTAGCGCATGAGCCAGTCGGCCTGGTACAGCCGGTGCTCGCGGCGCAGGGGCACGGGTGTCTCGCGGGAGGGGAGGGCGGCGTCCTCCACCATGGGCATGTAGGCCGAGAAGAACACGCGCTTGAGGTCGAAGCGCTGGTAGAGAGCCTGCGATAGCTGGAGGATGTGGTTGTCGTCCTCAGGCGTGGCCCCCACGATGAGCTGTGTGGACTGTCCTGCCGGCGCAAAGGTGCGGCGTCTTGCGGAGACGCGCGAGTGCGGGCGCAGCGTGAGCCGGGACGCGTTGCCCAGAAGCTGCCGCCCCTCGAGCTCCGGACTCGGCAGCTGGCGACGACGGGGCCTGGTGCTCTCGAGCAGGGTGCGCTCCTCCTCGGTACGTAGCCGGGCAATCTGTTGCATGGGGGCAATGACCTGCGGCTTACTCTTCTCGGGGCAGAGGCGCGCGAGTGAGGTGGCACTGGGAAGCTCGAGGTTGACGGAGAGGCGGTCGGCCTGGCGGCCCAGTGCGTCAACAAGCTCGGGCGAGGTGCCGGGAATGACCTTGGCATGTACGTAGCCGTTAAAGCGCAGCTCGTCGCGCAGGATGCGCAGGCACTCCACCATGCGCTCGATGGTGGCGTCGGGCGTGCCGAGGACCCCCGACGACAGGAACAGCCCCTCGATGTAGTTGCGCTTGTAGAAGTCGACGGTGAGCTCGGCGAGCTCGCGCGGGGCAAAGGTGGCACGGGCGCACGATGCCTGACGGCGGTTGACGCAGTAGGCGCAGTCGTAGGTGCAGGCGTTGGACATGAGCACCTTGAGCAGGGTGACGCAGCGTCCGTCGGGCGTGAAGGAATGGCAGCAACCGGCGGGGGAGGCGACGCCCAGCTTGCCTGCCTTGGGGGCGCGCGTGGCGCCCGACGAGGTGCAGGCCACGTCGTAGCGGGCTGCCTCGGCAAGTATGTCGAGCTTGGCGAGCGTATCCATGGCGCGTCTCCCGTACGATTGTGATGCGAGAACGAATGTTCGACAAGAGTATAAAACTTGTTGAAAACTCGTACAAGCGTTCCACGAACACGTATTCGGACGGCCCGTCGTGGCTGCGGTTGCTGTGTCATGGGTTACCGGGCGAGTGGCACACATGGCCTCTCGGCTTTTGACTCGTCGGGTACACACTTTGGGGCAAATGTGTGCCCGACATCGCAAAACGCGAGAGCGCGAGTGTACCGGACGATGGTGAAGTGGCATATGAAGCGGCAAGAAGGTGCGAAGTGGGCCGATAAGCCGGGTTCTGTCGATGGGCGGCCATTTATCTACTCCTGGCGTCACCGCCAGGCTCTAGCGCGCTACCCGAGCGCGGTGCGGGCCACACCATGGCGCTCCTACATGCGCTTGCTCCGGAGGGGGCTTGCCAAGCCGCCGTGTTGCCACGACGCTGGTGGTCTCTTACACCACCGTTTCAGCTTTTCTCTCACCCGCCGAGGCGGGCAGCGGGAGTCTTCTTTTCTGCGGCGCTTTCCGTCGGGTCACCCCGCCAGGCCGTTAACCTGCCTCCTGCCCTGTGGAGCCCGGACTTTCCTCATCCCGACACGGTCCAATGCTGGACCGCACCGGTCCGCGGTCGCCTGGCCCACTTCGCGCGGTCGATTGTAGCACGTCGCCGCCGCTGTGGGCGATAGCCACATCGTTTATGGATGCCTCGTCCGCACGCGACGTGTCAGACGGTATCCTCGTGGCATTGCCTTGCAAAGACGTCGTTCCCCAGGGGAGGGCCAATCGCGCGGCGCGGTGCACCGCGTGGGTGGGGAGGATGCTAAGGAGCGAACTATGCCCAAAAACGACAACATTGAGCTTGCTCGCAAGATCGTCGATCTCGTGGGAGGTCCGCAGAACATCGCCACCGTCACGCACTGCGTCACGCGCTTACGCTTCAAGCTCTATGACGAGTCGTACGCCAAGACCGAGGAACTCTCGGCGATGGACGACGTCCTGCAGGTCATTGTGGCCAACGGTCAGTATCAGGTGGTCATTGGCCCCGAGGTGATCGACGTCTTTGACGCCGTGCAGAAGGTCGGGTCGCTCTGGGATAAGGACACCCTCGACGAGACGGCCAAGAAGGCCTCTGCGGGTTCGGGCCCAACGGGTCTCTCCGGGATTCTGATTGACCTCATCTCGTCCATTGTGGCGCCTTGCCTGGGCTGCATCGCATCTACGGGCATGATCAAGGGCCTCCTTGCGCTCTGGGACTTCATTGCACTGCAGATGACGGGCGCCCACATAACTAGCACGGGCGCCTACGTGGCCCTCTATGCCATCGCCGACGGCTTCTGGCGCTTTTTGCCCATCATGCTGGGCATCACTTCGGCGCGTCGCTTCAAGATGAACGACCTCATTGGCGCGGCTATTGGCGCGGCCATGTGCTACCCGAGTATCACCCAGCTCGCCGCAGATACGTTTGCGGGGACGGAGGGCGTGCGCTACCTCTTCAAGGGAACTCTTCTGGAGATGGCCTACGGCACGACCTTCTTTGGGATTCCGCTAGTAACACCCGCCTCCTCGGGAGGCTACACTTCCACCTTCGTGCCGGTCATCGTGGCTGTGTGGTTCAGCTCCTTTGTGTTCAAGTGGGCCAACGAGCATTTCCCGGCAACGGTCAAGCTCTTCCTCGTGCCCATGTTCACGCTGACCGTTGGCGGCGTGGCCACCTTCCTGTTCATTGGTCCGGTGTCGTCGGTCATCATGAACCTCATCGCCGCCTTCTTTGGTCTGCTCATGAACATTCCGGTGGTCGGCGCTACGGTGGCGAGCGCGGTCTTGGGTGCCGTCTGGCAGGTGCTCGTCATCTTTGGCTTCCATTGGGCGCTTGTGCCGGTGAAGCTCCAGAACATGGGCACCTACTTCTACGACTATGCGTTGCCGGGTCAGTATGGCTGCACCTGGGCGCAGATCGCCTGCGTGCTGGCGGTCATCCTCAAGACCAAGGACGAGAATCTCAAGAAGAATGGCATTGCCGCGTTCATTACTGGCCTGTTTGGCACCACCGAGCCGGCCATCTATGGCGTGACGCTGCCGCTGCGCCTGCCCTTCGTGATTAGCTGCATTGGGGGCACGGTTTCGGGCGCCTTCTACGGCCTTATGGGTACGCGCAGTTTCATCATGGGTTACTCTGGCTTGCTGGGACTCACGGCCTATATTGACGTGCGCACGCCCGAGCAGATCGAGGCGTGGGCAAACACGGCCTACTACCTGCCCAACCAGGGCATCTACCATATGGTGGTGGCTGCGGCGGGCGTGGTCATCGCCTTTGCAGTGGGCTTTGTGCTCACGTGGCTGTTCTGGAGGCCCAAGGAGGAGTAGGGCTGGGCGTCTGTCCCAAACCACCAACAACCCGGGTTGCAGGCGTTCCTAGGGGGACAGCTCGTCCCACTCCGCCCTGTCACGGTCGTGTTTCCTCTTGTGTCGTGGCTGTTGGGCTCGTCTAACATGTGTCGGCAACACATCCGAGCCCAGGGAGGCCCCATGCCCGTCGTCGACGTTCACGTTCACATCTACCCCGACAAGATCTCCGAGCGGGCCACGCAGAGCATCGGGCGCTTCTACAACATCCCCATGGACGCGCAGGACGGCTCGGTTGCCCAGCTTGACGCATCCATTGCGGGTTCGCCCATCACGCACTGTCTGGTGTACTCAGTGGCTGTCCGTCCGGGCACGGTGGAGTCCATCAACGACTTCATTGCCGCGCAGGTGGCCGACGACGATCGCTTCTTGGGCTTCATGGCTATGCACCAGGACTACGAAGACCCAGCAGCCGAGATCGAGCGCGCCATGGGCATGGGCCTCTGCGGCATCAAGCTGCATCCCGACACGCAGGCTGTGAACATGGACGACCCGCGCCTCATGCGCGTGTACGAGATCGCCGAGGCCCGCGGGCTGCCGCTCACCATTCACTGCGGCGACTACCGCTACGACTACTCCCATCCGCGCCGCCTAAAGCGCATCCTGCACGAGTTCCCCAATCTGGTGGTCGATGCCGCCCACTTTGGCGGCTGGTCCATCCAGGACTACGCCCTCGAGTTCCTCGAGGACGAGAGCTGCTTCCTCGACATGTCGAGTTCGATGCGCTTCCTGGGGCCTCGTCGCACGCGCGAGCTGGTCTACCTCTATGGCACCGACCGCATCCTGTTTGGCTCCGACTTCCCCATGTGGGAGCCCGCTGCCGAGCTCGAGGCTTTCGCCTCCCTGGGCTTCTCGGCCTCGGAGCTGGAGGCCATGTGCTGGCACAACGCAGAGCGTTTCGTGGGCAGGGACATCCGCTAGCCCGACCCCACGCGCCGCGCCCGCGCCTCCCGCCACCACCCCGCGCGTTTGGGTAGAATCGTTACACTGCCCACGCCACACTGAGGGGAGGCCCCATGCGCTACGCTCACGTTGTCGTCGACATACCCACGCGTGCCCTTGACGGGGCCTTCGACTATGCCATTCCCGACGAACTTGCCGACGAGGTTCAGGTTGGCACGACGGTGCTGGTCAGCTTCTCGCGCCGCAAGTCGGTGGGTTATGTGGTGGCCGTCACCGACGCCCCGGTGGTGCGCATCGACCCCTCCAAGGTGCATCCCGTGCTGCAGGTGTTGGCACCACCTGCCTTCGACCTGGGGGCTGCGCGCGTCGCCTCGTGGATGGCCCGCGAGTACGCTTGTCCTCCCTGTGAGGCGATTCGACCGTTTCTTGCTCCTGGCCAGCTGGTCAAGGTGCGCCGCGAGGGCGACGAGCCCTGGCAGCTGGTGTGCGAGCGCTCCGGCCCGGTGGATGTGCGCTGGGTGCGCCTCGCGCCTGCCGAGCGTCCCTTCGAGCCGCGAAAGAACGCCAGCCGCCAGCGTGCGGTGCTAGCGGCCTTGGCTGCCGGGCCGGTGCGCATGGCCGAGCTCTCGGCCACCATCCCCGGGGCCTCGCAGGCTGTGTCGGCCCTCGAGCGCAACGGTGCTGTGGTGGTGGAGTCGCGCCGGCGCGTGCGCGGGGGCAACGATACCTCGCTTTCGTCGGCACAAGCCCCGCGTCACGAGCGACTCACGGCGGGGCAGCGGGAGGCGCTCGCCGCCATTGACGCCGCACGTGAGGCCGGTGCAGGCGACGTCGTGCTGGTCGACGGCGTGACCGGCTCGGGCAAGACCGAGGTGTACCTCGAAGCCATCGAGCATGCGCGCGAGCAGGGCAAGGGTGCCCTTGTGCTGGTTCCCGAGATCTCGCTCACTGCCCAGACCGTGGGCCGCTTCCGCTCGCGCTTTGGCGACGACGTGGCCGTGCTGCATTCGCGGCTGTCCGCCGGCGAGCGCTACGACCAGTGGGAGCTGGTGCGCCAGGGACTCGCCCATGTGGTGGTGGGTGCCCGCTCGGCGCTGTTTGCCCCGCTCTCGGAGGTGGGACTCATCATCATCGACGAGGAACACGAGGGTAGCTACAAACAGGGATCCGCCCCGCGCTACCACGCCCGCGAGCTGGCCGCGCGCCTGGCCCGCGAGCGCCGGTGCGCCTTGGTGCTGGGCAGCGCCACGCCCTCGGTGGAGAGCCTCTCGCGCTGCGAGGCGGGGGAGTGGGGTGGCGTGCGCTGGACGCGCGTCAGCATGCCCGAGCGACCCGGCGGCGCCACGTTGCCCAAGGTGAGCATCGTCGACATGACGCGCCAGTTCGAGGAGGGCAACCGTTCCATCTTCTCAAGCGAGCTGCGCGGCGCCCTGGAGGAGGTGCTCGAGCGTCGCGAGAAGGCCGTGCTGCTGCTCAACCGCCGCGGCTTTGCCACCTTCCTCATGTGCCGAGAGTGCGGCTGCGTGCCCGAGTGCCCGCACTGTTCCACGGCGCTCACCTACCACGAGCGAACCCACCAATTGGCCTGCCACACCTGCGGGCGCACGTGGCCTACCGCCGCCTGGCCCGACGTCGCTGCGAGCTGCCCCAACTGTGGGAGCCGCTACATGGGCGCCTTTGGCGTGGGCACCCAGCGCGTGGAGGATGAGCTCGCCATGATCGTGGGCGACCGTGCTGAGGTCATCCGCATGGATGCCGACACCACGGCCGCCAAGGGCGGGCACCAGCGGCTGCTCGAGCGCTTTGACGCCGCCGACTGCGCCGTGCTGGTGGGCACCCAGATGATTGCCAAGGGGCTGGACTTTCCCGAGGTCACGCTCGTGGGGGTGATTAACGCCGACACCACGCTTAAGCTGCCCGACTTCCGTGCCGCGGAGCGCACCTACGACCTGCTCGAGCAGGTGGCGGGTCGTGCGGGGCGCGGTGAGCGCGCGGGCAGGGTGATCGTGCAAACCTACTGGGCGGGCCACCCCGCCATCCAGGCCGTCGCGCGGCATGACCGCTCACTGTTTTTGGCCCCCGAGTTGGAGGATCGTCGCGAGGCCAACTACCCGCCCTTCGCCCGCCTGGCAAATGTGGTGGCGAGCGGGCGAGACGAGCGTGCGGTGCGCATGACGCTCGATGACCTGGCCGCGGACCTGCGCCGTCGCCTGCAGGGACAACCCGGCTGGGAGGTGCTGGGCCCGGCGGACTGCCTCAAGGCCCGCGCCAAGGACCGTGTGCGCCGTCACCTAATGGTCAAGGCGCCTGCAAATGCAAACATGGGAGGCCTGCTGGGGACCTGCGCACGTGAGCTCGGTCGGCGTCCCGGCGTCTCGGTAGCTGTCGACGTGGACTGCCACGACCTCATCTGACCTGCGCGGCACCACCGTCCCACCCACGCGCGCCTGTCTCGTAGGCGCTTTTTGTGCAGCGCAGCCAGCGGCGCCAGATGGGTAGTAACATTTCCTAGGACAACGACAAGTGCAAGGAGCTATTCCCATGAGCAACGAGTTCGACGACATCGTCATCGCGCCCGACGAGCGCCTCTTTACCGAATGCGCGGCGATCGAGGAGATCACGCCTGAGATTCGCGCGCTTGCCGACCGCATGCTGCAGGACATGTACGCCACCGACGGCTGCGGCCTGGCCGCCCCGCAGGTGGGCGAGCTCATCCAGATGGTGGTCATCGACGTCGACTACACCGACAAGAAGCGCAACCCCTACGTGCTGATCAACCCGCAGATCGTCACGGCGGACGGCGAGGAGCGCGAGTTCCCCGAGGGCTGCCTGTCGTTCCCGGGCATCACGGTGCGCGTGGCGCGTCCGAGTCACGTGGTGGTGCACGCGCTCAACCTCGACGGCGAGATGATGCGCTACGAGGCGCGCGACAACCTCATGGCCGTGTGCCTGCAGCACGAGATCGACCACCTGCATGGCGTCACGATGGTCGACCACCTGCGTCCGCTCAAGCGTGCCGCCGCGCTGCGCGAGTGCCAGGACGCCGTCGCCGCAGGCGCGCGCCCCGGCGACACCGAGTAGCGTACCGCCCTTACTCACACGAACCAAGACAAACCGAGCAAGGAGGCGCTCATGCGCATCGTCTTCATGGGCACACCTGACTTCGCCGTTCCCTCGCTGCGCGCGTTGGCCGCCGCGCACGACGTGCTCCTGGTGCTGACACGCCCCGACGCAGTACGTGGCCGTGGTCGCAAGCTGGTGCCGTCGCCCGTCAAGGCCGCCGCCCTTGAGCTGGGCATCGAGGTACTCGAGACGACCCGTATCACGCCGGAGGTCCTTGAGACCATCACCGGCCTGGCGCCCGACCTCATTGCCGTGGCCGCCTTCGGTTGCATCCTGCCAGACTCCGTGCTGCAGGTGGCTCCGCTCGGCTGCGTCAACGTGCACGCCTCGCTGCTGCCCCGCTGGCGTGGCGCGGCACCCATCCAGCGCGCCGTGCTGGAGGGCGACGAGCGTGCGGGCGTGAGCATCATGCAGGTCGTCCACGAGCTCGACGCTGGCGACTACTGCCGCCAGGCCTCGGTGGAGGTGGGCGACAAGGATTGTGCCACCGTCATGGCCGAGCTGGCAGAGCTTGGTGCCCGCGAGCTGCTCGAGGCCATTCCGACCTTTGCCGACGGGACGGTCGAATGGACCGCCCAGGACGAGGCACAGGTGACCTACGCCGCCAAGATCGACAAGGCCGAGATGCGCCTCGATCCTGCCGACACCGCCGCCCGCAACGTGCGCAGGGTGCGCGCGTCGCTCGATGCCGCTCCCGCGCGCCTGGTGGTGGCGGGCAAGGGCGTCCGTGCGTTGGCTGCCCACCTCGCGGACCAGGGCCTCGCCGCAGGCGAGGTCAGGGTGCGCAAGGGACGCGTGGTGCTGGGCTGCGTGGAGGGCTCGCTCGAGCTCGATCGCGTTAAGCCGGATGGCAAGCGCGAGATGGAGGCCTCTGCCTGGGCCGCCGGCCTGCGCGGCGACGGTCTCACCTGGGAGATGGCATAGGCGTGGCCCGCCTCTCTCCCGCCCGTCGGGTGGCCTTGAGCCTTGTGGGCGACAGGCGCCGTCGCGATGCGCGCATCCGCGACCTCGCGCGCGACGATGCGGCCCTCGAAGCCCTCTCGCCGGCCGACCGCGCACTGGCGTATCGGTTGGCAGTGGGTGCCACGGCAGCTACCACGACCCTCGACGAGCTCGTGAACGCGTATCTCAAGAGGCCGGGCTCGCTTGAGCCGCGCGTGCGCGACGCGCTGCAGATTGCCACCTACGAGATCTGCTATCTCGACACGCCTGCTGCCGTCAGCGCCAGCCAGGGCGTGGAGCTGGTTCGCTCCGTCGCGCCGCGCGCAGCCGGATTGGCCAACGCGGTGCTGCGCAAAGTTGCCGCCGAGACGCGGCTGCGGGTCGACGCGGCGCGCGAGCGCCTTGCTGCTGGTGGCGCCGACTCGGCCGACCTTGCGCTCGCGAGCGCGCTACCCGCATGGCTGCTGCGCCGCGTGCTCGACGACCGCGGCGCCGAGCTTGTGCGCGGTCTGGCGCAGGCGCAGTTGGAGGCTGCCCCGGTCTGCGTCGCCGCCAATGGTCTGCGTCACGATGCGTCAGGGCTCGAGCAACTGCTCGAGCGCGAGGAGCTCGAGCCACATGCCGTCGCGGCCTTGCCGGGCTCATTCGTGCTGGGTGCCCCCGCGGGACTCGCTCGCACAGGGCTCGTGACGGCTGCCGACGTGGTGGTGGCCGACCAGTCCGCCCAGCTCGTCTGCCGCATTGCCGCCCCGGCCGTCTCCGTCGACCTGCTCGAGGTGGGGCAGGGGAGGGGGACCAAGTCCATCCTGCTTGCCACGGCCGTGGATGCTAAGCATCCCAGTCACATCGTGGCGGTCGATTCGGTGCCGTACAAGGTGCGCCTCTCGCGCCGGCGCATGGAGGCCGCGGGCCTTGCCGCCACGGTCACCTGCGTGGAGCTGGACGGCTGCCTGCTTGCCAGCGAGAATCTGCCCGCGGAGCTCGACCGGCGCTTCGGCACCGTGCTCGTGGACGCGCCGTGCTCAGGGTCGGGCACGCTGCGCCGCCATCCCGAGATCGCCTCGTCGCTCTCGGCGGCGGACGTGAGCTCTCTCGCGTCGCTGCAGGCCCGTCTGCTCGTTGCGGCTGCCGCGCGTGTTGCCCCTGGCGGAACGCTGATCTACTCGACTTGTTCGGTGCTGCGCGAGGAGGACGAGGCTGTGGTCGATGCCTTCCTCGCAAGCGAGGCGGGGCACGGCTTTGCGATAGAGCCCGTCAGCCAGGCGCCTGCCTGCCAGGCATCCGCCAGGCTGGCGCAGGTAGTGGGCGCATGCCAGACGCCCGAGGGCTACCTGCTGGTACCACCCGCGCCCGATGGCGGTGACGGGCACTTCTGCGCACGGCTCGTGCGCGCCTAGCTCGGAGAGAAAAAAGGGGCCGCATCCTGCGATGCGGCCCCTTGTGCATTGCCTGTGACCTAGCCGGTGCCAGCGGCGCAAACTACTCCTTTGACCCAACCGATCCGACCGACTTGCGCTGGTCGGTGTTGTAGAAGCCGTGCCCTTCAAAGTGGATGCCCGACGCCGAGAAGACGCGCTGGGCCTCCTGCCCGCAGTCGGGGCACAGGATGGTGGGGCGCTCGCTCATGGGATGCTCGACCTCGAACTGCTTGCCGCAGCTGGGACACTTGTAGTCATAACGGGCCATGTTCATGCCTCCGGGTGATGCTGGCGCGCCGACCGGTGCGCCATGGTTCCAACGTTGGATACTTTACCCAACGCGGGCCCGCTCGTCACGTGGCGAGCGGGCTTGTTTGCCTGCTATCATCGAATCTGCTTTCGCGACTACCTATTAGTGCACACACACCTTCCGTCAGGAGCCCATATGGCCACTTCCGACCACACCGCATCTGCCGCCATCACCGGGGCCATCTTCGACTGCGACGGCACCCTCGTCGATTCGATGCCTATGTGGAACTCGCTGGTGGAGGACATCTTCGACGAGCATGGCATCGCCAAGACCCCCGAGCTGCTGGCCGAGGCGGAGGCCTACAACTTCGACGACATGTGCTTCTGGTTTCACGAGCGCTTTGGCATCGGCGAGAGCGGTGAGGCCCTGCTGGCAAGCATCCGTGCCACTGTGCAGGGGCACTACGTCAATGACATCAGCCTCTTCGACGGCTGTCGGGCTTTCCTCGACGAGCTGAAGGCTGTCGGGGTGCGCATGCTCATCCTCTCGGCCACTACTGAGCCCGAGGTGCGCGTGGCGCTTGCGACCCATGGCATCGAGGACTACTTCGAGCGGGTCATCCAGACCAGCGAGACCGGATCCGACAAGGAGCATGCCGAGGCCTACCAGTACGCGCTCGACGCGCTGGGCACCGACAAGCAGACCACGTGGGTGTTCGAGGACGCACCGTTTGCGGTGAGGACTGCTCACAACTTTGGGCTCAAGACCGTGTGCATGTTCAACGACCACGACGGGCGCGACCAGGCGTTCTGTGCCGAGCACTCCGACATTCTGGCGCACGGTTACGCGGAGCTGTCGCTCGCGCTGCTCGAGGACTATGCGCGCCCCGCAGAGCACACCCAGGGCGTGCTGCGGGCGCTGGTGGTCGACGGATCGCCCGATCCGAGCTCGGCGGAGCTCGTTGCGAGCCTGGCCTCCCAGAATGACTACGTGATTGCCGCCGACCGTGGGGTGCTGGCGTGCCGCGCGGCGGGCGTGGTGCCCGATATGCTCTGCGGCGACGGCGACTCCATGGGAGACGAGGTTCAGGAGTGGGCTCGCGCAACGGGCGTCGCGCAGATTCGTTTCCCGTCGGAGAAGTACGCCACCGACCTGGCGCTCGCCATCGACTGCGCCCGCCATGAGGCGGCGCGCAGGGGAGAGGCGCTCGCCCTGACGCTGACCTGCGCCTCGGGCGGCCGGCCCGACCATGCCCTGGCGGTGATGGGGCAGCTCATCGACGCTGCCGACGCCTGTCCGCGCCTAGTGGAGGACGGCCTGGAGTGTCGCGTGCTGGCGCCGGAAGGAGCAGCCCAGTGGGTCGTGGGTGCCGAGCCCGGTGCCGTGGGCTCGACCTTCTCAGCGATTCCACTGCGCGAGGACACCGTGGTCTCGGAGGAGGGCATGCGCTGGAACCTGAGCCGTCGCGAGCTGCGCGCCTTCTCCGATGAGGGCGTCTCCAACGTGGTCGTCTCCCGCGACGCGGTGGTCACCTGCCATAAGGGACTGCTGGCGGTCTATCTCGTGCAGGCGGACGCACCAAAGGCTTAGCCGTACCAACATCACCGCTTCGCGCAAAAGGGAGTAGCCCTTTCGCGCGAAGAACAATCCGTTCCATAAAGGGTAGCCTCTTATGGAGCAGACGCATGGGCGATGTGCCGACACGAAAAAGGCCTCCCGTGGGAGGCCTTCGTTCGCGCGCGATGTGGTGCAGTTCTGGCTACGCCTGCTGAGCAGTGCGGGCCACGTTGCCCTTCTTGAGGCAGCGGGTGCAGACGTTCATCTTCTGGGGACGGCCGTCCTTGAAGACGGTGACACGCTGGATGTTGGGCTTGAACTTGCGGTTCACGGTGCGGTGGGAGTGGCTGATGGAACGACCAGCAACGGTGTGCTTGCCGCAGATATCGCATACCTTAGACATGACTCAGACCTCCATAGGGCGGCGCCGGTCGCGCTTGGCGCCGACAACTTACAAAAGCCCAATTACTTTAGCACACCGCGGGCGGCATGCAAGCGTCTGGCACAGGTTCTTGTGGCAGTTTTGTAGCCAAGCCACAATTTGTCGGCTTCCGTTGCCACCTTTGGCACTAGCTGCGACTCGCCAGCCAGAGCGTGCGCCGGCCGATGTGCTGCCCGCCGTCAGGGTGCGACGTGCGACCATATGGGGCAATCATATGGCGAGACGGTAGCCATGGCAAGCTTCTCGCCATACCTTGTTCTTGCTGCGATATACTTACCCACGACTGTGCGCCGGTCTCACAAGACCGATGAGGCGGAAGGATGATACACATGGCAAAGGTCATTCCTGGGAATCTCAAGGTTTCCAACGACTGCATCGCCGATCTTGCGGGCTACGCCGCGCTCGAGTGCTACGGCGTGGTGGGCATGGCCGTCACCGACGAGGAGCAGGGCGTCACGCGCCTGCTTCCCACGCAGCGCCTCAGCAGGGGCGTTGACGTGTCGGCCGAGGATGGCCGTCTGGTGGTCGACCTGCACGTGGTCGTTGAGCAGGGCGTCAACATGTCTGCCATCTCGTCGAACCTCGTGAGCTCCGTCAAGTTCCTCCTCGGCCGCATCGCCGAGCTGGACGATGTCGACGTCCGCGTTCACATCGAGGGCATGCGCACCAGCCGCTAGCGTCACGCCGCTAGCACGTTTCTGACCGAGGTACCACCTGGAAAGATGAACCGAGGACATCACGTCATGATCACCAATGTCATTCGCACTTGCTTCCCCGCCGCGGCAAAGGTCGTGGCCGACAAGGCCGATGAGATCAACAAGCTCAACGTCTTCCCCGTGCCCGACGGAGACACGGGCACCAACATGTCGCTGACGCTCAACACGGTCGTGGCCGAGGTCGAGGCGCTGCCCAAGGACGCCTCCATGGCCGACATCGCCGCCGCCATCACGCACGGCTCGCTGATGGGCGCGCGCGGCAACTCCGGCGTCATCACCAGCCAGATCCTGCGCGGCATCGCCGAGGGTCTGGTCGAGGCGCACAGCTCCGGAGCCACCCCCGCCGACATCGCCGCCGCCCTGCGCAACGGCGTGAAGGTCGCCTTCAAGGCGGTCCGCAAGCCGGTCGAGGGCACCATCCTCACGGTGCTGCGCGACGTCTCCGCCCGCGCCGACCAGCTCGAGAAGAGCAGGATCACCACTCCCGAGATGCTCGATGCGCTGGTCATCGAGGCCTACGAGTCGGTGGCACGCACGCCCGAGCTGCTTCCGGTGCTCAAGGAGAACGGCGTCGTCGACTCCGGCGCCTACGGTCTGGCCACGCTCATTGAGGCCTTTGTCAACGCCTACGAGGGCAAGGCTGGCGAGATCTCCGACTTCAAGACCACCGTCGACTCCGACGACGCCAAGGCCCACGTTGCCAACGTCGTCGACATCGAGATCAACGACGACTGGGCCGGCTCGGAGTTCCGTTACTGCACCGAGTTCCTCTTCCATGCCGACTCCGAGTCGTTCGACGAGGACGCGACCCTGCGCTACCTTGCGAGCATGGGCGACTGCGAGCTGTTGGTGGGCTCCAACCCCGACTACAAGATCCACGTGCACACCAACCGCCCCGACCGCGTGCTGCGCCACATGCTGCACCGCGGCCAGATCTTCAACGTCTTCGTGCACAACATGGACCTCGAGGCGCAGGAGCGCACCGAGGGCATCCGTGCCGACCGCGAGGAGGCCAAGGGTCCGCGCAAGCCGCTGGGCTTCGTGGCCGTGGCTGCTGGCTCCGGTCAGGCTGACATCCTGCGCTCGCTGGGTGTCGACGTGGTGGTCGAGGGTGGTCAGACCATGAATCCCTCCACCGCCGATATCCTAAAGGCCATCGAGGAGGCCAACGCCGACGCAGTGGTGGTGCTGCCCGACAACGGCAACATCCGCATGGCCGCCGAGGCCGCCGTCGAGGCATGCGACTCGTGCCAGGCCGCCGTGGTGCCCACCAAGTCGGTGCTGCAGGCCTTCTCGGCCATGTTCGTGGTCGACGCCGAGGGCAGCCTCGAGGACAACGTCGAGAGCATGACCGATGCCATCGCCGACGTCCGCGACGGCGAGATCACCACCGCCGTGCGCGACTCGCAGGCCGCCGACGGCTCGCCCATCCATGCCGGCGACGTCATGGGCATCGAGGGCGGTGCCATCACCGTGGTGGGCTCCGACGTCGAGGATGTCACCGTGCGCGTCATCAACCGCATGCAGGAGGACGAGGAGGGCGACACCCTCACCATCCTCGCGGGCTCCGACCTCGATGACGACGCCTTCGAGCACCTGCTCGAGGCAATCGGCGAGGCTCAGCCCGACCTCGAGATCGACTCCCATCGCGGCGAGCAGCCGCTCTACCCCGTGGTCTTCTCCATCGAGTAGCAACCAGGTCAGACCGCATGCCAGCCGCCCCAAGCATCGGCGAGGCCGCCGAACGCGTCTCGCGCTCGTGCTCCCTCGCAGATGACGTGGGGCGGCTTCGCTATGTCTCGGGTGCGCGCGCCAAGGCGCTCGATCGCCTGGGCATCGAGCGCGTGCGCGACCTGTTGCTGCATGTGCCGCATCGCTACCTCGACTTTACCCATACCGTGAGCATCGCCCTGGCCGACGTGGGGCAGGAGGTCACGGTTGTGGGCACGGTCGACAAGATCACGCTCAAGAAGCCGCGGCCGCGCATGCAGATTGTGGAGATGTACGTGCTCGACCAGACCGGCGTGATCCAGGCCACCTTCTTCCGCCAGCCGTGGCTCGTCGACCAGATTCATGTGGGCGACGTGGTGGCGCTTTCGGGCAAGGTCACCTTTGCCTACGGATTCAAGCAGATGAAGGCCCCCTTCCACGAGTTGCTCTCCTCGGCCGACGAGGGCGGCGCCTACGCCCGCGTGCTGCCGGTGCACTCGGTGGGTGAGGGCATCACCGCCTCGTGGATGCGGCGCATCGTCTCTGCGGCGCTCGCCGACGTGGGCGACGTGTGCGACTTCTTGCCTGCCCGCCTTGCGGCACGCCATGGGCTCATGACGCTGGGGCGCGCCCTGCGTCAGGTGCACTTCCCCACGGGCATGCCGGCAAAGGAGCCCGCGCGGCGCCGCCTGGCCTACGACGAGCTGCTCTGCCTGCAGCTAGCGCTGCTCACCCGGCAGCGGCTTGCCCTGTCGGGCGTGGAGCCCACCGCGCACGCCACCTCCGGCCCGCGCATGGACGCCCTGCTGGCATCGCTGCCCTTCTCGCTCACACGCGAGCAGCGCGCGGCTGCCGACGACATTCTGGCCGACATGTCGGAGCCCTCCGTCATGAACCGGCTGCTGTTGGGCGATGTGGGCACAGGCAAGACGGCCGTGGCCGCCGTGGCGCTGGCCGCCGTGGCCGACACCGCTACCCAGGCCGCTGTCATGGCGCCCACCTCGGTGCTTGCGCGCCAGTATGCCGAGAAGCTCGGACCCCTGCTCGACGCGGCGGGCATCTCGTGGGCGCTCGTCACGGGCTCCACGACGCCCGACGAGCGGGCGGTGGCACGCGAGCGCATCGTCTCGGGGGCTACCACGGTGACCTTCGGCACCACGGCCATCCTCTCCGACGACATCGAGTTCTGCCACCTCACACTGGTGGTCATTGACGAGCAGCACCGCTTTGGCGTCGACCAGCGTGCCGCGCTGCGACGCAAAGGCGTAGGCGCCGACCTGCTCACCATGACGGCGACGCCCATCCCGCGCACGCTGGCCCTCTCCGTGTATGGCGACGTGGCCTGCTCACGCATCACCGAGCGCCCGGTTGCTGGGGCGGGAATCACCACCAAGGGGCTCGCTCCCGAGAACCTCGACGTGGCTTGGACGGCCATCAGGGAGGCTGTCGATGCGGGGCACCAGGCCTATGTGGTGTGTCCGTTGGTCGACGACAGCGATGACGGCTCCGAGCTCGACGACGTACCCGAGGAGGCGCGCTCCAACGCCGCCAAGCTGCACTCGGCCACTGGCATGCAGGTGCAGCTGAGCGAGCGGATCTATCCCGACCTGCAGGTGGGGCTTTTGCACGGGCGCCAGTCCGCTGCCGAGAAGGACGAGATCATGTCCCGCTTCAGGGCTGGCGAGGTGCAGGTGTTGGTTTCGACCACGGTGATCGAGGTGGGAGTGGACGTTCCCAACGCCACCGTCATGCTGGTGCTCGACGCCGATCGCTTTGGCCTGGCCACCCTCCACCAGCTGCGGGGCCGCGTGGGGCGCGGCAGCGTGGCGGGCACGGTCTACCTCGCGTGCGCGGCCAAGCGCGGCACGCCCGCACGTAAGCGCCTCGACGCACTGGAGGCGACCTCCGACGGCTTCGAGCTGGCGGAGCTCGACCTCAAGCTGCGCCACGAGGGCGAGGTCCTGGGCTACCGGCAGCACGGTGGCGTGAGCCTTCGGGTGGTCGATCTGGCCACCGACACCGACCTGGTGGAGGCGGCCCACCGTGACGCCCGCGAGCTGGCTCGTGAGGACCCAGCCCTGGAGAGGCCCGAGAACGGTCCTCTGGCCCTCGAGGTGCGCGACCGCTTTGGGCTCTACTTCGACGAGGTGGAGCGCGCATGAGCATGCGTGGTGGTACGGGGTTCGTACAAGGCACGAAGGAAAGGCGTTGCGCATGAGAATCGTCGGAGGCATGTGGCGCGGGCGGCCGCTCGCGGCTCCAGAGGGAAGGGGCACGCGTCCCACGACCGACCGCGTGCGCGAGTCCATCGCGTCGATGGTGCTCTCGGCGTTCGACCTCGATCTGTCGGGCGCGCGGGTGCTCGATGCCTTTGCTGGGTCGGGTGCCATCGGGCTTGAGATGCTGTCGCGTGGGGCGCTGAGCTGCACCTTCGTGGAGCGCGATCGCAAGGCGGCAGGTGTGGTGCGCGCCAATGTCAAGTCGCTTGGGGCAACCTCCGCGCAGGCGATCGTGCAGGTGGGCGACGTGCTCGGCCTGACGGCGCGCGGCGCGGTGCAGGGCGGGCCCTTTGACCTGGTGCTGCTCGACCCGCCCTATGCGCTCGAAGCCAGCGTGGTCACGGGCCTTGTGTGCGACCTTCGCGCGGCGGGGCTGCTCGCCCCGTGTGCGGTGATACTGTATGAGCATGCCGCCGACGCGCCCGACCTCGCACTGCCGGGGGCGGAGGTCGTCAAGGCAAAGAAGCGTGGCACGACGGCGGTCACGCTCGTGAGATGGGAAGCCTGATATGAACCATATCCAGCACGTGGTGGTGCCGGGCACCTTTGATCCGGTGACCCTTGGGCACATCGATGTGATCAGTCGTGCGCGTCACCTGTTTCCGCAGGTAACGGTGGCCGTCGCCGAGTCGCGCACCAAGCGTGGCGTGGGCACGGCGTTCACGCTCGAGGAGCGCGTCGACATGCTGCGCCAGGCCCTGGACGAGCAGGGCGTCTCGAGCATTGGCGGAATCCGCGTGCTGCCTTTTACGGGGCTGCTGGTGGACTTCTGCCGCGAGCTTGGTGCGGGCGGCGTGGTCAAGGGCCTGCGTGCCATGACCGACTTCGAGTACGAGCTGCAGCAGGCCGACCTCAACGCGCATCTCGCTCCCGACATCGAGAGCGTCTTTGTCATGAGCAACCCGGGCTACGGCTACGTCTCGTCGAGCATCGTGCGCGAGCTCGCCTCGCTGGGCAGCGACGTGAGCACTCTGGTGCCTCCATGCGTGGCCATCAAGCTGCGGGAGCACTTCACGGCCGAGTAAGGTAGCGGGACGGTGCCCGTGGGCCCCGTCCGAAGCATAGGGGGAGGACAGCATGGCAGGCAGCTACAACGTGCTCGTGGGGCAGTCCGGCGGCCCGACGGCGGCCATCAACTCGAGCCTTGCGGGCGTCTACAGCACTGCGCGCAGCATGGGCGCGGGCGTGCTGGGCATGCGTTATGGCATCGAGGGACTCTTTGACAACAAGCTCTTCGACTTGGGCAAGGCCCTCGGCAGCGACCTCGACATCCAGATGCTGCGCCAGACGCCGTCGAGTTACCTGGGCAGCTGCCGCTACAAGCTGCCTCTGCCCGAAGAGGACGAGGAGCCCTACGTCAGGCTCTTTGACCTCTTTGAGCGCAACCACGTAGGCGCGGTGCTCTACATCGGCGGCAATGACTCGATGGACACCATCTCCAAGCTCTCCGCCTACGGTGCGCGCGAGGGGAGTGGCATCCGCTTTGTGGGTGTGCCCAAGACCATCGACAACGATCTCGAGGGTACCGACCACACGCCGGGTTACGGCAGTGCGGCCAAGTTCATCGCCACTTCGGTGGCCGAGATCGGCCGCGACTCGAGCGTGTACGACCTGCGCAACGTGACCTTCGTCGAGATCATGGGCCGCAACACCGGTTGGCTGGCTGGCTCGTCGGTGCTGGCGAGCCAGGAGTTTGCCGTGTGCCCCGACCTGATCCTGCTGCCCGAGTCCCCCGTGACCGAGGACGCCCTCGTGGAGCGCATCGCGGGGCTGCTCGAGCAGATGAAGTCGGTGGTGGTCGCGGTCTCCGAGGGTGCCCGCAGGCCCGACGGCACCCTCATGGCCGAGCCTCCCACCAGCGCGATCAAGCTCGATGCCTTTGGTCACGAGGCCGCGCTCTCTGGCGCGAGCCGCTACCTGGCGAGCGTCACTTCCGACCGTCTGGGCGTCAAGACCCGCGCCGTCGAGTTCTCCACGCTGCAACGCTGTGCCAACCACCTGGCCAGCGCGACCGACCTCGACGAGGCCTATGCCCTGGGTGGCCTGGCCGTGCGTGCGGCCTCCGAGGGCAAGACGGGCGTGATTCCCGCCGTGCGGCGCATCAGCGACGTGCCCTATCTCACCGAGTTCACGACCGTCGAGATCGCCTCGGTAGCCAACCGCGAGCGCAAGGTGCCGCTCGACTGGATCCGCGAGGATGGGATGGGCGTGACCGACGACTTCGTGCGCTACGCGCGTCCTCTGGTGCAGGGCGAGGTGACGCCGCTGTACGTGGGCGGGTTGCCCCACCACATCCAGATGCTCACCTGGGGTCGTTAAATATCTGCGTGCGAATGCCAAAACGGCTCATGAAAAGCGCTGACAAGCTGGCACAAATGGAATTGCGTGTAAACTCTACCACGTAGCCAGCGCAGTAAAACTGCTCTGTTATAGTTACTGTCTGTTCATCAGTAGGTTGGGCCCTCGTGCCCTTTGTGAGGGGGTTGCATTCACCCATGACCTTGTTCGAGTTGCTGGGGCTGCTGCGCAAGCGGTTGAGGCTCGTCATCCTGCTTCCGCTGCTGACGGCCATAATCGTGGGCGTGGGAAGCCTGTTCCTGCCTGACGAGTACACTGCCTCAACCACCATGTACGTTCTGTCCAAGACCGACGATGCGGCGACCGCCGTCACGCAGCAAGACCTCTCCGCAGGCCAGATGCTGACCAACGACGTGTCGACCATCCTCAAGTCCGACCGCGTCAAGAACGACGTCGCCGACCAGCTCGGCCTGGACGACCTCAAGGACTTCGACCTGTCCATCACCAGCTCGACCACTACGCGCGTCATCACGCTCACCGTGGTGGGCCACGACCCGCAGCAGACTGCCAGCGTGGCCAACGCACTTGTGGCCGACACCTCCGAGGTGGCCTCCGAGGTCATGCAGATCGAGTCGGTCAACGTCATCGACCAGGCAACCGTGCCGCTCAACCCCTCCGGTCCGCGCCGTGCTCTGTACGCCGCGGTGGGCATGATGGCGGGCCTGTTTGCCGCCGTCTGCCTGGTGGTGGTCGAGGACATGCTCGACACGCGCGTGCGCAGCGGCAGCGACGTCGAGGAGATCGTGGGCGTGCCGGTCATCGGTCACTTCCCGCAGGTCGAGAGGGGCTAGGCAATGGCACTGTTCAATAATCTGGGAAAGCAGCGCAAGGACGACCGCAGCAGCGTGGTCAACTCCGCCAAGACGCTGCTCGCAAACATCCGCTTCATGGACGTCGACAATCCCGTCCACACCATGGCCATCACCTCGGCCGTGCCTAACGAGGGCAAGACCTTCGTTGCGGCCAACCTGGCGAGCGCCATCGCCACCTCGGGCAAGACCTGCCTGCTGGTGGATTGCGACATGCGTCGCCGCTCCATGTCGCGCGCCCTGGGCGTCCACGCCCAGCACGGCATCTACGCCGTCATGGCGGGCGAGTGCACGGTGCAGCAGGCTGCCGTGGCCACGCAGACTCCCAATCTGTACTTCCTCGACTCCGAGCCGCGCATCCCCAACCCATCCGACCTGCTCAACTCCAACCGCTTCTCCAAGCTGGTCGACCTGGCCCGCAATACCTACGACTACGTGCTCTTCGACACGCCGCCGGTGGGCACCTTCGTCGACGCGGCAGTCCTGGGCACCAAGGTCGACGCTGTGTTCATGGTCGTGCGAGAGGGCTTTACCCGCAAGGCCGAGGTGGCTGCGGCAGCCGACCAGCTCAAGAAGTCTGGCTGCAACCTCGCAGGCATGATCATGAACTACTGCGAGCGCACGAGCAGCGAGTACTACTACGAGTACTACTACACCCATGACGACAAGTCGACCTCGCAGGCGCCCGCGCCCAAGATGCCGGTACCCAAGCAGCGTCCGTCGCGCTCGTCTGCTGCAAAGGCGTCCACGCCGGTTCCCACTGCTCCTCCCGCGCGTCGCAAGGCTGCGTCAACGGATGCTACCGTGCGTCAGGCGCCTGCCGCTCCGTCCTCCGATGACACGGGCGTCTACGAGCGTTTGGCCGAGCAGGCTGCCGCACGTCCGCGTCGCGCCGCAGCAACCGATGCTGACGGCAACCCGGGAGCCTCGCCGCTTCCCACCACGCCGTACGTTCCGCACTCGAACTACGATGAGATCTAGGGGTTCCGTTCGCTCGAACGTTCCCAGTTAAAAGGAGAGGGGGGTCGCGGCCGTTGGCCGTGGCTCCCCTCATGCAAAGGGGTTGGTAAACCCATGCGTGACATGCACTGCCACATCCTGCCCGGCGTCGACGACGGGTCCCGCTCGCTGGAGGAATCGCTCCAGATGCTCGAGGCCGCCAAGGCGGCAGGCATCACATCGATCACCTGCACGCCACACTGTCGCGACCCCTACTTCGACTACGAGGCCATGTGGCAGGCGTTCTACGAGCTGGAGGACGCCGCGGGCGGCTTTCCGCTGCAGATGGGCTTCGAGGTCAACCATCGCAAGCTCATGGACCTGGGGCTGGAATGGGCCCAGGCCCTGCACTTCGACGGGAGCAACGAGTTTCTGCTCGAGCTCTCCACCAGCGCCATGCCGTCGCGCTACGCCGACTACGAGCGCACCATCTTCGCGCTGCAGGGCATGGGTTACGAGGTGATCATCGCGCACCCGGAGCGCTACATCGCCATTCAGAAGGACATCAACGTGGCCTATGAGCTGGTGGAGATGGGCTGTAAGCTGCAGGCGTCCACTGACTTCATTGCGGGCGGGCGCTTTGGTCGCGAGCGCAAGCCAGCGCTCAAGATGCTCAAGGGCGGCCTGTACAGCTATCTGGCCAGCGACGCGCACCGCGTCAAGCACTACGAGTACTTTGCGAAGGCATGGGGCAAATACGCCGACCTACTGGCCTAGCGTGCTAACGTCTTAGGCAGGACATACGACAAGACATAAGGGGGCAGGACATGGAAGAGCGTCCTGATGTGATGGGTGGGCCGTCAGCCGACGAGACCACCAGCATGGACCGATTGACCGCCGAGCAGGTGGCGGAGGCAGCAGAGGCCCTTGCGGCAAAGGAGGCACAAGAGGCTGCGGGTACAGGCGAGCCCGCCTCGGCCGTGGCGTCTGCCGCCGTGGAAGTCACCGATGAGGCAGGGGAGACCTCCGAGGAGCAGGCTGCCGCCGCAGAAGAGTCCGCCCATGGCGCGGCAGCTGTCGAGTCTCCCGTTCGCAAGAGGGCCAAGAAGCGCCCGGCTGCCGGCAAAGGCGCCAAGCGCAGGCGTCGCCGCAAGCCGGCGAGCCCGTATCCGCTGCTGCTAGCCCTGTTCGTGGCCCTGCTGAGCATTCTCATGCTGGGTGCGCAATGCCACGCCGACTACCGCGAGGCTGTGCGCGAGAAGGAGGCCGCCGAGGCGGCGCGCAAGGCAGAGGAGGCCGAGGCTCAGGCGGCTGAGGCAGCGCGCCAGGAACAGGAGGCCAAGAAGAGCTCCTGGGAGCTCACGCTCGTCAACAAGAACCATCCGATTCCCGCAGACTGGCAGACCGATGTGGTCGAGATCGGCGAGGAGCGTTACATCGACTCGCGCATCGCCGAGCAGCTCCAGAAGATGGTGGACGACTGCGCCGCGGCCGGTTACGACGACGTCTTCATCAACGAGGCGTATCGCTCGCACGAGCGTCAGCAGGAGATCTGGGATACCACCTACCAGGAGTACCTGGCCGAGGGCTACTCCGAGGAAGAGGCCTACGAGCTGACGGGTCAGAGCGTGGCCGTTCCTGGCACCTCCGAGCATGAGCTGGGCCTTGCCGCCGACATCTGCTCCGTCTACTTCGATGAGGAGCACAACGCGCCGATCCAGACGTGGCTGCGCGAGAACGGCTGGCAGTACGGCTTCATCCAGCGCTACCCAGAGGGCAAGGAAGACATCACCGGCACCAAGAATGAGAACTGGCACTTCCGCTACGTGGGCGTCGAGGCCGCCAAGGAGATGCACGACTCTGGTCAGACGCTCGAGGAATACCTAGGCGAGGTCGACTTGAATGCGACTTCCGAGGCTGCGGAGACCTCCGAGTAGCCCCATTCATCCTTCAGCCGACATAGGCATCCTGAAGTGCATTGTTGCCCTCCCTGTCATGAGACAATCATCCGAAGGGATGTTTCGAATGACAAGGAGGGCAAATTATGGCAAGGTTTCCCGAGGGGTTCCTGTGGGGCGGCGCGACGGCGGCCAACCAGTTTGAGGGCGGCTATGACGCCGACGGCAAGGGCCTGAGCGTTCCCGACATCATCATGGGCGGCACGGTCGACACCCCGCGCGTGGTGACGCCGAAGGGCGTTCGTCCCGACACCTACTATCCGAGCCACGTGGGCATCGACTTCTATCACCATTACAAGGAGGACATCGCCCTGTTTGGCGAGATGGGCTTCAAGTGCTTCCGCCTGTCCATCCAGATGAGCCGCATCTTCCCCAACGGCGACGACCCGCAGCCCTGCCAGGCTGGCATCGACTTCTATCGCAGCGTCTTCGAGGAGTGCAAGAAGAACGGCATCGAGCCGCTCGTTACGCTGAGCCACTACGAGTTCCCGCTTGCCCTCTCCCACAAGTACGGCGGCTGGGACAACGACGCAATCATCGACATCTGGGTGCGCTACGCCGACCTCTGCTTCCGCGAGTACAAGGGCCTGGTCAAGTACTGGCTCACCTTCAACGAGATCAACTGCGCCATGAACCCCGGCTTTGGTGACGTGTACGGCCTGGGCATCCTGCCGCCCGACGACTGGGCGCTCTCGTTTGGTGGCGACTCCGACTGGGTCGACGTCAACCGCACCTTCAAGGGCCTGCACAACCAGTTTGTGGCCTCCGCCAAGGCCGTCCAGATCGCTCACGCGATCGATCCTGACAACATGGTGGGCTGCATGATCGCCGGCAACGCCACCTATCCCTTTACCTGCGACCCTGCCGACGTCATCAAGGCGCAGAAGGCCACCCGCGAGAACAACTTCTACTGCGGTGACGTGCACGTGCGCGGCGAGTACCCGGCATGGGCCAAGGCGCTCTGGATCGAGCGCGGCGTGGACGTCGAGATGATGGAGGACCTCGCCGACCGCGACGAGGAGACCCTGCTCGACGGCGTGGTGGACTTCTACAGCTTCTCGTACTACATGAGCGGCGCCACCACCACCCACGAGGACGCGGCTGCCGCTGCCGGCAACGTGTTCTCCGGCGTCAAGAACCCCTACCTCGAGGCGAGTGACTGGGGCTGGCAGATCGACCCGATGGGCCTGCGCTGGTATCTCGAGGAGGTCTACGACCGCTACCAGATCCCGCTGATGATCGTGGAGAACGGCCTGGGCGCCGTGGACGAGAAGGCCGAGGACGGCAAGTTCCACGACGACTACCGCATCGAGTACATGCGCAAGCACATCGAGGAGATGGCCACCGCCATCTATGACGGCGTGGACCTCATGGGCTACACCATGTGGGGCTGCATCGACCTCGTCTCCGCCTCCACCGGCGAGATGAAGAAGCGCTACGGCTTCATCTATGTGGACAAGGACAACGACGGCAACGGCGACCTGCACCGCGAGAAGAAGGACTCCTTCGACTGGTACAAGCGCGTCTGCGAGAGCAACGGCGAAGAGGTGTAAGCACGCCTTGACAGAGCGCCAGACGCAGGCGTGCGTCGCGGCAGATAGGGGGCGCCCCAACGTCGCAGCGACGTTGGAGCGCCCTCCGTCGGTGCGATCGATGCGCTATCCGCGCAGGTAGTGGCGGACAACGCCAGGCTCGAACTGCTCGCTTCGCTCGCAGAAGTCCTTCACGATACCTTGCATGACCGTCTCCTTGGTGATTCCGCGGTGTTGCGCATCAAATAATAACGTGTTTATAGATAAGGCTTAGTAGTAAACAGGAGGTGGATTTCACTGGCTTCGCGCAAGAGGGGCTTCGCGCAAAGGGGGTGGTCCCTTCTGCGCGAAGCCCCTCTTGCGCGAAGGGGCCGCACGCCACAAAAGCCGAGACCCCGGCAGGCAAGCCTGTCGGGGTCTCTCAGTCGCACCCTCACCATAGCATCGCAAGGTCAGGGAGATGTAAGCTCTCGCGGCGACGCAGCAGGCGGGGCCTGGGCGGCGCGAGCGGCAGGGTCGGGGCTAGCGGCAGAAGACGTGGCGATCGAGGCGGTCGAAGGCATCGACCACCTGGCTGTGGGGCACGGAGACCGCGATGCGCACGCAACCCGGGCATTCGAAGAGGCGCCCGTCGTGCCAGGTGACGCCCACGTCCCAGCCCAGCCGCGGGAAGTCGGCGTAGCTCACGCCGTGTTCGTCGCACCAGGCGCGGCAGTCGGCCAGCAGCACGTAGGTGCCCTCGGGCTTGGCGCATTGCACGCCCGGGTAGCCGGCCAGCTTCTGGTGGGCGTAGTTGACGTTGTCGGACAGCACCTGGCAGAGCTCGTCGGTCCAGGCGGCGCCTTCCTCGCTGTAGGCGCCCACCAGCGCATGCATCGAGAGCACGTTCTGGGCGTTGTAGTGGCCCAGGCTCTGCTCCTTGTTCATGCGGTCGCGCAGCCACCTGTTGTACACCACGCCGTAGGAGCCCACCAGACCCGCGAGGTTGAAGGTCTTGGAGGGGGCGTAGAATGCCGCCACGTGCTCGTGCGCCCAGTCGCTCACCTGCTGGGTGGGGGTGTGGGTGGCACCGTTCAGCAGCAGGTCGCTCCAGATCTCATCCGAGATGACCCACACGTCATGACGCTCGAAGATCGCCATGGCCTGCTCGAGCTCCCAGAGCTCCCAGACGCGTCCGCAGGGGTTGTGCGGCGAGCAGAAGATGGCCGCATGGATTTTGTTCTCCACGATGCGGCGCTCCATGTCCTCGAAGTCCATGCGCCAGACGCCGCCGTCGTCCAGCACGAGCGGACTGTGTACCAGGTGGTAGCCGTTGTTCTCGCAGGCCATGGTAAAGCCGATGTAGGTGGGGGAGTGCACCAGCACGTTGTCGCCCCTGGAGCAGAGCACGTTGAGGGCTGTGACCACACCGCCCAGCACGCCGTTCTCGTAGCCGATGTGCTCGCGGGCGATGTCGTCGACCCCCTTGCGCGTGGCGTGCCACCAGCGGATGGCGTCAAAGTATGCGTCGCTCTCCTCGTAGTAGCCAAAGAAGGGATGACCGATGCGCTCGTGCATGGCGCGCGTGACCGAGGGAGCCGTGGCAAAGCTCATGTCGGCCACCCACAGCGGAATGGAGTCGAAGCCCTCCTTGGGTGCCGCGGGGGCAAAGCCGGTGCCATCGCCCAGGCCGTCGATGGCGATGGCGTCGTGGTTGTGCCGGTCGGGGATGGTGGTGAAGTCGAAGCGCATGGGGAGTCCTTTCTGACGCGTACGCATCAATTATGGCACGCATCGCCGCGGGCGGAGCGCGTCTGCCGAGGCGAGCGACGAGCGTCTGCCCGATGCACGCATGCCGAATGACGGGTCCCGCTAGTTGGGTCATGTCGTCTCATGCAGCGGGTTTTGGGAGAATGGATGCAGGGACAAGGGCATCCAATAGAGAGGGGAGCACGACATGGCACACTTTCCCGAGGGCTTTCTGTGGGGTGGCGCCACGGCGGCCAATCAGTGCGAAGGTGCATGGCTTGCCGACGGCAAGGGCGAGAGCGTCGAGGACCATCTGACGGGTGGTGCGGTGGACCGTCCGCGCACCTACACGCGCGTCATCGACCCTGACACCTACTATCCCAGCCACGAGAGCGTGGATTTCTACGGCCACTACCGGGACGACATCAAACTCTTTGGCGAGATGGGCATGAAGATCTTCCGCACGTCCATCAACTGGAGCCGCATCTACCCGGTGGGCGACGAGGACGAGCCCAACCAGGCAGGCGTGGAGTTCTATCGCTCCATGTTCCAGTGCTGCCGCGACAACGGCATCGAGCCGCTCGTGACCATCAGCCACTATGAGATCCCCTGGGGCCTCTGCGAGAAGTACAACGGCTGGTACGACCGCCGCTGCGTGGACTTCTACCTCAACCTCTGCCGCACGATCTTTAGCGAGTACAAGGGCCTCGTGAAGTACTGGCTCACCTTCAACGAGATCAACATGCTGCAGAACGGCGGCCTGGGCAGCTTCATCGCTGGCGGCATCATGCCCAAAGAGGACGTGGTGCCCATGGGCCTGGCGCCCACCGACGACAAAGACGAGCTCACCGTCATCTACACCGCGCTGCATCACCAGTTCTTGGCGAGCGCCCAGGCCGTCAAGCTCGCGCACGAGATTGATCCCGACTACATGGTGGGCTGCATGATCGGCGGCGGTCCGTCCATCTACCCCTACACCTGCGCTCCCGCAGACGTGCTGGGCACGCAGAAGAAGCTGCAGATTGGCACGTGGCTCTGCTCCGACGTGCAGTGCCGCGGCTACTATCCGGGCTATGCACTGCGCTTCTTTGCCGACAACGGCATCGACGTGCCCATGCAGGACGGCGACGAGCGGATTCTGCGCGAGGGCACCGTGGACATGTACACCTACAGCTACTACATGACCAACTGCTTCAGCGCCGACCCGAGCGTGAGTCAGGACGGCGGCAACATGGTCATGGGCGTGCCCAACCCTTACCTCAAGAAGAGCGACTGGGGCTGGGCTATTGACCCCGACGGCCTGCGCTGGAGCCTCAACGAGGTCTGGGACCGCTACCAGCTTCCCATCATGGTGGTGGAGAACGGCTTTGGCGCCATCGACGAGCGTGGCGAGGACGGCAAGTTCCACGACGACTACCGCATCGACTACTTCCGTGCGCACATCAAGGCCATGGACGAGGCGCTGGCAGACGGCGTCAACCTCATCGCCTACACCACGTGGGGCTGCATCGACATCGTCTCTGCTGGTACCGGCGAGATGAAGAAGCGCTACGGCTACATCTACGTGGACAAGGACAACGACGGCAACGGTGACCTGCACCGCGAGCCCAAGGACTCCTACTGGTGGTACAAGAAGGTCATCGCCAGCAATGGGGAGGACCTTGCGTAGGGTTTGACCTGCAGAAACGCTGAGCTTTGGGCCGTTGTGTTCGCTGGTTGGTACGAAAGTGGTACAAATCAAGCAAACGAGAATACAACGGCCTCTATTCTGCTTGCAAAAAAAGACCTGGAACGCATCAAGCCGATGTGGCAATCGCGTTGATGATGACTCACGTCTCGCTGTCGTACCCTTTGTTTTGTTCGCCGGATGCCTCTCTCGTGTTGCGCAACGAGGCGTTCTTCTGAAACGATATCCTGACTGTGTTCAACTTGCACAAGTCTGTCATTGATGGTTTCATGCCAGTCGCATGTCACAATGTCTTGAGAGGTTGGTCCGCATGGTATTGAGCGAGTTCGTATCTGCCAAGTCATCGTTACTGCATGCAGCGCTCATCGCGCTGCTCGTGGCAGCACTCGGTCTCCCTGGTTGCTCGTCCAAGGACCAGCGAGGAGACGTGGCGGCCGAGGAGCCGGCGACAGAGGAGGTCTTGGCGGATGACGCAGAGACCGTGCCGGCCCCGGTCGAGACATCGGAGGAGCAGCAAATCGGGCAGTTCCTGGACTCGTTCATGAATACGCAGCTTGTGGTTACGCCTTACCTTCCCGAGACCAAGGGATATGACACGGAACGCGTCCTCTTGTGGGCATACACCTATCTGAGGCGCTACGAGCCCGACGCATGCGAGGACGCGGACACCAAGATTGAGGGCAGCACCGCTGGCTATCAGGATGCTCCCGACAAGCGGGGCTCTTCTGGGTCGTGCAACGGCTCGTGGTACACCGCAAGCGTCGATAGTGCTGTCGTCGAGGACCTTGTGAGGCAGATGCTGGGTTTCGACCTACCTTTGGAGGGGTATCAGGGTCGGCGGTTCTGGGAGCATAGGGGGCGTCTGTATACTGTGGTAGAGCCTCGCATAGACGATTATGTGCGCTATGCGCACGTGGACTCCGTCAAGCAGCTCGAGGGTGACCGCGCGGACATTGCCTTTACCTACTTCACCGCGTATGCCCAAGGCGACATCGATGCCAGTTGGTACCTTCTCGATGTCGACGAGGCCGAACGTGCGATGGCTGAGGCGCTTGGGACGCGGGCCGACCGCAGCAGTGGGCACGCAGTCATCCAGCAGCGTGACACTGGCGACTATGCGTTGGTGTCGCTTGTCATGGACGGTTCTGACGAGGTGGTGACCATAGATGATTGCCTTGCCGGTCGCGATGACTCCGAGAAGGTTGAATACTGGTCTCGCTATGCAGGTGTCGGGAAGACCATCGAAACGGATGGCGTCGTCATCGAGCTTCCCGACACATGGACCGATAGGGTCGAGTGGGAGACCACCTATTACAAAGGGGGCTATCCCGTAACGAAGATCTATCTCAAGGGGATGGCTCAAGACGGCGTCTTGTTGTCTGTCGTAGAAGGTGACTGTGACTTGCTATGGGAGCCCGGTGACATCTCGACCTACGTCTTTCTTTGGGGTTCAAACGACCAGCGTAGCATCGTCTGCCGTGCACCCAACTGGGGCTGGCTACTACCTACCCCAAATGGGGGAGAGGGGATGACTGAGGGGGAAAGTGCCAACTACGAGGCCATCCTTGAGCTCATGACGGCAGGTCACGTGAGTCTCCGCGATCTTAAGGCGGCATCAGACAAGATGGAAGCTGTAAATACGTACCTCGCCAACAACTTTGCGCATATATGGTTCAGTCACCACATAACGCTCAAGGAGCCCGAGCTGGTCGTGACGACGGTGAGCTAGCTCGCAAGCGCGGATGTGCCCGCCCCCTCACATCCGTCTAATCAAGCGATGCGATATCAGCGCAGCCCTCTCGTCACTTGGCAAGAGGGCTGCGTCATTTGGATCACGCGAACCTGTCGCGCGAAGACGAGGCAGCCCAGGCGGTCGAAGGTCTCGACAGCCTGGGCTGCGCGGAATCGTCATCGTCCGAAGCGGTGCCTGCTGACCTTCTCGGAGTTCACGCTCAAGGAGTTCGAGCGCGACAAGGACGGCAACCGGATCGATGACATCCCCGACGGGAACGACCACTCGATAGACGCGGTGCGCTATGCGATGCTCGATGACATCCTGCGAGGGTGAGCGGGACTCGGGCGCACAAACGGGAATTTGTATCACAGAACCATCAGCATTGTTCCGGCTCCAATCAGGATACACCCTATCACTGACTTAAAAGTAAATTCTTCATGCAGAAAAACAAACGCCAGTATCAGCGTAATGACAACGGACAA
>CACZCK010000019.1 GCA_902779675.1 uncultured Coriobacteriaceae bacterium | reverse complement strand
CTCGCCATGTGACAACTCCTCCCATCAGTCCGAATGCCGATGGGAGGAGTATCCGTTTGCAAACCGATAATGGCCAGATGCGCTGGTTTATACGCTTACGGTTCGTCAACACACGAACCTCCATCTTCACTTATAGATAGGCGCGACGCCTACGGATTGCAGTCTTCACAGGGGACGTGGCCCCTGGCGATTAGGTCCTCGAGCGTCATGGCCACGTCCTAGCGGTTCCAGTCTTACGTTCTCTTGACATCCCTGCGCGACGGATATTGAAACTTGGTCATGCTGGTGTTGAGCATGTAGTGGCACGCAGCACTCGACCCACCGCTACCTAAAACTCTAGGTTTAAGAAACTCTGACCGTAAACATGAACCACTTGATCATTCGGTGGCCTGACGGCAAGACGGAATGATTCGATACCCTGGACGGAAAACCGAAGGTAGGACCTTTCACTCGCAAGAAAAGCATTCTGAAAACGCCGTCTTTGGAACTGCCGACGCGATCCAAATCATCTTAGTGCGCACTAAGTGCCCAAGCACTGCCTTCTCACCAATTATTGCGTTAATGTCAATGATTGGAGCATCTCACAAGCTGCAAGCATAGCAAAGTATCTATATCTACTGGGTCCATCTTCTTCGATTTGCTTTCTAGAATTAGCAGATGCTGCGCCGAAAGCTAATTAGTCACGTATTGTCACGCGCATCTTTCATCAAGCAGATATACCCAACAATTATCAAATGATTCTATAAGGAATATTAATACCCAGAAATCGAATGAATCTGCTACTCCCCACACGCTCGAACCCAAGTCTCTCGTAAGCGCGAATTGCTGGGTAATTCTCTTTCTTGACCGTTAGCCACATCTCATCAATGCCCTCGGCATGCAGGGAATTCATTAGCCAAGTTATCATCTCGCCTGCATACCTTTTTCCCCTGAAGTCATCGAATACGCGAACAGCAAATACGTATGCTTCTACGGAACGAATTCTGTAGAGAACTTCGTTACCGCCACGCTTCATCAGATACAGATGTCCGACAACATCACTATCATCATTTCTGAAACCCCAGCCGTATATCATGTTAGGTTGTTTTGCCATCATACGTCTGATTGCGGTACTTGCTTGAACTTCCTCATATGTTGAGGAATTCACTTGAAAGGGAATCAGTCTCTCACAAAGGGTTTGTTCCATAGCTTCATATTGCAGCCGATAGACGTAATGGTCGTAGACTGTCAAAATGCGCTTTCCCAGTAACTCAATACTCACGTTATTCCTTAACGAAAGGCTTTACTAGCCATTTGCAAGTACCGCCAAAATGCAGGTGCTGGATCATCTGGAGCCCATACTGCAAAACTATTTGTGCGCCTCACGTCTTTCATCCATTGTAGGAGGCTAATTCTTCGACTGATTACATGTTTCGGATCTGTCGCTTCATTCATGCTGTATCCGTTCTTTGTATTTATGAGCGGAGCTTCAAACTCTCGACCTATCACATCACAATACCACATGAACGTGGAAGGTACACCAGTATAGAGAGATACGAAATTTCGCCCACTACTACGCCAATTGATCTCGTTAACATAAAGCTCACCAGAAGCAGCACCAAACAATTCGAAGTCAATCGGACCAGAATAGCCTATGTCTGATAGTACATTGAGCACTTCTGTGCAGAACTCCGTTACAGATACTGAAGTTGCAAAGTCAGAAAAACTTCCCGTACCAAAGTTGGGAGGCCACTGCCTTATACGACGAGCCACTGAAAACGACGATCGCAGTTTGGATATAGCGCCAGTGAGTACATACTCTTCACGCTCTGGCATATAATACTGTGCAAGTATCCGAGAGAAACTTTTTTCTCGAAGTACTTTTACGGCAGACTTTAAGTCATCGCTATTCTTACATATTAGCATGTCAGACTTTTTGCCTTCAACACTTGTCACTGGCTTTAGAATGACAGGCATATCAATTCCGATACCCATGACATCTGTCGTTAGATCGATAATTTCAGAAGGTAACATCTTCAGCCCATGCTCTGACGCAAAATGAGTTTGAGCAAGCTTATCCATAAGACGGGCTATCTCGCCCTGCTGATTATTAATAGATGGGAGTATAAACTGCTTCGACAGAGAATCTAACTGTAAGTCTATTGCTTCAGCTGCACTATCGGACCACGGTATTAGCACCGGCTTCTCAGTTTCTTCATCGAAGAGCGAGACTGCCGTCTCGATAGCTTCCACATCTGTAGACGCATACCAAGTTTTCTCCCAGTACCTTGAGCTCCTAACAAAGCTTCTCTTTGAATCTTGGCCAACAATCAGACCATATGGTCTTATTCCATGACGGCCAAATTCCCTAGCCAAACCTAGACCGTTATGATGATTGCCGCCAATTAGTATTACCTTAGGGCTCACTTATCGTCTCCTTTACAGCTTATTCTCCGTACCTGTTCCCCCAATTCATCTGACGACATGAACCTAACCATTGGCCATCTGCGCATCACTTCAGAGAGGAATGAATCTAGACACTTTAAGCCGAACTCTCGGTTGCTTCGATCGATTCCCCCAACATAGTTCACGCGATGTGAGCAAACTATTGCAGGCTGCTTCGCCTGAAAAGCCTCCTTGACATATTTCAATGCTTTTGTAACGCATTCTTCCGAACTCTTACCTCTACGATAGAACCAAGCAGGCTCGAGCTGACAATTCCGAACTAATTTTATAAGACCGCTGTGTCCTTTTGAGCCCAATACTGTTGGTAGTCGCAGGAGCTTTCCTTTAGAGTTAGTTCGATTTGTAAGCCATCCGCCCTGAAGTATACGTACACCATGCGATGCCAATTCGCGTTCTTCATCAGCGCCAATAACATAACATGGAGCAATGAAACTCATCGGTACAAACCCGAAATACACTTCAAAGAGCATTATGGAGTCTTCAATATATTCATAATGACTGATCTCAGTATTTGCCCTATTCAGAGCATCAAGTCCGCAATACTTCCCATCATTCAAACCTACCATATGCAATTCGTATGCATATTTAAGTTTCTTATCGTTCAGAATGCCATATCTCCATGAAGTAACATTTAGGTGTTCTCTTCCATGAAGCTGAGGATGAATAATGCCACGTGATGATAGCGACACTATAGTATCTATTGGATTTGTGTCACGCCCATAATACTTTTGATATGTATTTGAAATTGGCTCCCATAAGAAGGGTGTGCCAATTTTATCGTTGCCAGTTTGAAAAACTGGATTTGCCATTGCGAAATTCATCGTGAAAACTGGTGACGAAGTCTGTTGATTATGTCGCTCAAGCACGTCGGAAAGCATCTCAATATCCTCAACAGTATCAAGTGTGTCATAGGATTGATAGTGGTCCAGTTCCCTCTCGGGGTATTTATGCTCAAATTCTTTTAGCGCCTGGATAGATGGAATTCGTACAGCGCCCCAATCATCAGACTCAATGACAACCACAGGATTATCACAGTGATATCCAAGCTTCCTGAAAGCTGTCTTTCCGACACGAAACAATTTAGATCTGCTTGATTCATCATCGGCCATCAGCTTCACCCCTCGTTAATATGTGTCTTAGTATCTTTATAGAAGTATGGAGACCATCGACGATTACGGATCTCTTAATAGCAAGTATGGAGATAAAGCACAGTAAGCTAGCTACTATCCTGATAGGTGATTCAATATATGTAATGAGAGCTTGAATAGTCAGAATAGCATAACACATTAGGTTCTGAGTCATTTTTATCTCGAAACGGAAGAAGCTCCTTGAGTGAATAAGCCTCACAACTACAATTAGCACATATGATATTAGCGTAGCAACTGCAGCTCCGTACGCATGAAATGCTGGTATAAGTAGGAAATTCAGAGCAATGTTCGCAATTGCAGCAATTATCGTAGATACACCTATCCCGCCAGTTTTCTTTCCGGCCGTATAAACAGATGAGAAGAATGATCCCATCGCATGAAACATTGCGCCAATTGCAAGGATTGGAACATAGTGCCAGGCTGTATAGAAGCCTTTCTTGAATAAGATTATAGCACCTAACCTACAAAACAAGAGGACTAGCGAGGTAATAGCAAGCTGAACTGTAAGGTACTTATTATATATATCTGAGTAGAAACTCTTTGATTCGTCACTTCCAAAATCCTCAACCGACGATATTTGCCAAGCATTAATAAATATATTTGAAACAATATTTAGTACTGAAGGAATCTTTTGAGAGATTGCATATATACCTGATAGCGCAACTCCTTCAAAGAATATGATGACAAACTTATCTGACTGATTGGAAACCCACCAACTAACCGAGTTAGGTATCAGAGGGATACAAAAGATAGCCATTCTTCTGACAAGTTGGCTATCTACTCTGCTAATCGGCATCATATAATGCCAGACTTTCATTTTCACTGAAAGATACATCGCAGATATCGCAGGTGCAAAAGTATAAGCCATAAGATACCCAATGGTACCTAGTTTTAAAACTAAAAGAAATATTACATTGAAGATAACAACAAATGCAGTATTTATAATTGTTGATATAGCATAGTCTCTTACACGGTCAATTCCGCGCGCAAAGTATAATAGCACATTATTTATACTTGTTGTAAAACAATATGCGATGAAATACCAGTAGTATGGTGCTATGGTATCAAACGCAACAAATATAGGCCATATTAATGTAAGAATTATAATACCGATTATATTGATATATATAGCTGCTGAGAACAGTTGTCTGTGGTCTGCCTCTTCCTCTAGTGAGAATCTCATAAGTGCAAAGTAGCACTCAAATGTAACGATTGGTATCAGTAGACTGTAGAGTGTAAAGACAAGATCAGTTGTACCATACTGCTCAGTAGTTAATGCTGATGTATATAGTGGTACCAGAAAAAAAGTAATGAGTTTTGACCCGATGTTACCTAGAGTCATTAAGACAATATTCTGACCTAACCGTTTGTATTTATTCATTGACCATTCCGTCTATGTCATTTAACAGTAACTGGCTGCTTCCGACATTAATACAAAGTGCCAGCAGGAAGTATTGTGGTATCATATACACATACCAATCAAATGAGCTGGCTAACTGTAGAACGAATATGGAAATGAGAATAATATAATCTGCACTAGATGCCAAGTGTCTATTTGTTGGTATTGCAACAAGGACAAAGAGTAATACGATAAGAATTCCAATCAAACCAGATGCGTATAGAATCTGGAGAACAATATTATGGCAATGATTAATACCTATTCTCATCGTTGTTGTTATCCCGAGTTCGACACCATTTCCTAATACAAGATTCTCAGATATTGCCTGAAGCGATCTAGTCCATATAAGAGTACGTGAGCCCAGCGACTTTCCAAATTGCATAAATAGCTCAGTAAAAGATTGATTGCTACCAAATAGTACCAAAAACACAGGTATACTAAATCCGAGAAGAACCGCTCTACGTGGACTCATTCCAAATATGTATCTATGTGGACTCCTAATTATAATATATAGTGTCGCAACAAGAAACAGAGCTATTGTGACCATAGCACTCACAGACCAAAGTTTGATATACATTAATTCTGTTACCGCACTGAGCAAGCAAGCATAGAGGAGCATTCTTCTGGAATGCTTTGTTATTGCGTAGTACCAAGTGCACGCTAAAACGGGAAGGAAATAAAAGAGTGATCCATTATCATGCGTGAAGAAGAACCAATGTTGAGTTGTTGCATGTCCGTAACGATATTCAACATAACCTGATCTCATGCCACCAATAACATTCCCGTAACGCAAATATGTATAGTAGTGGACAGCACACAGCAAGCTCCCGCCGACAACAAATGCAAGAACCCACAACTCCCTATCTTTGTTAAGACCAAACTCTATCATCGATATAAAGCCTATAGATAGCCCCGTAAAGAACAAATCAGAGATGATAGATCCGTCAGCTCGTGATAGAATTGAGGAGATAAGATAGTATTGGACAAAGAACAATGAGGCTAGCACCCATCGGAGTGTAATACGACATCTAGTTACATAGACTAGTATATAGTATATACTAACGATAGCAGCAATTGACTGCCAAATTGTATAGACACGTCCCGATACTGCATAATTAGCTGGTAGAAAGAAGACTGCTATGGAAAGAGCTGGAATAAATAATGATAGGCCATATTTCATGCTATATCGTGATTCTTTACTCCATTTTACACGCACATTCTTATGCGCTCCTTGATATTCTGGATTTACAATTACTTGATATTTCATTTGCCTTACCCCACTCACGGTGTCACCTCGAAACTCGAAACCGTGGGTAGTAAGCTCTCAAAAGCTTCGTGTGCGACATTTGACCAGAATTGAAAGTCCTCTTCGCTATCACATTCATCATTGAGGCATATTCTTTTGTGCTTTCCTCGACCAATTGCCGCTCTAACTAGACTTTCGTTATCACGACTCGACAACGCTGAGACACCAAGATATGCACTGTGATCTGGTGAGCATGGAACGAATGACCCTGACACACGCTGCCAATCCCGCAACAAATATGGTCCAATTCCGTAGAAACCCCTAAACCGGTCTAGACAAGACTTATCGAGTTCTTCAAATTCTTTTTCCCATAGAGTTTCAAATGTCCTCTTTAGAAAACACATTGTTAGATGGTTAGTTTGAAAACCAGGGAATTTCCGACAACCCATCAGACTAAGCGTGCGTAGATTTGTCTTGATACCATAACGTAGGTTGAACCACTGCCACCAACGCTTTTTCATGACCTCTGTCTTATTGAAATGATCGTTGATAATCATTGCATCATAAGGCATGTAATCAGTCCTGTGCCGATCCAAGTACCCTGGACTTAGAGCTGCAAAATCGCACGGCAGACCGTGACGAAAGAAATCCCGTTCATTTGTAGGTTTCACCAGAAAGACATCGTCGTTGAAATAGACGAATTCTTCCGCGAGGCCTGGTATCCTGTGGAAATTGAGCTCAATTGTATGCGAATTGAAAGTAGGAAGATACTGAATCGGAATATAGTCTGCATGACGGACAATGTTCAGTTTTGGGTGATTGATGTTCAACCAATTTGGATAATGACCCCACGTTACAAAGTGGATACGATTAACCCACGGCGCAAACTTTTCAACTCCTCTGAACCAGTATCTAAGCAGATTCCAATCTCTAAATCTCTTTGAACCAGAAGACCACTCTTTCCAGCTCGAGCCAGCCAATGATCGTTGATACTTCTCTTTTTCAGTAATCCATTCTGGATCATTACCATCAACCCATGTGATTACAAAGTCAATAGCCTCGTTATGCATTATGTTTAGTCTCACTATCTACATGACTGTTCTGATCGTAACTACTGCTTTCTATTTGTTCCGAAATCGACTGTGCCCAACCTGGCAGCTTAGCATCGAAGAATCCATGTGATTCTCGGTCTTCTTCTGGAGGAAGCTTCATGTAGTCACCGAAGAATGCTTTCATTGCATCATCATATTTGGCTGGAACACACCAATCTTCTTTACCGAATCGCATTTTTATGGCTGGAAATACATCCTGTCTCATCGCAAGTGTCTCATTCCAGCGAGCTATCACTGCAATCATGCGGTTATCTGTGCCTGAATACTTTGACCAAACACGATATGCCTTACTTACCCAATAATCTAGTGATCTAAATGATAGCAGCCAACCAATTCTAATTTTGATGTTAATTACCGATAGAGCATCCTTATCCGTTCCGACATATGCTCTATACATTGATCTATCTTCATAAAACCATCTGCATGATGCTGCTAATCCTGCAGCGAGTGAGTGAATTCTAAACACTTCGCGTAATATTCGATTGTCTGGAACCGTCTCATATGGAAATATGTCAATCGATACTCCACACTCTTTCGTATGATGAGTATTTCTATCCTTTAAGATACTATCCTTTAGGAGTACCTTGGTCATGGGTGCTCTACAACCAGAAGTAATCCCAGGTGTGCTCAGCCAGTACCGACTTCCCAGCTCCTTATCGAACAGACCGATAAACTTCTCGAGGTCTTCACGTGGCATCGCTATATCAAGATCGTCATCCCAAGGTATGAAATCGTGATGCCTTACCGCACCCAATGCGCTACCTGCATACAATATGTATTGAAGTCTGTTACTTTCTATGACTTCAATCACATCCCTAGCGATTATCCGTAGTGTCTCTTGAAGCTCATGCAGCTGATCGTCATTCAGTTTATACGTTTTAAGGCCGTCTGGATACGACCTCTTAAACATTGATTGTGTTCGCAGTTCAATCATTGTGTTGCCCATTTCTACATAAAACTACGCATTAAGGGAGTTCTTTTCGAAATCGAAGCCAGCATTATTGAGCCAAGGAAAGAAACAGTCCAACAAACAGATTCAAATATGACAGGAGGAAGCGACCACGGTCCCATACCGAACGCTTTATATAGGAAATTGATGAACAGTGGGTGAACGATGTAAATACCTAGGCTGAGAGTCGCGAGTCGCTCGACTGCACCGCCCTTGCGATACTGACAATCCAGCCACCGCTTCATGAGTAGGAATACGCAGAGAGACCAGACAGCCTCGAGGGGGCAGGATGGTCCGTGAAGCCATTTCCAGTAGTCGCCCACCGCAAGAATCCCATACGCCTTAAGTGCCATGCACGCGATGACAGATGCGATACCGATGGCAAGCAGCTTGCAGTCAAGGTCGAGCTTCTCGTGCGCATATCGTCCCAGAAACACATAGAACACCGAAGAGCTGAGCCACAGGAAGGTTGAGAGCTCGAGTCCGAAGGCGGAGTTGACCGTCGGCACGACGCACGTGAAGGCAAAGAGCACCCAAAGCAGCGTGCGCTGCTCGCGATCCCCAGCGGTCGCAACCCAAGCTCGCAGCACCGGTAGCAGAAGATAGACGCCAATCAGGGCATATATGTACCAGAGGTGGCTGAAGCCCTTGCCAGATAGCAAATCGAGGACAGAGCCCGCAATGAGCGTAAGGGAGAATGATCGTTCCGTAAAAAACCTCTGCATCAAACAGAACGAGAGGCCCCAAGTGCAGAGAACGAGCAGCATCCACCTTACGTAACCCCAGACCCTCCGCCAGGTTACTTCCTTCCTCGGATCGAGCAGCAGCGCTCCCGTCATCATGAAGAAGACCGGGACCGCCCATCGCAGCAGCGCAACCTGCATCTCCGACCATATAAGAGCACGGATGACGCCCACCTCGGGTATGGTATGGTTGTCCATGATTCCCGAGGTCACGTGAATCATAACCACCGATGCCGCCCCCAGGCAGCGCGCCCACTCGAAGTAGAGGACCTTGCCCTTAGAAGCCGGGGCCTCGCAGCGCTTGTCCGTCCGGGGCTCCATCCTTATTCCTTCCGGCTATTTCTTGAACAGGAAGCTCTTGATATTGCCGAAGGCCTTGAGGGAGCGCTTCAGATCCTCGGGGTCCCTGAGGCCCGAGACGATGCGATGCGCGATGTACTTCGGTCGCAGGTAGTACGTCCTCCTCGCGTCGTCGCAGAAGCGAACCATCTCCTCAGAGCTGATGTTCGGCAGCTCGACGAGGGAGTTGATGGTGCCATCCTCCTTGACATAATCGCAGTAGTCACCGTGGATGTAGCCCGCCTCCTTGTACCAGCGCCATTCCTCGGTACCGGGGAACGGCAGCAGCGGGTAGAACTGGGCGGTGTCGGTGTCAAGCTCGAGGGCGAGGTCCAGGGTCTGCCTCATGGTCTCGGGCGTCTCGCCCTTGTTGCCCACCATGTAGCAGGCGTGCACGGCGAGGCCAGCTTTCTTTGCGTCCGCGACGTACTGCCGGACCTGCTCTATCTTGGTCCCCTTGCGGATGTTGTTGAGCACCTCCTGGCTGCCGCTCTCGATGCCGGGGATGATGAGCTTGCATCCCGCCTTCTTCATCATCGCCATGGTCTCGTAGTCGAGGTTGACGCGCGCGTTGCACAGCCAGCGGAACCGCTTGTTGAGGCCCCGCGCGATCATCTCCTCGCAGAACTCGACGGTCCTCTTCTTGTTGATGGTGAAGGTGTCGTCCTCGATGACGATCTCCTTGACGTCGGGGAAGTTGTCGCGGATGTACTCGACCTCCTCGATGACGTTGAGGACGGAGCGTACGCGGTACCCGTGGCCGTGCATGGTCTGTGGGTACACGCAGAAGGCGCAGCGCGCCGGACAGCCCCTGCCCGTGAAGATCTGGATCTCGGGGTACGCCGACGCGGAGAAGAAGTAGTCGCGATAGTTGAGGTGGCGCTTGACGAACTCGCTGGCGAAGGGGATGTCGTCCAGGTCGGTTATGTAGGGGTAGTCCTCGTTTGATGCGATGTCGCCGCCTGCGGCGCGATAGGTGAGGCCGCGCACGCAGAGCGGGTCCTCCCCGTCGCGCAACGCGCGCGCCACGTCGCGCACGATGTAGTCGAACTCGTGGCGTGCGACCGCGTCAACGCCGCCGCAGCGAGAGAGGGTCTCCTCGGGCAGGGCGGACGGGTGCGTCCCCACCAGCATCACGAACGAGTTTGGATAGAGCCTCTTGAGCGTGTCGCCGAAGGCCATGTCAGAGTAGATGGAAGGCGTGCTCGTGTCGATGACGAAGAGCTTTGCCGCGGCCCCTCCGTGGTCGCGCACCCACTTGAGCGATTCCTCCTCGTTGAGCGGGAACGCCGGCGCGTCGAGGAGGGAGACCTCGAAGCCGTCCTGCTCGCAGACGGCCGCGGCGTAGATGAGCCACAGGGGGTAGTAGAGCGTGCCCGAGCGCGTGATGGCGGCGCTCCGGTTCTCGCGCGCAAAGCGCCCGTGCTCAGCCTTGAAGGGCGGGTTTACGAAGATGACCTTCATTGCCTCTCCTTATCTCGCCCAGGCAGTTGAGGGGTCCCAGACCCCCTCCGACCTGAGCAGGTATCCGTGCTTCACGAAGTAGTGAGCGAGCCCCCTCACGTGGCTCGCGTTGGTCCTGCTGACGAGCTTCTTGTGGGACAGCCGCTGGTACGCGTGGAGGATCTCGGCGTCATGGGCAAGGACGACCCTCAGCCCCGCCTTGTGAACCCTGGCGCACCAGTCCACGTCCTCCGGCGCGTAGAAGATCTCCTCGTCGAGCGGGCCGACCTCTCTGTACGTCGAATACGGGAGGAGCCAGCAGGCAGACAGCAGATAGCCCACGTCCTGCAGCCCGCACCTCACAGGGGTGTCGCAGACCTCGGCATCCGCGGCGATCGACCTCAAGAACCCCACGGGGATTCCCTTCCCCAGCTTGATGGGAAGCGTCGGGAGGCTCCGCCCGGAGAACTGCAGCTCGCCCTCTTCGTTGCGCATCCTCGGGCCCATCACTCCTATGCCGATACCACCGTCGGCGGAGTAGTGCGCGCACATCGCCTCGAACGCGGCGGGATAGACCTCGGTGTCTGAGTCCAGCACGCAGATGTAGTCGGTCGCCTCGGGAATACGGCTCAGGAGGGCATTGCGCGACCTCGTCGTGCCGGTGTTGCTGTCGGCGCAGACGAGAACAACCCTGCCCTCCTCCACCTCGCTCTTATATCGATATGCAATATGCCCTGGCGTCCCGTCCGTTGACCCGTTGTCAAAGACGAAGGCCCTGACCTCCCTGAACGGCAGGTGCAGGACCGAGTCGAGACAGCGATCTATGTAAGAAGCCGAGTTCCAAGTGAGGATGCAGAAGGCACAGGAAGCCTCGTTCATGGATGGAAGCGTGATCATCTGCCAGTACCTCCGAACATCGCCCCGAATGTCTCAAGGAACACCCGAGCGTCGGTAGCGAGCCCCATGTTCCGCACGTACCAGAGCTCGAGCTCCTGGCGCCTGCCGTTCGCCCAGGTCGCGTCGTTGCGGTCCGTGACCTGCCACCAACCGGTGATGCCAGGGCGCACGGAGAGCGCCTCGTCGCGGTCATCCCCGAATTCGTAGGTCTCCTCGAGCGTCACGGGCCTCGGGCCGATGACGCTCATGTCGCCCATCAGCACGTTCAGGAACTGGGGCACCTCGTCCAGACTCGTCTTGCGTATGAACCGCCCAATCCTTGTTATTCGAGGATCCCCAGATACCTTCTGCTCGCGCGCCCACTGGGCCATCTGGGCCTCGTCGAGGTACCTCTCGGGGTGATCGTGCGCGTCCGAGAACATGGAGCGGAACTTCCAGATCCGGATCTCTCGCCCATCCTTGCCTATGCGGCGCTGTCGGAACATCGGCCCGCCGGGGCTTTCCAGCGAGATGGCCGCACCAAGGACGATTCCTGGCAGCAGCGTTACGACAAGCACTCCTGCACTAAAACAGATGTCAAAAGCTCGCTTAATTAAGAGGTACGTCGATGGAGCATCCTCTGATGTTGCTCGCTCCATCTCTCGCGAGTTGCTATTCTGTTTTTCCCTCAAACTCGCCAACAATCCCAAGCCCGACTCTCGTCATTACTCTCTTCCCACCCACCTCCATCTGCACGTATGCCAAGCTCTTCTTGCGGTTGACCCGCTCGATCACGCCTTCCATGCCCTTGAGGGGCCCTTCGGTCACCACCAGCGCGTCACCACGCTTGTAGGCAAAGCTCATCGGGATGGTTCGCTCGCCCTCGCTGGTAAACTTCTCCAGCCAGGTGCGCTCCTCCACGCTCAGGGGCACAAAGGCCTCCCCAACCGTCAGCAGCCGCGTAAACTCCGGCACGCCTCTCAGCAGGTGCGCCAGCCGCTCGCTCTGCCGCGTCACGGCAATCACGTACCCAGGCAGCAGGCTGCGCTCCACGTAGCACCACTCCCCGCGCACCTTGGTCTGTGTCTGGTAACGCGGGCAAAAGCACTCGTCCAACAGCTGTTGGTCGCTGTCGCTGACCGCATCGGCCTCGGCGCACGCACGCTCTATGACGTGCCGCACCTGCTCCTCGCGGCCACTTTGCACCTGCACCACGTACCAGCCCGCCTCTCGCACGCAGACCGACCTCCTTGTGCATCAGACGGCACAAAACCGCACGGCTACGCCGCACGGCCAAAAGCCGCCAAAAAACTCGGCATATTCGTTCTCCGATGGGACGGCTTCCTCGTGGGCCCGCTCGTCCGAGAGCAGAGAATTTGTGGGTGTGCAGTCTGCCGCTTTGCGCAGCTTCCTGCGGTGAATGCGCTGCCTACCAGCCCCTCAGTGCACCCATCGCAGCAAGCTTACGATTTCCTGTTGTCCGGCTCCCCTCGACATAAGTGTGAGACATTTTACGATTGTAGCGTTTTCTGCTCCCCGGTTTTGGCGAATTGCCGACGTTCACACGTATAGAGTCCAAATGCACAAAGAAAGGAACGATAAACAGCACGTTTAACTGCCCTTTTATTAACAGACCATAAAGCAGTTGAAAGCAGATGTACAAATTTCCGTTTCTTTAAATGTGGAGAGGGTATAGGCCCATTCACGGCTAGATCTGCGGACCAACCCCCTATGCTCGAGCCTAGCTCCACCTCCCCCAGCAGGACCGTACGCCTGTTCTGGTATCATAAGCGCCTAGGAGGTAAGCCATGGACGTCTTTGACCGCTACGCGCCATTCATCCAGGACTTCATCTACAGCCACGACTGGGAGAACCTGCGTGCCATCCAGGTGGCCGCCGCCGAGGCCATCTTTAACACCGACAGCAACGTGCTGCTCACGGCCTCCACAGCCTCGGGCAAGACGGAGGCGGCGTTCTTTCCCATCCTCACGCTCTTTGACGAGGACCCGCCCGCCACGGTGGGCGCCATCTACGTGGGTCCGCTCAAGGCCCTAATCAACGACCAGTTCATGCGCCTCAACGACCTCTGCGCTGAGGCACACATCCCCGTGTGGCACTGGCACGGCGACGTGGCCCAGTCGGAGAAGCGCCGTCTGCTCAAGCACCCCTCGGGCATCCTGCAAATCACGCCCGAGTCGCTGGAGGCCCTGCTGCTGCACCGTCACAGCGCCATCGCCAGCCTCTTTGGCGATCTGCGCTTTGTGGTCATCGACGAGGTCCACTCGCTGATGCGCGGCGACCGCGGTGGCCAGACGCTCTGCTGCATCGAGCGACTCTCGCGTCTGGCGGGCGTCAACCCGCGACGCATCGGCCTCTCGGCCACCATCGGCGACCCAGAGCTCACCGGCCGCTACCTTTCGGCCGGCACGGGCCGCGACTGCGTGATCCCGCGCATCGACGCCGCAGGTCAGCGCTGGCGCGTGCTCATGCAGCACTATTACATCACCGGCCCGCAGGCGCCCGAGCGCGAGCGCTCGCGTTGGGACCCGGCACCCGCCGACGACCCAGACGAGCCCACCTACGAGACGCCGCTCGCCACCGCCAGCGCGCAGGCCATCCCCTCCCGCGAGGAGCTGGTGGCCGACGCCCAGAGTCCCGACATTGCCCAGTCCGCGCAGGACGCGCCTTACCTCTCCAAGCCCGACCCAGAGGCTCCCACCGACGCCGCCCCCACCTGGGCGGACCCAGGCGTGGGTTTCATCTTTGAGCACACGCGCAACCGCAAGTGCCTGGTCTTTGTCAACTCGCGCGAGGAGTGCGAGGCCGTCACCACCACGCTGCGCCAGTACTGCGAGGCAACGGGCGAACCCGACCGCTTCCTCATCCACCATGGCAACCTGTCCACCAGCTTCCGCATGACGGCAGAAGACCTGATGCGCGACGAAGAGAACGCCATGACCACGGTGACCACCGCCACGCTTGAGCTGGGCATAGACATCGGCCGCCTTGAGCGCGCCTTCCAGGTGGACGCGCCGTGGACCGTCTCGTCGTTCTTGCAGCGCATGGGCCGCACCGGCCGGCGCGGCCAGCCTTCCGAGATGTGGTTCGTCATGCGCGAGGAGGAGCCCGAGGCGCGCAGCCTGCTACCCGAGACCGTTCCCTGGAAGCTGCTGCAGGGCATCGCGCTGGTGCAGCTCTACCTTGAGGAGCGCTGGGTCGAGCCGCCCAGCCTGGACGGGCTGCCCTACAGCCTGCTGTACCACCAGACCATGGCCACGCTGGCCTCCTGTGGCGAGCTCTCGCCCAGCGAGCTGGCGCAGCGCGTGCTCACGCTCACGCCCTTCCATCGCGTGTCTGCCGACGACTACCGGGTGCTGCTGCGCCACCTGCTGGAGCGCGAGCAGATCGAGCGCACCGAGGGCGGCGGGCTGATCGTAGGCCTTGCCGGCGAGCGCGTGACCAACAACTTCAAGTTCTACGCCGTGTTCCAGGAGAACGAGGAGTACACGGTGCGCAGCGAGTCGCAGGAGCTGGGCACCATCGTGCAGCCGCCTCCCGTGGGCGAGCGCATCGCCCTGGCAGGCCACGTATGGGTGGTCGAGGAGATCGACCACAAGCGCCACCTCATCGAGGCCACCAAGGTCAAGGGCAAGGTTCCCGCGTACTTTGGCGAATGCCCCGGCGACCTGAACACCCACATCCTGGAGCGCATGCGTGGCGTGCTGCGCGAGGCAAACGACTACCCCTACCTCATGGACAACGCCCGCGCCCGCCTGCACCAGGCGCGCCACGTAGCAGCCAACGCGCACCTCACCGACAAGCCGCTCATCTGCCTGGGCGGCAAGGTCTGGTGCCTGCTCCCCTGGCTGGGCACCTACTCCTTCCTTGCGCTGGAGCGCTTCCTCAAGATCCGCTGCGCGGACCAGCTGGGGCTCAAGGGGCTCAGCTCGTCGCGGCCGTACTTCATGCAGTTCACCATGCAGGCCGACGAGAGCACTTTCTTTGAGGTGCTGCGCCAGGAGGCCGCGCGCGAGATAGACCCCATGGAGCTGCTGTACCCCAACGAGACGCCCTACTTTGACAAGTACGACGAGTTTGTGCCCGACGAGCTGGTGCGCAAGGGCTTTGCGTACGGCGTGTTGGACATAAAGGGCATGCTGGAACGCATAGGGCAGTGGACGAGACGCTATCTGCCAAAAAACGACGCGCCCGGCTTGCCGTCGCTGTAAGTGCCCCGCACCCCGCCCCTCCGGCGGGGTGCTTGTGTTTACACAGGTAGATGGTGTGGTTTTGTGTCTTTGGCATTACACGGCGAATGATCGTCCGTGGACTTGCTGTGGAGGAAATTGGCCCGTGCGACATAGCAGCCAATGTTGCACGCACGGCTACGCTGGGCTTTTGAGGGGGTCGTGCGACCTAGCTGCGACATTCGTGCGACCTGGAACGTAGTTTGCTGCGACATGCCCAGCGTAGGCTTTTCCCTTACCATCCACAACGGAAAGGGGAAGCCCATGACCACCGCTCTCGCCACCGACCTCGGCCAACTGACCGAGACGCTCGACTCGCTGCTCGCCTACGTCAACCGCTGCTGCGCCATCGTCCGCCCCTCGAGCGAAGACGACTCCCCCGACGACCTGCTGATGAAGCGCCAGCTTGTGCAACGCTACCTCTGGGACCACACTACCCTGATCGACGACTACGTTCGTGCCAACCCCGACCACCTGGGCACAGCCGACCTAGCCGTTGCCGCAGACCTCGCAGGTACCCTGTATGGCACCTTCTGCCTGCTGGATCGCCGTCCACATGAGGCCACGGTGATGCATCACACCGGCATCTACGTCGTCGAAGTGCCCGACGACTCCCTCCTTCCGCAGGCACCGATGCCCCATGCCGAGCTTCGCGGAGCACTGGCGCCCTACCATGGCACGATCGTGCCCATCCCGCCCTTCTTGCTCATGGGGGCATCGGACCCTGGCCGCATCGACGCCCTGCGCAACAAGCTCGCAGGCGATGGCACAAACGCACCCATCGGCGACCCAAAGGTGCTTGCCACACGTGCCAAGCAGCAGCCCACGCTCGGCGGCGGCCAGCACCCACAGCCCACGCGCGACGCAGAGCCCCTGCCTGCGGGGCCGGGCTTCCACTGCGGACCTCTAGCGGGGCTTGGCGGCGAGGCGCGACGTGAGGCTGCAGCCACGCACCACGACCAGGACCTCCTGCAAAGCGGATGGCACCAGCGCATCATGGAGGCGCGCTGCCTCGATGTGAGCGACATGCCCGTGACGCTCGAGGACGCCCTCGCGCTGCTCGACGACGAATGGCTCGAGGACATCGCCTTTGAGATGCGCATCATGTCCGATGCGGACGAGCCGACGCGCGAGCAGCTCATCGGCCTGATCTGCGAGCATCTTGCCAGCGACCACGAGGCTGCCTGTCTAGCGCTCATGTGGTGTCCCGACAACCAGTTCCGGCTCGTCGACCTTCTCATGGGTGTCGACCAACTGTCCCTCGACAGCCTGTCACCCTCCGAGGTGCTGCAGCTCCACCCCCTGGCACCCTACGTCTTCATGCTCAGCGAGGAGGGAGCGCACCTGGCTTGGATGGCCCCGGAGGTCCGCGCCGTCCTGAGCACGGTCAACCTCGACCGCCTGCGCTCGGCACGAAGGCGCCTGACCGAAGTGCGCTCGACCGCACGCGGAATGGCCACCATGTGCGGCGTGATCCGCGCGAGCCAGGTATACGACCGCTACCGCAGGCAGGCGACCGACCCACTCAACCGGCACCAGTTTGACATCGCCCTCCGCGAGCAGCAGGGCGACGACCAGCGCGACGACTACATGCTCTGGGACCACCTCGATCGCACCTACGTGGTGGCCACCGAGATCTCCGACGCCAGCGCGCCCATGAGGGTGGCCCGTGAGAGCTATACGCACAACATCGTGGACTGCGAGGCGCTGGGTTCGTCAGAGAGTCCGCTGGTCGTAGGGCTCTCGGAGGACGAGGAGGACGCCTTTGGCAAGGCGGTGGCCCAGAAGGAGGCGGAGCTCGAGCACATCCGCTGCGGCCTGCTCGCGCACGACCGTCATCTGGCACCTCCCGAGCTGCCTGCGGCCATGCTCCAGATGGAGCCCATCCAGGCGCTCTGCGAGCTCGATGCGCTACAGGCGCTGCGCTCCTTTGTGGACGCCCACGTCCCCGACGGCGAGGATGACTACACGTTTGCTGACACGTTCGTGCGGTCGGTGGTCGTGTCGGCCACGCTCATGGCGGAATCGTATAACGAGACCATGGACCTCATCCGCCTCTACCACATGGAGGGTTGCGAAGGCACGGACTTCTCTGACTCGCTTGGACGGCTGGTGACCAACGCCTACAACGCCTTGCCACGCTGGGAACTCAACGGGTGGTCGCTCGAGCAGAACACCGAGCGCCTCACTGGGCGGCGACGCTTCTTTGCTCCCGATGGCACAGTGCGCGCCTTGGCCAAAGACGACCCCTGCCCCTGCGGAAGCGGCAAGGCCTACGGCCGCTGCTGCGGCAACCTCACGTAGCGCACCATGGTGGGAGGGGCCAAGACCCGCCTCGAACTACCAGGGGCATCTCCCCTCTCACCCACGTTCCTGCAGGTACAGCCCTACGCTGCCACATTTGGCCAGCGTCCGTCGTCGCGCTACCGCTGCCGTAAAAAGATGAGGTCTATACCGCCCACAAGCCGCGGCTCACACGGGTCCTATGCTATGTTTCCTCTAACACTAGCGTGCCGCCTCGCTGGTCCGCAAACTCATGGCCCGCAGGTGGCAAAATGGGAAGAGAGGAACCACCATGGCAATCTTCGCACGCATCGCCGACATCCTGAAGGCCAACATCAACGACATGATCGACAAGGCCGAGGATCCCGAGAAGATGGTCAAGCAGCTCATCATCGAGATCGAGCAGGACGTGGACGAGGCCACCCAGGCTCTCGGCCAGGCCATGGGCTCCCAGAAGATGGCTGCCAAGGAGCTCGCCGACGCCATGGCCAAGTCTGCCGACTGGAACGACAAGGCCAAGCTCGCCCTCAAGGCCGGCAACGAGGAGCTCGCCCGCAAGGCCCTGGAATGCAAGGTCAACGTCGACGCCTCCATCGAGCCGCTGCAAAAGTCCTACGACGAGATCACGGCCAACGTCAACAAGATGAAGGACCAGGTCACCACCCTCAAGATGAAGCTCGACGAGGCCCGCGCCCGCCAGCAGATCCTGATTGCCCGCTCCAAGATGGCCGACGCCGCCCAGGGCGTTGCCACCACCATCAACACCACCAACATCGACTCCGCCTTCGCCAAGCTCGACAAGCTCGAGCGCAAGATCGTGGAGAAGGAGTCCGTGGCCGAGGCCTACACCGACATCAACAGCGCCGAGGTCGACGCCGAGAAGCAGTTTGCCCAGATGGCTCACAACGCCGCCATCGACAGCGAGCTCGAGCGCCTCAAGGCCGAGCTGGGTCTCTAGTACCACTCTCGCACCAACTTCGGGCTCGGCCTTGCGCCGGGCCCGTCACCTATGTCCCCCACGGCTGACGGAGCACCATGATTTATTACTTTGACGACAGCTTCTTCATGCTGATCTTCCTTGCCATCGTGCTCATGACCTTCTTTGGCATCATGAGGCGCGCGAGAAGCGCCAAGACCACGAGCCAGACCCCGACCATGTCGGCTGCCAAGCCCCAGGCGGTGGCCAAGAACCAGATGGCAGAGGACATCAAGGCCACCAAGACCTCGCAGGTGTTCGACGCCGTCGCCATTCTGGACGACCTTGGCACGACCAGCAGCAACTACCGCCACTACTGCGAGCTGGTGGGCAAGTCCATGGCCTCCGGTGGCGTCACGGCTCCCTATAGCCGCAGGCAGGTGGCCTACTACGACATCAAGTGCTACCGCCTCGACGCCACCTACGGTGGCGGCCAGCAGGAGACCCTCGTGGCCCACGAGCACTCGATTGATCCGTTCTTCTTTACCGACGCGTCCTGCGACACGCCCATCTACGTTGACATCGAGTCGTTTGGCAACAACGTGATCCTGGTCAACTCCACCAACCACGTCGAGGGCCCCAACTCCGACTTTGCCAAGGCCTTCCAGCAGAACGCCTCCTCGGCACGCAGCAGCACCAGCGGTGCCTATGCCATGGTGGCCCACAGCGTGGCACGCGGGGCCAACGTCCTGCTCGGCGCCCTCGATAGCGTGCGCCGCGCCTTTGACTGGCGCCCCGGTCTGCAGCCCGCCTACGCACTCGCGGGCGGCGGCAGCCTTACCAGCGCCGACGGCGATCCCCGCGGTCGCAACGTGATGTTCTCCGAGCGCAAGGGCTCCAGGCCTCAGGGCGGCAGGTCGCCGCAGGGCAGGCCGCAGGTCTCCATCCACGTGGGGTACGGCAACCGTCCGCCCCAGCATCTGGGCGACTTCATGGGCGGCTATGGTGGCGGCCCGTGGGTCATGGGCGGCGGCCCTGGCTACGGCTACCACCGGCCCCACAGCACCGATGCCAGCGACGTGCTGCTGGGCATGACCCTGGGCACGCTGCTCAACTCCATGAACACGGCGCAGCAGCAGGCCGCACAGGGCTACACCACCGCGCAGGACACCTTCCGCGGCTATCGCCTCGTGGAGAACGTGGTGCCCCTGGGCAGCCCCATCTACTGCATCGGCGAGATCTACCGCAGCGGCACCGACGTCTATATGAGCCGCTCGCTGGCCAAGGACTACCCCACCTCGTACTTTGCCACCAAGCCCGAATCCGAGGTCCTCTCGGTCATCGAGTCCCAATAGCAACGCAGAGAAAGGCTCCGCACCATGGCTGAAGAAACTGGCAAGAAGCGCAGGCGCCCCGTAGAGCGTCACTTCATCGACGCCAAGACCGGCGAGGAGGTGGCCAAGTCCACCGTCGTGACCGACGCCGACGACGTGGCCAAGGAAGTGCGCGTGCACAAGGTCACCGCCAAGGGCGACCCGGGCAAGCGCCGTCCCATCGCCATCGCCCTGTGGGTGCTGGCCATCGTGTTCGAGGTGCTGGCGTGGCTGGTGTTCAACGGCACCATCACCAACATCCCCTTCAGCGCCACCATCTGCCTGGTGGCCTTCATCGTGCTCGACCTGATCTGCGTAGTGGTGGCAGGTCAGCTCTGGAAGCAGGCCAACCACATCGACCCGCCCTCCGAGGCCAACAAGGTGACGTTCTTCCTCAAGAGCCAGCTGGGTGCGATCCTTTCGGCTGTTGCCTTCCTGCCCGTGCTGATCCTGATCCTCATCGACGAGGACGCCGACCCGCAGGCAAAGAAGATCGGCGCCGTGGCCGCGGCCATCGCACTGGCCATTGGCATGGGCTCCTCCATCGACTTCCACCCGGTGTCCGCCGAGGATCTGGCCGAGGCCGAGGAGACCGCCATCGCGCTGGGCGACGGCACCGTGTACTGGACGCCCTACGGCCACGTGTACCACCTCAACCCCGACTGCCAGGCCATCGTCAACTCGCCTGACATCTATCAGGGCGACGTGCAGGCAGCCTTCGAGGCTGGCCGCACCCGTGCCTGCAAGTTCTGCGCCAACGAGAGTGGCTCCGACGTGCTCAAGGACCTCGCCAGCACTGACGACGAGGCGACCGCCGAGACGGATGCCGAGACCACCGACGACGCGGAGCTCGACAAGGCAGCGTAGCCGCCCGACGGACTTCCCGCTTCACATGTAAGGCGCGGCCCCGTATGGGACCGCGCCTTTGAATAAAGGGAGATGTCCGCCGTGAGCCGTACCAAAAGGGGTAGTCCCTTTCGGTACAGGCTACGCGCCGAAGACCACTGCCTCGAGCGGACGCAGGGTACCGAGCTCGGTTGGGCCATGGGTACCAGCCAGCAGCTCCATGCCCTCGACCAGCGTCGAATCATACGTTGCGGCCTCACCGGAAAGGTTGGCCAGCACCACGGCAGCGGACCCCTCGCCCTGACGACGATAGGCGTACACCTGCTCGTCGGTGGCCATGAGCTCCTCGTAGCTACCACAGATCAGCTCGCTGTGACGGGCACGCAGCTCGGCCAGACAGCGGTACCACGAGAGCGGCGAGTCGGGGTCGGCGGACTCCGCCTCCACGTTGACCGTCGCGTAGTCGTCGTGAACCGGCAGCCACGGCGTGCCCGCAGTAAACCCGGCGTTGGCGCTCGCGTCCCACTGCAGGGGCGTGCGCGCGTTGTCGCGGCTAAAGCGGTTGCAGGCCGCGAGCGCCTCCTCGGGCGAGAAGCCCTCGCCCAGCGCAAACTCGTACTGCGAGCGCGTTTGCAGGTCGTCGAACTCGTCAATCGACTTCCAGGCGCGGTTGCCATAGCCCAGCTCCTGTCCCTGCATGACGAAGGGGGTGCCGCGCAGCGTGAGCAGCACCGTGCCCAATGCCTTGGCCTTGGCCGCCACGCTTCCGTCGCAGCGGAAGAAGTTGACTGTGGAACGCGGCTGGTCGTGGTTCTCAAAGAAGATCGGATACCAGCCGCGGTCGGCCGTGGCCTGCTGGCTGGCCGTGAGGGCGTGCTTGAGATCGGTGAGCTGCCACTGCGCCGGGCGGCACCAGACCTCCGCCGCTCCCATGGGCACGTGCGTGTGGCTGAACTCAAAGAGCATGTCAAAGACGCCTCGCTCGCCCACCCACTGGTCGAGCTCGTTGGCTGCGACGCCGTTGGCCTCGCCCACCATAAAGATGTCACGGCCGTCACGCACGGCAGTCTTGAACTCGTGCAGGAAGTCGAGGATGCCAGGGGTGTTGGCCGTGGCGGCGTGCACCGCGCTCATGCCGTCCTCGCCGTCGACCGGGCCGTCCGCAAAGACGGCAGGCTTCTTGATGTAGGTGATGGCATCGATGCGGAAGCCGCCCACGCCCTTGTCGGCCCAGAAGTTGGCGATGTCGATCAGTGCACGGCGCACGTCGGGGTTCTCCCAGTTGAGGTCGGGCTGCTGCGGAGCAAAGGTGTGCAGGTAGTACTGCTGGCGCTCCTCGCACCACTCCCATGCGCTGCCACCAAAGATGGAGCGCCAATTGGTAGGAGCGCCACCGTCGGGAGCCGGGTCGCGCCAGATGTACCAGTCGGCATAGGAGCCCTCGCGGCTCTTACGCGACTCCACGAACCACGCGCACTGCTCGGAGGTGTGGTTAAAGACCAGGTCCATGACCACCTTGATGCCGCGTTCGTTGCCCTGGGCGATGAGCTCGTCCATGTCGGCCATCGTGCCAAACGACGGATCGATCTGGCGGTAGTCCTGCACGTCGTAGCCGTTGTCGACCATGGGGCTCTGGTAGCAAGGCGTGATCCAGATGGCACCGACGCCCAAGGAGCGCAGGTAGTCGAGCTTGGCGGTGATGCCCGCAAGGGTGCCCGTCCCTTGGCCACGGGTGTCCAGAAAGCTCTTGGGGTACACCTCGTAGGCGATGGTCTTCTGCCACCAGGCCAGGTCGTTCAGGGTGGTCATCTCAGGCACCTCTCTCTTGTGGCGAAGGGATACTCCTCTTTTCCCAGCATAGTAACGCAAAGGGGCGGAGGGGAATCATTCCCCTCCGCCCCAATGGTGCGACATAAGTTGGCGCTCGTCTTAGAACTCGGCGTTGCCCACGGTGCGCGGATGCGGCAGCACGTCGCGGATGTTGCTCACGCCGGTGAGGTACATCACCAGACGCTCGAAGCCCAGACCAAAGCCGGCGTGGCGGCAGCCACCGTAGCGACGCAGGTCGAGGTAGTAGCGGTACTGCTCGGCCTCCATGCCCAGCTCCGCAATGCGGCGCTCCAGCACGTCCAGACGCTCCTCGCGCTGCGAACCGCCGATGATCTCGCCGATGCCCGGCACCAAGCAGTCGGTAGCTGCCACGGTCTTGCCGTCGTCGTTGAGACGCATGTAGAAGGCCTTGATCTGGGCCGGGTAATCGGTCACAAAGACCGGCTGGCCAAAGTGCTTCTCGGTGAGGTAGCGCTCGTGCTCGGTCTGCAGGTCGCAGCCCCAGCTCACGGGGTAGTCGAACTTGGTGCCGTTGGCCTGCGCGTCCTCCAGAATCTTGATCGCGTCGGTGTAGGTGACGCGCGAGAAGTCGGCAGTGGAGACATGCTCCAGGCGCTCGAGCAGGCCCTTATCCACAAAGCGGTTGAGCATCGCCAGCTCGTCGGGGCACGTGTCCATGACAGTGCGGATCACGTACTTGAGCATGTCCTCGGCCAGGTTCATGTCGTCCTCGAGGTCGGCGAAGGCAATCTCGGGCTCGATCATCCAGAACTCGGCGGCATGGCGCTTGGTGTTGGAGTTCTCGGCGCGGAACGTGGGGCCAAAGGTGTAGACGTCGCCAAAGGCCAGGGCAAAGTTCTCGGCCTGAAGCTGGCCCGAGACGGTCAGGCTCGCGGCGTGACCAAAGAAGTCCTGGCTAAAGTCCACCTCGCCGTTCTCGAGGCGCGGCGGGTTCTGCGCGTCGAGCGTGGTCACACGGAACATCTCGCCGGCGCCCTCGGCGTCGGAAGTGGTGATGATCGGCGTGTGCACGTACACAAAGCCGCGCTCCTGGAAGAAGCAGTGGATGGCGTGGGCCGCCACCGAGCGGATGCGGAAAACCGCGCGGAACAGGTTGGTGCGCGGGCGCAGGTGCTGCACGGTGCGCAGGAACTCCACCGTGGTGCGCTTCTTCTGCATAGGGTAGCCCTCTGCCACCGGGCCCTCGATGTCAATCTGCTCCGCCTGCAGCTCGAAGGGCTGCGGACGGTCGGGCGTAAGCTGGAGCGTGCCGCGAACGATGAGCGCGGCACCCACACCAGTCGCAGCAATGGCGTCGTAGGAGTCGAGCGTCTCGCGGTTCATGACCACCTGCAGGTCCTTGAAGCAGCTGCCGTCGTTGAGCGTGACGAAGCCAAAGTTCTTCATGTCGCGGATGGACTTGACCCATCCGGCTACGGTGATCGTCTGGCCTCCCAGCTCCTGCGCGTCGGCATACAGCTGGGCGATTCTCATGCGGTCCACGGGCATATCTCCTTGCTTGGCGCACTTGTGCGACTGCTTTTAGACAACAAAGACCATCATAGCGCTAATGAGGTGCAAAGGTGCCGTTCGCGCACGAGGGAGTGCCCGCGCAGGAGGGAGTATTCCTTGCGCGCCACCCCCTGCGTGGACAACAATTTATACAGGTACCTGTGTTATATGGAGGTGCTATGGACTCGTGACGGAACACGCATAATTACACAGGTACCTGTTATTCTTGCAATCGTCAGCATGAGCCAAACGTAACGGAGGAACCACCCCATGGCCCAAGACACCAACAACGAGAACCGCCACAACGGAGAGATGCCGCTCGCCCGCAAGGTCGGACGCATGGGCATGCTCATCCATCGCTACTACGAGGCACAGGCCCAGCGCCACGGCGCCATGGGCGACCCGACGCGCGGCCAAGGTCGTGTGCTCGCCCTGCTCAAGGCCAAGCCCGAGACCACCCAGCGCGAGCTCTCCTACCTTCTCGACATGCGTCAGCAGTCCCTCTCCGAGCTGCTCGCCAAGCTCGAGGAGAAGGGCTTCGTGACGCGCGAGAAGTCGGCCGAAGACGGCCGCGTGACGGTGGTGCGCCTCACCGAGCAGGGCGCCGAGGCCGCCCCCTCCCCCGAGCAGATGTCGCAGCGCGCCGACGCGCTCGACTGCCTGAGCGAGGAGGAGCAGACGCAGCTCGAGGCCCTCACTACCAAGGTCACCGCCTCGCTCGAGCAGAAGCTCGAGGAGATGGGCATCGACCCGCACCAGGGCCCGCGCGGCCCGCATGGCCCGCAGCGTGACCGCGATGGCCGTAGCCGCGACGGACGCGATGGACGCGATCGCGACGGGCGTGGACCCCACGGCAAGGGACGCGGCAAGGGCTTTGACCGAGATCAGCACGACAGCCGCCGCCCTTACGACAGGGACCGTGACCGCGGCCAGCGCGACTCGCGTCGCCCCTACGACCGCGATCGTGACCGCGACCAGCGCGACTCACGTGGCTCCTACGGCCACAACGACGCGTCGCACCGTGGCCCGTATCGTCCGCACAACGACCGCAACGACGGCCGCACCTGGCAGGCCTAAGCAAGCTCACCTAAGCGCAAAAGGGGTACTCCCCTGCGTGCAAAAGAGCATGCCCCCCACCAAGGGCAGACGGCTCTTCGCGCGCAGGGGAGTACCCCTTTTGCGCGAGGATGATCACCCCTGCCGGCGTACGAGCTCCTGGGCAATGAGGCCCGCCACAAGCTCCAACTGGTACGGATGGCCGGCCTGCGACCCCGATGAGGTAAACAGCAGGCGGTCGGCCACGAAGGGCGGCAGCTGGTGGCGCCGTCCGCACACCACCCAGATCTTGGGACGGTCAACACGGCGCATGGCCTCGGTCAGGTCGTGCGCATCAAAGTAGCTGCCCGTGTACGAGAAGACCACGACGAGCTCATCCGATCCCGCCTTGGCAATGCGATCGAGCTGCTCGGCGTGACTCACGCAGGTATCGGCACAGATGCCCTGCATCAGCAGGTCAACCTGCAGGTCGACGGCCGCAGCTTGCGCCTTGAGCATACCGAACACCGAGATGCGCTCATAGGAGAGCAGGTCGCCAACCAGGCGATCGAGCGCCCCCCAGTCCACACCCGATACCGCCTGCCCCAGCGCCGACGAGACGGCGGCGCAAAGTTCGAGCCCTCGCACCTCTGGCGTGTCACCGACGCCAATCTGCTCGTAGGTTCGCTGCGTGCCGGCAATGCCCTGACGCAGCTCGTCGAAGTCGGCGAAGCCCACCTCGCGGCAGAAGCGCGACACGGTGCCCGTGCCCACGTTGCAGGCCTGCGCCAACGCTTTGACCGACAGGACCTCCAGCTCGTCCTGGTGCGACAACAGGTAGCGGGCGATATGGGCGTTGGTCGAGTCGCGGCTCTCGCTGGCAAGGGTCCCCAGCAGCGCGACGGTGAGCTTGTCGTAGATCATGGCCATCCTTCGCAGCTTGGCGTACACAAAAAGTGCCGGGAGCCCGACACGGCACTCCCGACACTATGCGCATAGTAAAACCTACAGACCGTAAAATATGCCAACGGCAGCTGAGCTCGGCATATGAGCCTTTGAACCAGTTGCCAGGACGGCAAGCGTGCGGCCTAGTACAGCTCGTCGCGCTTCCAGTCCACGAGGCAGGAGTCGAAGCCCGTGATGACCTGATCCTTGTCCATGTGACGGCCGATCACCACCAGCTTGGTCATGCGGTCGCCGACCTCCGGATCCCACTGCTCCATGATCTCGGGGTTTGCCGCGATGATCTTCTCGCGCTCCTCGTCGGGCGCGGAGTCAACGAACAGGCCGTTCTCCTGCAGGTGAATCTGGTGGCCCGCCTGCTCGAAGACGTAAGCCATGTTGGGGTCGTCGGCAAACCAGGCCAGACCCTTGCAGCGGATGATCTCGTCAGGCCAGTTCTGGGCAAACTGCTGCAGCTGGTCCATATCAAAAGGCTTGCGGCGCTCGTACACAAAGGTCTGGATGTCGTACTCCAGCACCTCGGGGTCCTCATGCTCCTCGGGATGCTCCATGGCATCCATCCAGGCGGCCGACTCGTAGGCGGCGTTGAAGTCAAAGCGGTTGGTAGAGAGCATCTCGTCGATGTCGACCTGGCCGTGGTCGGCCTCGATGATCTTGGCCTCCTTCTGCAGGCCGCGCACCAGCGCGCGCAGCTCGGCAAGCTGCTCGGGGCTCACCAGGTCGGCCTTGTTGAGCACCATGGTGGTGCAGAACTCGATCTGCTGGATGAGCAGGGCCTCGATGTCCTCTTCGTCGATGTCGTCGGCCAACAGGTCGCGACCGCCGTGGAACTGGTCGAACATGCGCTTGCTGTCGACCACGGCGATGATGTTGTCGAGGTCGATCTCGAGGCCGCGCATGGCCTCCTGCTTGCAGAAATTGTCGATGGTAAAGGCGATGGGAATGGGCTCGCAGATGCCCGAGGCCTCGATGATGATGTGGTCGAACTTGCCCGACTCGGCCAGCTCGGTGAGCTGACGCGCCAGGTCGTCGGCCAGGGTGCAGCAGATGCAGCCGTTGGTGAGCGGCACGAGGTTCTCGTCGGCCTTGTTGACCACGCCACCGCGGGCGATGAGGTCGGCATCGATGTTGACCTCGCCGATGTCGTTGACGATGACGGCAGCGCGGACGCCGCGGTCGTTGGCCAGGATGTTGTTGAGCAGCGTGGTCTTGCCGGCACCCAGATAGCCGGTAATGAGGGCGATCCTCACGGGATTGCTAGCCATAGCACTTCCTTCTCTTTGGAAACGTTTGCCAGCAGCAAGTATACCCACACGCAGCAGGCTCATGCCCCACCCACAGTTAGGAGCAGCGAACAACCACCAAACTACGTAGCCAGCCCTTCGCGCACAGAGAGTGGACAGAAAGGGGTAACCCCCTTTCTGTCACCCCTTTCTGTCGAAGATGGCGAAGGCCGGCAGCTCAAGCTGCCGGCCTCCTCACAAGGGTCCCTTCCCCTATCCCCTGTTACTTCTTGCGCCGCACTGGAATGGGCTTGGGCGGCGTCTTGGGCTTGGTGGCACCAGCCGTCACCACGGCACCCTCCGGGCAGGCCTCCAGGCACTTGTTGCACTGGACGCAGTTCTTCTGCACGATGACGTGCACGAACTTGGGCTTACCCAGGATGGCGTCGTCGTCACAGGCCTTGAGGCACTTGCCGCAGCCGGTGCACTTGCTCACCAGAATATGATACGTCTGGAATGCCTTGCAGGCACCGGCAACGCACACCTTCTTGGTGATGTGGCCTTCGATTTCGGGGCCAAAGGCATCCAGTGCCTGGCTAACGGCACGCCCGATGGCGCGGCCCTCGCCACAGATGGCCTGGCTGGTCATGACCGGCGCAAGGTCGCGCATGAGCGCGAGGTCGCCCGGCTTGCCCTTCTTGGAGCAGATGTCGGTGAGAATCGTGGCGATCTGGTAGCCGCCCTCGTGCCCAAAGGTGCAGGTACACTCGGTGGCCATGCGCAGCTCGTTGACTACCGCGAGCAGGGCGTCGGCCATGCAGCTCTTGTCGTCGTAGGTCCTCAGCGTGCCATCGCCGACCTCGATGGTCTCGCCAAAGTGGTCGGGCGTCACGAACGTGGCGGTGGGATAGGAGATCCAGACCGCCTTGAGCCCTTCGGCAGAGGCGCCAGCGGCGGCAAGCAGGTCGTTGACCGTCGTGGTGGCAGCAGTGATTGCGTAGTCCATGGTTCCCCCTCCCTTAGTATTCGTTCCACAGACGCGGCTTGGTGATGGTCAGGCGCAGGTCGCACTGCAGGCAGCGGCTGGCCTCGCACTTGGCCTCATCCTCGGTGAATGGGCACTCGAAGGTCTCGAAGTTGCCCTTGCGCTCGCTGGCGGGCACAAACTGCGGCAGGACCGCGCCGGTGTAGAACTCGGCAGGAGCCTTGCCCAGCTCCTTCTCGGGCTCCTCCGGGTCGAGCAGCTCGGCGGAGATGTCGCCGTCGCCACCCAGGTAGCGGTCAATGGAGCTGGCCGCGTCGCGACCACCGGCGATGGCGGCGATGACGCTCTTGGTGCCCGTGACCACGTCGCCGGCGGCAAAGATGCCCGGCTCGCTGGTCTGAAGGGCATCGTCGGCCACCAGGTACGGCCCGTGCGTGAGCTCGAGGCCCATGCCCATGGTGTCCTCGGGCTTCTGGCCCACGCCAAAGATGACGTAGTCGGCCGGCAGCGTGAGCTCGCCACCCTCCACCAGCTCGGTCACCGCGCGGTGGTTCTCATCGAAGTAGAACTTGGCGATCTTGTGGATGGTCATCGAGCCGACCTTGCCGGTGCCGTCGTCGTTGATGGAGGTGAAGGCGTAGGCATCGTGCAGCACGACGCCCTCCTCCGCAGCCTCCTCGCGCTCCTCGGGCGTAGAGGTCATGACGGCCTCGGCCTCAAGGCAGGCCACGTCGACGCTTGCGGCGCCCAGGCGCACGGCGGTACGCGCGCAGTCGTAGGCAACGTTGCCGCCGCCCAGCACCACCACGCGGCCACCCTCGACGGGCTGCGGGTTGCCCTCGCGGGCAGCCTTGAGGAACTCGGTGTTGACGTAGACGTTCTGCAGGTCGTGACCCTTCATGGGCAGCACGTTGCCCTGGAAGGTGCCCACAGTCACCAGCACGGCGTCATAGCCCTGGCCCAGCAGCGCCTTGACGTCCTTGACGCGCTCGTTGCACTTGATCTCGATGCGCGGCTCGGGATCAGAGCCCTGGCTGATCTCCAGGATGGTATCGACCTCGCCGTCCACGATCTTGTCGGGCAGGCGGTAGGCCGGGATGCCGTAGCGCATCTGGCCACCGACCTTGGCGTTGGCCTCAAAGACCGTGACCTTGTGACCCTTCTCAGCCAGGAAGAGAGCGGCGGTCAGGCCGCCAGGGCCTGCGCCGACGATGGCGACCTTCTTGCCCGTGAGGGGCTCGTGGCGCACGCGGCTCTTCCACTCGCCAGTGTCGCGCACCGCGGCGGCACGCTTGAGGCGGCAGATGGAGAGGGGCCCCTGCAGGTGGTTGCGCTTGCACTCGCCCTGGCAGTTGTGCGTGCAGATGTTGCCGAGCGTCTCGGGGAACGGCACCTTCTCGCGCACGACGGCCGTGGCCTTCTCCCACTCGCCAGCCTTGACGTAGCGCAGGTAGCGCGGGATGTCGATGTGCGCGGGGCAACCGCTGCGGCACGGGACGATGTTGTCCTCGCGGGAGCGACCCTCCTTGGCAAGGCCCACCATGTCGACGATGGAGCCGGTGGGGCACACCTCGATGCAGGCGCCACAGAAGCGGCAGCCCGCCTCCTGCAGCGACGCGCCGTTGATGGCCACGCGCATGGAGCCGTCCTCGGCACGATGGAAGCCGATGGCGCCCACGCCGCGCAGCTCCTCGCAGGCGCGCACGCAGCGGCCGCAGCGGATGCAGCGGGTAAAGCCGTGGGTGATCAGCGGGTTGGAGTCGTCGGTGGGCACGGTGCGGCCCTTGCAGCGCCAGCGCTGCGGCGAGACGCCCATGTACTGGTACATGGACTGCAGCTCGCAGACGCCGTACTTGGGGCAGCCGGTGCAGTCGGCCGGGTGCGTGGCCAGGATGAGCTCCATGGCCAGGCGGCGCAGCTTGTCGGCCGCATCGCCCTTGGTGTTGACGACCATGCCGTCGGCGGCCTTGGTCATGCAGGCGCGGACGGGCTCCGCCTCGCCCTCCACCTCGACCATGCACAGGCCGCATCCGCCGATGGGCTCCAGGTCGGGATGGCCGCACAGATGGGGCACGAAGATGCCTGCATCGAGCGCTGCATTGAGGACAGACTGACCCTCATGCGCCTCGACGACCTGGCCATCGATCGTGAGCTTCATGTGCTCCTCTCCTTTCTCTTCACGTTCTGGTGCGGGCACACCACCATGTCGGCTTGTCGGGCATCCCCCTGGCGCCCGGGCCGTCCCTTTGACGGCGGCTCGCACGACAGCACAGACGTGCAAAGCGGGACCCCCGGCACAAGGGGCCCCGCAAGGCACGTCAGACGTCAGCTAGCGGTTAGTCCCACTCGCCGTCGTCGTCCCAATCGTCGCCGTCTCCACCCTCGAAGGCGAGCATGGCTGCGTTTTCGCCGGCGATGCGGCCGGAGTTGAGGCAGAAGCCCATGGTGTTGCCAGGGATGCAGAAGTTGTAGGAGTCACCGTAGATGGTGCAGGCGTCGGTACCGACGCAGTACAGGCCGGGGATCTTCTCGTAGTCGTCGGTCATGACCTCGAGCCTGTGGTTGACCAGCACGCCACCCAGGGTGCCGTAGGCGCCCATGAACTGCTTGCAGCCGTAGAAGGGGCCCTCCTCCAGCGGGATCATGTACTGGCGGTCCTTCTCGAACAGGGCGTCGTAGCCCTCGGCGCACATCTCGTTGTACTCCTCGACCGCAGCCACGAAGCCGTCGACGTCGATGCCGAGCTTCTCGGCGAGCTCCTCGAGGGTGTCGGCCTGGGCGATGTAGGGGTTGCCCTCGTCGTCCTTGTAGGTGTCGAGGTCGGCGTTCCACTGAGCCTCGAAGCCCTCGTAGAGGTCATGCGGATGCACGTGCGAGACGATGTCGGGACCGTACTTCTTCCAGCGCTTGAGCATGTTGGCGTCGAAGATGGCGTAGCCGACCTTGCCGGGCAGGTGGTTGATGGCGTTGCCCACGAAGGTGGTGTTGAAGACCTCGTCCTCGGGCATGAAGCGCTCGCCCAGACGGTCGCACCAGTAGCAAGGCTGACGGAAGGCGCCCTCGACGTAGAAGTGGTTCATGTTGTCGGGCAGCTGGTACATGAGCTCCATGGTGACGGGGGTGTGGCCCGCGCCGGCCTTGTGGCACATGTTGAAGCCGTCGCCGTCCATACCGGGGATGGCGAAGGAGAACAGGTTCTTGCCCCAGTCCAGACCGATCTTGTCGTGGATCATCTGGACGTTGTGGCCAAAGCCGCCGGTGGCGACGATGACGGCCTTGGCGGAGATCTCGAGCTCCTCGCCGTCCTTGGTGACGGCGGTGGCGCCGATGATCTTGCCGTCCTCGTCCTGGATCAGGCCGGTGCCGGGGGTCTCAAGCATGAACTCGACGCCCAGGTCCTGGGCCTTCTCGGTCATGCGCTTGGTCATGGTGGTGGCGGCGCGCGGACCGGGCTCGGAGCCGTCCTCGGGCTGCACGACGTGCCAGGTGTACTCACCGTCGGCGTAGGCCTTGGTGCGCTCGCCGGCGCGGAAGGCAGGACGCACGGAGTTGAACACGACGCCCATGTCCATGAGCCACTGGATGGTGTCGCCGGACTTGTCGTAGTAGGCCTTGACGAGCTTGGCGTCGACCTGGTAGTGCGTATAGAACATGTGGCGACGGAAGAGCTCGCCCGGGGTGAGCGTGATGCCGCTCATCTTCTGGACGGGAGAGCCAGCCGCGCAGGGGCCCATGCCCATGTTGGCGGCACCACCGGTGTTGGAAGCCTTCTCCAGGCAGATGACGCTCGCGCCATTCTCTGCCGCGGAGATGGCGGCCGCGAGGCCAGAGAGGCCTGCTGCAACGACGACGACATCGGTCTCAAGCTGCTTTGCCATGCGATCCTCCTTGTACTGCTTACCTATCCGTGCGGCCGCCTGCACGTGCAAGCGGCCCAATTACCCTGTTCATAACGTTCTCACAGGTGAGAGCGCCATTCTATGTGTGCGCAACCGAGGTTGCGCTGCCTTGTGCAAGGAGGCCCTTGTCCGTTTGCACAAGGGCCTCCTACGAGGCATTACTGACGGGTTCCGAGGTCCTGGAACTTGGCGTAGCGGTCGTCCGCATCGGGCATGGTGGGCGACAGGAACTCCTTGTACGCGGCAACGCGGGCCTTGTACTCGGGCGTCTTCTGCATCTCGGCCAGGATGCCCTCGTTCTTGCCGATGTCCTCGCCATGGATCTGCTTGCCGCCCATGGTGTCGTGGGCGCGCTCGCGACCCTGCTCGTCGTAGATGCCGGGGAAGGCGGGAGCGCCGTCCTCGTCGTAGATGACGCTGCCGTTCTCGTCGGTCAGGTCATGCTCGGCGTACTCGACGGTCACCGCGCCATTGAGGTCGATGACGATCTTGCCCTGCAGGCCGCAGACGGCGCAGACCGCGCGGTTGGTGCCGGGGTACAGGTAGAAGTCGTTGCAGTTGCAGTGCGGACAAACGCCCTTCTCGCCCTTGTACTCGGCGTGCTCGGGATCCTTGGCGGCCTCGGCCAGGTTGATGCCGATCTGATGGGCGCGCGCCACGACCTCGTCCTTCATGAGGGCGGTCTTGGACCAGGCGATCCACTCGTTGTCGATGACCTTCCAAGCCGGGGTCATGGACTGGATCTGGTGGTCGGACTGGATGTGGGTGCCCCAGTCGGAGCCGCCGATGCCGATGTAGCTCACGGGGATGCCAGTGTGGAAGACGCACTCGGGCGGAATGGTGCCCTTGCCGCCGTGCTCGATGATGCCCTTGGCGATCTGCATGCCGATGAAGTTGTTGCCGGTGTCCATGCGGGGCCCGAAGCGGTCCATGATGGTGTGGAACAGGCCCGAGGCACCGGTCTCGAAGATCGGGTCGACCATGATGATGCCGTCGGAGGTGAACATCTTGTAGGCCAGCCAGTCGAAGTCGTCCTTGTGGACGCACATGTTGCCGCGGCCGCTCATGAGCGCCTTGACGCAGGCGATGCAGCCAGTGCAGTGCTTGATGTCCAGGTCCTGGGCGCGGATGAACTCGACCTCGCAACCAGCCTCCTGGGCACCCTTGAGCACCTCCTTGCAGATGGAATCGTTGTTACCATTCTTGGTACCAAACGAAACGCCGAGAATCTTGGTCATAACCATTCCCCTCTCCAAAGAAAGCAATCGTTCGACTGCTTATGCCTAACAAGAAAAGTCTATGGTCAAAGGCCTTGTGCAATCGTTTGAATGCATTCGAGCGGAACGTGCTCCTACAGGCACTCCCATAGGGCGAGTGACTAATCGGCCACTGTGGGTCGTTGCGTCTGGCTGTCTTGGGCAGATGCCTAGCGCGAGCTGCGTCCCACCGCACGCTGCCACGAGAGCGGCATCTGGTCGACGTCGTACATCAGGCGATTATCCATGCCGTGCAGGTAGCGCGTGAAGAACGAGACCGCGAGGCGGTCCTCGCCGTTCTTGAGGTCGAGAAAGAAGAGCTCGGCGATCTTGTTCACGCGGTAGAAGTAGGTGTTGCGGTGCACGTTGAGGGCCTTGGCGGCCTCGGCCGGGCTGCCCGGGCAGTTGACCGTCTCCACGGCCGTGTCGAGGTAGGCCGTGCCGTGATCTAGGTCGTAGAGGCTCATGGCAATGACGCGCTTGTCCAGCATCATGTCGACCTGACCAAAGGTGTGCGCAAGGCTCGCCAGCACCGAGAAGCGGTGGTGCCAGAAGTACACGAGCCGCCCGTCGTGCTCCACGTGCGCGGCCTGCAGGTCGACGAGCTGCTGGTAACGGTCGGGCGTGAGCCCCACCTGCTCAAACGGCTCGCTGACGTAGGCGCACAGGGCGTTGCGCTCCAGGGTGCGCATGAACTCCTTGCGCTGGCTGAGCAGCCGCTCAGCTCGCTCGTATCCGTCCCACCCCACGCAGGTGCGCTGGCCCATGGCCACCAGCACCACAAGCTTGCCGTCGCGGATGGTCCATAGGCTGTTGCGGAAGGCGCCCGTCACGCGGTTGGCGATGCGCTGCAGGTGCGTGCGCGGCACCTCGCGCTCCCCCACCAGCGCCATGAGCACGTAGGTGTCGTCGATGGGCATGGAGCTGAGCGCCAGCTGGGCGCGCATGGTCTTCTCGTTGGCAAAGGTCGCGCCAAGCAGGTCGTCGAGCACTGTGGACCCCGACCCTGCCCGCTCGCCGGCGATGCCGAGCTTGTCGATCATGATGCCCGCGAGCGACCCGGCAAAGTCGACCAGCTCGAGGTCGGACTCGCGGATGGTGCGGCTCTGCTCGAGCATGTCGAAACGGCCCATCTCCATGTGGTGGTACGAGATGATCGAGGTCACCCACCGCTGGCCAAAGCGCTTGTTCTCCGAGATAATGGAGTGGCCGGCATGGCGCACGTCGTCGAGGATGCCCTCCCGCTCCAGCTCGGTGTTGACCTCCTCCGACACGTAGCCTTGGTTGATCTCCTCGAGCACGTCTGCGCGGTCCTCGGGAAAGTCCCCGGCGCTGGCCAGCAGGCGGCGGTCGGAGTTGACGATCATGAGGGGGTTGCCGAGCACCGCACAGACCCTGTCGGCATAGCGCTGGATGTCGTATGAGCTCTGGAACGCCTGGTAGAGGCGCTTGCGCTGCAGGTCGAGGTGCACGTGCAGGGCGGGCAGGCGCGAGAAGGCCGCCGAGAAGGCCGCGTAGTCGAGGTCGGAGGCCACGTAGACGGTGCGGGCCACCGGACGGTCGGCGTAGTCGAGCGGGCCGGCACCACAGAAGGCGAGGGTGGTGCCCAGAAACCCTGCGGGCGGCGTGCGGGTGCCCTCGGGCGCGAGCACAAGCAGCTCCTCAAACGAGTCCTCGAGCCTGTCGGACGGAAACACAATCACTTCTCCGTCGAGATTGACGTCCTCGCCCGTCACGTAGCAGCTCACCTGCAGCTCGCTCAGCACCGTCCTAAGCTTCATGCACACGACCCATCTATGCCAGCAGCACAATCGTACATAGTAAATTTTCTTTGTTGCCACACCCGCTGGCGTTGTACCGCTGCACAAACTTGTGCCCACGCGGACAACCGATTTCGGTGCCGTGCCCATGGGACCACGTTCGTCAAACCCATAGCCTATGAGTATCCCATCGGCAATCCCAGCAGTTGAGACGATCGCACAGTCGCAGGCCTCCACTGGTCCTCCCGACCGCCGCGCTGCATCACGAGCAGTACCTCCGTCGCCTCGCCTCACGCCGCTGGCCAGCCGGCCCAACTGGCAGAAAGGAATACCCATGGCCTACCGCATCCTCACGCTCTCGCCCGGCTCCACGTCCACCAAGGTCGCCGTCTTCGAGGGCACCGAGCCCGTCTTCAAGGCCAACGTCCGCCACGACCCGGCCGAGCTACGCCAGTTTGACCTTGCCAAGGACCAGCTGCAGTACCGCATCGACACCATCGAGCGCGAACTCGCGGCCGCAAACGTGACCCTTGACTCCATCGACGCCTTCTCTGGCTACTGCGGCGGCATGGGCCCCACCGTGGGCGGCATCTTTGCCATCGACCAGACGGTCTGCGACCACGTGCTCAACTGCGGCATGAACCACCCCGCCATCCTGGGCGCCCCCATCCTGCACTCCTTTGCGCAGAAGACGGGCAAGCCCGCCTACGCCGTCAACCAGCCCGACACCGACGAGCTCGACGACGTGGCGCGCATTACCGGCTACCCCGGCGTCTACCGCAAGAGCCACGTGCACTGCCTCAACCAGAAGGAGTGCGCCATCCGCTACGCCACCAGCCTGGGCAAGGCCTACGACGAGGTCAACGTCATTGTGGCGCACGTGGGCGGCGGCCTGTCGGTGGCAGCACACCGCGCCGGACGCATGGTCGACACCAACGACGTGCTCGAGGGCTCGGGTCCCTTTGCCCCCAACCGCTCCGGCGACGTGCCCCTCAAACCCGTGGTAGCGCTGGCCTTTGACGGTGCACACGACAAGCGCGAGATCATGAACGTGATCGGCAAGACCGGCGGTCTGCTGGGCCTGGTGGGCACCGACGACGCCATTGCCATCAACGAGCGCATCGCCGCGGGCGACGAGTGGGCCAAGGTCGTCTACGAGGCCATGGCCTACCAGACCGCCAAGGCTATCGGCGCCTTTGCGGCCACGCTCAAGGGCAAGGTCGACGGCATCATCCTCACCGGCGGCGTCAGCAACGACAAGGGCTTCGTGGCCTATATCGAGGAGCGCGTGGGCTGGATCGCGCCGGTGGTGGCCTACGGCGGCGACTTCGAGATGGAGGGCTGCGCCGCTGGCGCCGTGCGTGCGCTCGAGGGCTCCGAGGAGGTCATGACCTACACGGGCGAGCCCTCGTGGAAGGGATTCACGATGGAAGGCGCCTTCGCCGACGTGGAGGCCTAAAGGGCTCAAGCCGTACCTTTGCGCTCTCCAGGGGCACACGACGCGCCCTTGGAGAGCGCTTTTTGTTCGCCTGCACATAGTGCGCATCCACAGCGCCGCTTAGAGTACTTCTTGATATGAATCAGCACCTGCAAGCCCCGAAAGGACCCACATGTCTTCCAGTCAAAAGGGCGGATTCCACTACGCCTTTGCCATCGTGGCGAGCTGCATCGCAATCACCTGCCTGCCCTGCGCACTCGTGCTCTCGTGCGCCGGCATCTTCTTCACGCCGGTCTCCGAGTTCTTCGGCGTCCCGCGCGCGTCGTTCACCCTCTACTTCTCGATCCTCAACATCATGATGATGCTGACCCTGCCCATGGCCGGCAACCACCTGAGCAGGCTCGACACGCGCAAGGTCCTCACGGGAGCGACCATCCTCGCAGGCCTTGGCCTCATCGGCATGAGCTTCGGCAACTCCATGCCCTGGTTCTACGTGTGCGGCGCCATCCTGGGCGTGGGCATGGCCCCGCTCATCTACCTGTCCGTGCCCACGCTCATCAATGCGTGGTGCGTCAAGCGCGTGGGATTCTTCGTCGGCCTGTGCATGGCGTTCACGGGCATCGGCGGTGTCATCTTCAACCCCATCGGCACGGCCATCATCCAGAGTGGTCCCGAGGGCTGGCGCGTCGCCTACCGCGTCTTCGGCCTCATCGCACTGGCGGGCACCCTTCCGTTCACCATCTTCGTGGTGCGCTCCAAGCCCGAGGACAAGGGCCTGCTCCCCTATGGCGCTGGTGAGAAGGACGCTGCCGCCACGAGCAGCGCCGCCCCCGACCAGGCCAAGGGCGTACCCGCATCGGTCGCCATGAAGACCCCCGCGTTCTATGCCCTTGCCGTCTTCTGCGGTGTCATCACGCTCAACCAGACCATCTACCAGTTCCTGGCGAGCTACGCCACCTCCTTTGCCGATACCCTCCCTGCCATTGCCGCTGCATCCGGCGTGGTTGCCAGTGCCGCCATGGCCGGGCAGGCCATTGGCAAGGTCGTGCTGGGCGTCATCAACGACAAGTCCGTTCGCCTGGGCATCTTCTTCGGCCTTGGTTGCGGCGTGCTGGGCGTGGTCCTCATGTGGTTCTTCCCGTCTCCGCTCATGATGCTGCTCGTAGGCGCCTTCCTCTTCGGCGTGGTCTACGCCATGACCACGGTGCAGACGCCGCTGCTCGTGCGCTCCGTCTTCGGCAGCGCCGACTACACCAACATCTACAGCCGCATCTCCATGGTCGGCTCCCTCATGAGCGCCGTCGCCGCCGTCTTCTGGAGCTTCGTGATCGACTCCCCGCTCGGCTTCCCCGGCATGTTCGTGGGCGGCATCGCCTGCATGGGCATCTGCCTTGTCACGAGCCTCTACGCCCTGGGCCAGAAGCTCCAGTAGCACCTCCCGCAACATCATCGTAGAAGCGTGGCCTCTCGCTATCCGTCCCAGAATAGGTTCGGATGGCGAGAGGCCACCGCCTTGTGCAGATGCTCGATGACCTTGTCGAAGCCCCGGCCTACAGGTCCCCCAGCTCCTCGCCGTTGGTGGCGATCACGCGCTGGTAGTAATACCACTCCCAGAGCGGTCTGGAAGCAAGAGAAAGGGTTCGTCACCATAATCGCAGGTAGACTAGGCTTTCTTACCTGATTTTGCGGAATGGTTCGGAAGGTGTCAAAACGACTCGAATCTGCCTTGTTTGTACCGTTTTTCGTACCACCGAAAGAAGGGAAGATAGTCAAATGATTGATGAGAGGCACTGGCTCGAACTGGCCCAGGCGGAGGACGAAGCCTACTTCAAGGGAGACCTCGTGCTAAGTCTACCAAAGGGCAGCTACACCGTCGAGGAGATGTGGGAGGCGTCAAGGAGATGTTCCGCACGACCATCGCCATCCACGACGCCATGCGCGCCGACTTCGAGAGCCTGCCCGGCCCCCAGCAGGTCAAGCTCTTTGACGAGCTCTGCCTGTCCGGCGTGAAGAGCCCGGAGTGGTGGTTCAACGTCCTGCTGGCCGAGCAGGAGGAGCTGCCCGAGGGCATCCTCGACTGACGCGCCGACACGTACCAACGACAGCGCCCGCCCCGGATCCCTCCGAGGCGGGCGCTAATTCTGCCCGACATTGCAGCTCAGCCCTGCACGACCACCATCAGCCACGAGATCGCCCACACGAGCAGCCGCACGCACAGGGCGAACGTGGCCACGGTGCCGACCATCAGGGCCACCACGATCGCGGGCCCCGGCCCGTCACCCATAGGACACCCCCATCACGCCGCCGAAGCCGTCCAGCCGCGCGCAGCAGCCGCCCCGGTCGTTGACGAGGTACTGCACCTGGGTGTCGGGGTCAACGAGGACGTACCAGCGGATCACCTCGCCGTCGTAGGTGTGGGTCGGGGCCAGGCTGTCGTGGGTGACGAGCACCTCGCGGGTGGGCAGCTCCTGCTCGGGCTCCGGCTCCGGCGCGTGCGCACCCTCCCAGGCCGCCCAGGCGAACCAGGCGACGGCCCCCGCGAGCGCCAGGCACACCAGCGCCACCGCGAGCCCCGAGGGCCTGCGCACGGGCTCCCTCGGCGTCGGCCTTCCCCCGCTCACGAGGACCACGCCCCGTCGTTGAGCGAGCGCCGCACGGCCTTGGCCGTGCGGGGCCCCAGCACGCCGTCGACCTCGCCGACGTCGTACCCCCTGGCGTAGAGCCAGCCCTGCAGGCAGCGCACCATCTGCGGCCCCATGAGGCCGTCCACGTCGGCGCGGACGGCCGCCTGGACGGCGGAGACGAGCTGCGAGCCGTAGGGCTCGGCCACGCGCTCCACGGCGACGAGGTTGGGCGTGTTCCCCCGGCACTCCCAGGGCTGCCCGCTGACGACGCCGTCCACATGGGTGTCGAGGGCACGCTGCCAGGCGGTGACAGACTGCACGCCCAGCTACCCGTCCACCGCCAGCTCGCCGGTGCTTTCGTAGATGTTGGTGACGTCGACCGCCGGCTCCTCGCCGCCGACCATCGACCACCTCGGCACGCCGTAGCCGGTGATGCGCGCGTCGCGCCGGGAGTAGACGCGCTCGAGCACCGTGCGCGTGCACCCGGCCATGTTCTTGCCGTAGGTGAACCGCAACCCGCGCCAGTCCCCGCGCCGCTCGTCCAGGCGTATCGAGCGGGAGGCCACGCGCCCGTCCGCCACGGTGATCACCGGTGTCACCTCGCCGTTCCACACCTCGGCCACCCGTCGCAGCGCCCAGAGCGCGTTCTGGTGGTAAATGAGCGCCCCGGCGGTGCCCAGGTCGGCGCCAGTAGGCTATCGACCAGCGCATGGGCGCCAGGACCGCCGTCAGGGCCTGCCTAGCTGTCCTGCTCACCAGCTGGGCCTCCTCGATGAAGTCGTCCAGCAGCTCGCATAGGCTCGACTCCGCATAGACCGAGCAGAGCCCCTCCAGGGGCTCGTCCGTGCGCACGACCACATGCTCGCGCCACACCTCGCCGTCCATCCACAGCAGCCGGTCTCCCTTGTCGGGGACCTCGTCGGACTGGAACTCCAACGTGTCCTCGCCGTTCAGCTCCTCCGTGTGAACGAGCTCGCCCACGACGCGCAGGATGCCTATGCGCTCGTCCCAGCGGTCGAAGCGGTAGAGCACCGGCACCGACGCGGCCATGCTATGCCCACCTTTCCGTGAACCTGGTCTCCACGTAGGTACAGCCCGACAGCACGAGGGAAACGTCGCCGGGGTCCAGCGCGAAGAAGTCGCTCGCCAGCGCAACGCAGTCGCGGGCGTCCGCGCCGTCGATCTCCACCGTCTCGCCCTGGCAGTCGATGGCCACGGCCTCGCCGCCGGAGAAGCCGTAGTCCAGCCGTATTCCGCGCCCGATGGCGGGCACGGTGACGCTCAGGCTCGAGCCCTGCGCCGCCACCAGCCGGATCTCGGGCAGCGTCGCCCAGTTGCCGCCAACCACGAATGAAGAAGTGCGCTCGACGCGCTCGACGCCCCAGCCGACGGGGTCGAACAGGGTGAAGGTCAGCGTGCACTCGCCGGCCTCGAAGAGGTTCGACCAGTCGGACGCGCCCACGAGCATCGCGTCGCGGTACTCGACCTCCGGGTCGTCCGGCAGTATCAGGTTCCCGCCGCCAGGCCACGCCAGCCACCGGCGCACGCGCGAGCGCATCTGGGCCAAGCCCGTGAGGCCGGGGTTGTGGCCCATGTCCATGAAGAGCCGCACCGTAACGTCCACCGGCGGGATGTAGCCGGACACGAGGAGGGCACCGGCGCGTCCCGGCACCCTCATGTACTCGGCGATGATGGGGTTCGCGGACCGCTCGATGACCTCGGTGCTGCACACGTCCGAGAAGTCGTTTCCCGCGTAGACGATGGACCTCATGCGTTACCACGCGCCCTTCCGTAGGCCGAGGCCCTGCGCTGGGACTCGCGTGCCGCCTTGTCATCCCGACCGAACGGCTTTGCCCGCTTCACGGTCGCCTCGGCCTGGTGCCCGGATGCGTTGATGCGCCTGCCCTTGTCGCTCATATGCTCCTCACCACCGTAAGGTTCACGTCGAACTGCCACACGAAGCGCCCGGAAGAGTCGCGCTCCTTGAACGCCGGTGCCGTGGTGTCCAGCCCGCAGATTCGCCAGCTGCCGTTCTCGGCGTGGCGCTCCCAGCCGAACCGCCGGATCCACCGCTCGCAGGCGTTGGCGTCTGCCTCCGCAGTCGCGTCGACCTCACGCACCACGAGCACCGTCACGGCCACGGTCCCGCGCTCCTCGCCCTCGATGCGGCTCGCGCGCTCGAATTTCCCCTGCCGAAGCACGACGGGCTCGGGGTCCTCGACCGCCGACGGAATGCTTGCGAAGTGGCTTGCGAAGTCGCCCTCAAGCAGGGCCTTCGCTATCAGGAAGGAAAGCTGCATGTCGTCACCCGACCTTGATCTCCCAGTGGTGGACGCGCCCGAACAGGTCCTCGCACCGGTGCACCGAGCGCACGAAGAGCGAGCGGCCCCCGACGGCCACCCACGACCCTGCCGGCACGTCGAAGGCCCCGATGGAGTTGACGGCGTCCACGAACACGGTGCCCGCGCCAGCGTCGGCGCTGCGGTGCTCGTCGTCGCTCACGGAGTCGGTGCGCTCGAAGCGCACGTAGCAGATGAGGACCGGCTCCTCGAAGGTGCTGTCCGCCAGCGGCACGCGCACCGTCATGTTGTCCGGCAGCGCCGCGCGGGGTATGGGGCGCACCGACCTCATCAGCACACCCCGTGAACGCCATGCCGGAAAGGCCCAGCTCCCGCAATGCGGCCTGTGTGGCAAGCTCCTCGCCGCTGGTCTGCTGCGAGGCGTAGTTCTTCACCGAGAACTCCCCGATGGACCAGCCCCCGACCTCGCCCGCGCCGTACTCCGCGAACGCCTCCAGGGCCGCGCACACGGCCCGCTTGAACACGTTGCAGGTGGTGGTCGCGCCCTTCACCGCGCAGAGCCACCTCACGTGCGAATCAGCCAGGGGGAGGTTGGCCGCGAAGGCAGCCTCCGACAGGCTGCCCCCGTAGCTCCCCGCGTACCACTCGTATGTCACCGTGGACGCCACGACGCACCCGCCTACGCGCTCGGAGCTGCCGACACGTACACGCCGTCGAGCTTGTTGTCCAGGAGCTCGACAATTCCATATTTGCGGTACTTCATCATGAAGCTGTCCAGGCTCTCGAGCTCGTCCGGGCTGAACACGCGGCTCGCCACGTGCTTGTCGAACTTGATGACCGCGCTCTTCTCCACCACCATGAAGTTGATGTCCTTGCTGGTCGAAGTCTTCGCGTAGCCGAACTGGTCGGCATCGCCGCTCTTGAGGTCGATGGCCGTGTAGAAGCGCACCTGCGGCACCTCGATGACCCGCGCGAAGCGCTCGAGCACGGGGTTGCTCATGGTGGGATTCGCGTACGAATAATCATCGAGAACGCCCTTGAGCGTCGGCGTGATGAAGAGGTAGCGAGAGCTCGTGGTCACCTGGTGCTCGTCCATGTTGGACGTGATGGCGCGAAGGGAGGCTAGCACGTCGGTCGCCATGGCGTCGCTCAGGTCCTCGTCCGTCACCGTGACGCCGGTGTGCGAGGCGATCTGCGCGAAAGTGAAGGCGTCGGCCTCGGGGGCCACCTGCGTGCGCATGAGCTCGGCGCCCGCCTCCACGAAGCAGTCGTTCACGCCAGCCTCCTCCACGTCCATGACGTCTGCGAAGAGACGGATGCCCCGGTCGTAATTGAAGGTCTTCGTCTCGAACTCGTAGGTGATCGAGCCGGTCTTGTACCCGACGTTGCGGGTGTAGTCGGCGAGACCCGTGACCGAGATCTTGGAAATCATGATCTCCTTGGCGTTGTGCCCAGCTCTGACCATGCGGCGACCGGAGTTCAGCACGCCGGAGACCCCGGCACGCTGGTACACCTCGTCGATCACCGAGGTGTAGTTGCGGGTGAATGCGATGTTGTTAGGCATGTGTCAGCCCTCCTTTGGCTAGTTCTGCTTCTTGTCGTCGGCATCGTCGTCGGTGAGCCCGGCGATCTCGCGCCAGCGCTTCAAGGTCTTGCCCTCGTCGGAGGCGGCGCCCGCGTTGGGCAGGCCCGTGGTGCCGGAGCCGCTGCCGGTACCGTCCCTGGCGTGTTTGCCCGTGGCCTCGAACAGCCACGGCTCCGCCGCCTTGAGCTTCTCCACGTCGTTGCCGTGGTCGGCCAGCAGGGCGCGAGCCGCCTTCACGTTGCGCACGCCCGCGAGCTGGAGCCTGAAGTCGATCCGGTCGCTCTCGGCCTAGGCCTTCACCTCGGCCACCTCGCCGCGAAGCCTCTCGGCGGCCTCCGCCGTCTTGGCCGCCTCGGCGACCTGCGCCTCGAGGGCTGCGATCTTCTCGTCGCGCTCGGCGATCTGCTTCTCGTAGTCTGTGCCAGTGCTGCCACCGTTGCCGGTCACCTCTTGGGTGCCCGACGTGCCTTCCTGCTGCTGCTCCTGCGCCTGGGCTTCCGCACCCTGCGTGGCTTCCTGGTTGCCATTGGTCTCACCGTCCATGTGATGCCTGCCTCTCAAGATCGGGCGGGCATGCGAAAGGAGACGATGCCCGCACCTTTACCGGTGTGGGCATCGTCTCAGGGCGTCACAAAGTGACGGCATTGGTTAAACAAAGAGCGGGCGGAGTCCCAGATTTATAAACCATCTTGAGGCTCCGCCGCAACACCACATCAACTCAAAGAAACGTGCAGTTCGGCATATTACTTTATAGCCATGTCGTAGCTAGCGATCAGTTCGTAGGAATCGGCGTCTCTGACCTCTATGACGCCCTCGACGTCCTTGAGCTCGTCGAATCCGCCGACGCCCTCGTCAGCTATGAAAACAAGGTACCCGCGCTTTTCGACCTTCCCCGGCATAACGTCGTGCATAAACTTCGGTGTGATCATGGCGCCGTCCACCGAGAAGGATCCGTCCTCGTAGGTGAACGTCACCTTCGAGTCGGTTTTGTTCTCGAGGTAGAGCACGTAGCCGAAATTATCGATATAGCCCGGGTCGGAGGCGGTGTCCTCGACCCGTATCACAAACCGATCGTCATCCGCGACGGTAACGGGCTCGAAGCTGTCAGTGCTCTCAGTTTCGAGAGTGAGGCTCGCCTCATCATCAGAGGATTCTGAACTCGAAACGCTGTCCGAAGCGGAGGCATCTTGGCTAAGACTGCTTGATTCGTCCGTGATACTGTTCCCGCCCTGCGCACAGGCTGAAACAAATGTGGCACATGCAATCGCAGCCAAAAAAGAAGTCACGCGATGGCAAAGCTCTCTATTCATCGATGAACCATACCTTCTAATAGCGAACAACATCAAGACGATGTGCGTTTAGTACCCAACCGCAGAAGCACCGTATTCGGCTTGCTCACGAGTAAAGCCTTCGAACTCGAGCTGCTCAATCAAGCCGGAACGAGAGAACGACATGAAGTCTAGATAGCTCTGTGCCTTCTTCGCTGCCTGCTCGTTCCAATCAGCACCACAGTTTTCGACTGCAAATTCAGCATCGTCATGTGAGAAGCCTTCAAACTCAAGCTGCTCAACCAGTCCGCTAAACGAGAATGCTGTGAAGCTAAGGTAGTCTGCTGCCTTGGCGAGGGCGTTGCGCTGCCCCATTGTTAGGTCGAGGGTGTAGCTTTCAGTGTCAAGCACTTCGCCGCAGACCTTGCACTTGCGTACCTTAGTACCAGCGCTGACGGATCCATCAGAAGATACTTTCGGAGCAGTCTGTATCTCCCAGTCTCCAGGCGTATGGTCAAGCTTGGCAATTTCCTCGGTTTCCTTCTTGTCACAGTTCTTGCAGGTGCGCGTGCGCTCGCCCTTCTCCGAGCAGCTGGCCTCCTTCGTCGTTACCCAGTCACCGAACTCGTGGTCCTTCTTCTTGATGGACTCGGTCTGCGTCTCACCGCAGCGTACGCAAGCGCCTTCACGCTTGCCCTCGCTCGTGCAAGTAGCCTTCTTGGTAGTCTTCCACTCATCAACCTGGTGACCGAGCGCCTCTCCAGTAGTCTCACCGCAGCGTTCGCAGGTCTGGGGCTTCGTGCATGTGGCGTCAATCCAGCTGTGTCCCAGAGCTTCGCCCCTCGTGCGGCCGCAGACGGAGCATGTCTCGGGCTCCGTGCAGGTCGCTTCCTGCCACCTGTGGAAGCAGATGGTGTGAGTGGCGAAGAGCATGATGATGAGTATGACCGCAGCTGCGGCACCACCGATCGCCATCTTCTTCTTGCGGGCCTTGTCCTCGTGCTCCTTTGCGGCAGCGAGGTCCTCTTCCGTGGCAGAGGCCTTGACCTCCTCCAGTTGTCGGGTGGCCTCGTCGATTGCAGCGGTATCGTCACGGGCTGCCTGGGCGGCGGCTACGGCGGCGTCAATGGCTGCGGTGTCGTCCTTGGCCCGCTGGATTTCCTCGGTCAGCCTCGTCCTTTCCGACTCGTAGTTGGCCTTGGCGGAGCTTGCCTCACTGCCTTGGTTGACGACCTTGGCGCCAAACTCGCGCGCCTCCTTCTCCTTGTCGGAGTCGCACTCCTCGACAATCTGCCCGGACTTGCTTGTGATGGTCAGGAAGACGTGCTTCTTCAACAGACCGCTCGTGTCGACATTGGCCCCTACGCCCTCGGTTATATCGAGCGTCGTGGTCGGAGAAGCGACCTTGTCGGCAAACAGCTTCAGGCTACCGAAGGTCTCGATGGGTTTGCCCCACTTTGCATCGAGAGTCTTTAGAGCCTTCTCGTTCTTTGCAACCAACGAATCATGCTCTCTGCGAGCCTTCTTTTCTGCCTGTTCAGCGCTCTTGACCGCAGCGGCATGCTCTTTGTTTGCCGCTGCTAACCTATCCTGCGCAGCCTTGAGGTCTTCGATGTAGCCCATGGCCTAACCTCCCATGTGATGCTTGCCCGTTGCACTTTCGAACGAGACAATCAGCTAGCCGTTAGACACTGAATCATTCTATCTTAGGGAGGGATGGTTTTCAGGTTGCATATGCCGAGCGGCGAATCGGATTACCTGCAGGGATGTATATCGTAAAGTGGCCTTTGCCGCAATAGAACGATAGGATGTATGGGGTCATGTCCCGAGATGATAGGAGCGTCAATGGACACATGCGGGATCTGCGGTAGACAGCGCACGGTAGACCTAAAGTTCTCGAGGGTCAAGGATGCGTGGATATGCAACGAGTGCCTGAGAGCAAGTGGCCTAGCAAAGGAGTACCCCGACTTCTCCCAGAGGAACAAAGCCATGAAATCCATGCCCATCGCCGAGCTGCGCAACATGGTCGAAGAGGCAAAGGCGCAGCAAGCTGAAATGGAGCTGCGCAAGGCGGAAGAGGCAGAGGAGAACTACAGAAAGGAGCAGGAGCGCGCTGCAAAGTGGGAGAATCGCGACACCTTTCCTGTGACGACCGTCGACCTCAATCGTCCTTATGAGGTCATAGGGCCGGTGTTCTTCCAGACATCGAACAAGGGGTTGTTCAGCTCGGCGTATGGCAAGCTAGCAAAGGAATACCTCGAGGAGCTCAAAAAGCGCAGGGAGGATGGCACCTTCTCGCCCACCTTCACAGATTGGGGATTCCTGATCGGCACAGGATGGACAGTTGGCCAGAACGACTTCGACCCAGCTTTCTATATAGCCGTAGAGGAGTTGAAGAGAAGGGCGATAGTGCTAGACGCCGATGCGATCGTTGGCCTCAAGGTTGACTTCGACCTAGATACGAATGGGTTTCAGTACTTCTATCTCCAAGCGTATGGAACAGCCGTAAGGTTTACGGAGTAAACGCTGGGGCCCGCAGATGCAATCCTGCGGGCCCCAGCGTTATTGCAGTCCAATCGCCTAAACACCCAACGGTGGTCATAGCATAATCGACGGGACCGCAAATTCCACAAACGCCAGTTGGACTACGTCAAAGGCAGCCAATTAAGCTCCTGCAGCCTGTTCACCACGAGCTTCGCCACCTGCCCCATCAGCGGCACCACGACAGAGTTCCCGAACTGCTTGTACGCCTGCGTGTCCGAGACCACAATCCGGTACTCGTCCGGGTAGCCCTGCAGCCTAGCGCACTCGCGCGGGGTGAGCCTGCGCGGGTTCTCGCCCTCGCTGCGCCGTATCAGGATCTCCGAGCCGTCCTTGCCTAGTCCAAGCACTCACCGTTCGACGCGATTACCCGCTGGTACCAGTAGAAGCTCTTCTTGCGGCTGCGGTCGTAGGTCCCGTTGCCCTCGTCGTCGAGGTCCACGTAGATGAACCCGTAGCGCTTGGACATCTCGCAGGTGGACATGCTCACCAGGTCGATGCAGCCCCACGGCGTGTAGCCCATGACCTCGCAGCCATCCTCTATGGCCTCGGCGATTGCAGTGATGTGCTGGCGGAAGTAGTCGATGCGGTAGTCGTCGTCGATCGTGCCGTCCGGGTTCACGGTGTCGTGCGCGCCTAGGCCGTTCTCCACGATGAACAGCGGCTTCTGATAGCGGTCCCACAGCTCGATGAGCGAGTAGCGCAGACCCTCGGGATCTATCTGCCAGCCCCAGTCGCTCGTGGGCAGGTACGGGTTCTTGACGCCCGTGGCCAGGTTGCCGCCCACCTTCTCGCGCCGCTCGGCATCGATGGAGTCGACCATCGTGTTGTAGTAGCTGAAGCTCACGAAGTCCACCGGGTACTGCGCGAGGATCGCCTCGTCGTCCAGGCCAAAGTCCACGTGGATGCCCGCGCGCTCCCAGTACTTCTTGACCCACAGCGGGTAGGCGCCACGCACCTGCACGTCGGAGTAGAACATGTTCTCGCGGTTCTTGGCCTGCGCCTTGATCTGGTTGCGCGGGTCACAGTCCAGCGCATAGGTGGTGGTCTTGGTCAGCATGCAGCCCATCAGCGCGCCGGGGCACATCTCGTGCAGGGCCTTGGTGGCCAGCGCGCTCGCCACAAACTGGTTGTGCACGCTCTGGTAGACCATCTCCTCGCGCTTCTCGGCCGGGTAACGCTCCGCGCAGTAGCCGATCGTGGTCCACGGATGCCGGAAGACGGAGTCGATCTCGTTGAACGAGAGCCAGTACTTGACCAGGTGCCCATAGCGGGCGAAGCAGGTCTTGGCAAAGCGCACGAAGAGGTCGATCACGCGGCGGTCATACCAGCCGTCATAGTGATCGGCCAGGTAGACGGGCTGCTCGTAGTGGTGCAGCGTCACCAGCGGCTCGATGCCCTTCTCGCGCATGTAGGTGAAGACGTCCTCGTAGAACTTGAGGCCGGTCTCCAGGGGCTCCTCCTCGGTGCCGGTCGGGAACAGCCGCGTCCACTGGATGGACAGGCGCAGTGTCTTGAAGCCCATCTCGGCAAAGAGGTCGATGTCCTCGCGCCAGCGATGGTAGAAGTCCACGGCATGGCGCTTGGGGTACCGGTGCGTGTCCGTGGAGGCCTCGGCCTCCTTGACCTGCGCATCGGTGATGCCGTGCAGCGCCGCGTAGTCGGTTTTGTCCACATCGGGCTTGTAGGTGGTGCAGTCTGCCACCGAGAGGCCCTTGCCTCCCTCGTCCCAGCCGCCCTCGTACTGGTTGGCTGCCGTCGCGCCACCCCACAAGAACCCTTCCGGAAAACGTGCCATGCTCAAGCCCTCCCTTTTACCCGTCAATACCTCTGCTTACGGTACTGCAAAGCAACAGGCTGGGCACATGGGCTGCCTCGAGAAGGCTTCTGGCGGTCCGCTGCAATCGGCGCGCGTCCCGCATACAAAGGGCCACGCTGCTGGCAATTGCACAACTGCTGGCAGCGTGGCCCTCTTGTCTGGCAGGTATATGCGACGACAAGCCGACTACGTACGCTTGCGGCGGCGCTTGCGCGCGGGCAGCTCGTGCCAGCGGTCGATCACCGCACGGAAGTCCACACTGTCGGCGTCGAAGGTGTCGCTCGGGCACAGGTGGATGATGCCGCGGAACTCGTGCAGGCGGTTATGCTCCCACTCCATGCCACGGTCGGTGAGGGCGTACGTCGCAGCTGTCTGGAAGCTGGGCAGCACCTCTTTGGGAAAGGCATGGTCATGATGGCCGGTGTAGAACACCTCGAAGTCGAGCGAGGCCATGCGCCCCAGCGTGCTCGCTGCCCATCCCTCGATGCTGAGCGACTCCTCGAAGAACAGGCACATGATGGGCGTCACGGCGTCGCCCGAGAGCAGCACGCCGCAATCCTCCACGAGGTAGGCCATGCTGCCTGCGGTGTGCCCTGGCAGCGCCACCGCGCGCACGGTGCGCCCGCCCAGGTCAAAGGTGTCGCCGTCGGCCACTGGCAGCTCGCGGGGCCGCGCGCCGTCGCGCAGGGCAAAGGGCGCGTCGGCACAGACGAGCCCCTCAGCCACGACCTGCTCGTAGATGCGCTGGGTACGCTCCTCCGAGCCATCCCAACATGCCGCTCCTCCATCGAGCGGCGAGAGATGCGCCTCTCCAAACCAGTAGGAGCCCATCATGTGATCCTCGTGGCCATGGGTGAGCGCCACCGTCACGGGCAGGCTGGTCAAGCCCTCCACGCAGGCGCGCAAGTTGCCAAAGCCGCCGCACGAGTCCACCAGCAAGGCGCACTTCTCCCCCACCACCAGGTACGCATGGTTGCCAAGGACGTCCGCAATCATGTGAAGGCCAGGGGCAATGACCTCGCTCGCAAATCCAGGCTCCATACCTGATCCTCTCTAGTGGTCCGAATTACGCACAACCCAGTATGTTGTGAGTAGTTCTGTCATTCTTTCCTGCACCGATAATTTGTTATGCGTTGGGCGGACTTGACCGTTGACCGTGTCCGCCTAGCATGTTTGCGTGCGGTGCGGCGACTCACTTT
>CACZCK010000018.1 GCA_902779675.1 uncultured Coriobacteriaceae bacterium | reverse complement strand
CCGCAAGACGGCAGATCAGCTCGTCGTCGTCCACCACGAAGGCCGTGTTGAAGGGCGGGCCTCCTGCGGAGTTGACCTCGCTCATCGTACCCGCGATCCAAAGGTGGTTGCGCTTGGCTGTGGCGCAAATGCCCTGTATAAAGGGGCCGTCGAGCGTCTCGGCAAGGGAGTGGAGCTCAGGTACGCTTAGCTCTCGAGGGCTCACGAGCGCCTCGGGAAAGCATAGCAGTGCCGCTCCGGTCGCCTCGGCCTGCTCGGCAAAGCGGAAGTAGACGAGCAGGATCATGGCCACCTGCAAGATGATGGCAACGCCCGCAAAGACGAGTCGCTTGATGCCATTCTTGACCTCGGCCTCGGTCTCGAGGGTTGAGTTCTTGTCCATGGCGCTCTCCTTAGTGCTGCCGCGCGGCAGCCCGGTTGCCGCATAGAAATACTTGCATTATGCATGAAATACAAGTTCTCTCACAGTGTCGTGCTGGCGAGAGGGGTCGAGGATACGTGACAGGTGACAGGCCACCGTCACACATGGGGCTCACCAGGGCAGCAGCCGCCTGCGAAAGCGCACCCCCAAATGCATGGCGCCCTCGGCCTCGCGCTCCTCGGTCGCGCACCGATACCCTTGCGCGCAGAGCTGCCGCACCGCCTCCGCGGCGATGCGTTCGGCGACCCACCACTCGTCGCACGCACGCGGCATCACGACATCCTCCATGCTCCAGTACACCTGCACGGGGCAGGCCTCGCCCCGCTCGTCGCGCAGGTGCCGGCCCTGGTCCCCAGAGCGCGCGAATGCCTCGGCATCGAAGAGGCACCAGACGCAACCCGATGCGTCAAACCACCCCGAACGCTCCCCGCGCGGAAGGCGTGTCAGCATCTGCTCTAGCTTTGTGCTCACATAGCCCGGCAGGACGCGATCGAAGACCTTCCGGTTCTGCTCGGCACATGAGCTGAGGTCGGTCTCTTTCATGGCCCCTCCCGTCAAACGACACACGACGACCCAGCCGCCTTGCCCGAAGCCTCGCGCCTCTGCGGCTGGATCGAGGCATGTTCCTCTCGCCTGCCATTATACGGACCAAGCTGCAGCACCCGCACCTGCGGCGAGCACGATGCCCTGCCCATATGCATGTGTTTCCGTTACTTTATGCATGGTAAAATTGGAGCGCGACGCACATGCCGCAAGGCTGCCGCGGCGCTTGGTTCCGGGCGATGGGCGAGGTGAGGTTCATGACGAGCGATAGCACGGAGTTTCTGCTGGAGAGCAGGCTGCGCCAGCTGGACCCAAGGCTCCACCAGCGCTTTGCCGACGCCGTCCTGGCCCTGCAGCACATGCCCTTTCGCTACCTGCGGCTGTTTCCGGAGTTCATCGACCACTCGTCGCTGCACAGCATGAGCGTCATCGACTTCTGCAACCGGCTGATTGGCCCCGCGCAGGTGGCCATGCTCAACGAGGACGCAATCTACACGCTGCTCATGGGCTGCTACCTGCACGACGTGGGCATGGGCATCTCGGTGGAGCTCTACCAGGAGCTCTCGCGCGAGCTGCCAATCGACGAGTACCAGCAGCGCCACCCCGCCGCAAAGGTCACCGACATCGTGCGAGACTTCCACCACGAGCTCAGTGCGCTGTTTGTGCGCAAGTACGCCGAGTTCTTTGACATCCCCTCGCCCGAGCACACGTTTGCCATCATGCAGGTCTGCCGCGGCCATCGCAAGACCGACCTGTTTGACCAGACCCTCTTTCCGCCCCACTGGACGGTCGGCAACGGGCACGAGGTCTATCTCCCCTACCTGGCCTCGCTCATACGCCTCGCCGACGAGATCGACGTCACGGCGGCGCGTAACCCCGCGATGCTCTACGACATCGAGCGGCTGACCGACGAGCTCGAGGTCAACCACCACAAGCGGCACAAGGCGGTGCGCAGCCTCGTCATTGCCGACGACTCGTTTGTGCTGCAGGTGGCGCCATGCGAGCCGCAGGTCGAGGCCATGGTCGGCACCATGGCGCACAAAATGCAGGAGACCCTTGATCGCTGCCGCTCCGTCGTCGCGTCGAGTACGCCGTTTGTCATCTCGCAGGAGCGGGTGCTCGTCGAGTGGCTCGGCGCGTAGCGGCTCGCGGGCGGGTAGCCCGGGCAAGCGGCTTCGCGCGGCCTTAGCTTGGCGTTAGCGACCGATGAGCAGATCGTCGACGGTAGTTCCCTCGGCAAGCACGTCGAGATCAACGTGGCCCGCCTCGTTGGCGGCACCAGCCACCTGGCCCACGTCGCTGTACTGCCAGATGGTCCAACCTCCCTGCGGCCACTCGACCCACACGGGCCACTTGCGGCACGAGACCCACAACCCGCAGTCATCGAAGCATCCCCGCAGGTAAAGGTCGTAGATGTCGTTGCCCGTGTAGATGAGGGGCTTGCGGCCACACGCGGCCTCCACCGCGTCGACAAAGGCCCGCAGCTCGCGGCGCACGTCTTCGGCCTGGGGAGGATTCTGCTCCTTGTCGCCGTACCATTCCACGTCGACGGCAGGCACGAGCGCGCGGATGGTCGGGTCGTCCCAGGCTGCAGCGGCAGTCGCAGCAAAGCTCGCGGCCTGATCGGCGCCCGGCGAGTCGAACGAGAAGAAGTGGTACGCGCCAAGGGCGACGGTGCTGCCCGAAGCCTGCTCGCACGTGGTCATGAACTGGGCGTCTACATACGTCGCGCCTTCGGTCGCCTTGGCATAGGCGAACTCGATGCCTGCGTCCGCGAGGGCCGTAAAGTCAAGCGCGCCCTGATACTCGCTTACGTCCACGCCCTTCACGCCCTCGGGCTCGAGGAGCATGTTCGGGCGGATGACCTCCGCCTTGACTCCCACGAACAACGCTGCCAGAAGGACCGCAGCAGCGATCAGGACAGTTGCGATACGCCTCAGCATCGGTTACCCCCACCCGCACATGTCGCACGCCACAGGACGCCAGAAGGTCCTGAAAGCGTGTCATACCTTGCAAATTGTAACGAGCTAGTATTGCATCGACAACTTCGAGCATCGGTAAGCCTATGGGCGACGCAAGCAGCGAGTCAAGAGCATGCGCTTCTGGACTCTTTTGCGAGCTAAGCCACGTTAGTTCTCTGGGGCAAATGAGATTCCATGGGACTTGCAGTATTCAGCAAGGTAGTCGTCAAAATGAGCGTGGGCATTCTCGAGCTGCTGCGCCCTCTCCCCTGTCAGCTCCGCTCCAAGCTTGCCAATGAGCTCGTCTTCCACCGACTGCACCTGATCGGCACTCATGTCGCTGCTGAGATATTTGTCGTAGTACATCCGTGCGATGTAGTCGTAGAGCCCATAGTAGTATTCAACAGGGAATGTAACCTCATCGTCTTTAATGTCTTCCCAGCAGAGTTGCATGAGATTCAGCATTTCGATGGCGTTGCCATCACCATTCATCTCGTCCAGCTTTGAGGCAAAGTAGTATACATCATGCTCAACATAATCTTGAAGCGTATAGTTATCCATACATTCAAGAATGACTTCGATCATATGGCTTATCACGGTGTACCCGATGAGAGCATCGTCCGGGTCATAGCTCCTCAACGCGAGTATGGAATTCATCGCCTCGTCGATAACATCGTAATCTTCGCCAAGCCCATCGAACTCGCAGAAGCACGATGTTTCACCCACATCGAAAGACGCCGCCCGTATGGGGTGGCAGAATTCGTGAACAAGTATCTGATACTCGAGCGTGCCCGGCTGATAGTCGAAACCTTCTTGTATCTTTATCACATTGCTACCTATCAAATAGATGGCGCTATGGATACCCATTGCCTCGATTATATTGGCACCAACCTCCTCATACTTCATCGTCTGAAGGTTGATATCCCATATACGCAAATCCATGTCTGGATACTGCCGCTCCAGGTTGTCCGCAAGCGTTTTGTATATCTCCTTGCACTTGTCAGGCATGTCCAGCTTATCGATGTCGTCCCGGATGTCATCGTAGGTAATGTCCTCCCGCGAATAATCGAGCATCTGGTCGAGTCCCTCGGAGCTGTAGATTTGTGCACTATCAAAGGCTTCATCGATTTCGATAGATCGCCCGCCCGAACCCGCTGACTCATAGTTGAATTTTTCGTCATGAATCTGATCGAGGTACTGCTCGAACTTCTTCTTTGTCTTTTCGTTGAGCTCCGAATCGGATTCATAGGAGAACTGTGGCGAATAATCACCGCCCCCGCTTATGCTGGTTGCCTCAACGCTCTGTTCTTCGTTTCCAGCGTCACCGGCATCCACAGAGTCGCCGCTTGCCTGGCAACCGCAGATGGCCAATGTCACGAACAATGGGATGATTGCCCACGCCCAATGAACACCTGCAAGGGTGTGGCTTCGGCCTTCTCGCAGGTGGCTGCCGCATCTCCCGTACCCACGCACACGCCCCATTGCTTGCTCCATCTATCGCCGAAATTGACACGTCAATTCTATTTTGCCACCCCTGCGTGGTACAAGTCATGACACAACGAGGTGTGCGATGGGTTGTCGTCAGGACATGCTGGATTGGGGTGGCTACGTTGAACGAGGGTCAGAAACGTGATCTCTGTTCGACCGTACAAGACGAGGTCAAACACCTCGTTCCATGTCTCACAGGCCACCTCTGACCAAGTTTGACCGTACCCCGTGAGGTCAAACCCATCCCCCCGCACCACAAGGCTATGACACCAAGGGATTACCCCTTTGTGTTCTACACCCCTTGCGCATCAAGCACGCCACCTGTCCTATAGCCGGGAACGTCATACAAAAACAGGCCCCGAGGGGCCTGCGAAGATTTGGTGGGCGTTACAAGATTTGAACTTGTGACCTCTTCCGTGTCAGTTATCTAACTTGCAAGACAGGCAGAATCAACAAGGACATAATAGCACAAACTAGCCATGTTTACCTGCACTTTTAGGACAACCTAGAATCCAATGAGTCACGGTGGTAGAATGGGGACAACAACTTTTGGTGTCCTGATTTGGTGTCCCAGAGTGGAGGTATCGAATCATGAAGTTCACGCATTACACGAGTGCAAGCATCCGCAAACGCAAGGGCAAGGGCTGGCAAGGCATCCTCAAGTACAAGGACGAAGACAACAAGTGGAAGTCCAAGTACAAGACCTTCCCCGACGCCGAGCTCAAGCGCGAGGCCACTGCCGCCCTGGCCGAATGGCGGGAGCAGGAGGAGCGTGCCTGGCACGAGACTCGCGGTGACGTGAGGATCCTCGCATCGACCGTCGCTGAGTACGTAGAACATCACATCGAGTCGGCCGCGAAGTCGACAACCACCGGCTACCGGTTCATGCTCGCCCACATCAAGTCAGACCCCATCGGCGGCGTCTCCATCGACGAGTTGACGGCTGAGGACGCCGAGCGATGGATCGGCAACATGCTCTCGAGTGGCAAGTCCGCAGCAACGGTGCGCAAGGCATTCAACGTGCTTCATGTTGCCGTTCGCCATGCGGTCGAGGTTCATCGCCTTCCCTACGATCCCCTCTCGGCGGTCAAGCGTCCGAAGCTCCCCAAGAAGGAACCGAACTCGCTGGATACCATGCAGCGGGCTCGTTTGGTGTCCTACCTCGATGCGACGGGATGCTCGCCCGTGAACGTCGCCATTTCGCTCGCCCTCTACACCGGCATGCGCGAAGGCGAAGTGTGTGGGCTCCGCTGGGCCGATGTCGACTTCAAGACGAAGACCCTGCACATCCGGCGCACCATCGCGCGGGACGGCTCCCGTACATATGTAAAGGAACCCAAGACGGCACGCTCGATGCGCAACATCCCCATCGACCAATCGCTCTCGGATCTGCTCACCACCCGTAAGGAGGCCGTGAACGCCGAGTGCGCGGTGGCGGGCATCAAGTTTTCCGAGGACATGTACGTGGTCGGCGGCATCGGTGACGGCGTCGCCTACGCCTACATGGACCCACACTTCCTCTGGCAGTCCTGGAAGGCCATCGCCAAGTCCCTCGACCTGAAGGGCACGCAGGGCAAAGTACCCACCTTCCACGACCTTCGCCACACGTACGCGACCGCCGCAATCGCCAACGGCGCAGACGTGAAGAGCGTACAGGGCCTTCTCGGCCACGCTTCCGCCAAGACCACGCTCGACATCTACGCTGGAAACGATGACGAGGCTATGCGCAAGGCGGCAGAGAGCACGGCTGCGGCCATGCGCGAGATGCCGGAGGGTGCGAAGACGTTCAAATAGTCAGTTTTAACGTACTGCTGGCCGCCTTTGCTATCGAGAGGGCGGCCAGTTTAGCAGAAAGCGAGGGCGGTATGGACAGCAAGCAGACCGATATCGAGACCGATGAGGTCATCGAGGAGAACCTGACCGAGGAAGAAGAGAGCGAACGCGTTGAAGCCGCCATGAGGACGATCGCACATAGGCGTGGCGCTGCGAAACCGGTAGGCGCGTTTGCTCGTAGCGACTGGTATTGGACGTGGAGCAAGGGTGTGGACCTTCTGGATGCAGTTTTCATCGACGCACATCCCGAATACGCCGATGAAGCAAGAGCTGATGTTGATGCCTTCGCGCTCAAACTGGCCAGGGACAGAATGGAGCGCGAGGTTGATGAAATCTGTAATGCAGTGAGCTGGAACATAAGCGAATATCGAAAGATCTTCCACATCACCATCACTGAGCTCTCCAGGGCAATCGATGTTAGCGAGTCAACTCTTCGAAAGAAGTTGAATGAGGGAACCCTAACCCTCAGAGAATTTCTGACACTATGCTCTGTGTGTCTCACCGACCCATGTGTTGTGCTCGGTTATGTAGACAGCGAGGACGCCAATCTCGTTCGTAACATCCACTACTTGGACAAAGCATCAGACCACCGCGCCGTCGGTGAGTTCGTGCAGATCCTTTCCCATAAGCAAAATGGTAGGACCATGATTAGGCAATCAGTCTCGCCAGCAATTGAGGCGGACATGGGCTGGAGCGATGACCCTGATGATGACGACGGCCTCCCCGAGTGGCCTCTTTGGTGGCAAACAAGCTTCGATTACACCGTGTTCAACAATCTTATTATCGAGTACCTCCGCTCCGTAAAGCATATTGTTCCCTGGAAGACAACGTACGAGATGAAGGCCGAAGCAGCTAGCGAACTCATCAAGCTGCTGCAAGAGTATCCCGAGCTAAGAAGCAAATATGACCAGGTGCTGAAGGTTAGGTCCACCATTTCCAGCCTTCAACTAAATGATTGTGAGGAGCAGGCAGAAAGCCTGAAGAGCGTGGAATCTGCTATTTACGTTGAGTTTCTCAAAATGCTGGAGAGCAAGGCTGGCGAAGCAGAATTTGGAGGTGACGCCTGATGCCAAAGGGACGCACGCGCGGCCCCAACAGGCCGTCTGGCAAGTTCGTACGACATGACTGGATGTGGCTGTGGATGGCCGGGTCCAGATTGAAGCACGAAATCCTTTTTAAGAGCACGCATGGAGGGCCTGGCGCTACGCCGAATGCAAAGGTTCAGTTCTTCAGCCACGACAACGCCATCAAGACATCGGTTCAAAACGTGGAGCGCGCCGCAGGAACAGTCGACGCGCCAGCATACGACGAGCCGTACGACTTCGATGCCGAGATAGCCTCAGCCCGCGACTCCCTCGACGAAGAGGTGAAGGACGCATGCTCGGTCGCTGCTGAGAACCTTGAAGAATACAGGCGGTTGCGGCAGATAACGGCGGCGCAGGCTGGAGAGGCCATCGGCGTGAACGAGTCGACCTTCCGCTCCAAGATGAGGGCTGTCGAGAACATGAAGCTGGGAGAGTTCCTCGCCCTGTGCGCGACCTTGGAGGTCGATCCCGGCGTAGCTCTCGGCTTTATCGACGGCGAGGATGCCTCTGCCGTAAGAAACATGCACCGGTTGGGCGCTGTTGAGGACCATAGGTACATCGGCGAGATGGCCGAGTTCCTCACCGGGAAGTCAGGCACATATATACCGAGACATGCCGTCATCCCCCATGCCCTCGCAGACGCAGAGCACACAATCAGTGGTGACAAGACGGATGAGGACGATCGGTGGCCGAGATGGTACGAGACCGATGAATCATACAGTGACTACGGCCCCTACTTTCATGCCGAGTGGCGCGACGACGAGGACGAGTACGGCCCGAAGATCTCGGACATCACCGGTTACTACATGGAAGCCGACGGGAGCATCTATGACCCGGAGCAAGAAGAGGCGGACGAGTTATTTGCTGACGAGGTTGCCGATTATTTCGTGAGTAGAGGGATAGAGGTCCAAAGACTTGGTGCCGGACGCCTTGCACTGGGCCTTGGTCAGCAAGATGATGAAGATTATGTGGAGACCGAATCCGAAGAGTGACGGAACAAACCGCCTACCAGCGAACGGTTTGCTTCTAGGCTGATAGACCATCCTGCCGAAAGCTAACCGCTCGCCAGATAACGCTTTGCCCTCCGATGCAAGCGCCACTCCAAGGCATTCCGCCGACTGGGTGGCGCTTTGCTATTCGAACCATCCAAGAACAGGGCAATTTCCTTCAGGGCAAACCGTTTCCATACGCGCGGTTTGCTGGTCATTTATACCTGTTTACCTGCGGTTTCTTCGATTGCGCCATTTGTGACAGCGCCGTATATTCGGGTTGCTAGCAGACACGAAGGACGTGCACGATCCGGCCATTGCAACACGAGAACGGAGATTACCATGACCGCGATCAAACAGAAGAACGACCAGGCGCAGGCGATTGTCGTGGGTTACACCCAGAGCGAGATCGACTCTCTTCCCGCCATCATCGGCAAGAAGGAGGTCGCCCGCATTGCGTGCGTCTCCGAGCGCACCGTTACGCGCGAGGCATGCAAGGGCAATCTTCACGGCAGCTTCCGCATCGGCAACCAATGGCGCTTCAACACGAGCGCCATCTGCGCCCAGTTCGGCCAGGTTCGCTAGGCGGCGATACCAATGAATCAAATGGAAAGCGCCACCGGTGGCCGTATGCTTGCAGGCCAGACCACCGGCAGCGGGATGGTAGACCAGGGGCCTACCGTGGTTGCATCATACACCGATGTCACGAACCCTGATAGTTTTGGCACCGCCGAGCAGGAGCTTCAGGCGGAGGCCGACCGCCGGAACCGGAATGACGGGACCCGCGACGAACTCACCTATACTGCCTTCCCTCAGGTCCTCAAAGACAGGCCCCAGTGGGTCTGCTGGAAGTGGGTCGTCCGGAAGGGCAAGAACGGAAACGCACCCGAGCTGACCAAGGAGCCCTATGCTCCCAGTGGTACGCGCAAGGCAAGGGCTGGCGATCCCTCGACCTGGGGAACGTACGACGCGGCCGTGCGCGCGTGGTTGTCTCAGGACGTGGCCGGCATCGGCTATGAATTCTCCAACGATCGCGACGTAACGGGCGTCGACTTCGACCATGTGGTCGCCGACGGCACCATCGTTGACGAAGAGCTTGCGTCCATCATCGACTGCTGCGAGACCTACGTGGAGTACTCCCCGTCCGGGGATGGCCTGCACATGTTCTCGCTGTGCGGCAAGCCGGAAGGCAAAAACCGCTGCAAGCGTGGCGGGTACGAGATGTATGACCATGGGCGCTTCTTCACTGTGACCGGAGCCGTGTACGACAACCACTTCGAGATCAACGCCGTGCCCGACGCTCTCATGTACATATACGAAGTGTACCTTGGCGACAGCGAGCCCCAGCCAGCGCAAGGGACTGCCGGAGGAACGCGGGGCTCGTTCGCTGACCATGACCCCGGCGATGGCCGCGCGGACGACCCCGGCGTGATCTACGGGAAACTCCTCGACACCAACAACGCGAAGCTGCAAGCCCTGCTGTCTGGTGACATCTCAGGGTACACGAGCCATAGCGAAGCCGACCTTGCGATGTGCAACTACATCATCTTCTATGCGGGCAACGATGCGGTTCTCGTCGATGCCGTTTTCAAGATGACCGCGCTCTACCGGCCCGACAAGTGGGAGCGAGCCGACAGCGGTAGCACGCATGGCATGCGCACGATCGGAAAGGCTCTGTCGAACTACAGCGGGGACTACTACTGCTGGAGCCGCAAGCCCCTCGACTGGAACGACCAGACGCCCGCGAATGGTGCGGCTCCGTCGGGTGTTGACCAGAAGGCCGGCAAGAAGGAGCCCTTCTCGATGCCCGACATCATCCCCGAGGGCGAGGAGAAGAGCATGCTCTTCCGTTACTGCTGCCATCTGCGCGCCAAAGGCTATTACGCCGAGGACATACTTACCGCCGCCCTCGATGCGAACTCGGCGCGCTGCCAGAAGCCCCTGACGGAAGCCGCTATCGCTGACATCGTTAAACGTTCGACCAAGTACCAACGTGGCGGCCGCAGCGCCGGCACTGCCGAGCGGGACTGGTCAGCCGGCATGTCGTGGCAGAGCAGCTATTTCGACCCCAGCACCAACCGCTTCATGCACGAATGTTTGGCAGAGGACATGGCACGCGAGGCCCATGCTTCGCTCATCGACGGCTCGCCCGCGATATTCGCAGGCGGTCTCTGGCGCTTTGGGTACGGAGCCATGGAAAGGCTCTGCAGCGACGTGCAACCCCGCCTGACCAGCAGCCAGCGCAACGAGGTGATCAAGGACATCAACCTGCGCCCGCACGTGACCACCCCCGAGGACTTCGACGGCAAGTGCTACATAGCTTTCGCCAATGGGGTTCTCTGCGTGGAGACCGGCGAATTCGTCGAGCCGGGACCGGAGATGTACGTGATGGGCATGATCTCCATCGAGTTTGACCCCGACGCCCCTGCAGGGCTTGCAGACGAGTTCCTCGATGCGGTCACGGGCGGAGACGCCGAGGCACGGCTCGTGCTCGAAGAGTTCGTCGGGCAGTCCATGTGCGCACGACAGGTTATCAGGCAGTCGCTCATGCTCACCGGCGACATCTCGGACGACAAGCGCAACGCATCGACCGGCAAGTCCACCTTCCTAGGGTTCGTCACCGCCCTGCTCGGCGACGACAACGTCTCGAGCCTCAAGCCCTCTATCCTCGGCGACCGCTTCCAGGCAGTGCAGCTGGTCGGCAAGCTCGCCAACATCGCCGCAGACATCCCGGCCGACGAGCTTTCGGGCAAGGCGCTCGCCATGTTCAAGTGCATGGTCACTGGCGACATGATCTACACCGACGTCAAGAACAAGCAGGGTTTCGGGTTCCGCTCCCATGCAACGCTCGCCTTCGCCATGAACATCGTTCCGCACTTTGCCGATACGACGGACGGCGTTTGGCGCAGGCTGTGCTTCATTCCCTTCACGCATCGCTTCGCGCCCGGCACCGAAGGCTATGACCCCAACATGGACAAGAAGCTCGCAAAGCCCGAGAACCTGCAACGCCTTGCCCTTCTTGGCGTAAACGCCCTGCGTGGAGTAATCGAGCGGGCAACCGATACCTATTCACACTGCGAGGCAGGAGAGCTGGTCAAGCAGCGTGTCATCACCGAGAACGACACTGTGCTCATGTGGCTCTACGTCGAGCGCATGGAGGTTTTAGGCTGGCGACCCGCCGTCTGCTATAGCAACTATCGCGAATGGTGCCGCAGGATCGGCATCGAGGCTGTAACCCCGACCCAGTTCACCCGCAAAGTTAACGAGCACTGCCACACGAAAACTCAGGCGGGCAGCGATGGCAAGCGGATCTTCGTTCTCAAGACATAGGCGGTGATGAAGATGCTAGATAACGTAAACGCTGAGCGCATCATCACCACAATCTGTCCGAGCAAGCTGCCATGCTTTGAAAAGGTGACGCTTCTACGCTTTCGTATGAGCCGTTTACTAGTTGCAGACGGAATGTATGCCCAGCTCACAAGGCTATTCTACACTTTCTACACCATTCTGGGCAATTGGCGCCTCGACCGTGTGGACTGTGAGGGGAAAGCGCGATGCAGGGATTGTGACCTCGAAAGCGTAGAAAGCGTAGACACCCTAGTAGGCGGTCATGTTATGAGCCGTCAGGAACGTGTTGGGATGTGTAGACGATGAGCACGTGGAGCACAGGACAGAACGACGTGATCCGCGAACTTGGCTACCGAGGAGTCCAGGCAGTTCACGACGCAATCGTGGAGAGGTTTGGCGTGGAGCATACGCCGAGGGCCATCGAGGTCCAGGCGTCACGCATACATGCCAGCCTCAAGGTGCTCGATGAATGCCCGGAATGCCATGCCGTGGGCGTTCGCGTCAACAGGCAGTCCGGCATGTGCAGGCGTTGCACCGAAGCCGCCCATGTAGCCGAGGAGGAAGCCTTCAACGAGCTTCTGGAAGCCGAAGCGGCAGGATGCGACGACGGACCCGAGTACGAAGAGCTTCATCGTCGCTGGGCGCAGCTCAGGCAGAAGAACTCGCGCCTGATGCGCAAGCACGGCCTGAAGGGCAAGCGGGAGCGCCTGTAGGTTTGTGACGGCGTGGGACGATTTCTCCTGAACAAGAACCCGGGAAGGAGGAATCGCCCCATGCGCAAGCCGAAGCTCACGTACAAGATGGTCGAGCAGGCTATCGAGATGAAGTCGCACGGCATGACTAACGCCGACATTTGCCGTGGGCTGGGCGTCTCCGAGACCTCCTGGTACAAGTGGCTCAAGGACCCCGACAGCAAGGTGAAAGTTGCGTTAGTTGAGGGCATCAAAAAGGCCGAGGCCGAGTACAAGGAGACGCTGTTGCGGTCCATCATGGCGACGGCCACCCGCGAGAAGAATCCGCAGTGGACAGCGGCCGCCTGGTTGCTGGAGCGCAAATATCCCGACGAGTACGCGCAGACGACCCGCAAGGTCGAAGCCGAAGGCGAGGACGTCCCACAGATCACGCTCGGCGTGGAGCTCAAGGTTGCGAGGTCTTCCGATGGCGACGACTAGCGCGGCGGACCTCTGCATCGAACGCTTCCACCCCGTGCTTGGCGACGTGATGATGCACGGCCATACGCACTACTGGCTTCACGGAGGACGCGGCTCGACGAAGAGCTCGTTCATTTCCCTCTGCCTCGTCCTTCTCACCGTGGCCAATCCTGACGTGAACGTGGTCGTGGTGCGGAGGTTCGGCAACACGCTTCGCGACTCGGTGTACACGCAGGTGCTCTGGGCCGTCAATGCGCTGGGGCTGAGCGAGTACTTCAAGGCGAAGATTTCTCCGCTGGAGATCGTGTACCTGCCGACCGGGCAGCGAATCGTCTTTCGCGGCTGTGACGACCCGCTCAAGCTGAAGTCGACAAAGTTCGCCAAGGGGTATTGCGCCTGCATATGGTTCGAGGAGCTGGACCAGTACGGGAGCATCGAGGACGTGAGGTCCGTTCTCAACTCGCTGCGGCGCGGTGGGAGCAGGTTCTGGGTCTTCTATTCCTTCAATCCGCCAAAGACGGCGATGAGCTGGGTGAACAAGGAGACGCTGGCGAGGAAGCAGCGCGATGACACGCTCGTCTGGAAGACCTCGTACCTCGACGTGGCCTCTTCTCATCCCGAATGGCTGGGAGGGCCGTTCATCGAGGAGGCGGAGTACCTTCGCGAGGCGAACGAGACGGCGTGGCGGTGGGAGTTTCTCGGCGATGTGGTCGGCACCGGCGGCAACGTTTTCTCCAACATCGTGGAGCGCGAGGTGACCGACGAGGAGATCCGCACGTTCGAGCGCATCCGCAATGGACTGGACTGGGGCTGGTGGCCCGACCCGTGGCGATTCGTGAGGTGCGAATGGCAGCCGGGGTCCCGGCGGCTCATCATCTTCGAAGAGCACACTGCCAACAAGATGACGCCGGAGGAGACGGGGCGCATCGTTCTCGACTCTCTCACCTACGCGGACGAGCCCGGCGAGGAAGCCTATTACCATGACCAGGTGGTTTGGGTGGACGACACGCCCGACGGCAAGGTTCAGACGAGCATTTATCGGCGAGACCTCGGCATACGCGCACGCCCTGCTCGCAAGGGGCGCATGCGCAAGCTTTCCTATGAGTGGCTGGCTGGGCTTCGGGAGATCGTGATTGACCCGGTGCGGTGCCCGCTCACCTTCGAGGAATTCGCCATGAAGGAATACGAGCGCGACCGTGACGGTAACTGGCTCGACATCATCCCGGACGGCGATGACCATTCCATCGATGCGGTGCGCTACGCGATGATGGACGATGTGCTACGCGGTTAATATCACAGCAGATGGAAATGTTTGCCCCAGGCTGACGAGAGCATCTGGTCTACGGCATTTTCGATCGTTTCCCTATGGCGCGGCTGGATGACGAACATGTAATACCGCTGCGAGGTTGTCTTGAACTTCAATGCGAGACCGGAAGCGCCTTCAAAATCTGGGCTTTTCAATAGCTCGCCGAGCTGTCGAGCGTAATGATCGTCCTTATATCTCGCCTTGTGCTGGTAATAGATGACGGTAGAGCCTTGGGCGTAGTATCTGGCGAGTTCGGAGGGCAGGACGTACTTGTTCTCCTTCGGTTTCCCCTTGGCAGAAGGCACCACCAGGCCGTTGTCGGGGTCAACGCAGACAATGTCTTTTCCCGCCAGCATGGCGAGCGACCTTCCGAACCATTCGCTGCGGAGCGCGTTTCTCTCGGCCCTTGGCTTGTGCCTATGCTTTTCGCCTTCTTCGTTTGCAGAGAAATCGATGCATTCTGAGAAGAACGTTGCCTTGAGGACGCGGTCGTTCTCCATGTAGCGCACTTTCCGCCTGTCTTCTTTGACGGTGGCCCTTAGCTCTAACCACAGCTCCTCGTCACATTTACGGTATTCGTCCTGGTCGAGGTAGCTCACGTGGCGACCGTCGCTGTTGTGCGTCTCGTCTGGGGTTAGGTACCAGTTGAGCCCGATTGACAGGTCGGCGTTTCGCAATGCACGCAGGAGCCCGAGCTTGCTGAAGTCTCCGATGTCGCCTGTGTATCGGTTCTGCATCCTCTTCTCCCATGGCCTCTCTTCACAATCTTTCTCCCGAATTCTAAAGCACGGGCGAGGTTGTGACGATGTCGGAAACTTCACCGTGAACATCAGCGTGGTTTACGGAGGTGTCCGCATGAGCGTGAATAGCTTGGACGAGTACTGGGTGCCTGAGCACGTGAAGGAGTATCTGCGGGGGTTGGGGTTTGTCCTTCCCCTGGATGACATGGAGCCGTGGATTCGGTCGTGGGACGACTGGATGGGGGCTCGCGGGGACTTCTACGACTATCGTGATAAAGATGGGCTCGGACGGGTGTACGAGGTTCACCGTCGCAGCATCCACCCGGCAATGCGCGTATGCAAGGAATGGGGATCTCTTCTCCTAAACGAGGACGTCAAGGTCGTTTGCGAGGACCAGAGGGCGACCGACTGGATCGGCGAGTTCTTCTCTTCAACCAACTTCATGGCGCAGGCGCAGGCGACCGCGGTGAGGGCATTCGGTCTCGGAACAGGTGCCTGGGCACTTTGGGTGGACCTCGACAGGAAGAAGGTTCGCATCCGGCACTACGACGCGCGGATGGTGATTCCGCTCACGTGGGACGAGGACGACATCACCGAGTGCGCTTTCGTCACGCGGGCGTTCTACCGCGGGAAGGCTGTCGACCAATTGCAGATGCACCTCAAGGGCGGCATGGGCTTCTCGGCGGGCTCTTCTTCACCTTCCACTTCCTCACTTTCACCTGAACATGCGGATGCTCTTCTCGCCATGAACGACGATGAGAGCTACAAGATCGTCACCATATGCTTCGACAAGGACGGGAACGAGCTCGCGCCCGTGGGTGTTGCGCCGGTGTTTGATACAGAATGCGCTTTCCCTACCTTCGGCATCGTAAAACCCGCTGTCACCAACACGCGCGTGGATATGTCGCCCTATGGTCAGAGCGTATTCGCAGACGCCGTAGATGCGGTGCAGGCGGTGGACCTCACCTTCGATGCTCTTATCAATGAGATTGACGTCTCCAAGATGCGCGTGTTTCTCTCCGACGTTCTTTTCGATCGCGAGAAGACCGGCGACAAGACCATCTCCATCCCGTTCGGAAAGCAGGACTGCACCGTCTTCCGCAAGGTCATGACGACCGAGGACACCATCCAGGAGTTCGCGCCTGCGCTTCGCACGAGCTCGCAGGTCGAGGCTTTCAGGATCGCGTTGCAGATGCTCGGCGACCTCACGGGTTTTGGCATCGGCTATTTCGACCTGGATGAATCGCGTGGGTACGTCAAGACAGCGACGGAGGTCTCCTCGGACAACTCGGCGCTCATGCGCAACATCAGGCGGCACGAGAACGCTCTTGAGGACGCAATCAAGAGCATCGCGAGAGCCGTCATGTGCGTGTCGCGCGGCTTTGGAGAGAGCATCCCCGACGAGGGCTCCGTGCGCGTGCAATACGATGACTCCATCATCCAGGATACCGCCGCCGAGAAGGCTCAGGACATGGCCGAGGTGGGCGTCACGCTCGCGCCGTGGGAGTATCGCGCCCGCTGGTACGGCGAGGACGAGGCTACCGCCCGCAGGCTTGCTGCCGAGATTGGAGCTGGCGGTACCGCCGGCGATAAGGGATCTTCGTAGGCGCTCTCGGGTCGCTGGGACAGGTCTCTGGCGGGGCTTCGTCGCAGGTTGGCACCGGTTTCGAGCCGGGTATCGCGTGCCTGATACGGCCGCACGTGAAGCCGTCAGGAGCCTGTTTGTGGTTGCTGATAGAGCAGGTGCGGTTCGGTTTCGAGCGGGGCTGTCACGGCCCTGTAGCGGCCTCCTGTGGAGCAGCAGTGTGACGGATGCGGGACGCGGGTGGGGCCGCTGGTGGCTTGCGGTGACTGTCGGAGTGACGCCCGTGGTGTGCCTTTGCCGCCCGCGCTGGCTGATGGACTGGACGTGTGCGGACAGCCCGGATAACGCAGCAGCCCGGACGACCACGCGTAGGGTGTGCGCCGCTGGCCGGGCGTGACGCACGCTGGCCACGCGCCCCCGTTAACCTTGCATTAGGCCGGACGGCGGCGTAGGGCGGGCTGAGCACGCGGCCGGAAGCAGACCGCGAAGCGGGCTGCTGTAGGCGCGTATGCGAAGACCGACCGGAGCCGACGGCTGGCCGTACGGGAGACTCCCATGGGCGCGTGGGCTGCGTGTGGCACGAACGGCCCGAGCGCACACCCTACGCGTGGTCGTCCGGGCTGCGGACAACCCGAGGTTGGTAGCGCACGGCCAGGCCAGCAGCCAGGGATGGCGGCAAATAAATCCTGCAACGTAGCTCATGCAGGCTTGTCTCGGATTCAACAATGGTAGACGCGCGTTCTCTTCGCAGCGGTGTTAGCCTTTCAGCCCTTGATCTAGCCAAACGCGATGAAACGCGTCGGCTTACGACAAGCAGCGACAAACGGGACGTTCAGCTCTGATAGAATGGCTTACGTTGTATTGCAACTGGCATTCTATAGGAGCTGCGATGAAGTACTCTGACCTTGTGGATTCTGGTGCCACGGCTACGGAGATTCAGGAGTTTCTTGTCGACGGTGGGAACGTCCCGGTGACGCTTCGCATTCCGAAGAACCTTCGCGACTCGGCCAAGCAGGCGGCTTCGCTTTCAGGTCTCACCTTCACCTCATTCGTCAAGCAGGCTCTCATCGAGAAGCTTTCCGCGAAGAAGGGGTAGCGCGATGGAGTTTCTCAGTAACGAGGGCGTAAACGCGCTGGGAGACAAGCTCCGTTCGGTGCTTTCCGCTGGCGACAGGCTTTCCATTATCAGCTCCTACTTCACAGTGTTCGCTTTCGGTGAGCTGAAGGACGAGCTCCTCAAGGTTGACGAGCTTCGCTTCCTCTTCGATGAGCCGACCTTCGTGGAGCAGATGGCCGAGCTGAAGGACCCGAAGGAGTTCGTGCTCTCGAAGCGTGGGCGCGAGCGTGGCATCGGCGGCACGGGGCTTGAGCTTACGCTTCGCAATAACCTAAACCAGCGGGCTCTCGCTCACGAATGCGCCGAGTGGGTTCGAGCTAAGGCGTCCTTCCGTTCCGCACGCTCGCGCGGCATGGTGCAATCTGGCTCCGTCTACCACCTTTCGCATGCTGACGGCACCGCAGACGGCTTCCAAGGCTTCAACCTTCCCTTCACGCTCGAAGGGTTGGGCTACGAGCGCAAGGCTGGCGTCGTGGGCGGCTATGGCTCGTACTCGGGAGCTGCCGAGGCGCAGGGTCTGAAGTCGATGTTCGACGGCATCTGGGACAACCCCTCCATGGTGGCCGACGTGACCGAGAGGGTTGCCGAACAGATTGGCACGCTCTACCGCGAGAACGCGCCTGAGTTCGTCTACTTCCTGACGCTCTACCACGTGTTCCGTGACTTCATGGAGTCCATGGAGGAAACCGATCCCATAAAACCGGGGCTTTCCTTCACCGATTCGGCCGTGTGGAACAAGCTCTACGACTTCCAGCGGGATGCCGTGGTGGGCGCCATCCGTAAGCTCGAGCGGTACAAGGGCTGCATCATCGCGGACTCGGTCGGTCTGGGAAAGACCTTCGAGGCGCTGGCCGTCATCAAGTACTACCAGGAGCGCAACGACCGCGTGCTGGTGCTGTGCCCGAAGCGGCTTCGCGAGAACTGGACGCTCTACACCGGCAACGACGAGCGCAACCCGCTCGTGGACGACCGGCTGAACTTCGACGTGCTCAACCACACCGACCTCTCCCGCTACACGGGCTTCTCGGGTGACATCAACCTGGAGACGCTGCGCTGGGGCAACTACGACCTCATCGTCATCGACGAGAGCCACAACTTCCGAAACAAGCCGACCGACCGAACGCAACACAGCCGCTACGACCGTCTGATGGAAGACATCATCCGCGCTGGTGTGCGCACCAAGGTGCTGATGCTCTCGGCAACGCCCGTGAACAACAAGCTCCTCGACCTGCGCAACCAGATCGAGATAATCACCGAGGGAGACGACGCCTACCTGGCCGAGACCGACGGCATCGGCTCCGTCACGGCGGTGTGCCGCCTGGCGCAGCAGCGGTTCGGGGAGTGGAGCGAGCTTCCAGACGAGCTTCGCACGACTGAACGGTTCGTGTCCATGGTGAACGCCGACTACTTCAAGCTGCTCGATATCCTGACCATCGCACGCAGCCGCAAGCACATCGCCAAGTACTACCGGGACGAGACGGCCACCTTCCCGACGCGCCTCAAGCCGATATCGCTGCACCCTCGCTTCGACACGCAGGACGAGCTGCCGAGCATCGCCGATATGAACGACCTGATCGCGTCGCTCTCCTTCGCGCAGTACCAGCTCCTCTCGTACGTGATGCCGGGCAAGCAGAAGAAGTACGCCGACCGCTACGCCGACACGTGGGGCAACGACTTCGAGAGCCAGGTGAACCGCACGCACGCTGTGGCGAATCTGATGCGCGTGAATCTGCTGAAGCGCATGGAAAGCTCCATCAACAGCTTCCGGATAACGCTCGAGCGAGTACTGGGTGGCGCTCGGTCGCTGCTCGACCAGCTGGACAACCTGAGCATGAACGCGGCATACGAGGCTGACGAGCTGGCCGAGGGCTTCGACGACGATGATGACGCCGAGGAGTTCGAGGCGGGCGGCAAGGTGCGCGTGGATTTGCGCGACGTGGACGACATCCGCGTGAGGCAGGAGCTGGAATACGACATCCGCACGCTTGAGGAGCTGCTGTACTACGCCAACGAGGTGACGCCCGAGCGCGACGAGAAGCTGGCCGAGCTCCGCCGCTTCATCGACCAGAAGGTGGCCCACCCGTACAACCCCGGCAACCGCAAGCTTCTCATCTTCAGCGCGTTCGCCGACACGGCCCGCTACCTCTACGAGCAGCTGAATCCGTACCTCAAGAAGACGTACGGCATGGAGTCGGCGCTAGTCACCGGCGCGAAGGGAACTGCCGCCACCGTCAAGCTCAAGCGCACGACCTTCGACGCCGTCCTGGGACGGTTCTCGCCGAAGAGCAAGGAGATATCGGAGCGCGAGCGCGAGCAGGGTGAGATAGACGTCGTGTTCGCAACCGACTGCATATCCGAGGGCCAGAACCTGCAGGACTGCGACTGCCTGGTGAACTACGACATCCACTGGAACCCGGTGCGCATCATCCAGCGTTTCGGGCGCGTCGACCGACTCGGCAGCGACAACACGTGCGTTCAGCTCGTGAACTTCTGGCCGGACATCGAGCTCGACGAGTACATCCAGCTGGAGGGCCGCGTTAAGGGGCGCATGGTGCTCTTGGACACGTCGGCCACCGGTGAGGAGAACGTGCTGGAGGGCAAGGCCGCCGACGAGATGAACGACCTGAAGTACCGCCGCAGCCAGCTCGAGCAGCTGCAGCGCGAGGTCATGGACCTTGAGGACATATCGGGTGGCATATCCATCACCGATTTGGCGTACGACGACTTCCGCGTGGAGCTGGAACGCTACGCCAAGGCGCACCCCGGACTGCTCGAAGGCAGCCCGTGCGGATTGCACGCCGTCGCCGAGATACCGGACACGCTGGCAGACAGCGTGGAGCCCGGCGTCGTCTTCTGCCTGAAGGCGAACGACGAGGGGGCGAACCCCAAGGACGGCAACCCGACATGGCCTTTCCACCTGGTCTACGTGACCGATTCCGGTGAGGTTCGCGGAACTCACACCAACCCGAAGGCGGCGCTCGACACCATACGGGCGGCGTGCGCGGGCGTGACCGAGCCCGTGATGGATCTCTGCCGGCAGTTCAACAAGGAGACACGCGACGGCACGAACATGGGCGCATACACCGAGCTGCTCGATGCGGCGGTGAGTCAGGTGTCCGGTGTTCAGGCGCAGAAGGGCATGGAATCGCTCTTCAGCCTCGGCGAGGTCGGCACCGGCACGACGCTCGCTTTCGACGACTACTCGCTCGTGAGCTTCGTGGTTCTGAGGTGACAGGCATGGACTGGGTCACAACGCTAAACCTACCAAGCGCCACGCTTGCCGGCGGCAAGACCATACCGAAGACGGTTCTCACGTCGCAGGGCGGCCTCGCCAAGGCCGAGGAGAAGTTGCTCAAGCAGTACTCGCGCCTTACGCATGTCGCCACCGTACAGCGGGCGACGGCGCGAATCGCACCCGTCTCTGACGATGAGCACGAGATTGGTAGCGTCATCTACCTAAGCTGTGAGCTGGTGCGCTCGGGCGGATTCGGCGAACTTGCAGCCGTACTGCATAAAGCTTTCCCCAATCCGGTCGTGCTGCTGTTCGAGGAGCCTGGCGGCAAGGTGGGCGTTTCCGTGTCGCTCAAGCGCAAGAGCCACGCGGAGAAAGGCGCTGTGGTCGTGGAACGCACCGAGTCAGCGCGTCTCTTCGACTTCGAAGATGCGGCCTATGCGGATTACCTGGCCGACATACGCCATGCTGCACTGCCGCAATCTGACCTGCTGGCCTACGTGTCGGCGCTCTGCGACCGCACGGCGAAGGCGGCGGCAATTGCCAGCATCGGCGAGTACCCGCACTGCAAGGATGCCGACACGCCCCAGCTGATGGCGCTTCTGGCCCATCTGAGGGACTCGCAAAACGAGATTAATGTCTTACGCTCGCAGTATCGTGACAAGGAGGCGACCCTTGCCGAGTCGTCGCGGCTGCGTATGGCGTTGAAGAAGAAGGAGCGCGAGCACGACAAGCTCGCAACCGAGATAAAGGAGCTATGCCATGGCTGAGTTCGAGAAGATGGACCTTGCGTCTGCCGATCTGGTGGCAGAACGTATCGAACAGCTGAAGCGGCTGCTGCCGGAGGTCGCCACCGAAGGCGGCATCGACTTCGACAAGTTGCGTTTGGTTCTGGGCGACGAGGTTGACGAAGGCACCGAGCGGTATGCCTTCACCTGGCCTGGCAAGACCGATGCCATCCGCCAGAGTCAGACTCCGAGCACTGCTACACTTCGTCCTTGCCCGGAGGAAAGCGTGACTTGGGACGAAACCGAGAACCTCTACATAGAGGGCGACAACCTCGAGGTGCTCAAGCTATTGCAACATTCATACCATGGCCGCGTGAGACTGATTTACATCGATCCGCCGTACAACACTGGGCATGACTTCGTATACAAAGACAAGTTTGGCGATACGATTGAAAACTACCGCGAGCAAGCAGGCTTGGCCGGTCAGTCAAACGCCGATACGAGTGGAAGATATCATTCGGATTGGTGCTCCATGATGTATCCACGATTGAAACTTGCAAGAGAACTTTTGTCAGACGACGGCATACTTGCTTTCAGCATCGGCGAAGATGAAGTAGATAATGCCGTTAAGATGTGCGACGAGCTATTCGGTAGATCAAACCGGATCGCCATTTTCTCAAGAGCAATGAAATCGGGTGGGGCAAAAGGCAACTTCTATACTCCCTCAATTGATTACATACTAATTTTCGCGCGTAACATTGAGACAGCTAATCGCTTCCGAGCTCCTTTCACTGAGGAGCAAATCAAGACTTTCTATAGGAACACAGAAACGGATGGTCCACATGCTGGTGAATTGTACGGCGAGGAAAGATTGTTCAAAGCCAGCCTGGATCCACGACCTAACCAGAGATACTACATTCAGTGTCCCGATGGCACATTTGCAATTCCTCCTGGACCAACTAAGCCAAAACATCTAGTTGAGGGCGAGACCGTACTTCCCACAGCGCAGGACAAGGTTTGGAAGTGGATATACCCCCGCTATAAAAGCGAGCTCGACGCCGGACGTATTGTATTCAAGAAAACGAGCACCTCTGGGCTCGTTGATGAAAATGGAAATCAAAGTGCCTGGAATATCTACAATAAGCTCTACCTGCGTGAACAGGAGGAAAAGGGTGGCGTTGTACCGTCCAACCTTATAACTCAATACGAAAATCGGCAGTCATCACGTGAACTTAAAGAGCTTGATATTCCATTCGACTACGCAAAGCCCGTAGGCTTGATTCGCTATCTTCTGCAAATAATCGGCGTAACAGCAGGAGACGTTGTACTTGACTTCTTTAGCGGATCATCGTCAACTGCTCATGCAGTTATGGCCCAAAATCTCGCGGATGGCATGGAACGACATTTCATAATGGTGCAATTGCCTGAAAAATGCGACCCGAGTTCCGAGGCGGGAAAGCAGGGTTACAAGAATATTTGCGAGATTGGTAAAGAGCGCATCCGACGGGCTGGTGCAAAGATCGCAGCCGGGGTCGAAGAATCCAACAGACAGCTCCGCCTCGGAGAGGAACCCAAGTCCATCCCCGATATCGGCTTCCGAGTACTCAAGCTAGACGAAAGCGGCATCGAGCGCCCGAAACCCGGAGAGCTGCTGCTCGACGTGGTGAAGCCCGACCGCAGCGACGAGGACATCATATTCGAGATGATGCTCAAGTGGGGCCTCGAGCTCACCCTCCCCATCGAGAAGGTGGAGGCGGCGGGCTATCCCTGCTACTCGGTTGCCTACGGCGAGCTCGTCTGCTGCTTGGCCGATGGCCTGAACATGCAAGTGCTTGACGCAATAGCCGACATGGAGCCAAGGCGCGTGCTTATGCTCGACCGTATCCTCGACGACACCACCAAGCTCAACGCCGTGCAGGCGTTCAAGCGCGTGGAGGAGAAGACTGGCCGCGAGGTCGAGCTGAGGACGGTGTAGCCATGGCGACCCTAGAGCTCAAGTACTCCGCCGACCAAAAGCACCAGGTGGAGGCCGTTGAGGCCATCACCGACCTGTTCCGCGGGCAGGAGTTCCTGCGTAGCGAATTCACAGCCGAGGTGGGCACCGCCGGCACGCTGATAGAGGGCCAAGTGCTTTCCGTGGGCCACGCCAACGGCCTGCGCCTGTCGGCAAACCAGCTGCTAGAGAACCTGCACGACATCCAGGAGGAGAACTCGCTCCCCGCCACGAACGTGCTTACCGACGGCAAGCTGCGCGACTTCACCATCGAGATGGAGACGGGCACGGGCAAAACCTACGTGTACACGCGCACCATCTTCGAGCTGAACAAGAAGTACGGCATCACCAAGTTCCTCATCGTGGTGCCGAGCGTGGCCATCCGCGAGGGCGTGCTCAAGAGCTTCCAGAGCACGAAGAAGCACTTCGCCACGCTCTACGATAACGCGCCGATGGACGTGTTCGTCTACGACAGCAAGGACATGGGGCCGGTGGGCAACTTCGCCACGTCGAGCTCCATCCAGGTGATGATTATCAACATCCAGGCGTTCAACCGCGACTACTCCGACGAGGGCAACGCGGAGTCGAGCTCGCTCTTCCATCGGCCGAGCGAGCGACTCATCGGCGGAAGATCGCCCCGCGAGGTCGTGGCCGCCTGCAACCCCATCGTCATCATCGATGAGCCGCAGAGCGTGGACAACACCGCCAAGGCAAAAGCGGCCATCCGCAGCCTGAACCCGCTCTTCGTGCTGCGCTACTCGGCCACACACAGGGAAGGCTACAACAAGGTCTATCGCCTGACTCCGGTGGACGCCTTCCAGCAGGGGCTCGTGAAGGGCATCTGCGTGGACTCGGTACTCGCACAGGCGGACCTGAACGGCGCGTACGTGAGGCTAGACTCCACTCGCATGGGCAAGACGCCCGGGTCCATAACGGCGCGACTGACCATCGACGTGAGGCAGAAGGACGGCAGCCAGAAGCGCAAGGCCGTGACCGTAAGGACGCACGACTCGCTCTTTGACAAGAGCGGCGAGAACACCGACTACGAGGCCGGATGGATCGTGAGCAACATATCGGCCGCCGACGGCGACGAATGGATAGAGTTCACCAACGGCGAGTGGCTCGAGAAGGGCCAGGCCGTGGGCGACGTGGCCGATGAGGCCGTGAAGCGCGCCCAGATCCGGCGCACCATCGAAGACCACCTGCAGCGGCAGCTGGAGCTCGCGCCGCGCGGCATCAAGGTGCTCAGCCTCTTCTTTATCGACAAGGTTGAGAAGTACCGCCTGTACGACCCGGTGAGAAACGGCGAGTACGCGGAGATGTTCGAGCAAGAGTACGCGGACGCCGTGGCGAGCCCGCGCTGGCAGAAGAAGTACGCCGCCGCCGGGCTCACCCTTGACACCGACGCCACGGCCGTGCACTCAGGCTACTTCGCACAGGACGGCAAGGGGCGCATCAAGAACACGAGCGCGGCTGCAAGCACGGCAGCCGACATATCGACCTTCGAGACCATCATGCGCGAGAAAGAGACGCTGATCTCCTTCCCCGCAGACGGGGACGACGAGGAAACGCGCGCTAAGAAGCGCATCCAGTTCATCTGGTCGCACTCGGCGCTCAAGGAAGGCTGGGACAACCCGAACGTCTTCCAGATCTGCACGCTGGTTGAAACCAAAGACACCATGACCAAGCGACAGAAAGTCGGGCGTGGGCTTCGCCTGTGCGTTGACCAGAGCGGTGAGCGTTGCTACGACGAGGATGCCAACGTGCTCACCGTCATCGCTAACGAGAGCTACGACGCCTTCGCGAGCGGGCTGCAGACCGAGTTCGAGAAGGACGGCCTGCGCTTCGGCGTGCTGACGCCCGAGTCGTTCACGAAGGTGACCATTGAGCTGCCTGACGGCCAGGAGGTGAAGCTGGGCTTCGAGCAGAGCGCCGAGGTGTACCAGAGCTTTGCCGCAAAAGGGCTCGTAGACAAGAAGGGCAACATCACTCCCGAGCTCAAGGAGGCGGCCGAGAAGGGCTGCGTGGAGATGCCATCGGGGCTCGAATCCGCGCAGTCGCAGGTGGAGGACATCATCCTGCACAAGGCGCAGAAGCTGCAGATCAAGGACAAGGCCAAGGAGGTCGAGGTCGAGCTGTGCAAGGACGTGACGGATGACCCCGCCTTCCAGGAGCTGTGGGAGCGCATTCGCCAGCGCACGCGCTTCGAAGTGGACGTGGACAGCGAGAAGCTGATTGCCGACGCCGTAGCGGGCATCCAGGGCATGCCGAAGGTGAAGCCGCTCGAGGTGCTCTCGACGCGCGCCGACCTGACCGTTGGCGACGGCGGCGTGGACGCGCAGGCAACGGGCACCTCGTTCGTGAAGACGGGCGGGGCACGCGTGTACGACCTGCCCGACCCCATCGCCGAGCTGCAGGACGCCGTGGGACTCACCCGCGCCACGCTCAAGCGCATCTTGGAGGGGTGCGGGCGCTTCGACGAGTTCGAGATAGACCCGGCGACGTTCCTCGCGCAGGTCGCGCAGAAGATCGAGAAAGCGAAGGGCGAGGCCATCGCCGAAGGGATCAAGTACACGAAGCTGCCCGACGAGGACTGGTACACAATGGAGGACCTGGACCCCGGCGAGCTGAAGGCGTACCTGGGCCAGAACGCCTGGATGCCGAGCAGCGGCAAGAGCCTGTACAGCTACGTGGTGTACGACTCCTCGACCGTCGAGCAGCCGTTCGCGGTGGAGCTCGACCTTGCCGAGGAGGTGCGCGTCTTCGCCAAGCTGCCGAACAAGTTCAAGATCGACACGCCTCTGGGCAGCTACAACCCCGACTGGGCCTACGTGGTCGAGGAGGACGGCGAGCGTCGCGTGTACTTCGTCGTTGAGACCAAGGGCGGCGGGAACAACAACATCCGCGTGAGCGACGCCGAGCGGACGAAGATCCGTTGCGCGAGGCGGCACTTCGCGGCGCTGCAGGTGGATGTGGAATACGACGTGCGGACTACGTACCACACGGTGAGCGTGTAGGGGGAAGCAGTTAGTGACGATAGCTTAGGATGCAGCTATCAGTACCAAGGAAGGAGGCAGGATGGCTCGCGATTTCTCAGTCGATTTTGCTGGTAGGATACGCAATTTTACCCTGAAGAAAAAAGACGCGCTCTTGCCGCTCTTTGAAACGATAGTCAATTCGCTTCAGGCTATCGAGGATGCTGGGAAAGCAGCCAGCGAAGGACTTATCGAGGTAAAGCTCAACCGCTTGCCCGTTCTTGATGAGAACATGTCTCGTGGCGAGATAACTGGCTTTACTGTTACCGACAACGGCATTGGCTTCGATAACATTAATTTCGAGTCCTTCTTGACCTCAGATTCACAGCTCAAGGGAGATCGCGGCGGCAAAGGCATCGGACGTTTCTGTTGGCTCAAGGTTTTCGGCGACGTGAGTGTAGACAGCACTTATCGAGAGGGCGAAGACCTTTATCGGCGGCAGTTCTTATTCAGCTTGGGAAGCACGAGCATCGATGATTCTGTAACTGACGCCGTCCAGAAAGATACGGGCACGCGTATTGAGCTAAGGCATGTCAAACGTGAATATCTTGGATACATCCCCGCGACAGGCAGGGAGATAGCTGAGCGTGTGATGCAGCATTGCCTTGTATACCTTCTTTCCAAGACTTGCCCCACGATTATTGTGGATGACGAAGGCGATAAAACTGACATCAATCAAATGCTGGCAGGCATGCTCGAAACAGACAGCGATAACGACGAGCTACACCTCGGTGGCCGCGTCTTCAATTTGCTGCACATCAAGATGAAGGTCCCAGAGGCTACTAACAAACGCAGCATACCTTCATGCCGCCTCATCCTATGTGCTGACAATCGTGAGGTGCTGACGAAGAAGTTGACTGGACTTCCCGCCGGCCTGGACAAATGGCTCGTTAATGAATACGGCTTCTCTTATGTTGGTGTACTGACCAGTCCATATCTTGACGAGCATGTAAGTGCGGACAGGCTTTCGTTTGATATCTCCGCAGACGAAGACGGAATGTTTGACGAGGTCGGCATGAATGAGATTACTGCGGCGGCATGCGCATCCGCCCGTGGTTTCCTGAAAGACCTTATCGATGCAGCGGTGTCTGGACAGCGTAAGCAAGTTGAGCAATACGTAACCGAAGAAGCCCCTCAGTTCCGCCATCTGCTGCAATATGCTCCAGAAGGAGTAGCGGCGATCGGCATCGGAGCTACACGAGAGGAGATGGACGACTCCCTTTACAAGCTCAAAAGAGAGGTTGAGAAATCAGTTCAAGCTGACAACAAGGAGCTCATCAGGAAACTCGAGAGTAGCCAAATTGACAGCGATGAATATCAAGAGGAATTTGCTCGGCAAGTACAACGCGTAAGCGATGTGAATGAGTCTATGCTTGCAGAGTACGTTGTCCACCGGCGCGCAATACTCAACATATATCGAGCCGCCCTGAACAGGCAGGACGACGGCAAGTTCAAGCGCGAGGCTTATCTCCACGAGCTGATTTATCCGATGAGGACAACATCTGAGGACGTAGCGTATCCAGCTCACAACCTTTGGTTGATTGACGAACGGTTGACCTACAGTAGTTTCATCTCATCGGATAAGCCATTTGATGGCAGCGCCCATGAGAAAAGGCCGGATGTCATGCTCCTTAACTATCCGACCTTTGTCTCTGCTGATGAAACCGACGGCTTGCCATACGACACAGTGACAATACTCGAACTCAAACGTCCAGACAGGGATGACTATACAGACAGCGAGAACCCCATAGATCAACTCTTACGTTACGCGACTAAGATTCGTAATGGCGAGGCACGAGATTCAAGGGGTCGTTACATTGCTGTCAATGAGAACACCAGGATGTACCTCTATGCTATCTGCGACATGACTCCTAAACTACGGCAACTCATGGAGATGCGCGGATTCGGGGAAACCGCTGATGGCCAGGGCAGGGTCTTGTACAACCCCAATCTCAAGGCAACAATCGAGGTTCTGCCTTTCGACAAGATTTACCGCGATGCGAATATGCGAAACCAAGTCTACTTCCGGACGCTTGGCATCGAATAGCTGTTTTGCCATCGACTTTGTGACGGCCTCTTAGCCTTGTAGCAGGTTAAGAGGCCGAATTCTTTGTCGGCCACGACACGAAAGGTGGCTGACATGGCCGGTGATAACCATGGCGACAAGACGCAGGAAGTCGCGGAAACCGCGCAAGACAACAGGCACGAGCAAGCGGCGCAAGAGCAGCCGCAGGTGAGCGGTACCGATTGGGAGAAGGCCGTCGCCGAGCGCGACGAGAAGATCGCGGCGCTCGAGGCCCAGGTGGCAGAGGCCGCCAAGAACGCCGAGACGGCCGAGGAGCTGCGCGGCGAAATCGCCGAGCTCAAGGCACAGGGCGAGTCCGACCGAATCAACTTCAAGCTTCAGCTCGCGGGCGTGCGCAACGTTAAGGCCGCGCGTGCTGTCCTGGGCGACCACGGCGGCGACGTCGACAAGCTCAAGGCCGAGGAGCCGTGGCTCTTCGCCGACGTCCCCACATCCCAGCAGGGTGGCAGGACGGGGCTTCCCAACGCTGGCACGAGTTCCGATGAGGGCAAGGCCATGAAACGCTGGCGCAAGCTCGCCGGCCTGGACGATAACGAAGACTAAGGAGGGCTGAAGCATGTCCAACTCTATCGCATACACCAAAAACTACACCTCTATCCTCGACGCCGTCTACCAGCGTGCGAGCGTGTCGGGGTGCCTGACCAGCGGGCGTCGCATGGTCCGTGCGGGCCGCAACGCCAAGGAGATCATGATTCCCAAGATCGAGGTCTCAGGGCTCGGCGACTACACGCGCAACGTGGGCTACAAGACGGGCAGCATCAACTACGCCTTCGAGACGAAGACCTTCAACTACGACCGCGGAATCCGGCTCATGGCGGATGTCATGGATGTCGAGGAGGCAGGCGTATTGGACTGCTTCGTCGAGGCGGGCGCGGAGCTCCAGCGCACGCAGGTGGCCCCCGAGGCCGATGCCTTCACGTTCGCCCAGATCGCGGGGCACACGGGCGTGACGGTCGCATCCGAGAGCTATGCTTCCGCCGATGCAGAAGACGTGCTGGAGGACCTGCGCACGGTGACCAGCGCGATGGACGAGGACCAGGTCTCCACGGGCAGCCGCATCCTGTTCATTACGCCGACGCTCAAGGGCGTGCTCGACGACTTCTCCTACGCGAACCCGAACCGCAGCAACCGCGTGATGGAGCGTTTCTCCCGCGTGGTGGAGGTTCCTCAGGTACGCTTCTACACGGCCATCGACCTGCTCAGCGGAGGGGACGACGGCTTCGGATACCAGAAGCGCGCCGCCGTCTATGAGCTGACGAGCGACACCGAGGTGGACAGCTCGAAGACCTATTACACGCGCAGCGGCTCCGGCACGTCGGCGAGCCCCTACGCGTACACCGAGGTGGCGAGCCCGACGAAGGCGAACCTGGGGACGTACTACGAGATGACCACGACGCCCGGCCTGGACATCAACTTCATGGTGGTGGAGCGTTCCGCCGTCATCAAGTTCGACAAGCACGTGGCGTCGAGGGTCTTCTCGCCCGACGAGCTGGAGTCGCTGGACTCGTACATGATGAAGTACCGCAAGTACGGCATCGTGGAGCTCTTCGACAACAAGCTCGACGGCGTGTACGTGTCTGCGAGCACGTCGTAGGCCATGGCGAGCGCGGTCACATACCAGTTCTACAGCGAGACGTACGGGGGCGGTCTTTCGGAGGCCGCCTTCGGGCTTGCGCTGCCAACTGCCGAGCGGCATGTTCGGTGGCTGGTGGGCGCGAAGGAGCCTGCGGACGGCGAGCTCGTGGCGTACCAGAGGGCCGTCTGCGCCGCCTGCGACGCATTCGCGGAGTTCGGCGAGGGGCAGGTCGGCGGGTTTTCGCTCGGTGACTTCAAGGTGACCCACTACGAGGACGAGGGCACGACCGGCGAGGAGATCGCCACGGATGCGGCGCTGAAGGAGCTCGTCGGCACGTCGCTTGTGTTCTGCGGGGTGCGATGATGCGGGCCCTGAGGCCGATACCGGCGCGGCTGCTGGCCGAGGACGCCGTGGTGAGGGTGCCGGACGGTGGCGGCTATGCAGAGGGCGTGGCCGTGTCGCACGTGCGGTTCGCCCGGACGCAGAGCATCGTGGACGACGAGCATAGGAGCGCCGACGCTGGCGCCGGCAAGGTCTACATCGACGCCGTGAACTCTGGCGGCGCGTTCGAGGTGCCTGCCGGGTCGCGCATCGACATCGACGGGCATTCCTATCTCGTGGCCGAATGCAAAAGTTGCGAGGACTTCAACGGGCACGTGCACCACTGGGAGCTGGTGGTGAGATGAGCTGCGCGGACTCGATAGTAAAACTGCTGGCAGACGCCCACTTCTCATGTTACTTCTCAAAAGTTTTGCCAACGGCGCTCGACTGCGCGGAACCCATCGTTGTCGTCGAGGGCGCGTTTTCGCGCGATGCCCGGATGGCCGAGGAGGAGCGCGGGACCGTCGTGGTGACGGTGATGGTGGTGCGCGAGGTCATGGCCGATGCGGAGGACGTCGCCGTTGCCGCCGAGCTCGCGGTGCGCAGAGCCGACTGGGAGCCGTACGCGGACGCCGGCGCTTATCGGATCATCGGTATCGACACGACGGCACCCGCCTTCAAGGAGCGTGATTCGAGCGGGCGGCACGTGTGGGCGTTCGATGTGAAGTGCACGGTGGTGAGGTCGCTGTGAGTGACAAGATTGATGACAAGCGGAGGAACAGGCGTGGTGACGAGCTGCGGCAACTCGCTGAGACCATGGTGCAGAAGCCCAAAAAGAACAGCACCATCGACGAGATGAGCCTGGAGTCGCGTCGTCGCGCCATCGCCTACGGACGAGCGAGGGGCAACGCATGAGGTCGATTGTCTACAACGGCATCGACCTCTCTGAATGGTGCAGCGCCGAGGTCGTCGAGAAGGTCGCTATGCCCGTGGTGCCCGACACGATGGTGGTGCCGGGGCGTGCGGGCGCGCTGCTCGTCTCCGGGCGCATACCGCCCAGGCTGGTGCGGGTTCGGCTGTTCATGGACGCGGGGTTCAGGCCGGGGACCAACGGGCTTGCTGACGTTCGGCACAGGGTCCACTCGGCGCTGTGCTCCACGGCTGGCGGGACGCTGCGGTTGCCCGACGAGCCGGAGTTCGAGTACCGCGACGCCGTGTGCACCGATGCCGGCACGTGGTCTTCGCTCTTCGAGGACGGCGAGGGCGAGGTCGTCTTCACGCTGCTCGACCCCGTGGCCTACGGTAGGGAGCGGGCCGAGACCGGAGCGGCCTTCGAGGTCGGCGGGTCGTGGCCCACATGGCCGGCATTCGAGCTGGTCGCTTCTGCCGGTTCTGCCGTGCAGGTCGGCTGCGGTGACGCGTTCGTGCGCGTGGAGCATTCCTTCTCAGGTGGTGAGGTGGTGCGCATCGACTGCGAGACCGAGGGCGTGACGATAGACGGCGTCGACGCCCGTGTTGACGTGATGCTGGCGAGCGACTTCTTCTCGCTTTCTCCTGGCAGCTGCGAGCTGAGCTTCACGGGATGTTCCTCCCATACGACCAGCTTCCGCGAGAGGTGGCTGTGATGGCGGGCTCCGTTCCCACGATCTTCTGGTTCGACCGCTTCGACGAGCGCATCGGAATACTCCCCGTCGTCGGCGAGCTGGTCCACACCGAGGAGCTCAACGGCGAGGACACGCTGGAGTTCGAGTGCCGAGAGGTGCCCGCCAAGGGCGACCGGCTGCTGTGGCAGGACGGCGGCGTGTGGCGCGAGCATGTGGTGGTGCGGACCGACGAGCCGCTCGACGGCCTGTGCTCGGTATATGCGGAGTCTTCCCTCTGCGAGCTGCTGGACGACTTCATCGAGGAGCAGCATCTGGTCTCCCGCACGGCGGCGCAGGCTCTGGCGGTCGTGCTGGCACCAACTCGCTGGTCAATCGCGTCATGCGACGTGGCAGGGACGGCGGGCTGCGTGCTCTACCACGTGAACGCGCTCTGGGCTCTGCGGAGGGTCGCCGAGGTCTGGGACGGCGAGGTCGAGCCCGTGATAACGGTTGCTTGCGGTCGCGTGGCTTCCCGGTTCATCCGTTTCAGACAAAGGCTCGGCAGCTGGCGTGGGCTTCGCTTCACCTACGGCAAGAACATGGCCGGATGCACGCGCACGGTCCTGGAGCAGGACGTGTACACGGCGCTCTACGGGTTCGGCGCGGGCCTTCCCGTGACCGACGAGGACGGCCGCTACACGGGCGGCTACCGCAAGAAGCTCACCTTCGGTGAGGTCAACGGTGGCGTCAACTGGGTCGGTGACGAGGACGCGCGGCTCGTGTGGGGGCGCTGGAATGCCGACAGGACGGCCAAGGTGCACAGCTTTGGGCAGGTGACCTTCTCGGAGTGCGACGACCCGACCAGGCTGCTGGCGCTAACGAGGAAGGCGCTTGTCGACTCGGTGCAGCCCAAGGTTTCGTACGAGATAGACGTTGCCGCGCTCGACGGTGGTGACTGTGAACTGGGTGACGAGGTGGCCGTAATCGACTCCTCACGTTCGCCCGAGTGGCGGCTCAAGGCTCGCGTCGTGAAGCGTGTTCGCACGTTCGGCGATGCGGTGATCTGCCGGGTGACGATCGGCACGGTGCAGCAGGTCGACTACGCGGTGACGAGCTCGCTTGCCGCCGACGTGGCCGCGCTGCAGAACGACGTGGCCGGCATCGACGGCAACCTGAGCGTGGCGACCTCGGTGCAGGTGGTCGAGAACACCGTGACCACGGCAATCGACGACCTGGACGAACTGGCGGAGCTCGACTTCTGACGGCTGGGTTGTGACGAGGGCATACCCTGGGCGGAGACTCTAGGAGGTGCTTCGTGCTCGACGGATACGGACTTCATAAGCTGGTTTGGGACGCCTGCGACGAGCGTTTCGGCGACGTGCTGGTGGCTTCTCCCGCTGACGCCTGCGGGCGCGGGATCTCGCTTTCGGTCAGGCAGAACGGTGCTGCGGCCGACCTGACGGGGGCTGCTGTCTACTTCGCGTGGAAGCACAAGGTGACCGGCGAGCGCGGGACCGAGCCCTTCACGGCCGTCGACGCGTCTGCCGGTACGTTCGAGATCTACTACCCGGCGGCGATGCAGGAGGCCGAGGGCGCCGTGCAGGCGCAGGTGATGGTCTCGCGCGGGAACGACACCTACATCTCTTCCCGCGTGTTCACAATACGCGTGGAGCCTGTGGTCGTCGGTGGCGAGGAGCACGAGGACGGGTTCACGCTGTTCGTGGACGCCATCAACGCGTACGAGCACGCGACCGAGATCACGACCGATGCCGCTATGGCTGCGAACGCTGCGGCTGCTCTGGCCAACACGGCAAGGGAGAGCCTGACGGCTGCGGCAGTGCGCGGCGACTTCGATGGTGCTGACGGCGCAGACGGGTTCAGCCCGACGGCGACCGTGACCCAGACCGAGGGCGGATGCACCATCACGATCACCGACAAGAACGGCACGACCACGGCCGATGTGGCAAAAGGCGTCAAAGGTGACAAGGGCGACATCGGTGATGTAGGACCGCAAGGCCCCAAGGGCGATACTGGCGAGCGGGGTCCGCAGGGTGTCCAGGGCGAGGTCGGCCCACAGGGACCGAAGGGTGACACCGGTGAGGTTGGGCCGCAAGGTCCGCAGGGCATACAAGGCGAGACTGGTGCCACGGGCGCTACTGGTCCCCAGGGTCCCAAGGGTGACAAGGGAGACACGGGCGATACGGGAGCCCAAGGGCCGAAGGGCGACACCGGTGACACGGGGCCGCAGGGTGCGACCGGTCCCGCTGGTGCTGACGGCACATCTTGCACGCACAGCTGGAACGGCTCGGTGCTGACGGTGACCTCTGCATCGGGCACGAGCTCGGCAGACCTTCGCGGGCCGCAAGGCATCCAGGGAGTCCAGGGCGAGACCGGTCCCCGGGGCGAGACCGGGCTTCAAGGCGAAACCGGTGCGACCGGCGCCACGGGACCGCAAGGGCCGAAAGGCGACACGGGCGACGACGGCGTAAACGCGACCATCACCGGTGCCACCGCCACTATCGACTCTTCCACCGGCACACCATCGGTGAGCGTCACGCTGGGCGGCACGGCCTCTGCCAGGACGTTCGCCTTCGCGTTCCACAACCTCAAGGGCGAGACCGGGGCTACCGGACCGCAAGGGCCGCAGGGGCCGGCGGGAACGACGCCCGACCTCTCAGCCTACGCCACCAAGCAGTATGTGGATGACGCCATCGCCGCGCTCGCCAATCTCGAAGAGGAAGAGTTTTAGGCCATGGCTGTTGGAACCGTATCGACGCGCATACTCACGGACATCGCCAACGCGATCCGCTACCAGGCTGGTGTCGCGACTCTCTACAAGCCGCACGAGATGGCAGCGGCCGTTGCCGCCCTCGACGGCACCGACGCCGGACAGTACCAGGCGCAGCCGTACATGACGCTTGAGTCGGGCGTGCTGCCGGAGTCTGTGTTCTCGGACATCGCGGACGCCATACGCGGGCAGAACGGGCTCACGACGCTCTACCAGCCCGGTGACATGGCCGCAGCCATTCTCGCCTTGGAGTGGGACGTCGGCTACAAGATCCGGGCGCTCCTGCTCGACGACGGCACGCTTGAGATCAACTACTACGAGCGGCGAACCTCTGTAACCGGCGGGCGCATCGTGCAGGTCTTCGAGATCGACCCCGCGGGCTACTCGTCCGCAAGCGCACGCTCCTACGACTCCATCAAGTTGCTGGTGAAGAAGGTCTACATCGACAGCACCATCGGGAGCTTGGGCCTGACGAACTGCAACTACTGGTTCAATGCCTTCTCGAACTGCACCGAGGTGCGAGGATTCGAGAACCTGTCCGGCATGACCAGCGCCAACCAGATGTTCACGAGCTGCGGTTCCCTCGAGACGATCTATGCCACCTCGTTCAGCAACTCGGGGCTCTCCGGCTCGCTCATGTTCAACAGCTGCAACCGCCTGGTGGGCGGCACCGACGGCTTCGTGCCCACCACCACGAGCGGCGCGAGCGTCTGCAAGCTCGGGGCCGGCGGCGTGCTGACCGACCCGAACAACGACAACCGCACCTGGTTCTGGGCGCACTACTACGCCGACGGCGAGGGCGTGCTCACGGCTTCGTCCACGCCGGACGCCACGCGCGAGCTCGTTGCCTCCAATCGGATCTGTGCCATCGGCAAGTACGTGGGGCTCGGCTTCACGCCCTGGGACGGCGTGACCGGGCCGACGCACCGCCAGCACCTGACGAGCGCAACCTTCGCTGCGGACATGGCCACGTTCTCGTACCTGAACCTCAACTACCTGTTCTACAGCTGCACGAACCTGGCCAGCGTGAGCGGCCTGGGCAACCTCTCCGGCGTGCGCACGATGCGCTACACGTTCTCGTCCTGCGCCTTTACGACGGTCGACTTCCGGGGCTTCGACCCGTCGACGCTGACGGACCTGTTCTACACGTTCTCGGGGTGCAGCAGGCTCACGACCATCCTGGCCGATGCGAGTTGGGCACTGCCTTCGAGCGGGATCACGGGCTCGCAGTGCTTCTACTCGTGCTCCACGTCGCTCGTCGGCGGAAACGGCACCGTATGGGCCAGTAACAAGACCGCATACACCTACTTTCGCATCGACACGGCGAGCACGCCGGGGTACATCACGGCGTCATAAGGGACCCGAGCAAGGAAGGGCGCACGGCCCAGCCGAGAGCCATGCGCCTTTCTGCCCGCCCTAAACTAACCGACCTTTCCGCTCTGCACGTCAAAGACAGCCATGAACTTCTGTTTGGGCACGTACCAGCGATTGTTCTCAAGCTTGACAGCCGGAAGCGCCTGATTCTTGAACATCGTGCGTACACGGCCGATGCTTAGGCCAGTAATCTCCGCTATGTGCTTAGCAGTAAGCATGACGGGATAATCTGCGAGATAGTCTGACGGCTGCGTTTGAATCTTGCCGGCCTCGGCGTCATCTCGCGTCGTTGAGCGCACATATGGCGGCCTGACAGCATAAGAGCCGTCTTTCCGCCTGATAACGCGATAACCGACCGCCTCAAGGGCTTCTACTGCGCTCTCAAGCCCCATTCGCTTGCGCTCGAGCAGGCGCTCAGCCGCCTGGGCACGGGCGTCATCGACGTTCGCAGGCTCACGGGCCGTCATCGTGCATCCTCTCCCATAAGCTGTGCCGGAGAGTCGGGCATTTCGCCGAGCAACAGGTCTTTCCAGAACTCCTCCGACTCGCAGCCAGACGAGCACAACATGTCTAGGAGTTTGACTCGGAATTCGGGGGGCAGCGACTCAAAATCGGCCTTCATGGCGTCCTCAATCGCTTTGCTCGTGGACTCCATCTGCTCGCAGATCTCGCGCTTCTCGTCCAAGCTGAAGCTCTCGGGGCTTCCCAGGCAGACGTCGGCCCTGAAATAGGCCATAGCCTCGTCTTCGATGAGTTCTTGCATGTTCTCGATCATCTTTGCGGCTCCTCTCCAAACTGCGACTTCCCGGACACCATGGCTTATCCCGAAGGACACCACGCAGGACACCAAGCCCAACGTGGACACCAAAGCTCCGGCTTTAGGGTTTGTGATTCAACCTGTCGATTGTTTGGCCAGGTAACCGGCCGAAAGAGGAAAACACCCGACTTTTGACGAGACTCCCGTTTTTGGTGTCCTATTTGGTGTCCCGTTTAGTGTCCTAAAAAAAGCAGGTAGACGGTTTATGCCATCTACCTGCGTCTTTCGTGGTGGGCGTTACAAGATTTGAACTTGTGACCTCTTCCGTGTCAGGGAAGCGCTCTCCCCCTGAGCTAAACGCCCTTAGCTTTGGGTGCTGCTCGCGCAGCAAAGAACACTATAGCGGAAGCCCTGCGCCAGTGCAACGACTTTTTCGACGACTTTGAAACCGCTCCTCACGAGCCCCGATCGCCCCGCGTTCGCTCGCATGCGTCCCGCCGACTCGTGTGGCACTTCCCGCGCTGGCACGAACCCCACCCCTCCCGCTCCCCTACCATGGGGGTGTCACCAACACCCGAGAAGGGAGCACCATGTCTGCAGAGCGCACCGAGAGCAAGTTCTTTTCCGTCGAGCCCAACGTGCAGATCCACTACTGGGACGCAGGAGACCCCACCGCCCCGGCGCTGGTCTTTGTCCCTGGCCTCACCTTTTCCGGCGAGGTCTTCATGCAGCAGCTCGAGCACTTCAAGGCAACCCACCGCGTGATCCTGGTAGACCCGCGCGGCCAGGGCCTCTCCACCAAGAGCCCCTGGGGCAACGACTACCAGACCCACGGCGCCGACCTGGTCAAGCTGGTCGAGGGTCTGGGGCTGGTCAAGCCCACGCTCGTGGGCTGGAGCTGCGGCAACCTGGAGGTCTGGAGCTACCTGGAGCAGGCTGGCGTCGACAGCGTGGCTGGTGCCGTGACCATCGACATGAGCCCGCTTCCGCACAACGAGGATCCTGCCGCCTGGACCGAGGGGTCCCCCGCCGAGCTTTCGGAGGTCATGACGCGCGTCCTGATCAGCAAGGAGGCGTCCGACGCCTTCTGGAAGGAGTACCTCACCGAGGTCATGTGGCAGGGTCCCATAACCGAGGCGCAGATCGAGTACTACCTGGGGCTGGGCGCCGGATGCCCCACCTGGGTCTGCCACGAGCTCTTTGGCGACGCCATCCTCTCGGACTACCGCGCCATCGCACAGGAGGCCGCCAAGCGCATCCCCACGCTGATGTTCATCGCCGAGCACTGGGCGGACGTCGCCGAGCCCTGGTACAAGGCCCTCTGCCCCGAGACACCCACCTACGTGATGGGAGGCCACCTCATGGCGGCACAGTTCCCCGAGCGCTTCAACCAGCGCCTGGAAGAGTTCCTGGTCACCGGCAAGTAAGGCCGCACAGAGAGGGCGAGCAAGCGCGACAACCGCACCAGCGGTTACAAGATGAGCGAGGCGACGGAGGGCTTCCCTCCGCCGCCTCTTTTGTACGGGTTTGCCGCAGCTTACGCCAAGGACCCGTGCAGCAACTGGGAGACATACATGTACGCCTCGGCCCAGCGTGCGTTGGGCTTGTACAAGAACAGCCGCTTGGGCAGGCTCACCACACGTCCGGTCTTGGTCGCCTCGAGCTCCTGCCACGCCGGGTCGGAGACGAACGCCTCCTCGTAAGCCTTCTGCGCAGCGGTTTCCTCGCCCTGGAAGATGACAAAGACCCAGTCGGGCTCGGCAGCGGCGACGCTCTCGGCTGTGGGCTCGTCGAGCGCCGCGACGGTGTCCGCCAGGTTGGTAAGGCCCATGTCGTCGATGATGGCGCAGGCAAAGTTGTCGGCCTTGAGCGCCTCTGCGCCGCTGGCCGAAACGCGCAGCGCCACGTAGGTGCCACGGTCGTCCTGAGCGTTGTGCTCGATGGCTTCGTCGATGCGCGCGCGGATCGAGGTCACGTTCTGCTCGTAGAGGTCGTCTCGGCCCGTGAGGCCCGTGAACGTGGCCATCATGGCGTCGTAGTCGTCAAACGAGCCGATATGCACCTCGAGCGTGGGCACGTGCGCCCGAGCGAGGCTCTGCCGCATCTCCTGATGGGAGGGAAGGTCCGCAGAGAGCAGCACCAAGTCGGGCTCGAGGGCGATGATCCGCTCCAAGCCAGGGCGCGTCAGGCTGCCGATGCTCTGCACGTCCTCGCCGATCTCTGGCAAATCAAGGCCGTCGTCGGTCACACCCACAAGCTGGCCGCCAGCGCAAAGCCAAAGGTCGCCGAGCGAGCGCGAGAGGGCCACCACGCGCGAGTCGGAATCGATGCCCTCGAGCGGGTCGGTCTCGGCGGAGGCGTCGGCAGGCGCGTCGGCCGTCTGCTGGGCAGCGTCGCCCTCGGAGCCAGCGTCTGGCGCCGAGCAGCCCGCGCAGGGCACGAGGCTCAGAACGAGCGCCAGCAGGATTGCAAGGTGACGGGTGCGCATAAGGTCCTCCCCTGTCGGGAACGTGGTGCCGCCTACGAGCATAGCCCACGCATGCCGCCAGCGCGCGGCAGGACTGCCACCAATCGACCGACGAGGGAGGTCATCTGCGCTGGCCGCGGCGGAGGTGGGTTTTCGCCGACCTCTCGGGCTGCCCGGCGTGTCGGCGCGGCGGGAGCGAGGACGTAGCGAGCGAAGCGAGCGGTTCCGCAGCTGCCGCGCCGTAAGCGTCGGGCGCTTAGCCCGAGCGCGAGGCAAAACCCCGCCTCTACCGCGTCCAGCGCGAGCGGCCACCTTGGATGCATGCCTTACGCAGCTCCCGCAGCGCGCACCTCGTTCACCCAGGTGACCAGCATCGAGCCGGCCAGCGCGCACATCACCGCAAAGAGCACGCATGCAACCGCGCAGAGCACCGCCGGGCGTGTGAGGTCGGCGGGCCGCAGCTCGCGAAGGTTGCCGGCACGATGGCGGCTCCACAGGATGCGGACCGCGTCGACAAACGCCACCGCCCCAAAGGCAAGGGAGCCCAGCAGGAACGGGAACGCGAGGCTGTGCACGAACTCGATGGCCGCCGTTGCCAGCAGTGCGGCCACGGCCACGACCATCATCAGCGGTGCGAATATGATCGCGAGCATCACGACGGAGCATCCAGCCATCAGGCATCACCCTTCTGCACGATTCCGCCGCCCAGGCACACCAGGCCGTCGTAGACCACCACGCTCTGGCCGGGCGCCACGGTGCGCACGGGCTCGGCAAAGCTCACGGTGGCGCCGCGCTCGCCCGCCTCCACGCGCGCCTCAACCAGAGGCCCAGTGTGGCGCATGCGCACTCGATAGGTGCCGGCAGCGGGCGGCTCGCCACTCACCCAGCGCACGTCGCCCAGGGCGAGCGCGCTAGTCCACAGGCCAGGGCACTGCGTGTCGGCGGTCACGTAGACCACGTTGGCCTCAGTATCGGTGGCCACCACGTAGCGCGCCGGACCTCCGCCCAGATCGAGCCCGCGGCGTTGGCCCACCGTAAAGAGGAAGGCGCCGTCGTGGCGACCCAGCACGGTGCCCGTCTCCCACTCCACCACATCGCCGGGACGCCGGTCGAGCGAGTCGAGCAAAAAGGTGCGCAGGCCCACCGGCCCGATGAAGCAGATGCCGTCGGAGTCGGGCTTGGTCTCGATGCCCAGCCCGCGCTCGGCGCAGGCCGCGCGAACCTCGGCCTTGCTCTGGTAGCCACCAATGGGAAAGAGCGCGCGGTTGTACACCTGGCCGGCCACACGCCACATGAAGTAGGTCTGGTCCTTGTGCTCGTCGGCCGAGCGCAGCAGCTGCGCCGGAGCGCCCGCTTGGCCATGGACCACGCGCGCGTAGTGGCCCGTGGCCACCAGGTCTGCACCCTGCGCAAACGCGCGCTCGGCAAAGGTGCCGAACTTGACGGTCTGGTTGCACATCACGTCGGGGTTGGGCGTGTAGCCATGGCGGTACGAGTCCACCAGGTAGTCCACCACCGTCTCGCGATACTCGCGCTCGCAGTCCCAGACCTCTAGGTCGATGCCCAGCGTCACGGCCACGCGCTCGGCATCGGCCAGGTCGTCGGCCCAGGGGCACTTGAAGCCCGGAAGGTCCTGCGACCAGTTGCGCATGTACACGCCCAGCACGTCGTGGCCCTGCTCCACCAGTAGCGCGGCAGCCAGAGCCGAGTCAACGCCGCCGCTCATTCCCACAAAGACCCTGCTCACAAGCTCACCCCCACGCGCGCGGCCTCGGCGCGCACCACCTGGCAGATCTGCTCGGCGGCGTAGTCAACATCCTGCTCGGTGGTCGGACCGCCGAGCGTGATGCGCAGGCTGCCGCGCGCCACCTCGGGCGAGGCGCCCATGGCCTCCAGCACGTGGCTGGCCTGCATCCTGCTGGCTGCGCACGCGCTGCCTGTGCCCACGCTCACCCCGCGCCGCTCGAGCGCGATAACCAGCCGCCCTGCCTCGAGCCCCGGAAAGGCCACATGGAGCAGCCCAGGGAGGCGCTGAGCGTCGCGCACGGGCCCCGAGACCACCATGGTTGGGAACGAGGCTTGCAGCTGCCGCTGCAGGCGATTGCGCAGCGAGGCGAGCCGCTTGGCCTCACCCTTGCGACGGGCGCTGGCCAGCTCGAGCGCGCGGGCAAAGCCCACCACGCCGGCCACGTTCTCGGTGCCGGAGCGCACGCCGCCCTCCTGACCGCCACCGCGCACCAATGGGCGCAGACGCACGTCGTCGGACGACCACAGCAGGCCAACCTGCTTGGGGCCGTACACCTTGGCCGCCGAGAGCGTCATGAGGTCCACACCCAGCGTGCTTGCATTGACCGAATGCGTGAGGGCCGCCTGCGAGGCGTCGGTGTGCAGGTAGAGGGGCATACGCTCCCCCGCCTCCAGACGTCGGGCGCGCTCCTCCTGCACCACTGTGGCAATCGCACGAACCGGCTGGATGGCGCCTACCTCGCCGTTGGCGAGCTCGACCGATACCAGCTGCGTCTGCGGCGTGAGGGCGGCTGCAATGTCGGCCGGATCCACACGGCCGTTGGCCCCCACGCGCACGAGCGTGTGGTCGTGGGCCTTTGCGCAGGCCAGCACGCTCTCGTGCTCGGCGGCGTCGGTCACCACCGGACCGTCAACCACAGCAAAGGCCAGGTTGTTGGCCTCGGTGGCACCGGCAGTGAGGGTGACCTGCCCCGGGCGGGCACCGATGAGCCGCGCCAGCGTGGCTCGGGCCGCCTCGAGGTCGGCGCGCACGCCGCGTGCAAGTGCATACGGAGCCGAGGGGTTGTAGAACCGTTCGCCCAGGTAGGGCAGCATGGCCTCGAGCACCTCGGGCACCACGGGCGTGGCCGCCCCAAAGTCTAGGTAGACCTGTCGATCTGTCACGTACTCACTCCCCGACGCATCGAGATGGTGCCGCGGCCGGTGTTGTGGCCCGGGCTCGCTGTGAACGTCGGCCATAGCCCGCCGATGCGGGGTTTGGCCGACGTTGACCATACTACCCGTTGGCGTGAAACTCTGCCCGCCACGCCTGCGTCGGGGCGCGGGAGTGCTCCTCGCATCTCGTGCCGCTGAGACAATTGCCGCGATATCTTCAGCTCATTTTGGGAACAAGAGCTATATGCAGCAATCGTCCGACATAGCCCTCGTCCCCATCGAGCACGACATCGACGTAACCTCCGTCGATAGGGTGCGCACGGCGCTCAACCGCCTGATCGACGGCGGCTGTCGGCGCATCATCCTCAACATGGCAGGGGCCAGCTATGTGGATTCCGCTGGCATGGCCATGCTGCTCGCCGAGGTGCGACGCATGCGCGATCTGGGTGGGCTGCTCTCCCTCACCAACGTCACCGACCAGGTGCTTGCCCTGTTCAAGCGGGCGCGCCTGGTCGATTTCATTCCGGTAAGCAGGCTGCATCCCATGGACGGCGCCGAGGAGCTCGACCCGTCGGTGCTGCCACTGTGGCGCACGGTGATCCCCGTCGAGGCGGACGACCTCTCTCTGACGCGGGCCAACATCGAACGGCTCCTGCGTGAGGTGCCACTCTCGCGCGACGAGCTCTTTGATGCGGTGCTGGCGACGGGCGAGGCCGTAGGCAACGCGGTGGACCATGCCGACGGGACAGGCGCGCTGGTGTCGATCGTGGGTTACCCCGATCGCGCAGTGATCGAGGTGAGCGACTGCGGACCAGGCTTTGACCTGCAGCATCTTTCGAGCGACGAGCAGGACCCCACATCTGAGCGTGGGCGGGGAATCCGTCTGATGCGCCTGCTGGCCGACTCGGTGAGCATCACGCCCAAGCCTTCGGGGACGGGTACGCTGGTGCGCATCGTCAAGCTAGCGCATGCCTCCACAGACTGAATCTGGGACGCAGGTGGTTTGAGGTCGTAGGGGCGAGCCACATCCACCTACAACCCGGGTCTTAGGTGCCTCCTTGCCGTTGGTCTCGCTGGGACCTCCAGCCTGGCAGATGCAAGAAGGGCTGGCATCTCTCGATGCCAGCCCTTTGCTGGTATGGAGGCGACGCCCAGATTCGAACTGGGGGTAAAGGCTTTGCAGGCCTCTGCCTTACCACTTGGCCACGTCGCCGTATAGAAAAGGCCGATTCAAGACCGGCCCTCGTAAATCATGGAGCGGGCTACGGGGTTCGAACCCGCGACCTCAACCTTGGCAAGGTTGCGCGCTACCAACTGCGCTAAGCCCGCGTGCAGGAATTAATATACGGAAAGTGCCCGCCCATTGCAAGAACTTTTTTCGACTTTTTTGGGCCCTGAGGGCCTCTCAATACCAAATACGCAGGTAGACCCTCAAAAAGTCGTCAAAAGAAAGTTGCAGTCGCGGCGCCATCTCGCCACAATCCCACGCCTACGCCTCCGCGCGCTCGCGCTCGGTGTCGGGTTCCAGGTGCACCATGACCTCGACCACTTGCGGGAACCGCTCGGCCACGGCCTGCTCCACGCGCTCCCCCACCTCATGTGCGCGCACGATGGGCATCTGCGGGTCCACCAGCACGTGCAGGTCCAGGTACACCTCTGCCTCGGTCCCACGCGTGCGCACCCTATGGCATCCGCGCACGCCGTCCACCGCAAGCACCACCTGCTCGACCAGCCCGACCTCGATGCGCACCTCGTCGGAGAGCGTGCGGTTGACCTGCCGCAGCACCTCCCACGCAGAGTGCAGGATGGCCACGGCCACTACCGCCGAGCAGATCGGGTCAGCCAGGGCAAAGCCCATCTGCACCAGCAGGAGCGCGACCACGACCGAAACCGACACCAGCGCGTCGCTCATGGTGTGCAACGCATCGGCCGCAAGGACCTCTGAGCGCAGCTCTGCGCCCTTCTGACGCTCGTAGCGCGACACGCCCACGTTGACGGCCAGCGTGGCCAGCATCACCGCATAGCTGCCCGCGTCCACGCGCATCGAACCCGCAACGCCCGTGAACGCCGCCCATGCGTCGCGACTCACGTTGATGGCCGCCCACACCAGCATGAGCCCGATGGCGGCCGAGGCATAGGTCTCGAACTTGGCATGCCCATAGGGGTGGTTCTCGTCGGCCGGACGCGACGCGACAACCATGCCCACGATGCCCACCACGTTGCTGACGGTGTCGAACAGCGAGGCCACGCCGTCGGCGCGCATGGCGATGGAGTGCGTGAGCGTGCCGTAGGTCAGCTTTGCCAGCGCCACGGCCAAATTGAGCACCAGCACCACGCACAGCACGCGCTGCACCTGCGCCTGACGGCTCGGGCCCTGCTCATGGCCCCCAGCCTCCGGTGAGAGGTTCTGCATCATGCCCGCTCCCCCACTTCGTCGAAGCGCAGGGCGACCATGGCCACGTCGTCCTCCAGGCTGTTGCCCGTAAAGGCCTCCACCGTGGCCAGCAGACGGTCGAGCAGTCCATCGAAGCCCCTAGGACCCTCCTGCATCACGGCGTCGCGCAGGCCCTCCTCGCCAAAGAAGCGACCGTCGCGCGCACGAGCCTCGGTGGTGCCATCGGTGTAGAGCAGCAGCGTGTCGCCCGCGCCCAGGCTCACGTTGCCGTCGTGGTAGGCCATGTCGCGGAAGGCGCCCACCACACCCGACTGCTCGCCGAGCCACTCGAGCTGGCCGGTTGTCGCACGCAGCATGATCGCAGGCGGATGCCCGGCCGAGCAGTACGCCATGCTGCCCGCAGCCAAGTCGATGATGCCCACAAAGAGCGTGGCAAAGGTCTCCACCCGCGAGAAGCCCAGCAGAAAGTCGTTGAGCAGGCCCACCATGCGCGCGGGCGCCAGACCCTCCCACGAGTAGGCGCCCAGCGCGGTGCGCACGGCCGCCGAGACCGACGCCGCCTCAACGCCCTTACCCGAGACGTCGCCCATGATCACGCAGGCCCGCCTGTTGGGCAGACGGATGAGGTCGTAGAAGTCGCCGCCCACAAAGGCCGCCTTGGTGGCCGACGAGTAGATGCCCTGAGCCGAGACGCCCTCGACCTTCTGCAGTTCGCTGCGCATGCCGCTCTGCAGCGCCTGGGAGATGCGATGGTCGCGCTGGCGGCCCTGCTCGCCCGACGACACGGCGCTCACACTGCCGGTCACCTGACGCAGGTACTCCAGCTCGAGGTCGTCGAGAGGCTCGGCATCGGCGGCGCGCAGCACCAAGAAGCGCACGGCCACGTCGTCGATCTGCCCGCAGTCCACGTGCGCGCCAAGGCAGGGCTCGTCCTGCTCGCGCAGCCACAGCCCCAGCTCGCTCTCGGGGGCCACCACGCTCACACCCTCCCCAAAGGCAAGCAGCTCCGCCGGTACGGCCCGCTCTTCGTGCGAGACGGGCAGCTGCACGATCAGGTGCCCGTCGATGGCAGAAGGGCCGTTTACGGCCGCGCAGGCGCAGTCGAGATCGTGGCCTACCTGCTCGAGCAGGCGCGGCACAAGCTCGGGAGAGAGCGGCTCGGCAACCAGCAGGTCGCGCAGGTCGTTGGCGCGGGCAGCAAGCTGATCGCGGCGCTGGGCACGCAGGGCACTGAAGGCACCCACCAGCTGCACGGCAAGGTAGCGCGTGACGGCATCGAGCAGGTCGGCGTCGTCGCGCGGAATGGCCCGTGCGCTGCGCCAGCCCACCACGATGAGCGCGATCACCTGCCCGCCAAAGCGCACAGGCACAGCCAAAAAGCTGGTGAAGGGCGGCAGCTGAGTGGCGCGCACCCGGTACGAGACACGCGCGTCCTCGTCCATCACCGTGCGGTGCGAGAGGCGACCCTTGCGCAGGCTGTCGCCGTCGGGGGGCAGCACACGCAGGCGCATGGCATGCTCGCTCTGGGCGACGGCCGCCATGAGCGAGCGCGAGCGCGACAGGTAGCGGGGCACGGGCACGTCATCGAGCGAGGCACTGGTGCCCCGCAGGTGGAAGCCGGCGCCCTCGGCCAGATACACCGCGGTGCCCATGGCGTCCATGGTGCGGCGCAGCTCCTCCAACACGCGCTCGAAGAGCGTGCTCACGCTGGGAGAGTCAAGCGTGCCCAGCACGATGTCGAGCGTGCCGGAGAGGCGTCGGTTGGCGCGCGAGAGCTCGTCGACCAGCCGCTCGCGCTCGTGCGTGGCAGCGGCAGAGCCCGCGTCGGGGTGCACGGCGAGCAAGTACGTCTCGCCCGGGGCGCTCACGCGCTCGCAGCGGGCCAACAGCGGCAGCACGTGGCCGCGCGCGTCGGTGCGCATGAGCCGCGTGGTTGAGCCGTCGGTGGGCAGGGGCAGCGAGGCCAGCGTGAAGGGAGCATCGGGCACCACGCCCACGGCCGGCGGAAACAGCAGCCGCACGTCGGCCCCTACGAGCCCTGTGGTGAGCCACTGGGGCGCGACGGGCAGCAGCAGGCGAGTGGCCTCGTCGTTGGCCAGCAGGATGGTGCCGGTTCCGTCGAAGCAGACCACGGCGTCGCTGGTGATGGCCAAAAGGGCCGAGAGCGTGGCCCCGGAGCTCTTGTCCCCCAGCTGTGTGGTACGCGCCAGCTCGCCCTTGTGCCGTGCCATGGTCGCTCCCCTCGTGCAAAAGCTCCCTGTATAGCAAAAGACGGGCCCCGAAGGAACCCGTCTGATCTTGCGTGGTGTCGGAGGCGGGACTTGAACCCGCACGCCCTTTTAGTTAGGCACTAGCACCTCAAGCTAGCGCGTCTGCCAATTCCGCCACTCCGACGTGCGTTAAGCGCAAGAGATACAATAGCACCTCGCGCCAGAACGCGCAACGACTTTTTTGCAAGTTTCTGGCGAGATTGTCCGCTGACTCAAAGGGGAGCACCGCTTCTGAGTCAGAAAGGATGCTCCCCCTTGTCAGCTGCCTACGCCGTCCAGCGTGCAAACTCCTCGTCGGTGGCGAGCACGGTGTGGGTGCCCTCCACCTGGTGCACCGTGCCAGCGCTGTAGTCCACACCCTCCTTGACGCGGTCGTAGGCCACCGAGCGACGGCGCTTCTCGACCTCGGGGTTGGGAAGCGGCACCGCAGAGAGCAGGCTCTTGGTGTAGGGGTGCACGGGGTTGGCAAAGATCTCGTCGGTGGTGCCCGTCTCGACCATGTGGCCCAGGTGCAGCACGCCGATGCGATCGGAGATGTACTTGACCATGGAGAGGTCGTGCGCGATGAACAGGTACGCGCAGCCCGTGGAGTCCTGGATGTCCTTCATCAGGTTGACTACCTGCGCCTGGATGGACACGTCAAGCGCCGAGATGCACTCGTCGGCAATGATGAGCTTGGGGTTCATGATGAGCGCACGTGCGATGCCCACGCGCTGACGCTGGCCGCCCGAGAACTGGTGCGGGTAGCGCTCGGCATGGCTCTGCGAGAGGCCCACCTTGTCGAGCATCTCGGCAATCGCGTCGTCGCGCTCCTTGGTGCTGGCAAAGCGATGGTGGATGTCCAGGCCCTCACCGATGATGTCGCCGACCTTCTTACGCGGGTTGAGGCTGCTCATGGGGTCCTGGAAGATCATCTGCATGTCCTCACGCAGCATCTTCTCGGTGGGACGGTCCAGCTTGCCAGCAATCTCCTTGCCCTCGAAGACGATGCTTCCGGAGGTCGGGTTGTACAGGCGGATGATGGAGCGGCCGATGGTGGTCTTGCCCGAGCCAGACTCGCCGACCAGGCCGTAGGTCTCCCCCGGGTAGATGTCGAACGAGACGCCGTTGACGGCCTTCACCGTGAAGTTGCGAGAGACGTGAAAGTGTTGGTTGAGGTCCTTGACCTGAAGCAGAGGTTCGCTCATTGGTACTTCTCAGCCTCCTTCTTCGCACGCTCGAGGCGCGTCTGCAGCTCCTTGGGCATCTCGACCTTGGGCGCGTCGGGATGCAGCAGCCACGTGGCGGCATAGTGCGTGTCGCTCACCTTGAACAGGGGCGGCTCGGCCTTCTCGTCGATCTTGAGGGCAAACGCGTTGCGCGCGGCAAAGGCGTCGCCCACGGGCTCGTGCAGCAGGTTGGGAGGGCTGCCCGGAATGGAGGCAAGGCGGTCGTCGTCGGTCTCGAGGTCGGGCATGGCAGCCAGAAGGCCCCAGGTGTAGGGGTGCTTGGGCTCGTAGAAGACCTCGTTGACGGTGCCGACCTCGATGATCTTGCCCGCGTACATGACGTTGACGTAGTCGGCCACCTTGGCCACCACGCCCAGGTCGTGGGTGATGTAGATGACCGAGAGGCCCAGGCGGTCCTGCACGTCCTTGATCAGCTCGAGGATGCGCGCCTGGATGGTCACGTCGAGGGCCGTGGTGGGCTCGTCGCAGATCAGGATGTCGGGGTCGCAGGCGAGCGCGATGGCTATGACCACGCGCTGGCGCATGCCGCCGGACAGCTGGTGCGGGTAGTTCTTCATGCGCTTCTCGGCGTCGGTGATGCCCACCAGCTCGAGCAGCTCGAGCGCGCGGGCGTGGGCAAAGGCCTTGTCGCCGCGCTTGTGCAGCAGGATGCCCTCCATGATCTGCTTGCCAATGGTCATGGTGGGGTCGAGCGAGGTCATGGGGTCCTGGAAGACCATGGCAATGCGGCTGCCGTTGATGGTGGTGCGCAGCTCGCGCTTGCTCATGGCCAGCAGGTCCACGACCTTCTCGGTACCGTCGTCGTTCTTGTAGCGGTAGAGGATCTTGCCCCTGTTGACGGTCGCGTTGCCATCGAGCAGGCCCACGGCGGCCTTGACGGTCACCGACTTGCCCGAGCCGGACTCGCCCACGATGGCCACGGTCTCGCCGCGCCGAAGCTCGATATTCACGCCACGGATGGCGTGGACCACACCGGCGTTGGTGCGGAAGGAGATGTCGAGGTCTTCGAACTTGAGGATCGTGTTCTCATTCATTTCCATCGTCGCACCTCCTTACATGTCTTCCAGCTTGGGGGCGAGCGCCTCGCGGAAGCCGTCGCCGATGAAGTTGAAGCCCAGCATCTGCAGCGCCAGCACGATGATGGGCGGCAGGATCTGGTAGGGCAGCGTGGTGATGTTGTTGAAGCCGTTCTCGATCAGCGAGCCGATGGAGCACTGCGGCAGCATGATGCCGACGCCCACGAAGCTGAGGAAGGCCTCGGTGAAGATGGCCGTAGGGATCGAGAACATGACCTGCGTGATGATCGGGCCGATGGTGTTGGGCAGGATCTGCTTGAAGATGATGTGCATGCTGTGCGCGCCCAGGGTGCGGCTTGCCAGCACGTACTCCTGCTCCTTGATGCGCAGCATCTCGGCGCGGGCGATCTTTGACATGCCGATCCATTCGGTGAGCAGCAGCGCCACGATGACCAGGCCCATGCCCTTGGGCATGAAGATGGCCAGTACCGACACGATGACCAGACGCGGCACGGAGTTAGCGACCTCGACGATGCGCTGCATGACCGCGTCGACCGCGCCGCCAAAGTAGCCGGAGATCAGGCCGTAGCTCATACCGATGATCATGTCGATGATGATGGTGACGAAGGCGATGACCAGCGACACGCGGGCACCATGCCAGGTGCGGGTCCACTGGTCGCGACCCAAGTCGTCGGTGCCAAACAGGAAGGTGTACTGGTCGAAGGGACCGTCGCCGGCATGCCCGATCTGCGGGGCGATGCCCTTGGCCACGACCTGCTTGCCGGCCTCGTCGGTGTACGAGACGATGTCGCGATAACCGTACGAACTCAGGATGGGGCCAAAGACGGCCAGCAGGATGATGGCCAGAACGATGAAGACGCCCACCATGGCGCGGCGGTTGCGCAGGAAGTGAATCGCAACGCCCTTCCAGTAGCTCTGGGAGGCGAAGTTCTTGTCGGTAGTGATGTCCCTGCCGGTGAGGAGCTCGAAGTCCTCCTTGGTGGGAACGTAGGCGGTCTCTGCCATCAGGCATCACCTCCCTCAGAAGACGCGACGCGGATGCGCGGGTCGAGCAGGCCGTAGAGGATGTCGACGATCAGCATGATGCCGATGTAGAGGGCGGAGTAGAGAATGCCCAGCGCAAGCACGTAGTTGTAGTCGACGCCCTCGCCGGCGATGGAGTCGACCATCAGCTTGCCGATGCCGTTGATGCCATAGATCTTCTCGACGACGAGCGCGCCGGTGAGCAGGTCCACGATCAGCGGAGCGAGCACCGTGACGATGGGGATGAGCGCGTTGCGCAGGATGTGGCGCGTGACCAGCATGTTGCCGTACATGCCCTTGCTCTCGGCCAGGTGCACGTAGTCGCTGTCCATGACCTCGACCATCTCGTTGCGCGTGAAGCGCGCCACGGTGGACATGGTAAACAGCGACAGCGACAGCGCCGGCATCACCGACGAGAACAGGAAGCGGGAGCTGTCGAAGAAGTACGGGAAGAACGGGATCTTGTACGAGAAGAAGTACTGCAGGAAGATCAAGAAGACGTATCCGGGCACGCAGACGCCCAGGATGGAGAAGACCGTGCAGAAGGCATCCAAGAAGGTGCCCTTGTTGAGGGCCGCCGTGATGCCCAAGATCAGGCCCACGGCCGTGCCGATGAAGATGGCCAGCCCGCCGATGCGGAACGAGTTGGAGATGCACTGGCCCAGGACGGTCTTGATGGGCGCGCCGTAGTACAGCGACGTGCCCTTGCCAAAGTCGCCATGCGCGAGATTGGCCATATAACGGCTAAACTGCACGAGAACCGGGTCGTCAAGGCCCAGCTCGGCGCGCTTGTTGGCGATCTGCTCGGCGCTCATGCGCTCAGACGGGAAGGGGTTGCCCGGCATGATGCGCACCAGCACGAACAGGACGAACGTGATGAGCAGCAACGTCGCCAATGACATGGCAACGCGCTTGAGGATGTACTTTTTCATAGAGGCTCTTCCTCACGAAACGGGCGCTGGGGCATCCCGATAGGGTCGCCCCAGCGCCCGGCACACCATGTGAAGGATTGCGAGGTTACTCGACGTTACTCGACGTTACTCGACGGTGGTGTTCTTGTAGACGCGGTTCAGCGCGACCGGATGGAACTCGATGCCCTGGACGCTGGGGTTAATGAGGTTGGCGTTGGCCTTGGTGTACAGCGGCGCGATGACGGCCTCCTGCATGACCAGGGTCTCGGCGTCGTAGAGAGCGGCCCAACGTGCGTCGTAGTCAGAGACATACTCGCCAGTGGTGCAGTCGGCGATGATCTTGTCGTACTCGGCGTTGCTCCAGAAGCCGTAGTTGTTGGAGTTGTTGGTGATCCACATGCCGAGGTAGGTCATGGGGTCGGCGTAGTCGGGCCCCCAGCGGGTGAGCGCCACGTCGTAGTTGTCCTCCTGCATCTTGTCGAGACGCTCGGCCTTGGTCATGGCCTGGAGGTTGAGGGTGACGCCGGAGAGGGTGGCCTCGATCTGCTCCTTGATGGCCTGGGCAACCTTGGTGACCTCGTCGCCCTCGTTGTTGCCGAAAATCAGCGTGAACTCGAAGCTATCGACGCCGAGCTCCTTCTTGGCATCCTCGAAGTACTTCTGGGCCTTCTCGACGTCGTAGCCGATGTAGTCCTTGAACTTGTCCTGGTCGGCGGAGAAGTCCTCGCCGGTGGTGGCGCTGGCGGCGAACTGGGGCGGAACGGCGGTGTAGGTGGCCAGTGAGCCGTCCATCACGTAGTTGTCCACGAGGGCCTCGCGGTCGATGGCATTGGTGAAGGCCAGACGCAGGTTCTGGTTGGCCAGCATGCCGCCCTGGGCGTTTTTCTCGGTCTGCGAGAAGGTGAGGTACCACATGTAGCCTGCACCGGTGACGACGAGCTTGTCAGCGAGGTCGGCGTCCTTCTCGGCGGCGGCGACCTGGTTGCCACCGATCATGACGACGTCGAGGCTGTTGCTCTTGAAGGCGGTCAGGGCGTTGTCAGAGGAGCCAACGACCTGATAGTTGATGCTGGGCAGCGAGACGCTGTCGGCATTCCAGTAATCGGCGTTCTTGGTGACGGTGAGGCTGGCGGTGCCGGGGGTGTAGTCGGAGAGCACGAATGCGCCGCAGGACAGGAAGGTGTCCGGGCTGGTGCCGTAGGTGCCGTCCTCGAGGCCGTTGTAGAACTCCTCGTTGATGGGATAGAAGGTCGGGAAGTACATGAGGGAGTCGAAGTACGGCACGGGGACCTCGAGCTGGACCTCGAGGGTCTTGTCGTCGACGGCGGTGACGCCGAGCGTCGAGACGTCGGCATCCTCGCCGGCGAGAATGGCCTCGGCCAGCGCGGGGCCGTTCTTGATCTGGCCGATGTCGCTCATCATGTAGGCGTACTCGCCCTGGTTCTGGACGATGCGGCGCCATGCGAAGACAAAGTCGTTGGCGGTGACGGGGGTGCCGTTGGACCAGTTGGCGTCACGCAGGTGGAAGGTCCAGGTGCAGCCGTCCTCGGAGACGTCGGTGGTCTCGGCGAGAGCGGGGATGGCAGCGCCGTCGGAGTCCATCTGCATCAGGCCGTCGATGCAGTCGGCGATGACCTCGAAGGAGTCGCCGTCGGTGGCCAGGTCGGTGTCGAGCGACATGACGTTGGTGCTCAGCATAACGCCAATGCCGTCGCCAGTAGCGGAGGCGGCGTCGGAGCCACCGTCGCTGGAGCCGCCACCACAGGCGGCCAGCATGCTGGCAGAACCGGTGGCTGCCGCGAGCTTGAGGAAGTTCCTACGCGAGAACATGTACTTGCCCATTGCTCTCTCCCTTGTTAGAGGACAGCTAAGTGCTGCCCAGATTACGGATAAGGCAGATGGTACGCAAAACGATTCGCCGCTAGGTTACGTAAGGGTAAACGACTGGTCTCAAGCGTGTGCCATTTTGTGTAAGACCCCGACTCTTATGCAGTTATTACTCCTCTCGGCACAGGCAAAGGGCCCGCCGCACCAGGTGCGACGGGCCCTTGTCAGCCAAAGTTTGCTACTGGCCTAGAGCTTACGCGGGAAGGATGTTCTCGTTGACGTTCCAGCAGACGTAGTAGGTGCCGGCGTACGGATCAACGTGGAACTCGTCCTTGTACTCCTCCTTGACGCGGGCCATCTCGTTGGTCGGGATGCCCTCGATGAACTGCCAGGCACCCGTCTCGAAGTTGGAGAGGATGTTGTTCTGGTCGTCGGAGAGGTAGAAGTTGATCTCGTTCATGGTGATGTTGTCGGCATCCCAGTACTCGGCGCGCTTCTTGAGCGTGATGAGGGAGTTGTGCTTCCAGCCGTCGAGGGTGTAGGCACCGGAGCAGACGTAGGTCGCGGGGTCGGTTGCCCAGGACTCGTCGGAGACGATGTCCTCGCGGGTCGGGAAGTAGGTCGGGAAGGCCATGAGCTCGTTCCAGTAGGCGATGAAGTTGCTGGAAGTGACCTCGAGGGTGGTGTCGTCAACGGCGGTGACGGCGAGCTCGTTGGGATAGCCCTTGATGACGTCGAACATGTAGCCGTAGTCGGCGCCGAGCTCCTCGGAGGCGGCGCGCTTCCAGGCGAACTCGAAGTCCTTGGCGGTCAGCGGCTTGCCGTCGGACCAGGTGAGGCCGTCGCGGAGCTTGTAGGTGTAGGTGAAGGAGCCGTCCTCGTTCTCGACGCCCTCGACCATCTCCTGGGCGAGGTCGGGCTCGATGGCGAAGGAGCCGTCCTCCTGCTTCTCCCACTTGGCGAGGCCGGAGAAGAGGTGGGTGAGCATCGTGGCGCCGTCAACGGCGGAGTTGAGGGCAGGGTCGATGGTGTCGGGCTCGGAGGCGATGCAGACGTTGATGCTGCCGTCCTTGTAGGTGGCATGCTTGAAGATGTTGAAGCCCAGCGGGGTGCTGAAGTGGCCCTCGACCTCGGCGTCGCGCAGGTAGACCATGGTGTAGTAGTACAGCGGGCACAGGCAGCCAGTCTCCATGAGCATGTCCTCGGCGAGGTGCATCATCTCGAAGCGCTTCTCCTGGTCGGCCTCGGTCTTGATGGCGGCGATCAGCACGTCGAAGGTGTCGGCCCAAGTGCCGTTCTCGACCTTGGTCTCGTAGCCGAACGGGGTGAGGTCCAGGTTGTACATGGCCAGAGCGGCGTGGTCGCCCTTGCCGAACTGCACGTCGTTGTTGCCGGACTCGGTGGTCCACATGTCGAGCATGGAGATGGGGTCGGTGTAGTCCATGATCCAGCCGTTGCGGGCGATGGAGTAGTCGCCGGCCTTACGGGTGTTCAGGAAGGTTGCCCACTCCTGGTTCTCCATGTTCATGGTGATGCCGATGGCGGCGAGGGTGCTCTGCAGGTACTCGCCGATGGCCTTGTGGCCCTCGTCGGTGTTGTAGAGGTAGGTCATGGTCGGGAAGTCGGTGAAGGTCTCAGAAGCCTCATCGTAGGTGTAGTACTTCTTGAGAATCTCCATGGCCTCGTCGAAGTTGGCCTGGAGGGCGTCCTGGGCCACGTCATAGTAGCCCTGGCCGTCGCCGCGACCAGCGTTGGCCATGAAGTCGGAGCCGTCGGGCTCACCGACGCCCTGGCACACGAAGGTGCTGGCGGGAATCTGGTTGGCCTGGGCGATCTCGTCGCAGATGTACTGACGGTCGAAGAGCAGACGGATGGCCCTGCGGACCTCGGCCTTGGCGGCCTCGGCCTCTTCGGGGCTCAGGGCTGCGCTAGCCGCGCCACCCTCGGAGCTGCCGCCACCACAAGCGCTCAGACCGCAGATGGCGACCATGCCACCGAGGCCCTGCAGGAAGTTCCTACGCGTTACGTTGGACATAAGATCTCTCCCCTTTCGTAAACACTTGCATCAAAAACACGAACCATTGCATGCTAGCACTCTTGTTTGCCGTGGCTTGCAACGAGGCCTCCATTTAACCTGCTTTTTTTGATTCCTGAAATACTTTTGCGGGCAAAGGTGGAGTTATGAGGGCAAAAGCGCGTGGGCGTGGGCGACTGGTCCGTCGCCGCGGACGGAACGGGGCGTCGTTCCGTCTCCTGGAGCGGACCAGTGGTGTAACTCCGGCGCCCCACGGCGAGCGGACCAGTGGGGCCACATCGGCGCCCCGCCGCTACTCCCCCGCCTCGCCACGGCGATAGCGCTTTGCAAAAAGGGCGGACGCCTCCCAGGAGACGTCCGCCCTCGCAGCAACGCAATGTGGCTCAAGGCCTACTAGCTGTTGATCTCCGCCGTGCGGTGGCAGGCCACGAAGTGCCCGCTCGACACCTCGTCAAAGCTGGGCATGCTCTCGGCGCACTTGGCCTCTGCGTAGGGGCAGCGGGTGCGGAACGGGCAGCCAGACGGGGCGTTAAGCGGGCTGGGAATGTCGCCCTGCAGCGGAATGCGCTTGTTGGCGCGCGCGATCTTGGGATCGGGGATGGGCACGGCCGAGATGAGCGACTTGGTGTAGGGGTGCAGCGGGTGATCGTAGATCTCCGCGGCATCGGCAAGCTCGACCATCTTGCCCAGGTACATGACGGCGATGCGGTCGGAGATGTGACGTACCACCAGCAGGTCGTGGGCGATGAAGAGGTACGTGAGGCCCATCTGGTCCTGCAGCTCGTCAAACATGTTGATGACCTGCGCCTGAATGGACACGTCGAGTGCCGAGACGGGCTCGTCGCAGACGATGAACTCGGGGTCGACGGCAAGCGAGCGGGCGATGCCGATGCGCTGGCGCTGGCCACCGGAGAACTCGTGGGCATAGCGGCTGGCGTGCTCGGAGTTGAGGCCCACGCGGTCCATGAGCTCGAGGATCTTCTTCTCGCGCTCCTCGTGGCTGGAGTACATCTTGTGCACGTCAAGAGGCTCGCCGATGATGTCGGAGACCGTCATGCGGGGGTTGAGCGAGGAGTACGGGTCCTGGAAGACCATGGTGGACTTGGTGCGGAACCACTTGATGTCGTCCTTGGTCTTGATGGGACGGCCATCGTAGATGACCTCGCCATCGGTGGGCTCGTAGAGGTGCAGGATGGTGCGGCCGACGGTGGTCTTGCCGCAGCCGGACTCGCCCACCAGGCCGAGCGTCTCGCCGCGCTTGATCTGGAAGCTCACGTCATCGACGGCCTTCAGGGGGATAGACTTGAAGAAGCCGGTGTTGACGGGGAAGTACTCCTTGAGGTGACGGACGTCGACGAGCGGCGTCTCTGTGGTGGTATCGGCCATCTTTATGCCTCACCGCCTTCCTCTTCGACGGTCTTGGCCTGACTTGCCTTATGGGCGAGCTCCGCCTCGACCTCCTCGACGATCTCGTCCACGATGCCCGCGGGCGTGGCACGGCGGGCGGCAGCCTCCGCCTCGGCCTGTGCCTCGGCCTGAGCGGCAGCAGCCTGGGCTTCCATCTGCGCCTTTACGTTCATCCAGCACGAGGCCTTGTGGTCCTCGTTGATCACCATCTGCTCGGGCGCCTGGCGGATGCAGACCTTCATGGCCGCGTCGCAGCGCGGGGCGAAGGGGCAACCCTTGGGCAGGTTGAGCAGGTCGATGGGGGTGCCGGTGATGGGCTGGAGCTTCTGGCCCATGGTGTCCATCGTGGGGATGGAGCGCAGCAAGCCCTTGGTGTACTCGTGCTTGGGGTTGTAGAAGATCTCCTCGGCAGTGCCGCGCTCGCAGTAGGAGCCGGCGTACATGACCACGATCTCGTCGCACATCTGGGCCACGACGCCCAAGTCGTGCGTGATCATGATGATGGCCATGCCGAGCTCCTTCTGCAGACGCTGCATGAGCTCGAGGATCTGGGCCTGGATGGTCACGTCGAGGGCCGTGGTGGGCTCGTCAGCGATGAGGATGTCGGGCTCGCAGGCCAGCGCCATGGCGATCATGACGCGCTGGCGCATGCCGCCGGAGTGCTCGTGCGGGTACTGCTTCATGCGCTTCTCGGGGTCGTTGACACCCACGAGCTCGAGCATCTCGATGGCGCGCGCATACGCCTGCTCCCTCGTGCGATCGGTATGGAGCAGGATGGCCTCCATGATCTGGTCGCCGATGGTGTAGGTGGGGTTGAGCGAGGTCATCGGGTCCTGGAAGATGATCGAGATCTTGTTGCCGCGGACGTCGCGCATGACCTTCTCGCCCGAGTTGACCAGCTCCTGGCCGTCGAGCTTGACCGAGCCGGACACGATCTTGCCGGCGGGGGCAAGGATCTGCAGGATCGAGTAGACCGTGACCGACTTGCCGGAGCCGGACTCGCCCACGATGCCGAGGGTCTGGCCGCGGTCGAGGTTGAAGGAGACGCCGTTGACGGCCTTTACCTCGCCTGCATCGGTGAAGAACGACGTGTGCAGGTCACGTACTTCCAAAAGTGCCATTGGTGCCTCCTTTCTAGGCGTTGAGCTTGGGGTCGAACGCGTCGCGCAGGCCGTCGCCAAAGAGGTTGAGGCCAAGCACGATGAGCGAGATGACGATGGCGGGAATCACGAGGCGGTAGCCGTAGCTCGTGACACCGTTGAGGGCCTCGGAGGCAAGCGAGCCCAGCGACGGCATAGGCGCGTTGACGCCCAGGCCAAGGAACGACAGGAAGCTCTCGGTGAAGATGGCGTTGGGGATCTGCAGGGCGGTGGAGATGATGATGACCGAGATGCAGTTGGGGATCAGGTGGGTCTTGATGATCCAGCCGGAGCCGGCGCCTGCGGTCTCGGCGGCGAGCACGTACTCCTGCTCGCGCAGCGAGAGGATCTGGCCGCGGATGAGGCGGGCCATCGAGCACCAGTACAGCAGCGCGAAGATGACGAAGAGGGCAATGATGTTGGAGCCGATGGTCTGCAGGACCGTTCCCTCCAGGATGGGTCCGAGCGTCTCGCGCAGCACGCTGGCCAGAAGAATGACCATCAGCATGTCAGGCAGCGAGTAGATGATGTCGACGATGCGCATGATGATCATGTCGACGCGCCCGCCGGCAAAGCCTGCGATGGAGCCGAGCGTCATGCCGATGACCAGCACGATGATGGAGGCAAAGAAGCCGACGGCCAGCGAGATGCGGGTGCCGTAGACCACGCGGATGAAGTAGTCGCGGCCGGAGGAGTCGGTGCCAAAGATGTGCGGGAAGACGCTCTCCCCCGCCTCCATGCGCTCCTGCTCGGAGACCGAGTACTCCATGGGGGCCAGGTTGTTGAACGAGGGGTCGACGGGGCGGCCGGGCTGGTTGCCCAGCTGCTTGGCGTACGAGTAGGGCCAGATCATCGGCAGCACGATGGAGGCGACGGTGATGAGGATGATCACGATCATCGAGATGAAGGCGACCTTGTTCTTGTACAGGCGCTTGCAGCCATCGCGGAAGAAGGTGCTCGACGGGCGCATCTGCACCATGTACTCCTTCTCCTCCTCGGAGGCAGGAAGGAAGTCGTTGGGATCGAGGTCCACTTGCATGCTCAGGGGATTGTTTGTCATGGTCACACCTCCTATTCCAGGTTGATGCGCGGGTCGACAACCTTGTAGAGGATGTCGGACACGAGGTTCATGATGACGATGAGGGTTGCCAGCACGATCGTGGTGCCCATGATGAGGGTGTAGTCACGACCGGTGATGGAGTTGACGAAGTAGCGGCCGATGCCGGGCACGGCAAAGATCTGCTCTACGACGAGCGAGCCGGTGACGATGTAGGCCAGCTCGGGGCCAAAGTAGGTGATGACCGGAATGAGCGAGTTCTTGAGCGCGTGCTTGAGGATGACGTTGCGCTCGGAGACGCCTTTAGCCTTGGCGGTGCGGATGTAGTCCTGGCCGAGCACGTCAAGCATGGAGGAGCGCGTGAGACGCGTGATGTAGCTCATCGGGTAGAGCGCCAGCGTGATGACCGGCAGGATGAGGCCGCCCTTGGAGGCGCCGTTTGCCGGCAGCCACCCGAGCGTGATGCAGAATAGTATCAGTAACAACGACCCCATGATGAACGATGGCATACTGACGAACGCCGTCGTCATCACCATGATTATCTTGTCTGGGATCGAGTTTCGCTTGAGCGCGGCCAACGCGCCGAGCAACACTCCCGCCACCGTGGCAATGATCAGCGCGATGATGCCGATGCGCGCGGAGGTCTTCATGCCGTCGACGATGACGTCGGTGACCATGCGGCCGCGCTGCTTGATCGACGGGCCGAAGTTACCGTGCAGGGCGTCCACCAGATAGGTGGTGTACTGCTCGAAGAGCGGCTTGTCGAGGCCGTACTTGGCGTTGAGCGCAGCCTGTGCCTCGGCGGAGATCGCCTTCTCGCGAGTGAACGGGCCACCAGGGACGGCGTGCATCACGAAGAAGGTGATCGTGATGACCGCCCAGATGGTGACGAAAGAGAAAAAGATTCTCTTTACGATGTATCGCAACGTCTTAGAGTCCATGCTCTGTCCACCTTATTCGATTGGCCGACACATACAGAAGGGCCACCCATACATGCATGGATGGCCTAACACACATAGAGCTAAATGGTGCCCAGCGGGAAGGTGAACATCATGATGACGATGCTGAGACCAAAGATGATGCCTGTGATGACCGTCAGACGGTCGAGGTTCTTTTCCCAGACGCCAGAACCGGCTGCAGAGTTGTACATGGAAGAGGCGATCATGTCAGAGACGCCCGTGCCCTTGCCCGAATGCATGAGGACGAGCAGCACGGTGGCAATGCCCGAGATAAACATGAGAACGAGCAGGATGATGTTGATTGCACTCACGGAATGGCTCCTTGCAATGAGGATATAGATACAGCGAACCAGATTACCACAAGTTTGATGCAAGGCGCAGGCATCGCGTCGCTGGTATCCGCACCGTAACATGTGGCATCCACAGGGCGAATGCGGGATGTGCGGCGTGTCAGCGCGCCTGACACACAGGAGGCCTTTCGTTCAGGAATCGTGATGGGAGTTGACAGCCCGCTCCCGAATTGCCACAATAGCTTTTGCACTCAACAAGGGGATGTAGCTCAGTTGGGAGAGCGCTGCCTTCGCAAGGCAGAGGCCGAGGGTTCGAATCCCTTCATCTCCACCATGATTTCTCCGGGCCCCAGCGATGGGGCTCTTTTCATGTCTGGGAGAAGTGCACGGGATTCGAACCGCGAGGTCGCAATAGGCCTGTGGCCTATTGCGGGCTGAGCGAAGCGAAGCCTATGAGCGTTGCCGCAGGCAACGCGGGAATCCCTTCATCTCCACCATGATTTCTCCGGGCCCCAGCGATGGGGCTCTTTTCATGTCTGGGAGAAGCGCACGGGATTCGAACCGCGAGGTCGCAATAGGCCCATGGCCTATTGCGGGCTGAGCGAAGCGAGGCTTCGAGTCACATAAGACCAGGGTAGTAGGTGGATTGGACACCCATCCTCGAGCAAAAAGCACCTACAACCCGGGTTGTAGGTGCTTCGCTCAAATGCAGCCTTCTACACCTCGATCACGCGCAGGTCGTGGCTCGGTCCGGTAAAGGGCTCGTAGCCGTTCTCGGTCACCACACCGCAGTCCTCCAGGCGAATGCCAAACTTGCCCGGCAGGTAGATGCCCGGCTCGATGGTCACCACCGACCCGGCAGGCACCGGCTTGTTCCAGCCGCGCCCAAAGCCCGGATGTTCGTGAATCTCGATACCCACACCGTGGCCCAAGCCATGACCGTAGTACGCTCCATACCCCGCATCGCTGATGATCTTGACCGACAGGTTGTGGATGTCGGAGCCGATCACGCCCGGACGCACGGCGGCCGCGCACTCCTCGTGGGCCCGACGCACCACGTCGTACACCTGGCGCTGCTCGTCGCTCGGCTCGCCCAGGCACACGGTGCGCGTCATGTCGGCGTGATAATCCTGGTAGAGGGCACCGTAGTCCATCACGATGAGGTCGCCCTCCTGCACCTGGCGCGCACCAGGACGAGCGTGGGGGTTGGCCCCGTTGGGACCACTCGCAATGATCGTGTCGAACGAGAGGCCGTCGGCGCCGTTGCTGAGCATCCAGTTCTCCAGCTCCGCGCGAATCTGCTGCTCGGTCATGCCAGGCTTGATGTAGCCGCAAATGTACTCGAAGGAGCGGTCGGTGATGCGCTGCGCCTCGCGGAGCAGCTCGAGCTCGTCGTCGTCCTTGACCATGCGTAGGTCGCAGATGTCGCCGTGCAGCCGCGGGAAGGCCGGTGCGATGGAGGCCTGGCCGCACTCGTGGCAGAGCGCGTCGTAGAACGCGAGGTCGCAGGTGTCCTCCACGGCCACCACGCGCGAGCGCGTCGCCAAGATGCGCCTCGCCGCCCACGCCGCAGGCGAGACGACGTCCATGTCGAGCTGCCAGGGGGTATCCTCCCCCATCCGCTCCACGAAGCTGTTGTAGTAGCGAGAGTCGGTGTGCAGCCACAGGCCGTCGGCCGTGACCAGCGCGGTGTGCGCGACCTCGTCATCGAACACGCTGCGTGCGCCTGTCAGCCAGCGCAGGTCGGGATTGTTGCGCAGGACCACGGCGTCATAGCCGCGCTCCCCCATCAACTGGCGCAGGCGCTCCACGCGGCCGGCAAACAACTCATTGCTCGTCATCGTCTCTCCTATCTTCTAGTTGTTGCCTTTTCAGGCCGGATATCGAATGCTTGTTGAGGCAATGCAGATCTGGCGGACGGGATGCCGACATTGTGT
>CACZCK010000017.1 GCA_902779675.1 uncultured Coriobacteriaceae bacterium | reverse complement strand
ACACAATGTCGGCATCCCGTCCGCCAGATCTGCATTGCCTCAACAAGCATTCGATATCCGGCCTGAAAAGGCAACAACTAGAAGATAGGAGAGACGATGGCGCAGAACAAGCCTACCCGCGAGCAGATTGCACGCATGATCGTCGAGGCGCCGGGCAACGCGCCGGCGTATTCGTTCGAAACAATCGAGCCGCGCAAGGACAGCCCGCTTGTTGGTGGCCGCCTCGCCGTGCTTGGGTCGTCGGTGGCCTTTGGGGCAGGGTCGTTCCAGTGGGCAGTGGGGGAGTACCTCTCGCGTCGCCTGGGTTGCGACCTGGCCAAGTCCGCCGTCAGCGGCACCACCCTCGCAGACCAAGGCCAGCTCTCCTACGTCTCCCGCCTGCACTCCGACTTCGACCCGCGTGATCGTTGGGACGCCTTCGTCTGCCAGCTCTCCACCAACGATGCGACTAAGGGCGCCCCGCTAGGCGAGGTGGGCAAAGGCCGCGACTTGGCAGACTTCGACGCAACCACCACGGCAGGCGCCATGGAGCACATCGTGTGCCATGTGCGTAGGACCTGGGGGTGCCCGGTGCTGTTCTTTACGGGCAGCCGCTTTGAGAGTGCGGCGTACCAGCAGATGTACGACCTGCTCTGCCAGGTGCGCGACAAGTGGGACATCGGTGTGCTCGACTTGTGGAACAACCCCGTCATCAACGATGTGCCCGCAGACCAGAAGGCGCTCTACATCCTGGACGGCATCCATCCCACCAAGGCGGGCTATCGTGACTGGTGGGGTCCCGAGCTGGAGCGCCAGCTGCTGGCATACCTCGCCCGCAACGACACAAAGGGGTAACCCCTTTCTGTCTGTGTCACGCGATGCGCGCTAGCGCCACTCGGGCTTGGTGTCCTGCCGGACGTCGGCAAGGTAGCCGCGGTCCGAAATGGCGCACATGACCGCGTCCATGGAGCGCACCGCGTACTCGATGTCGCTGATAAAGATGCGGATCGACGCCGTGGTGCCCAGGGCGGTCGAGCCCATGAACATCACCTGCGGCGAGTAGCCCTGGGCGATCCAGCCCCGCTTGGTGAGCACGTTGGCGGCCAGGGTCTCGATGTCCGTCTTGACCATGGGCAGGTTGGCGCCACGGGCTATAGTGCATTCGAACATGTGGCGGCAGGCCATCTTACCCTGCAGGCGCATGAAGTTGTCGCCTATGAGCTTTGAGTTGGGGATGATGTGCGCGATGCCGTCGCGGTCGCGGATGGTGATCTGGTGCCAGTTGACGTCCATGACCTCGCCGCGGTGATCGCCCATGATCACCTGGTCTCCCACCCCGACGATGTTGCCCGCCACGATGAGGATTCCCGCCACGACGCTCTTGATGAGGTCCTGCAGGCCCAGCGAGATCACGAGAGTCGTCACACCAAGCGCCTGCATAACGCCGCTCATCTCGACGTGGAACACGTTCTCGCTGAGGAAGTACACGGCGATGAGCGCGATGACCACGCGAGCGATGTTGAGCATCAGCGTGATCTCGCCCGTACCCGAGCCGGTCAGGCGCCGGTGCAGCAGACCGTTGAGCCTGTGGCTTGCGATAAGGGCGATGCAGATGGTGAGGGAGGTTACTAGGATGGCCACGGGAACCTCGCCATAGGTCTGGCTGAGCGAGTCGATGAGTCCGATGCCGGCGATGCGAGTGCCCATGTCTCTCCCGTGTGGCGTTTTGTGAGGTTGCGTGGCCAGACGTGGCCTTAGGTAGAGGTTCGCATCTTGGCCACGGCGATTCAAGCCTTGGTGTCTGCTGGCGGTTCGGATTGGTGGGGAGTGGCTGTCCGGGCGTGCTCCGACCCTCCTTCCGCGGAAATGCCGAGCTGGGAGAAACGAGCTGCTAGAGAGGAGTGTGATAATCGAGGTGCGGCCTGTTGAAGCCGCGTGCCTTTGGGGAGGTGGCGGACGTGTTCAGACCCAAGCTGCTCATCGCCGGCGTAGCCATCGTTGCCTTTGGTCTGGCGGTCTTGTGCGCAAATGGCTCCGAGCGGACCGAGCGCGTTGCGGATGAGCTGGTGGCGGCCTCTTCCGTCTTGCCCGAGAACGAGGGCAGGCTCGTCATCGTTTCGGGAACGCCACAGCTGGCCGACGGCGGGGTTATCGTCGACGAGGAGGCGGGGCTGCAGGTCCAGAACGCCGTCTCATACAGCAGGGTTCCCTTGCAGAAGGTCTATGAGAAGCGGTCCCGCGAGGTCGTGGTCGATTACGGAGAAGACAAGCTCTCGGAAGATGACGACGTGAAGGAGACCGAGTATTACGTCGTGCAGACCTGGATCGGCGCTGACCATAAGCGCGACGCGTCGATCGATGTCACCGCGGTGCACTACGAGAATCCCTCGCGGGTCAGGCTGAGTGCGCATTATGCCTTGGGTGACCTGCGCGTTTCCGGCTTCAGCGTCAGCGCGGGCGACGTCTCTCGTTACCTCCAGACCGAGGACTGCTGGTTCACGCGGGAGGAGCTGGAGCAGGCCTGCGGTCCCTACATCGCGCACAGCGAGCTCGCTCTGCGGGCCGTGTCAGACGAGGACGGGTGCGGCATGCTCTCGACAGGCGACGAGATCGGAGACGTGCATGTGCTCTTCTCGTACGAGACGCTCGAGGGTGCCGAGTCGGTGACCATCGTCGGGCGGCAACGCGGGGACGAGATCGTGCTCGAGGAGGACGACCTGGTGAGCGAAGCGGAGCACATCCAGCCAGGCGTGGTCTCGAGGGAGGAGTTTGTGGACGCCATTACCTCCGAGGACGCCTCCTCGAGGAAGATCGGCATCGGCGCCTTGGTGCTGGGAGCGGTCGTCATCTTGTTCGCGCTGGACCTCTGGGGCAAGTAGGCACAGCCGCACTCTTTCGCGCAAAAGGGAGTATCCCTTATGCGCGAAAGAAAAAAGCTCCCCACAAGGGGAGCCGTTAATGATCATATGGAGCGGGTGACGGGAATCGAACCCGCGTGGTCAGCTTGGAAGGCTGAAGTTCTGCCATTGAACTACACCCGCACGCGGTTGGTACAACGAGTAACTCTACCATAGTTGTCGCGGCGATGCCGCAGTTTCCATCCACAGACCACTTTAAGCTCGTTCGCGCAAAAGGGAATATCCCTTTTGCGCGAAGGGGCAGCCTCGCTTACTCCGGGGCCACCACGATCAGGTCGTCTCCAGGGCCAAGGGTGATGGCCGCCTTGCTCTTGGGGTTGACCACGATGTCGAAGCTGCCGTCGTCGTTGAAGCGCTTGTAGCCAATGGCGATCTCGCCGTAGCGCGCGGCGGAAGCACCGAGCGTGTAGTAGTCGACCGCGCGGTCCACATGCACGTAGCGCGTGATGGGCTTCATGTAGATGGACGAGCCGCCGTCGGAGAGGAGGTCGGACATGCCCGGATGACGTCCGCTCTGCACCATGAGGCGCGCCACGGTCTTTTGGAAGTTGAGAATCTCGGCCGAGTCACCGCCGGCGATGCCCGCTGGATGTACCACGTCGCGGTCGCGTATGACCGCGGTCGCGTAGGCGTCGCGGTTGCCCTGCTCGTCGAGCAGACTTCTGCAGGCCAGGATAGTCTTGACCGTCATCGTTCTGTCAGATGCGACGCTACCTGCCCGAAGGTGACTTTCTGTAATAGTACGTATGGAGACGACTCGATTCTGTAAGGGGAGGGCAAGAGCAGGTCAGCGCATGGTCATTAGTTGAGGGGGTGTCGCTGCCGCCCCGATGCGTGTGGCCGTCTCCGTGCCGTGTGCGGTACCTCGCCGACCTCGCCGTTTGCCAGTGCGGCAATGATGCTACCCTGATAATGGGAGTACACGCCTGCTGCATGCGGTGCGATTGGTGTGCCTCACGGTGTGTGAGGCTTTGAGGGGGAGAACATGAGTCTCGAGAACATGCTCTTCGGCAACTCGCGGGGCGACTTCAAGGTGGACAAGAGCCTACAGGGCCTGTTTGTCAGCGCCCTCAATGAGGCGGGGTTCGATGAGTTCGGGTTCTGCAAGACGTGGAAGAGTCCCGAGCCCACACCCGTGCCCTACGACGAGAATGCCACGGCCACGCATCACTTTGTGATTCAGCCCTACGTGTGGGACAACCTTGAGCAGGCGGCCATGTGCCCCAACTTCCTGGACCGCACCACCGGGCTCAAGTTGCGCTGGTACGAGTATCCGCTGCGCGATGCCTATGCCAACTACGACCTGACCGAGGAGATGCTCATACCCATCCTCGAGCGGCTGATCGAGGAGTGTCGCGGTCATGGTGCCACGCCCTACCGCAAGGACGCGGAAAGCTAGGGTCGGGCTTCAAATTCAGGCTTTGTGAGGGGCGGGCACACTTGTGCCCGCCCTGTTGCGTGTGCCCGTAGGCGGCACTTGGCGGGAGATTGCCTCCTCGTGCTGACGGCAGGCCTACAATGGTGCCGTAAAAACACCGGAGGGAGTCCCATGGCCCGTGCAAACCTCGGATCGACGCTCGTCATTGCCAACCCTGCATCGCACAGTGGTAAGGGTGCCGCTGGTGCCGAGGTGGTGCGTCGCTTCTTCCAGACCTGCGCGTCGGCGACGACGGCGTTCGACCTGCAGCTGACCGAGGCGACGGGCGATGCCGAGCAGCTGGCCGCAGGCGCCACGGGGCGCGACACGGTGGTCGCCGTGGGAGGCGACGGCGTGATCCACGAGGTGGTCTGTGGCCTCATGCGCATCGATACCGCTCAGCGGCCCCGCCTTGCGGTCGTTCCGCTCGGGTCGGGCAACGACTACGCCCGCACCTTGCACCTCACGGCCAACGATCCCGAGCGTGCACTGGCGGAGCTGCTCGGTGGGGGAGAGCGCCTCCTCGACGTGGGCCATGTGACCAGCGACCTCTGCCCCGAAGGCTCGTACTTTACCGAGTCGCTATCGTTTGGGCTGGACGCCGCCATTGCCATCGATACCACAAGGCGCCGGGCGCAAGGCACGAGGCAGGAGGGGTCGGGGCTGTTTGCCACCTCCGCGATTCGCTTGGCCGCCCGTGCCAGCAAGGGATACGCGTGCACAGCGACCGTCGACGATGAGGAGCCGCTCGAGCTCACGTCGCTCATCTTTGCCGTGCTCAACGGGCCCACCTATGGCGGTGGCTTCAGGATTTGTCCAAGCGCCGACCCTACCGACGGGCAGCTCGACCTGTGCTACAACGTGCGCCAGCCCATGATGCCCCACCTCATGGCCCTGCTCGGGCTTGCGCGCTTTGGTCGTCACACGCACTCGCGCATGGTCAGGCTGCGTCGCATGCGCACGGCGCGGGTGCAGTTCCACGACGACGTGCCCTGCCAGATCGATGGCGAAGAGCTGCCGGGCACAAGCTTTGGGATCGAGGTCGTGCCCGGGGCGCTGCGCGTGCTGGTGTCGCGCGACTTCAGCTGGTGAGCGTGCCGCCGCGTCCTGCGGCGGCAAGTTACAGCTGGTAGGTCAGGTTAACGATGTCGAACGCGTCCATGATGGTCTCGTCGGTGCCCTCGGCGGCGGCGTAGCGGATTACGCCCTCATCGTCCTGCACGAGCCAGCACACCAGGATCGAGCCGTCGGGATAGATGCCGTAGACCTGCACTGCGTCGCGGTCGGCAAGCGTGACGCGCGCGCCAGTGATCGAGTCCTCCACGGCGCCGTCGTTGAGCATGTTGTTCCACACCGAGTTGGCTGCGTCCTCGGGCGTGAAGCTGGCGCGCTCGTCCTCTGGCAGGCCCGAGGTGTCAAAGGTGTCGAGCGAGACCACCGTGTAGGGCGTGCCGTCGCACCACTGCAGAGCGGTGTTGCCGTCGGTGTCCTGAAACTCGACCCAGGTAGCGGGAATGTCGACGAAGCCCACGCCGTCTGCGCCAACGTGCTTGGTCTCGGCCGTGGCCTCCGCCTCCGGCTCCTGGGTGTCGGCCTCCTCCTCGGGGGTGCTCGTTTCCTCCTCTTGCAGGACGACGTCTTCTTCCTTCTGGGTGACGTCGGCCTCGGGCGCGGGTGCGCCGCAGGCACAGACGCTTAGGCAGAGCGCGCCTGCCACGAGGACTCTCTGGACGATGCGTGCGTTCATGGCGGCCTCCTTGCATCAGTAACTGAAGCGTACCACGCGTCTGCGCAGGCAAACGGTGCTGCATCAACCGCTTCGGCAAGCGTAAAAACAGCAGTGGTGTTACCAAATAGGCACGCTCCGTTGCGAGTGCGTATCACTTTTGTTACGGCCGCTTGGGCGAAACAGGCTTGTTAACTTTGGGCCGTACAGTGCCACTGTGAGTTTTGGTGTTACCAATCGAGAGGAGTTGACCATGTCGTATTCGCAGCGAGTTCTTGACGAGCTCAAGGAGCGTTACGCCGACCAGCCCGAGTTCATCCAAGCGGCCACCGAGGTCCTCGAGACCATCCAGCCCGCCGTTGATGCCCATCCCGAGTATGAGGACGCAGCCCTGCTGGAGCGCCTCGTCGAGCCCGAGCGCGTCATCATTTTCCGCGTTCCTTGGATCGACGACGAGGGCAAGGTCCAGGTCAACCGCGGCTATCGCGTGCAGTTCAACTCTGCCATCGGCCCCTACAAGGGCGGCCTGCGCTTCAACCCCACCGTCACGCTGGGCATGCTCAAGTTCCTGGGCTTCGAGCAGACCTTCAAGAACAGCCTCACCACCCTGCCCATGGGCGGCGGCAAGGGCGGCTCCGACTTTGACCCCAAGGGCAAGTCCAACAACGAGATCATGCGCTTCTGCCAGTCGTTCATGACCGAGCTCTTCCGCCACATCGGCGAGGACACTGACGTCCCCGCTGGCGACCTGGGCGTCGGCGGCCGTGAGGTTGCCTACATGTTCGGTCAGTACAAGCGTCTGTCCAACACCTTCACGGGCGTGCTCACCGGCAAGGGCCTCACCTTCGGCGGCTCGCTGGCTCGTACCGAGGCCACCGGCTACGGCCTGGTCTACTACGTCGACGAGTACCTCAAGTGCCACGACGACTCCTTCGAGGGCAAGACCGTGGTCGTGCACGGCTCCGGCAACGTTGCCACCTATGCCATCCAGAAGGCCGAGCAGCTCGGCGGCAAGGTCGTGGCCTGCTCCGACACCAAGGGCTGGGTCTATGACGCCGATGGCATCGACGTTGCTGCCCTCGAGGCCATCTACAACCGCAAGCGCTCCGGCAACGACAAGGGCGTCTCGCTGGCCATGTACACCGAGTTCCATCCCAACGCCGAGTGGCACGCCGAGGACGGCCGCGGCGTGTGGGGCGTGCCCTGCGACATCGCGCTGCCCTGCGCTCGCGAGAACACCCTGCTGCTCGAGGATGCCGAGAAGCTCGTGGCCAACGGCTGCAAGGTCGTTGGTGAGGGTGCCAACATGCCCACCACGCTCGAGGCAACCAAGTACCTGCAGGACAACGGCGTGGCCTTCTTCCCCGGCAAGGCTGCCAACGCTGGTGGCGTCGCCACCTCCGGCCTCGAGATGAGCCAGAACGCCGGCCACATCTCTTGGACCTTCGAGGAGGTCGACTCCCGCCTCGAGTCCATCATGCGCGGCATCTACCATGCGTGCGATGACGCCGCCAAGGAGTTTGGCCTTGAGGGCAACTACGTTGCCGGCGCCAACATCGCTGGCTTCCTCAAGGTTGCCGAGGCCATGATGGCCCAGGGTGTCGTGTAAGCCAATCGCCCAACGCAAATCGCACCAACGCCAAGGCCCCGGTTCGCCGGGGCCTTTTCTTATCGAGCGAGATTCCGATGGGACTGCGTGACGCTGTGTCACCGACGTTCCTGTCCTCGACGTGCCGCCTTACGGCAGAGCCTCTGTGACTGAACGTGCATTCGATACACCAATGGGTACGTTCGTTACAGGCCAAGATAGGCCATGTGTCGCGTTCATAGAATCAAGGAGTCCGCACGCATCGACCCCAGGCGCGGACGGCGTCCCACACGACGTGTGATTCTGCCCAAGGGCTGCGTTTTGGGACCGGTATACGCACAGGAGCTTCATCTCCTACCCGACGGAGGAGGGCGGATATCTGACAGAGTGCCAGTGCCGCGATTGCAGGAGGTCGTTCTTCGTCGACGGCCAGAACCGAAAGTGGGTAGACGTCTAGCGCTGAGCCGCGCCGCCTTCGGTCGGTCGCAATCGCACGTTTGGGCCTCGGGGCACTCCCGGGGACCTTTTGCTGCGCACGGGATTGGCGCCGCCCGCGCTCCACACCTGCCAGCCGCGCATGCACGATGCCGTCTGCCTATGCCTTGCCGCCACGTGGCACGAGCGCTGCTACGATGGAATCGATTCCATACCCACGACTGACGGGAGAGCGTCATGGTCAAACTCGTCCTTACCGATATGGACAACACCCTCGTTGCCTACGAGATCCCTGCCAGCGAGCGTGCCATCGAGGGCATCCACAAGCTGCTGGACAAGGGCATCCTGTTTGGCCCGGCGTCTGGCCGCGACTACGACTCGGTGGTCATCTCCTTCCGCGGCGACACCGACTGCGTCAAGACGGCGCTGTTCTCCAATGGCAAGCGCATCTTTGTCGACGGCACCCTCATGAACCAGACCGGCGTCGACCGCGACTCCATGGTCAAGATGGCCGAGATGGTCTACGACCTGCCCGGCGTCTATGTCTCTGGCCGCGGCGAGGGCGGTGGCTTTGTCACCGGCTCCACGCTGCCGAGCCTTCTGGGCACCACCTGGGGCGGCCGCCGCGCAAGCGAGCTCGTGGAGCCGCAGGATATCCCGCACTGGACCATCGTGACGGCAGGCCTCCACTTTGAGGAGGGCTCCGAGATGATCGACAACGAGGAGTGGGGCGAGAAGATCCGCGAGGCCTGCCCCAAGCTCGACCTGCTCTCGCCGGGCAGCCGCATGTTTGACGTCGTGCCGCACGGCTGGTCCAAGGCCTCCGCGGTGCGCGTGCTGCAGATCCTCATGGCCATTGACAAGGACGAGATCGTGGCCTTCGGCGACTCCGACAACGACCTCGAGATGCTCAAGGCCGTGGGCCATCCCGTGGCCGTGGCAAACGCCAACGACCACGTCAAAGCCATCGCGCGCCACTTCATCGGCTCGGTGGACGAGGACGCCGTGGGCCAGGCGCTCAATGACCTCGCCGACCTGGGCGACGCGGCTTTCGACAAGTGGGACGCCGCCGCGCGTGAGAAGGGCTGGCTGAAGTAGGCGTCTGCCCAAGGGCAGGACTGCGTGCGATATGCGTGAATCGCGGTACTACGCGTGACACTAGGGGGTAACCCCTTTCTGTCCAAGGACAGAAAGGGGTTACCCCCTAGTGTCACGCGTAGTGTCCGGGGTGCCCTGCTCCTTTTGTGCATCGGAGGTCTGAGCGTAGAACTTGCGACACGAGGCAGGCTATGCTCAAAGTCTGTGAGGTAGGGAGGCAAAGGCTCATGGCAACAGGTCCTCGGAGGCATAGGAGCGTGGTCGCATTTGGCCTCGTGCTGGCGCTTGCGCTGGTGTGCTGCATGCTGCTGCGACCTGCCGGCTCGCCTGTGCCCCACGACGACGGCCCAAAGTCAGCTGCTCCCCAGGTTGTCGAGGTATATGACGAGCCCGCTCCTTCCCAGGACCCACAGCCCCTCGGCTCGGCGCAGCTTCCTGCCGGGCAGACCGAGCCGTTGTCGGCCACATCGCAGCAGGGTGGCAGCGATGCGCCTGCTATGGCCTCCATCCCAGAGGACGCCTCGTACGTGGAAGGGGAGGTGCTTCTTGGCATCGCCCCGGGTACGACCGTCGAGCAGGTGCAGGCGCTGCTGGCCTCGACCGATGCGGTCGGCGCGCATGAGGTCACGCCCCAGGAGCTGGAGAGTGGCATGCTGCAGCTCGAGGTCGCTCCTGGTGCCACGGTCGAGGACGCGGTGAGCGCTCTGTCTGGGTCGGGCTTTGCCGACGCTCAACCCAACTACGTCTACTACGCGCTCGAGGAGGCGCATCCCGCGGATGAGCTTTGCGAGCTGCTCTCGGCCGATGCCGCGGCGCAGGAAGAGACCTCTGCCAGGCAGCCCTCCGAGCCCTTCGAGCAAGAGGTCGCCGAGGGCCATGACGACGAGCCCACCCTGACCGAAGACGCAGGGGAGCTCGAGGGGGAGAGCGGCCAAGCGGACGAGCAGCCAACCGAGCAGCCAGACGAGGGCGACCTCATGGAGGCCCTGCGTGCCAGCGTCGACGACCCGAGGGCTGCCGAGCAGTGGGCGCTCGAGAGCGTGAGGGCCTACGAGGCCTGGGCACAGTCCGTCTGCGACGGTGCGGTGAGCATCGCCATCCTCGACGAGCGCCCCGACGCCTCGCACGCCGACTTGGCCCCCAACGTGATCGCTACCTACGACGCGCAGTCCCAGACCGAGACGCTGCCCGATGCCGCCTCGCACGGCACCCATGTGGCCGGCATCGCCTCCGCGGCGGCAAACAACGGCATCGGCGTGGCGGGCGTGTCGCACAATGCGGGCCTGGTCATGGTCAACGTCTTTGACAAGAGCCGTGACCCCAGCAAGGACACGTGGGTCACGAACACGGCACTGCTCGTGCGCGCCTATGCCTATCTCGAGGCGCACCAGGACGCCTTAAACACGCGCGTGATCAACCTCAGCCTGGGCGTCAAGACGTCGAGCAGGGCGTCATACAAGGACGACCGGCTCATTGCCTGCATCGACAAGGCGATGAGCGACTATGGCATCGTGACCGTGGCCGCGGCAGGCAACTCCGAGCTCGCCAAGCCTCCGTATTACGAGTATCCCGGTGATGCCGACAACGTAGTGAGCGTCGTCAACCTCAGGCGCGGCAGCGCGGGTGGCGCGGAGACCCTGAGCTCGCTCTCCAACTACAACGTACCCGGGCAGAGCGCAAAGAACATCGCGGCGCCCGGGACGGGCATCCTCAGCACGGTCAAGGGCAACGACTACGGCTCGCTCACGGGCACCTCGATGGCGGCTCCGCACGTCTCGGGCGTCCTGGCCCTCGAGTTTGCCGCAAATCCGCAGCTCACAGCTACAGAGGCAGTCAACATCCTCTATGCCACGGCGCGCGACCTGGGTGAGGAGGGCTTCGACGACCTCTATGGCTGGGGCGAGGTGGACGCCTGTGCCGCCGTGCTCGCCGCCAAGACGGGGGAGTACCCCGAGCTTCCGGACATCAGCGACCTCACTGTTCCCGAGCCGGTGGTGACGGGCCCGACCAGGGTTCCTGCGGGTGCCACCGCCACCTTCGAGGTCACCGACGGCACGCTCGAGCTCACGGGGTCGGATGGCGTGGCAACGCTGGAGGGAGGCGTCTTCAGGGGCGTCGCTGCGGGCACGGCCACGCTCACGGTACGCGACCTTACCGGCGAGGTGCGCTCCACGCGCTACGTGACGGTCTACGACACCGCGGGGTGCTGGAGCATAGCCTCCCCGGACAATCAGGAGTACGTGCTCGACGTGAAGGGCGCCTCGGTCTACAACAACGCCAACGTGCTCGTCTTTGCCGCTCATGGCAACAACAACCAGGTGTGGCTGCTGGAGCGGCAGGAAGGGGACACCTTCGTGGTGCGCAGCGCCAAGTCGGGCAAGGTGCTCGACGTCTCGTATGGCTCCAAGGAGGCAGGCGCAAACGTCTTGCAGTTCGCGTCGGGTGGCAAGGCCTGGCAGAGGTGGCGGCTCGAGGCCAACGCCGACAACACCGTCACCTTCGTCAACGCGAACTCGGGCAAGGTGCTCGAGATGGACGGTACCACCCCCGCCAATGGCCGCAACGTGCGGCAGGGCGAGGCGAGCCAGGCGTCGTGGCAGCGCTGGGTGCTCAAGGGGGTGCGTGCCGAGGTCGGGCCCATCTGGGACGGCGTGTACAAGGTCACCTCCGGCATCAACTCGTCCTACGCGCTCGATGTGTATGGGGGAACGCGGGCCAACGGCGCCAACGTGCAGCTCTGGCGTTCGCACAATGCCACCAACCAGCAGTGGCTCTTCGAGCATCTGGGTGGTGGCGAGTATCGGATCTCGAACGTTAGGTCGGGCAAGGTGCTCGATGTGGCACGCTCCTCGCTCAAGAACTGCGCCAACGTCAGCCAATGGACGTGGAACGGCGGCGGCAACCAGCGCTGGCGGCTGGTGCGCCACGCCGACGGCACCTTTACCATCGTGCGATCGGGCACCACGATGGCGCTCGACGCAAAGGGCGCCCGCGCTGCCAACGGCACCAACGTGCACCAGTACGCCCGCAAGGACCACAACGCCCAGCGCTGGCACCTCACGCAGTACTGATCTCGTTGCCCGAGGCTCGCGCGAAAGCGGCGGTGTAGACGGTACCTGCACGTCTCGTGAAAAGAGACAACCTCGGTGGGGCTTGTGCCCAACGTTTGCTATCATGCATAGGCTGTGTGAATATGCGGGCGTGGTGGAATTGGCAGACACGCTGGATTTAGGTTCCAGTGGGGCAACCCGTGAAGGTTCGAGTCCTTTCGCCCGCACCAATACCCTTAGGGGCAAGCAGGTTTGTAGGAGCAGCCGCCAGACTGCCAGGAGAAGTACTACCAGGAGGAACGTTGAACATCACCGTCACCGCCGAGAGGCTCGAGAACGACAAGGTTGCCGCTACCATCACCGTGCCGGCTGCCGAGGTCGACAACTACGTCGCACAGGCTTACAAGGACATCGCCCGCCGCTACCAGTTCCAGGGCTTCCGTCGCGGTCGTGCTCCGCGTCCCGTCATCGACGGTATCGTGGGTCGCGAGGCTATCCTTGCCGACGCCACCAACGACCTCCTCAACGACGCCCAGCCCATCATGCTCGACGAGCTCGATCTCGTGCCGGTCGAGCGTCCCGACTTTGGCGAGGATCCCGCCCTGGTCGTGGAGCACGAGGACTACGTGGTCACCGCCACCATCACCGTGCCCCCCACCGTGGAGCTCGAGTCCGATGAGCCCGTGTCCATCAACATGCCTCCCGAGGAGGCCACCGAGGCCGAGATCGACCTGCAGGTCAACCAGCTGCTGGCCTATCAGGTCACCTACGAGGACGTCGAGGAGGACCGCGGCGCCGAGGTGGGCGACATCATCACCGTCGACATCGCCAACAAGGAGGGCGCCGACGACCTCGCCGGCAAGAACCGTACCATGGCGCTGACCGCCGACAGCCTCCCCGAGGAGCTCGTCGCTGGCATCGAGGGCATGAAGAAGGGCGAGACCAAGGAAGTCACCTGGGAGCGCAGCCACATGCACGGCGACCACGAGCACGTGCACAACTACGTGGTCGAGGTCACCCTCAACGCCATCAAGCAGGCCGTGACCCCCGAGCTCAATGACGAGCTGGCCAAGAAGAGCTTTGGCTTCGACACCGTCGCCGAGCTCCGCGACGCCGTCAAGGAGGAGATCGAGGAGGACAAGAAGCGCAGCCTGCCCAACCTCAAGGAGGACCGCGTGGTGGAGGAGCTCGGCAAGCGCGTCGCCGACGTCGAGCTGCCCGAGGCCTACGAGAACCAGGTCTTCCAGGAGCTGGCCAACGAGTTCCTCACCTCGCTGCAGCGTCAGGGCATGTCGCTCGACATGTACCTCGGCGCCCGCCAGATCGACACCGACGCCTTCCTCGCCGACCTGCACAAGCAGGCCGCCGAGCGCGCCCGTCAGGGTCTCGCCCTCGACGCCCTGGCCAAGATCAAGGGCTTCGTGGCCACGCTCGACGACGTGCGCGAGGAGTTCGTGAAGGCCGGCGTCGAGAACGTCGAGGCTTCCATGGAGGAGTTCCGCAAGGACGGCCGCATCTCCGCCATCCGCGAGTCCATCCGCCGCACCAAGGCCGTGCAGTGGCTGGTCGAGAACGCCAACGTGACCGAGGTCGACGAGGTCGCAGAGCGCAACAACGCCGAAGCTTCAAAGGAGACTGAATCCGAGGATGCGGAGTAGGGTATAAGCCTACTTGCATAGCACACGCATGCCCCGGGTGCACCATGCGCCTGGGGCATGTTTTCAGATTGAGGAGGCACCATGCATACCCCCACCAACATCCCGCTGATTCCCTACGTCGTCGAGCAGACCCCGCGTGGCGAGCGCAGCTACGACATCTATTCCCGCCTGCTTAACGACCGCATCGTCTTCATCGGCGAGCCTATCACGCGCGAGAGCGCCAATCTGGTGATCGCACAGCTCCTGCACCTCGAGAGCCAGGATCCCGACAAGGACATCTCGCTCTACATCGACTCGCCCGGCGGCGAGGTCTACGCGGGCCTGGGCATCCTCGATACCATGAACTTCATCAAGCCCGAGGTCTCCACCATCTGCGTGGGTATGGCCGCCTCCATGGCAGCCGTGCTGCTGGCTAGCGGCGCCAAGGGCAAGCGCATGTGCCTGCCCAACTCCATGGTCCTCATCCACCAGCCCAGCAGCGGCGTCGAGGGTCAGCAGACCGACATCCAGATTGTGGCCGAGGAGACCAAGTACATCCGCGAGCACCTCAACCAGATTCTCGCCGATGCCACCGGCCAGCCCATCGAGAAGATCAACGCCGACACCGAGCGCGACAACTACCTGCGCGCGCAGCAGGCGCTGGAGTACGGTCTGGTCGACCGCGTGATCACCTCGCGCACCGAGCAGGCCTAGGCTAGGTAGTCCGACCAACGGCCGGGACGGCAGCATGGCGTCCCGGCCGTCGCCATCATTCAAGGAGCTCACATGCCCTTCGACAACAACGACAACATGCACTGCTCGTTCTGCGGCAGGTCGCGCAGCCAGGTCAACCGTCTGGTCCAGAGCCCCAATGGGGTCTGCATCTGCGACGAGTGCATCCGCGAGTGCGGCAGCATCATCGACGGCATCGAAGACGAGTACGACGACGGCTTCGACGAGGTCGGTGCGCCCGACATACCGCTCGAGGCGCTGCCCACTCCGCACCAGATCTACGAGGAGCTCTCGCAGTACGTCATGGGCCAGGAGGCCGCCAAGCGTGCCATGAGCGTGGCGGTGTACAACCACTACCGCCGCGTGGTGGGCGGCAACGACGTGCCGGCCCCAGGCGAGGAGGACGTTGAGCTCGCCAAGAGCAACATCCTGCTGCTGGGCCCCACGGGCACCGGCAAGACGCTGCTGGCCCAGACGCTGGCGCGCTTCCTCAAGGTGCCGTTTGCCATCGCCGACGCCACGACCCTTACCGAGGCCGGCTACGTTGGCGAGGACGTCGAGAACATCCTGCTCAAGCTCATCACCGCCGCCGACAACGACGTCGAGCGCGCCCAGATCGGCATCGTCTACGTAGACGAGATCGACAAGATTGCCCGCAAGGCCGAGAACCTCTCCATCACGCGTGACGTGAGCGGCGAGGGCGTTCAGCAGGCCCTGCTCAAGATTCTCGAGGGTACCGAGGCCAGCGTGCCGCCGCAGGGTGGTCGCAAGCACCCGCAGCAGGAGCTCATTCACATCGACACCACCAACATCCTGTTTATCTGTGGTGGCGCCTTCGTGGGTCTCGACAAGATTGTGGCCGACCGCATCGGCAAGAAGGGCATCGGCTTCAACGCCGAGCTCGAGAAGTCGCTCGAGGACAACCAAGATGAGCTGATGAGCCAGGTCATGCCGCAGGACCTGCACAACTTTGGCATGATCCCCGAGTTCATCGGCCGCATCCCGGTGATCACCGCCACACGCGAGCTCACCGAGGACGACCTGGTGGAGATCCTTACGACTCCCAAGAACGCGCTGGTCAAGCAGTACAAGCGCATGTTCCGCCTGGAGGGTGTGACGCTCGAGTTCGAGGACGACGCCCTGCGCGAGATTGCGGCCCAGGCAATCGAGCGCGGCACGGGTGCCCGCGGCTTGCGCGCCATCTGCGAGCAGACCCTCGAGCAGACGATGTTCGACCTGCCCAGCGACGACCGCATCGCGCGCGTCGTGGTGACCAAGCAGAGCGTGGGCGGCACCGAACAGCCGCACATCTACGATCAGAGCGGTGCGGCGCTGCAGCTCTAGAAAGAGCCTACAAAAAGGGGTAACCCCTTTCTGTCCAAGCTGAGACAGAAAGGGGTTACCCCTTTTTGAACGTTACCGGCACCCAACTAGATGCAGAAATGATGTGCAAGGGCGGTCGGATTGGGCCAATTCGCCAAGGGGTACCATCTCTCTCAGAGTCGTTGGTCCTAAAGGAAAGGAACGGACATGTACTTCGGCTTTAGGGATCTTTTGGGTATGGCTACGAGCATGCTCATCCCCATCGTCGCCCTTCTGATCATCGCCAAGGTCATTGGCGGCATCTTGGGCGGGGCAACAAACCAGCATGGCACGGTGAGCGACAGCTACCAGGGCTGGTTCTACGTCATCCAGCAGCAGCACGTGGGCGTCATCGAGCGGCTGGGCAAGTTCCACCAGGTGGTGGGTCCCGGCTTCCATGCGCGCATCCCCTTCATCGACCGCGTGCGTGACGTGAGCCTCATGACGGAGGACGAGCACATCACCTTTGACGCGAAGACCGAGGACAACGTGACCATCGAGCTGGACGTATCCGTGCAGTATCACGTCGACTACAGCCAGCCGCTGGAGGGTCCGTCCGGCATCTACAAGAGCCTCTACACGCTCACCGATCCGGTGGCGCAGATGAAGGACTACTTTGCCGACGCACTGCGCTCGCAGATCCCGAGCCGCAAGCTCGACGAGGTCTTCACCGAGAAGGATGCCATCGCGCGCGCCATCGACGAGGTGGTTTCCGAGAAGATGCGCGAGTACGGCTACGTGATCGTGACCACGCTGATCACCTCGATCAAGCTGCCCAAGGACGTGCAGCAGTCCATGAACCGCATCATCGCGTCCAAAAACGATCTCGAGTCCGCCAAGAACGAGGCCGAGGCCGAGCGCCAGAAGACGGTCATCGCCGCGCAGGCCAAGGCAGAGGCCATGGAGGCCGAGGGCCGCGGTATCGCCAACCAGCGCGTAGCCATCGCGCAGGGCATCCGCGACTCCATCGACGTCATCCAGGGCTCTGAGCTCAGCTCCGAGGAGGCTAACCGCCTGTTCGAGTACACCCAGCACATCGGCATGATGGAGGAGTTCGCACGTGCCGGTGCCAGCACGGTGGTGCTGCCCAGCGAGTTCAGCCAGACGGCGCCGGTGCTGCGCGACCTGCTCGTGGCTGAGGAGGCCAAGAAGGCAGAGCAGGGCAACAAGTAGCACGACATCAGTGTCTGAGTTCAGACGGCCCGCCCCGGATCGTTCCGGTGCGGGCCGTCGCCGTATGGTTGGAGCTGCCTTCTGCTTGCGCCTACATGCGTTACGAGGCCTTGAAGTTGTAGACAGGCCTCATGACCTCGACGATGTCTACCGACTCGGCGATGGGGCCGATGATGTCGTCCACACTCTTGTATGCCGCGGGCGCCTCGTCGAGCGTCGCCTCGCTGACCGAGGTGGTGTAGACCCCGGCCATCGCCTCGCGGTACGCCTCCATGCTCAGTCCCTCGCGTGCGGCCTTGCGCGACATGAGGCGGCCGGCTCCGTGCGGTGCGGAGAAGTTCCACTCCGCGTTGCCGCGTCCGCGTGCCAGGATCGAGCCGTCGCGCATGTTGAGGGGGATGAGCACGAGCTCGCCCTCGTGTGCCGCGATGGCGCCCTTGCGCAGGATCATCTCGTCGGTGTCGATGTAGTTGTGCACCGTGTGGAAGGCGTCGCGGTCGGAGAGCCCACACATCGCGATGATCTCGCGCGCCATGACCTCGCGGTTCAGGCGTGCGAAGCGCTGGCAGACGGCCACGTCGTGGAGGTAGTCGTCCAGGTAGCTGCCCCACAGCCAGCACAGGTCCCTCGGCGCATCGGGCTCGCGAGCGGTGTACTTGAGCTGCTTGAGCGCCTGCTGGATCTGGCTGCGGCGGCCGGTGGCCTTGTACTCAGCGATCAGCGCATCGCGCTTCACGAAGTACTCCTCCTTGCCCTGGTGCAGCTCGATGGCCAGCTGCTGGTAGAGGTTGGCCACCTGCGTGCCCAGGTTGCGGCTGCCCGAGTGGATGACCAGGTGCTGGGTGCCGTCCGAGGCGACGTCGACCTCGATGAAGTGGTTACCGCCACCAAGCGTGCCGATGCTGCGCTCGAGGCGTCGCGTGTCCTTGAGCTCACGGAAGCAGCGGAGCTCCTCGAGGTCGAAGCGCTCCCTGCGACCGTCCCACACGCGCATTCCCGAGGGAATGGCATGGCAGGCCTCATCGAGTGCGGGCAGGTCGATGGGCGTGCGTCCCACATCGACGGTGTACATGCCACAGCCGATGTCTACGCCAACTATGTTGGGCACGGCCTTGTCGATGACGTGCATGGTCGTACCGATGGTACAGCCCTTGCCGGCGTGCGCGTCGGGCATGATTGCCACATGCGCCCCGTCGGTGAAGGGCTGGTCGCACATGGCGCGAATCTGCTCGACGGCCGTCTCCTCGATCTGCGTGGCATAGCATGCTGCCGTAGCGTGGGCTCCTCTGATCTCGAACATCCTCTTTCCTTTCTCGTATCTGCCTTCGGGCATAGTGCCCGGTTGTCTGTGGTGCCCCCGCCGAGACTCGAACTCGGACGCCTTGCGGGCAACAGCTCCTGAAGCTGCCGCGTCTGCCAATTCCGCCACGGGGGCTTGTGCGGCACCGCTGCACAAACAAGGCGCGGACCTGGTCTCCCAAGTCCGCGCCTCAGTCTTGTGCGAGTTGCGTTACCTATATGGCGTGATGCCTACCGTTTGGCATCGTGGACTTGGGAGGATGGTTGCGCCAGCAGCACCAGGTCGTTCTCGGCATATGGGGCAGCGAACGCATCGCGTTGGGCGATGAGTTTCAAGCTGGCAGCTATGTCGAGGCGACGGGTCATGCGGCCTTCCTTTCAAGTCTGATTTGTGAAGCTATCACATGGACTTTGTGTCGTCAACGTTTTTTTTGAGCGCCGGCGCGCGATGGGGTGCGACTCGATTGGTAAACACGTGCTATTGGCCCAAGAGCCTCTGAGCGTTATCGCAGGTGAGCCCCCTGACGTCGCACCCTCGGATGGTTTGTAGCTGTGCGAGCGTACGCTCGAGGGACGCGATGATCTGCGTGGCGGAGAATGGCACGTCCTCGCCAGGGGGTAGGTCGGTCTCGAGCAGCAAGCGGTCGGCGGGCAGCTGGCGTGCGTACTCGCGGCCCCGCTTGGTGCGCAGCATCATCTCGTTGACCGAGAACCAGCACCCTGCCTTGACGGCGCGGTGCAGCTCGTCGCTGGTGCCGCTGAACCAGTGAAAGATGCAGTGGCAGGTGGCGAGGGCTCCCGTGCGTTCGAGCAGGTCTAGCGTGAGGCCGGTGGCGCGCACGGAATGCAGCGAAAGCACCTTTGGCGCAGCATGGTCGCTCGTCTGCGTGCAAGCCACAGCCACGGTCTCGAGCGCCGCCACCTGCGACTCGAGCGAGCCTTCGGGAACATGCTTGGGGGAGAGGTCCAGGCCGATCTCGCCCACATAGCGCGAGGTGCGCACCAGCTGTGCAGCCAGCTGCACGTCCGTCGTGCCGCAGCGTCCGTCGGCCACCCACCAGGGGTGCAGGCCGACGCCCACGCATGCGCTGGGTGCCTCCGCCAGCTCGCGTCTGGTCTGCTCGTAGCCCTGGGGCGTCACGGTGACGGCGAGCATGCCCAAGCCAAGCGCCTCTGCCTCCGCGGCCACTCCAGATGCGCCTTGCATGAAGTCGAGATGCACGTGCATGTCGTAGAGCGTCGGCGCCATCACAGCAGTCCCGTCAACGCGCGAATTACGTAGCCTGCCAGCATCTGGCCCATGATAGGTGGAAAGTAGCTCATGGTGCCCAGGATGCTCTGGCCTTCGCGCACAAAGCCGTGCTCGTCGATGGCGTCGCGCTTGCCCTCGGCCTCGCGCGGCTGCTCGTCGGAGTAGAGCGCCACGAGCCCCTTGATGCCGCGCTTGCGGCACTCCTTGCGCACGATGCGCGCGAGTGGGTCGACCGTGGTCTTCTCGATGGGGGCAAAGCGCAGACGGCTGGGGTCGAGCTTGTTGGCGCCTCCCATGGCGCTGACCTCGGGGATGCCTGCCTGCTGACACCACGCAGCGATGGCCAGTTTCTGCGAGATGGTGTCGATCGCGTCTACCACGTAGTCGGGGCGGGGGAGAGCGCCGAGCTGCTTGGCCACGCGGTCCTTGTCGATGAACGCCTGCACCGGAAGGGTGGCGCACGCAGGGTTGATGTCGGCCACCATCTGGGCCATGACCTCGGCCTTTGGGCGGCCGATGGTGCTCTGGAACGCCAGCGCCTGTCGGTTGATGTTGCTCGGAGTCACCACGTCGCGGTCTACCAGCACCAGTGACCCCACGCCGCCGCGCGCGAGCGCCTCGGCGCAGCTTGACCCCACGCCGCCGAGGCCCAGCACCATCACGCGGGAGCGTTGCAGGAGGTCGAGCCCCTCGTCGCCAAGGATGAGTCTCAGGCGGTCGGTTGTTCCCTCTGTGGTGGCGCTCATGCCGCCTCCTCGCTGCCGATGACCATGTTCTGGAAGCGTCCGGCTATGAAGCTGTCGCTGTAGTGCACGTCCACCCACTCCTGGAAGGGCGTCAGCGCCGGGATGCCCGCGTCGCGCGCCGCCATGCGCCCAAAGCAGCTCACCGTCATGAAGATGTCCGTGCCCAGGTACAGCGCCAGCAGTGCCACGAAGGTCATCTGCCGCACGGTGGACGGCATCCCTATGCGATAGAGCATGGAGGGCATGAGCAGCCGGGCCCACACCAGCCCCAGCGCGCCCCAGAAGAAGAGGTAGGGCACGCAGACCCACTTGCTCAGGGCGCCGGGGTAGCCGGTGTAGTCCCACGAGCTGGCGCCCAGGAAGGTCTCCATGCCCCAGCCCGTCACCTGCTCCAACAGTCCCCCCACCACCATGCCAGTCACGAATACGGCGAGGTTACCGGCGTTGCGTCGCCGCAGCTGCCAGCAGATGATCGTGAGAAAGACCGCGCCGAAGCCGTAGAGCGGGGAGAACGGCCCCCACACCAGCCCTACGCGGCTCTCGGTGGCTCCGTTCACCACAAAGCTGTACACCTGCTCGATGATGAGGCCCAGGAAGCTTGCCACGACGAAGACGCTCACGATGTGGAACCAGCTGAGGGTCATGTTGTCCAAGTAGGCGGCACGAGCCTGCCTCTCGAGGTCGCGCACCACGCGCCGCTGTTCGAGCGTGAGGCGAGGCCGGTCGGCGCGCGTGCGCCTCCCCAGACGCATCTCGTGCCGCCACTCGTCACAGGCGTCCGCAAACTGTCGGATCTCTGCCGCCTCGGCACTCTCCACTCGGTTCTGCGGTAGGTATCCCTCGTCCACCAGGTGCCGCAGCTGAGGGCCCTCGTCCAGCCAGCGCAGGAAGGCGCGCACGCACCACACGACTCCGCGCAGGGCGAGGTTGATGAGCAGGATGGTGAGCAATGCCGCAAGCATGGGACTCCGATCGCAATCTGTCGGCCGGCGCGCCGCATGCGGGGCCGCCGGGGACCGGCGACAAGCATGGAGCGCATGCGCAGCCACGTTCACATCTTGTGTCATGGGAGAGCTTATACCTCTTGACGTGCTATCCTGTCTGTTTGCATGTCAACTTTGCAAGAAAGGTGCAACTGTGGAAGAGATGCCCAAGCAGTACGACCCGCAAACCGCGGAGCCCGAGCTCGTCGAGCGATGGATGGAGGCTGGCTGCTACCAACGCAGCAAGGGCGTAGGCGACCGCACCATCGTCATTCCGCCGCCCAACGTGACGGGCGTCCTGCACATGGGCCACGCCATGGACGACACCATCCAGGACACCCTAACGCGCTTCTACCGCATGCGCGGCTTCTCCACCCGCTGGATCTTGGGCACCGACCACGCTGGCATCGCCACGCAGACCAAGGTCGACAAGAAGCTCAAGGAGGAGGGTATCTCCCGCCTCGAGATCGGCCGCGAGAAGTTCTTGGACGCGTGCTGGGACTGGCGCCGCGAGTACGGCGGCACCATCGTGAGCCAGATCAAGCGCATGGGCTGCTCGATCGACTTCGAGGACGAGCGCTTCACGATGGACGACGACTACGCCAAGGCCGTGCGCAAGGTCTTCTGCGACTGGTACCATGACGGCCTCATCTACCGCGGCAAGCGCATCGTCAACTGGTGCCCGAGCTGCTGCACCGCCATCTCCGACGACGAGGCCGAGTACCACGACGAGACCGGCCACCTCTGGCATCTGCGCTACCCGCTCACCGAGCCTGTCGACGGCATCGAGTACATCGAGGTGGCTACCACGCGTCCCGAGACGATGCTCGGCGACACCGGCATCGCCGTCAGCCCGCAGGATCCGGACAAGGCCAAGTTCGTGGGCAAGACCGTCATGCTGCCCATCGTCGACCGCGAGATCCCCATCTTCTCCGACTGGCACGTGGACGCTGGCTTTGGCACGGGCTTCGTCAAGGTGACCCCCGCCCACGACCCCAACGACTACGCCATGGGCCAGGCCCACGATCTGCCGCAGATCAACATCTTTGACGAGCACGCCGTGGTCGTCGAGGGCTACGGCGAGTTCACCGGCATGGACCGCGACGAGTGCCGCGAGGCCGTGGTGCGCTGGTTCGATGAGCATGGCCTGCTCGGCGACGTCGACGAGCACCAGCACTCCGTCATGCACTGCTACCGCTGCGACTCCACGCTGGAGCCGTGGCTGTCCGAGCAGTGGTTCGTGGCCGTCGACAAGCTCAAGGAGCGCGCCATCCAGGTCGTCAAGAGCGGAGAGGTCACCTTCCATCCGGCCCGTTGGACCGACACCTACCTCACCTGGATGGAGAATCTCAAGGACTGGTGCATCAGCCGCCAGCTGTGGTGGGGTCATCGTATTCCGGTCTTCCACTGCGCGGACTGCGGCTGGGAGGATGCCCTCATGGAGGACACGGATGTCTGCCCGCACTGCGGTGGCCATCATGTGCACCAGGAGGAGGACGTCCTCGACACCTGGTTCTCCAGCCAGCTGTGGACCTTTGCCACGCAGGGCTGGCCCGATCATCCCGAGCAGATGGTCGGCCATCACCCCACCAAGGTGCTGGTCACCGCGCGTGACATCATCGCCCTGTGGGTTGCTCGCATGATCATGAGCTCGCTGTACTTCTGCGACGAGATTCCGTTCGAGGACGTGTACATCTATGCCACGATTCTGGCCAAGGATGGCAGCCGCATGTCCAAGTCCAAGGGCAACGGCGTTGACCCGATGGACCTCATGAACAAATACGGTGCCGACGCCATGCGCTTCAACCTGCTGACGCTCATCACCAACAACCAGGACGTCAAGTTCGACGCCAACATCGACAAGAAGACCCACGAGCTCATTGACAGCCCGCGCACCGAGCAGGCCCGCGGCTTCGTGACCAAGATCTGGAACGCCAGCCGCTTCGTGCAGATGAACCTCGAGAGCTACGAGCCTGGTGCCCCCAAGGCCGAGACGCCCGAGGACGCCTGGATGCTCAGCCGCCTGGCCAAGATGGTCGCCACGGCCACCGAGGCCCTCGAGACCTATCAGCTGGGCGACTACGCCCGCGACATCCAGGCCTTCTTCTGGAACGAGGTCTGCGACTGGTACATCGAGCTGTGCAAGGGTCGCCTGCTGGACGGCACGGCCGAGGAGCGCCTGCAGGTGCAGCGCAACCTGGTGTACGTGCTCGACGTGAGCATGCGCTTGCTGCACCCGGTTATGCCCTTCGTCACCGAGAGCGTGTGGGACGCCCTGCCCGCGAGCGGTCTCGATGCGCATGACCAGCAGTTCCTGATGGTCTCCGCATGGCCCAAGCCCGAGGAGCTGGCTGGCTTTGTCAACGAGCAGGCCGAGCATGACTTCGAGCTGGCCCGTCGCGTGGTCTCCATCGTGCGCGCCACCCGTGCCCGCTACCGCCTGTCGCCGCGCACCGAGCTCGACGTGGCCGTGCGCTGCAGCGCCGACGACACCGCAGTGCTCGAGAGCCAGCGCGACTTCATCTGCAACGTGGGTCGCGTGGACCAGCTCGCTCTTGGTGCGCAGCAGGATAAGCCCGCTGGTGCCGTGAGCGCCGTGGACGGCGGCCTTGAGGTCTTTGTGGTCGTGGGTGGCCTCGTCGACCTCGCTGCCGAGGGCAAGCGCCTTGAGAAGGAGATCGCCAAGGCCGAGAAGGAGCTGGCTGGTGTGGCCCGTACGCTGGGCAACCCGGGCTTCGTGGCCAAGGCGGCGCCTGAGGTCATCGAGAAGAAGCGCTCCCAGCAGGCCGAGCTCGAGCAGCGCCTCGAGCAGCTGCGCGCCCAGGCCGCCGACCTGGCATAGGCTGCGTGGAACAGAGCTGACTCGGGAGGCCTCGGCATCGCACCGGGGCCTCCCTCATTTTCGCGCAAAGGGGAGTATCCCCAGCGCGCGAGAGTCCCCGGTGATTTGGGGATACTCCCCAAATCACCGGGGAGAGTATCCACAGCTTGAAATACGTCAGCGTGGCCCGCCCTCGTTTACGCGCGCACAACAATAGGGTGCTACAGTGTCCTTTCGACCACCCGCGCCGTCGGCGCTAGGAGATAGGAGCGTTCATGACCGATCCCAACTGCATCTTCTGCAAGATCGGGGCAGGAGAGATTCCCACCAACAAGGTCTACGAGGATGACATGTGCATCGCATTTCGCGACATGGAGCCGCTGATGCCCACGCACGTGCTCATCATCCCCAAGGACCATTATCGTGACATCACCGACGACGTGCCGCCTGCTACGCTGGGCCACTGCTTCAGCGTGGTCAAGACAATCGCGGCGCAGGAGAAGTTGACCAACGGCTTCCGCATCTTGGTCAACACTGGTGACGACGCCAGCCAGAGCGTCAAGCACTTCCACATCCACATCCTGGGTGGCGGCCACATGCCGCGCCCCAACGACCAGGACTGGGGTGCCTCCGCAACCAACGCCCACAAGTTCTATCAGGCGTAGTGCGCACATCGGTGCCATCCGGCGCTACTATGGTACGGATGCACCAATGGCAAGACATCAAGACCCGGAGATGGCAATGGTCTACGACAACATACTCGATGCGGTTGGACACACCCCGCTCATCCGCCTGAATCGTGTGGTCGAGCCCGGCATGGCTCGCGTTCTGGTCAAGTTCGAGGCGGTCAACGTGGGAGGCTCCATCAAGACGCGTACCGCCGCCCGCATGATTCGATCCGCAGAGGAGCTGGGCCTGCTCAAGCCCGACAGCATCATCGTGGAGCCCACCAGTGGCAACCAGGGTATCGGTCTGGCACTGGTCGCGGCGGTGCTGGGGTACCGCGCACGCATCATCATGCCCGACAGCGTGAGCGTCGAGCGCCGCAAGCTGGTCACGCACTATGGCGCCGAGGTCGTGCTCGTGCACGATGACGGCGACATCGGCGCCTGCGTTGACGAGTGCATCCAGATGGCGCTGCGCATGGCCGAGGAGGACCCACGGGTCTACGTGCCGCAGCAGTTCGTGAATCGCACCAACCTGGCAGCGCACCGCCTCGGTACCGCTGCCGAGATCCTGTTTGACGTAGACGGCGAGATCGACGGCTTCTGCAGCGGCATCGGAACGGGTGGCACCATCACGGGCGTTGGTCTGGTGCTGCGCCACATCAATCCCAACATGCAGATCTGGGCTGTCGAGCCCGACCAGGCGGCCATTCTCTCAGGCGGTAAGGTGGGGACGCACCTGCAGATGGGCATTGGAGACGGCATCGTGCCCGAGATCCTCGACCAGGACATCTACAACCGCATCGTCACGGTGACCGACGAGGAGGCGCTTACCATGGCCCGGCGCCTAGCGCGCGAGGAGGGCCTGATGTGTGGCATCAGCAGCGGCACCAATGTGGTCGCCGCCCTGCGCATGGCGCGCGAGCTCGGTCCCGGCAAGACGGTCGTAACGATTCTGCCCGACACCGGCGAGCGCTACATCTCCACCAAGCTCTTCTGTGGGGAGTAGTTCCCATGAGGGTGGAGCGCATCTGGGAGGTCCTGCGAGACGCCTTTGACGTGAGCCGGGGACGTGCCAAGTACGCGACCATCCGTGAGCGCATCATCTCCGCCGCGCGGGTTGACGGCATCCATCTCTGCCAGCTCATCTCGGCGATGCTCATCGCCTCGATCGGCCTCAACATCAACTCGACCGAGGCCGTCATCGGGGCGATGCTCGTCTGCCCGCTCATGGGCTCCGCCCTGGCCATGGCGCTTGCCGTGGCCTCCATGGACATGCATGTGCTTCGGCATGCCGTGGGCGGCCTCCTGCTGCAGATGGGCATCTGCCTGGTGACCTCCACCTTGTACTTCGCATTCTCGCCCCTTTCGACGGAGACCTCCGAGCTGCTCACCAACTCGAGCGCCACCATCTGGGACGTCATCATCGCCCTAGTGGGAGGGTTCGCCGGCGCGCTGGGGCTCTCGCGGCGCCAGGAGCCCTCCACATTGCTTGCCGGCGTGGCGGTGGCCACGGCACTCATGCCGCCCCTATGCTCGACGGGCTATGGTTTGGCGCTGGGGGACGCCATGCAGGCGCTGTCGGCTTTGTACGAGTTCCTGGTCAACGTGGTATTCATCGCGTTTGGGGCCACCGTGGTGCTCGTGTGGCTTCGCATGCCCCTCAAGGGCGACCTTGACGGCGACGGCCGCGTGACGAGTGAGGAGCTTGCCGAGGCCGACCACGACTCGCGCGTGCTGCGCCGTCGTCTGGTGCTTGCACTGGCTGTGTTCGCGATACCTTGCCTGTATTTCTCGTCCCAGACGGTTCAGAGCGCACTCGAGGAGAACGGGACCGTGTTCGAGGTGGCGGATCCCTACGACACCGAGGAGGTGACCAAGGAGCTCCGCATCGTGTTGCCCGGCTTCGTGGGGTACCGCGTGGGCGTGGAGGACTCCTATGACATGGCGGGCGATGTGATGGACCAGCGTGTCGTGGCCACCGTCACCACTAACGCCCAACTGAGCGGCGAGCAGGAGCGCGAGGCTCGCGCACTTATCGCTCTGCACGTCCCCAGCCTTGATGACGTGAGCTTCGAGCTTGCAAACTAAAAGGTGTCCGCACCTGCCACAGGGGGTAACCCCCCTGTGGCAGGTGAACCCCCTGTGGCAGGTGCGGCCTGCTGGGCACCCATGTCTCGCCTCTGTGAACAAACCGCCACGGGGCCATCAAACCTGCTAAGGTCGGTGGTGCCGCGCATGGGGTGCGGCCCGAATGCATAAGCAGGGGGATTGCATGCATACCGAATTCCTCATGGGCAACGAGGCCATTGCGCTCGGGGCGCTTGCCGCGGGCGTCAACGTGGTTGCCGGCTATCCTGGCACACCCTCCACGGAGGTTCTGGAGACGGTTGCCCGTCGCAAGACCGATGACGTCTACGTCGAGTGGTCAATTAACGAGAAGGCCGCCATGGAGGTGGCTGCCGGTGCCGCCTACTCGGGTGCCCGTGCCATGGTCACCTGCAAGCAGGTGGGCCTCAACGTGGCCTCCGACCCGCTGATGAGCCTCGAGTACATTGGCGTCAAGGGCGGCATGGTGGTCATGGTCGCCGACGACCCGGGTCCCATCTCGTCGCAGACCGAGCAGGACACGCGCACCTTCGCGCAATTCTCCAAGCTGCCGTGCTTCGACCCGTCGTCAGTTGCCGAGGCCTACGAGATGGTCCAGGAGGCCTTCGAGCTCTCCGAGCGCCTGGGAACGCCGGTCTTCTTCCGCGCCACTACGCGCGTCGACCATGGCTACGAGGCGATAGAGGTTGCATCTCCAGACGAGTGGCGCCACAACTGTCCCGAGGGCTTCGTCAAGGATCCGTCGCGTTGGGTCATCTTCCCGCGCCTGTCGGTGGTCAACCATGCCAAGATCGAGGCGCGCAACGCCGCGCTGCAGGATGAGTTCAGCGACTACCAGCGCAACCTCATCCTTCCCGAGGCGGGGGAGGGTCGGCGCCTGGGCATTGCGACCCACGGCATCAACTACGCCTATGTGCGCGAGGGCCTGCGCGAGGACGCCCGTCCGCGCGTGCTGCGCGTGGCCACCCCGTTCCCCTTCCCCGAGCGTCGCGCCGTGGAGTTTCTGCAGGGGCTCGACGAGGTGCTCTGCGTGGAGGAGCTCGACCCGGTCATCGAGCGCCAGCTGACCTACGTCTGCGGCAAGTACGGCCTTGACGTGCACATTCGCGGTAAGCTGACCGGTGACATCGTCCCCTCGGGCGAGAATACCGTGGAGTCCGTGACAGCAGCCATCGACGCCTTTTTGGGCGAGGAGCCCGAGGCTTCTGCGCCTGCGGCCAACGCCCCGACGCTGCCCGTGCGCCCGCCCGTGCTCTGCGCGGGCTGCCCGCATCGTGCCAGCTTCTATGCCGTCAAGGTGGCCATGAAGGGCAAGAAGACCATCTACTGCGGCGATATCGGCTGCTACACGCTGGGCAACGCAGCGCCGCTCGACATGGTGGACACCTGCCTCTGCATGGGTGCGGGCATCAACATCGCCCAAGGCGTCTTCCATGTGGAGCCCGACACCACCTGCTTCGCCTTCGTGGGAGACTCCACCTTCTTTGCCAGTGGCATCACGGGCACGATCAACGCCTTCTACAACCAGGCCGACATGACGCTGGTGGTGCTGGACAACTCCACCACGGCCATGACCGGACATCAGCCCCACCCAGGCACCGGCCGCACCATGATGGGCGAGGTGGTGGAGAAGGTCTCCATCGAGGCTATCCTGCGCGCCATTGGTCTGACCTGCGTGGAGACGGTCGACCCGCTCGATCACAAGCTCGCCGTGGAGACCGTGCGTCGCGTGGCGGCGCAGCCCGGCGTCAAGGCCATCATCTTCAAGAGCCCGTGCGTGGTGCTGGCAAAGCCCCAGGCGCACAGCTTCGTCGATCCCGACAAGTGCGTGGGCTGTCAGCGTTGCGTCAAGCAGCTGGGCTGCCCGGGTCTGGTGCCGCGTGACGGAAAAGTGGTCATCGACGAGTCGCTCTGCTGTGGCTGCACGCTCTGCGAGCAGGTGTGCCCGTTTGGCGCCATCGGCGGCGGCCAGCGCATCGCGATGGACCTCGGACAGGCGGGAGGTGCCCGATGAGCACCAACATCATCCTCTGCGGCGTGGGTGGCCAAGGTACCATCCTGGCCTCCAAGCTCATCGCCAGCGCCGCCATGGGGCGTAATGTCGCCGTCAAGACCGCCGAGACCATCGGCATGGCCCAGCGCGGCGGCAGCGTGTTCAGCCATGTGCGCCTGGGCGACGGCGTCGCCAGCCCGCTCATGGCGCGCGGCACGGCAGACCTGATCATCGCCTTTGAGCCTGCCGAGGCCGTGCGTCAGCTACCCTTCCTCAAGCCAGATGGCTGCGTGGTGGTCAGCTCCCGCCCCGTGGTGCCCGTGAGCGCCATGACGGGAGGACCCGCCTACGAGTACGAGGCCATCATGGCCTACCTGCGCGAGCAGGTCGCTAACCTCGTGGTGGTGGACGCCGACCAGGCGGCCGCGGAGCTGGGGAGCGCCAAGTGCCTCAACGTCGTGCTGTTGGGAGCCGCATCGCGCGCCGGCGAGCTGGGCCTCACGGAGGAGGACCTCCTTGCCGCCATCCACACCCTCCTTCCCAACAAGCTGTGGGAACTCAACGAGCAGGCGCTCAAGTACACGGCGAGCCTGAGCTAGATGACCCGCATGACGTGCCGGTTACGGCTTGGGGCCCCTGATGTGGCCACGCATATGCATGGGCTATCATGCAGAAACACCAAGGACCGGCCCACTTGTATGGGCTGTGGAGAAAGGTCTATCCATGCAGATTAGCGACAAGCAGCTTGAGCAGGTCAACACGCAGGTCCAGCGCCTGCTCGCCGCCGACAACTTCTACGGAAAGCGCCTGCGCGAGGCCGGCATCACCGGCGTCTCCTCCATCGAGGACTTCTACAAGCTCCCCTTCTCGGAGAAGCAGGACCTGCGTGAAGCCTACCCGCTAGGCCTCTCCGCCGTGCCCGAGAGCGAGATCGTGCGCATCCATAGCTCCAGCGGCACCACTGGCACGCCCGTCATCGTGCCCTACACCCAGAAGGACGTGGACGACTGGGCCATCCAGTTTGCCCGCTGCTACGAGTACGCGGGCGTGACGTCCGAGGACCGCGTGCAGATCACCCCGGGCTACGGCCTGTGGACTGCGGGCATTGGCTTCCAGGCTGGCTGCGAGCGCCTGGGCGCCATGGCCATTCCGATGGGCCCCGGCAATACTGAGAAGCAACTGCAGTTCATGATCGATATGAAGTCCACGGTGCTCACCGCCACGGCGAGCTACGCGCTCCTGCTTGCCGAGGAGATCGAGCGCCGCGGCATCAAGGACCAGATACACCTCAAGAAGCTCATTACCGGCTCCGAGCGTTCGGGAGACAAGATCCGCCAGCGCATCATCGACGCCCTGGGCGTGGAGTACTACGACATCTACGGCCTGACCGAGGTCTACGGCCCGGGCATCGGCATCAGCTGTCAGCACAGCCATGGCATGCACGTGTGGAGCGACTTCGTGTTCCTCGAGATCATCGACCCCAAGACGGGCGAGAACCTGCCCGACGGCGAGTGGGGCGAGATCGTGCTCACCACGCTGGTCAAAGAGGGTGCACCGCTCATTCGCTTCCGCACGCACGACATCAGCCGCATCATCCCCGGCGACTGCGACTGCGGCCACAACGAGCATCCGCGTATCGACACCATCACCGGCCGCTCCGACGACATGATGAAGATCCACGGCGTCAACGTGTTCCCCGCGCAGATCGAGGAGATCCTGGCGACCTTCCCCGAGTGCTCGAGCGAGTACCAGATTCGCCTGAGCCACCTGGACGGGCGCGACACCATGCGCATTTACGTGGAGACCAACGGCTCGGTGGACTGGGAGGACCTGCGTGGTCGCATCGCGCGTCGCGTGCGTCATCGCATCGGCTTCACGCCGCTCGTCAAGATCGTGGAGCTGGGCGTGCTGCCGCGCAGCGAGAAGAAGACCAAGCGCGTCTTTGACGAGCGCTACGACTGATAGGCATGTTCCGCTTGATAGGGTGACGGTTTGACCATCGGAGGGGCTCTTGCACGGCAAGGGCTCCCTCTTCTTCATCTGGTGGCCCTACGAGGCGCCTGCAAGCTACCAGCGCTTCGAGGCGTCTGGGGCAGAGAGCGGCTCATCGTGCGGGCACGCGTCGAGACCAGCCTCGTTTTGGCTAACCCTACAGATTGATGGGGGCGCTCTCCCTGATTCCCACAAGCAATTGGGTGTGGGACGCAAGCCCTTCGTGTCACACTGTGCATGTCAAAGCGCCGCAGGGGCGCCACGCCATAAGGAGGAAACCATGGGCTATTCCGTTGACGACAAGTGCAGGAAGCTCTCCAAAAACGCCGAGGCTGCAGCTATCATCACCGAGTACTCGCCTGGCTTTACCACCGATCCCCAGATGAAGATGGTCATGGGGCTCACCCTGCGCAAGCTGGCCAGCTTCCCGCAGGCCAAGGAGCTCGCCGACCATCTGGACGAGATCGATGCTCGTCTGAAGGCCATCGAAGGCTAAGACAAGGTCACAGTAGTCAGCCAGACTTTTCTCGGCCACCCCACATCGATGTGGGGTGGCCGCTTTTGTCTGGAGCTAGGCGTGTTCGACTGGGGCCTCCTACCTTCTCGCGACGCCCATCAGCGTGTCACGCACCTGCATTGCCTTCAGAAGCAGCTCGAGCCGCAGGCGCGTGTCGGGGTCGTCGAGGTCGAGGTCGAGCTCGCGCCTGATGCGGGTCAGGCGCTCGAGCAGGGTGCTGCGATGCACATAGAGCTTTGCGGCAGCTTGGGTTGCGCCCATGTTGCAGGAGAGATAGGTGCGCAGCGTCTCAACATAGCTGGTACTTGACGTGCGATCGTGCTCCATAAGGCGGCGCAGCCCCTCTGGGCACCAGAGTTCGAGCGGTATTTCGCCCAGCGCGCTCACGACCATGTCCTGCAGGGCAAGGTCCTGAAACTGGTGCAGTCGGTCGGCTAGGCCAAGCAGAGAGCCGTTCTCAAGGGCACTGTTGGCCTCCAGGTAGTACAGGCGGGCCTGCATGAGGTCGCCGACGCGGTCCGAGAGGCCGGCGCGCATGTCCATTCCGCTGGTAAAGGGCTCGATGGCAGAGCGGATCGTGACCGTCGGGTTCCCCTCAGGCAAGCGGTCGAGGTCGATGAAGGCGACGACCGAGTTATCGTGGTGCTCGAAGACGAGGCTCTGCGGGAAAGTGCTCTCCACCATGTTGCGCACGTAGCCAAGAGGCAGCGTTGCCATGCGGCTCGACATCTTGAGGCGCATGCAGATGAACGAGCGCTCGGCCGTAGCGCTTTCGACTGCCGCCTTGGATACCTGGTCAAGCGGCAGGCCGTTGACAAGGTCTTCCACTGCCTGCCGCAGCGACCCTGGTCCGTTGGGCCGGGTGCTGGCGAGGCCTTCGAGCGCCTGTTTGATGATGTGCGCAAGTGCCTTGAGCACAAAGACGTCCGATGCGCGCTCGCCGCGCTCGCCGTAGATGAGCGTCACGCAGCCACGATAGATCGAACCTTTGTGCAGGTTGCAGTTAAGAGTGCGCTGTCCCAAGATGTCGATTACAAAGGGCTCGCGCGTCTCGGTTGAGAGCGCGTGTTGGCCAAGGAACTGGTCGAACGTGGCCAGAGGCAGGCTGGTATCGGCGCCTACAGAGAGATCGGCATTCTGTCGGGCAAGGCTTGAGAGACCAAGGATCTTGAAGTCACCGTCGATGGCAAGCAGCGCGTTGCCCAGCACGTCTTCGCTGCGGGTGAGCATGCGCGAGACGTCACCCTCCTCGTCCAGAATGCGCCTGAGGTCGTCCTCCCATGCGTCAAAGGTGTCAAAGACGTGTTGCACGGCGTTGAAGGTGGCAAAGAAGTCCGCCTCGTCGAGGGTGATTACGCAACAGCGGTCCTGCAGGCGCCGCAAGCGCGCAGAGCTGCCAATGCAGAGGATGGCGGCCCCACGTTCTGCATGGGCGTGGACAGGAAGACGCTCTGCCCTCAACACGTAGAGGTGTCCCGACACGAAAGGGCGCTCGCCACCCTCGTAGAGCTCGGGACGCTGCACAAGGATTCGCTCGTCTTGAACGCCTGTCAGCCTTGGCGAAAGGCTGGCAGGCAGGTTGTCGATGACGGCGCTGATGGTTAGACGCATGATTCCCTCCGGTCTCGCGATGCCTCGCATTGTATGGCCGCACGCAGCTGGACGTCCCCTCAACACGGTCGGTGGTACCGAGCGCTGCCGCAAGGGTATGTGCACCCTACAAGCCGTAGGGCTTTGAGTGAGATTGCTCTGCGAGCTTGCGCCTGTGCAAGACGTCTTTGGCAGCGCACGATGAGCATGGTGTGAGTTGGGCATAGTCGCCCAAAGGCGCATGGCGCCTGCAACCGAGGAAGGAGAGGACATGGCACTGCTCAAGCATGTCGCCACGCACAGGGGCGTGGAGACGGCCTTTGGCAAGATCATCCCCGAGAAGGAAGCGTACAGCTACTGCCTGCGGACCATCGCGGCCTTCTCGGCCAACATCTTTCAGGTGATGCGTCTGCTCAATGACGACTGGGAGGACCGCACCTCACAGATCTGCGAGATTGCCAACATGATGAACTGTGCGGCGTGCGCGGGCGGCGAGGACGAGCTCTTCCAGTACCTCAACGCGTTCTATGACGAGTGGAACATCCCCGAGCTTGTGAAGCGTGCGGCGTGGATTGGTGGCATCTGGGGCGACTACGGCGACGAGGCCGAGGACATGGCGGGCCGTGTGATCCAGTTCACCGAGAACCGCGTGGAGAAGGAGCTCGACTCCTGTCCGTGGGACATCGTCGGCTCTGAGATGTGCAACATGACCACGGCCATGTTCACGGCCAACTTCGACATCGCCGCCGGTGGCGAGCATGGTGCCATCACCAATGACGTGCAGCTCAACATGTGCGAGGCCCGAGGCTGTGGCAACCCGCACTGCCGCGTGGTGGCCGAGCGCCTCGACCACTTCAACCTCGAGCACCAGGGGTGGCTCGACCATCGTGGCCAGCCCACGCAGCCCGTGCACGACACGCCGCCCGAGCGACGCGTGCGTCATGCCCAGGGTCTTCGCAACGGCCAGTACGTGCAGGCCTTCGGCGAGGAGAACTCGCTCGAGTGGCAGTACAACTGGGTCGCCCAGATGGGCTGGGTCTGGTCCATCAGCTTCCCGCTCATCGCGATCCGCGACATGGCCGAGGACGACGACGAGTTCGAGCGCATCCTGCGCATCGTGTTCGCGACCGCCGGCAAGAACGCGTTCGTCGATTTCTTCGCCCGTGAGGGCCTGCGCAACTGGCTCGACATCCCGCGCGAGATCGGCGACAACGACCCGCGCGTCATGGGTGCCTACATCGACGCCATGCTGGGTTGCCAGCTGGTCCCGCACGAGTGGGAGGCGTTCGACGCGGAGGGCGTCGAGATCCGCGTGAGCCAGGAGGACTTCGAGGGACGCTTCGAGATGGCGCCGCTCGAGGAGATCACCATGGGTTACGAGGCGCAGTGGAACGGCGCCTGCCACACGCTGGTCAGCCCCGAGTGGTCGGTCTGGATCGACGAGGACGACGACGATTACATTATCAACGTGGGCCGCAAGGTCGACGACCGCGCGCTCTAGAGGGGAGTGGTTCGCATGCTGTTCAAGGATGACGAGGTCGCGCGCGCCGAGGCCAAGGCCGTGCGCGAGAACGCCGGTTGGTACCGTTGGACGCACGACCTGGTGGAGGTAAGCGGCCCCGATGCCGAGCGCTTCCTCGACTGGATGCTGGTCAACCGCATTGCCGGCACGCCGGAGGGTCGGGGCAAGTACACCACCATGCTCGACGAGAAGGGCCAGATCATCGACGACCTGGTGGCGTTCAACCGCGGCGGCCTCTGGTGGCTCTCCACGCTGTACGGTCCGCACGCCGTGCGCTGGTTTGACGCGCACAACGAGGGGTTTGACGTTACGTACCAGGACGTCACACAGGCATGGGACATGTACGCTGTGCAGGGCCCCAACTCTGGCAAGGTGATGGCCGCGCTGCTTGACGAGCCGGTGGATGACCTCAAGCGCTTCCAGATCGTGGAGCGCCACGTGGGCCAGACGGCCGTCGTGGTGGACCGCGGCGGCTTTACGGGCGAGCTGGGCTTCGAGCTCTACTGCGCACGCAAGGACTCGGCCGCGATTGCCGAGGCCATTGCTGCCGCTGCCGCCCCGTTCGACGCTCCGCGCCTGACGACGCTCGAGGTCTACGTGCGCTCGCTTCCCATGGAGAAGGGCATGGCGTTGCGCCAGGACTACAAGGGCCTCACGCCCTACGAGGCCAACCTCGGCTGGTCGGTGCACATGGACAAGGACTTCTTTGGCAAGGAGGCCCTGGCGGCGGCTCACGAGGCGGGGGAGAGGCGTGCCTTCGTGGGCCTCGAGATCGAGCGCGAGAGCTACGAGGACATCGCCCAGAAGGAGATCGTGTACAAGCGTGGCGTGCCTGTGGGCTACACCCCGGCCTTCATCTACGGCTACACCGTGGACAAGAACATCGGCTTTGGTGTGGTCGACGCGCGCAAGTGCCCAATCGGCACGCGCGTGACCATCGGTGGCAACGCGAGCCCTGCCGTGGTCGTCGAGCCCAAGTGGTGCTAGGCGCGGCAACTGCACGCTCTTCCAGATAAGGAGAACAACTCATGTCTACCAATGAAGGCAAGGTCATCCTGGTCGTAGGCGGTGCCTGCGGCATGGGTGCGGCAACGGTGTGCGCGCTCTATCGCCAGGGAGCCAAGCTGGTGGTGTTGGACCTCAACGAGGAGGCCTGGGAGGAGCTCGTCGAGGACGAGGAACTGACGGATGGCCCCGGGACGATCGACTTCGTGGGCGGCGACGTGTGCGACGCGACCGTGCGACAGCGCGCTATCGACATCGTGCGCGAGAAGTACGGTACCCTCGACAGCCTGCTCTACATCGCCGGCGTGCTCGACCTCATGTGCCCGGCGCACAAGACCGACGACGAGCTCTACGACTACGTGATGGACGTCAACGTCAACAGCTGCTTCCGCATGTGCCGTGACTGCCTGCCGCTCCTGTGGGATCACGAGGGTCTTCCGGCTAACATCGTCATCGTGGGCAGTGTGGGTGGCCAGGTAGGAAGCTCCGCCGGTGCGGCCTACATCACGTCCAAGCATGCGGTGCTGGGCCTGGCACGCAACCTCGCGCACAGCTACCGCTTCCGCAACGTCCGCACCAACGTGGTCAATCCCGGTGCCTGCGTGACAGACATCCTCGGCAACGCCATGGAGAAGTGGCCCGACCGCGACATCATGGACCTTGAGGGCAACGAGCTCTACAACGTGCGCGGCGCGGTGGCGCTCGGCGTGGACTGGGATGGCAACAACATCACTGGTTGGCCCGAGGACATCGCCAACGCGATTCTCTACCTCATCTCCGACGAGGCGCACTACGTCAACGGTGCCCAGCTCAACGTTGACGGCGGCTGGACCAGCTTCTAACGGCACGCTTGGCGTAGCAATTCAAGTCGGCGGGGGCCCGGGTCGTTCCGGACCCCCGCTCTTCGCTTCGCGCACAGGGGGGTACCCCTTCTGCGCGAATTCTCTTCCGCCGCTAGGTCTGATCCTTCGGCGAGCTCAACGCTACGGGTCTCGAGGTCTGCGATACTGGAGGGCAACACGTGCGGGCACGACCGGGGGAGGCGCCAGATGAATACCAGCTTCGTCACCATCAACACCCACAGTTCCATTCGCCTGGAGAGCAGGCAGGGGGCCGTCATCTACGTCGATCCATACGGATTTGCGACGGAACCCCACGACGCCGATCTGATTCTGGTCACGCACACCCACTTCGATCACTTCTCGCCCGAGGACATCGCGCGGGTACGGAAGCCTCGCACTGCCTTCGTGCTGCCCACATCCGCGATGGGCGAGTTCATCAAGGCAGGCTTTGCCGACGAGGATGCGGCCTTCCTCGCGCCGCACGAGCATGCGATGCCGGTGCCGGGCATCGAGGTGGAGACCGTTCCAGCGTACAACCGCACCAAGCGCTTCCACCCCGAGAGCAACGGCTGGCTGGGCTATGTGGTTGACGTGGACGGTGTGCGCGTCTACGTGGCGGGTGACACCGACGACCTGCCCGAGAACCGTACGATCGCCTGCGACGTGGCGCTGGTACCCGCGGGAGGCACCTACACCATGGACGCGCGCGAGGCGGCCGCCTTCGTCAATGCGCTGAGGCCCGCTGTCGCCATCCCTGAGCACTACGGCACGGTCGCTGGGTCGGGTGATGACGGCAAGACCTTCGCCAAGCTCGTCGACCCGGGCATCGAGGTCGTGCTCAAACTGTAGCCTCTGATCTGGTAAAGTCTCGCTACGCAAAAACACGCTGTTTGGCTTTGTTATTCGGACTCTCGATTCGGGAGTCCGAATAGCTGTCGCAAACAGCGTGTATTTTCGCGGCTACTTGACTCCCGCGAGCAGTGCGGGGCCCGTGAGCATCATGCGACGCTGCTGGCTGCCAACGCGACCGTGCCAGAGGCCAGTCCGCCAGCCATGCCCTTGGGCATTTTGCCATCGGCGGAGGGCGTGCGTCGTGCGCCATCCACCGTCTGGCATAACGCCCACGACCCTAGGAATGTGATAAGTTCACAGGAGCATTGCCACGGCAGGGGGAGGCTTCCATGGACTTCGAGACGGGCAAGGCACGCATCATGGACGCGCTGCTCGCACACGGCGGATTGCGTCATCTGGTGGACGTTGGTGCCGACGTGCTGGGCAACCCCGTCTTTGTCTGCGACCTTGCGGCCCAGGTCATGGCCATGAGCCATGCCGAGGACACTGACCGCAGCTTCTGGGACGAGTTCTTTCCCGCGGGGATGATGGTGCCCGAGAACGCCCTTGCCGTGGGGCGTGCCGGCATCTTCGATCAGGTCTTTTCTGCCGATGCCCCGGTGTATGGCAAGTTCGACTTCTATCCAGGACGCTTCATCGGCGCGCGCATCCGTTCGCGCGACGAGGTCATCGGCATGGCGACCATCGCCGAGCGCAACCCCCTGGGAGAGCACGATGGCGAGCTGCTCGTGGTGCTCTGCCAGGCAATCGTGCTGGAGATGACATGGCAAGGCGAGCGAAGCCAGGCGTCGTCGGCGTTGCTTGAGGTGCTCTCTGCCGCAATCGACGGCGCGGCGACGGCCAGCGAGCTCGACCTCATGGCGCGTGGTGCCGAGCTGCGCCTGCCGCGACGCACGCGCGTATTGGTCATCGGGCTTGGCGTGGGCCATTCTGGCGTGGTCTTCCCGTTCCTGCAGAGCATGCTCGAGAGCTGCCTGCCCACCTCGCCCATGGTCATCCGCCATGGGAGGCTGGTGGTCCTGCTCGACCTGGAGCGCCATCCCTCGGTTCCCGTCAAGGCCATCGAGGCCTGCTTTGCAAACATGGCTATCCGTATCGGCGCAGGTGGTGCCTTCGACGAGCTAGCGGGTATGGCCGAATCGTACCGACAGGCGCGCTCTGCGATGGAGCTCGCACGGCGAGCTGGCCATCCGTCCGTCTTGGCTGACTACGACGACTGGCGCATCGACGACTTCCTCCAGCAGGCAGGCTCTACGCTGGACCTCTCTGCGTTCGCCGACCCCGTGGTGCAGCGCATCCTGGCGCACGACCAGGCCGAGGGCACCCAGTTGGCGCAAACGCTCGACGCGTACCTGCGCTGCGCCAACAACGCGCAGGCCGCAGCGCGCATGCTGGGCGTGCACAAGAACACGATGTACGCGCGTCTGGAACGCATCCAACAGCTCTTTGACGTGGACCTGGAGAGCGGGGAGACGTGCTTCTCGCTCGCACTGGGCCTGCGCATGCGCCGCATGCTCCAACTGCGCACGTAGATATGTGACAAAGTCACAGCGGCTTGCCTTGTGCCTGAGACCTTGCCCGATGACACCTCCTCGCCCGGGCTCCATTATGGAACTATGGAGCCAGCAGACGCGCCAGCGTCCGAGCGAAGGAGAAGGTCATGGCAACGCCCGAGTTCAAGCCTAGTCCCTACCTGCAGAACCGCATCCCGCACAACACTACGTTCACCAGCCACGAGGGCGTCTTCCTGCCCATGTCCGACGACGGGCGCTTTCCCATCCAGCCGTTCTCCTACACCGGCTGGCTCGACGAGGAGCTCTCGTGGTACGACACCTGCTACATCCACGGCGGCCTGAACCCCGCGATGAACTACCTCGTCAAGGGCATCGAGTATCTGGACCTCATGACCGCGGCGAGCGTCAACACCTTCAAGAAGTTCCCCGTGGGCAAGGCGCGCCACGTCATCGTGCTGCAGCCCAACGGCAAGATCATGCAGGACGGCATCCTCATGCGCCTCTCCGAGGACACCTTCTACTCCATGTTCCTGCCCGACCCGCGCCTCCTCAACCACCTCTTCTTTGAGGATCGCTTCAGCTTCGAGGTCGAGGACTGCACAGAGAGCCACTTCTTCTACCAGATGTGCGGCCCGCGCTCGCTCGAGGTCGTGGAGCAGGCCACGCGCACCGACCTGCATGACCTCGGCTTCATGTGGCTGCAGCAGGGCCTGAAGATCGCGGGCCACGAGGTCTTCGTGCTGCGCACCGGCATGGCTGGCACCCTGGGCTACGAGATCCATGGCCTCACCAAGGACTGCCAGGACGTGCTCGAGGAGGTCCTGCGCGTGGGCGAGCCGTACGGCATCCGCCAGCTGGGCAAGCTGACCTATGTCTCGTGCCACTGCGAGGGCTCGATCCCCCAGGGTACCGAGCACTATGCGTTCCCCGTTCCGGGCGTCGAGTGGAACATCTCTGGCTCCCTGCCGGCCGACAGCGACCTCGTTTACCGCACGCCCATGGAGAACGGCTGGCAGAAGATGGTGCGCATGGACCACGACTTCATTGGCAAGGAGGCTGTCGAGGCCGAGCTCGCGGGCAACTACCGCACCGCCTGCACGCTCATCTGGGACGTGGACTCCATTCTCGAGGCCGTGAGGGCGAGCATGGACCCCACGCGTCGCGTCGATCCCATCGAGTACCCCATCGACTACGACTACGTGCTGGGCAACGGTACGCTGCACATCGACGAGGTGTATGTGGGCGACCAGTTTGTGGGCTGCTCGTCTGGCCGCATGTTCTCGTCCAAGACGCGCCAGATGATCTCCATTGGCACCATCGACCACGGTCTGGTGGAGGAGGGGACTGAGGTCGAGATCCTTTGGGGTAACAAGGGCACCGACCAGGTGCGCATCAAGGCGCGCGTGAGCCTGTTCCCCTACATCAAGGAAGGCCGCAACGAGAGCTTCGACACCGAGACCATTCCGCATCCGGTGTTCTAGACGAACAGGGCCCCGGCGCAGATGCGTCGGGGCCCGCTGGTTGGTTGTAAAATACACGCTGTTCGTGGCAGCTATTCGGGCTCTCAGAACAAGGGGCCGAATGATTGTCGCAAACAGCGTGTTTTTTGTGCCGAGGCTACTTGTTGAGGAAGTACAGCCCCACCAGGCAGATGGCCACGCCCAGGACCTTGTTCATCGTGATGGGCTCGTGGAAGAGCAGCGAGCTGACCACCAGCAGGCTTACGGCCAAAAAGGCCGCCTGCACGACGCTCGCCGTGCTCACCGGCCAGCCCACGCGGTAGGTGTAGAGCATGCCCACCTCCAGGCCGACCACGCAGACGCCCAGGACAAACGACGTCCAGTTGATGCGCGTGTACTCGCGCAGCAGGTTCTGCTCGTGCGAGAGGAAGCGCAGCAGGATGACGGTGACCAGCGCGCCGATCAGGTAGGTGACGGTGGCAGACGCCAGGGGGTGCACGTCTGCCGGCAGCGACTTGGCGCAGACCTGATAGAGCGTGTTTGACGTAACGACCAGGATGATGGGCCACCAGTATGCGAGCATGAGATCCCTCCAAATGAAAGCAGCCAGGCGGTTAGCCTGGCTGCGGTAGGTGCTCACCCGTGTTATGTACGGTCGGATTGTAGCAGATGCGCACGTTGCCGCCATGTGCCTGCCTGACACATGCGAGAGGCGTGGAGCGGAAGAGCGCCATGAGGGCCTGAGACATACAGCATGTCGGAAGGCTATGACCGCAGGTATTGCGCTTGTTTAGCTGCTGGCATGTCACCAATTGCCAGATAAGCACAGTCCACCCATGCGCCTGTACCAGAGCGCCCGTAGCATGGCTACAAGGAGCTCTCTCGCATAAGGGGGACACATGGAGAGACGTACGTTCGTGCGAGGTGCCTTCGGGCTGATTGCCCTCGCCGCCGCTGGTGGTCTTGCCAAACTGCCAACGGCACCCGATAGAGGACGAAACGGATTCGTGACACCAGAGGTGGCATCACCAGAGATTGCCGATGGCCCCGTGATGGAGGCGGGTATCGAGCTCGTTGAGGGCGATGTGGGCACATGGGGTGGCTGGTTCGGCAACACGCACCTCTTTGACGTGGACGAACGGGGTGCGCGGCTCATGTGCATGGCGGATGGCAGCCGCACCATCGACGACCTCGCAGCATCTCTGGAGACGCCTGCCGACCCTGCAGACGTCGCGTCGTTCTTCGTCACGCTTGGCCAGGCGGGCTATCTGCAGAACACGGTCATGGTCAACCTCGTGGAGATACCCACATGAGCGCGACCGACAAGCAGGATTCCAGAGCAGTCGACCCCTCCGAACCGAGCGCTCCGCCCGAGCTCTTTGTGCTGTGCGACGAGCGCGGCCCCATCCTCTACGCGCCATTGGGCAACCTCATGGCGCGCGCCAATGCTCCGGCTGTAGCTGCCGCCCTCGCCTATGCGCGGGACCCGTCGACGGTCGAGGAAATGAGCGGCGACGAGCGTGCGGTGGTCGAGGCGCTGGGCGAGCGGGGATTCTTCAAGCACCGCTCCTACCCACGGCATGCGGTTGGGTTCCAGCCCGTGCAGGTGACGCTGTTTCCCACCAACAACTGCAACCTGCGCTGCAGCTACTGCTATGCCTTTGGTGGTGAGGGTGGTGGCAACGGGGAGCCGCTCACACGTATGGACCTGTGCGTGGCGCAGCGTGCCATCGATCTCATAGCACGCAATGCCAAGGCACGAGCCGACAGGGGCGAGCCGATTCGCAACTTCCTGGTGTCCATCCACGGCAACGGGGAGCCATTCTGTGCCTACGACCTGATCCAACAGATCGTGTGGTATGGCCAGGACGTGTCCGAGGAGCTCGGGGTCCCCGCGGTGTTCAATGCGGCGACCAACGGGGTGCTCTCCGAGGAGCAGCTCGACTTCGTGGTGGCCAACTTCAACTCCGTCAACGTCTCGTTCGACGGCCTGCCCGAGTTTCAGGACGCCAACCGGCCGATGGCGGGTGGGCGAGGGTCCTTCGAGCGTGTCGACCACACCATGCGACGCCTCTCCGAGGCGCATGTCGGCTTCGGCATCCGAACGACGGTCACAGCGGCCATGGTCGACCGCATGTCCGACATCGTGGCCTTCGTGGCAGAGCGGTACCCGGGTTTGGAGCAGCTGCATCTCGAGCCCGTCTGGGAATGTGGCCGCTGCGTCACCTCGAGCAATGTCATGCCCAGCTCCGAGGCCTTCGTGCGGCGCTATCTGGAGGCGCTCGAGGTCGCCCAGGAAATGGGCGTGCGCCTCGTGTTCTCTGGCGCACGGCAGGACATGCTGGTCGACACCTTCTGCAAGGTCAGCAGTGGCAGCTTCACCGTCACGCCGACCGGCGACGTGACGGCCTGCTATGAGGTGAGCTATCGCAGTGACCCCCGTTCCGAGCGCTTCTTCTTTGGCCGCTTCGACCACGACCTGGGCGATTTCGTCTTCGACCAGGAAAAGCTTGACGCCCTGTCCGAACTCAACGTGCACAACATCCGCTTTTGCGACGACTGCTTCTGCCGCTGGCACTGTGCGGGCGACTGCGCCGCCAAGGTGCTCGACGGCATTCCGCTCGAGCGGCATCATGGAAGCGTGCGGTGCCAAATCAGCCGCGCGCTCACCCTCAACCAGATCCAGCGGAAGCTAGATTGGAGGCCCACCGATGGCTGACGAGACAAGCGCCTTCAACGACCGCGCACTTACGGAGGGCAGCGACAGCGCCTTGCCCAAGCCACAGATCGAGATCATCGTCGACGGCAACAGCATCTTCAAGCCTGGCATGAAGACCTACTTCGTGGACGACTATGACGAGAAGGAGCAGGAGTACACCACCCATGTGATGGGCGAGTACTGCAGCTGCGATACGGTGCTCACCACCCACACGGTCTGCACCTGCGAGCACGTCTGCACCTGCAACTCGGTCTGCACGTGCGAGGCGCACACGGTCTGCTCGTGCGACAGCGTCTGCAGCTGCGAGAACGTCTGCAGCTGCGACGGTTATCAGAGCTGCTCGTGCGTGGGCAACACGGGTGGCGGCCAGTGGGTGAGCTGCGGCAGCCCCTGTGCCTGCGTGCCCGTTCACTGAGAGGGGAGAGGGCCATGCGCATACGAGGACGTGTTCTGGCAGCCGGCGTCGCGGCGCTGCTTGCCTTGGGTCTCTGCCATTGCGGCGCAGCGACGCAACCCGAGGAGGTCGCTGCCAACCAGCTCGAGATTCAGCAGCCCTTCGAGGGCCACGAGACGGAAGACCTGCGGAAGCTCAAGACCTACGTCGACCGAGCCTTGGAAAAGGGCCGCGACCGCGTGTCGTCGAAGGGGAAGGATTCTGAGGAGGCAGACCTCGCCAAGGCTGCGAACAAGAACTTCAAGAAGGCGAACAAGGCCTACCGCGACGGCGAGTATGCGAAAGCAGAAGAGCTGTACGAGGGAATCCTGAAGGGCTATCCGACGCATTACGGGGCCAACGTCAACCTGACGCTCGCCCTCCTGCAGCAGAATGATGACGCCGATGCGCTGACCCAGGCGCTCACCTGCGTCTACCTCTTCCCCAAGGACGGTGCCGTCCTGCTCAACGTGCAAACGGCCGGAGCCGCCATGGGCTTCAAGCCCTCGCACGTTGAGGAGGCGATGAACGACGTGGCCAAGGTCGCACCGTCGAATGCCGCCGGGCGGCGCGCCGAGCCCAAGGACGACTATGCAAGCTTCTACCGGTACAACAAGCTTTGGGACCGCATAGAGACCGAGCTGCACGAGATCGTGGCGCGGCGATCTGGTGGCGATGAGGCGGATGCCGAGGCTGCGGAGGACTCGGAGGCGGATGCCGCCGAAGCCGAAGAGGGGGCAAGCGACGCAATCGAGACGGAAGCTCAGTATGAGGCGATTGCCCAGGTTGTCGCAGACTTCCAGACCTACAACGACCTCGCGAAGGAGGCAGAGGAGCTGGAGCAGGCATTGCCGGACGACGCGGATGTCACCGCTTTGCGAGCCTATCTCTATGCGGTGGGCCTCCAGCTCGGTTTTGAGGCCGATCCGACGCTGGTGGAGCCTGTGCGCTCGATGCCATTCGTTGCCGTCGACAACGATCTATGCCTGATACGGGTGACCGGTCTGACCAAGGACAAGAAGGGCGAGGAGCGCGAGGTTGGAGTCGAGGTCACCAACAGAACCGCCGCCACGATGATCGTGACCCTGGATGCCGACTGGAACTGGTCCGTCAACGGCAGTGGGTCGGTCGGGCACCTCGAGCGCGGGGAGATTCCATCGGGAGAGACGCAGAGCCTCACGCTGCAGACGGGTTATCTGGGCAATGACGAGCTGACCGCGTATGCGGGAGTGATCGAGGTCAGTGCGGCGGAACTGGACAGCGTGTTCGCGCGCTATCCCATCACGTGGGCTGCGCCGGATCCCGAGTAGCCTGCGCCTGACGGAAGACGAGCGTCCTTGTCACGCGTGCTGCTGATACGTCCCCTCTGCGAGGGGGACGAACCCGAGCTTGCCGAGCCGCTGGGCATCGAGCGCTTGGCGGGATACCTCCGCATCCATGGAGTGACCGATGTCAGGGTGTTCGACCATCGCCTCTACCAGAGGGAGCGACGTCTCGGGGCGTCCGTGCGAAGCTTCTGGTCGGATGTCCGCGAGGCTTTTGGCGATGCTGCGCCGGACGTGGTGGGCCTGTCGCTCATGACCTCGGCTGACGTCCCGGATGCTCTGCGCATCATCAGCAGGGCACGCGCGCTGTGGCCACATGCCCGCTACGTGGCAGGCGGACTGTACGTGACGACCAGCATGGATGAGGCGCGAGTGCGCCTGCCCTCGGTGGTCGGCCTCCTTGCGGGTGAAGGGGAGCGGGCCCTGCTGGAGGTGGTGACGGGCAGGTCGTCGGCTTCGTCCGAGCCGCTGGCTCCCGACGAGTGGGCGCCGGCGTTTCGCCCTGACGTCGTCCGCTACGCTGCGCTGGGCTGCGCCGTCAACCTGCAGACGTCACGCGGGTGCCCGGGACGCTGTGCGTTCTGCGCCACCCCGGGGCTGCCCGCGGGGCTTGGGCGTTGGCAGCCGCGCGACCTGTCCCTTGTCGTCGACGAGATGGCGCACGAGGCGGCGCACCTCGAAGCCGCTGGTCTGCCACCGGTCTTCAACTTCGTGGATGACGACTTTGGCCCGCTCTCGCGTGTCGAGACCCTTGCCGCGCTCCTCGAACGGCGGTGCCTGCGCGTGGCCTTTGCGCTGGAGATGCGCCTGGCTTCGCTCATCGGCCAGCCTGATTTGTCCCTGCGTCTCAAGCGCCTGCACCGGGCAGGCCTGACGCGCATCTTCGTGGGGGTGGAGTCGCTCGATTCGCGGACGCTGCGCCGCTGGCACAAGCCCTACGACGTGAGGGCCCTGCCCGATGTTCTGGCATCACTTGCGGAGGCGGGCATCAGCGTGCAAGCCGGTTACATCCTCTGGCACGCTGACCAGACGGTTGAAGGGGCCCTTGCCGAGGTACGGGAGCTGCGGCGCCTGGGCATCTACAGCCATCGTGTGGCGCTCAGCCGCCTTATCGTGTTCGCTGGGTGCGAGCTCTATGGCGACAACTGCGACGGATGGGGGTTCCAGCGCATGGGACCGGAGGAAGAGGAGCGCTATCAGCGCCTGCTCGGCGCTTCGGAAGGCCTTGCGTCCGCATGGACGGCTGCCGCCATCGCCGAACCCTATGAGGCCGCCGTGGCATTCCTTACTGGGGACGATGAGAGGTTGAGGCGCCTCCATCAGGAGCTCACGGAGGTCAACGAGCGCTCGTACCAGTTGTTCGAGCAGGTGATGTCATGAGGTACGCCGTTCCAGTCAACGCGGCAGACGAGGTTGGCGTTCTTGCGTCTGCCGGTGCCGACGAGCTGTACTGTGGCTACCAGGACGCATGGTGGGTCAAACGCTATGGGGACCATGACAGCGCCTCGCGCAGGCAAGGCGCGGCCAACTTCGCGACGCTCGAGGATCTGGGACGCTGCGTGGAGGGGGCCAGAGTCCACGGATTGCCAGTCTGGCTCGCCCTCAACGCGCGCTATACCGAGCCTCAGCTGGATCGTCTCGTCTGGTTGTGCCGACGCTTCGAGGCAATGGGCGGTACGGGCATCATTGCCAGCGACCTTGGCCTGTTCTGGCGCCTGCGGTCTGGTACGGGCCTCAGGCGCTGCCTCTCCCTGCTCGCGGTGGCGCAGAACGTCCAGACGCTGTTGGCCTACCAACGCCTGGGCATCTCGCGCGTGGTGCTGCCGCGTTTCGTGGGCGCTGACGAGGCTGCTCGCCTGATTGGTGCCGTCCCGGGCATGGAAGCCGAGTGCATGGCCTTCTTCGACAAGTGCCCGTGGGTCGACGGCTACTGTCGGCATCGCCATGGAGTGACCTATCCGACGCGCGAGGCACCCGAAGGTGCGGATGACGCCCCGCCGCTCTACACCTTCGACACCACCTACCAGACGCATGCCTGCCTAGGCCGCGCATGCACCTACCTCGAACCCTATCCCTGCGCCGCATGCTTCCTCCCTCGATACGAGCGTGCGGGCGTAGGTGTTGCCAAGCTGGGGGGACGTGGACGCTCGCTCGACGAGCGGCTGCACGCCTTGCGCTTTTTGCGCACGGCCGAAGGGCTTGGCTCCGACGATGCCCGTGCGCGGCTGTATCGGAAGACCTTCGACGATCCCTGCGCCTGCTACTACGGGGACACCATCCAGCAGCGCTCATCGATCCAACCCGTCGAGGAGCCAGAGTGGGCTCGCGTCGTCGCAATGCTGGGCAGTCAGACAGACCGCGACTCCTATCGTCAGGCCTTGGGGCTCCTTATGGCGGGCAATGCGGACGGGGCGGGTCCGTGGGGCCTTCTTGTTCCCCCGCTGTCCGAGGATGACCTCGAGGAGCTGATGGCTGCCGTGCCACATCTGAGCGAGCGGTTCGGCGAACGTCTCGTCCTCTACGTCAACGACTTGGGAACAATGGTCGCGCTTGCACGAATGCCGGCGGTGGCTAGGGATGGCTGCACGATCGGCGTGGGCACGCTGCTCGCCCGTACGGATGACCCAAAGATGGTCGCCCGTGCGCTCGATCCCAGACTGAACCCGTTGCGGGCCGTGTGGACACCCGATGGCATGCCTCGCATGCTCACCTATCGCGAGCCACCGCGCGAGCTTGTCACGCACTGGCGGAATCCCTCGCTCTTCGAGCATTCGGCGCAGGAGGCGCTGCGTATGCTGATCAGCGGCGAAGAGTAGGGAATCCAGCCAGGCATGTTGGCTCTGGGATGACCGTATACGCGACGATAGGCGCTACTCCTGATAGAGCGTGTTTGACGTGACGACCAGGACGATGGGCCACCAGTATGCGAGCATGAGATCCCTCCAAACGAAAGCAGCCAGGCGGTTAGCCTGGCTGCGGTAGGTGCTCACCCGTTGTATGTACGGCGGAATTGTAACAGATGGTGCGGCACGCTGCCTCTGGAGCGAACTGCGCGTCTTGCGCTCTGGGACGAAACGCCCATGCGTGTATAAGATGTGAGAAATATTGTAATTGACGCTTTGCTGGTGGAGTATGGCGCAGACAGTTGCCGTAGTGGTTTGGGGGAGTCATGGTGCAAACGGTGCTGCGAAGAGGTCTCATCATGGACACGGTGTACATCATCGTGGGGTCGATACTCTTTGCGGTCGGGCTCGACTGCTTCGAGATACCCAACGGAATCGCGGCAGGTGGGGCATCGGGCCTCGCTACCGTCATCGCCGAGCTGCTGCGACGCGCCTCGCTGCCCGTCATCCCGGTCGGCATGCAGGTCCTCGCCATGAACGTCCTGCTCATGGGTGCGGTCTTGCGTGAGGGTGGCGCCCGCTATGCGGCGCGATGCATACTGGGGATTGTGGTCTCGTCGGTGGCGACCGATGCATTGGCGCCCGTGCTGCCCGTGCTGGGCAACGGCGACATGCTCCTTTGCGCCCTGTGGGGCGGCGTGGTGTGCGGCTTGGGTCTAGGCCTGGTCTTTCGGGCGGGCGGCAACACGGGCGGGACCGACATCGTCGCGCAGATAACGGCGGCACACACCTCGCTTTCGACAGGCATGGCCTCGCTGGTGGCCGATGCGGCTGTCATCGCGGTCTCGGTCCCGGTGTTTGGCATAGAGAATGCACTTTATGCAACAATTGCGATGTATCTGGGCACGCGCGTGCTCGACATGGTCATCGACGGCTTCAACACGCAGCGCGCCGCCTATGTGATCTCGGACCGGCACGACGAGGTGAAGGCCCACGTCTTCTCAGACCTCGACCGAGGTTGCACCGAGCTGCTTGCGCGCGGCGGCTATACGGGCAAGGAGCGCCCCGTTCTCCTTGTGGTACTCACCCGCTCGGAGATGACCTACCTGCGTCGCATCGTGGCGGACATCGACCCGTCTGCGACCATCATCGTGAGCAAGATCCACGAGGCCTTCGGCAACGGGTTCACTTCGCTCTCGGGTACCAACTGACAGCAGGCCGGCGACCCTACTCAGCCGTCTCGAACACACGTCGCACGTCGGTGCGGCGATGCCAGACAAAGAAGAGACTGGCCAGGATTCCGGTGATGCCGCAAAGAGTCACACAGACGCGATAGTCCAGCACCTCGCCGAGCGCTCCCACCAACAGCGAGAAGGCGCAGCATGCCGCAGCGATGTAGATGCCCGAGAAGGCGTTGACCCGCGAGCGCATGCGCTCGGGGATGTAGCGCTGCATGGCAGACTCGCGCAGCACCAGGCTGTTGGCGCCAAGGAACCCGACGGTTGCGCGGTTGGCCAGCATGAGTGGGTAGGGCAGCCACAACAGGCAGGCATCCATGAGGTCGTAGACCACGTACACCAAAAAGCACAGGCCAAAGCGCCTCTCGCGAGGAATCTCGACTTGGTACTGTATGGTGCTGCCGATGGTGCGACCCACGAACTCCGCGACCGAGTAGAACGCGTACATCGCCGCTGAGAGGCCGGGCGTGGTGCGGAAAAACGCGATGAGGATGGGGGAGAAGCCCGTGTAGAGACCGTTCGACACGGCCATGTAGCCAAACAGGCCGCGCATGCCGCGCTCGTCTTTGAGCCAGCTGACGGTCTCGGTAATGTCGGCCAGCCACTGCGCGAAGCCCTCCTGCTCGGAGCGTTCGCGCTCGTGCTCCTCCACGTGTACGAGGCTCTCGATGAGGGCAGCCGCGATGGCGAGCGCCCCCTGCGCCATCAACAGCCGAGGGACGCCGATGGTGTCGAGCAGTACGGCGGCAAAGGGCATCATGACGATGGCGAGCGTGGTGTAGAGCATGCCCGAGACGGCATAGCCCTTTTGCTCGGCGCTCTGGGGAATGACCTCGGGGTAGATGCTGGTCCACGCGAGTTCGTCCACGGCTCCCAGGCAGGCGAGCATGAGCGAGATTGCAAGGTAGCCAACGTAGGAGAAGCCGGCAAAGGCGAGCCAGACGCCCAGCGCGGCATAGGCTATGCCGCAGGCCATGTCACCCGCGATCAGGAAGGCCTTGCGTGGCAGGCGGTCCATGATGGGGGATACGGCGAGCGGCACCAGTATGTGTGGCACGAGCTGAATGGCGATGACGAGGGCCGAGGCAAGCGTGGAGCCTGTCTCGTCGAAGACGAAGAACGAGAGTGCGAAGTCGCCGGCGATCGCGCCAGCGGCGCCCAAGATGGTCGCAAGGGTGATGAGCGTGAAGTCGCGCGTCCAGAGCGAAGGCTGCGGGTCGGGGGATGGGCGCATGTCCGGACTCTGGGATTCGGTACTCATGAGGTGCTCCTCGGTCTAGGTTGTGTCATGCATATGACGCTGCTGGTTGCTAAGCCCGCTCATTGCTCGAGCACCTCTCCAAACTTGCAACCTTGATGAGACTAAGCATACCCGATTGCATGGCTGGTCGCGTGGGGCGATCAGCCGTCCCTCGTGGGCAGCGACGTTCTAGAAGATCGCGTTCCTAATCGGCAATCGGGCAGGATTGGGTATGCATATGGTCAAGAATAGGTATCTTACTTTTGCCCATCTGCTGCAACAATGGCGTTGTCTTCTTCGGTAGCGGGCATCGGAGGCAACTGTGGGCAAGGGGCCGTCTATACCATGGGAGGAGTGCAGCGAGTACTTGCTCGCCTGCGGATCCGAGCATGAGCCGTATCGCTTCTGCAGAAAGGTCGTCGAGCAGATTCGCGACCTCGTTCCCTACGACCAGGCGCTCTGCCTGATGCTCGACGGCAACCGCAAGATCGTGCGCAAGCACTTCGTGGGATTTCCCGAGCGCTGGTCGCAGATGTATCTCAACTACTACTCCAAGTCAGTCACCGACGACTTCAGCCTGACCAGTGACGCTTTCGAGATCGAGGGCAGGGGGTACGTAGACCTCATCGACTGGCATGACATCGACTGGATCCACGACGACTTCATGGACAACTACATCAAGCCCCGTGGCCTCTCGCAGAGCCTCTCGTTCACCCTCTTTGACCTCAAGGGTGCCCCGGCGACCATCTTCTGCCTGGACCGCCTGAACGACAACGTGTTCACGGCCCGCGAGGTAGAGGTGATACGGCTGCTGACGGCTCACCTGAGCAACCTCTACAAGAACCTCTTCGTGCGACCGACCGGACAGGTGCGCATGTGGGACGGTGCCGCTGGCGCAGGCGACCTCACGCCGCGGGAGCGTGAGGTGCTCGACCTGCTCTGCCAGGGTATCAAACCGGTCTATATCGCACGCGAGCTGCACATCTCGCTGGGCACGGCCAACAAGCACATCGCGCACATCTATCGTAAGCTAGGCGTGGACAACAAGCAGGAGCTGCTGGTCAAGCTTCTGGGCAAGTAGGACGAAAGGGATTCTATGGCAATCATCCAAGGCGAGGCGGCTCGCCAGGCTCTGCTCGAAGGCGTCGACGAGCTCGCGGACGCCGTGAGCGCCACGCTGGGACCCAAGGGCCGCAATGTGGCCATGCATCAGAAGGCCAACCTTCATGGGGCCGACTACGGAGATCGGGCGCAGGCGGGAGCACCGGTGCTCATCACCAACGACGGTGTGACCATCGCCAAGGAGATCTCGTTCGCCGACCCGGTCAAGAACATGGGCGCGCAGCTCATGAAGGAGGCGGCGGTCAAGGCCAACGACGAGGCGGGCGACGGCACCACGACGGCGATCGTGCTTGCGCAGGCACTGCTGCAGGAGGCCTTCCGCAACATAGCCGCCGGGGCCGACCCGCTGGCGCTGCGCCGGGGCATCAAGAGGGCCGGCGAGCTGGCTGTGGGTGGGCTCGTGGCATCGGCCGTCCCCGTGACGACCGAGGAGGACATAGCTCACGTGGCCACCATCTCCTGCCAGGACGAGGCGCTCGGTGCCATGGTGGGGGAGGCCATCTACCGCGTGGGGCTCGAGGGTGTGGTCAACGTCGACGACTCGCAACGCATGGAGACCACGCTCACCGTAGACGAGGGCATCGTCTTCGACCGCGGACTGATCTCCCCGCACATGGCGACCGACACCCGTACTGGCGAGGCAATCCTGGAGGAGCCCTACATCCTCATTTGCGACAAGAAGTTCGAGAACGCGCAGGACATCATTCCCGCTCTCATCTGCGCGGCGGAGGACGGACGCGACATCCTGGTGATCTGCGACGGCATAGAGGGCGACGCGCTCGCGTTGGTCATGCGCAACAAGCTCGAAGGCGACATGAACGTTGCCTGTGTGCAGGCCCCCGCCTATGGCGAGGGCAGGCAGTGGCGCCTGGACGACATTGCCGTACAGACGGGCGGCATGTTCGTGAGCGAGGAGATGGGCCTCTCAATCCGTGACGTCACGCGCGAGATGCTGGGCGAGGCCGACCGCGTCAAGGTCTCGCGCAAACGCACCATTATCTCGGGCGGACACGGTGACCCCGAGGCGGTCGAAAGGCGCGTGGCCGAGCTTCGCTATCGCGCCGAAAACACCGAGTACGAGTTCAACCGCAAGCGCCATGCGGAGCGGCTGGCGTCGTTCGTCTCGGGTGTTGCCACGATTGCCGTGGGCGGCGTCACCGAGACCGAGCAATGGGAGCGCAAGATGCGCGTGGAGGATGCCGTCAACGCGGCGCGTGCGGCCTTTGAGGAGGGAGTGGTGGCCGGTGGCGGCGTCGCGCTGCTCTCGGTGGTGCCAGCGCTCGAGGAGCTGGCCGATGGACTGGAGGGCGACGAGCGCACCGGCGCGCGGCTTGCCATCGAGGCCTGCCAAGCCCCGCTGCTGCGCATCGCGGCCAATGCGGGGGCCAACGGGCGCGTGGTTGCCGAGCGCCTGCGCGAGGCGGCCGACGGCACCGGCTATGACGCGTCGCGCGACCGCTATGTCGACATGTTCGAGGAGGGCATCATCGACCCGGTTCGCGTGACGCGCACCGCAGTGGAGGCTGCGTTCTCGGTGGCCGAGACCCTACTGGTCAGCGAGGCGGGCGTCACGCCGGTGAAGGGCGAGGCGCCGAGTCTTGCCGAGGCGTTTCATGTGGGAGGCGCGCGATGAGCTATAGCGAGGAGAGGTGGCGCGCCTACGTGCTCGCCTATGACGTCGAGGTCGCACAGGAGGACGTGGAGGAGGAGCTCTACCGCGTCCGTGCCGACATGAAGCACCGCATGATCTACGCCCAGATGACGGGCGCCGAGTCGCATCCGTTTCCCGAGATGGAGCTCGAGGGGCAGAAGGACGCCCTTGTGGAGGCCGCCCTCTTTGAGGCCAAGGAGCCGCTCGTGCTCAAGGACCTCACGCGGAAGCTGGACGTCACGGTGACGCCCGAGGAGCTGCTTGCCGAAGGCGAGGCCATCGCCGCGCGCCAGAACTCCACCCTCGACGAGGTCAAGCGCTTCTTTGGCAAAGACCTCACCTTCCTCGAACGCGACGTGCGCGAGCGCAAGATCCGCGACTGGGCCTGCTCGCAGTAAAGCCTTCGCGCATGGGGGAGTACCCCTTTTGCGCGAAAGGTCGGGGCTTGCGCATGGGGGAGAGACCATGTGCGCGAGCCATTTGACGCTTGTTCGAAAATACCGCCGCTGACCTGCGCAAATACCAAGTTTTAGGTATGAGCTATACCCACTCTTGCCCATAACCCGGCGAACGGCACGGGACCATACTTTTCTCAAGGTCACGAGCCCTTTCGAGGAAAGGAAGCCCCCTATGGACAAAGAGGATCTGTTTGACATGTCATCCGACAGCCTGGAGGATGTGGAGCCGTTCTCCGAGCTCATGGACCTCAGTGGCAAGGTGGCGGTCGTCTCGGGCTCGGTGGGTCTCGCCCTCTTCGTGGTCAACCGCCTGGCTGAGCTTGGCGCCAAGGTTGTCTTTGGCGCGCGCTCCGAGGAGTGGGGCGAGATGGCGACCGAGGCGCTCGAGGACCTCGGGCGCGAGAACGTCGTCTACCACCCCTACGACACACGTGACGTTGCGGCCTCCGAGGAGCTCGTGAGGTTTGCCGAGGAGACCTTTGGTCCCGTCGACATCTGCGTGCCCGTGGCTGCCACCTGGCAGGCCCGCGCCTTCCTCGACATGGACGAGGCGCTCTACGACGACATCGTCGACACCGACATGAAGGGCCAGTACTTCCTCGTGCAGGCCTGTGCCCGCTCCATGGTGCGCGCCAAGCACGGTGGCAAGGTCGTCACCATTGCCTCCGTTGCCTACAAGGGCCAGGACATGGCCAAGCTCGCCATGATGACCCCGTACAACGCGGCGAAGGCTGGCGTCATCGGTATGACTCGCGGCATTGCAAAGGAGCTCAAGCAGTACGGCATCAACGTCAACTGCGTCGCACCTGGTGGCATGGTCACCCCTGGCGCCATCGCCAACTGCATCGAGACCGTGGAGAAGTACGGTGCCGAGTGGCAGCACGACCAGATGACGCTCGCGGATGCACCAGTTGCGGCGACGCCGGACGACATGGCTCGCATGATCGCCACCATGTGCACACACGTCTCTGACTTCATGTACGGCAGCGTCGTCGACGTTTGCGGCGGTGCCGGCCTCTCCTTCCAGGAGAAGCCCTGGAGCTACACGATGGAGGGCGGCCTGCACGCCTAGGGTATGCATCTCAACACCGGTATTGACCCGCGCAAGCGGGAGAAGGCAAGCATAGCTAGCAAGAGAAGGGAACCACCATGGCCATCAGCAGCAAGAGCAAGCTCCGTGAGATCCTCGAGGACGAGCGCGCCGTCGCCATCATCGACGAGTACGTTCCCGGCTTTGTGAGCAACCCCGAGCTCGGCCCCGTCGCCGGCATGAAGATGAAGACCCTGCTCAAGTTCCCGCAGGTGGGCCTGCCCAAGGAGACCGTCCAGGAGATCATCGCCCGCCTGGACGCCCTCGATGCCGAGTAACGAATAGCTTGCAGGTGGTCAGTTTCCGCTGGCCACCTGTCCCTTTGCCGCACACTTGATCTGAAAGGAGCCATCATGGCAGAGAAGACCGCCAACATCACTATGTCCACCCATCACCGCACCCGCAAGAACCTCGCCTACCTGCAGAAGCAGAAGGACGCTGGCGAGAAGCTCGTCCAGATGTGCCCCGCCGAGCTCGGCCCCTTCTTCGCGATGGCCGCCGAGATGGTCGGCTGCGACATCTGCCGCATCCCCAACATGCTCTCGCTGCGCACCAGCATCGACTTCGACATGGAGGAGAAGCTCGCCGGCCTCACCATCCGCAAGTTCCGCGAGTACACCTCCATCATCCACATCAACTTCTACATGCCCGTCAGCACCTACGCCACCAAGGAGAACGCGGTGCGCTGGGGCGCCGAGTACGTCTTCGACGGCGCTGACTCGATGCTGCCCATGGGCATCACCAACGAGGTCCTCAAGCACATGAGCGACAACTACGTCCCGACCTTCGGCCACATCGGCGCCATCTCCGGCTGGCAGACCAACGCCACCGGCTACAAGCGCGTCGGCAAGACCGCCGAGGACGCCTTCAAGATCTTCAAGTGGGGCTACGAGTACCAGGAGAACGGCATGGGCGCCATGACCATCGAGCTCACGCCGATGGAAGTCTCCCAGAAGATCGCCGAGACCCTGCGCGTGCCCGTCATCTCCATCGCCGGTGGCGCCCCCTGCGACGGCTCCGAGATGGTCGACATGGACACCTTCGGCGTCATGCCCAAGCCGGCGTCGCATGCCGTCTGCACCGCCGAGCTGCTGCCGTTCCTCTGCGAGGCCTACGCCGACTGGGCCGATCTCGTGCGCGATGGCGACTACCCCGAGGACAAGCATGGCTACCACATGGATCCCGAGGAGCTCGAGAAGTTCAACAAGATGATGGACGAGTTCGAGGCGTAAGCACCGTCACATCCTGCCTTCCAGCAGGGCGGCGCGTCCAGTGTGGGCGCGCCGCCCTTTTGCCTTTTGGCGGAACGGTTGCGGTATCCTACCTGCTCACCTGTGCGTATTGCCTTTCCGCCAAAGTATGCTATGGATGAGGAAGCGCACAAGGGAGGTAGCCATGCCGTCGCAGGCACAATGGGCCAAGCTGAGCGAGTTTCTGTTGCAGGTGGGGGCTTTTGACGAGCCAGTGCCCTTCTGCGTCAATGCGCTCGAGCGCCTGGGCAAGGTGGTCTCCTTCGATCAGGGACGCGTCTACCTCTATGACGGCCAAGGCAACGTGTTTGACGAGTACCTCCTAGGTATCAAGAAGGAGACCACCAGAATCTATCACGAGTACTACAGCGACGTGGACGACGGGCGTTACTCGGCTACGAAGCGCGCCGCCTTCGAAGCGAAGAAGCTCAAGCTTTCTGCGGACAAAACGTCGCTCCCTCAAGGCATGCGCGTGAGGCGCCAAGAGATCATCGTGCTGGACTGGTCAAAAGAGCCACACGACACCAAGTTCTACCGTGAGTATGCGGGTCCGCTCGGCCTGACCTACTGCACGGGGTTCCAGCTCTTTGACCACGAGGGCTCCATGCGGGCGCTCTTCTGCATCGACCGCACGCGCCCAGTCGATTTCAACGCCGATGAGCGCGCCCTGCTCTCGCTGGTGGCAACGCACTTGGACAACATGTACCGCAAGCTCTTCGTGGAGCCACCGGCACCCCTCGGTGACACCATCTCGCTCATGGCGAGCGGCATCGCGCTCACCGAACGCGAGCGGCAGCTATGCACCATGCTCATGCGCGGCGAGACACCCAAAACCATCGCCGAATCTCTGGGCATCTCGCGACGGACCGTGTACAAGCACGTTTCGAACATTCACCGCAAACTGGGTGTGTCCAGTGAGGCAGAGCTGCTCGCTAAGCTGTCTGCAGCTGCCGTTCGCGGAAGGGGAGAGGTGCTCTCTAATCAATCGTGATTAGTGCCTTGCACCTTCTTGGGTCGTATCTTTCCATCAAGCCACGTAGCTGGGAAAAGGTTGCGACCTAAGGAGGGTCCATATGGCAGATCAAGCTCGTCAGATGCCCGATCCCGAGAAGCTTGCGAGCATGACGCTTGCGCAGTGCACGCCGTTGGGGGAGGCGCTCACCAACCTCAAGGGCAAGGTGGCCATCGTCACGGGTGGTGCCACGGGCCTTGGCTTCAACATTGCAGCGCGTCTTGCAGAGGCGGGCGCCAAGGTCATGATTGCCAGTCGAAGTCAGGCTCGCGGCGACGCTGCCGTGGCGGCGCTTGCCGAGAAGGGGTATGAGGCCGCGTTCTGCTCGACAGACGTGAGCTCTGTTGATGCGTGCTATGCGCTGGTCGACGAGACCGTCAAGGTCTTTGGCAACGTCGACATTCTCGTCACCTCCGCTGCCGGGTGGGACGAGCAGGCATACCTCGATGTGACTGAAGCCACCTACGACCGCGTCCTCGATGTCGACCTCAAGGGCTCCTTCTTCATGGGCCAGGCAGTCGCCCGCAACATGGTCGCCAACAAGACCCACGGTAAGATCGTCTTCATCTCCTCCGCTGCACACTTGGGCGAGGGCCCGCGTTGCGTGGGCATGAACACCTACTACCAGGCTGCAAAGGCGGGCGTCTGTGCCCTCACTACTGGTGCCGCGGCGGAGCTCAAGCAGTACGGCATCAACGTGAATTGCGTCGCCCCGGGTGGCATGCTCTCCCGTGGCGTCTTCTTTGAGGGTCGCGCCAACGGCGGTGCGTATGGACCCGAGTACGCCGCCTTCAAGCAGGAGGTCATGGGATGGCCGTCCGAGAACGTGCCGCTGGCCATGAACCCCGATCAGGTGGCCCTCATGGTGTACGTGCTCTGCACGTCCGCTTCCGACTTCATGAATGGCGCGACGGTCGACGTGAACGGAGGCGCGTTGCTCAACGCACAGCTCAAGCCCTTCTCCACCACCGTCGAGGGCTGCATCCCCGGCCCACAGGCATAGACGCTGCAGTCCAGTTAGGCATCACGCGCCACATGGCGCAAAGAGCGTATCATCGCGAAAGGAGCATTACCATGGCAGAGCAGAAGCAGCAGAAGGTCGAGACCAGCCTCATGCACAAAGGTCGCAAGACCATCTGGCATCTCCAGCAGATGAAGAACAAGGGCGAGAAGATCGTCATGGTGGGACCGGGCAACCTCGATCCGCTGTTCAGCGCTTGGGCTGAGGCCGCTGGCGTCGACATCATCCGCTTCGTCGCCCCCGGCGAGAACGCAATCGAGCGCTCCGCCAACCTCCAGAGCCACGTGCGCCAGGTGCGCAAGATGGCCCCCAACGCCCACTTCAACATCGTGTGCGAGACCTTCACCGTGGCCGACAACAAGAGCGCGCTTGAGACCACCACGAAGCTCATGGCCGACCAGGCGGACTCCATCCTCATCATGGGTATCACCAACGACAAGCTGCAGTTCCTCTCCGACAACCACGTGCCTATCTTTGGCCATGTGGGCGCCCTCTCCGGCTGGCAGACCGGCAACATCGGTGGCTACAAGCGCATTGCCAAGACCGCCGACGAGGCCTACAAGGTCTATCGCACCGCCTACGAGTATCAGGAGTGCGGCATGAAGGGCATGACCATCGAGCTCGTGCCCGCAGAGGTCGCGCAGACCATCGCCGAGAAGCTCACCGTGCCCGTGGTGGGCGTGGCAGCAGGCGCCCCCTGCGACGGCTCCGAGATGGTGGTCTGGGACCTGCTGGGCATCGTCCCGCCCGCGACCGTCCACGCCAAGCAGTACGCCAACCTCCCGCAGATCGCGGTCAAGGCCTACGGCGAGTTCATCAACGACGTCAAGACCGGTGGTTACCCGCTGCCCGAGCACGGCTTCTCGATGGACCCGGAGGAGCTGGCAAAGTTCAAGGACATGGTAGACGCTGACATCCACTAGGGGTGTTGGCTGCTCAGCACGAGTGATGGCGGGGCATCGCGCTTGCGGTGCCCCGCCTCTTGGCAGGTCGGGTGCCGTTGGTGCCTGGTTGGCGTGTTGCTAGTATCGAGGTGCGTGTTCCCCTTATGCAAGAACCCACATAAAGGCAATTATGCAGGTGCCACGGTTATGTTGGGAAGCGGGCCGTAGGCGCAGGTGACGTTCGCACAACGGCCCGCCTTCCCAACATAATGTCAGCTGGC
>CACZCK010000016.1 GCA_902779675.1 uncultured Coriobacteriaceae bacterium | reverse complement strand
GCGAGGCGAACAGCTCCCTCCACGCCACGACGGACTGGGACTCCGTCACTGCGGTGGCCACGTCACGGCATTTGAGGCGCAAGCTCGCACCGTTCACCTTCTCGAACAGCTCTTCGCGCAATCCCGGGAGCGCGTCCCAGTAGCGGCCGAGCGCGTCCACCTCTGCGGTGGGGATGCCGCCGAACATGGTGGCGTAGATCAAGCGTCACACGCTGCGGACGAGCACGGGCGAGAAGGGCGACTACGTGAGCCTGCCCGAGCTGATGGCCATGACGGTTGATCAGGCACTCTCTCGTCTGCAACGCCTCAAGAAGGTGGCGGCCAAGCTGCAGATCCTGCATACCCTTGGCCTTGGGTACCTCACGCTGGGGGAGGCTACGCCCGCGCTCTCGGGCGGCGAGGCGCAGCGCCTGAAGCTGGCGAGCGAGATTGGTCGCCGCCAGGACGACGTGCTCTTCGTCTTTGACGAGCCCACCATCGGTCTTCATCCGCTGGACGTTGAGGTGCTCATCGGCGTGCTGCAGGACCTTGTGGAGAACGGTGCGACGGTGGTGGTCATCGAGCATGATCTGGACATGATTGCCAACGCGGATTGGGTCATCGACATGGGACCGGGCGGCGGCGAGGAGGGCGGCCGCATCGTCTGCGCGGGCGTGCCGGAAGACGTGGCTGCCTGCCCAGAGAGCGTCACGGGCCGCTACCTCGCCGAGGAGCTGTAGGTTTCTGACGCTATCGCTCAGGTAAGAGGTGCCGAATGGGCTTCTGCGAGACGGGCTACCGCCGTCTCGATGCTGTCTGTCAAGAACAGCGAAAGGCGCTGCACGAGGTGCTCTGGCGGTTCAAGCATGCCCTCGTCCACCCAGCTGTCCAGGATGTCGATGAGGCCGGCGCCAAAGAACTGGGCGATGAGTCGGCAATCTTCCTCGGTGAGGCGCTCCTCTGACTGCGTCCGCATGATGAACGAGCCCACTAGATCGCTGATGTGCTCCCTCATGAAGCGCTTCACGTACCCTTGGTCGAGGGAGTGCTCGAGCTTGTAAACAGAGTCCCGCTCTTCGCGGAGTGCCGTGAGAACCGTCACGAGGTCAAACTCCCAGTCCTCCGTACTTTCCATGTCGGGAAGGATGGCATGGATGCGCTGCTTGACGGAAAACGCGATGAGATCGTACAGATCGCGGAAGTGGTAGTAGAACGTCTGTCGGTTCAGGCCGGCTTTGCGGGCGATATCGGTCACGGTGATCTGCTCGAAGGGCTTTTCCTTCAACTGCTCAGAGAGCGCCTCGGACAGGGCACGTTTTGTCAGGTCGGCTTTGGACATGGCGGTTCCTCCTTATGAGAAGCATACCCAAACCTCAGAGACGTATTCCGACGGCGTTATACAAGTAGGTAAGAGTGTCGAAAAACTAGACACCACTAGGCTGTTGGACAGTATGCACCGTGGTTGAGTGGCAATAACCTCTCTCGTGAGCCATAAAGCCTGGCGAGAGGAGAGGCACATGCAATCGACTATTGCCCATGCTGCTGAACGCAAGACGTTCGAAATTGCCATCAATCAAGTCATGAGGAGCATCGCGGGGTCAAATCGAGACAAGGCCATCGGGAGGCTCATCGACTTGGTTGAGCCATTGCTAGAAGATACCGTTCCCAACTCCGTTGACGGCGTACGCGCCGCCTTGCATCCAGGGTCCAAGTGGCAGCAGTGGCTGTTTGACGTCATCGACAAGAGCGACCCTAACGTGCTGCGCACGTTCTTGCTGAACGCAGGCTACGAGTCGGCGTTCAGGGGGCTGCGCACGACGATGGTGAATGCCGACCGCTACAACTGCAACGTCCCTTGGATCATCCTTTTTGACCCGACAAGCGCATGCAACAAGCACTGCGTCGGCTGCTGGGCAGCGGATTACGGCAACTCGCTCAACCTGACGTACGAGGACATGGACCGTCTCGTGACCCAGGGCGCGGAGCTCGGCTGCCATTTCTACATGCTGACGGGCGGGGAGCCGTTGGTGCGCAAGCGTGACGTGCTTCGCCTCGCCGAGGCACATAGGGACTGCGAGTTCAACATCTTCACCAACGCGAGCCTCGTCGACGAGGAGTTCTGCCGGGAGGTCGCGCGGCTTGGGAACATCGTGTTCTCGGTCTCGCTGGAGAGCTACGAGCCCGAGGTCAACGACGGCCGTCGTGGGGACGGATCGTTCGAGGAGGTGATGCGCGCCTTCGACCTCATGCGCTCCTACGGGCTTCTCTTTGGCACGTCAACATGCTACACGCGCGACAACACCGAGCTTGTATCCTCGGACGAGTTCTTTGACCTTCTGGTTGAGAAGGGATGCCGCTGGGCGTGGTACTTCCACTACATGCCCGTGGGAGACGGGGCGAGCGCCGACCTCATGCCCACCTACGAGCAGCGCGAGTACATGCTGCACAGGCTGCGCGAGGTGCGTGGCTTTGAGGGCGGGAAGCCCATCTTTGCTATGGACTTCCAGAATGACGGCGAGTTCGTGGCTGGCTGCATCGCCGGCGGACGCGCGTACTGTCACATCAACGCGCGTGGCGACGTCGAGCCGTGCGTGTTCATCCATTATTCGGGTGCCAACATCAAGGAGCAGAGCCTGCTCGACTGCCTGAGGCAACCGCTCTTCCAGGCCTATCACGATCACTACCCGTGGAACGAGAACCACCTGCGTCCGTGCCCCATGCTTGAGAACCCCGAGGTGCTTCCGCAGATGGTGCGCGAGTCAGGGGCGCACGCGACGGACTACGTGGCCCCCGAGAGCGCCGAGAGCCTCTGCGAGCGCACGACGCCGTACGCGCGGGGCTGGGAGGCTGAGGCGGAGCGGCTTTGGAACGAGCTGCATCCCGAAGGCGGCCAGGACGTCATCGCCGGGGAGGCCGCCCACGAGCGCGCGGCAAGGATAGAGGCACAGGAGCAATCAGAGCACGCTTCCATGGCAAGCTAGGGAAGGCACAGACGGAGTGCGAGGGGGGTGTTCCTATAGTTTTGTCAACCCCTCAGCACGCAGCAGATCGCATGACGTCCCGACATGCCGAAGCGGGCCCTCCTCCTGGGGGGCCCTCTCGTCGCCGCCCCTAGGACTTGCGTCAGGCGACGTAGGGCCTGACGTCCCGCATGACCGCGTATATCACCTTGAGGCGCTTGCGCGCCACGGCCTTCATCGCGGCCTTGTAGGGCATGCCCCTGTCGCGGCAGCGCTCGTAGTACTCCCGGTAGTAGCCTGAGCCGCGCGCCAGGCACGAGCAGCTGAATATGAGCAGGTCTTGAGCTGCTTGTTGCCCTGCCTCGAGGACGACACCGAGTCGGGCGAGGTCCCCGACTGGCGGTTCCTGGGCACGAGGCCGCAGTAGCTGGCCAGGTGGTCGTGGTCCTCGAAGTCGGAGATGTCCACGGAGAGGACGAGCTGCGCGGCGGTCCTGGGGCCGACGCCGGGCACCGTGAGCAGGCACTGGTACGTCTCGTCGCCGCCCACCTCGGCCTCCACGAGGGCTGCGAGCTCGGCGATGAGGGCGGTGTCCTCCGCGATCCTCGATGCGAGCATCCTGACGAGGGTCGCCTCGGCCCTGACCTGCGGCTCCGTAGGCCTGGTCGCGGCCCGGAGCGTGGCCCAGAGCCTGTCTGCCGCGCCTCTCGGCGCGTCCCGCGTGAGCGCCGCGTACCTGCGCCTCCCGGCGTCCAGCATCTGCCACGGGCCGCCGATGCGCGACATGAGCGAGAGCGCCCACGCCGCCTCGCAGTCCAGCTCGCGCTCGAAGGCCGGGTTCGACTCGAGCAGCAGCGCCCTGAGCCTGTTGACGCAGTGCGTGCGGTCTCGCAGCAGGTCGCAGCGCTGCGCCTCGAGCCTGCGGGCGCCCTCAAAGCGCGGTGGCACGGTCATCGTCGCCCTCGCGACCGAGCTGGCGGGGACGACTGGGGCCATCGAGCGCCTCGAGACGCGCATCGACGGAATCTCGTCCATCGTCGAGGGCCAGCTCGAGCGCGCCCGTGCCGCCGGGGAGGTGCGTGAGGGGGTCGACCTGCGGCTCTTCTCGTCTGCCGTTTGCGGAGCGTTCCTCTTCGCCGCCTTCAGGCGAATTCGCGAACAGGGCGATGCCTTCGATGCGCCGGCCTTCTCGACCGAGCTCATGGACCTGGTGACGCAGGGGGTCATGGCGTAGGGGTGTGCGGGGCGACCCACTCCCCTTGGACGCGCCTTCACAGTGGTCGACTCGTTATCGTGGGTGCGCCGCGTGTTTCGCGGCAACCCCTATGCGCTGCGGCGATCCTCTCCCCAGAAGCAACACGACACCATGCCTGGTCCCACATGGCATCCTATGGTGGGGCCAATGGTCGAGCGCAGGGTGCGCGCCCCAGGAAACTGCTCCTTGATGCGCTCGGCAAGGGCGTTGCCGTCTTCGCGCGCATCGGCGTCACCGATGGCCACCACCAGATTGCCTCCGTCCTTGGCGCAGCCCCGCCTGAAGTAGTCCACGAGCTTGGCAAGACCCTTCTTGCGGCCTCGAGCCACGCCGACGATGCCCAGCTCTCCCGTGAGCGAGAAGGTGAGGAGCGGCTTTACGTTGAGCTTGTCGCCCGCGACGGCAACCGTCTTGGGGACGCGCCCGCCTCGGTGCAGAGACGCGAGGTTGTCGACCATGAAGAGCGTCTGGGCAGACCAGCGCGCCTCCCTTGCCCAGTCGGCGATCTGGGCGGCCGAAAGGCCCTCGTCCCGCTTCCTGCAGGCCTCGTGCACGAGCAGGTGCATGGGAGTGGAGGCGAGGTAGGTGTTGACCACGTGGATGCGGCCGGCCGCCTCGGGGTGCTCCTGCTCCACGCGCGAGAGCGCCATGAGGGCCCCCTCGTAGCCGCCAGATATGCCGCTTGAGATGCAGAAGAGCACGGCCTCGTCGCCTGCATCGAGAACCTCCGTGAAGGCTTCCTCGAACTCGAGCTGCGAGGGCTGCGAGGTGAAGAGCTGCGCCCCCGAGCGGATGAGGTCGTAGAATTCGTGTGCGCCCAGAGAGGTGAAGAGGTCGTCGTCCCCCCTGAGTCGGCCTGCCGCGTCCTCGTAGTGGAAGGGTATGATGCGGACGCCCTCAAGCTTGGCCTGGGGGGCAGAGAAGTCACAGGTGGAGTCGCTCATTACGACGCAGTTCATGGCACTGACCTTTCGTGGGGGACGCATGCAGTTACGATCTAACCGTGGAGCTCGTAGGATGAGTTCGGCGTCTTACCATCGGGGTTACCTCATCGTATGCGAACCGATAGGCATAGGGGGTGCCGAAGCCGTGCGCGGTGCGCACGACAAAGTCGCGCTTGGCCTTGAGTCCTCGAAGGCATGCGAGGAGGGCGGTGTGCATGTCGCCGGACGATTCGGTAGAGCTGAGCGCCTGTTCGATTCCGTTCCGGTAGATCCAAATGATCAGTTCGTGGATGTCATGAAAGTGGTAGTAGAACGTCTGGCGGTTGATCCCTGTCCGTTCGGCGATAGCCGATACGGTTATCTGCTCGAGCGGGGTGACCTCGAGGAGCTCCTCGAACGCTGAGGCTATTGCGCGCTTGGTGATGGCAGAACTGGACATCTGGTCTCCACTCGAACGTCGTGGCCCATGTGGCTAACGGCATGGCGCAGCGCGTGCGTCCCTATGGTTTTACCCAGTCGGTCGGGGACTTGCCTTCGGCAACGAGTCTGTCCGAGAGCGCCTTCTTGGGTGAGAGCGCCCACAGGGACTCGCTGGCCTCGGCCCATGCGGCGGCAACCTCTCGGGTCTTTGCCTCGAGCTCGTCCACGTCTTCGGGATGGGTGTAGTCGGTCGAGACCGCGCCGGTCTCGTGCACCATCTGGGAGAGCTTTCCAGGGTTGTCTAGCAGCGGGCACGGGCGCAGCATGTTCTCGTTGAACGGCTGGTTGGCGCGGTAGCTCTTGAAGAACTTGCTTTGGTAGCATTCGAGTAGGCTCTTCTCGCGTACGTTGGCGTCGGAATAGTGGATGAACGCGCAGGGCTCGAGGTCGCCACCCGCGTTGATGTGCAGATAGCGACGGGCGCCGGCGATGCAGCCGCCGGTGTATTCGCCGTCGTTCCAGAAGTCGGCGAAGAAGATGGGCTCGTTCTTGCGCCAGTTCTCGCGAACCTTGTGCCACATGCCCGCACGCTGCTCGGGCGTTGCCAGGAGCTCGACGGGCGCGCCCTGGCCAACCGGCATGTACGTGAAGATCCATGCGAAGAGCGTGCCCTTGTCCACGAGGAACCGAACGAACTCGTCGCTGGTGACGCTCTCATAGTTCTGGCTGGTATAGCAGATGGAGGCACCAAAAGGCAGCCTGCGCTCGCGGAGCAGGTCCATGGCGCGCACCACCTTGTCGAAGGTCCCCTCGCCACGACGGGCGTCGGTTGCCTCTCTGAAGCCCTCGATCGAGAAGGCAGGCATGAAGTTCTTCACTCGCAGCATCTCGTCGGCGAACTTCTCGTCTATGAGGGTCCCGTTGGTGAACGCCGAGAAGAAGCAGTCGGGATGTCTCTCGCAGAGGCGGATGATGTCCTTCTTGCGCAGCATGGGCTCCCCGCCTGTGTAGAGATAGATGTAGGTTCCGAGGTCCTTGCCCTGTGTGACGATGGAGTCGAGTTCGTCATAGGTGAGCGACTTCTGCTTCTTGTCGGTGTAGTTGGCTGCCCAGCAGCCGGTGCAGTGCAGGTTGCATGCCGTGGTGGGATCCATGAGGATGGCCCAGGGGCTGTTGCACTGGTATTTCTCGCGTACCTCGCGCTGGCGCGGCCCACCGATGGTGACGGAGTTCACGAAAAAGTTGATGACGAAGGTTCGCGTCACGTCGCGGTCGACATTGGCGATGACGTTCTGAACGAGCCGTCGCCAGTTGTTGCCCGGTGTCTCGAGGTAGTCCATCACCATGTTGAAGAGACGCAACTGCTCGTCGTTGGTCTCGTCACCCGAGCCTACGAACCTGTTGAGTGCGGAACGAACCTTGGGAAGGCCTCCGTCGAAGTCCTCGTAGAGCAGGTCGATTGCCATGTCCACTGCAGTGGTGATTGCCTTTGCCTTGAGCTGGTCGAGTATTGCCATGGGTCGGCGCCTCGTATCTCTAGGGGATTGTCTCCGCACCAACGGTATCCGTGGCTAGAGGTCGTTTCATTATACAAACCAGCGATTATGTCGTGTTTACCGACAGTCTTGGCAATCTGGGGCAAGGGAGGGCAGATGCCGCCGGAGCGCTGTTCCATGGGCTTGCCATCCCGACTGTCATCGCATACCCTAGGGACAGCTCGTCAAGAGGCGTCCGCGAGGGCGCATAGAGCCGAGGGACCGAGCCCGATGACGCTCCGGCAACCAACTCCATGGGGGAGGAACGGTGCCAAATCTCGGCAGGCCAGAACAGGTGGCCTGGAAGACGGGGGAGTTCTCAAGCGCCAACTGTGAGCCCCCTGATGGCACGGGGGCTTTTTCATGCCCCCTCAACGCCCGCAATGCGGGCAGAAAGGGGAGACCCATGGCAGGACGCAACTATCTCTTTACCTCGGAGTCGGTGACCGAAGGCCATCCCGACAAGATGTGCGACCAGATCTCCGACGCCATCCTCGACGCCATCCTGGCCAAGGAGGCCCGGCTTGAGGCCGAGGGCTACATCTCACCCACCGGCGTGCCCGCGTGCGTGGACAACGTGCGCTGCGCCTGCGAGACCTTCGTGACCACCGGCACCATCATCGTGGCGGGCGAGATCCGCACGCAGGCCTACGTGGACGTGCAGAAGATCGCCCGCGACACCGTGCGCCGCATCGGCTACGACCGCGCCAAGTTTGGCTTTGACTGCGAGACCTGCGGCGTCATCAACATGATCCACGAGCAGAGCCCCGACATCGCGCAGGGCGTGGACCAGAGCTACGACACGCAGGCCGGCCGAACCACCGACCCGCTCGACCTCATCGGCGCCGGCGACCAGGGCATGATGTTCGGCTATGCGTCCGACGAGACCGACACCCTCATGCCCATGCCCGCCTACCTCGCCCAGAACATGGCGCTGCGGCTCGCGCAGGTGCGCAAGAGCGGCACGCTGCCCTACCTGCGCCCCGACGGCAAGACCCAGGTGACGGTGCGCTACGAGGACGACGAGCCGGTGGAGGTCACCGCGGTGGTCGTCTCCACCCAGCACGACCCCACCGTCGAGGACATGGGCGTCATCCGCAGCGCCATGGTCGAGCTGGTGATCGGGCCGGTGCTCGACCAGGCCGGCATCGCCTGGGACAACGCCGAGATCTACGTGAACCCCACCGGCCGCTTTGTGGTGGGCGGCCCCATGGGCGACACCGGCCTCACGGGCCGCAAGATCGTGGTGGACACCTACGGCGGCATGGGCCGTCATGGCGGCGGCGCCTTCAGCGGCAAGGACTGCACCAAGGTGGACCGCTCCGCCGCCTATGCCGCGCGCTGGGTGGCCAAGAACGTCGTGGCCGCCGGCCTGGCGCGGCGCTGCGAGGTGCAGCTGGCCTACGCCATCGGCGTGAGCCACCCGCTCTCGGTGATGGTCGACACCTTTGGGACGGCCACGGTGGGGGAGGACGTCATCACCGACGCCGTGCGCACGGTGTTTGACCTGCGTCCGGGCGCCATCATCCGCGACCTGCGCCTGCGTCGGCCCATCTTTGAGAAGACGGCCGCCTACGGGCACTTTGGCCGCAACGACCCCGACTTCACCTGGGAGGCGACCAACCGCGTGGACGAGCTGCGTGCCGCGGTTGCCGGCGAGTAGGGACCCTGCGGCCGCCGCGCGGGAGCGCAGGCGGCCGCACCGCACCCGGCGGGGTCAGGGCTGCCACACGAAGAGCCCGCTCGCGGCGGCGACGGCCCGCACCAGCTCCAGGAGCGCAGGCGAGGGGTGGTAGAGCGTCATGTTGGTGGCGTCCGTGTCGATCGTGACGAGGGCGTCGGCCGACGTGAGGTGGATGGCGAGCGTCTCGCGGTTGGCGCGCACCCACCGCTCGAGCTTCCGCGGGCTGGGGTTGGCCCGTCCGCGCGGGCGCTCCCCGCGGTAGACCACGAGGTCGTGGTAGCAATTGAGCTTGAGCAGCACCTCGGCAAAGCTGCGGCGGAGCCTCCGGTGCCAGGGGCTGGCGAGGAGGTGCCGCTCGACTCCAAAGAACTGGCCGGGCGAGTCGGCGGGGACCTGCGCGGGAAGCAGGTCGATGACCCAGTAGGGCTCCGCGAGCAGCCGCTCGAGGTCGGAGGGCTGCGTTGAGCTGACGTCCGTCGCTGGCATGGTGCCTCCCCGTCGCGAGGTGACTCTGGCGCCTCCAGCATAGCAGCCATGCGCGCGGCATCCCGCCTCGCCCTTGCCGCCGCGGCGTCGCCGCCTGGCCTATGATGGTGCCGACACCAAACGACCAGAAGGATGCCCATGACTGACACCGCCGCCCTCCGCGAGGCCCTCGACGATCCCTTTGCCTACGCCTCGCTCGCCCTGATGGCGCCCTATGCCGACGATGACGACTTCCCCCTGCCCGCCGACGAGGCGCTCGAGCGCTATCTGGACTGGTGCGCGGCCCGCGGCATCGAGCTGTGGGACCACCAGGAGGAGGCCCTCATGGACCTGGCGCTGGGCTCGCACGTGGTGCTGGGCACCCCGACCGGCTCGGGCAAGAGCCTGGTGGCGCTGGGACTCTGCTTCATGGCGCTGTGCGCCGGCGAGCGCGCCTACTACACCGCGCCCATTAAGGCGCTGGTGAGCGAAAATTCTTCGACCTGGTGGACGTGCTGGGCCGCGAGAACGTGGGCATGATCACCGGCGACGTGGTCATCAACGGCGACTGAATCGAGCGTCCCCTCCTCGGGAACCGGCCTGAGCGCCTGCGGCACGCCCATGGCCGTCCGCGCGATCACCTCGGCGTCCCTCTCGTCGGTCTTCGCGTCGCCCGGGAACAGCGACGACGCCCTGTTGGCGGCGATTCCGGGCAGGTAGGCGACCTCGATGCCGGCGGCCCTCGCGCGCCTCACGACCGTCGTGCCGATGTTGCGGCGCTGGTCGACCACGGCGAGAGCACGCCCGCGCGCTGCGGCCTCGGCAACCACGCGGTCGATCGCGGCCGCGTCGTTGGCCACCCCGACGTTGAAGGCGACCGAGCCCCCTGCCAGGACGCAGCACGCCCTGTGCGCGAGCTTGCCCACGTCGAAGCCCACGAAGGCGTCGTACGGCCCCTCGAATGACTGCATGGTGTATCCTCCTAGCCAAGTCGGCCGTCCGGAGGCCTGCCCGCGACACCCACATTACCGAGCCGCGAAGGGATTCCGGCAGGTTCCTATCAGTCGCCTCAGGCGGGCCGTCCTCCCTCCGGTGGCAACACCCCCCGGGCCTTCGGCAGAGGCAGGGGCAGAGGGCCATCCGGGGGAGGCCGGTCGGCGGCCCCGCAGGGCTGACATGAAGATAGCCCCGGCCGTCGCCGGGGCTATCGATCAGCCTTCGGGAAGCCAACTCTGACTGTAATGGGGAGGGCTTGTTACCGCTCGGAGAAATCCCTAGTCCATTGGCCGACGTGCGCAAATGTTTGCAGTAGTGGGCTTTATTGGCGTGGGCGATTCGTCCAAAATTCGTCCATTCGCCCACAAAACGAGGCCTTGGGATTCGTCCATAAGAAAAACCCCTGACCATCTCTGCTGGTCAGGGGCTTCATGTTTGGTCGCGGGGGCAGGATTTGAACCTACGACCTCCGGGTTATGAGCCCGGCGAGCTACCAGACTGCTCCACCCCGCAATGTCTGGGCGCATCGTGTGCGCGAAAAAGAAATATACAGGCTGCACGCCTCAGAGTCAAAGGGTAATGCCGGTTATGCAGATTTCTCCACATTTGCCATCGTTACGCCCTGTGTTCTCCATCGTGGACAGCGCGCGCATCTCGGGGCAGCAGGCTGTCGAGCAGGTCCATCATGCTCCAGCAGTGGACGATCGGGTCGACAAGGCTCGAGTGCTCGACCACGAGCAGCGCCAGAACAATTGCTACGCAGATCATGGATGCAAGTGGAGAGCGACCGTATGTTGTGGAGCTTTCGTTGACCACGATGCTTGTCGGTGAAGAGAACCCCGCCCGACCGTGGTCATGCTATAACTCTTACGCCGCGTGCGTCACAGGGACGTCCGCGGCATTGTCATAACCAACAACACGTTGCAAGGAGCATCGCGCACTATGGCAAATGAGAGGTACCGCCTCGGATTCCACATCGCCCCCAAGACGGGCTGGCTCAACGACCCCAATGGCCTCTGCCAGTTCCGTGGCGTCTACCACGCATTCTTCCAGTTCAACCCCGTTTGGCCCGCCATCGACACCAAGTACTGGCGCCACTTCACCTCTACCGACCTTCTGCACTGGAAGGACTGTGGCACCCCGCTGGTGACCGACATCGCCGAGGACCGCAACGGCGTCTACTCGGGCTCTGCCTGCGTGCGTCGTGGTATGGCCTCCGATGGTGGCGACCTGATGTGCCTGTACTACACCGGCAACGTTGTGTACAAGGACGACCCCGAGGCGGGCATGGACTTTGTCCACACCGGCCGCGAGGCCAACGAGATCCTGGTGACCAGCGAGGACGGCGAGCACTTCTCCGGCAAGGAGGTGCTGCTGCGCAACTCCGACTACCCGGACGTCTGCACGCTGCACGTGCGCGACCCCAAGGTCTGGGAGCAGGACGGCCGCATGTGGATGCTGCTGGGCGCCCGCGACCTCGACGACGAGGGCATGGTGCTGCTCTACGGCTCCGACGACGGCCGCACGTGGCGCATCAAGAGCCAGGTGTACTCCCAGAACAAGTTTGGCTACATGTGGGAGTGCCCCAACATCGTGCAGATCGACGGCAAGGACTTCTTGGCCGTGTGCCCGCAGGGCCTGCCCGACGAGGTTGACCGCTGGCAGAACCTCTGGCAGGCGGGCTACTTCCCGCTGGAGGGCAGCATCCTCGACACCGTGCTGGTCGACGAGACCACCTTCGTGGAGTGGGACCTGGGCTACGACTTCTACGCCCCGCAGGTCTTTGTTGACGACTCCGGCCGCACCATCCTCATTGGCTGGATGGGCACCTTCGAGGACAACCGCACCAGCTCGCCCGACGGTATGCTGTGGGCTCACTGCCTCACCGTTCCGCGCGTGCTGACGGTGGGTGAGGACGGGCTGCTCCGTCAGAACCCTGCAGCCGAGCTCGAGGCTGGTCGTGGCGAGGCGCTGTCGCTGCGCTCCAGCAAGCATGTTGCCATCGACGAGCATCGCGCCGACATCGTGATCGAGGGTATCGAGGGTGTAGGCGCCCTGGAGCTCGACGACAACGCGGTGGAGATCGCCTACACCGGCGAGAAGCTCGAGATCAGCTTCTCCGACGCCAAGGTCGCTGGCGGCCGCATCGACCGTCAGGTCCCGCTGAGCCATCTGGACGATCTCCGCGTGCTGGTGGACACCTCCGCCATCGAGATCTATGCCAACGGCGGCCAGACGGTCTTCTCCACGCGCTGGTTCCCCACGGCCGACATGTTCAAGGTCGAGGCGAGCTTCAAGAGCCAGAAGGCGGTCATGTACCCCATGGAGGACGCCATGGCCGATGCCTACGTGGACTCCCACGAGATGTAGGTCGCGTCACGCAAGTGCGCTGAGGGGTGGGTCGGCACGATGCCGGCCCACCCTTTTTTGTCACCCTCGCTCGACGTGCTGCACTTGTCCTGTGACTCTCATTTCTAGTTGTCAGGCCACTGACCTGCGGTTGCAACCGGTGGTTGCAACCAAAAAGCGCCAAAAAGCAGCCGCAGATTGGTGGAGTGGGCCCTCGTGCTACCCTAGTCTGGATGGTGCCGGCAGCAACCGAAGGCACATCACGAAGGGAACGAGCCATGAGCTTCCGCGATAATCTCCAGCACCTGCGCGCCACACGCAACATGACCCAGGAGCAGCTTGCCATGCTGGTGGGTGTGAGCCGCCAGTCCGTGACCAAGTGGGAGGCCGAGAAGGCCTACCCCGAGATGGACAAGCTGCTCAAGATCTGCCAGATCTTTGACTGCACGCTCGACGAGCTCGTGCAGGGCGACCTCACCGCCCGTGCGGCGGAGACAGCCCTGTCCATGCCGTCGGACTCTTTGGCTGCCGACGTCATTGGCTATGACGAGCACGCTCGCGCCTTTGCCAAGAAGATCGCAATCGGCATCGCTCTCTGCATCATCGGTGCCGCAGTGGCGGCGACGATGGACGAGTGGATGGGTGACGGTCCCACGGCCCTCGGCTTCTTTGGGTTCGTGGGCATCGGCCTCACGCTGATCATCCCCGCCGCCCTGGAGGACACTGCCTTCAAGAAGGCGCACCCCTACGTTGCGGATTTCTACACCGACGAGGACCGCATCGCTGCCAAGCGCGGCTTTGGCATGCGTCTGGCTGCGGGTATCTGCTGCATCCTCGCCGCCTTCGTCTTTGGCGCCTTTGCCGACCAGGTCGGCATGATGGGCCCGATCATGGGCCTGTTCTTTGTGGCCGTGGCGGTGGGGGTCGGGCTGATCGTGTATGCGGGCGTCGTCGACAGCCGCATGGACGTGGAGGCCTACAACATCTCGGCGCTCGAGGAGCTCTCAGAGGAGGAGATCGCCTCCATCGTGGGTGAGGAGCGCGCGCCCAAGGTGTTGGAGAAGGTCCGCGCCAGCAAGCGCTCGGGAGCGGTCTGCGGCGTCATCATGTTGCTGGCGACGGCCGTGGCGCTGCCCCTCATGTTCTGGGCAACGTGGTATGGCGAGCCGTTCTGGCGTCAGTACTTCTGGATTCCCTGGATGGTGGGTGGCCTGCTCTGCGGCGTGGCCTCGATCATCATCGAGCACCGCTCCTAGGCGTCCGGCCTTCTGGTACAGCTCTCCACAGTCAGCTTCGATCAACGGGGACGGCTCTCTACGGTCAGGTTTTGACCGAGGAGAGCCGTCCCCGTTGGTCGTTCGGGGCGGTATGCTCTTCTTGTCCGACAATGTGCCAGTCTGGCTCGTATCTAGGGCAGAGGGGAGGCAACCATGGGCGATGCGCTCGACATCGAGGCCGTCTTCAGGCGACACGTGAAGACGGTCTATCGCGTGTGCTACTCGTTCATGGGCTCGGCCGCAGACGCTGAGGACGCCACGCAGGCCACGTTCATGAGGCTCATCGACCATCCGCGCACGTTTGAGAGCGAGCAGCACGAAAAGGCCTGGCTCATCGTGTGCGCGTCCAACGTGTGCAAGGACGTCCTCAAGAGCGCTTCGCGCACGCGTGTGACGGCCATGCCCGAGCGCGAGCCTGCCGACCCGCGGCAGGCCGACCCCATCGACGCGACGCTCGATGCGGTGCTGCGGCTGCCCGTTCGGTACAAGGACGTGGTGTACCTGCACTACTACGAAGGCTACAAGACCGGCGAGATAGCCGAGATGCTGGGCGAGAACCCCTCTACGGTGCGCAACCGCCTGCGCGACGCGCGGGCGCTGCTCCGCAAGACCTTGGGAGGCGACGAGTGATGGCCGACGAGAGAGAGCTGCTTGAGCAGCGCATCCACGACGCGTACGAGAGCGTGGAGCCCAGCGCCGAGGCGCAGGAGCGCATGCTAGCCAACCTGCTGGCGGTCAAAGGCCGCGCACGTCAGACGGGGGAGGGGCAGACGCAGGCCGTTGCGACCGCGGAGGACACCGACGCCAGTGCTACCCGCCAACGCGAGAAGACCTCGCTGCGTCGCGTCTCTGCCGGCGGACAGACGGGAAGGCGTCATGCGGCTAAGGTCACGGTCGCTCCCGGGCGCCGCTCTCCGTGGCGCGTGGTGCTCCCACTTGCTGCGATGCTCGTGCTGGTGGCCGTGGTGGTTCGCGTGACTGGTGCGAGTCGCAACGAGTCTCGGGCTGACGGCATCATGGCGCAGAGCTCCGAGAAGTCCTCGGAGCCTGTGTCGGAGGACACGGCCGTTGCCGACGAGCTTGCCGCGGAGACCAACGCGATGGGGGTCGAGCCTTCGATTACCGAGAGTGCCGACCCCGATGCGGGTGGCGAGGAGTCTGCGGCTGTGGAGCGTACGGTGGACGTGTGCCCCAGCATTACACTCGAGGACGGCACGCGGCTTACGGCGCTGCGTGACGGAGTCTCGATCGATGAGGTCGACTCCGAGCGCGTGGGCGAGCTGCTGGGAAGGGGCTCGGCCGCCGCCTTCGATGCGCCGGACGGTGAGGCAGGGGTGCCCTGCGAGGTGTTCCGCCTGGTCGACGAGACGGACGCGTACGCCGTGCGTTACGAGGGCGAGGAGACCTTCTGGCGGTGTACGCCTCTCGTGTAGGGTACAGATGGGTCTGGCCTGACGCCGCCCCGATGCCTCGGGTTCACGAGGTGTCGGGGCGGTTTTGTGCACCCTGTGGAGGCCGACAAACGGGCGGCGTCGCTCGTGTCTGTCATAGATGCCTCTTGGAAGGGGGAGCACAATGAGCAAGCAACTGCAGGGTCTGGTCCGTCCCGTCGCGAGTGCCGCTATCACGGTCTCGCTCGTGTCTGCACTTGCGGCCTGCGGCCTTTTGGGGCGCGAGCTGGCCGGAGCGCCCGAGGGGCCTCGGGCAGACATCAAGAGCGAGCAACAGGTAGAGTCGATGGCCGTGGCGGACGGAGACGCGTGCTACGAAGAGGTCGCAAACGGCCTCATGGTCGACGAACCCTATGCCCCAGACTTCAACACCGAGGAGTACGCCGCCCTCAAAGAGCAAGGCTTTGTCTCGGCGGCCACGCGCCCGCTCTCGACCGTCTCTGCCGACGTCGATACGGCGAGCTACGCCAACCTGCGTCGCATGCTGCGCGATGGCTGGACCGCTGAGGAGATTGACACGGGCGCCGTGCGCATCGAGGAGATGCTCAACTACTTTGCCTACGACTATGCGACGCCTAGGGGAGACGACCTGTTTGGTGTGACGGTGCACGTGGGCGACTGCCCCTGGAACGACCAGACCAAGCTCGTGACCCTGGGCTTTGCTACGGCGCCTGAGGCCACGGCCGTCGCTGAGAAGGGGTCAAACCTGGTGTTTCTCGTCGACGTCTCCGGCTCGATGGACAGTCCCGACAAGCTTGGCCTGCTCAAGGATGCCTTTGGCGAGCTGGTCTCGCATCTGGGCAAGAACGACCGCGTCTCCATCGTGACCTACGCGGGCGGCGAGGAGGTCGTGCTCGAGGGGGCGCGTGGCGACCAGGAGGGCAAGATCATGCGCGCCATCAGGCGCCTGCGTGCCGAGGGGAGCACCAACGGCGAGGCGGGCCTGCAGAAGGCCTACGAGGTGGCTCGCCGCAACTACATCGAGGGCGGGGTCAATCGCATCGTGATGGCCTCTGACGGCGACCTCAATGTGGGCATGACCAGCGAGTCCGACCTGCACGACTACGTCGACCAGCAGCGCGAGACCGGCGTGTACCTGAGCGTGCTGGGCTTTGGCAGTGGTAACTACAAGGACAACAAGATGGAGACGCTGGCCGATCACGGCAACGGCAGCTACCACTACATCGACTGCGTGGAGGAGGCCGAGCGTGTGCTGGGCGAGCGGCTCACAGCCAACCTCGTGCCCCTCGCCGACGACGTCAAGGTGCAGGTGGAGTTCAATCCTGCCACGGTCAAGGGCTACCGGCTCATTGGGTACGAGAACCGCGCTATGGCCGACGAGGACTTCCGCAACGACGAGAAGGATGCGGGTGACGTGGGCCCCGGTGCGCAGTTTACGGTGGCCTACGAGGTGGCGCTCGTCGGTTCCGGGCAAGAGATCGGGCAGACCGAGCTCAAGTACGGCCAAGATGATGCGAGTGCGAGTCAGGGCGACGAATGGCTGACGGCCACCGTGCGCTACCAGCCCGTCGATGGCACCGATGTGCGAGAGCAGACCCAGGTGGTCGGCGCGGGCGACCTGCGCCGCAACCCCGGCAGTGACTGGCATATGCAGGCGGCCGTCATCGAGCTAGGTATGCTGCTGCGTGGGTCCGACTATGCAGGCACGGCGGACTACGATGCCATCAGGGAGCTGCTCGAACAGGCCGGCCCGACGGCACAGGCAGACGAGCTCGCCGAGCTGGCAGACCTCGCCTTGCGCTAGACGCGGTCTCTCTCCCACTGACTCAGAAGGGATACTCCCCTTTGAGTCAGTGGGCGTGGGTGGCACGGGGGCGGCGTTTCGCGCTACCATACCCTCCGAAGGAGGCACCCTCATGTGCGAGCTCTATGCCATCAACTCGCGGCGTCCCGTGCGCGCCAACGATCGCCTGCGCGTCTTCTATCGCGACAGTGTGCAGCATCCGCATGGCTGGGGTCTCTCGTGGCGCGACGGCGCCTTGGTGCACCTGCACAAGGAGGAGGTGCGCGCCATCGACTCGGCCTACCTGGCCGACCTGCTCGAGGAACCCATCAGCTCCACGAACGTGGTCGCGCACATCCGCAACGCCACCATGGGCATCCTCGCGTACAACAACTGCCATCCCTTCCTGCGCCGCGACATCACCGGCTGCGAGTGGGTCATCGCCCACAACGGCACGATCCTCGACGACCGTCTGACCAACGGCTACGAAGCCTATGCTGCCGGTGACACCGACAGCGAGCAGGTCGTGATCTTTCTGGTGGACGCGCTGGACGACGTGGCCGAGCGCAAGGGCGCGCCGCTCACCTTTGGCGAGCGCTTCGTCATTCTCTCGCATGCGGTCGAGGAGCTCTCCGCCAACAACAAGCTCAACCTCGTGATCGATGACGGCGCCTACACCTACGTGCATACCAACACCGTGGAACCGACGCTCTACGTGCAGGTGCAGGGCGAGACGGCAGTCTTCTGTACACGGCCGCTGGACGACGGGGAGTGGGAGCCGCTGCCCCAGAACCGCCTGATAGCCTATCGCGACGGCCACATGGAGCGCATGGGTGCCCGCCATGGCCACTCCATCGACGAGGCTGCCTACTTCCGTGCCATCTCCCAGCTGTAGGGCGAGAAAGGCGAAAGCGGCACGGGAGCTCTTTGGGAGCGGGTGTGCCACAGCTTGGCTATGCGCCATTTGGCATTCATGTGCGTCAACTGGCCATACAATGGAACCGTTCATCGCAACCGAGAGGATCCTGCCATGAAGCAGCTGCTTATCCGCGCCGACGACATCGGCTACAGCTACGCCGTCAACCTGGGCATCGCCCGCGCCGTCAACGAGGGCCTGGTGCGCTCCGCCGGCCTCATGCCCAACATGCCCGAGGCCGCGCGCGGCTGGGAGTGGGTCAAGGACACCGACATCGCCATCGGCCAGCACACCAACCTCTGCCTGGGCACCCCCTGCGCCGACCCGGCGCTCATCCCGAGCCTCCTCGACGAGAACGGCCGGCTGCACAGCAGCCGCACCTACCGCGCAGCCTTCAAGGAGGGACGCGAGATCATCGACCTCGACGAGTGCATCGTCGAGGTGGAGGCGCAGCTCGCGCGCTTCCGCCAGATCGTCGGGCATGACCCGGAGTACTTTGAGGCCCATGCCATCATGAACGCAAACGTGACCAAGGCGATCCACATCGTGGCGGAGCGCCACGGCCTCAAGGAGCAGATCGCAAGCTTCGACCCCACCAGAATCGTGCGCTGCGGCAACACCGACGTGCACATGGCGCTCGAGGACATGCTCCCGCCCGAGCAGTACGATCCCGAGGCCTTCATCAAGCGCACGGTCGAGAACATGGCCGATGGCGAGACCTACGTGCTCGTCTTCCATCCGGGCTACCTGGACGCTTTCATCCTGGGTAACTCCAGCCTCACGGTCAACCGCACCAAGGAGGTCGACGCGCTCATCGACCCAACGCTTCGTGCGTGGCTCGAGGCACAGCCCGACCTGAGCCTGATTACCTATCGCGACCTGTAGGGAGACTCAGGCACAGAATTCAGTTCGACCGCAGAGAATCGTCCCAGATGGACAAATCCGACCATCTGGGACGGTTCTCTGCGGTCGAAGCGGCCTGCTGCTTACAGCACCAGCTCGTACATGTCAAAGTCCATGAGGCCGGTGTCCTCGTAGAAGACTTGATGCGCGCAGGCATGCACGAAGCCCTCTGCCTCGTAGATGCGGCTCGCCGCCTGGTTGCCCGGCACCACGTCAAGGTGCATCACGCGCTTGCCTGCCTCGCGTGCCAGGCGGATTGCCTCGCGCACAAGCTCTGATCCCACGTGCTGGCCACGCGCGCGAGGGTGAACTGCCAGCAGATGGATGACGGCCACCTCGTCGGGCGCGGCGGGCGTGGGCCAGGGCACGCTGGCATACTCCGGGTCCTCGCTCATCGTGACCACCATGGCGCCAGTTGCCTGCCCGTCCTTCCAGCCCACATACAGATCTTTCGCCTCAAGGTGCCCACGGATGTCCTCTTCCGCGGGGTAGACCCCCAAGGTCCACTGGGGCGTATAGGCGTCATGTGCCTGCTGATTGCACACGTCCACGTATAGCTGCCAGGCTGCGGCTTGGTCTGCAGCCGTTGCCTGCGTGATGGCATCGAGCATTGGCTATTCCCTTCCGGTGAGCTCGTCGGACATGTAGGAGACGAGCAGCTCCACGAACACGTCGAAGAGCACGGGAGAGACCGAGCAGGTCTCGGGGTCGGGCGGCAGGAACGGCAGCACGACCGTGCGGTCGACCATGTCCTGGTAGCTGTGCGAGACATTGGTCGTGACCAGCAGGATCTTGCCGTGGCAGTCCTTTGTCCGGTCCATGATCTCGCCGCGGGCCGAGACCGAGAACACCACTAGGAGGTCCTCCTCCTCCATTTGGTCGACCGATTCGTGCAGCATGTCCGACGAGCAGACGTGCATGAAGATGTGCAGCTTGCGGGAGAGGCCCTGAAGAAGCTGCGCGGGGTGCAGGCTCTTGCCGATGCCGGTGGCAAAGATGCAATTGCAGCTAAGCACGTAGTGCGCAAGGTCGCGCATGAGCTCGTCGGTGAGGGTCTCCTCGGCCGCTCGCATGAGCCGCTCGAGGCGCTCGAAGTAGAAGAGCCGGTTGGGGTCCGTCGACACGTGCTGCCGTGCGACCCAGGCGGTGATGTCCGTGCGGAAGTCCTGATAGCGCGAGTAGCCGAGTGCCCTGACAAACCTGCTGAGCGCCGGCTGCGAGACGCCGCACGTCTCGGCAAACCGGTTGGTCGACAGGTAGGTCACCTGCTCGGGTGCTCGCATGATGGTTTCGTAGATGATCAGGTCGTTTCTGGTGAACTGCGGCTTGTGCAGCTCCATGTTCTGAATGGGATCCATCGTTCTTCCTCTCGTCCTCTTAAGGATAAGTGGCTTTCAATTTGGATGTAATATTCATTTCTGAAAAAGTATCGATGCAAGTATTTACTTTGACCGTAAGACTGAATATAGTATTCATAGAGCGTGAGGAACGGGCTCGCGCTACGTGAAGGAACAAGGAAGGGGAAAGCACCATGGCAGTCGACTACGATGCGACAACAGACCAGATAATCAGCCTGGTTGGTGGCACGGATAATATCAACAACGTCACGCACTGTGTCACGCGCCTGCGCTTTACGCTCAAGGACATCGATTTGGCGGACGCCCACGCTGACGCCATTGCCAAGCTGCCCGGCGTCATCAAGGTACTCAAGGCCGGCGGACAGTTCCAGGTGGTCATCGGCAATCAGGTCGAGGAAGCCTACGACCTTGTCGTCGCCAAGACCGGCCTTGCGGGCGGTACCGTGGACGACCCTGCGGCTGCGGCCGAGGATGGCCAGTCGGCGCTCGATGTCTTCATGAACACCATCTCGGGTATTCTGGTCCCGACCCTCGCCATGCTGACCGCAGCGGGCATCGTAAAGGGCATCGTGAGCTTCCTTGCACTCGAGAACATCGGTCTGCTTGACCCCACGAGCGGCCTCTACATGGTGCTCTACGCTCTCGGCGATGGCTTCTTCTACTTCCTGCCCATCTTCCTGGGCTTCTCGGCAGCTCGCAAGTTCGGCTGCAACGAGTACGTCGGCGCAGCCATCGGTGCGGCTCTCGTGTATCCCTCGATGGTGAACATCGCCTCGACGATGGAGGTCGCTGGCACGCTCTTTGCCGGAACCGCCTTCGAGATGAGCTACTTCAACACCTTCCTGGGCATCCCCATTGTCATGCCTGGCGCGGGGTATACCTCCAGCGTCTTTCCAGTGATCCTGGCAGTGCTGCTCGCCTCTCGCCTTGAGAAGTGGTGCAAGAAGACTATCACGCCCAACCTGCGCAGCACCCTGACCCCGATCATCACCTCCGTGGTGTCTGTCGTCTGCACGTATCTGGTCATCGGTCCCGTGCTCAATGCTATCTGCGGTGTCATCTCCATCGTGGTCAACGCACTCTTCAACATCCCTGTCGGCGGCGGCGTGGTCGCAGGCGCACTCCTCGGCGGTGGCTTCGGCGTGCTGGTCATGTTCGGCCTGCACTGGGTCATCATCGGCATGGCGCTGCAGTTCATCGCCCAGAACGGCTTTGACTACATGATGGCCTGCGGCGGCATCGGCCCCATGGTCGGCATGTTCCAGGGCCTCGCCATCTGCTGGGCCTGCCGCAAGAACCTCGCCGTCCGCGACCTTGCCATCCCGGCGACTATCTCGCAGATCTGCGGTGTGGGCGAGCCCCTCATGTATTCGATCCTCATCCCCATCAAGAAGCTCTTTGCCATCAATATCCTGGGTGGTTGCGTGGGCGGTGCCATCATCGGCGCACTGGGTACCAAGATGTACATGTTCGGTGGCAGCGGCCTCTTTGGCATCTTCAACTATGCCGGCGGTGGCGGCATGCAGGACGTCGTCAAGTACTGCATCGGCGTCGGCGTTGCGGGCATCTTCACCATGGTTGCTACGATCATGGCCTACAACGACGAAGAGGCAACCAGGATTCTGGGATAGCCCTTCCCCTTCCTTCTTGGGCGCCCTGCAAGCCCAGCGGGGCGCCCAGCCCCTTTCCGAGCACCAGCCGACCGGCTGGTGCTTCTGTCAGAAGGGAGAGACGGGAAGGGTGCCAAAGGCGCGTGGAGCGGTTGGTCGCAAGCGTTGCCCCCGCTTGCCGCGACGGTGCATGAGTAATGCCAAACGAAATGCGATTATGAACATGGGACCAAGGGAGACGGGAGTTGAGTGCCATGAGCAACAAGATTGACGAGCTGCGATTTGACCCTGCGGCATACGAGACCAAGGTGTGCACGATCGGCGAGCGGAGCGTGACCTATCGCGCCTGGGAGGGCCTTGCGTACTGCACGGACCCCGCCGATCCGATCCAGCGCCTCAACCTGTTTGCACCTGTCTGCCTGTTCGACGGAACGGGTGCGTATACGCCGGAGACGGCGCCGATCTTCATGCCCAACACGGTGGGCGGGTACATGCCCGGCCCCGCCGACGAGCCGCGTCTCGATCCGCATGGGAGCGGCCCCAACTCCGTCTTCTGTGCGCTCGAGCACGGCTATGTGGTGGCGAGCGCAGGCGTACGCGGTCGTACGAGCGGCAAGGTGACCACTGAGTTCTTTGAGGGCAGCGTCGGCGGCACGGTGAGCGAGGCCACGGGTCGCAAGGTGGGTCGCGCACCCGCCTTCATCGTGGACTACAAGGCTGCCATCCGCTACCTGCGCCACAATGCAGACGAGATCCCGGGCTGCGTGGAGCGCATCGTGACCAACGGGACCAGCGCGGGCGGTGCGCTCTCGTCGCTTGCGGGTGCGACGGGCAATGCGGCAGAGTATGAGCCCTATCTGGCAGCCATTGGAGCCTTAGTCGAGCGCGACGACGTGTGGGCGGCCAGCTGCTACTGCCCGATCCACAACCTGGAGAACGCGGACGCTGCCTACGAGTGGCTGTTCTGCGGACATGACGACTGGCACCGTACCAAGCACCAGCGCACGGACGACGGCGGCTTTGTGCGCGTGCCCGACGAAGGCGTGATGCCCGCGGAGCAGGCGGCCCTGTCCCCACAGCTCAAGGCGCTGTTCCCTGCGTACGTCAACAGCCTGGGGCTGGTGGCCGACGATGGCGGCGAGCTCACGATGCATGCCGACGGAACCGGCAACTTTGCCAAGTGGGTGGCCCAGTGGGTCGTGGCGGCTGCGCGCCGCGAGTTTGACACCCGTGACAACGAACGCAACCGTGCGGGGCTCATGGTCGATGGCGCCCAGATCGACGCGCAGGACTACCTGCAATGGAAAGAGGGAGACATCGACGGCATCGACTGGGAGGGCTTCGTGACCAAGATCACCCGCATGAAGTCGACCCCGGCCTTCGATGCCCTGGACCTGAGGAGCCCCGAGAACGAGGAGTTTGGCGACGAGCTGGTGGACGGGCGCCACTTCACCGTCTTCTCGCAGGAGCACTCGACTGTCGCCGATGCCGAGCTGGCCGATCCGGCCATCGTTCGGATGATGAACCCCGTGCCTTGGATCGACGAGCGAGCCGCGGACGTGGCGCCGCACTGGCGCGTGCGCCACGGCACCTTCGACCGCGACACCTCGCTGGCCATCCCGGTGATCCTTGCCACGATGCTTGCCAACAGGGGCTTTGATGTGGATTTCGCCCTGCCCTGGGGACTGCCGCACAGTGGCGACTACGACCTCCCCGAGCTCTTTGAGTGGATTGACGGCCTCTGCTCGTAGCACGTCGACTGTCGCCGTGGGCAGGCCGGCGGAACGTCGGCCTGCCCATTGCGCGCATGAGAGTCGCAATGTGTCCCAACGGGCGTTTGACGGAGGGGGAGACCAGCGAGTTCGACCGCTGCAAGCACCTTGACGTCGACATGGGCAAGTGGGCCGTCGAGCTGGCGAACTGGCTGCCCAACGGAGCGGCTCTCCTTGGCTGTATGCGACCGAGGAAGGCTGGTCCGGGTCGGCCCGGACGAGCGAGTGCCGTTCGGGGGAGCGTACCTTCGATCTTCGGGAAGGAAGTATCCATGAAACTCGATAAGCGCGCGGCGGGCCTGATCGTGGGTGTTGCCATCTGTGGGCTGATCTGGGTCGCGCCTCTCGCGGGGCTGGCACCCATCTCGGCGGAGGGCCAGCATTGCCTCGCCCTCACCCTCATGACGGTGGTCTGGTGGGCCCTCGGCGTGGCCCAGCCCGCCTACGTCAGCGCCATCTACCTGGCCCTACTCATCCTCACGGGTACGTCTGACACCGCAACGGTCTTTGCCAGTTGGACCAAGATGCAGATGTGGATGGTCATCGGCGCGTACCTGATTGCCGCGGCCGTCAAAGAGAGCGGCCTGGGCGAGCGTATCGCCTACTGGTTTGCCCTCAAGTTCGTGCGCGATTGGAGGTCGCTGGTCGTCAGCGTATTTGCCCTGACGTTCATCCTCTCGCTGCTCATTCCGCACCCGTTTCCGCGTGCGTTCATGATCCTGGCCGTCATGCATGCCATCTGTGACGCCGCTAAGATGAGCCAGGCTGACAAGAACAAGGTCGGCTTCCTGGTCTTTGCCGCTGCGGGGCCTGGCTCGATGTTCTTCCTCACCGGCGACGCCACGCTCAACCCGCTCGTGGCCTCCTATGCCTCCAATGGCTGCTCGTTCATGCAGTGGTTCCTGTACATGAGCGTGCCCATGTTGGTGGCCACCATCTGCACGCTGGCCCTGGGCCTGTTCCTCTTCAAGCCCGAGAAGGAGATGGACATCGACTTCGACGAGGTCCGCGCCAAGCAGGCTGCACTCGGCGAGGTCACCGTTAAGGAGAAGCGTACCGTGGTGTGGTTGGTCATCGCCATCGCGCTCTGGCTCACCGAGTCCATGACCGGCCTCAACATCGGTTTCGTGACGCTGTTCGTGGGTGCGGCGTTGGCCATGCCGCTCATCGGCGAAGTGCTGACCCCCGCCACCTGGAACTCTGTGCCCATCAACAAGCTCGTCTTCCTGACGGCGGCCATGGGCATTGGTACCGTGGGCGGAGCCACCGGCATGAACGACTGGATTGCCCAGGTCGTGCTGCCCAGCTCCGTACCCTCTAACCTGTTCGTTCTCTCGCTGCTCATCGCCGGCATCACCGTGATCATCCACATGTTCATGGGTTCGGTCATGGCCGTGCTGGGCATCTGCGTGCCTGCCTTCCTGGCCTTTACCGCGGGTAGCGGTGTGAGCGACATCGCCGTGGCCATGATGGTCTTCTCCGCCATCAACATCCACTACATCCTGCCGTTCCACAACCTGGCGATTCTGGTGGGCGAGGGCGAGGACAACGCCGGCTACAGCGCCAAGGACGCCATGAAGATGGGCATCCCCCTGACGGCCGTGGTCTTCGTCGTGGTGCTGGTCGAGGCGGTCTGGTTCCACATGCTTGGCCTGATGTAAGGAGGGCGGGGAGGCGTCCGGGTGCCTCTTGTGGCCCTGGCTTCCCGACGAAGCACAAACAAGGCTCGATTATGGTTCGGGCAGTGGTGATGACGCCCCTGCCCGAACCGTTCTTTTGCCTGAGCCCTCGCCACCTCCAGCAAGGCAACCTCTCCCTCTTGCGACATTCTCGCTTGACTCGATACCTGCCACACAGTTGCAAGATGGCCTTGAACAGATCACTGGGCAGAAAGGCGGTCAGGGATGATGCGACTCATCGTGGGTATTAGCGGGGCCACCGGCGTGCAGATTGGCTATCGCCTGCTTGAGGTGTTGAGCCAGCGTGGCGACATCGAGGTGCATCTCGTGGTGTCCGAGGGGGCGAAGGACATCTTCGACCGAGAGACCGATGTGACGATGCAGGAGGTGGAGGCCCTGGCCGACGTGGTGTGGGACAACCGAAACCTGGCGGCGGCCATCAGCAGCGGGTCGTTTGTGACCGACGGTATGATCGTGGCCCCTTGCAGCATGAAAAGCCTCTCGGCAATCGCCAATGCCTACGATGACGACCTCCTGGTGCGTGCGGCGGACGTGTGCGCCAAGGAAAGGCGCAAGGTGGTGCTGGTTCCGCGCGAGATGCCCATGAACCGTGCTCACCTGCGCAACATGCTCCAGGCTTGCGAAGATGGATATGTGATCATGCCGCCGGTGCTCACCTTCTACAACGGTTGCGAGACTACCGCCGATCAGGTTGACCATGTGGTAGGCAAGTTCTTGATGCAGTTTGGTCTGACGCACGACCACTTCAAGCCATGGGAGGGCTAGCCATGAGGACGTTTGCGGTGCAGGTGGGCGAGGGCGACCTTCGCGTGACTCTCAGCGTTACGGAAACCGACGGTCAGGGCTTGGCGTGCTTCCTGTATGGCGGGACGCTCCCGCATGTCGGCGGTCATGCGTTGGCGAGTCCGGGCCCCCTGCTGCATGGTGCGCGGCTGTCGCGCGCAGACCTGTGGGTGTCCACGGTTCCAGGTCACAAGGATGCCGACGCCGCGACAGCGGTGGCACGCGAGCTGTGCATCGCCACGGGGCAGCCTGTGAGCGTCGCGGCAGGCATTCACGTCGACAATGCCACGGCTGGCGAGGTCAAAGCACTGTATCAGGAGTGTCTGGATGCGACCGAGGCGGCTCTAGAGATGCTGCTGGACTAGGCTTCCTCGGCACCCGACTCGTCAGCCTCGGCCTGCTCGGCCTCCTCCATCATCTGACGCATGAGCTCGAGGCGTTCGTTTATGGCCTCGCGGTCGTCGGTGCCCTCGCAGAGTTCCGACAGGCTGATGCCCAGCCCGCGGGAGATCTTGCACAGGTTGTCGATGGAGACGTTGCGCCGGCCCTTCTCGACGCCTATGAGGTAGGTGCGGTCGAGCGAGACCATACGCGAGAAGGTGTACTGGGAGAGGTCCTGGCCTTCGCGCAGGAACTTGATGCGATTGCCCAGGTTATGGCGAATCGCGGCGATGTCTCCCTCAGTCTTCATGCGGCACAGCTTACGGGTGACCACAAGACAACTGGTTGACGATAAGCAACTATCGCGTGTCCAATTAATGACGTGGACGTGCCTTGTCGAATTGGCATGTGCTTGGCGCATTAGCTTGCCTGCGATGTCACCTGACAGGTGACCACGTGCCGCCTGCTGCATGCCATACTTGTCACGGACAGCGAGACAAGGAGGGCATATGGCCAAGACAGACGACATCACCAGACTCGAGCGCTTTGAGGGGTGCCTGATCGGCGGAGCGGCGGGCGACGCACTGGGCTACCCCGTCGAGTTCAGCTCCTACGAGGGCATTTGCGCCCGCTATGGCGCGCAGGGTATCACCTCCTACGCAGCCGATGGGTTCAGCGACCTCGCGCTTTTCTCCGACGACACCCAGATGGCGCTCTTCACAGCAGAGGGGCTGCTGGCCGCTGGTCCTGACGCGAGCCGTGCGACCTTTGTGCGCAAGATCCACCGCGCGTACCTCGACTGGCTCAAGACGCAGGAGCAGTTGCCTCCTGCAGGTTCGGACGGGTCGTCGCTGCTCGACGAGCCGCAGCTCTATGCGCGCCGGGCGCCGGGCAACACCTGCCTCTCGGCTCTGCGGAGCCACAAGATGGGACTCATGGAGAAGCCTCTCAACAACAGCAAGGGTTGCGGTGGCGTGATGCGTGTGGCCCCGGTCGGCCTGTTTGTGGACGACGCGGACGAGGCTGCCTTCGTGGCTGCCATGGCCGCAGCCATCACGCACGGCCACTCGATGGGCTATGTTCCCGCGGCGGCGCTGGCATTCATCGTCAACCGCTGCGTGTATGGGGATTTCGTCAGCCTGCAGGCTGTGGTGGGGGAGTGCATCGACCGGCTGCCCACCTGGTTCGACGACGACCGTGCTGCCGCAGAGGACATGGGGCGCCAGCTGGCCCGGGCTGCCGAGCTCGCAGCGGGGGACGTGCCGGATGCGGCAAACATCAAGGTGCTCGGCGAGGGCTGGGTGGGCGACGAGGCGCTCGCCATTGCCGTGTATGCCTGCTTGCGCCACGAGGACGACTTTGGGGCCGTGCTCGTCGCTGCCGTCAACCACGACGGCGACTCCGACTCGACCGGTGCTATTGCAGGCAACGTGATGGGTGCTTGGCTGGGGCTTGGGGCCATCGGCCCTGAGTGGACGGAGCGCCTGGAGCTGCGCGACTTGATCCTGCGTTTGGCCAGCGACTTGGAGGCCGCCGTCTGAGGCTTTTGGCAGACGAGATTTTAATTGAGGCGCGGGTGCGAACTGGGTGTTGCTATCGTTCGCACCCGCGCCTCGACCTATCTTCACATGCCCTTCTCACGAAGACTCATGCATGCCATTTCAAGCCGCATTGCTTGACACGAGCCTTACGCATAGCTAATAAAACATGCCGAATATCGGTACAATATTCACAAAAGCGGTCAAAACTGGGTATAAGAATCCAAGGTGCTGATAAGCAGATAACAGTTGGCTTATCCGCACCTGATTCTACTTCGGTTCCTTGCGCGCGTAAGGAGAGCTGCATATGAGTCGAGTACGACACATCGAGAACCAGTTCTATGACAAGTTTCTCGAGTTGGCCCACGAAGTGGCCCTGTGTGCGGAGGTGTTCGACGACATCGCGCACAACTATCCTGCGCACAAGGCGCGCATTCCCGAGGTAAAGGACTACGAGATCAAGTGCGACGCGATCATGCGCGAGACGCTCAACCTCCTTGAGAACTCGTTCATCACGCCCTTCGACCGCGAGGACATCAACCTGCTGGTGCGCGAGCTCGACCATATTGCCGACGGCATGGACAACGCGGCCGCCCGCTTCGACCTGTACGACATCGACGCAATGCGCCCCGAGGCCGTGCAGATGGCCGACCTCATCCTGCAGGCTACCAAGGAGCTCGAGGAGCTGTTCGCGCACTTCGAGAACTTCAAGAAGGACCCGGTGGTCCGCGAGAAGATGCACACCGTGGGCACCATCGAGGACGAGGGCGACACCGTGTCGCGTCATGGCCTGGCCAACATCTTCCGCGAGTACAACGACGCGATCGAGGTGCTCAAGTGGAAGTCGCTCATCGACACCATGGAGAGCACGGTGGACTCGTGCAAGGGTGTTGCCAACGTCGTCCGCAGCGTGTTGATGAAGAATGCTTAGCCCGCTGCTTCTGGCCGTCCTCGCATCGGCCATCGTCTTTGAGTTCATCAACGGCTTCCATGACACGGCCAATACCATCGCGACAACGGTGTATACCAGGGCGCTGCCGGTGCGCACCGCCATCCTGATGAGCGCCACCATGAACTTTGTTGGCGCTCTGACCAGCGAGAAGGTGGCCATGACCATCGCTCACGGGCTGGTCAACGTCTCGCTCGAGCTCTACGTCATCCTGGCGGCGCTCCTGGGCGCGATCATTTGGGACCTCGCCACGTGGTGGTTCTCCATCCCGTCGAGCTCGAGCCACGCGCTCATTGGCAGCCTGATCGGCGCCACCATCGTGTTTACCGGCACGCTCGGCACGGTGGAGTGGAGCGGTGTGGCCGAGAAGGTCCTCATCCCGCTGTTCACCTCGCCGCTCATTGGCTTCTGCATCGGCTTCTGCCTGATGAAGCTGCTGCTCGAGCTGTTTGCCTACTGGCATCCGTCGCGCGCCAACGGGCTCTTTCACAAGCTGCAGATCGCCTCGTCGCTGGTTATGTCGTACAGCCACGGCAACAACGACGCCCAGAAGACCATGGGCATCATCACGCTGGCGCTCATCGCCTCCAACGTGCTGCCCGAAGGCTCGGGCGTGCCCATGTGGGTCAAGATCACCTGCGCCGCCACCATGGCGCTGGGCACCTCCATTGGCGGCGGACGCATCATGAAGACGGTCGGCAACGGCGTGACCAAGCTCGACTCCGCGCTTGGCTTTGCCGCCCAGGTTTCCTCGGCCGTGGCCATCGAGACCATGACGGCGCTCGGCGCGCCCGTCTCTACCACGCAGGTACTCACCACCTCCATCATGGGAGCTGGCTCGGTGCGCGGCGCAAAGAAGGTCAAGTGGGGCATGGCGGGCAGCATCTTTACCGCCTGGGTGGTCACGCTGCCAGCCACCATGGCGCTCGGCGGCCTGTGCGCCTTCATTATCGGCCTGGTTATGTAACCTCAGGCAGGCCAATGCATCTGTAACGCGCCGGGACGGGGCAACGCCTCGGCCCGGCGCTGTGCGTCCGCACCGTCACGTCAGTGCCGCGCCGCCCCATTTGCGCTACGCTGTGCGAATGGCTGCGCGGCGAGGGGGAGGCACGCATGAACTATCGCAACGACCGCTATGGCAATCCGATCTCGATTCTTGGGTTTGGCTGCATGCGCTTCTCGCGCAAGGGTGCGAGCATCGACTACGACAAGGCCGAGGCCGAGATCCTGCATGCCATAGACCTGGGGATCAATTACTTTGACACGGCCTTCGTCTACCCCGGCTCGGAGGAGCTGCTGGGCGAGGCGCTCGACCGCAACGGCGTGCGCGACAAGGTGAAGATCGCCACCAAGATGCCCCAGTATCTGGTGCGCAGCGCGGCCGCGTTCGACCGCTACCTCGACGAGGAGCTCAGGCGCCTGCGGACCGACCACATCGACTACTACCTCATGCACATGGTGACTGACCCCGCGCAGTGGAAGAACCTCAAGCGGCTGGGTATCGAGGATTGGATCGCCGCCAAGAAGGCGAGCGGCCAGATTGGGCAGATTGGCTTCTCGTTCCATGGCAACACCGATGGGTTCGTGGGGGTGCTGCAGGCCTTTGACTGGGACTTCTGCCAGATTCAGTACAACTACCTCGACGAGCATACCCAGGCTGGGCGCCGCGGGCTCATGGCCGCGGCCGAGCGTGACGTGCCCGTGATGATCATGGAGCCGCTGCGCGGCGGCAAGCTCGTCGACCTGCTGCCCGAGGAGGGCAAGCGCCTGGTGGCCCAGAGCCCACGCGGCTGGAGCGCGGCGGAATGGGCCTTCCGCTGGCTGTGGGACCAGCCCGAGGTGACGTGCGTGCTCAGCGGCATGAACTCCCTCGAGATGATCGACGAGAACTGCCGCGTGGCCTCGGAGGTGGAGCCAGGCCAGCTCGGCGAGAGGGACTTTGCCCTGCTCGCGCAGGTCTGCGAGGCGATCAACGCCAGCATGCGCGTGGGGTGCACAGGCTGCGGCTACTGCATGCCCTGCCCGCAAGGGGTTGACATCCCGGCGCTGTTCCGCTGCTACAACCGCATGTACAGCGAGGGCAAAGCGAGCGGGCGCAAGGAGTACTGGCAGACGGTCTCGCTGCGCAAGGAGAAGGCCTTCGCGCGGCAGTGCGTGGGGTGCGGCAAGTGCGAGCGGCACTGCCCGCAGGGCATTGCCATCCGGGAGCAGATTCACATCGCCGACCGCGAGTTGAGGCCGCTGCCTTGGCGCATCGCCGGTGACGTGGCACGCAACTTTGCGGTGCGGTAGCTTGCCCCTACAAAAGCCCAAGCACAAAGGCGACGACGCAGCAGAGTGCGGCGACGCTCACCATGTTGGCGCCGTACCAGGCGGCGATGGCACCCACGGCGAGTGCGGCAAAGCCGGCCAGCGGCGTCTCGCAGCTCTCCACGATGGCGGGGAAGGTCATCACGGCCAGGGTCACGTAGGGCACGTAGTGCAAAAACGAGAGCAAGAAGCGGTTCTTGATGGGCCGCCTGATGAGGGTCAGGGGCAAAAGACGGATGGCGATGGTGACGGCCCCCATCACGATGACGCTCAGCCAGATGCGTGTGCTCATGCGGCATCATCCCCCTCGGGGTCGATGGGCCTCACCAGCGCCGCCGCGGCAGAGATGACGACGGTCAGCGCGATGATGCGCGTGCCGTTTGACCAGCCCATCGTAAACGGGATGAGGTGGCTTGCCGCATAGCTTGCGGCAAAGCTTGCCAGCACGCAGACGCGCACCACGCGGTCGGTGCGGGCGGCGGGCATGATGACGGCCAAGAACATGCCAAAGAGCGAGACGGAGAGCGCGGTAACCACGCGCGCGGGAAGCAGCTGCCCCGCGACGATGCCCGCCGAGGTCCCGATGCACCACAGCGGGATGGACGAGAGCATGGCGCCGTACTGGTAGATGGGCCGCACCAGGGGCCTGGCGATGGCAAGGCCAAACAGCTCGTCGGTCACGCCCAGGCCCACGCCGATGCGCTGGGCGAGGGGTGTCTCGTCGGAGAAGCGTTGCGAGAGGGCGGTGCTCATGAGCAGGTAGCGGGCATTGGTGATAAGCGTGCCAAGGGCGATCTCGGCATAGGACGCCTGCGCGGCGATGAAGGTGAAGCCGGCGTACTCGCCGGCAGATGCGATGGAGAGCAGGCTGGCGACAAAGCCCTGGACGGCGGTGAGACCAGCCTCGCGAGCGGCGATGCCGAGTGAGAAGGCCACGGCGAGGTACCCCAGGCCAATGGGCAAGCCGTCACGCAGCCCCTCGAGGAAGTCCCTCCTGCCAGTTCCTGCCATGTCGTCACCTCCCGTTGCGTGCATAATGTCCCGATTCTAGTGGATAGTGGCCCGTGGGCCAACAGGTGCCGGAGACGTGTTGCGGGCGCCTCGGGGCTGGCTGCTCCCAAGGCGCCCGTGCATTGCCAAGATGTGCCAGACCTATGCCTGTAGCTGGACAAAGTCCACAAACGCGTTGCGTTCCTCGAGGTCCTTGGCACGTGCGACGTAGAAGTCGTTGCCCAGGTCGTCGGAGAGCACGTCGGGCATGCGGCCCTGCATGCAGATGATGCTGCCAAAGGCATCCATGATCTCCTGGTGCGTGTGCACGTAGCTATGGCAGTCGCGACGGCAGGCATAGGTGCCGTAGTAGCATTCTCCGTTGCTGCCATGTGTCGTGGTGTCGGTGGTGACCATGTCGGCCCAGATCTGGTACACGTCGGCGGAATGGGCGAAGTTGATGAAGTCGGGGGTGTAGCCACCCGGTGCGCGCACGTTGACCTCGAGGCCTACGTAGTCGCCCTTGGCCCCCAGGCCGGGCTTGTCCTCGGTCAGGCGGAAGAACTCCATGTGCACGAAGCGGCTCGTGATGCCGAAGGCCTTGATGGTGGCCTTGCCTGCGGCGGCGAGCTTGGGGTCGACGTCGGGGCAGGCGTGATAGGCGACGTCGAGCATGAACTCCACGGTGTCGGCGATGGAGGGTGGGAACTCCGACTGGTTCTCAAAGAGCACCTCGCCCTTGGAGTTGACGATGGCCTCGTAGGAGCAGAGCTCGCCCTCCACATACTCCTCGAGGACGTAGGGCTCGTCGAGATCGGAGGCGAGCAGGTTCTCTAGGGCTGCCTCGTCGACGATCTTGCGGGCGCCGCCCGCGCCCACGCCGCGCTCGGGCTTGGTGAACAGGGGGTATCCGACCTCGGCCGCGAAGGCGCGGACCTCGTGCCCGCCGCGGCGTAGAGCGGCTTCATCTCGGCCTTGGACTGCCACTGCGCCATCTGCGCGCTTCCCGCGCCGGTGGTCACGTGGAAGTCATCGCGCAGGCGTGCGTCCTGGGCGAGCCAGTACTCGTTCTGCGACTCGATCCAGTCGATCTTGCCGTACTTCCAGCTGAAGAAGGCTACGGCGCGGAAGACCTGGTCGTAGTCCTCCAGCGACGGGACCCAGTAGTACTCGTTGAGGGAGGCCTTGACCTCCTGGGTGAGGTTGTCGTAGGGGGTGTCGCCGATGCCGAGCACGGTGGCGCCGTTGCGGCGCAGGCGGTCGCACCAGTTCCAGTAGGTGTCGGGGAACTGCGGTGATATGAAGACGACGTTCATGGCACGTCCTTTCGGGGAGGCCTCTCGATGTGCGGAACATGGTAGCGCTTCAAGGTTACAGGCGTATGTATGGTTGCGGCAAAACCATGCATTTGTGCAGGTGCAAAAGGGGACGGGTCCCAACCGAGCTGGTTGGGACCCGTCCCTCGTCAATCGTCTGCTTGGCTCACGCCACAAGGCTACTCGGCGTCGCTGGCCTTCTTGGTGGTGCGGCGCGTGGTGGTCTTCTTGGCAGTGGTCGTCTTGGCGGCCGTGGTCTTGGTGGCGGCAGCCTTGCGGGTGGTGGTGCGCTTGGCGGCCGGCTTCTTGGCGGTCGTGGCGGTCGTGGCGGCCTCGGCGACGGCCTCCTCGGCCTTAGCCTCGGCCTTCGGGGCCTCCTCGGCCTTGGCGGCAGCCGTCTTCTTGGCAGCGGTCGTCTTGGTGGCGGCAGCCTTGCGGGTGGTGGTGCGCTTGGCGGCCGGCTTCTTGGCGGTCGTGGCGGCCTCGGCGACGGCCTCCTCGATCTTGGCCTCGGCCTTCGGGGCCTCCTCAGCCTTGGCGGCAGCAGCCTTGGTGGCAGCGGCCTTCTCGGTGGTCGCGGTCTTGGTGGCCGTGGTAGCCTTGCGCGTGGTGGTGCGCTTGGCAGCCGGCTTCTTGGCAGGTGCCTTCTCCTCGACCTTCTCCTCAGCCTTCGGAGCCTCGGCAGTCATCGTCGGCTGCTCCCACTCCTGCTGGGCGTCGATGTCGCTCAGGACCTCGGCCATGAAGTAGGGCATCTGCTTGCGCCACCAGGGCCAGTCGTGGTTGACGTCGGTGCCCCAGAAGTCGCACCAGTGGCTCACGCCCAGACGGTTGAGCTGGTCGTCGATGTAGTGCAGGTCGTCGATGCCCTCTTCCCAGGCGCCCTGGCCCACGCACATCACCAGCTGGCGCTGGTTGTAGAGGTTCACGTAGGGGTGATCGGTGGGCATGTTGGTGAGGAACGCGGGGATGTCGTTGTTGTAGAGGTTCTCGTCCATCCAGTCGCCGAAGAAGAAGCTGGTGCGATAGACGCCGGACAGCGCGATGCAGCCCTGGAAGAGGTCCGGGCGGCGGAAGGCGGCGATGGCGGCGTGCGTGGCGCCCATGCTGCAGCCAACGGTGAGCGGACGGAGGTCGGAGTTGTTCCAGGCGTGAACGCGCGGGACGAGCTCGTCGGTCACAAACTTGAAGTACTCCTCCTGGCGCCAGGCGCGAGCACCCTTGTCGCCGCCCTGGTCAGACCAGCTCTGCTCGTCCAGGTTGTCGACGGAGAAGACCTGGATGCGGCCCTCGTCGATGAAGGGGGCGAGGGCGTCGATCATGCCGAAGTCCTCGAAGTTGTTGCTCTTGGCGTCCTGTGCCTGGAAGGCGATGACGGGGTAGCCGCCCTCGCCGTAGACGATCATGGACATGTCCTCATTGAGCACGTCGCTGTGCTGGTTATAGTACTCGCGCTTCATTGTCAATCCTCTCCAACGTAGGAGGTCGGTTTTTGTTGGTGTGCGTATGCACAGATGGGAAGTCTACCCATTCTTTTGTGTTTTGGCAGGTAGTATGGGGAGAAACTGTGAAAAGCGCAGGTAGATGGCCTATTTAACAGTTTGATATATCCCCTCGAGCCACGACATGGTGCGACTGGCAGGCCCGCTTGCCGCTGGCCCATGGCGTGCGGGTTACCAAATCGTTCGGGACGGCCTGGCTGCGCTACCCTAGGGTGCGCACACCAAAACCAAGATCCGAGGAGTCCAACATGGCATACGGAATCGGCACCGACTGCGTGCAGGCAGGCTATCGTCCCGGCGACGGTGAGCCGCGTCAGCTGCCCATCGTGCAGTCGACCACCTTCAAGTACGACACCTCCGAGCACATGGGGCAGCTCTTCGACCTCGAGGCCGAGGGCTACTTCTACACCCGCCTGCAGAACCCCACCAATGACGCCGTGGCCGCCAAGATTGCCAAGCTCGAGGGTGGAACTGCGGGCATGCTCACCAGCTCGGGCCAGGCGGCCAACTTCTTTGCCGTGTTCAACATCGCCGAGGCGGGCAGTCACGTGGTGGCCTGCTCGGCCATCTACGGCGGCACCTTCAACCTGCTTTCGGTGACCATGGCCAAGATGGGCATCGAGACCACCTTCGTGAGCCCCGACTGCACGCGCGAGGAGCTCGACGCCGCCTTTAGGCCCAACACCAAGTGCGTGGTGGGCGAGACCATCGCCAACCCCGCACTCGCGGTGCTCGATATCGAGATGTTTGCCGCCGCAGCCCACGACCACGGCGTGCCGCTGATCGTGGACAACACCTTCCCCACGCCGGTCAACTGCCGTCCCATCGAGTGGGGTGCCGACATCGTCACTCACTCCACCACCAAGTACATGGACGGTCACGGCGTGGGTGTGGGCGGCGCCATCGTGGATTCGGGCCACTTTGACTGGATGGCCCATGCCGACAAGTACCCTGGCCTCACCACGCCCGATGAGAGCTACCACGGCATTGTCTACGCCGAGAAGTTTGGCCTGGGTGGCGCCTTCATCACCAAGGCCACGAGCCAGCTGATGCGCGACTTTGGCTCCATCCAGAGCCCGCAGAACGCCTTCTACCTCAACCTCGGCCTCGAGAGCCTGCACGTGCGCATGCCGCGCCACTGCACCAACGGCCAGGCCATGGCCGAGTTCCTGTCGCAGCATCCGCGCATCGAGAGCGTGAGCTACCCCAACCTGCCGGGTGACAAGTACTACGAGCTGGCTCAGAAGTACCTGCCCCAGGGCGGATGCGGCGTGGTGAGCTTCTGCGTGGCCGGCGGGCGCGCCGCTGCCGAGAAGTTCATGGCCGGCCTGCGCGTGGCTGCCATTGAGACCCACGTGGCCGACGCCCGCACCTGCTGCCTGCACCCCGCCAGCTCCACGCATCGCCAGATGACCGATGATGAGCTGGTAGCGGCGGGCGTCATGCCCAACATGGTGCGCCTGTCCTGCGGCCTGGAGGATACTGCCGACCTCATTGCCGACGTGGAGCAGGCGCTGGCAAAGCTCGACTAGCAACGCCAGATTTCGGCGTGACACGAGCGGGACGAGGGGGAGCTCCCCTTCGTCCCGCTCTTTGTGAGAGGGCTACAATCGAGGGGTGATTCGTGTCCGGTCGGGGGCGTATGCTTGCCCGAACGCCCGTCCGGCCAAGGAGGTTGCCATGGCAAAGATCAAGTGTCCCAACTGCGGCGAGATCATCGAGGTCGACCCTTCCCAGGTCGAGGACCTTACGCGGCAGTTGCGTGACGAGCTGTTTGCCCACGACCTCGAGCAGCGCCTTGCCGAGGCTGGCCACCTGCATGAGGCCCAGCTCGAGACGGCGCGCACCGAGGAGCGCCGCGAGGCCGACCGACGTGTGGCCGAGGCGCAGGCACAGGTCGCCCAGCTGCAGGCCCAGCTCGACGATGCCGCCCACAGGCAAGAGCTGACCGCCCAGCAGGAGCGGGCCGCCGCGAGCGAGGAGCTGGCGCGGCTCCGCACACAGCTCGAGGCCGCTCAACGCGAGCAAGAGCTGGCCATTGGGCGGGAGCGCTCGGCTGCGGGAGAGGAGCGTGCCAGGCTCCAGGCGCAGCTCAGGCAGGAGCAGCAGGCCCGCGAGCTGGCGCTGCAGGAGGTGCGTGCCCAGGCGGCCCAGGAGCGTGCGGCGCTTCAACACCAGATGGACGAGCAGCGCGCCAAGGCGCAGGAGTCCGCACAGGCTGCGCGCGACAAGGCCCACGAGCGTGAGGAAGCCCTCTCGGGCGAGGTCACGCGGCTCAAGGCGGAGCTCTCTGCTCAGGAGCAGACCCTGCGCGCCCAGGGCGAGGCAGAGTTGCTGCGCGCCACGGCCGACCTCGAGCGCAGCCGCGACCAGCTGGAGGCCCAGCTCAAGGTGGAGCAGGCAAATGGCAGACGCGCCCAGGCCGACTTGCGCGAGCAGATGGCCCAGCGCGAGAACGAGCTTACTCACGACACTGAGCGCCAGCTCAAGGCCAAAGACGAGCTCATCGAGCGCTACCGCGACGACATCGAGCGCCTGCGCAACTACCGCATGAGCCTGTCCACCAAGCTCATCGGCGAGTCGCTCGAGCAGCACTGCCAGACGGAGTTTGACCGCATCCGCCTGCAGGCCTACCCGCGCGCCTACTTCGAGAAGGATAACGAGGCTGTGGGCGGCACCAAGGGGGACTTCGTCTTCCGCGACTACGACGACGAGGGCAACGAGCTGCTCTCCATCATGTTCGAGATGAAGAACGAGGAGGAGCAGTCGTCTGTTGCCAACCGCAAGCGCAACGAGGACCACTTCAAGAAGCTCGACGCCGACCGCACCAAGAAGAACTGCGAATACGCGGTACTGGTCTCGACGCTCGAGCCCGACAACGACTTCTACAACGCCGGCATCGCCGACGTCTCGTGGCGCTACCCCAAGATGTTCGTGGTGCGTCCGCAGTGCTTTACCACCATCATCGGCCTGCTCAAGGCGGCCGCTCTCACCGCCCAGCCGTACCGCCTGCAGCTCGAGCGCACCAAGCGCGAGGAGCTCGACGTGACGCGCTTCGAGGACAAGGTCAAAGACCTGGTGGGCGGCATCGAGAACGACTACACCCTCGCCTCCAAGAACTACGAGCGTGCCGTCAAGGACATCGATGCCATCATCGCAAAGCTCAATGACCTCAAGCAGCAGATGGGTACGGCGGCCAAGCATCTGGGCACGGCGAGCAAGCGCGGCGAGAAGCTCGCCGTCAAGCGTCTGACCAGAGGCAACCAGACCATGAAGGCGGCGTTTGCCGAGGCGCAGGCAGAGCGGGAGCGTCTGGCCGGCGAGGCGGAGGATAGCATTGCCGAGCCGTGGGACGCAGCCGATGACGCGCTCGATCCCGACGAGATGGAGTAGGGCATGCAGCAGACAATGGGCCCACAGGAGCGGCTGGCCTACGAGGTTGCGCGGCGCGCGCACGGCGATACCGTCAACCCCAAGACGGGCGAGGTGTACCTCACGCACCCCGCGCACGTTGCGGCGCAGGTGGAGGGTGACACCGCCAAGGCGGTGGCGTGGCTCCACGACGTGGTGGAAGACACCGACGTGACGCTCGACGACCTGCGTGTCGCCGGCCTCTCCGAAGAGGTGGTGCGCGGGGTCGACGCCATGACGCATCGTGCGGGCGAGGAGTACCTGGCCTTCGTGAGCCGGGCCGCTGCCGACCCTGTGGCCCGCGTGGTCAAGGAGGCCGACGTGCGCCACAACCTCGACCTGGGCCGCATTCCCGAGCCCACCGAGCGCGACCTGGAGCGCGTGCGTACCAAGTACCTTCCAGCGCTGCGCATATTGCGGAGGGCATAGCGAGCCTCTTCTGAGGGTGCCTTTACGGGTACGCCGCAGGCAGACGTTCTGACCTTTGTGCGATATTTATACGGTCGTGACATTTCGTAACATAAATAAATGAATAAATGGCACCGCTCATGCGGAGAGTGCGACCGTTCGCCTTATATACCGATGAGCGCTCTCCGATTGGCGATTGGCCAAAGGCTTCCACAGCACGCTCGCATACCGTTATTACGATTGGCGATGCGTCTGGAGGGAACCTATGGTGGAGGACGTTCGAAGAGAAACGATCTGGTGCGACTCGAACGACAGGGTCTCGCGCCTGCACGGATACATCTGGTGGCCCGAGGAGGGTGTCGTGCCGCGCGCCGCGGTGCAGCTGGTGCACGGCATGGCCGAGTATATCGGGCGCTACGACGAGTTTGCCCGCTACCTCAACAGCAAGGGCTTTGTGGTCTTTGGGCATGACCATATAGGCCACGGCGAGAGCGTGGCCTCGCGCGACGAGTGGGGCAACCTGCCCGTAGACGGTGGCACTGACATTCTGGTCGAGGACGTGCACCGCGTGCGCACCGACGCACTGGCGCGCATCTCGGGCGCTTACGGCGAGCTGCCGCCCCTGTTCCTGTTTGGGCATTCGATGGGCAGCTTTGTGGTGCGTGCCTACCTCGCGCGCCATGCCTTTGGTCTCTCGGGTGCCATCATCTGCGGTACGGGCTTCATGCCGCCGCGCACCTCGGCTGCTGGCAACGCCGTGGCACGAGCCATCGCGCGCGTGCGTGGCGCTGGCTACCACAGCAAGCTGCTGCACAACATGGGCGTGGGCGCCTATGCACAGGACATCGAGCATGCCGAGACCGACCTCGATTGGCTGTCGTTCAACCGCGAGAACGTGGAGCGTTACATGGCCGACGAGCAGTGTGGCTTCATGTTCACGGCGGGCGGCTATGCCACGGTCACCGACCTCATGCGCGTGGTCTGCACGCGCGAGTGCGTGGAGGCCTATCCCAAGGACCTCCCCCTGCTCTACATCGCAGGCACCGACGACCCGGTGGGCGAGTGCGGCGAGGGCGTGAGCAAGGCAGCCGACCTGGCCCACGCGGCCGGTGTCGCCGACGTGCGCTGCCGCCTGTATGCGGGCATGCGCCACGAGATCCTCAATGAGCGTGGCCGTCAGGTGGTCTTCGATGACGTCGTCAGCTGGATGGAGGGGTATCTCAAATGAGCGAAGCGGCAGGCAAGGCGCGCTACGTGGTGGCGCTCGACCAGGGCACCACGTCGTCGCGTGCGGTGCTGGTCGACCACGACGGCAAGATGGTCGACGTGGTGCAGCGCGAGTTCACGCAGATCTACCCCAGGCCCGGTTGGGTCGAGCATAACCCGCAGGAGATTCTGTTCTCGCAGTTGGGCAGTCTGACCGAGCTGCTGCAGCGCCATGGCCTGGGTGCCCAGGACATCGCCTGCATCGGCATCGACAACCAGCGTGAGACCACCATCGTGTGGGACCCCTCCACGGGCGAGCCGGTCTCCAATGCCATCGTGTGGCAGTGTCGCCGCACCGCCGCCATGGTCGACGAGCTCTGCGGCAACCCCGAGGTGGCTGCCAAGATCCAGGCCAAGACCGGTCTGCTGCCCGACGCGTACTTCTCCGCGAGCAAGATCGCGTGGATCCTCGACAACGTGGCCGGTGCGCGCGAGCGTGCCGAGCGCGGCGAGCTGCTCTTTGGCACGGTGGACACCTGGCTGATTTGGGTGCTCACCGGCGGGCTCGTGCATGCCACCGACGTCACCAACGCAAGCCGCACCATGCTCTACAACATCCACGAGGGCTGCTGGGACCCGTGGCTGCTCGACCTGTTTGGCATTCCGGCCAGCATGATGCCCGAGGTCAGGCGCTCGTCGGGGAGCTTTGGCGAGACCAGCTACCCGGGCGTGCCGGCGGGCATTCCCATCACGGGCGTGGCCGGCGACCAGCAGTCGGCGCTGTTCGGCCAGTGCTGCTTCGAGGCCGGCCAGGCAAAGAACACCTACGGCACGGGCTGCTTCCTGCTGCTGCACACGGGTGCCGAGGCCTGCGCCTCCAACAACAGCCTCGTCACCACCATCGCCGCCAGCGCGCCCGATGTGGACCACACCGAGTACGCCCTCGAGGGCAGCGTCTTCGTGGCCGGCGCGGTCATCCAGTGGCTGCGCGACGAGCTGGGCCTGATCCGCGACGCGGGCGAGACGGAGTACCTGGCCAAGAGCGTGGCCGACAACGGTGGCGTGTACATCGTGCCGGCGTTCACGGGCCTTGGCGCGCCGTACTGGGCGCCCGACGCGCGCGGTACGATCACGGGTCTCACGCGTGGCGCCAGCCGCGCGCACGTCGTGCGTGCCGCGCTCGAGTCCTTGGCCTACCAGTCCGCCGACCTCGTGCGTGCCATGGAGGCCGACGCCGGCGCGCCGATTACTACCCTCAACGTGGACGGTGGTGCGAGCCGCAATAACTTCCTCATGCAGTTCCAGGCAGACCTTCTGGGCTGCGAGCTGCGTCGGCCGCAGAACATCGAGACCACGAGCCTTGGTGCCGCCTACCTGGCCGGCCTCGCGGTGGGGTTCTGGAGTGGTACCGACGAGCTGCGCCAGCTGCGCACCACCGACGACGTCTTTGAGCGCACGATGCCCGAGGAGCAGGTGGCAGGCTATCTGGACGGCTGGAAGGAAGCGGTGCGCCGCACGCTGTAGACAACGAATGGCGTAATGAAGAGGGAGGCCGGTCGCCCAGGGCGGTCGGCCTCCCTCGTGTGCGAAGTCTAGAGCTCGGACTGTGACAGCATGAGGGCATACGCGAGGGCGAGGCCGTCGGCCACGCTTGCGGCGTCGACCCACTCGTCGCGGGTGTGCAGCAGCGCTCCTCGCACGGCACCCACGGTGTTGGCGGGAATGCCCAGGCTGAGGGGGATGTTGGCATCGGTTGAGGCAGGGCTGAGGTCTGGCTCCTCGCCCGTCAAGGCGCGAATGACATCGCAGCTCACGGAGGTCATGCGCTCAAGCTCGGGCGTGCGTGGCGCGCTTGCCGGGCGCTGGCCCCTGCTCGTCACGGCAATGTCCACGCCTTCCGTGGCAAACGAGGCCACGGTGCGCTCCATCTGCACATCCAGGTCGTGCAGCACCGAGTCGGACGTCGACCGGTACTCGAACAGGGCGCTCGCATGTCCCGCGATGGCGTTGACCGTGGTCCCTCCCTCGATGGTTCCCACGTTGAGCGTGCTGGGCACGTTGGCGGGTAGCTCGAGGCGGTAGAGCGCCTTGATGAGCACGCAGAGGCGCTCGATGGCGTTGGGACGCCCAAAGTCCGCAAACGAATGGCCGCCCTGCGTGGTGACGTCGATCTGCCAGCGGTGTGACCCCACGGCGTCGCTGATGCATTGGGGCAGGTACAGGTCGAAGGAGTAGAACCGCCTGATGCGGCTGCCGTAGGCGTCAAAGAGCGCCCGCGTGCCCTTGAGGTTGCCCAGGCCTTCCTCGCAGGAGTCGGCCACGATGAGCACTCCCAGGCCCTCTGGCAGCTGGCTGGAGTTGCGTGCCAGCTCGCGTGCGGCCACAAGCAGCGCCACCAGGTTGGCGGTGTCGTCGCCCACGCCCGGCGCGTACAGGCGTCCGCCCTCCTCGCGCAGGGGCAGCTCGCTAGTGTCGCCGAAGACCACGTCGGTGTGGGCGGCAAAGGCCACCAGGTCGCAGGAGCCGTCGTCGCCGACCGGGCAGATGACGTTGGTCGCATCGTCGACGTAGGCGCTGGTCAGGCCGTTGTCGTGCAGCCACTGGCACACGAAGGCGGCCCGACGCCCCTCGTGGTGCGACGGAGCGGGTATGCGGGCGAGCGTGCGCAGCAGCTCGAGCGCCTCCTGGTGGTTGGAGGCGGCAAAGCGGCGCGCCTGGTCGAGTGTGGCTGGTCTCATGGGCGTTCCTCTCGCGGGCTGGGCCATTCCCAGGCACCCTCGAAGGCATGCCAGGCATCTGAGGCAATGACCACGTTGTTCTCGGGGGACGTGGGGTCGTCGGCGCCGCAGGGGTACACCCACACGTGCGCGAACGCCCCCTGCAGGGCCTCAATCACGCCATAGAGCGTGCGCGCGTCGGGCCCCTCGAGCGCCGACACCACGTTGGTGAGGTAGCGTCCACCCTGCGTGAGGCGCTGGTGCACGAGGCGTGCGGCGCTGGCGCCCATCAGCCTGCCCTCCGGCTCGAGGCCAGAGAAGCAGTCGTTGACGATGATGTCGTAGCGGCGGTCCGCCCGCTTGAGCCATGCGCGCGCCTCGCCCACATGCAGCCGGAGCCTGCCGGTGCGTTCGGCCTCCGCAAGGCGGTCGAGAAAGAAGTGGCGCCGCGCGATTTGCTCGATGGCGGGATCGATCTCCACCACGTCGACAAGCTCGAGCTCGGGGTGGTGCATCACGAGGTGTTTGGGCACCGCATAGCCGCCCCCGCCGAGTACCACGACGCTCTTGGGCCCCTCTGCTGTGGGCCAGGCGTCGAAGGCGTGGTCGAACAGGGCATGGTAGGGAAAGACCGGGTCGGCCCAGCGCTCGTCGAGGAAGGTGGCCGACTGGTAGGTGCCCGCCACGTGGAGCACGCGGATGCGCTCGCCGATGGCGTGCGTGTCGTCGTGCACGGTGGTCCAGCCTGCGGCCGTGCGTCCCACGTACACGTAGCCGTGCAGGCGGGCCCACAGCAGCGCTGCCGCGCACGTACACAGGGCTATGAGCAAGGCAAAGGCCACGCATCCTCCTTCGGTGAATCGTATGGCATCAGTCTAGCGCGATGCCGCTGTCGTCACGGTTGCGTACAATGGTTAACATTCACAGCCAACGAATCTGGGGGGATGTCGTATGGCACATAAGGTGCCCGGCACGTTGTCGGGTATGGAGATCGGTGCCACGGCCGTGGTCACCGAGGTGGGCGGTTCCGGCGCGTTGCGCCAGCACTTCCTCGACATGGGCATCATTCCGGGCGCCCACATGACGCTCGTCAAGTACGCCCCGATGGGCGACCCGATGGAGTTTCTGGTCCATGGCTACGAGCTCACGCTGCGCATGGACGAGGCAAGCGAGATCAAGGCAGAGCCCTCGTCGTACGTGCGGCAGGAGCGCCATGCGCATGCTTCCTCGAGCCGCGAGCATCCGGGTCTGGGCGAGGGAGGGCGCTACCACGTCAAGGCCGACGAGCACCCGCTGCCCGATGGCACCACGCTGACCTTCGCGCTCGCCGGCAACCAGAACAGCGGCAAGACCACGCTGTTCAACCAGCTCACGGGCAGCAACCAGCACGTGGGCAACTTCCCGGGCGTCACGGTCGACCGCAAGGACGGCCCCATCCGCAAGCACGCCGACACGAGCGTCGTCGACCTCCCGGGCATCTACTCGCTCTCTCCCTACAGCCCCGAGGAGCTGGTGAGCCGCGCCTACATCCTCGAGGAGAACCCCTGCGGCATCATCGACATCGTGGACGCGACCAACATCGAGCGCAACCTCTACCTGACCATGCAGCTCATGGAGCTCGACCGCCCCATGGTCCTGGCCCTCAACATGATGGACGAGGTGCAGGGCAACGGTGGCTTTGTCAACGTCAACGAGATGGAGGGCATGCTGGGCATACCGGTGGTGCCCATCTCGGCCGTGCGCAACGAGGGCGTGGACGAGCTGATCGGGCACGCCCTGCACGTGGCCAAGTACCAAGAACGCCCCGGCAGGCTCGACTTCTGTGACGTGCACGACCACGGCGGAGCCGTGCACCGGTGCCTGCACGCGGTCATGCACCTGATCGAGGACCACGCGCAACGCGCGGGCATACCGCTGCGCTTTGCGGCGACCAAGCTGGTAGAGGGCGATTCGCTGGTGGGGGAGGCCCTCGGACTCGATGCCAACGAGCTCGAGGCCATCGAGCACATCGTGAGCCAGATGGAGGCGGAGCGCGGGCTCGACCGCGCGGCAGCCATCGCCGACATGCGCTTCTCGTTCATCCAGAAGGTCGTGGACGCCTGCGTGACCAAGCCCCGCGAGAGCCGCGAGCGCGAGCGCAGCCAGCGCATCGACCGCGTGCTCACGGGCCGCTGGACGGGCATTCCGGCGTTCGTGGCCATCATGGGACTGGTCTGCTGGCTGTCGTTCCATGCGATCGGCGCACCTCTTCAGGACCTGATGCAGGCGGGCGTCGACGCCTTTGCCGGATTCTGTGGGTCGAGCCTCGAGGCTGCCGGTGCCAGCCCTGCCATTGTCTCGCTGGTGGTGGACGGCATTATAGGAGGCGTGGGAACGGTCATCGTGTTTCTGCCCATCATCGTGACCATGTTCTTCTTCCTCTCGCTTCTGGAGGATACGGGTTACATGGCTCGTGTCGCCTTTGTACTGGACCGGCTGCTGCGCCGTCTGGGCCTGTCGGGTCGCTCCATCGTGCCCATGCTGGTGGGCTTCGGCTGCACCGTGCCCGCGGTCATGGCCACGCGCACCCTGCCCTCCGAGCGAGACCGCAAGCTCACGGTGCTGCTGACCTCGTTCATGAGCTGCTCAACCAAGCTCACTATCTACGGCTTCTTTGCCTCTGCGTTCTTTCCGCGGCATGCCGCGCTGGTCATGGTGTCGCTGTATGTGGTGGGCATCGCCCTGGCCATCGTGACGGCGTTGGTGAGCCACGCGACTGTCTTCAAGGGCGAGGCCGTGCCCTTTGTGATGGAGCTCCCCAACTACCGCCTGCCCGGCCTCAAGAGCGTCGGTCGGCTGGTGTGGGACAAGTCCAAGGACTTCCTCACGCGTGCGTTCACGGTCATCTTTGTGGCCAGCGTGCTGGTGTGGTTCCTCAACAGCTTCGATGCGTCCCTGCGCTTTGTAGAGGATCCGTCGCAGTCCATCCTCGCACTGGTCGCTGGCTGGATCGCCCCGCTATTTGCCCCGCTCGGCTTTGCCGACTGGCGCATTGCTACCTCGCTGATCGTGGGCTTCATGGCCAAGGAGACGGTGGTCTCGACCTGTACGGTGCTGTTTAGCTCCACGGCCGAGGTGGCCAGCGTCCTCACGCCGGTCACGGCCTACAGCCTGCTGGTCTTCTGCCTGCTCTACACCCCCTGCGTGGCTGCGATTGCCGCCATCCGACGCGAGCTGGGTAACCGCTGGGCATGGGGCGTGATGCTGTTCCAATGCGGCATCGCCTGGGTGGCCGCGCTCCTGGTGAGGGTGGTGGGTATGCTGCTCGGTCTTGGCTAGGACGTTCAGACACGTTTATTGCACTTTAAGACCTGAGTTTGCGGCACGATGTACGATGTATTGCGTTTGAAGGGGTGCTCGAAAGGGTCACTTTGCCGCAAGGCCCTCCAAAAGCGCAGAATACGTCTGTGTTCTGCGCTTTTGGAGGGCCTTGCTGTGTGGCAAACGCAGACAATGTCAGGCGCCCCCGTGAGAACGGCCGCCCGCCGTTTGGCTAGACTAAGGTGCATGCACGTTTACCAAAGAGCACGAGGAGCCCGCATGAGTACGATGACCAGCGCTTACCTGGCCCCGACCGCCGTGGTCACGGGCAACGTGACCCTAGGGGAGGACTGCTCCGTCTGGCACGGTGCCGTCCTGCGCGGAGACTCCGACGCTATTACGGTTGGGCCGCGCACCAACATACAGGACAACGCTGTGGTGCACGTGTCGCACGGGCATCCCACGGTGCTGGGCGAGGGCGTCATCGTGGGGCATGGGGCCATCGTCCATGGCTGCACGATCGGAGACAACTCGCTCGTGGGCATGGGTGCGATCGTGCTCGATGGCGCCGTGGTGGGCAGGGACTGCATCGTTGGTGCAGGTGCTCTGGTCACACAGGGCAAGGTCATTCCCGACGGGTCCGTGGTGGTGGGAAGCCCGGCGCGCGTGGTGCGTCCCACAACGCAGGAGGATGTTGCGGCAAACAAACGAAACGCCGAAGGCTACGTGCGCCTTGCTCGCGAGGTCCTACAATCTCATGCGGTATCGGTCGAGAGAGCGGAGGTCGGAACCATGGACATCAGGCGGGCGTGCGATCGGGACATCCCGGGCATTGCAAAGCTACTGCTGCAGGTGGCGCAGGTGCATGCCGACGGACGGCCCGACCTCTTTATGTCGGGCGGCACCAAGTACACCGACGGCGAGCTCTTGGACATCATCGCCGACGACGAGCGGCCGATCTTTGTGGCCGTCGACGATGACGGCGAGGTGCTGGGGTACGCCTTCTGCATGTACGAGGACTACGCCGGCGACACGGTGCGTACGCCCATCCGCACGCTCTACGTCGATGACATCTGCGTCGATGCGGCCGCGCGCGGCAGGCATGTGGGCACGGCGCTCTACGAGCACGTGATCGGCTTCGCACGCGCCGAGGGCTTCTACAACGTGACTCTCAACGTGTGGTCCTGCAACCCCGGCGCCCAGCGCTTCTACGAGGCCATGGGCATGAGCCCCTACAAGGTGGGCATGGAGCAGGTGCTGTAGCACCGCCGTGGCCGGCCGCCGCCCGGGCGGTGGCTCATGAGCACAACCAACCAAAAAGGAAGGGGCAGGTCGTGTGACCTGCCCCTCGGTGTTGACGCTATGGATGCGCGAGGCACTTAGGCCTTGGCGCCACCAGGGATCTCGCCGGCGCAGTGCGGGCAGCGAGTTGCGCCCTCCTTAACCTCCTCGAGGCAGTGCGGGCAGACAGGAGCGGGAGCCGGCTCCTCGGCGGGCTGCTCGAGGCCAGTCACGGACTTGAACTTGTTGAGGGCCTTGACCATGTTGAAGACGATGAAGGCGATGATCAGGAAGTTGAGAATGGCGCTGATGAAGGAGCCGAGGTCGATGCCGTTGAAGTTGAGGCCGCCAACCTCGGCGCCGTTGCCACCGGTGGCCAGGGTGATGATCGGGTTGATGATGTCCTCGATCAGGGAGTTGACGATGCCGGTGAAGGCGCCGCCGATGATGACGCCCACAGCCATATCCATGACGTTGCCCTGAGCGATGAACTCCTTGAACTCGTCGATGTACTTGCTCATGCGAATCACATCCTTTGGTAGTGCAGGCTAATGCATAGGGACTACTGTAGCATATGGAGGAACAATGGAGGGTGATAGTAAAAAAGCGGTAATACGAGCAGCTATGAGGTGCCCTGACGGCGAGAGCGGCTTAGCTCGTCGGTGTCGAGCCAGATGGTGATGGGGCCGTCGTTGACCAGTGAGACCTGCATCTCGGCGCCAAAGACACCCTGCCCCACATGGCGTACGTCACGACGGGCCAACTCGCAGAAGCGCTCGTAGAGGGGGATGGCCGTCTCGGGGCGGGCGGCGCCGGTAAACGACGGGCGGTTGCCGCGGCGCGCGTCGGCAAACAGCGTGAACTGGCTCACCACCAGCACCTCGCCGTCCACATCCGCGAGCGAGAGATTCATCTTGCCATCGGGGTCGTCGAAGACGCGCAGGTTGTAGATCTTGCCCCACAAGCGCTCGGCTTCGGCCTCGGTGTCATTTGGCGCGACGCCTAGAAGCACCAGGTAGCCCTTGCCGCACGACCCGACCGTCCGGCCCTCGACCTCGACGGATGCCGACGAGACCCGCTGCAGTACAGCTCTCATGTAGATCCTTTCCAAGAAGGGCCGCCGGGGTCGACCTGGCGCGGGCCGGCTCCGGCGGCAGTGTCTGACGTGCCTCGCTCCTACAGGCCGTAGAGCGCCGAGAACTTTTCGGTGAGGTAGTCGGTGAAGTATGCGGGCGAGAAGGGCTCGCCACAGGCGTCGAGGATCAGCTCCGAGGTGTCGCGCGAGCGGCCGAAGCGCCAGATGCGATCGCGTAGCCACGCGTGGATGGGTGTGAGGTCGCCGGAGGCACACACGCCGTCGAAGTCCATGCCCTCGCGCACCATGGTGGCCTTGAGCTGCGCGCCGATGGCGCTGCCGTAGGCATAGGTGGGGAAGTAGCCGATGAGACCGCCCGACCAGTGGGTGTCCTGCAGGGCACCGCGAGCGTCGTTGGGCACGTTGATGCCCAGGTAGTCGTGGTACTTCTGCGTCCAGAGGCGCGGCACGTCCGCCGCCTTTGCCTCACCCGACAGCAGTAGCTGCTCGATCTCGTAGCGCACCAGTACGTGCAGGGGATAGGTGAGCTCGTCGGCCTCGGTGCGGATGGGCTGGGCCTCCACGCGGTTGACGGTGACGTAGAGCTGGTTGGGCGTGGCGCGCCCCAGCTGCCCGCGGAACTGGCGCGCCATGACCTCGTTGAGGCGCGGGGCAAAGGCCAGGCTGCGACCCACGTAGTTCTCGAAGAAGCGCGACTGCGCCTCGTGCATGCCGCTTGACGTGCCGCCCTTGAGCGAGGTGCGGTCGAGCGCAGAGTCGACGCCCATCTCGTAAAGCGCGTGCCCGCCCTCGTGCAGCATGGTGAAGACGTTGGACAGCACGTCGTCCTCGCGCACGTGCGCGGCGACGATGGCATAGTTGCTGGTCAGGCCCTCGGAGAAGGGGTGCTCGGTGGAGGTGAGGAAGACCTTGCGCTCGTCGAGGCCCTCGAGGCGCACTAGGTCGCGTGCCAGCTCCCACTGGCGGCTCGTGTCGAAGCGCCCCTGGAAGGGGTTGCGTCCCGCAGGGCGGCGGCTCGCGCGAACGTCGGCCAAAAGTGGCACCACGACCTCCTTGACCTGGCCAAAGAAGCGATCATAGAAGGCCTGGTTGGTGTCATGCTCAAACTCGTCGAGCCAGACGTCGTAGGCGTCGGCTGACGGGTTGCGGTACTGGGCCATTTGGCGCATCTGCTCTACGATGCGGTCGAGATAGGGTTCGAAGGCCTTCCAGTCTCCCGCCAGCTTGGCATGGCGCCACACGTCGTCGGCCTCGGTGGTCAGGCGGGTGAAGGCGGACTGGACCTCGGGCGGCACGTCCACCAGGCTCGCGCGGTCGCGCTGCAGGATGCGCACCTGGGCAGCCTGGATCGGGCTGAGCAGCGCCTGGGCGGCCGCGAGACGGTCGAGCAGGGCACCGGTCTCGGGCGAGCAGAGCAGGGCCTGGTCCTCCTCCTGCAGAATGGCCAGCGCCTCGCCACGGTCGGCGGTGGCAGCCGCGGGATCGATGGTCGCGCCGTAGGCAGCCATGCCGTTGGCCGCGTAGCGGTGCGCGTACAGATGACGCTCGAGCTCGTCGAGAGCGGCGATGTCGGCCTTGGGGTTGGGGACTCCGGCGGGGCTGACGGCCGCAGGCGTGCCAGGCAGGATGGTGGTGGCGTCGGGATCGGTGTCAAAGCCGGTGAGAGTGGGTTGGAAGTCGCTCATGGTGCCTCCTGGTGTGTTTTGGCGACGTGTGCACAAGCCAAGTGTAAGCCACCCATAGGACCTGCGCCAGAGCGTGACAAAGAGAACGTCGGACAGGCTTCGGCGGCTCGTCTGTCGCTGCGGCGGCACAGGTGCACTGTCACCGAAATGCATAAGTTTGGGAACATCCGGCCTTCTCCAGTTGCGTCAAACTACCTAACGGGTATGCCGACTCGGGTCGAGGGAGGCGCTTGGCGGCATACATCACGACCGTGGCTATAGGATCCTCGAGAAGGGACATCACATGGATAAGGTTCTGGGCATCGACATTGGCGGTACGAGCATCAAGGTCGGCATGTTCTCGACGGAGGGTACGCTCGAGGCCGTCACCAAGATTCCGACTGGCGAGATCGTGAGCGAGGCCGCGTTTGCCGTGGTCACCGAGGGTCTCAAGGGCCTGCTCGCCGAGAACGGCGCCGCCCCCGAGGATGTCATCGCCATTGGCCTGGACGTGCCCGGCCCCGTCGACGACGAGGGCAAGGTGGGCATGCTCGCCAACATCGAGCTCGACCCCGAGGGCCTGCAGGCTGCCATCAAGCGCACCTTCACCCGCGCCAACCTGGCCTTCGTCAACGACGCCAACGCGGCGGCGCTCGGCGAGCTGTGGCAGGGCACCGCAAAGGGCGCCAGCAGCTTCGTGCTCATCGCGATTGGCACTGGCGTCGGTGGTGGCGTGGTGGCCAACGGCAAGCTCGTCTCCGGCGCCTTTGGTGCGGGCGGTGAGATTGGTCATGTGACCGTCAACCGCGACGAGACCGCCAGCTGCGGCTGCGGCCGCAAGGGCTGCCTCGAGCAGTACGCCTCCGCGACGGGTATCGTGCGCAGCTACAAGCAGGAGTGCGAGCGTCTGGGCACCGAGCCCGTCGCGCTCGACGGCCCCACCGATACCCTGTCGGTGTTCAACGCGCATCGCGCCGGCGACAAGGCTGCCGTGGCGGCCATTGCCACCATGTGCGACTACCTGGGCTACGCCATGGCGCAGATCTCCGCGGTCGTCGACCCGCAGATCTACCTCATTGGTGGTGGCGTGGGCGGCGGCTTCAACCTCTACGCCAAGGACCTGCGCAATGCGTTCCGCCGCTACTGCCTTGCTCCGAGCGTCGACACGCGCATTCTGCCCGCCAGCCTGGGCAATGACGCGGCCATGTATGGCTGCGCCTATCAGGCCCTGGTCGAGCGCGGCTAGCGCCAATCTGGCAGCTCCGGGCGTGCGGTGGGGGAGAGAATTGCGACCGTTACCAATAAGCTCGGCAAGCAATTGTTGAACCGTGGTACATTCAATAGAGTGACTGGCACCCTCTTTTGTGAAGGAGTTATTGCATGAGCGATTACATCAAGGCATCCCAGGTCTTCCTTGACAACCCTGCCACCACCGTCGACGAGACCCTCGAGTTCTTGGCCAAGCAGGCCGTGGCCCAGGGCCTGTCCGATGACGAGGCCGCCGTTCTCGACGCCTTCAAGGCCCGCGAGGCCATGGGCACCACCGGCATGCAGGGTGGCTTCGCCATTCCGCACTGCAAGAGCGCTGCCGTCAACGACGCCGCTATCTACGTGGTCAAGTTCGCCAACCCCATCGACTGGAAGAGCCTGGACGGCAAGCCCATCAAGATGGCTGTCGCCCTGTTCGCTCCCGACGGTGACGTGCACCTGACCCTGCTTTCCACCGTTGCTGGCATGCTCACCGACGAGAGCAATCGCGCTAAGCTGCTCGAGGCTGCTGACGCCGACGCCATCGCCGACGCCATCAACGCGGCCATGGGTGCTTAAGCACACATAACCACAGCTACGACTGGGGAGCCCGGCACGGAGAGGTGCCGGGCTCCCGTTCTTTGCGTTTGCGCTGCATGCGGGCCTGATACCGATGTCAGACAAACGCTGCGCTTCCGCCTCGGGCAGGCGTGCTACATTCATAGACGAGCAATTTTTATCTTCTGATGACAGGAGGAACGCATGGCAGATTTCGTCAAGGCATCCCAGGTCTTTCTGGACAACCCCGCGACCGACGTCGACGAGGTCCTCGAGTTCCTGGCCGCAAAGGCCACCGAGCTGGGCATCTCCAACGACGAGCAGGCCGTCCTGGCGGCCTTCAAGGCGCGTGAGGCAGAGGGCACGACCGGCATGATGTCGGGCTTTGCCATTCCGCACTGCAAGAGCGACGCCGTCCTTAAGGCCTCCGTCCTGGTGGTCAAGTTTGCCGGCGACGTGGCATGGGACTCCATGGACGGCCAGCCCATCAGGGTGGCCATCTCGCTGCTGGTGCCCGAGGGCGAGGCGGGTGTCACCTTCCTGCGCATGCTCTCTCAGGTGGCCGTGCTGCTCATGAACGAGGAGTTCCGTGACAAGGTCATCGCCACCGACGACCCCGAGGCCATCAGCGCGCTCATCAACGAGGGTATCGACCTGTAACAAAGGCACCCAAAAGGCACTGCAAGCGGCCCCCCCGGACTGGTCCGGGGGAGCCGCTGTCGTTCGGGGCGTTCCATAAGGGACGGGCCAGCCCACGAGGAGCTGGTCCGCCGGGAAAAGGAGGGTCCCTGCGCGCTGCGTGTCTGTGCGAAGCGTACCTCCCAGGGACAACCGGTAAAACTGCGGGGCAGGCGCAAGACCTGCCCCGCTAGGGAAGAGGGAAGGCCCTGGGCAAGCTAGCGCCAGATTCGAGCCGTGCCCTCCCAGGGGCGCAGAGTGGACGTCTGGGCGGCCTCGTCATAGTTGCTCACAAGGATCTCGCCACCGTCGAGCTCGAGTGCGGGCTGCTCTTCGCCCGAGAAGTTGCACTGCACCACGATGCGCTCGCCATCGAGCGTGCGCTCGTAAGCGATGACCTTGTCGGCGGGCGATTCGAGGAAGCGCACGTCGCCCGCCTGGATGACGCGCTCCGCCTTGCGCAGCGCGATGAGGCGCTTGAAGTAGGCGCGCACGGAATGGGGATCGGCCATCTCGGTCTTCGCGTTGATGGTCGGGTAGTTCCCGCAGAGGCCGAGCCACGGCTCGCCTGTGGTGAAGCCGGCGTTGGGGCCGTCGTCCCAGGCCATGGGCGTGCGCCCATCGTCACGCGAGCGCGCGTGGACGACGGCGAAGGCCTCGTCGGCCGTGAGGCCGCGCTCCTGCAGGATGCGGTAGTAGTTGAGCGACTCCACGTCGCGGTACTGGTCGATGCTCGTGAAGTCGGTGATGGTCTGGCCGAGCTCCTCGCCCTGGTAGACGTAGGGGGTGCCCCGCATGAGGTGCGTGCAGGTGGCGAGCAGGGTGCTCGACTCGTACCAGTGGCTCTCGGTGTTGCCGAAGCGCGAGTTGGGGCGCGGCTGGTCGTGGTTCGACCAGAAGAGCGCGTTCCAGCCGCCACCTGCGGTCATGTCCTGCTGCCAGCGGGCGAACAGATCGCGCAGCTCCGCGATGTCCGGCTCCATGAGCGCCCACTTCTCGCCGTCCGGGTAGTCGACCTTCAGGTGATGGAAGTTGAACGCCATGCCCAGCTCGTGGTTGGCGGGGTTGGAGTAGCCGATGCAGCTCTCGAGCGAGGTGGAGCTCATCTCGCCGACGGTCATGAGGCCGTCGATGCCGCCCAGCCTGACCAGCTCCTGCAGGTACTCGTGGATGTGGGGTCCGTCGGAGTAGAAGCGGCGTCCGTCGCCCTCGAAGTCGTCCTCGAGCCTCTCTGGCTTGCTGATGAGGTTGACGACGTCGAAGCGGAAGGCGTCGACGCCCTTGGCCCGCCAGAAGCGCAGCACGCCCGCAAGCTCCTCGCGCACCTGGGGGTTGTCCCAGTTGAGGTCGGCCTGGGAGACGTCGAACAGGTGCAGGTACCACTTGTTGAGCGAGGGCACGTACTCCCAGGCGTTGCCGCCGAACTTGCTCTCCCAGTTGGTGGGCGGCTTGCCAGGGTCATCTGCGGTGGCGCCGGGCTCGGCGTCGACGAACTTGTAGTAGGCAAGGTAGCGCGGGTCTCCCGCAAGTGCCTTCCGAAACCACTCGTGCTCGGTCGAGGTGTGGTTGAACACCATGTCGAGCATCAGGCTCAGGCCGCGTGCCTTGGCCTGGCGGGACAGCTCGTCGAAGTCGTCCATGGTGCCGTAGATGGGCTCGATGGCGCAGTAGTCGCTCACGTCGTAGCCGTTGTCGTTCTGCGGACTGGGGAAGAAGGGCGTGATCCAGAGACAGTCGATGCCAAGGTCCACCAGGTAGTCGAGGCGGCTGGTGATGCCGCGCAGGTCACCCATGCCGTCGCCGTCGGAGTCTTGGAAGGACTTGATGTAGACCTGATACACGACCCTGCTGCCCAGCTCGAAGGCGCGGCTGTTATCGGCGATGGTCATGTTTCCTCGATTCGTTCGTGGAAGGACGGGTGCGGCCTTCCAAAGGGACGGGGTGCCGGTACAAGGCGGGCACCCCGTCGCAGTGGTTACTTCGTGAGCGTGCAGGAGGCCTGGCCGGCCTTCACGGGACCGACGTTCGCCTTGATGGACTTGAAGGCGTCGCTGTTGGTGACGATGACCATGGTAGCGCTGGGCTTGTTGGCGGCCTCGAGGGCGTCGAGGTCGACCTCCATCAGCAGGTCGCCGGCCTTGACCTTGTCACCCTGCGCGCAGTGCGCGGTGAAGGGGGCGCCGGCAAGCTCGACGGTGTCCACGCCGATGTGAATCAGGATCTCGGTGCCGTCGTCGGACATGAGGCCGATGGCATGCTTGGTGTCGAAGAGCATGGTTACGGTGCCGGAGACGGGGCTGTAGAGCGCGCCGTTGGAGGGCTCGATGACCACGCCGTCGCCCATGGCGAGGCTGGCGAACACGGCGTCGGGGGCGTCAATCATGGCGGTGGCGGTGCCATCCATGACAGCAGCCAGGGTGCCGGGCTGGTCGACGGCGTCCACATGGGTCGCAGCGGTGGGGATGCCAGCGGCCTTGGCATGAGCTGCGGCTGCCTTGGCCTGGGCCTCCTTGTCGATGCCCTTGCGCTTGCCGATGGTGTAGCACAGCATGAACGGGACGACGATGACGATGAGCATGCAGAGGGCGTACTTGAGCATGGACTGCGGCTGCATGGCCAGGATGCCGGGCAGGCCACCGACGCCGATGGCGTTGGCGGTGCAGCCGAAGGCGCAGGACAGGCAGCCGGCGATGGCGGAGCCGATCATGGCGCTGTAGAACGGGAACATGTACTTGAGGTTGACGCCGAAGATGGCGGGCTCGGTGACGCCCAGGTAGCAGGAGATGCAGGCGGGGATGTTGACCTGCTCGGCGTTCTCGTCGCCCTTCTGCAGCATGATCATGGCGAGGACCGCGGAGCCCTGGGCGATGTTGGAGAGGGCGATCATGGGCCAGAGCATCGTTCCGCCGTAGTCGGCGATGAGCTGCAGGTCGATGGCGTTGGTCATGTGATGCAGACCGGTGATCACGAGCGGGGCGTAGACGCCGCCGAAGATGGCGCCGAAGAGCACCTTGGCAGGGCCGGTGATGCCGGCGTTGACGATGGAGCTGACGCCCGTGCCCAGCGTCCAGCCGATGGGGCCGAGGACGAAGTGGGCGGCCATGACGCCCAGCAGGATGGAGCAGAAGGGCACCACGATCATCTGGACGATGGACGGGGTGATCTTCTTGAAGAAGCGCTCAAGGTAGTTGAAGGTGATGGCGGCCAGGATGGCGGGGATGACCTGCGCCTGGTAGCCGACCATGTGCACCTGGGCGAAGCCGAAGTTCCAGCTGTACTGCTCCCAGGTCTCCGCGGTGGCGCCGGCCACGGCGTAGGCGTTGAGCAGCTGGCTGGAAACCAGCGTCAGGCCCATGATGATGCCGAGCATCTCGGTGCCGCCCATCTTGCGGGTGACCGACCAGCAGATGCCCACGGGGATGCCGAGGTGGAAGACGGCCTCGCCGATAAGCCACAGGAAGTGGTTGACGCCGCTCCAGAAGACCGACATCGACGCGAGGGTGGCGTTGCCGTCGGGCCCGAAGTAGGGCATGTCGCCCAGGACGTTGCGGAAGCCCAGGATCAGGCCGCCAGTGATGATGGCGGGGATGAGCGGGGCAAAGACCTCGGCGATGGAGCCCATAAGGCGCTGCAGCGGGTTGCCCTGCTTGGCGGCGATGGCCTTGGCCTCGTCCTTGGAAACGCCCGTGATGCCACTGATGGCCACGAACTCGTCGTAGAAGTCGGTCACCTCGTTGCCGATGATCACCTGGAACTGACCGGCCTGCGTGAAGCTGCCCTTGGCGGCGGACAGCGCCTCGATTGCCGGGACGTCAGCGATGCTCGGGTCCACCAGGGTGAACCGCATACGCGTGACGCAGTGCGTGAGGGCGGCGATGTTCTCCTTGCCTCCCACCAGACGCAGCATCTCTCGGGCGTCATGCTCAAACTTGCCCATCTCTTCTCCTCTTCTCCTCTTCCTGTTTCGGACTGGGCGAAGCAGCGGACTTATTCAAATAAAATGAATAAGTCACCTACTAACCTGATTATCTAGCAGGGGAAATATGATGCACAACTGCAAGTTATTTGCATAAGATACGCGGTCGATTTGTCGTATGCTGTCTTGCGACGAGGTTATGGTCCGGACACAGGGAGCCAAAACATGAGATCCATCTACTACGAGATCTTCGAGGACCTGCGCGACCGCATTGAAGAGGGGGAGTTTCCCTATCAGTCATACATTCCGTCGGAATCGGCGCTCGTCGAGGAGTACGAGTGCTCTCACAACACCTTACGCAAGGCGCTGAACGTTCTGCGTCTGCATGGCTACATCCAACCCATCCACGGAAAGGGCGTGCTGGTCATCTGGCAGCCCGACGTGCACGCGCGCTTCGTGCTGGGCGACATCGAGTCCTTTAGGGAGGCGTGCGAGCGCAACGGGATCAGGGCACATACCTCGGTGCGCTCGTTCACGCAGATAACCGCCGACAAGCAGATAGCCGAGATGACGGGCTTTGCCATCGGTGACCGCCTGTACCGGGTGGAGCGGGTGCGTCACATCAATGGTGCCGCGCTCATCTACGACATCAACTACTTCCTCGCCTCGGCTCTTCCCGAGCTGACGCCTGACATCGTGGAGGACTCCGTCTACCTCTACATCGAAGAGACGCTGGGGATGCACATCACCACCAGCAAGCGCAGCGTGAGCGTCGAGCACGTGTCGGTGGCCGACCGCATGGTGCTTGACCTGCTGGACTACACCATGGTAGCGGTGGTCACGAGCGTGACGTTCAATTCGGACGGCGTGCACTTCGAGACGACCTTCTCGCGGCATCGGCCCGACTTCTTCACGTTCCACAACACGGCCGTGCGCGGCTACTAGCGTCACGGCACATCCGGCTCGCAAGCGTCTACACTAAGGGTGGCGGCAGTGCTGACAAGGCGCGGCCGTCGCATGTCTCGCAGCAAGGGATAGGAGTGCCCCATGGGTGCCTTTGCCATCAAGTCCGACCACATCGTCCTGCCCGGTAACGTCGATGGCAGCGGCTATCTGCTGGTGAGTGATGGGACGTTCGCCGGAGTGTTTGCCCAGGCGCCCGAGGGCGTTGAGGTTCTCGACCGCACGGAGTGCTGGGTCGCTCCGGGCTTTGTGGACACCCACATCCACGGCTACTGCGGCCACGACGTGATGGACTGCGACCCCGCGGGTGTCACCGCAATCTGCGAGGAGCTCGCGCGTCGGGGCACCACCTCCTGGCTCGCGACCACGCTCACGGCGTCGGTCGAGCAGACGGGCGAGGCCTGTGCGGCTGTGGCCGCAGCCGTCGAGGCGCAGGGCGACGACTTCGTGGGCTGCCGGACTCAGGGCATCTTCCTCGAGGGGCCGTTCTTCACCGAGAAGCACAAGGGCGCCCAGAACCCCAACTACCTCATCGACCCGGATGTCGCCGTCCTCGACGGATGGCAGCGGCAGGCTCGCGGCCTCATCGCAAAGAGTGCCATCGCTCCCGAGCGCGACGGTTCGCTGGACTACGTACGCGCGATGGGGGAGCGCGGTGTGACCGTGGCCCTGGGACACACCTCCGCCACCTACGAGGAGTGCCTTGCGGCCGTTGAGGCGGGTGCGCTCACCTTCGTGCACACCTTCAATGGCATGGACGACCTCCTGCATCGCGCGCCTGGTCCGGTGGGCTGTGCCATGACCACGCCTGATACGTACTCGGAGCTCATCTGCGACGGCATGCACGTGCATCCCGTGGCCTGCGCCGCGCTGGTGCGCGCCAAGGGCTGGGAGCATGTGGCGCTCATCACCGACTGCCTGAGCTGCGGCGGCCTCGAGGACGGCGACTACTTCATCGGCGAGCTTCCCATCGAGCTGCGCGGAGGCGCCGCCTACCTCAAGGGCGCGGGCAACCTGGCGGGTTCGACCCTCACCCTGGCAAAGGCAGTACGCAACGTGACCTCCTGGGGCATGGTCAGCGCCTCGCAGGCCCTGCGCATGGCGAGCGAGATCGCCGCGCGCAGCGCAGGCATAGACGACCGCTGCGGCCTGATCGAGGAGGGCCGTGCCGCCGACCTCGTGGTCATGGATGCCGACATGGCGCTGGTTGAGACCTACGTCGGTGGCAGGCTGGTGAAGTAGGCCCTGCCTCAGAGCTGGTAGAGCCCCGGGCGGCGGTGGTCGAGCACGGGCATGGCGTCGCGTGTCTCGGCTACAGCCTGTGTGTCTATGCGTGCGAGCACCAGTGCCTCGGGCCCTTGTGCGTCCGAGGTAGCCGGGCCGCACGCGACGATGCTTCCGAGCGGGTTGGCGACCAGGCTCGTGCCCACAAAGCGGCTTCCAGCATGGCAGATACCTGCCACGTAGCACTCGTTCTCGATGGCGCGGGCAGCCAGGAGCGTCTGCCAATGGCGTGCCTTGTGCGGGCCGTCGTGCCATGCCGAGGGAATGACCAGCAGGTCGCAGCCGGCAAGCGCCAGGTGGCGCGAGAGCTCCGGAAAGCGCAGGTCGTAGCAGATGCCCACGCCCAGCGTGCAGAAGGGCGTTTGTATGGGGGCGCAGAGGGCGCTGCCCGCGCTCATGCGGTCGGACTCGCGCACGGCGTGCGCGTCGTACAGGTGGCACTTGCGGTAGGACCCACGCACCTCGCCCGCGTCGTCGACCACCACGGCCGTGTTGAAGGGCGGCCCTCCGGCAGGGTTGGCCTCGCTCATGTTGAAGACGATCCACAGGCCGTGCCGCCGTGCGCATGCGCCAATCGCACGCACGAAGGGGCCGTCGAGCGGCTCAGACATATCGCGCAGCTCTTGGGCCCTCAGGGGTCGCGGGCACATGAAGTTCTCGGGGAAGGCGAGCAGGTGCGCATTGGCGTCGCTCGCACGCTTGGCAAAGCGCTCAGCCTGGGCCAGCACGTTACCATCTGTCGGGTAGCCGCTCTGGGCAAGCGCAAGCAGGAAGTCAGCCATGGCGTCTACTCGGCCCAGAAGACGCGTCCGGGCTTGCGGGGGATATCGGCTGCGGGCTTGTCGGCATAGCCCAGCACGCAGTGGCCGATGCCCTCGAGGTCGCCCTCGATGCCCAGCTCGGCGAGGATGGCCTTGCCTTCCTCGCTCTCGAACTCCTCCTTGGCGCGGTGGATCCAGATGCTTCCCAGGCCCAGCGACTCGGCGGCCAGCATCATGTTGCCCAGCACCAGGCTTCCGTCGTACACGTAGGTGGCAGCGGCATCGCGGCGGGCGAGCACCACCAGTACCACCTTGCCGCCGTAGAAGGGGTCGAAGTCCTCCTTCCAGCCGCCGATCCGGCGGTTGAGGTCGGAGAGGCGAGCAACGAGCTCGGGGTTGGTGATGGCCAGCACGACGGGTGCCTGGCCGTTCTTGCCGCTGGCTGCCCAGATGCCGGCATCGACGACCTGCTCGATCAGCTCGCGCGGGACGGGCTGGTCGGTGAAGTCGCGGACGCTGCGGCGCTTGCGGATGGTCTCGAGGGTCTCGTTCATGGTGGGCTCCCTTGCAATCGTCATGGTACGTCTACCTCATATGATACGGCGACGCCTCTGCCAAGCCAGTGTTTGGCGCACATGGGCTCGCGCATAGGGGGCACTCCCTCTTGCGCGAAAGAAACGTCACGAGGCGTAGATGACCCGGTTGCAGGCAGCCTCGAGCTCGGGGCGCTTGCTTGCGGGGAAGTCGTCATCGGTGATGACACAGGTGTAGTCGGACAGGCGGCTGAGCGCCATGAGGTGCACATTGCCGTACTTGCCGCTATCGGCCATGAGGTAGGACTCGCGCGTTGCCTCGAGCATGGCGCGCTTTGCGGTGGCGTCGCCCAGCACCGGCTCGTTGACGCCACCCTCGGCGTCAAAGCCGTGGGCGCCGAGAAAGGCCTTGTCGGCGCGGATGTTGCGGAAGAAGTCCACGGTGAGCGGCCCGATCATGCCGTTGGAGTCGGAGGTGTATTCGCCAGGGGCATAGATGAGCTTGACGTTGGGGTTGGTGCCCACGATTCCCGCCACGGGAATGGAGTTGGTCACGATGGTGAGCCGCTTGGGCCCAATGTGTCGCAGCAGCTGGAGCGTGGTGCTGCCGCAATCGACGATGACGGTGTCGCCGTCATCGATCTGCTGGGCGGCTGCCCTGCCGATGGCCAGCTTGCGGCTGTCCTTGGCCTCGACGGGGGCTGCCGCCTGCACCAGGGGGATGCTCCCGTTGGAGTCGATGAGGTGCGCGGTTCCCGCGCTTATGGTAGCTACGCCCTGCTCTACGAACAGGCGCAGGTCGCGCCTGATGGTCATGCTGGAGACGCCCAGCTCGGCGGCGATCTGGTTGAGGTTGACCTTGCCCTCTGTCTGGAGGCGGTTGAAGATCAGCGTGCGACGCTCGACTGGACTCATGTCCGTCATGCCTCCTGCCCGATTTGACGAAATACCGTTCGTGACACATTGTAACACTCATTAACACATGCCTTGGAAGGTGTTGTGAGGGGAAGTGCACTGAACGGTAGTTGAGGCGGCTGAGCGGTGTGAGAAGCTGTCACGTACAAATAACGGAGCTCAGCAGGTCTGAGCGGTACCAAGTCTTACCGTTCACACCCAAATATCATCCATTCACAAGAATTGTCACAGCATTGACAGAAAATGTTACTTTCTGTTGTAATCTTTTGTTAACCAGAACCGCTTTCCATCAGTGGAGGGAGGGAGGGAAGGAGTGCGGGGCATAAACCCGCTGGCGCTGGGTTGTGTGGCTCTGTGGCAGGTTGCTCGTTCCAACATGATACAACTGCCGCAAGGCGAGCCAAGCGCCGCGTTCGCGGCTTCACCGCCTGGTTACCAACCTGTTAACAATACGATTTGCATAGTGGTTTGACGGTGGCAACCGCCGCCGATCGTACAGAAAGGGAGAGAAATGCTCGAGAACACCAACCTGTCACGTCGCACGTTCCTTGGCGCCTCTGGCGCAGCTGCGGCAATGCTGGGCCTCGCGGCCTGCGGTGGCGGCTCCTCTGCCGATGGCGGCGCCGCTGAGGGTGGCTCCGTCGAGGGTACCGTCGGTGGCGGCACGCTCACCGTCGGCTCCGCCTATGGCCCCTCGTCCTTCGATCCGCAGAACTGCTCCTCGGCCTTCTGCCTGAGCGCCAACATGAACGTCATGGAGGGCCTCTACGACATCGACTTCCACGACTACAGCGTCTCCGACGGTCTGTGCGTGGGCGATCCGGTGTGGGTTGACGACAACACCTGCGAGATCACCCTGCGCGAAGGCGCGACCTTCTCGACGGGCGACCCCGTCACCCCCGAGGACGTCGTCCACTCGTTCGAGCGCGCCAAGGCCGACGGCATGATGTACGTCTCCTTCCTCACCATGATCGACTCCATCGAGAAGAAGGACGACACCACCCTGACCGTCAAGGTCAACATCCCGCAGTTCTCGCTCATCAAGGAGCGCCTGGGCATCATCAAGGTCACCCCGGCGAGCCTCTCTGACGACGACGCTGCCGCCCAGCCCATCGGCACCGGCCCCTGGATGTACACCGAGGTCTCCGACACCTATGTCGTCCTCGAGCCCAACCCCAACTACAACGGCGCCCATCCCGCCCAGGACGCCCAGCTCCGCATCGACTCGATGACCGATGCCACCGCTCGCGTGACCGCCCAGCAGGAGGGCACTACCCTCATCTCCGAGTCCGTGCCGCCCGAGAGCATCGACCAGATCACCGCTGCCGGCTGCCGCGTCGACCAGGTCCAGGGCTTCGGCACCCGCTTCATCATGTTCAACGTCAAGAAGGCTCCGTGGGACAACAAGGACGCCCGTCAGGCCGTCATGTATGCCCTCAACACCGACCAGATGATCACCAACGCCTTCTCCGGCCTTGCCGCCAAGCCCAAGTGCTACCTGCCCGAGAACTTCGCCAACTTCCATGAGGCTTCGACGATCTACGACTACGACGTCGAGAAGGCCAAGAGCCTCGGCAGCGCCATCACCGGCAAGATCGAGCTGCGCACCACCGACAACGCCCAGGTCGTGGCCATGGGCACCCAGGCCCAGCAGGACCTCCAGGACGCCTTCGGCGTGACCGTCAACCTGACGAGCGACCAGAGCCCCGCGACCTACGCCGCCATCGACCAGGCCGACGACAGCTGGGACATCCTCATCGCCCCTGGCGATCCGTCCTGCTTCGGCGGCGACACCGACCTGCTGCTCAACTGGTGGTTCGGTGACAACATCTGGATGCAGACCCGCTGCGCTTGGAACGGCTCAGACGAGTGGAAGCAGCTCAATGGCCTGATGTCCGAAGCGCTCGAGAAGACCGGCGACGAGCAGCAGGAGTGCTGGAACCAGGTCTTCGACATCCTCGCCGAGAACGTCGTCCTGTACCCGGTGCTGCAGGTCATCACCCCGACGGCCTCCTGGTCCGAGACCGTCAGCCCGGCCGGCACCGCCGTCCAGAACTTCTCCGGTATCGGCACCACCGGCGTTGCTCTCGCCGACGTTGCGACCGTCACCGCGTAACCAGCGGCACACGCGCATAGCATAGGCAATACCCACGGGGCCCGGGCGTAGTGACTCGCGCCTGGGCCCCGTGCTGTGGGGCGGAGAGGGTGCTCCCTTCCGTTCCGACCGAGAGCGGGGGAGCAGCATTCCCTTCGCCCCGCAGCACGGCGAACGTTTCTGCCAACACGAAGAGAAAGAGAGGAGAGCACATGAACAACCTGCTGCGTCTTGTTGGCCGCCGGCTCATAGCCCTGCCCATCATGGCGCTTGGCGTCTCGTTCCTGATCTTCTTCCTCATGTCGTTCTCGCCCATCGACCCCGCCTACAAGGCCCTCGGCGAGGCGGCGACGCCGGAAGCCATCCAGAAGTACCACGAGGACTTTGGCCTGGACGATCCCTGGCCCGTCCGCTACGTCCGTTACATGGGCGACCTGCTGCATGGCGACATGGGCACCTACAGCGCCCAGCGCCGCCCGGTGGCCGACCGCATCGCCAAGGCCCTGCCGGTCACGATGCAGCTCACCTTCTTTGGCCTGCTCTTGGGCACCATCGTCTCGTTCACGCTGGGCGTGATCGCCGCACTCTACCGTGATGGGTGGCCTGACCAGCTGATACGCCTGCTGTCCATCGCAGGCTTGGCGACGCCGTCGTTCTGGTTGGCCGTCCTGCTCATCCTGATCTTCTCGTCCTTCCTCAAGATGCTGCCCGCCTCCGGCCCGCTGCCCAGCCCGACCGCCAACTTCGGTGGGTACCTGGCCCGCATGATCATGCCGGCCATCTCGCTTGCGGTTCCGCTGACCGGTCAGATGACCCGTATCGTGCGTACCGCCATGGTCGAGGAGCTCGACCGCGACTACGTGCGCACCGCCAAGGGCTCGGGTCTGCCCAAGGGCGTCATCATCGCCCGCAACGTGCTGCGCAACGCCCTCATCACGCCCGTCACCACGCTGGGCATGAAGATCGGCTACCTCATGGGCGGCGCCGTCGTCATCGAGGTCATCTTCAACCTGCCGGGCATGGGCATGGCGATTCTTGACGGCGTCAGCGGCAACGAGCCGATGCTCGTGATGGGCGTCGTCATCGTCGTCGCGCTGTCGTTCATCATCATCAACATCGTCGTCGACATGCTGTACCTGCTCATCAACCCCAGGATCAGGAGCGTGTAGCCATGGCGACCAGAAAGCAGAACTCCGAGATGCTCGAGGGCATGGCCGCCAAGGGCCTCAAGCTCGAGGGCATCAAGAACATGAAGACCACCTCCAAGATCGCGCTCGCCATCCTGGTCGTGGTTGCCATCCTGTCCATCTTCGCGCCCCTCATCGCGCCGAACGATCCCTTTGCCATCGGCATGGCCCGTCAGGCCCCCGACGCGGCACACATCTTCGGTACCGACGACAAGGGCCGCGACATCCTCTCGCGCATGCTCTACGGTGGCCGCATCTCGCTGGTCATCGGCTTCGGCGCCACGCTCTTCGCGCTGGTTACCGGCTCCATCATCGGTGCCACGGCAGCCGTCTCGCGCAAGAGCATCTCCGAGGTCATCATGCGCATCCTCGACGTCATCATGTCGGTGCCCGGCATCGCGCTCGCGGCAGTGCTGGTGACCATCCTGGGCAAGTCCATCCCAGCCATCATCTTCTCCATCGGCTTCATGTACATGCCGCAGATCGCCCGCATCGTGCGCGCCAACATCGTCTCCGAGTACGGCGAGGACTACGTGCGTGCCGTCATCGTCAGTGGCGCTCGTGCTCCATGGATCCTCATCAAGCACGTGCTGCGCAACTGCGCCGCGCCGATTCTGGTGTTCACCGTGACGCTCGTCGCAGACGCCATCATCTTCGAGGCGTCGCTGACCTTCCTGTCCGCGGGCATCGCCGAGCCCACGCCCACCTGGGGCAACATCCTGGCAGACGCCCGTGCCGGCGTCCTGTCCGGCCGCTGGTGGCAGGCGCTCTTCCCGGGCATGGCCATCATGTTCACCTGCCTGGCACTCAACATCCTCTCCGAGGGTGTGACCGACGCCATGGCCGCCGCACCGTCCGCGCCCGTGGATGCCGAGAACTCCGAGAGCCGCCGTGAGGCCGACCTGCTGGTGGCGGACCCCGTGCGCGCCTATGCCGCACAGGCCGACACGCTGGCCGAGCGCCTGGGAGCCCTGCGCAAGGTCGAGCTGGCCCGCACCGACCGTCGCGTGCCCGACTACTCCGTGGAGCCCCTGCTGCAGGTCAAGAACCTCTGCATCGGCTTCCCCAACCATGGTGACGTCAACGTGGTGGAGAACGTCAGCTTCGACGTTCGCCCCGGTCAGTGCATGGCGCTGGTGGGCGAGTCGGGCTGCGGCAAGTCCATCACCACCAAGGTCATCATGAACCTCACCGACCCCGGCGAGCGCATCACGGGCGAGGTGCTCTACAAGGGCCAGGACCTGCTCAAGCTCACCGAGGAGCAGCACCGTCAGCTTCTGGGTCGCGAGATCGCCATGGTCTACCAGGACTCGCTGTCCGCCCTGAACCCCTCCATGCTCATCTCCGCGCAGATGAAGCAGCTCACCAGCCGTGGTGGCACCCGCAGTGCCGAGGAGCTGCTGGAGCTGGTCGGCCTGGATCCCAAGCGCACCCTCGAGAGCTATCCGCACGAGCTGTCGGGCGGCCAGTGCCAGCGCGTGGTCATCGCCATGGCCCTGACGCGCGACCCGTCGCTGGTCATCTGCGACGAGCCGACCACCGCCCTTGACGTGACCGTGCAGAAGCAGGTCATCAAGCTGCTGAACGACCTGCAGAAGAAGCTCGGCTTCGCGATGATCTTCGTCTCCCATGACCTTGCCCTCGTGGCCGAGGTCGCCAGCGAGATTACCGTCATGTACGCCGGCCAGGTCGTCGAGAGCGCGCCGACCAAGGAGCTGCTCACCAATCCGCGTCACGAGTACACCCAGGGTCTGCTCGGTTCGGTCCTCTCCATCGAGGCCCACGACGGCAAGCGCCTGCATCAGGTGCCGGGCAGCGTGCCCAGCCCCGCGGACTTCCCCAAGGGCGACCGCTTTGCCCCGCGTTCCAGCCATCCGACGGTCGGCCTGGACGTCAAGCCGGTCATGAAGCTGGTCAAGGGCACTACCAACCATTACGTCGCCGAACTGCCCGACGACGTGCTGGAGGCCAACAACATCACCTCGCGTGTCGGCTATGACGACCCCGGTGCAGTTGACGCCGTAAGCGCCAAGGTGAACGAGAGCCTCGAAGAGGCAACCGCCGCCGTCCAGGACGCGATCAAGGCCGTCACGGGCGAGACCGTCGACAAGGCCACGGCGCTCGAGGAGCTCATCGAGGCTGCCGAGAGCATCAAGGAAGGGGGCGAGGAGTAATGGCTGAGACCACACCGATCATTCACCTCGACGACATCTCCGTCATCTTCCGTACCCGTACGGGCTCCATGTTCCATCCCAACCTGGTGACCGCCGTCAACCATCTCACGCTCAAGCTCATGCCAGGCGAGACCATCGGCATCGTGGGCGAGTCGGGCTGCGGCAAGTCCACGACGGCAAACGTCATGTGCGGCCTGCAGTCGCCGACCGAGGGCCATGTGTACTTCAAGGGCGAGGACGTCACCAAGCGTTCGGCCGACCTGCGCAAGAAGATCGGTCGCGTGGTGTCGGTGGTCTTCCAGAACCCCGCCACGGCACTGAACCCGCGCATGGCCGTGCATGACCAGCTGCTCGACCCGCTGGTGGTGCATGGCGTGGGCAGCGAGGATGAGCGCGAGGCGCGCGTCCGCGAGCTGTTTGGCCTGGTCGGCCTGCCCAGCAGCGCCATGTACGTGCTGCCCGGCCAGCTCTCGGGCGGCCAGCGCCAGCGCGTGGCCATCGCGCGAGCCCTGTCGCTCAACCCCGATGTGATCATCGCCGACGAGCCCACCTCCGCCCTGGACGTGTCGGTGCGCGCGCAGATCCTCAACCTGCTGACCGACCTCAAGCAGGAGCTTGGCCTGGCCATGGTATTCATCAGCCACGACATCCAGACGGAGCGCTACATCTCCGACCGCATCGTGGTCATGAATCACGGTCAGATCATGGAGGAGGGTCCTGCCGAGCAGGTGTTCAACGACCCGCACGACGACTACACCAAGCTCCTGCTGGGTGCGGCGCCTTCGCTGCTGCATCCCAAGCTTGGGGCGTAGGTCTCTCCCGGGCGGGGCGGACGATGGTCGCATGCTCAGACAGTCCTCGCCTCAGGTCGTCCTTCGCCGCGCATCGCGCGGCGGGGCGAGCCTGGGCTGTGGAACTTGCGACCGACCATCGTCCGCCCCGCCTCAACCGGCCACGCCCCACAGGCGCGCCTCATCGAAGGCGCCGAACAGGGCGGCTTGGTGTGCCGCGGGGCTGGCCGAGGTGACGGTATGGGTGCTCGCGAGCGTTCCCTGTCATGACGCTCGCGATTCGATTGAAGGGTCTGCGACTTGACTCCTGACGATATCAAGCGGTTTGACGGGTACCATGGGCTGATGGCGTGCCCGGAGGACTTCGACGAGTTCTGGGCTGCGCGCGTGGCCCAGGCCGATGCGGTGCCGCTGCGCTACGAGTTCGTGCCGGACGACGCGCGCACCTTACCTACGTGCGCATGCTTCGACCTGTGGTTTGACGGCATGCTCGGAGCGCGTCTGCACGCGCGGGTGCTGATGCCCGCGCAGGGGAACCCGCCCGTGGTCCTCCAGTTCCATGGATACCCTGGTGCCACGCGCAGCTGGCTCGAGCAGGCCTCGTTCGTGGGCATGGGCTGTGCCGTGGTGGCGCTCGACTGCCCTGGCCAGGGAGGCCTCAGCCAGGACCTGGGAGGCTTTCTGGGAAGCACGGTTGCCGGGCATCTGGTGGCCGGGCTCGAGGGTCCCGTGGAGGACCTGTACTACGTTCGCCTGCACCAGGACATACGCATCCTCTGCAACATCGTGCGCGACTGCGGGTTGTTCGACCTAAGGCGCGTGTTCGTGAACGGCGCCTCGCAGGGAGGTGGCCTCGGGGTGGCCTGCTGTGCCCTCAACCCGGACCTCGTGCGTCGTGCAGCCATCCTGTACCCGTTCCTTTCGGACTTTGCCGCCGTCATGGAGCTGGGCGCCGACCTCATCGCCTACGAGGGGCTGCGCTACCACGCCCGTTGGCTCGACCCCACCGGCGAGCGCCAGCAGGAGTGGCTGGGCAAGCTTGCCTATGTCGACACCAAGAACTTCGCGCACCTGGTTCGCTGCGAGGTGCTCTTTGGCACGGGGCTCGCCGACACGGTGTGCCCGCCGCAGACCCAATGCGCGGTCTACAACGAGCTGGCATGCCCCAAGACCCGGCGCCTCTTTGAGGGGTTCGGCCACGAGGAGATCCAGGACTTCGACGATCTGATCATCAGGTTCTTTGCCGAGGTCAAGGGCGAGGGAGGTGCGCGATGAGCAACGCGACTCGCGACTGGTGGCGTGACCGTGCGACCCAGGCAGCGCAGCACGCAGGCACGTGCGACCTCTCCCTGACGCCCGTGGAGCTGGGCAACCCCTGCGGCAGTTACGCCGAGCTCTCGCTGGCAGGCATGGACGGCGAGCCCATCCGCGCGCGCCTGGTCAAGCCTGCGGGGGAGGGCCCGCACCCCGTGATCCTGATGTTCCACGATGCCAACCGCGGGGTGCGGGGCTGGCATCACATGACGCGGTTCGTGGCGCTGGGCTATGCGGTCGCGGCGCTGCAGAACCGTGCGGGTGTCAAGGACGTCCTGGCGCCCGAGCCGCTTGCCGTGGGTGACGGTCTGGGTGTGGCCATGCGCGTGCCCACCTGCCCCGAGCCGATCCCGGTGGGTAGGGAGCTGGCTCCTGCGGCTGCCGATGCCTTCGAGGCGACGCTCGATGACGCCCTGGTGCTTGCCGGCGTGCTGTCGCGCCTCGAAGGGTTCGATGCGACGGAGGTCGTCACCTGGGGCGAGGGGCTCGGTGCGGGCCTGGCCCTCTCGGTGGCCTCCCTTGTTGCCGCACGTGCGGCATGTGCGCTCAATCCGCTTCCCGCCGCACTCGCGGAAACCTCCGCACGCGCGGACGTTGCGCTCATCGCACGGGGCCTCGCCTGCCCGGTGCTGATGGGCACCTGTGCCCTCGACCTGCAGGCATCCAGGCAGGCGCAGGATGCGCTCGCAGCCGGGCTTGCCGACGTGCGGCGCATCGTCTACCCGCGCTACGGACACGAGCGTGTCAACGCCTTCGAGGACGAGATGCTCTCGTTCCTCGTGGGCTTGCAGGACGGGCGGCCATGACCGTCCGCGACGACTGTCACCTACCGGTCGGCGCGACGCGGTCGCGCCGCACGAACAACGAAAGGACCTGATTGCATGTCAAACAACTTCAAGATCTCTGGCGTGGTGCCCCCCGTGGTCGTGCCCGACACTCCCGACCGCAAGCTTGACGTGGCATCCTACGAGCGCAACCTCAACCGCATGATCGACGCGGGTGTCGACGGCCTGTTCGTGCTCGGCTCCTCCGGCGAGGTGGTCTTCTCCACCGACGAGCGCCGCGAGGAGGTCATCCGCGAGTCGGTGCGCATCATCGACGGCCGCGTACCGCTGCTGGTGGGCATCATCGACACCGAGACCGAGCGCGTGATCGAGCAGGGCAAGCGCGCCGCCGCCCTTGGCGCCGACGCCCTCGTAGCCACCGCTCCCTTCTACGCCCTGGGTGGCGCCACCGAGAACGAGGAGCATTTCCGCATCCTGCACGACGAGCTCGACCTGCCCATCTTTGCCTACGACATCCCCGTGTGCGTGCACACCAAGTTGGGTTGGAAGATGCTCGCCAAGCTGGGCGAAGAGGGCGTGCTCGCCGGCGTCAAGGACTCCTCTGGCGACGACATCAGCTTCCGCTACCTCTGCCAGGCCAACGCCAAGGCTGGCCATCCCATGAGCGTGCTCACCGGCCATGAGATCGTGGTCGACGGCGCCTACCTCTCCGGCGCCGACGGCAGTGTGCCGGGTCTGGCCAACGTCGAGCCTGAGGGTTACGTGCGTATGTGGAAGGCCGCGCAGGCGGGCGACTGGGCCACGGTCAAGGCCGAGCAGGATCGCCTCAACGAGATCAGCCACATCTTTGACGTGACCAGCGGCCTGCAGGGCTACGCTGGTGGCGTGGGCGCCTTCAAGACGGCCCTGTGGCTGATGGGCATCTTCGACTCCAACCAGATGCCGCGCCCGGTCAAGGCCATGGAGGGTGCCAACGTGGAGGCCATCCGCACGGTGCTCGCCGAAAACGGGCTGCTCTAGCAACATCGGACTTCGACCGGAGGAGGTCGTCATGGCACGGATCGTAGCGCTCGACATCGGAGGGACCAAGATCGCATCTGCCCTCGTGATCCTGGACGAGGGGAAGGCTCCCGTGGTGGAGTTCGTGGGCAAGGTGCCCACCGAGGCAAAGCTGGGTGGCGCGCATGTGCTGCAGGCCGCCATCGACTCCGCACGCCGCGTGATCGACGCTGCTGGTGGCACTGTCGACGGCATTGGCGTCTCGAGCGCTGGGGTGATCGACCCCGCGACGGGCGACGTCACCTACGCCAACGAGATCATGCCTGGCTGGGGCGGCACGCATCTGGGTGCCGAGCTGGAGGCGGCCTTTGGGGTGCCCGCTCGCGTGCTCAACGACGTGCATGCCCACGCACTGGGCGAGGCCCGTTGGGGCGGCGGCCGCGAGGCCTCCAGCTGCCTGGTCGTGGCCGTGGGCACCGGCATTGGCGGCGCCTTCGTGGAGGACGGGCACATCATGCTTGGCGCGCACAACGAGGCGGGCCACATCGGGCATGTGAGCTGCTCCGACGCGGTGGGTGTGCCCTGCTCGTGCGGCGCGACCGGCCACTTGGAGCCCATCGCCGCAGGTCCTGGAATCATCGAGCGCTACGTGGAGCTGGGCGGTGACGCCACCCTGCCCGATGGGACGCCCATCGACGGCGCCGAGATCGACCGTCGCGCGGCGGCGGGCGACGACGCGGCACGTGCGGCCGAGGACCGCTCCGGCCACGCCATCGGTGAGGTGCTCGGCAGCCTGGTCAACATGCTCGACCCCGACTGCGTGATTCTCTCCGGCTCGGTGGCGCAGTGCGGTCCTGCCTGGCACGACGCCATGGCGCGCGGCTGGCACGAGTCCGTGATGCCGCCCGTGGCGCAGACCCCCATCGTATCGGGCGACCTGGGTGGCGATGCCCCACTGATCGGCGCCGCCGAGAACGTAATCGCGTCGGCGTACGCGTCGCTGTAGGCACGCCTACCCATCACCAACGAGAGAAAGGTGCAGAACAACATGCATCCCGTCATTGAGCAGATCCGCGGCAAGCTCATCGTCTCGGTGCAGGCCTACCCTGGCGAGCCGCTGCGCAACCCCGAGACGATGGCCCAGATGGCGCGCGCCTGCGAGCTGGGCGGCGCGGCGGCCATCCGCTGCCAGGGCTTGTCCGACATCTCGGCCATCAAGGGCCGCGTGGACATTCCGGTCATCGGCCTGTGGAAGGAGGGTCACGAGGGCGTGTACATCACCCCGACGCTGCGCCATGCCCTGGCGTGCGTCAACGCCGGCTGCGACGTGGTGGCCATTGACGCCACCGACCGCCCGCGCCCCGACGGGCGCACCTTCGCGCAGACCGTCGCCGACCTGCGTGCGCAGGCCGAGACCTTGGTCATGGCCGACTGCATGACCATCGACGACATCCGCAACGCCGTGGCCTGCGGCTGCGATCTGGTATCCACCACGCTCAGCCACAACAAGCCCGCCATCGAGACCACACTTGACGAGGGTCCCGACATCGCCCTGCTGCAGCAGGCCACCAGCGAGTTCCCTGGCCTGCCCATCATCTGCGAGGGCCACGTGCACACGCCGGCCGACGCCAAGGCCGCCATCGACGCGGGTGCCTGGGCCGTGGTCGTGGGCACCGCCATCACCCATCCCACCTCGCTCACCAGCTGGTTTACTGCTGCAATCGAGGGGTAGCCGCACTCGCACAGCCAACCGACAACACGAAGGGAGTCTCGGCCATGAAGATCCGTCACGCCAAGGACTACGACGACATGAGCCGCAAGGCCGCAAACATCATCTCCGCGCAGGTCATTCTCAAGCCCTGCTCCATCCTGGGCCTGGCCACCGGCACCACGCCCATCGGCGCCTACAAGCAGCTCATTGAGTGGTACGAGAAGGACGACGTGGACTTCTCCGAGGTCGTCACCTACAACCTCGACGAATACCGTGGTCTCTCGCACGACGACCCGCAGAGCTATCACTACTTCATGCGCAAGAACTTCTTTGATCACATCAACATCGATCTGGCCAACACGCACGTGCCCGACGGCTCCAACCCCGATGCAGAAGCCGCCTGCGCCGAGTATGACGCCATGGTCAAGGACGCTGGCTATGTCGACCTGCAGCTGCTGGGTATTGGCAACAACGGCCACATCGGCTTCAACGAGCCCGACGACGTCTTCTCCAAGGGCACGCATTGCGTTGACCTCACCGAGAGCACCATCAAGGCAAACAGCCGCCTGTTCGACCGTATCGAGGACGTGCCGCGCCAGGCCTACACCATGGGCGTGCAGACCATCATGCACGCACGCTCGATCTTGGTCATCGCCAACGGCGAGGCCAAGGCGCAGGCCGTCTACGACATGTGCTACGGCCCGGTGACGCCGCGCGTGCCTGCCTCCATCCTGCAGCTGCACCCCAACTGCACCGTGATCGCCGACGAGGCCGCACTCAGCCTCTGCACCAAGTAGCCGTGCGCGTATAGCACGCGTGAGGGGATGACCCCGGTTCCGCCTGCCCGCGGAGCCGGGGTCATCCCCTTGTCGCGTCCCGTTTCGCTAGACTGGATGTGACCAATAGGCATCGCGCGATGAGAGGTGTTCCCATGAGGCTTCGTGGCGTCAATCTGGGCAACTGGCTGGTTCTGGAGAAGTGGATGGGGGCGTCGCCCCTTGCTGCCGCCGAGGCCGAGGACGACCGCGGCCTCATCGACGAGGTGCCGGCAGACGTGCTGGCCGAGGCCCTGGAACAGCATCGTGCGACGTTTATCACCGAGATGGACTTTGTCTGGCTGAGCCAGGTGGGCTGCGATCTGGTGCGCATCCCGGTGCCGTACTACATCTTTGGCACCGAGCACCATGCCGCCTGCATCGAGCACCTTGACCACGCCTTCGAGTGGGCCCAGCGCTGGGGCATCAAGGTGCTCGTGGACCTGCACTCCGTGCCCCTGAGCCAGAACGCCTTCGATAACGGTGGCTACATGGGCCTGTGCGCATGGGCCCAGGACCAGGGCCGCATCGACTTTGCGGTGGACGTGCTCGAGAGGCTCGCGCGGCGCTACGCCGGCAACGAGGCGCTCTGGGGCATCGAGGCGCTCAACGAGCCGGCCAACGAGTTCGTGCTCCAAATGAACCTGCGCAACTACGGCAAGCGGTTCCCCGAGCGCGTCGCGCGTTCTCAGGTGATTGACCGCCAGACCCTGCTTGCCTTCTACGACACCGTGTACCAGCGGCTGCGCCCCATCGTGGGGCCCGACGTGGTGCTGGTCTTCCACGACCAGTTCGAGCTCGATTCCTGGGATGACCTGCTGCCCGCCGACCGCTACCAGAACGTGGTCATCGACACGCACCTGTACCTCAACTTCCAGGACTTTGGCTTCGAGCGCTACGACGTGGAGGAGTACCAGGCCAAGGTGGCGGAGTTCTCCGCACAGGTTGCCGCGGCCGCCAAGCATCACCAGGTGCTGGTGGGCGAGTGGTGCCTGGGCAATCACAGCCCGCACAAGAAGACCCTCGACGAGCAGGGGCTCAAGGACTTCTACCGCGTGCTGGCAGACGCCCAGCTTGACGCTTGGGACCAGGGCATCGGTGGATGCTACTGGAGCTATCGCGTGGACGATCCAGGTCATGCCGACTGGGACCTGCGCACCTGCGTCGTCAAGGGCTGGCTTGACCTGCACCACGGCCGCGAGGACGACCCGGTTGCCGGCAACGACCTGCTCTCGGCGCTAGGGCTGTTGTAGGCACGAGCTCCGGGCCTGGTGCTGTGTCCGGTCCGCCGTCAGTCCACGTGGACGATGGTGACCTGTGTGCGCACGCTACCATCGACTACGACGAGCGTGGCATCCTGCGTTCCCATGCGTAGGATGGCCTGCGCATGGCCAAAGTAGGTGGTGTGCCGGCCGGTGTCGTAGCGCTCCTCGGTGCGCGGGCGGGCGCTGCCAAAGGCCAGCAGCACGCACCCCTCCGCGCTGGCCATGAGCAGGCGGTCGTCGTTGTGCTCGACGATCCCCTCGTCGTCGGCTACCAGCACGTCCACAAACACGAGCTCGCCCGTGTGCGCTTCGTTTTGCTCGGGTATCAGGCGTACCTGCGCATGGTCCGCCGAGCGTAGCGTGGTATGTCCGAGCTCCTCGCCGCGCGCCGTGAGCGCGGTGACGCGCAGCTCGCCTGGCTCGTAGGGGACACTCCAGCGGCAGATGCATCCGCGCGGGCGCTTGCGCCCGATGGAGCGGCCGTTAAGGCGCAGCTCCACCACGGGCGCATCCGAGAACGCCTCCACCACGGCACGCTCGCCCGTACATCCCGTCCAGCTCCAGCTGGCCAGTCCGTTGGAGAAGCGCCAGATGGCACGTGCGGGTGGCTCGCCCTGGCCGAGCGGACGGACGGCCACTAGCGGCTGCTGGTTGGCACGTCCCCAGGCTGCCTGCGCGAGAAAGAGCTCGGCGTTGGGACGGCCGCAGATGTCCACGGCGCCCTGGTTGGCCAGAAGCCACGGGTAGGACTTCTGGAACGCGCGGTCGGGGTCGCCGTAGGTCCACGCGCCGCAGCCGGCTTCGCCCAGGTAGTCCCAGGCAGCCCATACGAAGTCGCCCACCAGGTAGGGAAGGCGCTCCATGGCGCGGTAGTTGCGTACCACGTCGCCGCAGAGGGTCTCCGAGCCCATGATCACGCGGTTGGGGTGCAGCCTGCCGTCCATGCGGTAGCGTCCGGTGGCGTAGTTGTATCCGGCGATGTCCAGCCGATCGAGTGCCGGCGAGCAGGCGCGGTCGAAGGAGGGTAGGTCGGCCATGTGGTTCATGCCAAAGCCGATGGCCTGCGACAGCGCGTTGAAGGTCGAGCTGGTGAGCCCCGACTGCGAGGCCTCGCCACCTTCGCCCATGCCGCCGTTCTCTGCGTCGTAGACGGCCTTGCCCTTGGCGGCGCTGCCCAGGATGGTGAGGTTGATGCCGCAGGTCACGGGGCGGGACGGGTCCACCTCGTGCAGGTGGGCGACCATCTGGTCCATGGCCGTGAGCCCCTCTGCGCCTCGTGGCTCGCTGATCTCGTTGCCGATGGACCACATGATGATGGAGGGATGATTGTAGTCGCGTGCCACCATGGCGTCGAGGTCGGCCAGGTGGTGCTCCCGCCACTCGCTGGCGTAGTCGTGGGCCGTCTTATGCTCGAACCACTGGTCCCAGGTTTCGTCGACGAGGTACATGCCGTAGCGGTCGCAGGCTTCGATGGTGGCCTCAGAGGCGGGGTTGTGTGCCGAGCGCAGCGCGTTGAAGCCTGCCTCCTTGAGCATGCGTACGCGCCGGCGGTCGGCGTCGGGCCAGGCGGAGGCACCCAGGATGCCGTTGTCGGCGTGGATGCAGCCACCCCGCAGCAACGTGCGCTCGCCGTTCACAAAGAACCCGTCGGTACCCCAGCGCAGCAGGCGGATGCCAAAGGCCCCCGTTGCCTCGTCGAGGGTCTGCTCGCCCTCGTGGAGCGAGACGCGCCAAGTGTAGAGGTATGGATGCTCGGTGCTCCAGAGCTTGGCGTCGGGTACCGTGAGGGTGAGGTGGGCGCCCCAGCCCGAGGCAACCACGTCCTGCCCGTCGAGCAGCTCCACGAGCACGTCGCCTTCTGTTGCCTCCACGTCCACGCGCACGTGGGCGGGGTCGATCGACAGCGTGCGCAGCCGCACGCCTTGCGGATCGATGTGGTGTTCGTCGCCCTCCCACAGCCATACGGGCCTAAAGATGCCCGCGCCCGTGTACCAGCGCGAGTCGGGCTGGTTGGCGCTGTCGCAGGTCACGGCTAGCACGTTCTCGGCACCGGGCCGCAGTGCGGACGTGAGGTCGACAAGGAAGGGACTCCAGCCATAGGCGCAACGCCCGACCTCGCTGCCGTTGAGCGTGACCACGGCGTGGCGATACACGCCGCCAAACTCGAGCATCGTGCAGCGTCCCTCCCATGAGGCGGGAGCGACGAAGCGCTTCTCGTAGCGGTAGGTGCCGCCTGCAAAGTTGCCCTGCTCTCCGCCCGAGGGCGCGTCGGGTGTGCGCTCGGTGCCAATCATGGCGTCGTGGGGTAGGGTCACGGGCCGCCCTGTCGGCGCGTCGTTGCGGTAGAAGGTCCAGTCCTCGTTGAATGGCGTGCGGTGCATGGCAGCTCCTGTCATTGGGTGGTCGCGTTCAAGCGTACCGCAGCAGACGGACGCGCGTGCCTGTCGTGCGAACGGGAGCCGCTTGTCCTGTCGGAATGGTTGCAGCATCCGATGGTCTATGCTGGGGTGGCGCCGCTGGCGTCACGCGCCGGCACGATGCCCGGTGAGCGCGGTACAGTCTTGTGAGAGGGGAACCCATGCGCACGCACATCATCGTCCACATCCTGCAGTCCATTGATGGCCGCGTGGCAGGCGGGTTCTTTGCCGAGGCATCCGAGCAGGTAGGTGCCTACGCCGCCCTGCGCGACGAGCTGGACGCGGAAGCCATCGTCTATGGGGCGACCACGGCAGCGCAGGTGCTGCCGGGTGTGCACGCCGGGCGTCCGACGCAGGTGCGCAGGCCTGTGCCCGCAGGCGACTACGTGGCCGACGACGGAGCGGACTTCTTCTATGCCATCGTCGACCCCGAGGGAACGCTTCGCTTTGACGGCGCCACTACCACGCGCGGCGGCACGGAGGGCCACGTCATCCAGCTGCTGCGTGAGGACGTCAACCCAGGCTACCTCCACTACCTGCGTTCTGTGGGCGTAAGCTACGTGCTCGCCGGGCGAGGGAGCTTTGACGCGGAGCTTGCGGCAGAGAAGCTGCTGCAACTCTTTGGCATAAGTCGTGCGCTGCTCATGGGCGGGGGCCTTGCTGACGGCACCTTTGCCGCGGCGGACTGCGTCGACGAGCTCTCGCTGGTGGTGGCACCTGTGGCCGAGGTGGCCAGTGGCCAGCCGTCGCTGTTCGAGACGGTGCGTGGCCTTTCGGCGCGACCCCTGTCATTCGAGCTCGTCGAGGCGCGTAGGCTGCCGGCGTCGGGCCTGTGGCTGCACTACATGCGCTAGACCCTAGCAGAGCACGTAGGTCTCCAGATAGCGGCCCATGCCGTCCTCGAGCACGCCGTACTCGGTGATGGCGTCGGCTACCGCCTTGGCCTCGTCGCAGCCGTTGGCCATGCAGACGCCCCAGCCCGCTGCGGCGATCATGGCAATGTCGTTGTCCATGTCGCCGAAGGCCATGATCTCGCTGATGGGGATGCTGTTGCGCTCGGCGTAGCGACGCAGGGCCACACTCTTGTCCAGGCCGGGCGTCATGAATTCGACCGTGCCGGGGAACGTCTTCACCACGTCCCACTCGGTTGAGGGGTGCTCGGCAATCACGGCCATGAGCTGCTCCTCAAGGCCCGGCTTGTCCTTGTCGTACTGGATCTCGATCTTGCCGGTGTCGTGTGCGGCCATCTCTTTGGGCGTGGAGAACTCCCAGAACGACTTGTTGCGGATGACGCTGTCTTCCAGGTGCTGGTCGCGCCGCTTGACCAGTACGTGGTCATAGGCGTCCTCGTAGACGATGACGTTGCAGTCGAGCGGCCACATGAACTCACAGATCTCGCGCACGAGCTCCTTGCGCAGGAGCATGATGTGCTCGATGCCCTCGTGGTCGCGGTCCCACAGGTCGCCGCCATTCATGCCGATGGCCATGTCGAACTCAAAGTTGAGACCCCACTCGCGCGCCTTGTCGAGCGAACGGTGGTCGAGCGGACGTCCGGACGCCGTGCCAAAGAGAATGCCCTGCTCGTGCAGGCGGTTGATGGCTGCCAGCGTGCGTGGCATGAGGGGCGAGCCCTTGAGGTTGATGGTTCCGTCGACGTCTGCGATGACGGCCGTGACTCTCTCGATCATGTGCCCTCCCAGCCTGCGCACCTACTGTATCAGCACATCGTAATACGGGAGCGGTCTGCGGCAGAAGGTTCTGCGGCGCCTTATCGGGGACATGCCGCATCGAAGGCAGGGACGGCGGTGCACGTGGGGGTGCGGCTTGGAAGCACTTGCAACTTGGGTTGTAGGTGGTTGGGGCGGGGGGGAGGGGTCCGGAACTACCTACAACCTGCGCTGTAAGTGCTTCTCCTCCTCGCAGTGAGGCACCTGCCGACGCGAGGAGCGTTATCCTTGTCACCGTTGGCAAATGCGGGCAACCGAGGCGCGACGACCTTCCGAACCAAGGCCGCGCCGTCTGCCAACGCGAGGGACCGAGACGGGAGCATGCCATGAGACTGACCTATCACGTGATCGACGCATTTGCTGAGCGGCCCTTCGAGGGCAACCCCGCGGGAGTGTGCGTGCTCGACGAGTGGCTACCCGACGCCACCATGCTCGCCATCGCAGCCGAGAACCGTCTGTCCGAAACAGCCTTCTGCGTGCGCCGCGGGCCTGCTTTCTACGACCTGCGCTGGTTTACGCCCGTAGCCGAGATCGACCTCTGCGGGCACGCCACCTTTGGCACGGCGTTCGTGCTGTTCGAAGGACCCGAGCGCGATGCAAGCGAGCTGCGCTTTCACGCTCCTATGAGAGGCTACGAGCTCATTTGCCGCAGGTGCGGCGATCGCATACAGATGCAGTTCCCGCGCATGGAGGTCCTGCCCTACGGCGGCTCGGATGGTACGGCCGTAGAGACAGCCCTTGGAGCCGCACCGGCACAGCTGCTCTGCACCGAACGCGACCTGATCTGCGTCTTCGAGAGTGAGCAGACGGTCAATGCGCTCGCGCCAGACATGGACGCGGTCGAGGCCTTGGAGCACGGGTTGTCGGTGTACGCCACCGCACCGAGCGTGGCGTACGACTACGTGGCGCGTGCTTTCTGGCCCAAGCTGGGCATCCCCGAGGATCCGGTCTGCGGGTCCATGCAGTCGGCGCTGGTTCCCTACTGGGCAGAGCGCCTGGGCAAGGCAAGCATGGTCTGCCGGCAGACTTCCGCACGTGGGGGTACCGTCTGGTGCGAGGACGCGGGCAACGTGGTGCGCATCTCGGGCACGGGCGCGCGCTACCTCACGGGTACCATCGAGGTCCCCGACGAGGCGTAGGGCGGGCACCGTTCGAGGGTGACGACGGCTCCGTGCGGCTAGGGTCCCCGCGAGGCGCTACGCCCGCGGGGCGACAAATGCGTCCAGAGCGTCGAGTCCGGCGCCAAGGCGCTCGTTCACACGCTGCATGTGGTTGCCCGGCCCGGTGCGATACTTCACCTCGCAACCGCGTTCCCGCAGGATGGCCACACACTGCTCCATGCGGTCCTGCACCGTCTTGAGGATGGGCCGTGCCGCCTTGCGCTCCTTGGTGCCAATCGAGAAGTAGGCGAACCGTCCGGTGAGGTCGAGCGGAAGCTCCTGCAGGTGCTCGACCCACCCCTCGTACCAGACCGAGCCCGACAGGCAGGCGCATGCCGCAAAGTCGTCGCAGTGCGTGAGCGCATAGAGCGCGAACAGCCCGCCAAGCGAGTAGCCGCAGATGGCGCGGCTGGTGGGAGAGAGGCCCTCGTCGGCCTCGATGGCAGGGATGAGCGTGCCCGTCAGCTCGGCCAGCGTCTGCTGGCCTTGTCCGCCAAAGTCGGGCTCGCCGCGGTAGATGCCTGGTGCCGGCCAGGGTGTGAGGGCGGCGTTCCAGTCGGTGACGGGTAGGGTCACGATGGTGGCCGCGTGCCCCTGCAGCGGTTCGGTGTCAAAGGGATGCTCCGGAGAGTCGATGACGTAGATGATGGGGGCGGGCGAGCCCAGCGTGCCCGCATAGACCCTGCGCTGTGTGATGTCGATCTGGCTCATGGGTGCTCTCTTGGCCGGGGCTACTGCAGCACGTCCGCAACCTCCTTCGGGCGTGGCTCTGACGTCTCGTAATTCTGCCACATGTCCTGTGACAAAGCTGGATAATGGTGCCGTTGACTGCAGGAGTTATGCCGGTGATGCCGTGCGGGATGCGGGCTGAGCGGAAAGGAGCACGTCATGCAGCTTTCGACGGACTTCCTGTGGGGTGGCGCAACGGCCGACTTCCAGTGTGAGGGTGGCTTTGGCGAGGGTGGCCGCGGCGTGACCACGCACGACTACGAGACCGACGGCAACCAGGAGAATCCGCGTGCCATCACCTACCGCATGCCGGACGGCACTATCGGCCGTGCGCGCAGCAGCTTCTTCTTTGCCGACCCGCTGCCCGAGGGAGCCGTGCCGTGCTTCCTCGATGACGAGTACTATCCCAGCCACAAGGCCATCGACCACTACCATCACTGGCGTGAGGACCTCGAGCTGCTCGCCGGCATGGGTATGAACGTGTATCGCTTCTCCATCTGCTGGAGCCGCATCTATCCCACCGGCATGGAGGAGGAGCCCAACGAGGAGGGTCTGCGCTTCTACGAGCAGATCATCGATACCTGCCTCGAGCTGGGCATGCAGCCGCTCGTGACCATCCACCACGACGAGCTGCCCGCGGTGCTCGCCGAGGAGCTTGACGGCTGGAGCAGCCGCAAGACCATCGACTACTACGAGCGCTACTGCCGCACCCTCTTCGAGCGCTTTGGCGCCAAGGTCAAGTACTGGCTCACCTTCAACGAGATCAACGCCGTGCGCGGCTACGCCTCCTGCGGCACGCACAACTCCGACAACAACACGCACTACAACGCGGTGCACAACATGTTTCTGGCCAGCGCCCGCGCGGTCAAGCTCGGCCACGAGATGATGGATGCCCCCATGTTTGGCACCATGTACGCCTTCAGTGCCTTCTACCCGGCCACCTGCAAGCCCGAGGACGTGTTTGCCCAGATGCAGAAGCGCCGCCAGAGCTTCTACTACATCGACACCATGGTACGCGGCCATTACCCAGCCTTTGCCCCCGAGATGTGGCGCGAGAAGGGCATCGAGCTGCGCTGGGAGGAGGGCGACGAGGAGACGCTCGCCGCCGGTCCGCTCGACTTTGTGAGTATCAGTTACTACCGCTCCAACACCATCTGCGCCGGGCACCCACGCGGCAAGGAGGTCATGGGCGGCGACGGCAACCCCTATCTGCCCAACACCCCGTGGGGCTGGCCCATCGACCCGTTGGGCCTGCGCTACGTGCTCAACGAGCTGGCCGACCGCTACGAGAAGCCCGTCTTCGTGGTGGAGAACGGCATGGGCGCCATCGACGAGGCCGACGAGAACGGCTATGTCGAGGACGACTACCGCATCGCGTACCTGCGCGACCACTTCAAGTGCATGATGCAGGCCATCCTGGAGGACGGCGTCAACTGCTTTGGCTACACCATGTGGGGCCCGCTCGATCTGGTTTCGCTCTCCACGGGCGAGATGGCCAAGCGCTACGGCTTCATCTACGTTGACATGGACGACAAGGGCAACGGCACCCTGCGGCGCACCAAGAAGAAGAGCTACGACTGGATGAAGCAGGTCATCGCGACCCAGGGCGGCTGCCTCTGGGAGGAGTAGATCTCGGCGGACTGCGAGCGGGGCAGGCACGTCGCGAGCGCGGCGAACAGGCCGCAGACGAGGCGAGCACGTCGTAGCCCTAGGCTGATAGGACATGAATGAAAGCCTCCCCTTCCTGGGATACCGAGAAGGGGAGGCTTCTTATGTGGAAGGCTTTTACCGAGATGGGGAGGCTTACTTGCGTATGGGGAGCGGCACGGGTGGGGTGGCGTGTAGGGCGGCCCTCACTTACTGCGGAGCGTCGTGACGGTTCTTGGTGAGCATGCAGCCGAGGGGTTGGGCGGTGGAACAGCTCTGTCGGCGTTCCGGAATCGTGATTTGACATCGTGACCTGCACCCTTTTGTGCTGGGAGAGGGCGAATCGCAAGGTCCGGACCTATCGGTGCACTCCCACCGGCGGACGTACGGCCACGGCCCTGGGCTGGTCCTGCCTAGCTGCGGGGCGGTGCGACAGTGGAGCGCTTGACCACCGCGCCTTGCACCAGTGTGTGCGGCGGGACATCGCCCAGCGGGGGATTGATGGCCAGGTCGAAGGCGATGGCGCCCACCTGCTCGTCGTCGAAGCGGTACGAGCTCAGCTCTAGACGAGGGATGACGCCCACCAGCGAGTCGTCGACGCCGATGACGCTGACATCCTCGGGCACACGGCGCCCCGCGTCGCGTAGGGCGTAGATGACACCAACGGCCATGGCGTCGTTGCCGGCATAGATGGCCGTGCAGGTATCGTCGTGGGCCAGCAGGGCACCTATGCGATAGCCGCTGTCGGCGGTCCAGTCGCCAAAGAGGGGCTCGTGGCATGCGAGACCATGCGCTGCCATGGCAGCCATCCAGCCCTCGAGACGCCCGATATTGGCGGGCGCCTCGCGACGACCGCCCGCGAAGCGGATCTCGCGATGGCCCATGGACACGAGGTAGTCGACGATGGCCGTGGAGCAGGCCACTTGGTCGTTGCTGACGGTGGCGCAGCGCGGGTGCGGATGCGTACTGATGATGACGGTGGGGATGGTGGCGGGGGGCACGAAGGTGGCAAAGTCCGACGGGTCCGATCCCAGGCCCAGGATCTGGCCGTCGACCGGCAGCGATGCCATGCGCCGAGACGCATCCTCGAGTGAGATGTCGCCGTCGCAGAGCTGCACCAGCGTGAGCGCGTACTTGCGCTCGGCGGCCGCGGTCGCGATGCCCTCCAGCTGGAAGCGCCTGCCGGTGGCCGAGATGTCGCAGGGCATGACCAGGCCCACGCTGCGATACGTGCCGGCGCGCAGGCTGCGTGCCGCGAAGCTGGGACGATAGCCCAGCTGATCCATGGCGGAGAGCACACGCTCCCTCGTGGCGGAGCGCACTGCGTCGGAGCCGTTCGCCACGCGCGAGACGGTCTGCGCGGATACGCCGGCAAGCTTCGCCACGTCGCGGAGCGAGGCGTTCGTATTCGGTCTGCGGGCCATGGCCTGGCTACCCTCCTTCGTTCCTCTAGATGGTAGCGCAACCATCGCCTGCGCCGGAAGGGGAACCATCCGCGCCTGCAGATGCCGTTCGCCAGAAATTATGTGTCGTTCGCATTTGCCATTGGAATGGTCTCATTTGAAATGTTAACGTAAACATATCGTGGAATGTTAACGTAAACATTTTATGATTTTGCTGGATTGACCTGCGAATTTGCGATGAAAGGGGATTGTCATGACCGCCGATGAACTCGAGTTGACCATGATAGAGATCGTCGCTCTTTCGGGAGACGCGCGCACCAAGCTGCTCACTGCCGTCAAGAAGGCGAAGGAGGGCGACTTTGCCGGTGCTCGGGCGTTGGTCGACGAGGCGCAGGGGCTGCTCAACGACGCCCACACCTCCCAGACCGACCTGCTCACCGCCGAAGCGCGTGGCGAGGTGACCACGCCGTCGGTCCTTCTGGTCCATGCCCAAGACCACCTCATGACCACCATGCTGCTGCGCGATGTCATCGACGCGCTGATGGACATCTATCGCTAGCGAGTACCCGCAGTCGCGGGGGTGCGGTGCCTCCTCTGTTCGGCGCTCTCGGTGCTGGCAGCGTTTCGCCGCACCCTCGCATCAAAGCTACGGTGGCCGCATCCATCATGCGACGTCGGTGCAACCACCTGCCGGACCACTTACCCGCCGGAACGCACCAGCCCACCGGACCGCCAGCCTGCCAGACCACCACCCGACCGGCACGACCACACCAACCAACCGGACCGCCACCAACCTGTCGACAACCACATATACCTGCCCGTTCACCACACCAACCCTGTGGCGCCTTCGCGTCTACCTTGCTGCACCACCGCATCTGTCCAGCGGCGACCCACACTCAAAAGGAGAGGCATATGGATACCCTCATCGCTACCATCCAGCGCGGCAAGCCCTTCTTCGACCGGCTGGCCCGCAACCGCTACCTCAAGGCCGTCAAGGACGGCTTCATCTCGTGCATGCCCATCGTCATCTTCTCGTCCATCTTCCTGCTGGTGGCCTACGTGCCCAACATCTGGGGCTTTGTCTGGCCGGCGCACATCGAGTCGCTCATCACCAAGCCGTACAACTACTCCATGGGCATCTTGTCGCTGGTGGTAGCCGCCACGACGGCCAAGCACTTCACCGACAGCCTCAACCGCGACATGCCCCGCAACAACCAGATCAACTTCCTCTCCACCATGACCTGCGCGACGGTGGGCCTGCTCATCCTGGCGTCCGATCCCATCGAGGGAGGCTTCGCCGCGGACTGCCTGGGCAGCAAGGGCCTGCTCACGGCCTTCATGGCCGCCTTCGTGGTGGGTGGCATCTACCGCTTCTGCGTGTCGCGCAACATCACCATTCACATGCCCGAGCAGGTGCCGCCCAACATCTCGCAGACCTTCAAGGACATCATCCCGTTCTCGCTGTCGGTCATCCTCTTCTGGCTGGTAGACACGGCCGTCCGTGCGCTGACGGGCGCCTGCGTGGCGGAAGGTGTCATCCATCTCTTCCAGCCGCTCTTCTCGGCGGCCGACAGCTACATCGGCATGGCCATCATCTACGGCGCGATGTCGCTCTTCTGGTTTGTGGGCGTGCACGGGCCTTCCATCGTGGAGCCCGCCGTGGAGGTCGCGCTGCTCGCCGGCATGACCGAGAACCTGGCCGCATTCCAGGCCGGCATGCACGCCACCCACGCTCTCAGCCTGGACCTGCAGTTCTTCGTGGTCACGATGGGCGGCACCGGCGCCACGCTGGTTCCCTGCCTGATGTTCGCCTTCCTGGCCAAGTCGAAGGAGCTGCGTGCGGTGGGGCGCGCTTCGGCTATCCCGGTGACCTTCGGCGTCAACGAGCCCTTCCTCTTCGGCGCACCGATGGTGCTGAACCCGGTCTTCCTGGTGCCCTTCGTGCTGGCGCCCGTGGCCAATGCCTGGGTGTTCAAGCTCTTCATCGACGTGCTGGGCATGAACGGCTTCCTCTACACGCTGCCGTGGACCACGCCGGCGCCGCTGGGCATCGTGCTCGGCTGCGGCCTCAGTCCGCTGTCGTTCGTCTTTGTGGCAGTGGCCCTGGTGATGGACTTCGTGATCTACTATCCCTTCTTCAAGACCTACGACCTCGAGAAGTGCGAGGAAGAGGCCCAGGTCGAGGCCGACGAGCTAGAGGCCCGTGCTGCAGAGAAGGCCTCGCGCATGACCGATGCCTTCCAGGGCAGGACCCAGGCGTCCGACCTGGCTGGCGACGTGACGGCCCCGACGGTCGTCAAGGCTGAGGTCGCTGCGCCGTCAGGCGCGGACGTGCTGGCGGGCAAGAAGGTGCTCGTGCTGTGCGCGGGCGGCGGCACTTCTGGACTGCTGGCAAACGCGCTGGCAAAGGCAGCAGAGGAGCGAGGTATCGACCTCGAGAGCGCAGCCGGAGCCTATGGTGCTCACCTCGACATCATGCCGGACTTCGACCTGGTGGTGCTGGCGCCGCAGGTGGCGTCGTACTACGAGGACCTGAAGGCTGACGCCGACCGGATGGGCGTGCAGGCGGCTGCTTGCGAGGGACGCCAGTACATCGCCCTCACCCGCAATGGCGAGGCTGCGCTCGAGTTCGTACGCGAGCAGCTCGGCTGACCCTCCCTCCCCTGGTGGCGCCCCGGCTGTGTGTCGGGGCGCCGTCGGAGAAGGCATGCAGCAGCAACAACCTACAGAGAGGAGCAGTTCCATGTCTGCTACCTGCGCATTTCCCGAGGGCTTCATCTTTGGTGGGGCGACGGCGGCCTATCAGTGCGAGGGCGAGACACACGGCCATGGCAAGGGCCTGGTCTCGTGGGACGGCTTTCTGGCGGAGCGCGGGCGTTTCTCTGCCGATCCCGCGTCCGACTTCTACCATCGCTACGAGCAGGATCTCGCCCTGTGCGAGCGCTTTGGCATCAACGGCATCCGCATCTCCATCGCGTGGAGCCGTATCTTCCCAGAGGGTACCGGCACCGTCAACGCCGAGGGCGTGGCCTTCTACCACCGGCTCTTCCAGGCGTGCCACGCCCATGGGGTCGAGCCCTACGTCACGCTGCACCACTTCGACACGCCCCAGGCCCTCTTCGCGCAGGGCGATTTTCTCAACCGTGCGACCATCGATGCCTTCGAGAAGTATGCACGCTTCTGCTTTGCGGAGTATGGCCGCGAGGTCCGCAACTGGTTCACGTTCAACGAGATCTGGGCGGTGGCGAGCAACACCTACATCGAGGGCACCTTCCCACCGGGTGGGATCACCGGCAGGCTCGACCAGGCGCTGCAGTGCAATCACAACATGATGCTGGCCCATGCGCGGGCGGTGCTGGCCTTCGAGGAGGCGGGCCATCCTGGCAAGATCGGCGTGGTGCACACGCTGGAGGGCAAGTATCCCTACGACGAGCTCGACCCCGCCGACATCGAGGCGGCCCGCAAGGAAGACGTACTCCAGAACCAGTTTTTGCTGGATGCCACCTTCCGGGGCGACTATGCGCCGGACACTCTCGCCTGCGCGCAGGGTCTCGCGGCCCTCTGCGGTGGCGAGCTCGATATCCGCGACGAGGACCTCGTCTGTCTGCGCGCGGCTGCCCGTCACAACGACTACCTGGGCATCAACTACTACCAGAGCCGATTCCTGCGGGCCTACGACGGGCCCAACATCCTGCATCACAACGCCACCGGGGACAAGGGCACCGAGCGCTATGCCCTGCGGGGCGTGGGGGAGCGGGTGAACAAGGAAGGCATCCCGCGCACCGACTGGGACTGGCTCATCTACCCCGAGGGCATGTACGACCTGCTCGTGCGCATCCGGTTGCAGTACCCCAACTACCGCGAGATCCTCATCACCGAGAACGGCATGGGTGCCAAGGACGAGCTGGTAGACGGGGTAGTGGACGACCCGTATCGCATCGACTACGTGCGGGCGCACCTCAGCTGGCTGCTGCGGGCGCGCGAGGCGGGCGTCAACGTGAGCGGATACTTCCTGTGGTCGCTCATGGACATGTTCAGCTGGACCAACGGCTACAACAAGCGCTACGGGTTCTTCTACGTCGACTTCGCCACCCAGGACCGCGTGCCCAAGGCGTCGGCCTACTGGTTTGCGCAGGTCGCACGCACGGGAGTGCTGATGTAGGCGAGGGGCGCTGGGCGCGAGAGCTGCTGCAGGCCTGGCTGCGGTGCTGGGCGCGAGAGCTGCTGCGGCCTGGCTGCGGCGTGGTGGCAGACTGGGCTACAGCGTTGGTGCTGGCAGCGTCGGTTGCGGAGCTAAGGAGCTGCAGGTTCAGGAGCGAGCTGCACTGGGTTGCGAGGGGGCATGCCTGCCGAGCTGCGGGCGGAGGGCAGGTAGCGCTTGGTTGCGCGGACGGGCCTGCACAGCTGCAGATTCGGGAGCGGGTGTTGCCGGGCTGCGAGCGCAGGAGCGTATGGCGCCAGGCTGCGGAAATGGCCCGCGGAGAGGAGCACGAAATGATCGATGTCACAGGCATAGTCGACAGGCTGGGGGCCACGTTTATCGAGAAGACCGGACGCTGCGTGGAGGGCGTCCTCGCGGTTCGTGCCCCGGCGCGCACCGAGGTTGCCGGCAACCATACCGACCACGAGGGCGGCCGGGTGATCGCCGCCTCGCTCGACCGCTGCATTGAGGGTCTGACAGCGCCCAACGGTACGGACACGATCCGCGTCTACAGCGCGGGGCACGACCTGGTGGCGGTGGGGCTCGACTCCCTCGAGCCGAGCGAGGCCGAGTACGTGACGTCCACCGCGCTGGTGCGGGGCATGGCCGCGCAGATGGCTCTCACGGGCCGCCGCCCGGCGGGCTTCGACCTCGTGATGGCAAGCGACATTCCCGCAGGTGGTGGGCTGTCGTCGTCGGCGGCCTACGAGCTGGCGCTTTGCCGTGCGATGGAGGCCCTCTGGCCGGGTCGCGAGATCGACAACGTCGAGGCGGCCCAGCTGGCCCAGCGCGTGGAGCGCGACTGGTTCGGCAAGCCCTGCGGGCTCATGGACCAGCTGGCCGTGAGCATGGGCGGGCTGTCGTACATGGACTTTGCCGAGGAGCGCCCGGCCACCAGGCGCCTCGCCCTGGACTTCGCCGACTACGGCCTGGCGCTCTGCCTGACCGACGTGGGCTGCGACCACAGCGCCTACACCGACGAGTACGCAGCCGTGCCAGCCGAGATGCGCAAGGTGGCGCGGGCGCTGGGTGGCAGGCGTCTCTGCGATGTGCGCGAGCTCCAGCTGGTCGAGCGCCTGCCCGAGCTCCGGCGCAAGCTGGGTGACCGCATGGTGCTGCGTGCGCTCCACTATTGGCAGGAGATGGAGCTGGTCGACGCGCGCTGGGAAGCACTGGGCGCGCGCGATCTCGCACGCTTTCTGCTGCTGACGGAGCGCTCCGGCGCCAGCTCGGCCATGTTCCTGCAGAACGTGAGCGTGGGCGGCGCGCGGGAGCAGGACGCGATGGTGGCCATCGCGCTCTCGACGCGCCTGCTGCAGGGGCGGGGAGCCACGCGCATCCATGGTGGTGGCTTCGGCGGCTCCATCCAGGCCTTCGTGCCGACTGAGCTGCTCGACGCCTACGTCGAGGGCATGGACGCCTGCTTTGGCGCAGGTGCCTGCCAGGTCTATCGTATCTCCGGAGAGGGGGCGCAGGCGCAATGGGTGTGACACAGGATGTAGCGGCGCTGGTCGTCTATGCGGAGCGGCGCGGCATCATCGGCCGCGACGATCGCGCGTGGGCCTACAACCGCCTGTTGGCGGCGCTGCGCGAGGAGGGCCCGCTGCCCTCGTGGACAGACGCGGAGGAGGCCGGCGACGACCTCGAGGCCCTCATGGAGCGGCTGGGGTCAGCTGGTGTGGCGGCAGGCATCGAGGAGGACACGCCTTCCGGGCGCGATAGGGTGCAGACCGAGCTCATGGGCCTGCTCATGGAGCGACCCTCGCGGATCAATAGCCGCTTCCATGTGCTGGCCGAGGCCAGCGGGCCCCTGGCGGCGACCGACTGGTTCTATCGGCTGTGTTGCGACGTGCGCTATGTGCGCGAGGCCGCCATCGCCCGCAATGTCAGCTGGACGACCCCAACTCGCTGGGGCGAGCTCGAGATCACCATCAACCTCTCCAAACCCGAGAAGGACCCAGCGGCCATCGCTGCGGCGGGCAGCGCGCCGACGGGCAGCCAGTATCCCGCCTGCCAACTGTGCGTGGAGAACGTGGGGTACTACGGGCGTGGGGCGCAGGCGGCGTTCGGCGCTCATCCCGCCCGGCAGAACCTGCGGGTGGTGCCCCTTAGCCTGGGTGGGGAGACCTGGGGCTTCCAGTACAGCCCGTACGCCTACTTCGAGGAGCACTGCATCGCCATGAGTACCGAGCACCGTCCGATGGTGGTGAGCCGGGCCAACATGACGCGCCTACTCGATTTCGTGGACCAGCTGCCTCACTACTTCGTGGGGTCGAACGCCGACCTGCCCATTGTGGGCGGATCGATTCTGAGCCACGACCATTTCCAGGGCGGTCGGCACGTGTTCGCCATGATGCAGGCCGAGGTGGCTCAGGAGGTGCGCCTGCAGGCTTATCCCGACGTGGCGTGCGCGGTGCTGCGCTGGCCGCTCACGGTGTTGCGCCTGCGCTGCGCGGATCGCGCGCGGCTGCTGGAGGTGGCATGGCAGCTGACCTGCGCTTGGCGTGGATGGACCGACCGCACAGTCGGAATCGTCGCCCGCGACGCGGACGGCACGCCGCACAACACCGTGACCCCCATCGCGCGCCGGGTGGATGGCGGCTACGAGCTCTGCCTGGCCCTGCGGTGCAACGTGACCTCCGAGGCGCATCCACTGGGCGTCTTCCATCCCCACGAGGACAAGTGGCACGTGAAGAAGGAGAACATCGGGCTCATCGAGGTGATGGGCATGGCCATCCTGCCTCCGCGCCTGCTGGGGGACCTCGAGGCGGGCACGCTCACACGGGATGGTGTCGGGCAGGTCTTTGCCGGCGTGCTGGAGGATGCCGGCGTGTTCAAGTGGGACGTGGAGGGAAGGGCAGCCCTCGGCCGCTTCCTCGCCAGTCTGTAGCGGACCCGCGGACGACAAGGCAGAGTTTCGACGCGAAGGCCTTGCGCGAAGTGCCGATGCGAAGGGCTTCGTGCGAAGTGCCGATACGAAGGACCGATACGAAGGGAGGAGCGGCATGATTCGTCTGGCGCTGACCGATCTCGACAACACTCTCATCCCCCTGGGCGCGCCACACGCCAGCGCGCGTGCCATCCGGGCGGTCCATGCCATGCTCGACGCCGGCCTGTGGTTCGGCCCGGTTTCGGGCCGAGTACCTGCGGCGATGCGCTGGATGTTCGACGGCGACGAGGCGTGCTATCGCACCGGTGCGTTCGTCAATGGCCAGCTGGTGTATGCCGACGGCGAGCTAGTGCACGAGGAACTGCTGGATGCGGCCGACCTTGCGGCCGTCGCAGAGCTGGTGTCGCAGCACGAGGGCTGTGCGCTGGTGGTCTACGACCTCAACGACATCTCGCAGACGACCGATGGCGCGGCTTACCTGCTGGGCATATCGGATGCGGAGCTGGAGCGGCACGCGGCCTGCTTCGGGAAGGACCCGCGCGTGATCGACCGGCTCGACCAGCCCTCCTACATCAAGGCGAACGTGCGCTGCGACCTTCCCTGGCCCCAGATGGTGGCGCTGCGCGACGAACTGCGCGCTGCCGTTCCCACACTCGATTTCGTGTTTCCCGCGCTGAACGGCGTCTTTATCGACATCCTCCCGCGAGGGTGGAGCAAGGGGCGCGCCGTGGAGGTGTTGGCCGCGCACCTCGGCGTCTCGCTCGACGAGGTGGCGACGTTCGGCGACTCGGAGAACGACATCTCGATGTTCGAAGCCGCGGGGCATGCGGTGGCAGTAAGCAATGCCAGCGCCGACGCAGCTGCCGCGGCGCGCTACCGCATCGGTGCGGCCACCGATGATGCCGTGGCAGCAGCGCTCGAGGACATCGCGGCGGCTGCGACAAGCGGAGAGATGCCGCGATTCATGCGCTCATAGGACGAGCGTAGAGAGGAGCCTTCGATGGATGACAACAACGAGAAACCACGGTATCGCTGCGTGCTGGTGACGGGTGGGTGTGGCTTCATTGGCAGCCACACCGTCGTCTGTCTGCTGGAGCAGGGCTACCGGGTGGTGGTGATGGACAACCTGTGCAACTCGAGCATTAAGGTCCTACGCCGCATCAAGAAGATCGTGGGCGAGGAAGCCTTTGAACAGCTCTCCTTCGTGCATGCGGACGTCCGCGACACCAAGATGCTCGCCATGGTCTTCGATGCCTATCCCATCGACGCCGTGATCCACTTCGCGGGACTGAAGGCGGTAGGGGAGAGCGTCAAGAAGCCGCTCGAATACTATGCCAACAACCTGGGGTCGACACTTGCGCTGCTCGAGACGATGCGAATCTACGGCTGCAAGTCCATCATCTTCAGCAGCTCGGCCACCGTCTACGGCGACCCCGACGCGCTGCCGCTGACCGAGGAGAGCCCCAAGAAGCCGGCCACCAACCCCTACGGCTGGACCAAGTGGATGGTCGAGGAGATCCTGCGCTCGCTGGTGGTGGCCGACCCCGAGTGGGACGTCGTGCTGCTGCGCTACTTCAACCCCATTGGCGCGCACCCGTCGGGCCTCATGGGCGAGGACCCCAAGGGCATCCCCAACAACCTGCTGCCCTACGTGGCGCAGGTGGCCGTGGGCCGGCGCGACGCCGTGCACGTCTTCGGCGACGACTACGACACGCCCGACGGCACCGGCGTGCGCGACTACATCCACGTGATGGACCTGGCCGCGGGCCACGTGGCGGCGCTGGCCTGGATGGACGGCAGGACGGGCTGCGAGGTCTTCAACCTG
>CACZCK010000015.1 GCA_902779675.1 uncultured Coriobacteriaceae bacterium | reverse complement strand
CGAGAGGCGGACTCAATGGAACCGGATGAGGCAGGCAACGACGAGGGGTACGATAGCTTGTAACGTTGGATCTTGGTCCAAGTTCACCACCGCAGTCCCTTTGGGGATACATCGGTTGACAAAAACAGGCCTGCGCACGCCGGCGTAGACCAGGTCCATCACCATCTGGACGGCCTCGTCGGCCACGAAGTCCTTCCTCGTGCGGTTCGCGTCGAGAATCGCCCCAATCAGGCTCTGCGGCACATTGTCGTGTTTGACCAGCGTCCGGCACGTTTTACCCCGACTCCACAGTCGCAATGCGACTCATCTGTTGTTGACGTTGCGACGAGCGTCTGGGTCAACAATCGCACCGACCCGCAGAGTAGCTTGGCCAGCTCGCAATCATGTGCTAAGAACACCGCCCCCGTCTTTGACGTTGCGCTGTGGATACGTTATCGTGAAGCGCCTTCGCGAGAACAGAGGGCGGCCGTAAGCCGAGTCAGCCGGGCCCAACTCACTTAACTCTATTCCGTTGTACTTCCGAGCTCCGCACTTGGCACCATCAGCAAACCGCAGCCCCCACCTGACCATAGGTGCGGGGTCATCAGCGTATTGATTGTCAAGCACGCCCATCTCACCAACCTATTGATTGGCTCCACGAACAAGCTGGAGGTAATATGCGAGCATCACAGCGCGCTCATCATCTTCTTTATGAGAGTCGACAACGCTTAGCACCGCTGAAGCCTCATCTGTCTTCCGTGCAAAAGGCAGTATTGCCGCCCGCGAAAGGGCATGCAGCTCACCATCCAGCATCTCTAGCAATTCACCAAAGCGATCGTCATCAATCTCGACAATGGGAAACTTGACATACGGCAGCCGGGGATCGGATAGCACGAGCAGAAGCACGGCAGCTCGCTCCTCCTCCGTTGAGAATAGGCTTGATGACGAGATAAACTCCCAGAGCCTTTCATAGAACTCTTCGGATTCAAGCTGCTTGGAAAGAAGCGCCCTGATTGCATAGTGCGCAATATTCATCGCCTCGGCAGGCCCTGAATACGCAGTAGAAATCTGTTGAATCGCATCGTCCTCAATGGAAAAGACCGATTGTTCTATCTCTTCCGCAAGGCGACTAGCCGAAGACGGATCCTCAGCTATTTCTTTCAGAAGGGCGCTCAGCTGTGCAAACAGCCCATCATCAGCGTTGTGCATGCTATCGTTAGCCATCATCCGCTCCTATCTTGCCACGGGTTGACCGATTCGCCTAGAACGCACGTTATTCTTGTTTCTGAAACGAGCAAATACCTCGTCGTCCAATTGCGCATCGCATGCCTCTTCAAACTGTGGCGCCTTAAAGTTTCCACCGAGCTTGGCGGTCTCCCGTGGAATTGCTCTCACCAACTCATCCTTGAAGCTCTCCAAAACGGCCTGGCCGTCTCTTAGGGTCAGGCGCCTATAGAGCATCTGTTCTATTTGGAATGCATCGAAGTTATTCGTCATCGCAGCCTGCCTGCGCCGCGCCTCTTCATTCGCCGACACAAGCGCTTTCCCTCGTCTCGACAAGGCATAATGCTTTGACCGACCAACCTTGTTAGCCGTAATCAGGCCATACTTCTTCACTCTGTTCAACATTTGAGTCAGATTCGATGGGGAGCTATCCACTCTACGAGCTAAATCAGCGTGAGTAATCCCAGGCTGCTCCAAAACAAGCGATAACAGTTTATGATACCTTGAGGCAACTTCTCTTGCTTTAGACTCCGCCTCAGCCTCCATCTCTTCTTCCGCAAATGCCTCAGCAGAAGATAAAGCGCCCCAGCACGCGCCCAGGGCAAAGCCTTCGAGTTCGTCTGCGTCACGGTACTCATACGCCTCACACACGTACTGGAATAGGGAACGCATACTCTCGTGGGTATCCCCGCTTGTCATCGCTTGGGCAATAGCTGAGAACAACTGGCGATACACCATCTCGCTGATGCCCACGTCCGCCCCCATCTCCTCGCTGCGCTCTAAGGCGCTTTGGACGAACGAGAACACGGCACTCTTGTCATTGGACACCAAAACCACTCCTTAGCCGCAATAGCAAAACAGTTTAGCTATTGTTTAGCCATTATTGCACGAATCATCAATTTCAACACAGACACCAACGCCGGAGGCATCGACGGCAAGCTGAACGGCTCTGAAGCTGCAGGCAACGCGCGCCTCTTCGAGGCGGCAACAACAATCTTCCTGGCAACCTTCCGGACGAAAGACATTCTCCAACTTCGCTTTCGCGTGACCATGGCCATCTTCATCCGCAACGGGGACGGCAACAACACCGACCGGCCATGGAGGCGCTCCTTTCCCACGAACGCCACCGCATTGGTTGCACACTACGGTAACTGTAAGATTCCTTTCGGCCAGCGTTCTTACTTGGCTTGAAAACGCCCAATTCACAGACGCGCTCATCGCGGGAACGCATAGGATATGAGGCAACAAATCCCGGGCTTCGTCGAGGGCATACCTCCTGTCTGAAACAATATCCTTGCAGATGGCAATAGCAACGCGCCCAACGCCCACCACGTCAACGGCAATCCTTTGAATTCCGGGCGTACTTAACGCTTCGACACGTTTTCCGAGCACCACCGGAGAAGACTTGAAGTGCTTGCCAATCTCCACCCCAGCGCCATTGAGCAGCGTACAGACATTGTTTCCTTTTTCAGGAGAGCCAATCCACGTACTTCCAGCGACCACAAGCTTCAGGCGATTCTTTGCCCACGACTCGTTGAGCAAGTGTTTCAGCGTCTCCAACAGCTCGGGCATCATCACTGCCTCAGGAAACACGAGAATCTGACACCCGTGATTAATCGCATTTGAGACTGCACCACGTACCAAAGGCTCAAACCGCGCGGCATAGTCTGCCGCATACACCGCACCAAAAGCAGAACCGCCGGCTGGCACAAACCTAATCCATGCATCTTCGTCGAATCCAGCGATGCCTGACCCCGTAAAAAGCTCTAGGCCGACCAAAATAGCTTGAGATTCGTCTTCGTCGCTTTGCCTCTGGAGAGTGCCAGTCGATGTGTCTTCCTCTGTGTAACCGTCTGCGCGTGCAAGGTCTCTACCCACGGAGGAACTAGGCGAACCGAACTGCCCCGTCATAAGAATACGCGGCAACCCCATGCCATCGTTAGATGCTAGTAGCATCAACCGATCTAGCTGGTTGTTGAAATCATGCTCAGGTATACGCCTCAATCCGCCGTCAACGACACCCACATCAAGCGGACTCTCAATTGGCGCGTAATACACGCCGACCTCGTCTGCCAGAATTCTGTTGAGAGGACCCCGCCGTCTGTCCTTCGTAAACCGGACGCTGTCTTGGAGCGCAAGGTTGACTGCCACAATGATGGCCCATATCAAAGTGGCGGCGTTCTCCCGGTCATCACCGTAAGGCGCGAGCTCCAATCCACGCATAAGCCCAACGATCTCCTCAATGGACTCAGTGTGGTCAGGCGCATAGTCAAGAGCTTCGGCAATGATGCCAGACGCTTGAATCTCAATCTGAATCAGTGCTTCAAGGTTGGGATTCGATGGCTCCCCTTCAAAGCTATCAAAGAATCGTGCAGTGAACACCGCCTCAGAGGATACTACATGAAGAAGCTCTCTATAGCCCATCGCGACTACGTCATACCATGTGCCCCCTTGACGGATAGCTCTGTTGAGTAATTCCACAACGTCCATGGAGACCCCCTCAATGTTTAGCAAAAGAAGAACGAGCAGAATTGTTCAACAGTTTGACCCGTCATCATCGTTTCTCATTCTCACCTTATTGGCTTCACGGCCACTATCAATTCACCAGATCGTCGATCTTCATGATGAAAAGAGCGCTTCGCTCACTTTTGCAATACGACGAACTAGCTCTACCGCGTCAGTAACGTTGAGCACATCATACGACTGGAAGACAACCTCTTGGTGTTTTACGTCCTTCGGCAATAGTCAGCAAATCGTACTACCGTACCTGCCCCCTATTCGCTACTGCAAAAGCACCGAGTTCTCTCGCTTTTCTCTTGATTATCTGGGACCAAACCATCTTGCGCTACTTGAAGTCGTTGAGCAGCATCTCTGAAGAACCACATGGCCGACTCTTTTGGCCCACTATAGTTCAGATACATCCGTAAGAACATGGCTCTCGGCAACAGTAACACCCAACCTGCGCTAACCCATACTTCAAGTCTACAAGTTAGGTAAACTACTCCAGCTCAATCTCAACCGTAAGCCATAGTCCTGCTCGTTCGAAGCAAGAGCCACCCTATTCACATCAATACCTTGTGCGAAGTCTCGGTTTTGACCTCTAAATCCCTTGTCTCTTAGCTCCATTATTCGCCTCTCAGCGGTATCAAGAAGAAAACCGTAATGATTCACGAGTCTGCTGTAATCATCATCAGTCAACATGTGACACTGTACTCTCAGGCAATGTAGATAGTGCATGAAGGAGTTGCGTTCTCTATAGTTAGTTGATGACGGATAAGCACCGCGAAAGAGCATTGCTGAGTACTCGTTTGCCATGCTCTCAACAGGAGCAAACTCACCTAGAAAGCCCCTTCGCATTGCGACATCGAGAGCAGTAGCTTTAAACTCTGACATCGCCGATGGGCAGTAATACCAAACGCTCCTATTCTTAGTGTCATCATCCTTAGGCTTGAAGCGCGCTGGCCCAAATGCCCTGGTGTTCATGAAGTTCCCTGATGCGATGGCGTTCGCCCCAGCCAACGCATAAGAAAGGCCTTGATGGTTGGCATACCCTATTACAACTACCCTCTCTTCAAGCCTAAGACTCGAAATCAGTCGTAGTGCTCCCGCCATCCACAGGTAATCTGACACGATGTACTCGCCATTCGGAGGCTCAAGAATCAGGTAGTACCCATCGACATCCAACCTTGACAGACCCGAATAGAGTATCTCAACAGAGGAATCGCTTCTCAGGACCTCCGGATAAATGCAAGCCGTAGCAAGAAGCCGATCGCGATGGTGCCGATGGAAATACTCAGCGCCATTCGATAAGAGGTTCATGCAGTAATCGAAGTCCTGCTCCCTCATTTGTGGGCACGGCAAGATGCACCATTTTGTCTGAAGTCGGTTATTTATCCTCAGAAGTTCTTCGAACATGACAGTAGATGAGTCTCCCGTAAGTGTGGTTGTCCCATCCTTTGGCCAATATGAGTACTCTGCCAGCTGGTCACGAGGATCCTTGGGAAAGAAGAGCTGCGGGTCGAATAGCACAGAGCCGCCAACGGACTCCAAACTTTTCGCATACTGAACAACCCGATTTTCACGAATGTTTACTGGGCTCAGGATAACCGTTCCGCCACCCCAATCCCTCACTAAATCACAAGCCAGCGACTGCATCCCGTGGCCCATCTGAAGAATGAGTTCCATGCTAGAGCTCCAAGAATGGTGTAATTGCTGCAAGATAGTCGAGCGCCTGGCGTGCATCTTTAGGACGCTGCGATGGGTTTTTGCCCATCAACATGGCAATAAACTGCCCAAAGCTACCCGTGGGGTCACCCGCAAGAGACAGAGGCGGTGGGGTCATATGCGCCGTGCGCCTGTAGACCTCCTCACGTAGTCGGGCTCCCGACGTGAAAGGGTTACTCCCGGTACAGCATTCGTAAACTGTTACGCCAATCTCGTAAAGGTCCGTTCTTACATCCTGGCTCAGTCTGTCGTTACTCACCTGTTCGTTTGGGGCGTACCCCGGAGTCAGTGGCCCATGTGCAGCGTTGACGTCCGTAATCGTTGACAGGCCATCCTGACGAGCGATTCCAAAGTCAACGAGGCTATAGCCTCCGCCACTGCGCTTGATAATATTGGCTGGCTTTATATCCCGATGTATTACGCGGTTATTCTGGAGTGACAACTCTATCACGAGCAGACAGTTCGTCAGTTCGTATGCCTCTGCCAGACCATATAGCTTCCCGCCTCTCAAAATGTTGTCAAGTGAGTCACCGTCTACGAACTCCTCAACAACGTAGAGTTGCTCACACCGAATATCCTCATCAAAGACAGTGCCCGAATCCAGGATTCTCGGGACTCCATCAACGGAGAGGCCTCGCATAATCTCAATCTCCCGATTAATCCTGACGTCGTTATCCCCACGCATCACCTTGAGCGCCACGACTGCACCCGAGGGATCTATTGCTTTGTATACTTTCTTCTGCCCGCCTTCACCAATCACCTCAACCGATGTGTACTTATGCATCAGTTCTTCAAGCGTCTGCATGTGCCACCACCCATTCTGCCCAAGCACCAAGCAAATGGGCGACGTACGTTTTTGGAGCCGAATTTGCTTGACTGACATTTACCAGTTTTGCACTACCGTTCATCAAAGCAATGTCAACGCCACGGTCACGACATCGCTCCTCCATCCGCTGCGTATACGAAGACTTGTTCATGAGCACATACGATCGATCAGCAAAGCGCAAGTTCGCCTCCGCCTGATCTATGGCAACGCTCCACTTATCAATCTTTGCTTCAAATGACTCTATGCTTAGGACACGCGTATAATTTCTTCGCGCGGCCTTGCGGATGGTTCCACTTTTCTGGAAGAAGTGTATGCACCCGTCTTTATCCAGCTTGGAAAGCATTCGAACTAACGTATGGCTGTTACAGGCAAGTATTGCCTCGAGTTCCTGGATAGAAGTGTGACCAAGGCGTTCGATTTCAGTCAGAATCTTGGCCATTTGGGGGTTTAGCAGCTCTCGCGAAGCTTGATGCTGTTGCTTTCCAAGATAGACGACGACGAGGTCCGGATAACCAGAATCCAAGTGAGGCTCCAAAAAGAAGACCCGCTTGACCCCGCGTGAGACCCCTCGCTTTTCGATACGACAGTCAATGAAGCGCAGCACCATTTCCAGCTCTGGGCCTGGGGTTACGGTCCTAGCCGTATACCCACAAGCAGGGATTGAACGAGTCACAAAGAGCACGTCGCCCAAATCGTGTAGCGCTCTATCGGAGCTCAGAAGGGTACTAGCAGCATTCCGATTCTGCTGTTCAGATGACAAACTGACTCCTCCAGAAACGCCAACCCAATCAAAACTCTCGAGCTACAACCTACCGACCCGCAACCTTAATTGCGACCAGCCCTTTTGCTGACCATGGGCCACGGCGCCAGTCAGACTAGCGGGCGTGCCATCTGTTGTCGCAGCGTTTCGCGTAGCTAGTACCAGCCATTTTACCATCGAGGGACTAACGGATACCCCAAGGGTTACAGAGCAGCAGCTGAAACCGTCTGCTGCACTCAGTCCTAGCGCCGCCGCGTCACTCTCTACGCCAGACCTCAATTGATCATACGAAACGGCCACCGCAACGCCTTCAACGGACGGCAGCTCCACCTGTTGTTGACGTTGGGGCAGCTTTTGTCAACATTCGCAATGGGTCAGCGGCTCCTCTACCCCTTCCGCCACAGCATCTTGTTCACCACGCCGACGTAGCTCTGCACGATCCGCACGACCTTGTCGCTCACGTTCTCGTCCACGTAGTCCGGCACGTGCACGCCCAGGTCTCCGTTGCGCACCATCTCAACGGCCAGGTCCACCGACTGCAGCAGGCCGACCTCGTCGATCCCGGACAGCACGAAGCATCCCTTGTCCAGCTCTTCGGGGCGCTCGGCGCTCGTGCGGATGCACACGGCGGGGATCGGGTGCCCGACGCTCAGGTAGAAGCTCGACTCCTCGGGCAGCGTGCCGCTATCACTCTCCACGCAGAACGCGTCCATCTGCAGGCGTTCCACCCACCACACATCACAAAGCAATCTAAGAGTTGAGCGCCTCTCACGACACCAGTTCTCCCCCAACGACACGACGTCTGACGTAGAAGCAAGACGATGACTCCGCAGCATCAAGAATGAAGGACCCCTCCTCAGGCAAGAACGCCCCTCCATCACGAAGCGCATTGAGGATTACGTGTTTAGATGAAGGGTGTGACGATGCAAAAGCCCGCATGAAAGCAGCGCAGACGGGACGGCCAAACTCTGGATGCATCGCAAGCGGAGTCAGCGCCGCTAGGGCGTTCCGTCGCACCAAGCTGGACTCATGGCTCGTCATTGCCAGCAGGAAGCTGACAGAAGCTGAGATGTCGTCTTCCGAAACCACTTCCCACATAGGCTTACGGACAAGTCTCCCAAGCAACGTGCAGAGATTAGCTACCTCATCAGGTTCAGAGCGATACGCGGGCAACAATGCAAATCGCAACGCCTCGTCCCGTGGCAAGCCAAACAGGCTCCGTATCGCCACCAACGCAACCCCCACGGTCTCTCGTCCATGCTCCCCAAGAAGGGAAACGGGCAATTCAGTGAAGTCGTTATCATTGACAGCCGCTAGCTTTGTCACGAGCCTATTGTTGTTCAGCAACTTAGAATCGTGACCCACAAGCGAAAGAAGAAGCAGACAAGCACCCCACTTCGCTCTTTCGGTCTGTCCTTGCGCAAGCAGCGTTTCGGCACATGCGAAGGCGCACTCTTCGATGAACACCGGGCTCTGCGGCTCGCCCTTCTCAAGGAATACCTCTATGCGTATGTAGTAATCAATAGCGTTCTGAGCCCACATGCCGCCAACGCCCTGCGTCTTGTTATCCTTCCGAATGGTAGCGAGCGACTGTTTTAGCATTTGGTTGACGAACGCCTCGTCATTGGCTCCGCACCTGATTGACAGCATGGCCTTCTGATACTCATTAAGCTCCTCTTTGAAATACGAAAGCCATTCTGCTTGACGGGCAGTAAGCAACCATACGCCAGCAATCGCATCAATAATCGCCCCCTTATCCGCTTTCTCATCAACCGCATGCGGGCCAAGGGCGCGTAGTAGCTCTTCTGCATGTTCGTCAGTCAAGCGGAACCGTTCGGAGTCAATATCGCGCAGGAAGCTCAACGCCTCATTTGCCCAATAGGTTCTTGGACCTTTATCAAGCGCGGCTATCACAACATCGATAACCCATTTGCTGCCCGATATGGAGTAACACGACAAAAGCAGGCGGTGTAGCTCGCGAGGAGGAATTGCCTCATGGGCAAGCAACTCGTTACAGAGGCGCTTGGCATTACCCTCTGCAGTGTTGTATTCAGCCTCAGAGAGGAACGGGGCAAGCATGGCGAATGCAGTAACACGGGTCTCGTTCTTGTCGCATCCAGACGCGCAATTCCAAGCAAAGCTAAAGGCGGAATCCGCCTCGTTGCAAGTCATCTCGCCATAAAGAGATCCGTTATTGTTTGTAAACCCGCGCAAGTCTTTAGCTGGACTGGTTACCATAGCAAGCTTTAGCTCTGCAATCAGGTTCGCCCTGTTGCCCGTGATACGCCACAGACACGACGCAACAAGTCTCATGCGCTTGCTGAACAGCCTGATGTGAGTGAGCGACCCGTAGTGCACGACAGCAGCGAGCAGCTTGACAAGCATGCCCACCCACTTGCTTGCGGGCGTTCCAAACGTAATGGTATACGCCGACTGAACTCGTTTCTTAAGCTCTTCAGCCGCGATGCTTTCAAGAAGATCGCTGGTGATGCGGTCGACCAGCGGCAGCTGAATCTCCCGGTTCTGGTCGTTAATCTCATCTTGGTAAGAACCCTGACGATAGATTATGTTCTGCAGCCTGTCAGTCTCCGCCTCTAAGTTGCGAAGGTCTATGAGGATATCATCAGTGAACCATGATGGGAGATTGGCCTTCTTAGCCCTTTCCATGGCCTTCTTCTCAAGCTCGAACGCTTCGTTTAGATCCCCAAGGAAAAACTGCTGTATGGCGCGCCACCGTAGCTCAATCGTAGGATAGTATGTCTCAGGGAGCCGCTCCCTGAGTTCTCCGAGCATTTGTGAGACGCGAAAACCGGTGATGGGCAAGTTTCCCAGCATGACATCAAGGAAAGTCGCTATGGCCCCATCAAGCCCTTCTGGTATCTCAGGTTCTGTGCCAGCATTGTAGAGAAAACGGCTGAGGATGGCCTCGCAAGTAGGGTATCCAGAAAGCGACGATCTGTTTACAAAAACATCCTGAGCCATTGTCATGGAAGAGGGGTTCGCACCACCCACATCCCATGCAGCGTACCCACGCGCATGAATCCGGTAAGTGAAGAAGATCTCCTCCACCACATTCTTTTGAATCAAGGCAGGAATCTCGGAGAGACGATCCACCTCACAGTAATGGGCTCCTTCTGGCCCCTTAAGACCTTCGCGAAGCATCCGCGGGCCTTCGTGGTTGATTCTATAGAAGTAGTAGAAGCATCTCTTACTCCCGCGCGCAGCTTCGTCAAGCTCCTTCTGCACCCCTTCCGGAATCTCACATCGACCGTCAATAATGAAGACGCAGACATCGGCGTCCTCGACTCTCATCCGATACTCAATCTCGGCTTCGTATGTGGAGGCACCCTCGTACTCAAACAGCCAACCTCGTACGTAAGGAGAATTACTCAGCAGCTGATGGATGTCATGGCGGATTTCTCTCAAATCCTCAGAAGACATTCCTGAGCTGATAAACAGCTTCACCTTTTCCTGAGTTATGTACGTCTCGCTTGGCATTGCACGCCCCTTGTTACCACGGTGCAATCACCTATGGTAGTCAACACCCTAGATCGATTAATTGTATCGCTTGCCCTCCATAGAGACGGCTTTGTCGTGACCACTATCACCAACGTAAGCAAGAACCCCTACTGCCCCTGCGCGGCGTACTTGGCCTCGGTGGCCTTCTTGGCGGGGCGCCACCAGGACTCGTTGTCGCGGTACCAGCCGATGGTGGCGGCCAGCCCCTCGGCGAAGTCGGTGTGGCGCGGGAGCCATCCCAGCTCGCGGCGAAGCTTGGAGGAGTCGATGGCGTAGCGGCGGTCGTGGCCCGGGCGGTCGCGCACCCAGTCGAAGGCGTCGGGCGCCTGCCCCATGGCCTCCAGGATGTCGCGCATCACGGTGATGTTGTCGCGCTCGCCGTCGGCGCCGACGAGGTAGGTCTCGCCGGGGACGCCCTTGGTGAGGATCGCCCAGACGGCCGAGCTGTGGTCGCTCGTGTGGATCCAGTCGCGGACGTTCCTGCCGTCGCCGTAGAGCTTCGGGCGGATGCCGCAGATCACGTTGGTGATCTGCCTGGGGATGAACTTCTCCACGTGCTGGTAGGGGCCGTAGTTGTTCGAGCAGTTGGAGATGGTCACGGGCACGCCGTAGGTGCGGAACCACGCGCGTACGAGCATGTCGCTCGAGGCCTTCGTGCATGCGCACGCCGTGGCGGCGGCAGGCCTCCAGCAGCTCGTAGGTGCCGCGGACGTTGGTCTGCACGAAGGGCGACGGGTCGGCGATGGAGTTGTCGTTGTGGGACTCCGCGGCGAAGTGCACGATGGCGTCGTGCGCGGGCACGAGCTCGTCGAGCAGCGCCTCGTCGCAGATGTCGCCCACCACGAGCTCGGCGCCCGTGCCCTCGATGTTGGCGGGGTTGCCGGCGTAGGTGAGCTTGTCAAGCACGGTCACGCGCACCTCGGGGTGGCGCTCGGTGACGTAGTGCACGAAGTTGGACCCGATGAAGCCGCAGCCGCCGGTGACGATGATGCTCTTGGGCGCGAATTGCTCAGCCATATTAGCCCTCGCTTCCGGGTAGCGATCTCATGTACTCCGCAAGCTCTTCCTCCCAATCGCGAGGCACAAAGCCAGCGGCCTCGAGCTTCGAGAGGTCAAGCGCGGAATGCACGGGCCTCGGCGAGATCGGGCCCTTTGCGGACGCATAGTACTGCTCGGTAGAGACAGGCATCACACTCGATCCGTTCCCGTGGCTCAGCTCAAATACCTGCCTCGCGATCTCGTACCAACTTGCAACTCGTCCAGAACCGGTCAGGTTGTACGTCCCGAACGGCGCAGGCTCATTCGCCAACATAGACCCATCCCGATATCCAAGCAGCCACAGGATCCCCTCCGCCATCTGGTCAGCAAAAGTCAGGCGACCGAGCTGGTCGTCCACCACGGTCACGCGCTCAAGTGAGTCCTCAGCATCGGAACAACGTCCCGACAGCATGGCCATCGTCTTCACGAAGTTTCGTCCGTCGCCAATAACCCACGAGCTTCGCACGATATAGTGCGTAGGACATCCAGCAACTGCAAGGTCGCCAGCGGCCTTGGATTGCCCATACACTCCGAGCGGAGAGAGCGTCTCCTCCTCATCATGAACCTCATGCGTGCCGTCAAACACGTAGTCGGAGCTCACGTGCACAAGCGTAATCCCGCGTTCGGCACACACCCTCGAGAGCAGGGCGGGGCCCGTCGCGTTCGCTCGCCACGCAGCTACTCGCCCCTCCCCGGTCTCCGCCGCGTCGACCGCCGTGAACGCACCGCAGTTGATGACGGTACCGTAGAGGTCCCAGTCAAACCCCTCGTACGCAGCGGGGTCAGAGAGGTCGAACTTGTCGATGTCGGTGTACTCGAATCCCATGAGCCCACGAACCTCGGCAGCGGCGCGCACCGCGCGACCCAGCTGCCCGTTACACCCGGTCACCAGCGTCTTCTTTGGCTCCATCGGCTTAACGTCAACCAGCATGGGGTGATGTTTATCTGCCTCTGAAAGCTCGCACTCCTCCAGCGGAATCGGCCACTCGATGGCCAGCTGCGGGTCAGCTAAGTTGACGAACGTATAGCTGCTTTTCAGCTCCGCAGACCAGTGAGCATTCACCAAGTAGGTGTAGAGCGTATTATCCTCGAGCGCCTGGAAGGAGTTGCCCACGCCACGCGGTGTGTAGACGGCAATTGACGGATCAATATCAGCCGTTACCACGTGTCCATACGTAGCCGAACCCTTACGCAAATCCACCCACGCACCGAAGACTGAGCCCGTTGTTACGGAGATGAACTTGTCCCACGGCTCTGCGTGGATACCGCGCGTCACGCCCCTCTTAGCGTTGAAGCTTACGTTGTTCTGCACCACATGGATGTCGGGCACGCCAAGTGCAGTCATCTTTGCACGCTGCCAGTTCTCCTTGAACCAGCCCCTGTTGTCCCCCAGCACAGCGAGGTCAATAACCAACAGCCCTTCGATATCGGTTTTATGCACCGCAAGACGCTTTGAGTATTCCATTGTCAAGGTCCTTACTCACCAACCCGCAGACGCGGGCCCTAACAGAAAGCGGCCATGGACCGCCACTTACCAGACCTATTTGTCGAAGTGCCTATCGGGAAGCACCCGTCCATCGGCAACATCACGGAGGTGTGCGCCGTAATCGCTCTTGCCGTAGCGCTCTGCACATTCAAGCAAGCGCTCCCGCGAGATCCATCCGTTGTCGTAGGCTATTTCCTCTGGGACAGAGACCGGCAAGTCCTGCGCGCGCTCGACGGTGCGCACAAACTCGGATGCCTCGAAGAGGCTCTCCATAGTGCCGGTGTCCAGCCACGCGAAGCCGCGCCCAAGAGTTATCACGTCAAGCAGCCCATCCCCCAAATACGCCCTGTTGAGATCGGTGATCTCGTACTCGCCACGCGCAGACGGCCTGACCTCCGCTGCCCTGTCGCACACGTCTGCCGGGTAGAAGTAGAGGCCGGTCACCGCGTAGTCGCTCTTGGGGTTTGCAGGCTTCTCCTCAATGGAGACCGCGTTGTACTCTGCGTCGAACTCCACCACGCCGAAGCGCTCGGGGTCGTCCACGCGGTAGCCGAAGACGGTGGCCCTGCCCTCCGACGCCGACCTCACGGCCCTCCTTAGGCGCTTGCCGAGGCCGTTGCCATAGAAGATGTTGTCCCCGAGCACGAGCGCGCACGCTTCTCCGCCAGCGAACTCCCGCCCGATCACAAATGCTTGTGCCAGCCCGTCAGGTGATGGTTGCTCAGCATAGGCCAGAGCCAAGCCAAAATCTGAACCATCGCCAAGCAATCGTTCGAAATTGGGTAAATCGTTCGGCGTTGAAATGATGAGGATGTCCCGTATCCCAGCCAACATAAGAGTTGCCAGCGGGTAATAGACCATAGGTTTGTCATAAATTGGTAGGAGTTGCTTGCTAGTAACGGTAGTGAGCGGATACAAACGTGTACCGCTGCCCCCAGCCAGAATGATTCCCTTCATTGTCAGACCCTAGCAATCCTTTCTGTTCTGATTGGAATGTACTATTGCCGATTAAGTCTCAGCGCCGCAAACAGCTCGCCGACCTGGCGTCTGTGCATAATGAGAAAGAACGAGTACAGCAGCGCATAACAGAAAGATGCAATAATAGGCGATGCCAATAGCGCCAACGAAACAAATGCAAAGGTTAGGGCGAACTCGCACACTGAGACATCGTCTTGTTTCACGCCAAGTTCGCTAGCCACAAATCCTTCTGAAATGAAACTTCTCATCATGATGGCGAGTGTCGCAGACGCTACTGAAAGCTCAACTGACCCAATCATAAACACACCGATCGCAACTATAACTGCACAGAACACTGTCGTGGCAATGTTAATTCTCAACAACAAATTCTCTTGCCGCCTCACCTTAAAGAGAGTAGTGCAAGTTATATTCATCTTGCTGTCAAATACACAAATCGGGATAAGGTAAGCAAAGTACCGCAAACTGTCCGCATACGCAGGCAACCATCTGATCAGCAGCCACACCATGGGAAAGTACAGTAAATAAATGGCAGGGAACGCCAAGCCAAGTACATCCCGCGCGTGCATATAGAAGCTTCGGACTTCTTCCTCGTTGCTCTGCCGTAGCGCTGGAAATAGAACCATGGCAGCTTGAGTAACAAACGCAAGGAAGAAATTAACAAGGGAAAGCGAGAGCGAAAGCTTTCCGAACGTCTCTACTCCCCACTTCGCATCAATAGCAAGTCGCAACACACCAAGTATTAGCTGGCTAGCAATGTTGGCAAGCATCAATTTGGAACCAACTCTGATTGATTCCACAGATTCCTTAGCAGCAATAGTCCATCCTGAGAAACTTGCAGAGAGAATATCTTGACAGTGCCAAATACAGTATGCGAGTTGTAGAACAACTGACGCAATATATGCCACAACAAAAGGCCTGAACGTACTAGAACCTATAGAAATGAGAAGTCCGAGCAGTATCAAAAACGAGAATCGTGCGACAATTGTAGAGTAGGAAGAGAGCCTGGTTTCATTCATCGCCTGCAGAACATACATAAGATATGAGGCGGCATTTTGAATGACAAGAAAGATTGCGGCACAAACAGCGACAAAGCGCCTATCGGGAACAAGTTCAATAGACATCGACACAATTACGACGCAGAGCGCAATCAGAGTCTCGAAAACGAGAGAAAATGCAAATTGGGACCGCACCGAGGACCTGTCTATCTGCTTCCTACTCTCACCTCCTTTGATAAGATAGACGCCGTCATTCAAGCCGAAATGAAAAAAACCAACATAACCGATATAGAAGATAAAGAGCTGCCAATAGCCGTACTCTGCGACGCCTAAAAGCTTTGGCACTATAAGCGACTGGATGACGCTGAGCAGCATGCTCACGCCCTGAGCCAAGAAGGCTACGGATGCATTCTTGGCCGTTTCACGTACGTTCAAGACTATCCTCTCAACACAGATATCTAGAGTAGTCAATCAGAAGTTATGCCTTGACGATCTAAAGAACCACAGAGTTGCTTACTATGTTGTCCGCCAAGCATGGGTATTCTCCATACCAAATCCTGCAACCATATGAATAGAACACCGACTAGAATTGTCTGTAACCAGTTAGACGAGAGAGAAAAGTACTCATCCTGAAAGAACTGCAAGAGCAGAGGTCCTGTCATTAGACAATACAGATATGTTCCATACAAACTTCCTCTGAATATCAGTTTGTACAAACGCCCATGCAGAAAAGCAATGAAAAACTGCATCAAAAGACCATAGGCCAGTCCAAAGTCACAGATATACCAGTGATAGAAGGTGTACACATTAGTTATACTTGAGCCGCCAAGCTCTGTATATTGTTGGACGAGTTTTCTCGCAGTGGTTGTACCTCGCAATCTGTCAAAGACAGCAATGAAAAAACGAAACGTATTCTCCCCGCCAGTCGCAGGAAAGTCTGAGATGTCAAATACCTTCTGGAAAGCCACTATTCCACCTGATAAATAGCCAGATAGTTCTCGAGTTGATAGAGTTATAAAATTATCATCTGTATATAAATAGTCGTACTTCAATCTTGAGTATGCAACGAAAAAAATGAGAAATGCAAACAAACATAATGCAATTGACTTGATTCGAGAACCATTATCCTTATTAGATATGAAGAAATATACAAACAAAAGTGGACTTGAGTAGAGTAAGACGCTATTACGAGTAAACCTCAAAAACAACATGACGACATAAATCACTGCTTCAAATAGCATATAGCGAATGTACCGCTTGCGCTCACTCTCTGGTATCCAACGATAGTAAAGTAGCAGCACTATGCATACAGCTGAATTAACATTGATGAGGTAGCCACTTCTGCTGCCAGCGCCTGAAGCATCCCTGCTATACAGGTATGACTGAACTATATTCCCACCTGAGCTAGAAGCAAGTCTGCCACGAAAGCCAATCAGAGAATAAGCTACAGCAAGCAGTTGGACAAGCTGAATTAATGCCAAAAGCCGATAATTCGGCAGCATTCTGGCGGACAATCGTCTGTCATCAACCCCATCTTTATTAATTGCACCGTGCCCAAGTAAGTTACCAAAACAGAATACTATTGAACCCAATGCAAGGTATAGGAAGGCGACGCTATCAGCATCGTACGAAAAATCGGTAAAAAAAACCGTTATCCCAGCTACTGTCCAACCCATCAAGAATAGGTAGTTCGGATTCAAGATATCCCTGTCAATTAGGAGAGTAAGTCCCAGGAGCATGATATTACATATTATGAAGATTTGTAAGAACACTGTCTAGTGTACACCTCCTATTGCACTCTTACTAATACTTACATCTCTGTCGTCTCAGACTCTTCTGACTCAAGAATTCTGACCTGAACGGATAAACACGATATTATGAATCGGAACATGTAAGCCATTTAGTGAATGGAAGTCTCTATCGCTATCATACGCATGACGAGCTAATACAAGGCCTCAGTAAATCATCGCTTCTTGGGTCTTCTTCAAATGGCGTTCGGGCATTCGGCCGGACACTTAGCATTTGGATACGGGGATAGTGAATCCATCACGAACACCCCTGATAATTGCAGCAGATTTAGATATCCCATTCTTTTCAAACAATACTACCTTGGAAATCTCTTTAGCGGCCCACCGCGCTGCTTCGCCGAACCCTACCAAGCCTTTACGACACAAATACACCCTGTTTCTTGCCATATAGTATCGACGCCACGCTGGATGGTTGGTAGCGTAAATGGTCCTTCCGAGTAATCTCCTACATTTGAGTTCTCCCAGTTTATGGTGCATCACTGCGTCATTGACCCGCTTCACATTCCATCCTTTACGTCTAAGACGTAAGCAGAAATCCCTGTCAACTCCGTCTATGAACATCCTCTCATCGAAACCTTCGACTTCCTTCCATGCTTTCAGTGAAGTGAGTGATCCGCTTGTTATCGCCCATTCAACTATTTCAACGGCATCTCTTGGCTGAGGTTGAAACTCTTCGTTTCCTTCATAGGCAACCCTCGGACATACTATCCCCGTTCCTTCTCCAGCCAACGGCATTAGCCTCTGGACCATATCCCTTTCAATCACGGTGTCTTGATCAAGCGTAAGAATCTGCTCATAGCCTTCCTGCTGAGCAATATCACACGCAACGTTCAATGCTGCAGCGATACCCCTATTCTCTCCCAGCCTAACAAGGCGGGCAATCTTGTATTGCTCAAGGAGGGTTGTTACCTGCTCAACATTGTTGCTGCCATTATCTACAAGTATCACCCTCGATACTTGCAAGCTCACCGCATTCAGCACCTGTTGAAGTCTGTAGAAATCTGGATTGTAGAGCACTATGCCCGCGCAAGCGGTTTCCATGATTTCCTCTTACCCCCTACCGAAAAGCATAATGGCAAGATTTGCAACCTCAACGGTTCTGTTCTTCATCGGAGATCGCCTAAACAATCCTTTCACCAGCGGAGTCAAATGCCCATTCTCCATCGCGGAAAGGCAGCGTTCACGAGCCGTTATTTCTTCATCGTATAGTTTTACGGTCTGCGCATCACTAAATGCCCACACCTGGTCCCGGCATTTTCGTAGAGTATCAAGCTGGAATCTTCGACCTGATATATGCTTGGATTTACTGCGAAAACGTTGAAGAAGCCCATATTTAGGCGATGACGTATTACTCGAATGAACCCTATGCAAGACGTCCGTAGTGCCTGTTTTGAATAACCCCCCACGAGCTGCCGCCATGATTCCGATAGGGCTATCGTAAGTCAGTCCTCGAGCTTTGATAATTGGGGCGACTTCTTCGAGAAAGCTTTTCCTTACGCTGAGCGTATGGCCCGACGCCACCATTGATGATACTTGCTTCGCAAGACTTATTTCGCCTGATCGTGAGGATGTCCTCCTATAAGTCGTCTGCACCGTATCGGCTTTATTGCCGTATTCATCGACAATGGAAGCGTTACACAGAACTGCAACGCACTTCTCGTACTCACTAAACACACTCATCGCATGCTCGATCTTTGCTTCAAGCCAAATATCGTCTTGGTCACAAAAGAACACTATGCTTTCCGAAGCTTCAAGAGCGGCGTCAAGGAAGTTTGATGTAAATCCCTTATTTGAATCATTCCCCTTGAAATCCCAGTTTGTAAGACCGTAACGCGCGATGTAATCGCTCACAATCTCCTGAGTACCATCAGTCGAGCCGTCATCCCGAATTATGACCCGGTGGGGCGTAAAGCTTTGTCGCCGAAGCGAGTCCATCTGCTCCTCAATGAAACGAGCGCCGTTGTATGTCGCCATGACAACGGCAGCGTTCAGCCCGTTTTGTCTCATAAGGCCGTAACAACCTGTTTCATCAGTATTATTAGCCATTAGACGCCTCTCAAGCTCACCTTATACCACTCAATTGCCGCCTCGATACCGCGTTCGAAACTCCAGTCTGGGTCATAACCCAGCGACTTTCTCGCCTTTGTGATGTCGGCGTTACTGTGCCGAATGTCGCCAGCTCTCGGTGGTCCAAAGATTGGCTCCGTGTTCACGCCAAGAGCTTTTGTGAGTCCGTAGTAAATGTCAATGAGGTACTCACGGCCGCCATAGGCGACATTGAATGCTTGGCCCGCCGCCTCACTTGATGCGAGGCACGCCTTCAGATTCGCCTCGACCACATTCTCAACGTATGTGAAGTCGCGTGATTGCTTGCCATCACCATTGATGGTCGGACGCTCTCCCTGCAGAAGCTGGCGGATGAACTTAGGAATAACAGCCGCATACGCGCCGTCGGGATCCTGCCTACGGCCAAAGACGTTGAAGTAGCGCAGGCCATACGTGTCCAGACCGTAGTGCATGGTGTATTGCTTTGCCCACTCCTCATCGGCACGCTTTGTCACGGCGTATGGCGAAAGCAGGTTGCCCTCACGACCCTCCTGCTTGGGAAGGTTCGGCTCGTCGCCATATACAGAACTGCTGGAAGCATAAACGAACTTCTTCACGTGGTTCTGCATCGCTGCCTCAAGCATGTTAAGCGTGCCCTGGATGTTGTTTGCACAGTAGAAAAGCGGCATCTCGATGGATCGCGGCACGCTCCCCCACGCGGCTTCATTGAGAACGTAGTCAACGCCTTTGCAAGCTGCCATACACGTGTCGAGATCTTTGATGTCGCCTAATATGAACTCGTAGTTAGGGTTATCAACAAAGAGATCCACGTTCGCACGCTTGCCTGTCGAAAGATCATCAAGGCAACGTACTTTGTAGCCCATCCTCAGAATGGCCTCACAGAGGTTGGAACCAATGAAGCCGGCGCCACCTGTCACCAGGAACGTGCTTCCTTCAGGAAACGTAAGCTCGGAATAGCCCATGGCTACAGCCTCCAATACTCGTAGCTGGCTTCTTCGCAAGCCTTCTTGTCCAGCGTACCCTTGATGTCAAGCATCACTTTGGCACCTTCGGAGTAGAGGCCGTCAAAGTACGTGAGCGGAAGCTCCTTGAACTGCTCGTGCGCTACTGCAAGGATGACCGCATCGCAATCCTTGATGTCGTTCATATCCACAAACTCGATGCCATAGAGTCGCTTTGCCTCATCAGCATCGGCAGCAGGATCAGCGACCACTGTTTCGACACTATACTCAGAGAGTTCCTTCACAATGTCGATGATACGCGTGTTGCGTGTGTCAGGGCAGTTCTCCTTGAAGGTGAAGCCCAAGACTGCAACCTTGGCCCCCTTGACTGGGCGGTCGTTGGCAATGAGGCGCTTCACGCAACTCTCGGCAACGTACTTGCCCATGTCGTCATTGATGCGGCGCCCCGCGAGGATTACCTGACTGTGGTATCCCTCCATCTCAGCCTTGTAAGTCAGGTAGTAGGGATCGACGCCGATGCAGTGTCCGCCAACAAGGCCTGGGCGGAAGTTGAGGAAATTCCACTTGGTTCCCGCAGCGCGCAGGACGTCCAACGTGTCGATACCTAAACGGTCAAAGATGATGGAGAGCTCGTTGACAAACGCAATGTTGATGTCGCGCTGGCTGTTCTCGATTACCTTCGCGGCCTCAGCGACCTTGATAGACTCGGCCCGATGCACGCCAGCCTCCACGACCAACTCGTACACCTTGGCCACGCAGTCAAGGGTCTCCTCGTCCATGCCAGAGACAATCTTAGTGATGGTCTCAAGTCTGTGCACCTTGTCACCAGGATTGATGCGCTCCGGTGAGTAGCCGACTTTGAAGTCAACGCCACAACGGAGACCTGACTCTTCCTCGAGAATAGGGACACATACGTCCTCAGTAACACCTGGCCAGACGGTGGATTCGTAAACCACGACCGAACCCTTTGTCAGGTTGCGGCCCACGATGTGGCTCGCGCCTTCGACAGGCGTAAGGTCGGGCGTATGGTCAGCGTTGACAGGTGTAGGGACAGCCACGATGTGGAACCTTGCACGGCGAAGCTGGTGCTCGTCACCGGTGAACTCAACAGTAGTACTGCGGATAGCCTCGTCACCAACCTCGTTGGTTGGGTCGATTCCAGCCTTGTACGTCTCAATCTTGGCCTCATTGAGGTCATAGCCGATGACCTTGACCTTCTTTGCGAAAGCGACGGCGATGGGCATACCCACGTAACCGAGGCCCACGAGACTTAGGGCCTCCTCGCCGTTGAGGAGGCCCTCATAGAGATGCTCAAGCATTTTTCTACTCCTTTGCTATTGCGCTAATCTCTTCGAGGTATTTGTTGATGACTATTTGCCGATCGAACTCGCGGACAACCTTTTCACGCCCCGCATGTCCCATTTGCTTTTTCTCTTCGTATGGCAACTCAATGAACCGTTCAATTGCGTCAGTGAGACTTTCGGCGTTTCGCGGCTCAAAGCTGATCCCAGATACCCCTGCATCAAATGTCTCTCGGCAACCAGGAATATCAGAAGCAATGACAGGTCGACCCATCGAAGCTGCTTCTAGACAGACATTTGACATCCCCTCGTGCCATGAAGGGTGCAGGATTGCATGGCATGATGCCACATAAGGACGAACGTCCGGTTGCCTAGGAATGTACGTGATTACGCCATTTGCCACAGCTTTATCGACGGTACTCTCCCACTCTTCATCAAAAGGACCAAGCAGAATAAAGTGAACATTACGGTGCTTAGCTCTTATTGCACGCGCAGATTCCAGCAGTTCTTCGATGCCCTTGTCACGCATGATCCGACCGACAGTGATAAACCTAGTGTCTTCGTTTTCGCTAGGATACTCCATCTCCTGGAATCTAGTTGTGTTTACTCCAGAACCAGGGAGCAAGCAACTTGAACCGTTAATCACTTTCTTTGATTGCATGAGATCCTTGTTCGAGGAGTTCTGAAAGAATACGGTCCTTGCACCAGCCAAGCCCCAACGGTATAAGTGAAGCGTAAGAAGGCCAAGTATACCGCCATTCTCTATCGCAACTCCTAGCCCGGTAACGTTGGCGCAGTATGGTACCCTCATGATTTGACATGCTATTCCGCCATACACATTTGGCTTAACCGTATAGGTCAATACAACATTCGGCGAAAGATTCCGAATTGTATGTATGTAATGAATCAGAAGGCTGAGATCCTCAATTGGGTTGGTGCCCCGTCTGGAAAGGTTCTTGCATGTAACTACCTTAACACCTATACTGCCAAGCTCAACAGAACGCTCGTCTGGGGGAACATCAGCAATAACCTCACAACCTTCCTGGACTAGTTTTTCGAGCAGTTCCCTTCGAAAACTCAGTAGTCCGCCAACGTTGTTTGCAAGGATGAGGACTTTCACGACTCTAGATCACCGTCCCTGCAAATTAGCACATCGTTATACTTCATCATGTAGACGCCCTCCTCGTACGCACCGATGCACTTACCGTTAGCACACTTGCCGAGGTTTTCCGTAATGAGCGTCATGTGGTCGACACCGCACTCGTAGGCATGCGGGTACCCGCCGCCGAAGCGTGGGTTGACCTCGCTTATGTACCACTCGCCTCCAACATCGAAGATGTCAATGTCTATCTGGCCGCGGTAGCCTGCTTCGCTTACGAACTCATCGATGAATGCAAAGAGCTCAGGATCTTTGAATGAAACCGCCTTATCCGTCTCGCCAGCACGCATACGCAGCTTCTTCTTCGTGAAGATACTCACTACGTCACCGGATACCATGTCGATGTAGACATCCGCGCCTATCTCTTGGCCGTCAAGCAGCTCCTGCACCATCAGGCCGCGATCGTGAGCCCAAAGCAATCGCAGTGTCTCGAGATCTTCGACCTTAGAAATAGCAATACTGGCACTACCGCGTACCGGTTTCACAAAGACCGGAAAACGGGCCTCACCAGCAACAAGAGCCTTTTCGAACTCCCCGAGGTCATCCCAAGAGCACGCACGCCGATAACCATGTGCACTAAGCCACCGGAACATTTCCATCTTGTCGAGGGACATCTCGCAGAGCTCGTATGAAGACCCAATAACCGTCGTACCTACAGCTGCGAAATCTGCCTCATGCGCAGCAAGAAACGAGAGCTCTGGGTCTATCAACGAGAGTACGCCATCAATATGCTCGCCTCGGCAAACGCTGAGGATGACATCGAGATAGCCTGGGTCAGTCATGCGTGGCACGATGTAGTGCGTATCCGCTTCATAGATCGCAGGCGCAAGCGGACTCATGTCGGTTGCAATCACTTGCCCCCGACCCTCGAGAGCACGCCTAAAGTACTGGACTATCTTGTTACGCGTGCCAGCACTGAGTATGAGGACGTTCACCTAGCCCACCCCCCACATGTGTTTGCATTCATGAATTGCTCGGCATCCCAGCGCTGCTTGACTTGATGCATCCCAGCCCAGTCCTTCACATACACATCGGGAAGCCATTTAATAAATGCTGGAGAAAGGCACATGGTGTATGCGCCGACTTTTTGATACGTAATCACATCGCTAGGTTGAGCGGCATCTCCATCTATGATTTCGAAGATTCTGTCATTCTCCATGCATGTATAGCCTGTAACCACCTGTCGAGGCGAATGTCCATGTTCGAAGCCAGATGCAAGTTGATGCTCATAGAAGTACGATGACTTGGTCATTAAAGGATCAATATGGACTCTGCTGCCATCCGTCACAACAAAATCGGTGCCAAGGCCGTGCTTCACATCGACCACCGTAGTAACGTAGCTGATGGGAGGACCAATAACAGCCATTCCTGGCTCTACAACCAAGCAGACTTCGTCGCTAGTGAATTCTGATCTAAGTATCGCAGCAATCCCTTCGAAGTACTCGGGAAACTGTGGTTTCGATGGTAGTCCGCCGAAGAAGCCGCCGCCTATGTCAACGTACTTCAACTTTAGTTCAAACTCTCTCGCTATTTTTACCGCAGTCTTCGCTATCGCGAAATACACTTCAGGGAGCCGTGTCTTTGAGCTCTTGTGCAGGTGGAGGCCATCGATTGTAAAACCCTTATCTACAACTCTTTCGATTGCCCGTCTCAATTCACCGTTTTCGTAGCAGAAGCCAAACCTAGAACCGTCAACACCTCCGTGAGCATGCCCTGGGCACAACGACTCTAGGTCAAAATTAACCCGAAGTCCAACGCCCCTCGGCACCCCTGCGTAATCATCAAGCCAGCTAATCTCATATCCGGCGTCGATATTAACAATTGCTCCATCTTCCAACGCTTTGAGAAAAGTGTCGTGTGATTTAGCAATTCCGTTGTAAATCACAGAGTCTGGAGCAACACCAACATGCTGAGCAAGTAGATATTCGTCATCGGAAACCACTTCCGCATAACAACCGAGCTCGTTCATGTGTGTAACCACCCAAGGAAGCGAGTTCGTCTTATACGAATATCCAATTATGTTGTTACTCCATGATGCATCTAATGCGCGCCTAAGTGAGTCTACTCCCGCATCAAGCACAGATACATCTATAACAAAGTATGGTGTCTTCGGTTCTTCGTTCTTCTTCATTGCACGTTTATTCATGAATCACATCGAGCGGATCGTTGGCACCCCACATCAATTCAATCGGATTCTGAATGCACTCGGCACGCATATCCTCGCAGGCTTCGTACCAGCCCCATTGGGGCTCCCAGCCAAGCTCTCTTGCGGCCTTTTGCCTCGAGAGAAGAATCTGTGGAGTATCCGGCATATCAGGCCTATATAGCTTCTGCGTCGTTCCATTAGAAAATGAGTTGATAATACCATCCACCATTTCATCTAAGGTGTAGGGCCTTGGTCCTGTTAGGTTAAATAACCCGCATGCGTGGGAATCAGCGGCCTTCACAACTGCACTGGCAAAGTCCTTGATATAGAGGAGCTCCTTAAGTCGAGTCGGGTCACCATAGACTTCGATGTTTTCTCCTTGAATGCACTTTCGAACCATCGAACGCCAAGGAAGCACTCTCTTCACACCGTCAAGGAAATAGTTGGCCTCAGGATGCCATCCGTAGACCATCAGGTGACGGAAAACGCAAGGTTCAAAGCCTTCCGAAATCTGCAAGTGTTCCAAGATATCGGTTGCCGCTCTCTTACAAATCGCATATACAGCGTGATCGTTACCATTCTTAGGGAATGAACGTGAAGCATCGTCATCAATGGGCTCAGTCTCATCCCAGTGCTCTGCAAGATCACTTGGAGTAGTGTTAAACACTATGCGCTTGCAATTGACCGCCTTCATCCACTCTGCCAGGTTGACAATACCCACAACAACGCTTTGAACGTAAGGCATCATATCCCTGTTTGCATGGGCGGGCATAGTTCCTGCCATGTTTACAACTACGTCGTAGTCACGAACAGGAAGCAGTTCGAAAGACTTTGCGTCCTCGATCCGGAACTCTCCCACAAACTCTATGCCGCGAGAAGAAAAGAAACCGCCGTCTGAGCTTCTTCTTCCAACTGCAACCACGTCATAGCCAGCATCCTTCAACGCTAAGGCGCTATAGCAGCCAAGTTGTCCTGTCGCACCAAAAACAATAGCTTTCCTCATGACGCCCCTCCTTTCCATGTTGTTCATCGCTCCCCAGCAGACCACGTATGATTAAGCGGCCGGATGGGGATGCTTAGCCCTATAGTCATCAAAGTTCTCCATATCGTCATTGGATACACCGTCGCGCTTAAGCACTAGGGCAACGGTGCCTAGGATAATCCTGACATCACCTAAGAACGTAATGCTCCTCGCGTATTCGACGTCAAGCCTCATCCTTTCATCCCAATTCACGCCATTACGCCCGTGAACTTGTGCGAGACCCGTTAAGCCAGGACGGACAGAATGCCTCAATCTTTCTTCCTCGGAATACAGGGTTAGATAACGTGCCATCAAAGGACGTGGCCCAACCACAGCCATGTCACCTTTTATGATGTTGAACAGCTCGGGAAGCTCATCAAGGCTGGTAGAACGTAACATCCGACCAAATCTGGTGAGCCTTACCGCATCAGGAAGAAGTCTTCCATCAGCGTAGCGCTCATCTGTCATCGTTCTGAACTTGTAAACGTCGAATATCCGTTCGTTTAGTCCAGGACGGGGCTGTTTGAATATGACAGGACTGCCCAGTTTTATTCTTACCGCGACTGCCGTACCCACCAGAACCGGACTAAGCGCGATGAGTGCCATGCTTGCAAGCGCGCAATCAAGCGGCCTCTTTACCCAGCGCTCGTAAGGTCCAAATGGTTGGTGCTCAATGCCCACATTAAACACCTACTCTCCAAAGCACCTGCGGACGGCTTCGATAACAACATCCTGCTGGGCAGGCGTCGTCTTATTGTCGCTTGGCAGGCAAAGGCCACGGTTGAACAGGTCAGCGCCTACGTCACCCGCAGCCTCACCAACAATGTAGGCGTTGGAAGCCGCACGGCCGTCACCCTCACGGGTCACGAACGGGTTCATGCGGTAGATGGGCTGCTCGTGCATGGGCTTCCAAACGGGACGACCCTCGGCGTTCACGCTGGTAATGGCCTCGAGAATCTCCGTGGGGCAGCTCTTGCCGGGCTCGGGCACGTAGAGCGCGTCGCGCTCTCCCCTCACCTGCAAACACATGGCGTCCTCGTTGATGAGCAGGCAGCTAAGCCAGTAGTTGGGCTCACTGTTTTGTGCGTCAAACGGGTTCATGGTCACTGGCAAGTCCGCGAAGGCCTCTGCATAACGCTGGAAGATGGCCTTCTTCTGCGCGATATGCTCCTGCAGGTACGGGAGCTGGCCGCGAACGACACCCGCGATGACGTTGGACATACGGTAGTTGTAGCCCAGCTCCTCGTGCTGGTACCACGCCGCATTCTCGCGCGACTGCGTGGACCACTTGCGAGCACGGTCGGCCTCTTCCTTAGTGTGGCAGAGGATGCAGCCGCCAGAGCTGCCGGTCACGATCTTGTTACCGTTGAAGGAGACAATGCCCCAATCTCCCAAGCAGCCTGTGGGCTTGCCTTGGTAGATGGCACCGAGAGACTCAGCGGCGTCTTCTACGATCACGGCGTTGTGCGCGTCGCAGATGGCACGGATCTCGGCCATCTTGGCTGGAGTGCCGTAGAGATGCACGAGAACCACGATCTTGACATCGGGATGCAGCTTGAAGGCCATCTCAAGCACTTCAGGGTCCATATTCCAGGTGTCACGCTCGGTGTCCACGTAGACGGGGGTGCCGCCCTCGTAGACTACGGGGTTTACTGTGGCGTCGAAGGTCACGTCGGAGCAGATGACTTCCTTGCCGTAAAGGCAGCCACCGATGCCAGCGCCAACGCCCGTGGAGGTGCCGTAGACTTTGCGTGCGGCAAGCTTGATGGCAAGGTGGAGAGCGGCGGTACCAGAACTGAGGGCAACCGCGTAGGGGACGCCACAGAGCTCTGCGACTTGGCGCTCCACCTCGTTGATGTTGGCGCCTACCGTGGACATCCAGTTGGTCTCGTAGGCTTCGGTCATCCAGCGGAGCTCGTCACCATGCATGGTGGGCGAGCTCAGCCAGAGCTTACTTGGCAGCGGCTCAAGGCCTGCCAGCTTCTGTTTTGTTATGGGATGCATTACTTTGTTCAACTCTCCTAGTTCGCTTAGGGGGTACTCCCCTCGCCACCACTCTCACTCGTGCTTGACGACTCTCACGGAACGCTCGGGGAATACCCCCTACGCGCATTAAGATGCCGAGAAGGCTTTTGACCTTCCCAGCACTACTCTTCTCTCTATGCGGCCACGCCGCCTCGTTCCGGATGGTACGTGGGCACCACCTCGGCCACGTACTCCCGTATGCGTGGGTCCTCGGCTCTGCTCGCCGCGTCGAGGCGCGCGAGCTGTTCTTGGAATGTCGCATCGTCCATCTCGATGGGCTCGGCGATGGATATCAGCTTGTTCTCCGTACGCCTCAGGCCCTCCTCGTCCATCAGGCGCTCCTCATACAGCTTCTCGCCCGGGCGCAGGCCGGTGTAGACAATCTTGATGTCCACATCGGGCTCGTAGCCGGCCAGCTGGATGAGCTTCCTCGCCATGTCGGCAATCCTCACCGGCTCGCCCATGTCCAGCACGAAGATCTCGCCACCTGCCGCGTAGCAGGCGCTCTGCAGTACCAGCGAGACCGCCTCGGGGATGGTCATGAAATAGCGCGTGATATCGGGGTGGGTCACGGTCACGGGGCCACCCTCAGCAATTTGCTTCTCGAAGAGTGGCACCACCGATCCGTTGGACCCCAGCACGTTGCCAAAGCGCACGGCCACGTAGTCGGTCTGCTTGCCCTGCGCGTTGGCGCGGCGGTCCATCATCTGCACCACCATCTCGCACAGGCGCTTGCTCGCGCCCATGATGTTGGTGGGGTTCACAGCCTTGTCCGTGCTGATCAGCACAAAGCGTCTGGTGCCGTAGTCCAGCGCGGCCTGCGCGCACTTGAGGGTCCCTATGACGTTGTTCTTGATGGCCTCGCAAGGGCTGTCCTCCATCAGCGGTACGTGCTTGTGCGCCGCCGCATGGAACACCAGCTCGGGCCGGTAGGTCTCGAACACCGAGCGAATACGCTCGGTGTTGCGCACCGAACCGATAAGCGTCACCAAGTCCAGGGCCGGGTAGTCGTGCCGCAGCTCCTGCTGGATGGCGTAGGCGTTGTTCTCGTAGATGTCGAAGATGATGAGCTGCTTGGGGTTGTCCTTGGCGATCTGGCGGCACAGCTCGGATCCGATGGAGCCGCCGCCGCCCGTCACCAGCACCACGCGTCCCTCGATGAAGCCACGCACCTCGTTGGCGTCCACCACGATGGGGTCGCGGCCCAGCAGGTCCTCCAGGCGGACTTCGCGCAGCTTGCTCACGGCCACCTGGCCGTCCACGAGCTGGTAGATGCCCGGTATCGCGCGGACCTCGCGCCCTGTGGCGCCGCACAGCTCCAGGATCTCCCTGCGGTCGGCGCCGCTGCAGCTGGGGATGGCGAAGACGATCTCGTCCACGCCGTACTCGTCACAGGCCCCGGCGATTGCATCGCGCCCGCCCACGATGGGCACGCCCTCAAGGTAGCGGCCGTGCTTGCCGGGGTTGTCGTCTATCGCACACACCACCTGCATGCCCAGCTGCGGGCTCACCTTCATCTCGCGAATCAGGGCGCGGCCGCTCTCGCCAGCCCCCACCATCAGGACGCGCTTGGCCTTGGCGTCTCGGCCAAACCTGCCGCGCAGCAGGCGCATGAAGCGCCAAGAGAAGCGCACCCCTGTGGTAGAGGCGAAGCCGAGGAAAAGTCCACCCAACCAGTACGACACAGGCATGCGCACGCCCATGGCGAGCGCCAGGAGCGGCAGTGCCGCGGCGTCCATCGCCCATGCAACGATGAGCCTGCCCAGCTCGCTCACCGAGGCGAAGCTCCAGATGCTGTGGTACAGGCGCAGCGACCAAAGCGTAGCCACTACCAGGCAAATGGTGGGAGGCATCAGGGCTTTGTACCCGTCGAGCAGCCCCTGCGGGATCTGGCTCCACACCAGGTCGAAGCGCAGCAGTAGCGCCACAAAGAAGGACGCCGCCACGCAGACGACGTCGAGAACCGCGATGATGGCGGCGCGCTGAGCCCACTCGGAGTTCACCCGCAAGAGCGAGCCGCGCCTATGCGTCTGTTTTTTTAAACCCAATGGTCTTCTGTCCTACTCCCCCGGCAGCACCGCCAGCCCCACGGTCGTACGGATGGTCAGCTGCCCTGCGTGAATCTCCAGCTCCGCCAGGCTCTGGCGGCGCTTGATCCGCACGATCATGGCCTCGTGGCCCTTTAGCGGCCCTTCCGTCACCACAAGCTTGTCGCCCACCTTGTGCGCGACGCTCATGGGTATGGTTCGGTCGCCTTCGTGCGTCCACCGCTCGATCCAGCCACGGTCGTCGTCGCTCAGGGGCAAAAACGCCTCTCCCATCGTGAGGAGCCTGGTGAGCCCGCTCACCTGCCTCAACAGGCGCATGAGCCGCCACGGGTCCGCGGTGACGGCCACCACATACCCAGGCAGCAGCAGGCGCTCCTCGCTGTGCCACTCGCCGTGCAGCTTGAACTGCGCGCGGTAGCGCGGCGTAAAGCATTCGCCCACCAGCGGGCTGCCGTCAGCCAGCACCTCCCGCTCGTTGGCGCATGCCTTGAGGATCGCCTCGCAGGCAGCCAGCTCGCGGCCGGTCTGCACCTGTATGACGTACCATGCGGCCTTGCGCATCGGTACACCCTCCCCACACATGCAGGCAGGAAGGCCACGGCTCCGCCAAACGCCACGGCTACGCCATGAGCTTCCCAGCCCTAGAAAGAGACGTATTCGCTCCCCTTGGCAGACGACTGCAACCGCACGACGTCTGGAGCAAGCGGTGTGGGATGTTACCGTTGGGCAGCACCCTTTGGTACGTGCGCTCGCACGGGGCAAGTGCACCTATCAAAGAGGGCTACGAGGCCAGCCGGATGCGCATCACCGCCTTGCCACGATCGCCAGGGGCATGGTCAGCATGGCCGCCGCGCCGTCGCCCTCGCCCACGCGCACGGAGGCAAAGCTCTTGCGCCGCACAAAGCGCGCCACCCTGTCCTCCTTGCCCACCAAGGGACCGCCCTGCACGTGCAGCTTGTCTTCCACGATCTCGCCCCAGCTCAGGCGCACCACGTGACTCTGGTCCATGGCCTCGGTCAGCACGCGCTGGGCATCGCGCGAGATGGGCTGGTACCCCCGGCCCACGGCGCCCACCATCTGCACGCCAAAGCTCAGCTGCGCGAGGGCGCGGCTGAGCGCAGGGGCATCTGTGGTGGCAACAACAAAGTGGCCGGCAAAGAACGGCACCACGTCGGTCTGCCACTGGCCGTGATACTTGCGCTGGCGCTCCTTGCGCGGCACGAAGGCATCTTGCAGCAGCTCTGCGGGCACGATCTGGCGCACCTTGGCGCACGTGTCCTGTTCCCGGCCCTCGTGGCAGCGCACCAGGTACCAGCGCAGCTGCCCGCGGGGGCTCCTACGCCCCAGCGGAAGGCCCTCGCTCACCTGCTCGTATGTCTGCCCGACGCTAGCCATTGCCCGCGTGTCCCCCTGCAACGTCCGTTAACCTAACCGCGGACGTCTGTTTTCTTGACGTCGTGTTGCAAAAGAAAGGCGATGTCACAGCCCAAGAAGTCGCAGACAAGCTTTGCCTGCTTGAGATTCATCGACTCGGGGTGCTCCTCGTAGCGCGCATACGTCTGCCGAGAAACCCCCACATAGTTGGCCACAGCAATCTGCTTGACGCCTCGACTCTCTCTGAACTCCTTCAAACTGCCCATCGGTCGCTCTCTTTCGCAATACATGGATTCTAGTAAAATCCCGTTAGCATTGGCAAGTTTAACTAACTCCAATGTGTGTTTTATTTGACATATCACAAAAGCATTATAGGTTGCACAAACGCTGCCGTTCTGTAGCACAAAAAGCGCGCTTTTGTTGCATGTCTTGCCTGCTTGACGCCGTTTGCGCGGGTCAGCTGCTGTTTCTTGCTTTTTAGAACCATTACTGAGTTCTGTGTAAATTGGGGAGAAGCGCTGATGATGCAGCACACAAAACCCGTGTGCCAGTTGTGCAGGCATCCGCAGGGGATCCTCGTTGGGTACGGTCCACCTGCAGCAGATTATATTCGACAAGTGAATCGTCCGTTAAACAAACATTGTGATGTTGCGATATTTTTACTAATCTGTTGTATATACACAACGTTTGAACGGACAACCATGGGCGTTGCTCAGAACATCAGACGTCTGCGCCTTGACGCAGGCCTCACGCAAGAGCAGCTGGCGGCCCGCCTGGGCGTGGCCCGCACGACCATCGCACAGTGGGAGAGCGGCTCCTCGCACCCCCGTTACGCCATGATGACCAAGCTCGCACAGGACTTTGGCGTCGATCGTTCGGTCATTGTCGCCGAGGGTCCCTCTGGCAGCCCCACACTGGCACAGCATGCCGCTCCAGCAACCGTACCGCTCGTCACACTCGATGCCAGCCAGGCTGGCGACTGCCCTGTTCTTTCCGCCAGCGGCACGCGCATCGAGGTTCCCGCCTGGGTGCTTGCGGAGCATCCCCAGGCGCAGGCGACCCTAGTCCAGGGCGACGACCTCGACCGCGTGGCCCCCGCGGGCATGGCCGTGGTCTTTGACCCGGACCTCTCCCCTGCCAACGGCAGCATCGCGCTCGTTGCTACGCAGGACCACGGGCTGCTCATGCGCCGATGGTTTCGCGGCGGCAACACGCTCATGCTCGTAGCCGACAGCCACACCACCCGCGACGACATCATCATCTTTAGCAACGAGCCCGTCCATGTGCTGGGTACCGTCGTCCTTGCCCTCAGTCCTGCCCCGCTGAGCTAGCGTATCCGCCCGCCGCCCACTCCGCCGGCAGCATTGGCACAACCCTGCGGTATTATCGTTGACGTCTGTGAACTACTGCAGAAGTTGGCAGCGGCCACTTGGCCTGACGAAAGGATGCACGATGAAGATTCTGTTCTATGGCACCAGGGACTACGACAGGGATTCCTTCACCAAGGTTATGGATCAGTATCCCGAGATCGAGATCGAGTTCACCAAGACCAACCTCACCTGGCGTACCGCCATTCTGGCCAAGGGCTACGACGCCGTCTGCGCCTTCGTCAACGCCAACATCCGCGACTACATGACCGTCGAGATCCTGGCTGGCCTGGGCATCAAGCTCATCCTCATGCGCTGCGCCGGCTTTGACGCCGTCAACATCCCCGCCGCCAAGGAGCTAGGCATCCGCGTCTGCAACGTGCCCGCCTACAGCCCCGAGGCCATCGCCGAGCACGCCATGGCCATTGGCCAGGCTGCCAACCGCCGCATCCACAAGGGCTACAACCGCGTCCGCGAGAACGACTTTGCTCTCGACGGCCTGGTGGGCGTCACCCTCAAGGGCAAGACCGCCGGCATCATCGGCACCGGCCGCATCGGCGCCGCCCTCTGCCGCATCTGCAAGGGCTACGGCATGTACGTCATCGGCGCGGACCTCGGTCCCGTCAAGGCTCTCGTCGAAGAGGGCGTCGTCGACGAGTACGTGCCCGTCTACAACGCCGACGGCGACATGGTCTACGACGAGAAGGGCAACTGCCTGATCGAGGGCGTCGGCTTCGGCGACCGTCGCGTGAGCTACGTTCCGCTGTACAACCGCGCTGACTTCATCTCGCTGCACGCCTTCCTCAACGCCGACAGCTACCACATGATCGACGACGAGGCCATCTCCCAGATGAAGGACGGCGTCATCTTCGTCAACACCGGTCGTGGCGGCCTGGCCGACACCGAGGCCATCATCCGCGGCATCCTGTCCGGCAAGATCGGCGCTGCCGGCCTCGACGTGTACGAGGAGGAGAACGAGAACGTCTACCAGGACCGCTCCGGCCTCATCATCGACTCCGTGACCGCCCGCCTTTGCTCGTTCCCCAACGTGGTCATGACCTCTCACCAGGCATTCTTCACCCAGGAGGCCCTGGCCGAGATCGCACACGTCACCCTCAAGAACGCCACCGCGTTTGCCACCGGCGCTCCCGACGACGAGTACGTCTTCCGCAGCATCGTGTGCTAGTGCCTCGCGCAAGCGCATAGGTCCATCCGAGCCCGCCGAGCCCGTCTCGGCGGGCTCTTTTCGTTGAGCAAAAAGGGGTAACCCCCTTTTTGCTCAGCCCACTTTGTGTAGCGTTTCCGCTTCCAAAGTCGGCGAGGGTGCCTTGTTTTTCGGCGGGCGCTAGCATTAGATGCAACCCGCATACCGCGGACACAGATGACATTACGGACCATAGGAGCAACATGGCCACACATAAGAAGAGGACCAAGATCATCTGCACCATGGGCCCGGCGACCGAGGACGACGAGGTCCTGCGCCAGCTCATCCTGCACGGCATGAACGTGGCGCGGTTCAACTTTAGCCACGGCAGCCACGACTACCACCGCCGCAACATCGAGCGCGTCCGCAGCATCTCGGAGGAGCTCTCCATCCCGGTGGCCATCCTGCTCGACACCAAGGGTCCCGAGATCCGCACCGGCGAGCTGTACAACCACAAGCCGGTCACGCTCAAGAAGGGCGCTCGCGTGGTCGTGACCACGCGCGAGGTGCCCGGTTCGGCCGAGTGCTTCTCGCTCGACTACCAGAACCTGCCCAACGAGGTCTTTCCCGGCTCCACCATCCTCGTGGACGACGGTCTCATTGCCCTGACCGTGGACCACGTGGACGGCACCGACATGCACTGCATCGTGGAGAACGGCGGCACGCTCTCGGAGCACAAGGGCGTCAACGTGCCCAACGTCGACATCCAGCTGCCCTCCGTCACCGAGCAGGACAAGGCCGACATCGCCTTTGCCTGCGAGCTGGGCGTGGACGCCATCGCCGCGTCGTTCATCCGCAGCGGCGCCGCCGTGGACGAGATCCGCAAGCTCTGCACCAGCATGGGCATGCGCAACATCTACATCCTCTCCAAGATCGAAAGCGCCACGGCCGTCAAGAACTTCGACGAGATCCTGCAGCACTCCGACGGCATCATGGTGGCGCGCGGCGACCTGGGCGTGGAGATGCCCGCCGAGCAGGTGCCCCACATCCAGAAGCTCATCATCCAGAAGTGCGCCGACACCTACAAGCCCGTCATCGTGGCCACGCAGATGCTCGACTCCATGACGCACAACCCCCGTCCGACCCGCGCCGAGGTGGGTGACGTGGCCAACGCCGTCTACGACGGTGCCGACTGCGTCATGCTCAGCGGCGAGACCGCGGCGGGCGCCTACCCCATCGAGGCCGTCAAGACCATGAGCGCCATCTGCAAGGAGACCGAGCGCTACCTCGAGGAGCGCCAGGTCTACCACGACCGCGGCGGCATCCGCAACGTCAACAGCGCCATCGGCTTTGCGGCGGTCGAGATCGCCGACCGCGTGGGAGCCAAGTGCATCATCTGCCCCACACACTCAGGCCGCACGGCGCGCCTGATCTCAAACTTCAGGCCCGACCTGCCCATCTACGCCATGAGCCCCTCGCGCCAGGCCATTCGCAAGACCTGCTTTTTGTGGGGCGTATTTGCCTACAAGACCACCGAGCAGGGGTCGCTGAGCTCCACGCTGTACGAGTCGCTGCAGCGCGCCAAGGAGGAGCACCTGGTCAACAACGGCGACGTGGTGGTCATCACGTCCGGCGACCCGCAGACCTCGCCGCAGCAGGGCGACTACATCACCAGTACCAACATGGCCATGGTGGCGCAGGTCCAGTAGCGCCGCGGGCCAAGGCCCAGGGCCTCGTCCCGACCAGAGCAGAGCAGAAACGGCACCCCGCTGCCCGAATGGGCGGCGGGGTGCCGTCGTATGATGCGTTGCCGCGAGGGGCCGGGGCCTAGTAGGCGCCGCCGCCACCACCGCCGCCACCGCCGCCACCGCCGCCGGAGGCGCCACCGCCCGAACCGCTGGCGCTTGCCGCAGCGCCCGAGAACCCGCTGCTGAACGAGTCGGCAGGAGAGCTGTCGCCCCAGCTGGTGTCGCACCACATGGCCGTGTTGGCCAGGCTCGTCGACTCCAGCAGCTGCGGCGCGGCCAGCTTGAGCTGCTCGATCACCCTGTCGGACACGCCCAGCACAACCGACATGACCAGCAGGCGGTCCCACAGCACGATGTCGGTGGGCACCGCCTCCTCGAGCCGCGTGAAGTCCTTGAGCCAGCGCCTGAGCGCATCGAGCTTGGCATTGATCTCGATGGCCTCGTCGGACCGGTCGGGAAGGCTGCCCCACAAGACGCCTGACCCGACCAGCGCGGCAACCAGCAGGCCCAGACGCACCCAGATGCCTCCCGCCATGCCCGTGATCTGGAGGGCCCGGTTGGAGATGAACATCGAGTCGATCACGCACAGGAAGATCACGAGCAAGTCGAGGCCGAACACGACTATCAGCGGCGAGCTCAGGCCTTCGTGCTTGTCGTCATTGAGCCCGCGTGCGGCGACCGCATCGGTCACGGTTTCCTTCCAGGTGTCGAGCCGGGCCTCGTAGCGCTCCTCCTCCCGCGTGGCCACGCGCTCGAAGTCGGACATGAACACCGTGTCCTCCTGGCGCTCGTTATCGTCCTTGAGGGCCATGGCCTTTTGGGCCACGTACCCAAAGACGAAGTCTATGGTCGCCTGGTCGATGGGGTCGCTCAGACCCTCCGCCTTATCGGGAACCAGCCTCAGGAGCCAGTCCTCCTTCTCCTTGGGCTTGCGGCCATGGCGCTTCTTGAGGTAGGTGGCCTTCTCCAGCACGATGACGCCCATGTCGCTCAGGCGCATCAGGGATGCCGTGAAGTCGGGGCCATCGCCGGCGCTGCTCTTGTCCACGTAGTACAGGACGGCGGGATGGTCGTCGGTGGGCACGTCACGGAAGTACTTGTCATCGAAAGCGGCCTTGTGCGAGCGCCGGTAGGCGAGGGCGGCGAGTCCCGTCATGGCGGCCGTGAGGGCGATCATGATGTTGAGGATCCACTGCTTGATGGTGCCAAACAGGGTCGCCCGCTCGAAGCGTGCGTTGGCGGCGTCGGCCCAGCCCGCCTCCTCGGTCAGGACCTTCTCGAGGCGCGATTCCTTTCGCTGGGTGGCACCGTCCAGCCACTCCTCGGGGAACGTGGCTCGTACCTCGGCGAACTCTCCCTCGTGCACCATGGGCATCGTCATGGTCAGGGTCCCGGCGTCGCCCGGAGCGATGTCGTCCCATGCGGGCACCGTACCGGAACCCACCTCGATGAGCCCCTGGAGCGACTCGTTGTGCAGCCAGCCGCGCAGGTTCTCCCCTGCCACGACCTCGGTGCCCTCGGGTGCGCCTTCGAAGTAGACGGTGCAGGTCACGTTGCTGGAGTCCTTCTCCCAGCGGTCGCCGACGAACTTCCAGTACAGCTCGCCGGTGTCGGCAAATCGTTCCGCCACGCCGTCGAGCGCATAGGTCACGTAGAAGCGTGCTTCCTCGTAGCTCTTCTCGTAGTGCACGTCCACGCGCGTGTAGCCACGGCCCTGCTCCATGGTCCAAGTGCCGGGGGTGTCGCTCTTGCCGTCGACGAACCGGTACGGCATCAGGCTGCCGTCCGACGCCACCTCACCGGCCTCACGTATCTCGACCGACACGTCGCCGAGCTCGCCTGGACCCGTATCGATCTGCCAGTAGAACCCGTGGAAGTCCCCGTCGAGGTCGAGCGTGCGCTCCTCGGTCACATACAGCAGGCCGTCGCGCCCCACCGTGGCGGCGATGTCGGTCTTGGTCAGGTCATAGTCATCGTCTGCCCACGCGGTTGCAGGCAGACAGGCCACGAGCAGGCAGGCGAACAGCGCGGGCACGACGTGGCGCAGCAGGCGAAGGATGCGACTCATGTTCGTTCCTCTCGGTGCGGGAACCCAATGCCCCCATTGTACGGCACCGCAAGAAACGGATATAGGCATGCTTCGCGCAGAGGGGCGCTACTCATTTTGTCTGCGTTTGTCATTCGCAAACAGCGTTCAGAAGCACATAATACGTGCGTCTTCTGCGCTTTGGTGGCCCGTGGGCCCCAAGTGCCCCTTTCGGCACCCCCTCAAAACGCAATAAAGCTTGCGAATCGTCGCGAAGGCTCGCCAAAAAACGCAATAAACGTGCGTCGTCAACTTGCCCGTGCCCACTCCGCAACAGCTTCGAGCAGAGAAGACGCTCCCTTTGCGCGAGGGACCGCCTCCGTGCTCGGAAGGATGGCCTCACGCGAAAGGGAGCGTCCCCCTTACACGTACTATCAAGTTGCTGCTAGCGCTCGCACTTCCAGAAGTGCGCGGAGAACGGCTCCACCTCGCTACCAGCGCCAAAGTCGTGGTCGCTGCCGTCGATCAGGTCCACGGCGCGGCCGCAGCCAGCGTCAAAGTGGAAGGTGTAGGGCTCGGCCGCCGCGTTGATGGCCACAAACACGCGCTCGTTGTCGCTCTTGCGCTCAAAGAGCAGCTGCTGCGGGCTCACCATCACCTCGCGGTACTCGCCCCAGCACAGCGCTTCGCTCGCCGTCTTGGCGTGCGCCAGCGCGCAGAGGTAGTCGGTGAGCTCGTTCCACTCAGGCGCGTCGAGCGCCGGACGCAGCTCGTGGTCGCCGTAGTGCTGCTCGCCCTCGATCCCCCACTCGCTGCCGTAGTAGACGCACGGCACGCCGCACATGCCAAACAGCACACCGTACAGCGGGTAGAGGTGACGCTTGTCGTCCAGCTTGGTGGCAATGCGCGGCACGTCGTGGTTGTCGGCAAAGTTGAGCAGGTGACGCCCGGTGTAGAGGTCCCAGGGGTCATTGCCGCTCTGACGCTTGAGGGCATAGGCCACCTCGTGCATGTTGGCGTCGTTCATGGAGCTCCACAGGCCCTTGTACACCTCGTAGTTGGTCACGGTGTCGCACACGCGGTCGCCCATCCAGCGGTTGTAGTCGCCAAACATGGTCTCGCCCAGCAGCAGGAACTTCTGGCCGCGCTTGTTGGTGAGGTCGTTGGCAATGTCGCGCAGGTACGACAAGAAGCCGTCATCAAGGCAGTACGCCACGTCCAGACGCAGGCCGTCGATGTCGTACTCGCTCTCCCACGTGCGGATGACCTCGGCGCAGTAGGAGTTGAGGTCGTAGTTGTGGTGGTTGAGCTTGACCAGGTAGGGCACGCCCGCCCAGGTCTCGTAGCTAAAGCCGTCGCCGTACTCGTTGTTACCGCCCCAGTTGATGTTGAACCAGCCGGAGCACTCAGAGCCGCCCTTGCTCTCGAGCACGTCGCGGAATGCGGGGAACTCGCGGCCCACGTGGTTGAACACGCCATCGAGCAGCACCTTGATGTCCGCGGCGTGGAACGCGTCCACCACGCGGCGCAGGTCGGCATTGGTACCCAGGCGGCAGTCGACGGTGAGGTAGTCGGTGGTGTCGTACCCATGCGAGATGCTCTGGAAGACGGGGTTCAGAATCACGCACGAGGCGCCGAGCTTCTTGATGTGATCGATCCAGCCGTCATCGATGAGCTTGAGGATGCGGTGCTCCAGGATGCCATCGTTCTCGTACGGCGCTCCGCAGAGGCCGAGCGGATAAATCTGATAGCACACGGACGTTTCGAACCAGGACATGTGTGCCTCCTTAATCAGTGGCTTGCACAACTGCATAAGGATACCCGAACAAGCGCAGCGCCTGCGCATCAACCTGCCGTCTCCACCGTGCCCAGAGACAAGGGTGCCCGGGACGACCGAAGTCGTCCCGGGCTAAGGGAGGGAGGGACCGTATCGGGAAGCAGGTTACTCCTCGACAGGCTTCTTCCAGAAGGACAGGATCAGGGCGCCCACGACGGAACCGGCGACGATGGCCACGAGCCACATCACGGGGTTGCCGATGACGGGGAGCACCCAAGCGCCGCCGTGAGGAGCGGGGCTGTAGCAACCGAAGGCGGCAGACATGGCGCCGGCGATGGCGGAGCCGATGACGCAGGTCGGGATGATGTGACCGGGGTCAGCAGCCGCGAACGGAATGGCGCCCTCGGAGATGAAGGACAGGCCCATGATGTAGTTGACCAGACCAGCGTCACGGTCGGCCTTGCTCCACTTGTTCTTGAAGAAGGTGGTGGAGAGAGCCACGACGATGGGCGGGACCATGCCGCCAGCCATGCAGGCAGCCATGACAACCTGGCCGGGGCCACCCAGGGCGGCGTCGGCGAGCAGGCCGGTGGAGAAGACGTAGGAGGCCTTGTTGAACGGGCCGCCGAAGTCGATGGACATCATGCCACCGACGATGGCGCCGAGCAGGATGATGTTGGCACCCTGCATGCCACCGAGGAAGTTGTTCATGGCGGTGTTGAGGGCACCGAAGATCGGGTTGAGGACGTACATGACGGCGCCGGTCACCAGGACGCCGCACACGGGGTACAGCAGGATCGGCTTGATACCCTCGAGGGAGTCGGGCAGGTTGTCGCAGGCCTTCTTGATGAAGTTGGTCAGGTAGCCAGCGAGGAAGCCAGCGGCCAGAGCGGCGATGAAGCCACCGGAGACGCAGACGCTGGAGTCAAAGTCGGGAGCGCTCTGCAGGAAGGCCAGGTTGATGCCGCTCTTGGCCATGAGGCCACCGACAACGCCGGGGGCAAGACCAGGACGGTCAGCGATGGACATGGCGATGTAGCCAGCGAGGATCGGCAGCATCATGCCGAAGGCCTCTTCGCCGATCTTCTTGAAGAAGGCGGCGATCATGGTGGAGGAGCCGTAGGCACCGGTGCCTGCAGCGCCCATGTCGAACAGGAACGCGAGGGCGGTGAGGATGCCGCCACCGATGACGAACGGCAGCATGTGGCTGACGCCGTTCATGAGGTGCTTGTAGATCTGGGCGCCAATGCTCTCGTCGGTAGCAGCTGCGTCAGCGGACACGACAGTACCCTCCTGGACGGGAGCCTCGTTGTTGAGGATGATGTTGATGAGGCGCTCGGGCTCGTTGATGCCGGCGCTCACGTTGGTGGAGTACACCTGCTTGCCGGCAAAGCGCGAACGGTCGACGTTCTTGTCGGCAGCGATGATGATGCCCTTGCAGTTGGCGATTTCCTCGGCGGTGAGGACGTTCTTGGCGCCAGCGGAGCCCTGAGTCTCGGCCTTGAGGACGAGGCCCATCTCGGCGGCCTTCTTCTCGAGGTTCTCGGCTGCCATGTAGGTGTGTGCGATGCCGGTGGGGCAGGCGGTGATGGCCAGGATGTCGGGGCCGTTGCTGCCGGCGGCGGGGGCGGCCTTCACGGTGTCGCGCTCGGCCTCGGCGTCGTCGATGACCTTGAGGAACTCTGCGGGAGTCTTGGCGGCGCGCAGTGCGTTGGCGAACTCCTCGTGCATGAGCATCGCGGAGAGCTTGGCCAGCATCTCGAGGTGCGTGTTGGCCTCGCCCTCGGGGGCAGCGATCATGAACATGAGGTCGGCGGGCTGGTCGTCAGGAGCGTTCCATTCAACACCACCAGGCACGGTCATGGCAGCAAGGCCGGGCTTCTTCACCGCGGCGACCTTGGCATGCGGGATGGCGATACCGTCGCCGACCGCGGTCGAGAACTCGGCCTCGCGGGCGAGGATGCCCTTCTTGTACCCTGCCGGGTCACTGATGTTGCCGCTTGCGTCCTGCAAGGCGACAAGCTGGTCGATGGCATCCATCTGATCGGCGGCGCTGGCACCGACCTTGATGCCCTCCGGCTTGAGCAAGTCTGTGATCTTCATCGACTGCTCCCCTTCCTTTCCTTTCGTTCCGACAAAGAACGTGCTATGTCGTTCCAGCCTGAAACGGGCTGGGATGACTCCTAAAGTCTACTGCTCAGGGCTTTGCTCCGCGCTGACTTCTATAACATTGTTAGTGTCGCGCATCTTGGTGTCGCTAATGCGGTCGGTGACAACAATTGCCCTGTTGAATTCGGCGAACGTTACCAAGGCTATGCTCGAGAACTTGCTCGAGTCGCACAGGACGTACGGCTGCAGCGTGTTCTCGATGCCAATGCGCTTGACGGCGGCCTCGTTGAGCTCGGGAGTCGTAAAGCCCGAATCGAGCGCAGCGCCGTTGGTGCCCCAGAAGCCGATGGTGAAGTGATACCGACGGATGCTGTCGACGGTCTCCGATCCGATGAGCACCTCCGTCAGCGGCTTTACCTCCCCGCCGGGCAGCAGCGTGCGGCAGCCCTTGGCGAGCAGCTTCTGCGCATGGGGCAGCGAGTTGGTCATGTAGGTGGCGTCCCTCTCGGTTATGGCGTCGACCAGGCATTCGGTCGTGGTGCCACCGTCGATGAAGACGAAGTCCCCGGGCTGGACGAGCTTAGCGGCGTAGGCGGCAATGGCGCGCTTCTCCTCCATGTGCAGGCCCTTGCGGCCCGACATCGACTGGTCGGCCATGACGTACCCATAGGTGGCAAGACGCGTGGCGCCTCCATGCACCTTGCGCAGGCGACCCATCTCGTCGAGACGCAGAAGGTCGCGCCGAATCGTCGATTCGGACGCGCCGAGCTCCTCCATGAGCTGCACCACCGTCATGACGCCTCTGTCGTTGACGAGGTTGACTATATGAGCCCATCGCTCCTCTGCGATCATGTGAGCCTTTCTAATCGTTTCTGACCGTACATGATTGCTTTTGGAGCATTGTATCATCTGTATCTGTCAACTACAAGCATAATATGCCCATTTTTGACCACATTTGCTCGTTTGGCATGTGTCATATGCCTGATAGCGTCAATTTCGGTCACCTTGACCGATATTGAAGGAACAGAGTGACCGATTTTGACTCAGAGGGAATCTCGCGCACAGGGGAGGGATACTCCCCCGTGCGCGAAAGGCGGGCTACACCATCTCTTCGGGCTTGAAGACCTCGTCAAAGCGCTCGGGCGTCAGGAACCCCAGCCCGACGCATGCCTCGCGCAGGCTCGTCCCCTCCTCGTAGGCCTTGTGGGCTACCTTGGCGGCGTTCTCGTAGCCAATGTAGGGATTGAGGCACGTGACCAGCATCAGCGAGTCGTGCAGGTTGTGGCGCATGCGGTCGCGGTCGGCTACGATGCCGCACGCGCAGTGCTCGTCGAAGCTGCGGATAGCGTCTGCCAGCAGACGCACCGACTGCAGGTAGTTGTAGGCGATCACGGGCATGAACACGTTGAGCTCAAAGTTGCCCTGGCTCGCGGCAAAGCCGATGGCGGCATCGTTGCCCATCACCTGCACGGCGACCATCGTCACTGCCTCGCACTGGGTGGGGTTGACCTTGCCCGGCATGATGGAGCTGCCCGGCTCGTTCTCGGGGATGCGGATCTCGCCCAGGCCCAGGCGCGGGCCCGACGCCAGCCAGCGCACGTCGTTGGCAATCTTCATCATGTTGGCGGCCAGCGCCTTGACGGCCCCATGGCCAAACACCAGCGCGTCCTTGGAGGTGAGCGCGTGGAACTTGTTGGGGTCGGTCACAAAGGGCAGACCGGTCAGGTCGGCGAGCTTGCTAGCCACCAGCGTATCGAAGCCCTCGGGCGCGTTGAGGCCCGTGCCCACAGCCGTGCCGCCCAGCGCCAGGCGGCAGAGCGGCGGCAGGCTGGCCTCTACCATCTCGATGCCCGTCTCCACCAAGCCACGCCAGCCGCTGATCTCCTGACTAAAGGAGATGGGCACAGCGTCTTGCAGGTGGGTGCGGCCGCTCTTGACCACGCCCTCGTTCTCGCGCTCAAGGCGCTGCAGCGTGGCCACGAGCTGGCGTGCCGCGGGCAGCAGCTGGTCGTGCACGGCCACCACGGCTGCCACGTGCATGGCCGTGGGGAAGGTGTCGTTGGAGCTCTGCGAGCAGTTGACCGAGTCGTTGGGGTGGATGGGCTTGGGCAGCGTCACGCCGCGCTCGGCGGCCAGCTGGTTGGCGCGCGTGGCCACGACCTCGTTGACGTTCATGTTTGACTGCGTGCCCGAGCCGGTCTGCCACACCTTGAGCGGAAACTCCGCGTCCCACGCGCCGGCGTAGACCTCGTCGCAGGCATCGGCAATGAGGGCCGCGGTGGCGGCGTCGAGCGAGCCCAGCTCGGCATTGGCCTGCGCAGCAGCCTTCTTGAGCAGGGCAAACGCACGAATGATCCCCTCAGGCTGCGTCTCGGTGCCAATGCGGAAGTTCTCGTAGGAACGCTGGGTCTGCGCACCCCAGAGCGCCGTGGCGGGCACGCGCATCTCGCCCATGGAATCGTGCTCTATGCGGAAGTCCTCGGTCATGGAAGGTCCTCTCGTAGTGATGTCGCTGCCTGCCATTGTACGTGACATGACTCGTCTGCCTGACGAAGGGGCGTCCCCTTAACAACCACTTCGCCACTCGGACGACATCGAATCGCCTTAATGCCGGTTTTTTGCGGCATTTAGGCGATTCGGGGGCGTCCGGTACCTGACCGACACCCCCGAATCGCCTAAATGCCAGAAACTTTCGGCAATAACGACACACCGTGCATGGGCCGCCTACGCGAGCTCGTTCGCGCACGCGCGAACAGCGAAGCAGCTAGGCCTCGCAGGCCTCCTCAAGCGCCTCGACCACAATGCGCAGCGCCTTGATGCGCGCGTAATGCTTGTCATTTGACTCGAGCACGTGCCACGGCGCAAAGGTGGTGTTGGTTCGCTGCAGCATCTCGTCGATGGCCTGCTCGTAGAGGTCCCACTTGTCGCGGTTGCGCCAGTCCTCCTCGGTAATCTTCCACTGTTTCTCGGGGGTGTTCTGACGGTCGGTGAAGCGCTTGAGCTGGGTCTCGGAGTCGATCTGCACCCAGAACTTGATCACCACGGTACCGGCGTCAACCAGCTCTTTCTCGAACTCGTTGATCTCGTTGTAGGCGCGCTGCCAGTCGTTCTGTGAGCAGAAGCCCTCGATGCGCTCCACCATCACGCGGCCGTACCACGTGCGGTCAAAGATGGCGATGTGCCCGCTCTTGGGCAGGCGGTTCCAGAAGCGCCACAAAAACAGACGCGCCTTCTCATGTGGCTCGGGGCTGGCGATGGGATGCACCTCATAGCCGCGCGGGTCGAGCGCTGCGGTGATGCGCTTGATGTTGCCGCCCTTGCCCGCGGCGTCCCAGCCCTCGTAGGCAATAACCACCGGCACGCGCCGCCGGTAGACCGCGTTGTGCAGCTTGTGCAGGCGCGCCTGCAGCTCCTTGAGCTCGCGATGGTACCCCTCGTCGTCCAGCGACTTGTCGAGGTCGATGGAGGCCAGAGGCGGCGTCTTGCGCAGCGGAAACACGTTCTGGCGGATGTGCGCAGCCAGGCCGTGGTTCTGGATGGCCGTCTCGATGCCCTTATTGAGGAACTCCAGCACCTGCAGGGCCGCCCACGTGCGGTCCTTGCAGTCGATGACGTACCACGGCGCGCCGGAGCGGTTGGTGTCGCGCAGGTAGCGGCCGTACACGTCCAGGCACTCGTCGTAGTGATCGTTCTCCCAGTAGTCGTCGGAGTCCACGCGCCAGCGCGTGTCCTTGCTGGCCTTGAGGTTGTCGAGGCGGGAGCGCTGCTCCTTCTTGCCAATGTGGCAGAAGAACTTCATCACCAGGTAGCCGTTGTCCACCAGCTGGCGCTCGGCCCGGTTGATGGAGTCGATGCGCTTGTCGTAGTCGGCCTGGTCGAGCGAGCCCGAGAGCAGCCCGGTGGTGACCTCCTCCTTCCAGAAGGTGTCAAAGAAGCCAAACTGCCCCTCCTCGGGGATCTTGGTCAGGTAGCGGTAGAGGAAGGGGTGGCGGCGCTCCTCGGCGGTGGGCTTGGCGTCGAGCGTGTGCACCTTGAAGAAGCGCGGGTCCATGTCCTTGATGACCCGTGCGAGCAGGCTGCCCTTGCCCGCGGCGCCCCACCCCTCAAAGATCACCATCACGGGTACCTTGGCCTCCTTGATGGCAATCTGGTTTGCCGCAAGCTTGGCCTGCTCGGCGGCGGTGCGCTGCCGGATCTCGGCACGTGGCGGCTTGGTGGGCCTGGCAAAGTCCCTGAGCATGGCTGACCTCCCCCATCGGAGCATCTGTTGCATGGCTCGATTGTACTCAGGCAAGGCGCAGGTCAGGCGAGCCGTGCGGCCAGCGGGAGGAGGTAGGGTGCCGAGACCTGTGCGTACATCCAGTTTGTCGCACCCCACGCCAGATGAGGGCTTCGGACAATCTGGCTTCCCACGTCTGCACAGGGAGTCGTAGGCCAAGCCTTGTTCTTCAATACTTTATTAGATAGTATATTTCGTATCTTATTCTGTATTGATTCGAGGTGGCCATGATACCCCGCATATATCCCTCCACCACACTCAAGACGGATTACAAGGCCGTCAAGGATGCCACTCAAGACGAGCTTGCCATCGTCACAGATGGGTCGCGCGGCAACTACCTCTTTGGAGCCGAATCCCGTATCGAGGACGAGATGGCGTACGCCGCATGGGAGCAGGCCAACGCCGAAAGAATCGCCGAGGGCATCGAGCGGGGTCGTGCAGGCATTGCGCGCGGAGAGTATATAGAAGGCGCTGATGCCGCAATTGCTTGGGCAGAGGAGAAGAGGCTCTCGCGTGGCTAGGCTCAGGGTCTATACCAGCTTCCTGCGCAAACGCAATCAGCTGTCCTCACCACGCCTGCGCGATCACGTTGATGCCATGCTGCGCACAATCGAGCTTATGCCTGGTGTAGGGTCATCCCTCGTGGAGCCAAGCCTCAAGAGCCGATATGGCAACAACATATACAAAGCCCTTGTGAGCCCCTACCTCATCGTCTATGAGTATGACCGTGAGCAAGACACGGTGCTTGTATATGACCTCGTTAGCTGCTGGGCCGTCCATTGACGTCCCGTACCGCCATGAGAGGAATACCCATGCAGAGTCCAGGAGACGTCTTTTGCACCACCACCGAGTTCAAGACGAACCTACGTCACTACAAGCAGGTCGCCAAGACCAATTTCGTGCATATCACCGAGCACGGACACGCCAGCCGCGTGCTGGTGTCCGTCGAAGCGTTCGAGGCACGCAAGGCCGAGCGCATACATCGGGCCAAGTGGCAGGTTTGGGCAGAAAACGCCTGCTTCAGAGGCTTGCATGGGGGCGACGCGTGGTGCCTTGAGCTGACACCGCACATCGCGATCGAGTACCTAGGCCAACCGTGGGACGGCTGCGTGGCCGCTTCCTTTGACGACGACGTCAGAAGGTGGGAGCTTTCCGACGAGCAGTTCCAGATCGTGCGGCAGTGTCTTGAGCGCCTGAGGGTAAACAGGCGGGCCGGCCGACAGATCGATGTCGGTCCCGAAGCCTATCTGCCTGAGCACGTTGAGGCCTACCGCCTGAATGCAGGTAGCTACGACATCATCTATGGGTTGGACGCAGACGACGGTCTCCGGGTGTACGGGCTTGTGCAGGCGCTGTGAGGCGTTCCCATGTTTATGTCGGTCCGATTCCAGCAAGGAGAGGTCTTTGTAGCTATTCCGATACCGCCAAGAGTAGCAACACCGATCTTGATACCTGTCAGATACTCCGCAAACACCGTGACATTTGAAGTATTGCAAAGGGTTGTTGTCTTAACGTTCTTCTCTCCGCATGGAAAGCCGAGCATCATAGGCAGCGAGTGCAGCCTCTAATCCTCGTGTGAACAGCGGCAGGTTATGGTAGTTCTTGTAGTAGACGACCTGTGAAAGAAGCGTGGTCGCAAGTGCCGTCTGCCTCGAACAGACGGCAGTCACCTCTGACGCGTATGTCACGCGATCGAGATTGGCTATACACACGTCAAGTTTTTGATTCACGGCGCTAATGCTCGCTCGGACATCGACAAGGGCATCATAGAGGAGCCGCTGGTTGTCTCTAATATCGTTGAGTAGGGCGAGGGCCCGTTCCGAATTGTCAATAAGCCGGTCAAGTCTCACCTCGAGCTCGTACTGGTTGTAGGCGTCGCCAAGTGTAGTGAACCGTCCCGAGTCGAAGTACTCGTAGAGCTGGCACACGGCGGGAAGAGTCTGATACTTGTAGTACACAGGACCACCATTGTAGTGCTCATCGAGTATCTGGCGAAAGTAGTCCCCGGCTTCGGTGAGCACGGCAAGGTTCTGCTTGAAATCCCTTATCGCTTCCGCATCACGGGCACGCATTCGCTGGGTCTCCTCAAGCCACTTCTCGCGGGCGGCATCGTTCTCGCGCTCCTTTTCGTCACTCACCTTTTGGTTCTTGGAAGAACTGGTCGCCGCTGCAACGAGGGTGCCGATACCGGCACCAATGGCCACAACTATTCCTGCGGCAATCACGAAAACGAAGAAGTTGCCGACGAGGGAGAAAGGGTTGTTACTGTCTGACACCATATGCCATCCGTCAAAAATTGCATAGAGAAGGCCGCAAATGCCGCCAATGGTGCTGCCAGCAGATCTCGCGCCCGCATTCGCGCGATTTCGCTCGTCCGCTATGTTCTTGTGCGGTGGGTCAAAGCTCGGATACTGTTTCCTGCCAAGTACGTCTACCTGCCCACGTTGGTGCTCCGCCATCTTCTCAAGCTCAAGAAGGCCGACTTCGAGATCACGTGCCGTTTTGAGGTATTCGAGCAGGTCGTCTCTATCGTCTTGGTGGCTAGTGCCGTGAGACGTCGCACCGTAAGGCTCCAATTCATTCATACCTGCTGTCACCAACCTCTTCAAGCTTCCACGCGCGACAGAGGTACTGACGCGCGTGAAGTGTCAATTCTTCCTGCTGCTCTACTCCGTAGTAAGGTCGGGAAAGTCCGGTACGACCTCTTCGAGAGGTTCCCTAGTTACGAGCGATTCAATGTCAGGCCATATCATGTCGACGAAGTTCAGGAACCCCCAGAAGCGTCCCTCTGTAATCCTGTTCGTGTACTCTGACTGACATACCAGGTCGTGAGTTCCAAGGCTCACCGTACCTTCGTCGCCAACGTACCATTTGATTCCCAGTGGATTGTAGGTGACAAGCCGCTCCGAAAGACGCTGCATAAGTATAGGGCGACTTCTCGGGCCAACCTTTGCAAGATCCTGGGTCCAGAGCGTCATCACGTCAGAGCCAGCCTCCTGATACGGGGTGAACCATGCCGAAATGGTGAGGCTCCCGTTAATGTTCTTCGGGAACAGCTGTTGGCGCGTGTCGCAGTCGATCCAGATGGTGAGGCCATCACGTTCATCGGTCTCGGTGACCCGTATCCCGGGAGCGCCGTAGCTCAAAGGTACACGCTTCCGCTCATTTGTTCTCGTGGCAGCATAGCTAATCTTTGCATCTCTGTTTTCCATGATGCCGTTCTGCAGCCAAGATGCATCGTGCTGTGGGTCTCTCATGCCAGCTCACCTACTATCTTCCTACGTACGAGGCGTAGCGGTTTGCAAGCCCCATCCAAAGGTCTCTCATCACGAAGAAGGCGCCGTCCGCAAGCGTCTCGTCATCAAGCGAGATGCCGGCATGGACGACTATCTTTCCGTACCGGTTGATGCAGGTGCTCGACCACCAGTCCTCTCCGTTGGAGCGGTTCATGGCCTCCAGTGCCTGTGGGCGTTGCCACTCGGGCACGAAGAGGTTGTCCGATCCACCGACGTCGAACGTCACGACGGTGTCGGTCGGGTCAATCCAGCATGGCACCAGCCCGTTGAAAGGTCCGCCCTCAGACTGGCCGAAGTTGACGAGTATCTTTCCGGGTTTGTCGTTGTACGTCATGTTGGGCACGCCTCGAGAGGTGAGCGCGGCGCAAAGGTCTGCGACGCGTTTGCGCTTGCGTTCCTCACGCTCTCTTTCAAAGTCAAACTCCACTTCCTGGCTCCTTATCTCGAATATCCATGTGTTGTCCCGCTAAAGCCAATGTTGCAGTATTAATCTCCGAACATCCCTTTACCGAGCTCCTTCCTGCTCAGGAAGACGTAGAAGATCATGTCGTACCACCTTCTCCTGTCCTCGCACTCTTGGCTGGCAAGCTCGTCGTCCTTGAGAGTGGAGCCCCGCCTGAGGGCGGAGCAGCACATGTCACAGACGCGAACGAGGTGGCACCGTCGGCAGTGCCTGTCGAAGTAGTCGCTCATGTCGCCGATGACGCGCTCGTATGCCGCGATGTCTTTCTCGTCCTCACCTAGATGTCCCAGGCAGCCGTAGTTGCCCACTCGCTCGCAGGTGTACTTTTCGCCTGTGGCAGTGACAAAGAGCCTGTGACTCCCGACATCGCACTGTCCGGGTGGGTAGGCATGCGACTGCAAGCCCATCTCACGGTCGTCAATCCTGAGAGCGCTGTTTGCGAAGAGGGAGACGAGGAACTTTGGCACGGGCCCTTCGCAGCTGATGTACTCATCGGCGAGGCACCTCACATCCTTCGCGAGCATGTCCCGCTCCTCGCTGAGATCGAACCCATCCATGAAGGAGTTATCGCCCTCGTTGACGAGGTTCACCGACACGCCAAGCCTAGAGAGGAGCCTGTGTTGGGAGAAGTGGTGGTAGTTATCCAGCAGTAGGTAGGGCGGAGCAAGCGTAGCCGAAATGGTCACATTGCTCGCGAAGAAGTCTTCGTCTACACCCGCGATGGTTTCAAGAGCCTTCATCACGACGCCTGACGTGGCCGCCCCACTCGTCATGAGTCGGTAGCGGTCGTGATTCAGGCCGTCATAGCTCATGTTGATGTGGAAGTCGTGCTCAATCAGGAATGGCAAGACGCCATCGCGCAGGAGTAGGGATCCATTCGTGGTTATTGAGTATTTCGGCCTGATGCCACTCGCATCCAGATTGTCGCAAAGTCTCCTTATGAGCTCGAAGCCGAGCAACGGCTCGCCACCGTAGAAGCTCACGTAGTCGGGATGCCGCTCGCTTCCGAAGAACTCGTCACAGATACGCTCTATGTCGTCCTCGTTCATGCGTATATCGTTATGGGTGCGCTCGAAGAGGTAATTCCCAGAGTAGATGCAGTACTCGCAACGGAAGTTGCATTGTTGCGTGAGCTCTAGCACGAGAATCTCCGGGCTTGAGCCCTCGTCAGGCAACATATCATCTCGCAGCGAGGAGAGCTTCGCATTTTCCGCGCCCGCGAAGAACTGAGAATAGAAGTCGTCGCCAAGCCTTCGCAAAAGCGGGGTTTCGCCCTCCGAAGCATCGAGCGTCGCGAGGCTTTCGTCATCAGCCTCGAATATGTTGTTCGTCGTCGACTCGTAAAGGTACTTCTTCCCGAGCCTGCTTGCAAAGACCTTAAACATGTCGAGCAGCGGCGTCCGCGCCGCAAGCAGCGCAGACGCCGTAGTCCGTTACCACTTGACCTGCGTGGCAGGCTTGTTGTTGCCGATGGCACCGATTGACGGGTGGCATGCGCAGCCGCAGCCAGTCTCGCCGATCCCGTTGGTCTTGCCTGCCTTCTTGCCCTCGAACACAACCTTCATGTCGTCCTCCTCTCAGACCGACTAGCGCTTGGGGCTGTAACCGGGGTTCTTGATCTTGCCGCTGCCCATGCAACGTGGGCAGGTAATTGCCTGTCCGTTGTCCTGTCGCTTGACGACGCCAGTGCCGTTGCAGTTGCCGCAGCGAATGAATTCCATGACTGCCATAGTCCTTCTCCTTCTCTCTTACCGTTTCCAATGTGCTAATCCCGAACTATCCAAGAGTCTTGAAATCATTTGTGAACCCGTCTTGAATAGCTACAATTCCGTCCGTGAGTAGCTTGCGTCGCTCACGATTGATTCCCAACTCATCGTCGTCGTACCTATCAAGCAGCCGGTACCACAGGTAGCTGTTCGCCATCGCCATCGTTTTTGTGAGGGCGCACAGGTCCCTGTCCTTCTTGGTTATGTCCCCCGTAGCGGCGAAGTTGCTGCCATAGCAAGTCGGGCATATTGGCATGAGTATGCAGCCATCGCAATCCCGGTCTTTCAGCTGGGCGGCATTAGCGAAGTCGATTGTTAGGGAGCGCTCCGCCATCTCTTTGCCCACTGCCATAGGCTCGAAGAAGTGGCATGGATAGCAAGTTCCGTCCGGCGAGTAGACCTTCATGTTCGTGCCGGCACCGCACCACTTCGTATACTCGAGCCGGTCAGCCACCGCCACGTAGGGAATCTCCATGCTCAGCATCGAGCAGGGCTTTATGTGCGGGTTCTCGACGTAAAAGTCAATGAGTTCCATGAGTTGGGACTGCAAAACATCATTCCAATGCCCCGAATCCCAGTCGGGTCCGTACGCAAGGTTGCAATTGACCGAGAAGCCCTGCTCGTGCAGGAAGCGGACTCCCTCGGCAAGGTTGGGCAGCGTCTCTCTGGAGACGGTCATCTTGATGCCTTGGGTTGGCCAGTTGCTCGCGAAGAAGGGCAGGTCAATCTCGTCGGAGCTGCGGTCGCGGTTCAGGTTGTTCATCGCGGGCGTCCCGTCGTAGGAGAGGCCGACCCAGAAGCTCTCCCTGTGCCCGGCGAGCCAATCTCGGACCTCACCGTGTACGAGTGTACCGTTTGTGGACACGAAGAACTTGTACTCAACGTCCCAGTCCCTCGACCAGACATACTCGCAAATCCTCTTCATGGTCGGGAACTCGAGGAAGGGTTCGCCTCCGAAGAAGTCGATCGTAAGCGACTCCATATCAGTATTGACAAGCTCCCTGTCGAGGATGTCCCTCGCGGTCTCGAAGGACATCCTGTTAGTCGACTTGTGGTGTTCGTAGCAGTACGAGCACCTGAGGTTACAGGCGTCCGTGAGGGTCAGCGTGATGCTCCCCGGATTCCTCTGGATCTTTGCCTCCTGCAAGCTGGGCCCCTAACGCTAATGACTTGTTGCGGCACAAAGGTTGGTGCACGGCGACCAGGCGCAGGTTCCGCTGCAGTTATTCCCACAGCGACCGCCAGGACACTCGCCCATGGCGACGACGGCGTTGGTATGGACGTCGGATACGGTAGCGCTCAAAGCGTTGAGCTGCTGCTTTTCGATAACGAACGGCATTTTCTTTCCTTTCCTCGTATAGCTAACTATCACTACCCACTGCAATCAATTCCGCTGTGAGTAGTTCCCCGTCTATTGGTCATGAACCTGGTTACTCCATCCAGCCGTTCACGACCTCAGTGATAACTTGGAGCAGCGTTCCGTAGTACATGCGCTCGGTTTCCACGGCATCCTGATCAGTCATAGCGCGCTGGAGCGCCCCGGTAAACGAAAACGCACCTTTGCTCTCCGCTTCGTTCATGCGCTGGACGGCCTTAGAGGGAGACCCCTGTTGCACGACATCGACGGTGATGATTGCCGCCTTCTTGTTGATACCGACGAGGTATCCGGCCCAGTCAGTGTGGCCCTTAAAAGTGAAGGAAACGCCAGGGAAGGTCGTGCTATTGAAGAGGCCACCGACGGTGACATCAGTCTTGGTCGCGTTGACGTCGATACCAAAGTTATTGCTCATGACGTCCTTGACCTCTTCGGCAAGCTTGTCTGCCAGATCTTTGGGATCAATTCCAGCTGCCCCACCGATGCGGGTGCCCCACTGATGGAATGGATTCTGGGCAAGCGGTTTTGAGTACTTGGGCATAGCTTTAATCCTTTCGTATACTCATGCTACTTTTTTCATTACCGTTCGCAGCACTTGCGGCATATCGGGAAGATCGGGAACCGCCGACAAGATAGGCGACAAAATGAAGCGCTAAAGCTTAAACACGCTTTCGGCTGGAGAGATACGCTCTGTCATCTCCTTCCGCAGATCATCAAACATCTGTTTGTTGCTACCATCAACTGGGCTGTGCATAGCTGCAATTTGTGCAGCCTTGTCATAGTCATCAAGTCGTCGCAGCGTAAGGCAGTAAACCATCAAGGGCATATCAGATAAGTCATATAAGCCATCATTGACTCCTTGGTACCACTTCTCGTATATCGGTAATGCCTCGTTGTATCGATGTAGCTTGTAAAGGCACTCGGCTCTGTCAAGCGCAAACATCATGATGATTCGATCGGGAAACCTCTCAGCTTCTCCAAGCTGCTCGGCAATTTCGTATGCAGTAACCGCTGCCTCAAGGTCGATAAATGATAGAGCGCTGCCCCTGTAGAAGAATGCAATGGCCTCATTTGGATGTCGTGCAACGAATTCATCCGCATATTTCAAGGCTTGTTCATACTCGCGGGCGCCAATACATTCGTTAATCTTTTGCTTAAGGTTGTCATCGTCTTCGTCACCCGCATGTGTTGATACAGTCTGACTCTCCTGCCCTGAGTCGGTCCATCCCTCAATAACGGCAACGATGGTCTGTAGCAGCGCACTGGTATAAATCTCTTCGGTTTCTGAAAACCTATCATTTGCAAATTTGCCTTGACGCACGATATCAATACTGAGTATTGCAGCTTGCTTGGATATGCCGACTAGATAGCGTGCAAATCTACGTTGTTTGAAAGAAAACTCAACACCAGGGAAAGTTGAGCTATTGAAAAGTCCGCCAACAGTAATGTCGGTCTTTGAGGCACTTACATCGATGCCGTAATCTCGTCCCATGATTGCGACGACATCCTTGCTCAAGGTACCGACCAGGTCGCTAGGATCTATGCCTGCAGCACCACCTATGCGAGTATTCCATTGATTGAACGGGTTTTGTGAGAGTGGTTGTGGGAACCTAGGCATAATAATTGTCCTTACATCCATTCGGTCTTGTACGTCTGTCGGCTAGCGGCCGTAATAGTCGCGGCGTATAGGACAGTCCCTGTACTCTGGATAGCGCTTGCAGTAGTACTCGAACTGTCCCCTGCTGATCTCGGTCTTGGCGAGCTTACAGTAGGGTCGATAGGCATCAGTTGCGTATGTGGACACGTCCTTGCAGTCCGGGCATTCGACAGCCATGGTTACTACCTCTTAAACACGTATCCGCCGAACATCTTCTTCTTGAAGCTCCCAAGGATGTCCGAGCAGTCAAAGCCCTTCTGACATGCTTTCAAGAAGCATTCATAGGCGGCGTTGTCGTCTATATTGCATCCCTTGCCTTCGAGGTAGCAGAACCCGAGATATGCATCCAGGATGCCCAGGTTGACATCCGGCTCGTCCTTCTCGGTGTAGGAGCAACAACGCCTCAATAGGTTGAAGCAGAGGCTTGAGTCGGCGGCAGAAAGATGCGCTGCCTCATACAAGGCGAATGCAAGGTAGATTTCCACCTCCGGCGTCTTATCTGTAGTCGCGTAGCCCTCTTTGAGGTATGCGATAGCTTTCTCAGCACTGATAGAGGTGCCGTCCTTCTTCGAAGCAGCGTATGCGCAGAGCGCACGCTCGCGAATGACGCCTCCGTCTGCATCAGTGCTCAAGCCATTCGCCTTGGCACGGTCAATCCACTGCAGCGCCTGGGTAAGATCATTTACGTCCTGGTCGCGTATCGCGTCACCGCCCGAGACCTTTCGGGTCGCACGTGAGAGCATGCTGGTAAGCAATGCGGCAGGAATGAAGGCTTGGACAAGTCCTCCCTCGGCAGCTCGGCAGTACCAGGCTTTCGCCTCGTTGTACTCATTGTGGTCGTAGTAGTAGCCTGCTAGAGTGGTCATCACTTCGAGATTGCCCTGGTTAGCAAGCTCAATTGCTTCTTCTAGGGTCATGTTCGGTCACTCCTTGAATCACGTACCTACACCTGAGATATGCCTCTTCTTAACCCATGCACTTTCCTGCACTCATTTCACGAATGGTGAAGCTCTGTATGAGCTTTATCGTTATGCAACCGAGATGGCAGACCATAACCAGCCCACACCCCCTACCTCTGCTCTGGAAGCCCGAGCAACTCGTCTGGCGAGCACCCATACGCCTCCGCGATTCGCCGTAGCTGAAACCCCAGCGGCTCGGACACGCCTTCCTCCCACTCCATGAGCAACTCGGCACGAACACCGACCCTCAGCGCTGCTTGCTCGAGCGTCAAGCCTCGGCGAATGCGAGCATTACGTAAGTCATCTTCCAAGCTACCTCCTGTTACACCATTACGGTGTCCATCAGAATGTAAATATACACCAATTTGGTGTTTGCTCTCAACGCCTGGATGATGAATAGTTACACCCAAGCGGTGTGGAGGAAAAATGGGCCAGAACAAGATTAGAGAAGCGCGCGACGCAAAGGGATGGACCCAGAAGGATCTTGCGGATCGCATGGGCACGACCCAACAGACGATCCAGCGCTACGAGAAGGGCACCCGCAACATAAAGTCAAGCGTCCTTGCCCAGCTCAGCGAGGTGCTTGATGTCACTGTTGCTTATCTCCTCGGCATGAACGAAAGCGACACTTCGCAGGTTGATGCAGTCAACGTGCCGCTCTATAGTTCCATTTCTGCAGGAAAGCCGCTCGAGATGGCAGACGCAGAGGCTATGTACCCCATTCCTATCGACGTCTGCGACAGGTGGCCAAATGCCTTCCTCCTACGCGTGGAGGGTGAGTCAATGAACCGCATCCTACCCAACGGATGCTACGCACTTATCGACCCCCACACGGTCATCGATTACGACGGACAGCCCTATGCCTTGCATGTCGGAATGAGCGACGCCGCTATCAGGCGCGTGCGTAGACTCGCTTACGGTCTAGAGCTCCTACCTGATTCGACCGACCCGTCATTCGAGCGGCAGACTATCGACCCTGCGGATCAGGATGCTCCGAGCCTTTCTATCATCGGCCGCGTAGTGTGGCACTGCATCCCCTACGACTGGAGTTATTAGTAGACTTCAACTGCGGCTACGAGCGCAACCCGCACTCCTACCTGCTTGCTTCGCCCGTGATCACGCAGCGGTTGGCGGGTAGCCACACGCTGCCCCACTCCACGGGCGTGCCGTCGGCCAAGTGCACCAGCTGCTCCATCTGCAGCACAGGCGCATGCTCGTCGCAGGCCAGCAGACTCCCCCGGCGCGTACCCGCCACGCGGGCGCTGTAGGTCACCTCGGAGCGACCCATGCTCTGACCACTCGTGCGCTCCATGGCCACGAACACCGACTCGCGCGTGAAGTCGGCCTCCTGCAGCCCCGGACAAGCCCGCAGGTTGAGGTGGCTTTCGATGTACATCACCTGCTGCCCATCCACGCTGCGCACGCGCTCCAGGTACAGGTACTCGTCGCCCTCCCCTATCTGCAGCCGCTTGGCGCAGAGCGCAGAGGCCTGCCGCACCTCCTGCGTGATGACGCTGGTCACGTGCGCGATGCCCGCCTCGCCCATCGACTCGGCAAACGACAGCAGATGTCCCGAGGCCGGCCGTGCCATGACCGGCTTGGTCACAAAGGTGCCGCGCCCCGGCTGCTGCACGAGCAGCCCCTCGTCCACCAGCGTGCGCACGCCCTTCTTTACCGTTCCGCGCGAGAGCCCCAGCATCTGCGCCAGCTCGTGCTCGGAGGGCAGCGGCTCGTTGACGCCCCACTCCTGGGCGTAGATCTTCTCGCGCACGTAGTCTGCCACCTGCGCGTGGAGCGGCCCTCCCCCGCGCTTGGTCAGAGGGGCGCTCACCGCTGGCGCCCCCAATCGGGCCTTCCCGCGGCATACTCGTGCAGCCCCTCCCGAACGAGGGCATCGACCTCGCCAGGCACAACGGCAAAGTACTCGTCGCCCAGCAGGCTGTAGGTGGGATCGCTCACGTGCTGCGCCGCATTGTCGGCCACGATCTGCTCCATGACCTCGCAGGTTGCCCGCACGTCGGGCTCGTCCACCGCGTACTGCGGAAATGCCGCGCACTGCGCCACGAGCTCGGGCGTCACCCGCGGCACCATCGAGATGTCGAGCGTGCGACCAAAGGTGTTGAAGTCACCCTGCTTGCGGATGCGAATCTGGGTACCGGGCTTCAGACCTCGCCGCTCCAGCAGCCGGTTGAAGCGCGCATTGTACACGTGGTCGGCCACGAGATGCGCCCACGCCCCCAGCACCACGTCACTCACGCGCCCGTCCCCGTCCGCCGACGGCACCGCATGGCGCTCGAAGAACTCGCCATAGCGCGGCTCGGGCACGTAACTCGGGTCGGCAAAGTGCGTCTTGCGGTACTCGATCTTGCGCGTGGGGTTAGGCACCATGTAGCCCACGTAGATGTCGGGCACCAGGTTGCCAAACAGGAAGGCATTGACGTCGGCAATGCCCAGCGCAGAGGGGTCCTCCTCGCGAAGGAGGCGCTCCACGTGCGCGGTATGTATGTTCCAGCTCGGCATGGCGCCTATGGTAGCACGGTGCCCGCTGGCAATGGTTTCACGTCCGTGCCAATCGCAGCACCGGTGAGCATCGACACAAGAAGGCGACCCCTCTCGCCCGCAGGCAGGAGGGGTCGCCACCGTATCGCAGCGTTGTTGGCGAAGCAGTCCCTTACGACCTGACCTCGCCGCCGGTGCTCTTCATGACCTTGGTCACCAGCTTGGCGTGTGCCTTCTCGACCTCCTCGGAGGTGAGGGTGCGATCGTCGGCACGGTAGGTCAGCGAGAAGGCCATGCTCTTCTTGCCAGCGCCCACGCGCACCGGGTCGCGGTACACGTCAAAGAGACGCACGTCCTTGAGCAGCTTGCCACCGGCGCTCGTGATGCGCTGGACCAGCATCTCGTAGGTCACGGACTCGTCGACCACGATGGCCAGGTCGACGTCCACACCTGGCAGGGTGGGCACGTCCTGGTAGGGCAGCTGCTTGGTGGCCAGCTTGAGCAGCGTGTCCACCGACAGCTCGAAGGCCACCACGGCATCGCTCACGCCAAAGCGCTCCAGCGACGTGGGATGGATGTTGCCGATCCAGCCGATGGTCTGGTTCTGGGCAATGACCTCGGCGGCGCGACCGGGCTGCAGCCAGCCGTAGTGCTCGGGATCGGCCGGCTTGTACTTGACCTTGGTGATGCGCAGGGTGGCCAGCAGCTGCTCCACCACGCCCTTGGCGTCAAAGAAGTCGAGCTTGTGGTACTTGGCGTTCCACGCATCGTCGTCCCAGCGGCCGCTCAGCACGCCCGCCACGTACGTGGGCTCCTTGGGCAGGCTCTTGTTGGGACGGCCGTACAGCACGCGGCCGATCTCGTAGAGGTGCACGTTAGCCACGCCGTGGTCCTTGTTGAAGGCAACCGCGCGCAGCAGCCCCGGAATCAGGTCGCGACGCATCTCGCTCTGGTCGGCCACCAGCGGACGGATGATCTTGACCGGCACGCCCTTGCCCTCGTCGGGCATGCCCAGGCGCTCCAGGTCGCGCGGGTCGGCGAAGCAGTAGGTGCTGGTCTCGGAGAGGCCGCAGGCGCGCATGGTGGCGCCGATGGTGCGCATGCGCTGCTGATCGGGGGTCAATCCGCCGGCATGGTTGCGCGCGGCAGGCAGCGTGGGCTCGATGTCGCCCTCGCCGTAGAGGCGCACGACCTCCTCGATGAGGTCGATCTCGCGAGTGAGGTCGGGGCGGTTGGTGGGGGCGGTCACGTCCCAACTCTGTTCGCTCGTGCGCACCACGGTGCAGCCCAGGCGCTCCAGGCGGCTGGCCATGAAGTCGTCCTCGATGGGAGCGCCGCCGATGAGGCGCGCGCGGTCGGGACGGAAGCCCATCTTGGGAGCGGCAGCGGGCGCGGGGTAGGCGTCAACCATGCCCGGGCACACGGTGGCACCGCAGCAGCTCTCAAAGAGGGCGGCGGCAATGTCGCTCACCGAGGCGCAGCCGTTGGGGTCCACGACGCGCTCGTAGCGGATGGAGGCCTCGCTCATGAGGTCGAGCATGCGGCTGGTGCGGCTGATGTTGCCCGAGTTGAACGCGGCGCTCTCCAGCAGCACGTCCACGGTGTTCTCGTCGATCTCGGAGTTGAGGCCGCCCATGACGCCGGCCAGCGCCACAGCGCGGTCGTCGCCGTCGGAGATGACGGTGTTCTCGGAGGTCAGCGTACGCTCCTGCCCGTCGAGAGTGGTGAGCACCTCGCCGTCGCGGGCCGCGCGCACCACGATGTGGCGCTTACCGTCGACCTCGGTGAGCTTGCCCAGGTCAAAGGCGTGCAGCGGCTGGCCCGTGAGGAACATGACGTGGTTGGTGACGTCCACCACGTTGTTGATGGCACGAGCGCCGGCGGCCATGACGCGCTTGGCCAGCCAGTCGGGGCTCGGGCCAATCTTGACGCCGCGCACCACGCGGGCGGTGTAGCGCGGGCAGAGCACCGGGTCGTCGATGCGCACATCCACGAGGTCTGCGGTCGGGGTGCCCTGCTCCTCGGCGATCTTGGGCAGGTCAAAGTGGGTGTCCTCGTCGAGCATGGCGCTGACCTCCACGGCCACGCCCGTCATCGACAGGCAGTCGGGGCGGTTGGGGGTCATCTCGCAGTCGATCACCGTGTCGCCGATGCCAGCCCACTGGGCAAAGTCCTGACCGGGCTCGACGCCCTCGGGCAGCTCCATGATGCCGCTGTGGTCGTTGTCCAGACCAAGCTCGCGACCCGAGCAGCACATGCCGCAGGACTCCACGCCGCGCAGCTTGCTCTTCTTGATCTCGAAGTCGCCGGGCAGCACGGCGCCGATCATGGCAACGGCCACGTTGAGGCCGGTGCGCATGTTGGGGGCGCCGCAGACGATCTGGAGCGGCACGGGGTTGCCGTCGGCATCGGTGTTGCGGGCGCCCACGTCGACCGTGCACACTTTCATGTGGTCGGAGTCGGGGTGCGGCACGGCCTCCAGCACGTGGCCCGTCACCACGTTCTTGAGGGAGGCGCCGGTATCCTCGACGCCCTCGACCTCGGTGCCCGTGCGCACGAACTCCGCCACCAAGTCCTGCGGGTCGTCGGGCAGGTCCACCATTTCCTTGAGCCATTCATATGAGACGCGCATCTTGTTGCCTTTCTTGTACGCGATTCGGTTTCTTCACGCTGCCAGGGTTTCGACCGTCTGGGACGGTTCTCCCTGGTCGTACTTTCGTCCGTAGAGAACCGTCCCAGACGGTCGAACGGACAAAAAGGGGCTAGAACTGGCGCAGGAAGCGCATGTCACCTTCCATGAGCATGCGCAGGTCGGGCAGGTCGTAGCGCAGGGCGGCGACGCGCTCCACACCGATGCCAAAGGCAAAGCCGGTGTACTTCTCGCTGTCGATGCCGCAGTTCTCCAGCACGTTGGGGTCAACCATGCCGCAGCCCAGGATCTCGAGCCAGCCGGTGTTCTTGCAGAAGCGGCAGCCCTTGCCGTGGCATACGCCGCAGCTCACGTCGACCTCGCAGCTGGGCTCGGTGAACGGGAAGAAGTGCGGACGGTAGCGCGTGGCGCGGTCCTTGCCAAAGATCTCACGCGTGAAGTAGTCGAGCGTGCCCTTGAGGTCGCCGAAGGTGATGCCCTCGTCGACCACGAGGCCCTCTACCTGGTTGAACTGCGGCAGGTGGTTGGCGTCGGCGGTGTCGGGACGGAAGACCGTACCCGGGCAGATCATGTAGATGGGCGGCTTGTTCTGCTCCATGAAGTGCACCTGCATACCCGAGGTCTGGGTGCGCAGCAGCACGTCGGAGTCGCCCAGCACCAGGGGCTCCTTGCCCTCGGGTGCGTTGTCCACCACGTAGAAGGAGTCGCGGGCGCTGCGGCTGGGATGATCGGCCGGGGCGTTGAGCGCGGTGAAGTTGTACCAGGTGGTCTCCACGTAGGGACCGTCGGCCACGATGTAGCCCAGACCGCAGAAGATGTCCTCGATCTCCTCGCGAATCTGCGTAATGAGGTGCTGCGTGCCCAGCGAGAGTGTGCGGCCCGGCAGCGTGACGTCAGCGGCCTCGGCGGCCATCTTCTTGGCGAGCACCTCACGGCCGAGCTCGAGCTTGCGCTGCTTGATGGCGGTCTCCACGTTGGCGCGCACGGTGTTGGCCAGCTGGCCCATGGCCGGACGCTCCTCCGCGGGAATCTTGCCCATCATGCGCATGAGGGCCGTGAGCTGGCCCTTCTTGCCGAGCACCTGGATGCGCAGGTCCTCCAGCGCCTTCATGTCCTGGACGCCCTTGACGCCCTCCACAACCTGGGCCTCAATGGCCTTGAGGTCTTCGGATAGTGCCATGTCTACCCCTTTCGAAAACAAAAACCGTCCTTGTGCCAACATGCACAAGGACGGAGTAATCCGCGGTACCACCTTGTTTGACCTGCACGTTTTCTCTCGTGCATGTCCGCTCGTAAGGGTCTTGCAACCCCTGTGCCCCGTGTCGTGGGGTTGACGGCTTGCCTACTGGCGCAGGTGAGCGCGCGTTCAGGTCGCAGCTGGTGGAGTGAACTCCCGCTCTCGAGGACCGTGGGCATCTCTCAACCGATGGACGCCCTCTCTGTCCGCCCCTCACGCGAGTGCGAGACCTCTCCGTCATCGCCTAAGAGCGCATGGTAGCACAGTCAGACCTGCACGTATACGGTATTTTCGATTGAGCTTAGGTTCAGCCGAAATACTCGGCTGCACCTAGGCTGGTTCTACTGTTCTATGCCATATTCTTCGAGCAGTCGAGCAAGGAGCGCTTCGTCGTGTAGCGCCTGCACAAGCTCATCCGAGCGATCGGCTTTGGCGAGCTCGTCAGCCAGAAGGGCTATCAGCTTGGTCTGCCGGGTCTTGCCCTGCTGTATGCCCTGCTCGATGCCCTGCTCTATACCCCGCTCGATGCCCCGCTCTATGCCCTTCTTGATACCGAGCTCTTGGCCTTGTGCAAACCCCTGCTCGAGCCCCTTCTCGTAGCCGCGCTCCATTCCCTTTTCCATAACTCCCTTGCTCAGGTTCAAAATCTCGTCCACCTCGTCAGAGAGCCGCTCGTACATGGGTATCCCAAACTCGCCCTCGATCACCGTCTTTCTGGTGGCCAAGTCCTGCTCGGAGGCAATCAGCGTGCCCAACAGCCTCAGGATACCGTCTCCGGGTTGCTGGCGGTCTCCATCGGGACAGACGAGGACGATCTCTTGCGAATCATACTCGTTCTTTGGGGCTGTCGCCCGGCCCACAATCTGCTGCTCGGCCATGGCGTAGCGGGTTATTGTGTTGCGAAAGCACGCGGGCGGATTTGGGCAGATCCATATCGAGCAGACCTTCTGCAGGTGCTCGCAATGCGAATGGACAAACGTGCGGCCGTACTGAGAAGAGATCATGCGAGCACAGTAATACGTGGCCCGCTGAAGCAGCGAATAGCCAGGGTAGAAGTCGTTTTGCGCCTCAATGTTCACGAACATGGCCACCGACTCGCTCGTTGTGGGCAAGAGCGCCTTGAAGCGAATGTCAAACCATACGGTACCCTCATCCACGCTCGAATCCTCTGTCTGGAGGCCGGTGATGCGAGGAGAGATAGCCTCACCTGCATGAAGTGCCACGGTACCGATCTCGGGCTCTCCCTCTATGAGGGTCTCGGCAATCTCTTGTGGATCGACCTCGGAAAACTCGTCCAGACAGTCGTGTAGGATCCAGGCGAGGATGATCTTCTCCGACAGGAGACGCTTGCAGACACGGTCGTAGCGATCCCTGTACTCCTGCAGATAGCTTGCATCCATACCCAATGCCACGCTTGATACGGAATACATCTCACCCATAGAAGACTCCTTCTCTAGCCAATGCCCAGCCGGCATGCTTCAACGCCTGCTTGGAAATCAAATTTGTAATTACTAGAGAATGGTGCTACGGCCACGGCATACTACGCCCCCTAGCGTCTCGAAGGAATATGACCAGTCTCCTTGCGAGAACACTGCCGGAACGTCACGCGCAGCGAATCTCTCTCAATGCCTACCCGTGCACCTCTAACGGGTATGCCTCGCGTCAGCTACTGAGGCACATAAGTAGTTTAAGCACAGATGGTTACTTTGTCAAGAACATTTGTTCCCTTTTTTGACAAGCTTCCCTGCCGCGAGGACACCCCTTTGCGTCAGGCGAGGTTAGCGCTCGAACGGCCACTCCCCTGCCGCCAGGGCCTCGATCGCAGCGGGCACGGCATCCTCTTCACAAGGCCCCACGTGCCAGCGAGCGGCTGCGGCAATCTCGGGCACCGCTCCCGCCACTGCCACGCCATTGGGCACCTCGGCGATCATCTCGAGGTCGTTGCCGCCGTCGCCGAAGGTCACCACCTGGTCGATGCCAATCCCGAGCTGCTCGCAGAGCACGCGGATGCCCGAGACCTTGCTGTAACCCTTGGGCGTGATGTTGAGGAACCGCGCCAGTGGCACGTTAAAGTCCAGCTCCGGCACCTCGCGGCAGAGCAGCTCAAAGAGGCGCTGCGTGTCGGCCATGTCGCCGGTGCAGAAGACGTTCATCTTGACGATGGGAATCTCCGGCATGCGCGTGGCATCGAGCGCCTGCTCGGCATACATCGGAAAGCTGAGCGCCAGGTCCTCGCGCGAGCCCGCGACCAGAAGCGGCGTGCCCCCGTCAAAGACGATGGCCCCCGTACCCGGCACCTCGCCAATGACCTCCACCACGTGCATCAGCGCCGCACGCGCGAGGTGCTCCTCGTGGATGAGCTCGCCATCGAGGTAGACCTGCATGCCGTTGGTGCCCAGCGCCGTTGCCACGCAGGCCTCGTCGCCGCCAAACGAAGGCACCACATGGCTGATCCCGCGTCCGCTGGCTGGCCCCACATGGATCCCCGCCTCAATGGCGACATGAAACGCGGCGATCACGCGCGGCGAGACCACCTTCTGCCCAAAGGGGAGCAGCGTTCCGTCGATGTCGGAGAGGATGAGCTTGATGGTAGGATGCCCGCCCACGGCGACCCCCTTTGGCGTAGGATGCTGTACGCACCCCATTGTACCGTTGCCGCTGCGGCACAACCCGAAGGGAGCCCCATGCGCGTCTTTGACCTGCACTGCGACACCATCGACTCGCTCGCCTATGCCGACTACGGCGCCTTCTCCGAATACGTGCAAGGCGCGCGCGGCGGAGACCTGGTCCACAACTCCATCCAGCTGGCCGCGGACCGCATACCCTGCCCCTGGTGCCAGTGCTACGCCATCTGGGTCCCCGACGACCTGGCCGCCTTTGGCATGACGGCGCTCGAGTTCTACCGCGGCGCACGCAACTGGTTTGCCGCCCACACCTCGCCCGACGGCCCCGTGGCGCAGGTCCGTGACGCGCGCGACATCGACGCAGCGCTCGAGGCGGGCAAGGTCGCCGCGCTGCTCACCATCGAGAACGGGCTCCCACTCCAAAGCATCGAGCTCATCGACGAAGCCGCCGCAGACGGCGTCAAGATGGTCACGCTCACCTGGAACGCCGCCAACCCCATCGCTCACGGCAGCCAGGCGCAGGGCGGGCTCACGAGTTACGGCCACGAGGCCCTGCGCGCGCTCGAGGACCGCCGTATGGTGGTGGACGTGAGCCACCTCAACGACGAGAGCTTCTGGGACGTGGCTCGAGCGGCGCGGCGTCCCTTTGCCGCCAGCCACTCCAACGCCCGCACCGTCTGCGGCCACGAACGCAACCTCACCGACGACCAGTTCCGCGCCATCGTCGACGCCGGCGGCGTGGTGGGCATCAACTACTTCCGCGGCTTCATCTCCGACCGCGTGACCGGCTTTGACGCCCCGCCCGACGGCGAGGTGACCTTCGACGAGCTGGCCGCGCATATCGAGCGCTTCCTCGACCTGGGTGGCGAGGGTGCCATTGCCCTGGGCAGCGACTTCGACGGCTCCGAGACGCCAGAGTGGCTGGACGCCTGCGAGAAGGTGGCGCCCTTCCACGAGCTGGTGGCCGCGCGCTTTGGCAAAGATCTCGCAGACCGCATGTTCTGGAGCAACGCCCACGACTTCTTTGTCCGCAACGAGACCGCCTAGGAGCCCGTCATGCCCGCAGACGTCATTGACCTCGCCGACGCTCGCATCCGCCGCGGCGACCACATGGTGCGCGGCACGGCGGCCGACGGCATGGTACGCGCCATCGCTGTCACCGCACGTCAGACTGTACAGACCGCCCACGAGAACCACGGCACCAGCCCGCTGGTAAGCGCTGCGCTCGGGCGGCTGATGATGGCGGGCCTCATGATGGGCGCCCTGTTCAAGAACCCCGACGAGCTGATCACGCTTGAGGTGCGCGGCGACGGGCCCATCGGCGGACTCACGGTGACGGCCAACAACCACGGCCAGGTCAAGGGCTTTGCCAACGATCCGCACGTGTGGCTGCCGCTCAACGGGCGGGGCAAGCTCGACGTGGGTGGCGGCCTGGGCAGGGGCACGCTCACCGTGGTGCGCGACATGCCTTCGTCGATGCCCTACTCCAGCCAGACTGAGCTGGTGACTGGCGAGATCGGCGACGACCTCGCTGCGCACTTCTCGCTCAGCGACCAGGTACCCACGTCGGTGGGTGTGGGCGTGCTGGTGGACACCGACACGTCCATCCGCCAGGCGGGCGGCTTCATCGTGCAGCTCATGCCCGGCTACGAGCCCTTCCTCGTCGACGAGCTCGAGCGCAACCTGCAGGGCGTAAGCTCGGTCACCAACCTGCTCGAGGAGGGCATGACCCCCACCGCGATCCTGGAGCACATCCTCCGCGGACTCGATTACCAGGAGCTCGAGGTCATGCCGGCGGAGTTCCACTGTGGTTGCAACGAAGAACGGGCGTCGCGCGCCGTGCTCGCGCTGGGCGAGGACGAGCTGCGCGACATGGTCGAGAAGGGCGAGACAGCCGAGGTCTACTGCCACTTCTGCGGCAGGAGGCATCACCTCTCCCCCGACGAGCTCACGGCCCTGCTGAACCCCGACGCCTAGGCCAGCTCCAGGCTCACGGGCCAGCCCGTATGGCTAGCGCGCGAGGGCCCTCGCTGCCGACGAGACCATCTCGCTCACCGTGGGATGCGGATGGATGACGCGCGCGAGCTGGGCAGCGGTGCACCCGAGCGAGATGGCCAGCGCAAGCTCCGCCACCAGGTCGGTCGCGCGCGGGCAGACGAGCTGCGCGCCCACGATGACGCCGGTCTGGGCATCGGCAACCAGCTTGACGTAGCCGCTCTCGGATTCCTCGACCAGGCACTTGCCGTTTGCGCCCGTGAGCGCCTTGCCCGTCCGCACCGCGATCCCGCGCGCCTTCGCCTCGTCCTCGGTGAGGCCAACGGACGCAGCCTCCGGCGACGTGTAGACGCAGGAGGGAATGATGCCCGTCTCCACCGGTGGCTCGTCGCCACAGATCGATGCGATGACGTTGCGCGCCTGCGCCTCCGCGACGTGGGCAAGCTGTACGGTGCCCGCCACCACGTCACCGATAGCCCAGAGGCGTTCCACGCTCGTCCGGCCGGCCTCGTCGCAGACCAGGGCTCCACGCGAGAGCTCCGGCTGGACGTCTGGGGAGAAGAGGCCCTCGGCGTTGGCGCGCCTGCCGCAGGCCACGAGCACGCCCTCGCCCTCGGCTACACCCGAGTTGCCGCGCCTGTCGACATAGCGCACCTGCATGGATCCGGGCTCGCCTTCGATGCCCATGACGCGGGCGGACGTCTCGACCTTCACCCCGCGCTTCTTGAGGTGCATCGTCACGCGCTGGGCAATCTCCCTGTCCATGGGCGGCAGGATGCGCTCGGTCGCCTCGAGTATGGTCACGTGTGCGCCAAGCTGGGCATACATGGTGGCAAACTCCACGCCGATGACCCCGCCGCCGATGACGACCAGCGAGGAGAGCCCGACGCCCTCGCCTTCGAGGAGGTCGTTCGAGGTGTAGGTGCCCGGCAGGTCGATGCCCGCGACGGGTATCGTGGCCGGCACGGACCCCGCGGCGACGACAATGTCGCGTGCCTCGTACGTCTGGCCCTCGCACGCCACGACACCTAGCGAGACGATGGTCGCCTGGCCATGCACGACCGCGACCTTGCGCTGCTTGAGCAGCTTCTCGATGCCGCCGCGCAGCTGGGTGACCACCGCCTGCTTGCGTGCGTGCATGTCGGAGAGGCTCGCATGGGGCGTGGCGTCATGGAGCAATGCCTTGGTGGGAATGCATCCGCGGTTGAGGCAGGTGCCGCCCACGAGGTCCCGCTCGAACAGGACGACGGAGAGCCCACGCAGGGCCGCCTCCTCCGCCGCGGTGTAGCCTCCCGGCCCTCCGCCCACGATGGCGACGTCATAGGTCATGATGTGCTCCTTTCCCAGCCGTCGTGCGGCTGGCGTACTGCCCCTGCCAGATGCTCGTCCATCACCCTGCGACCAGACGCGCCACGTCGGCGGCCACATCCTCCGAGAAGCCACCCGCCCGAAGCCTGCGCACCAGCTCCTCTGGCGCATCCTTGGCCCCCACGAGGAGCCCGGGGATCGCCTCGATGCGCTCGGCCTCAAGCCCATCCGAGAAGACCACGAGGTCACGGATGACGCCATCCTCGCGGGTGAGGTCGACGCGCGCGCTTCCCCAGCCAAAGCGGGACTGGCGGCTCTCCCCAAACCTTCGCTCCCCCTTGTAGAGCCAGGCGCGGGAGCAGAAGCGCTCTCGCTCGCGTGCGAGTTCCCGCTGGTCCAGCTCGCGCACGTCCCCCTGCGTGACGGGTCCCCCCACGCGGTTGGCAAAGGATGCCCGCAGGGCGTCCTTGAGCGCGGCGACCATGAGCCCCGGGTTCAGCTCCCGCAGGTTGGTGACGCGGGAGCGCACCGAGCGCACGCCCTTGGCCTGCAGCTTGAGGGGGCTCACGGTGAGATAGCGGCCGAGCGCATCGACGTCGACCGCCACCATGATGGTGCCGTGGTGGCAGCTGGCCGCACCGGTGTGCTGGTAGGCATGGCCAGAGAACTTGCGACCGCCGTCGACCACCAGGTCGTTGCGGCCGGTGCGCTCGGCAGCGATGCCCAGCGAACGCACGGCGTCAAGGATCACGCCGGTCTGCTCGTCCTGGTCGTACTCGCCCGCCGTGGTGACGAACGTGAAGTTGAGGTTGCCCAGGTCGTGATAGACAGCCCCGCCGCCAGAGCGCCTGCGGGCAAGGTGCCCGCCGTCGCGCTCGAGCCGCTCGACGTCGCACTCTGCCGAGGCGCACTGGTTTCGCCCGATGACCACCGTCCGCTCGTTCTGCCAGAGATAGAGGATGGGCTCCCCCTCCCTGGCAGAACGCATGAGACACGCCTCGATGGCGAGGTTGGTGTACGGGTCGGTCGATGAGCTCTCTATGCAGCGCGGTGCCCGGGGCATCAGCCCTCCTCGTCGAACTCGTAGCGCAGATGCGGCTTGCGAGCTGCCTTGACCTCGTCGGGTCTTCCGATGGGGCAGGCAAACGGGGCGCCATGTAGCCTCTCGCCGTCCTCGTGCGCCTCCTCGAGGATGCGCGTCATGAAGCCGACGAACTCGTCCAGCGTCTCGCGGCTCTCGGTCTCGGTGGGCTCCACCATGAGCGCCTCGTGCACGATCAGCGGGAAGTACATGGTTGGCGGATGGATGCCAAAGTCGAGCAGGCGCTTGGCGACATCCATGGCCGAGACGCCCGTCTCAGCCTTGAGCGGCCCCGCGTCGATGACGAACTCGTGCATGCAGCGCTCGCCGTACGGAAGCGCGTAGCCTGCCTCGGCCAGAAGGTGCGCGAGGTAGTTGGCATTGAGCACGGCCGACGCGGAGGCCTCGGGAATGCCCTCGCGGCCAAGGGTGAGGATGTAGGCAAGCGCGCGCACCGCCACGAGGAAGTTGCCGTAGAAGCTGCGGACCTTGCCCACGCTCCGCTCGCCGCACGAAAGGGTCAGGCTGCCGTCCGGGCGCTCGACCACGCGCGGGTCGGGAAGGTACGGCGCCAGAAACGCCTTGCATCCCACCGGGCCGGAACCCGGGCCGCCACCGCCATGCGGGGTCGAGAAGGTCTTGTGCAGGTTGACGTGCACGCAGTCGAAGCCCATGTCGCCGGGACGCGCATGGCCCATCACGGCGTTGAGGTTCGCGCCGTCGTAGTAGCACAGGCCGCCCGCCTCGTGGACGATCTGGCAGATCTGCACGATGTTGGGGTCAAAGAGGCCCAGCGTGTTGGGGTTGGTGAGCATGAGGCCCGCCGTGTCGGGTCCCACGGCCGCACGGAGCGCGTCGAGGTCGACGCCTCCCTGCGCATCGCTTTGCACCGACACCACCGTGAAGCCGGCCATGACCGCGCTCGCGGGGTTGGTGCCATGCGCGGAGTCGGGGACGATGATCTTGGTGCGCGCCGTGTCGCCGTTGGCCAGATGGTGCGCGCGGATCAGGAGCAGGCCCGTGTACTCGCCGTGGGCTCCGGCCGCAGGCTGCAGGGTCATGGCGTCCATGCCGCAGATCTCGGCCAGCATGCCCTCGAGCTCGTGCATGGCGCCCAGGCATCCCTGGACGGTCGCCTCGGGCTGGAGCGGGTGGATATCGGTGAAGCCCGGCAGCGCCGCGACCTGCTCGTTCACGCGCGGGTTGTACTTCATCGTGCACGATCCGAGCGGGTAGAAGCCGTCATTGACCCCGTGGGTCTGCTTGGCGAGCTCGGTGTAGTGACGGCCCAGGTCCACCTCTGCCATCTGGGGCAGGCGCGGGGCGTCCTCGCGCAGGAGCGCCTTGTCGTATGTGACCTCGGGCACATCGAGGTCGGGAAAGATGGTCTGCCTGCGACCTGCGACGCTCCGTTCAAAGAGAAGCTTCATCGGTCACACACCTCCTTGATGGCGCAGACGACGCGATCGATCTCCGCACGCGTGTTGAGCTCGGTGGCGCACCACAGGATCCCGTCGTGGGTGGGGAGTCCCGCCAGGATCCCACGCTTGGCAAGCCCGTCGACCAGCTGGCTCGCGTCCACGGGACAGGTGGTGAGGAACTCGTTGAAGAAGGGCCTGTCGCTCATGGGCGCAAACCCGAGCTCTGCCAGCCGCTGCGCAAGGTAGTGCGCATGGCCCGCGCAAAGCCGCGCGACCTGGGCGAGCCCCTCCGGGCCCACCGCCGCTAGGTACACCGAGGCCGTCATGGCGCACAGCGCCTCGTTGGAGCAGATGTTGGACGAGGCCTTCTCGCGACGGATGTGCTGCTCGCGGGCCTGCAGGGTGAGCACGAAGGCGCGCCTGCCCTCGGCATCGGTGGTCTCGCCCACGATGCGTCCGGGGAGCTTGCGCATGAGCGCCTTGGTGGTAGCCATGATGCCCAGGTAGGGGCCTCCGAAGCCCAGCGGGAGCCCGAGCGGCTGGCCCTCTGCCACCGCGATGTCGGCACCGTACTCGCCGGGGGTGCGCAGGATGCCGAGCGAGATCGGGTTGAAGCCCATGACGACCTTGGCGCCAGCCTCGTGGGAGGCTGCCACGATGCCGTCCATGTCCTCGATGACGCCCAGGTAGTTGGGGCTCTGCACGTAGACCGCCGCGGTGGCGGGGCCAACCGCCTCGCGCAGCGCGGCAAGGTCCGTCGCAAGGTCGCTTGCGGCCGGGACGGTCACGACGGGAACGTCACGGCTCGCGCAGTAGGTCTTGATGACGGTCATGACGTCGGGGTTCACGGTCTCGGCGACGACGACCTCGCTGCACCTGCGGTCGCGGCACATCAGCACGCCCTCGGCCGCGGCCGTGGCACCGTCGTAGACGCTTGCGTTCGAGACGTCCATGCCGGTGAGTTCGCAGACCTGCGTCTGGTACTCAAAGATCGACTGCAGCACGCCCTGGCTGATCTCGGCCTGGTAGGGCGTATAGGCAGTCAGGAATTCCTCCTTCGAGGTGACGGATCGCACGATCGAGGGGATGTGATGCCGGTAGGCGCCGGCGCCACGGAGCACCGTGCCAAAGCGCAGGTTCTTGCGCGCCAAGTCCTCCATGTGCGCAACGACCTCGAGCTCCGAGCGGCCTTCGGGCAGGTCGAGCGTACCGCAGCGAACCTCGGGAGGCACGACGGAGAAGAGCTCCTCGCACTCACCGAAGCCCAGCGTCGCCAGCATGCCCGCGCGGCCCTCGTCGGTTTCGGGAAGGTAGCTGCCCATGAGGACTACGCCTCCTGTTCGCAATGAGCCTCGTAGGCGTCGGCGTCAAGGAGGTCTCCCACCTCGCTGACCTCATCCACACGCACCAGCCACGCGTTGTACGGATCCTCGTTGATGGCCTCGGGAGCATCCAGCAGCTCCTCGTTGACCTGCACCACCGTGCCGGTCACGGGGCTGTAGACGTCCGACACCGCCTTGACCGACTCGACGTCGGCAAAGGCCTCTCCGTTCACGACCTCGTCGCCCTCCTGCGGCAGGTTGACAAAGACGAGGTCGCCCAGGGCGTTCTGGGCATAGTCGGTGAGGCCGATGGTATAGGTGTCGCCCTCGATGCTCACCCACTCATGGGTCGTGGTGTAGCTGAGCTCTGCGGGAATGACGGACATGGTGTCTCCTATCTTCTAGTTGTTGCCTTTTCAGGCCGGATATCGAATGCTTGTTGAGGCAATGCAGATCTGGCGGACGGGATGCCGACATTGTGTGTGGGGC
>CACZCK010000014.1 GCA_902779675.1 uncultured Coriobacteriaceae bacterium | reverse complement strand
GTTTTTTTCGTCCTGCTCCGGCTCGGGCGGCGGAGTCTCCCCGTCCGCCGGCAGGACGGTCGCGGAGGTATACGCCTCCGCCAGCTCGCGCGCCTCGGCGAGTCTGGCTCGCTCGACAAACACGTCGCATCCGCAGCCGGTAAAACCGGAGAGGACCCGGAGCGTCCCGCCGAAGGTGCGGTCCTTGATCATGCAGGGGATCCCCGCGTCGGCGAGCAGCGAGCGGAGCATATCCCCGGCGACCGAATCCTCCGCCGTGCAGAGATAGGCGACGTCCTTGTCCTCGTTTGCGCGAATGATCTTTTGATCATCGATAAACAGTCCCATAGCTTCCTCCTTTTCGGGTTCCTTTCGTAACCGTTTCTAACCGTTTTTATCTGTTTTATCCGTTTTGTTCTTCCTCGCCGTAGAGGGAGAGCAGCTCCTCCTCGGCGGCGGAAATCTTTTGCTGCAGTTCGGCGCCCTTGCGGTATTCCTCGGCTGGCAGGGAGTAAAGCTCCTCCTCGAGCGCGGGGATCAGCGCCTCGAGCTCGGCGACGCGCGCCTCGCTCGCGGAGAGCTCCCCCGCCAGCGAGTCCGCCTCGCCCATCTGCTCGAGCAGCAGCTCCAGCAGGTCCTGGCGCCTCAGCCTCTGAAGCTCTCTGGCCTGCGAGCCCTCGTCCCTCTTGTTGCCGATGGAGAACATGCCGTTCGTTTTCCTTGCCTCTCTTGATGGTGCAGCTCACGTTCGTTGGTAGTGCGTTAAATCTGCTGTTTGCTGGTTGTGTGCTCTTACTTGGCTCTTGGACTTCGGACTTTTGGTCCCAACACCTGCTTGCTAAGGCCGATGAGTATGTCTTTTGGTCCAAGCTATCCGCTGCGAGTTTATGTATTACGCAATGTGTTCTTTCGTAAATATTAAGAACTACCCCTATCGTTCTTGATTGCTCTTGACCGATAACGTGCGTATTACCTCGCCTTTTACTATGTTCCAACTCCCCTTTCAGATCACTCTTCCAGTTAACAGCAATGGACTCTGGGCGCAGATACGCCTAGAGACTCGTTGTCCATCCTACGAGATACTCAATTTAATGTGCAGCGTTTGGTCCCAACGTACTGTTATAAGGAATGAATTGCACCGAATGGCTTAGTTTCGTCCTTAAATTGCTTACGTAATTTGATTATTAGTAAATTATATGCACTGTTTCACAGGTGTTATGCCGTTTTGTGAGACGGACGGACCCTCACTCGCTACCATTCCTATACATACACGCCTATATGTGTAAACAAAGACCAACAGCGGACCATTTCGGGGGATTCCGTGTCAGTCGATTCCACGTCAACGGCACAGAGCGAGGCAGGGCGCGGCCTCACCGACCGCGCACTCGACCTCACGCGCCTCATGACGCATGCCGTCTGGGGTCCCGGCGTTGACAGGCTGATCGACTATCTGGATGACAACGTGGCCTTCGCCTCCGCCTATGCGCAGGCGTACTCCTATGGCAAGCAAGCCGTTGTGCGCGATATTGGCGAAGCGATTGCAAACCGCCTGGCTGCCGGACCCTACGAGGTGCGCGACGAGCGTTATAACGTCAAGGCGCTCGGCAACGACGCGTTTCTGGCCACCGCGCAGTATTCCGTCTTTGGCGGTACCGGGTCCAGCAAGCCCCATCGCAAGATGTTTGGCATCGTCTCCTCGATGGTGTGGATTCGCACCAACGACAGGCGTCGTCTTGCGCTTGTCCTGTATCACAACTCCGAGCATGCGCTGGTGTCGCAGCGGCGCGGCAGCGCGCTCGATGCCGGCGAGCGCCAGATTGCGCTGCGGGCACACGACACCCTGGGGACCACCTATTGGGTGATGCCCAGCGACATCGTGTATGTCAAGGCGTCGCGGCAGTACACCGAGGTCTACTGCACCGATCGCACGCTGAGGCTGCGCGGGTCGTTTAGTAACGTCTGCGAGCAGCTGGGCAGCCACGTGGTGGGCATCCACCGCAGCTACGCGGTCAACCCGCTGTACGTGACCCGCATGGAAGGCGAGATGCTATACCTGGAGACGGGCGACAAGCTGCCCGTGCCCGCGCGCCGCGTGAACGAGGTGCGGCGCCTGCTCGGCGGGGAGTAAGGGCGGCGGGTGGCCCGCTCGCGGCAGAATCTGCGGACCGGTTCCCTCCCCCGCCGCAACACGTCCGCATATACAGACGCCAGGCCCACCCCGTGCGTGCACTTGCTACGCTAGAGCCGTGAGAAGGGAGGCCACCATGGCCATCGTCGCAGCATTTGCCGTTCCGCACCCACCGCTGATCATTCCCGCCGTGGGACTTGGTCGCGAGCACGAGATTCAATCCACCGTCGACGCCTACGAGGAGGTAGGCCGTCGCATTGCGGCGCTGCAGCCCGACACGGTGGTTATCTCCAGTCCACACTCCATCATGTACCGCGACTACCTGCACGTCTCGCCCGGCGCCGGCGCTCGCGGAAGCTTCGCACAGTTCCGCGCGCCGCAAGCTGCCTACGAGTGCACCTACGACCAGCAGTTTGTGGCCGCCCTCGAGGCAGCTTGTCTGGCAGACCAGCTGCCTGCCGGTACGCGAGGCGAGCGCACCCCGCAGCTGGACCACGGCACCATGATTCCCCTTCACTATATTAAGAATGCGTGCGAGGCCACCGGCCAGCCCATGCCCAAGGTGGTGCGCATGGGCCTGAGCGGACTTTCGCCGGCTGAGCACTACCGCATGGGCATGCTCGTGCAGCGCGTGGCCAGCGTGCTGGGCAAGCGCGTGGTGTTTGTGGCGTCGGGCGACCTCTCGCACAAGCTCCTCGCCGAGGGGCCCTATGGCTTTGCACCCGAGGGTCCCGAGTTTGACCAGCGCGTATGCCGTGCCTTTGCCGAGGGCGACTTCCTCGACCTGCTATGCATGGACCGCGGCTTTGCCGAGCGCGCCGCCGAGTGCGGTCTGCGCAGCTTCCAGATCATGGCTGGGACATTGGACCGCACCAACGTGCGCGCCGAGCTGCTTTCGCACGAGGGGCCGTTTGGCGTGGGATACGGCGTGGCCGCCTTTGAACCCGTAGGCGAGGAGGGCTCCTGCGAGGACCGCGCTCTGCTCGAGGCCTACGAGGAGTGGCGCCGGCAAGACCTGGCGCAGCGCCGCGCAGCCGAGGACGAGCTGGTCTCGCTGGCACGCCTGTCGTTGGAGACCTACGTGCTGAGCGGTGGAATCCGTGTGAGCGTAGACGACCTGCCCGACGGACGCGCGCTGCCACCCGAGCTGCTGCAGAGACGCGCCGGCTGCTTTGTGTCGCTCAAGAAGGACGGCGAGCTGCGCGGATGCATCGGGACCATCGCACCTACCAAGGCGTCGCTTGCAGAGGAGATCTGCGCCAACGCCGTGAGCGCCGGGCGCTATGACAGTCGCTTTGAACCGGTGGAGGCCGAGGAGCTCAACGACCTGGTCTATGACGTGGACGTGCTGGGTGACCCCGAGCCCATTGCCAGCGAGGACGAGCTGGACGTGCGTAAGTACGGCGTCATCGTAAGCACGCGCGACGGACGGCGCGGCCTGCTGCTGCCCGACCTCGACGGGGTCGACTCGGTGCGCGAACAGGTGCGCATTGCTGCGCAAAAGGGTGGTATCGACCTGTTTGGCGACGATTACCGGCTGGAGCGCTTTGTGGTGGAGCGGCACCTGTAGCTGCGACGACGGAGGATCGATGCGCTGCGAGACTTGCCCTCACAGATGTGAGGTGGGCCCCGGCCAGACGGGACGTTGCCGCGCGCGTGGCTGGCGCGACGGCGATGTGGCACCGCTCTCGTATGGGCGCCTGACGTCCCTGGCCATGGACCCGGTGGAGAAGAAGCCGCTGGCTGCCTGGAAGCCTGGCCACTACCTGCTGTCGGTGGGCTCGTACGGTTGCAACCTGCGCTGCCCGTTCTGCCAGAACCACAGCATCGCGCAGGCCGGCGCTGCCGACGTGCCCTGGCGCGAGGTCTCCCCCGCCGAGCTGGTGGCCCTGTGCACGGAGGCACGTAGCCGCGACCCGCGTGTGGTGGGCATCGCGCACACCTACAACGAGCCGCTCGTGGCCTGGGAGTACGTGCGCGACGTCGGTATGCTCGCCCACGAGGAGGGCCTGGCCAACGTTCTGGTGAGCAACGGGTGCGCCCAGCCGTGGGTGATCGACACGCTTGCGCCGCTGGTAGACGCTGCGAACATCGACCTCAAGGGCTTTACTGAGGACTACTATCGCTGGTGCGGAGGCGACCTGGCCACCGTAAAGGCCTGCATCGAGCGGCTGGCCGCCGAGCCCGGTTGCCACCTGGAGGTCACCTGCCTGGTGGTGCCCGACCGCAACGACGATCCAGCACAGATGCGTGCGCTGGCAGCCTGGCTGGCACAGGTTGACCCGCATATCACGCTGCACGTGACCAGATACTTTCCGCGCTGGAAGATGGAGGGCGGCCGCCCAACGCCCGTGGCCACGGTCTACGGGCTTGCCGACGTGGCGCGCGAGTCGCTGCCTCACGTGGTTGTAGGCAACTGCTAGCAGAAGGGGCGCCGCCAACAGGCAGCGCCCCTTCTTGCATTCGCTGTATGGTGTCGCTAGATTGCCTGGCCAGGCGCGAAGCCCACGGTGTTCACGATGAGCGCAGCACCCTCGGCGTTCTTGTTCCAGTCGTCGACCTTGCCCGACAGGCCCAGGTAGTTCATGTAGTTCTTGCTCTGCAGGTACTCGAAGTAACCTACGCAGCGCGTTCCCTGGACCGTGAAGTCAATCTGGATGTAGGCGTCGACCAGCTTGCCGCTCGTGGAGCGACCAGTGCCGTAGTCGGTGACCTTGATGTCGGTGTAGCCTTGGCTCGCCATCCTGCTGGGAATGGCCTCGCACATGGCAACGAGGTCGTACGATGCGCCCGTCTGGATCCTCGTGGCCTGGACGCAGCCAGCCACGGTGCCGTCGAGGCTCATCATCAGGAATTCGTCGCCCGCGGGCTGGCCCTGCCAGGAGGTGGGCATGTAGAACATCATACCGCCATAGGACACGGGCTTGGCATCAGAGGGTGCCTTGGACGCGTCATCCGAACCCTCGTCCACGGTCTCCTTGTCCTCCACGACGGAGTCCTCGTCGCTCTCGGGCAGCTCGGAAAGGTCGGTGGTCTCAAGCTCGTCGGCCTCGGCCGACACCAGCTCACCCGGAGCACGCGTGACAGCACTAAGGTCCTCAGGAATCTCGAGCTCGATAGTGGTGTCGTCAGCGGCCTCCTCGTCGGTCGTGGCCTCGGCCTCGACGGCCTCCTCGGTCTCTGCCGCACCGGTATCCGCCGCCTGGCCGCAGCCCGTCAGTGCCAACGCAAGCGTCAGCGATGCAACCCCCAGCACCGATACCAGCATGGACGTGCGTTTGCGCATAGCCTCTCTCCTCTCATATGGATTTGACGCCCGTTCCTACTTGACCGCCTGGCCGCTCGCAAAGCCCACGGTGTTGACGATGAGCGCGGCGCCGTCTGCGTTCCTATTCCAGTCGCTGACCTCGCCCGCCAGCGCCAAGTAGGTGATGTAGCTCTTGCTCTGCAGGTACTCGTAGTAGCCCACGCAGCGCGTGCCGCTGTCGGTGAACTCGACCTGAATGAAGGAGTCAACCAGCCTGCCCGAGGACGTCTTTCCCGTGCCGTAGTCGGTCACCTTGATGTCGGTGTAGCCCTGCGACGAGAGGCGGTAGGGCACAGCCTCGGTCATGCGGGTCAGGTCGTACGGCGAGCCGCTCGGAACATTGGTGACCTCCACGACGCCCACCACGCCGGCATCGGGGCTCATCATGATGTAGTCGCTGCCATCCCACTGGCCGTGCCACGAGCTGGGCATGTAGAAGGACATGCCACCGACGGTCATGGGCTTGGCGTCGGAGGGCGCCTTGGACGCGTCTCCCGTGTCTTCCTCCACGGTCTCCTTGTCCTCCACGACCGACTCCTCGTCGCCCGCGGGCAGCTCGGCAAGGTCGGTGGTCTCGAGCTCGTCCTCCTCTGCAGACACCAGATCGCCCGCAGCGCGCGTGACCGCATCCAGCCCCTCGGGGATGTCGAGCTCGATGGCATCGTCGTCGGCCGCAGCTTCCTCGTCGGTCGTGGCCTCGGCCTCGACGGCCTCCTCGGTCTCTGCCGCACCGGTATCCGCCGCCTGGCCGCAGCCCGTCAGCGCCAACGCAAGCGTCAGCGAGGCAGCCCCCAGCGCCGAAACCAGCACGGATGTACGTTTGCGCATATTCCGTCTCCTCTCCTATGCATCTAAGACACGGCAATTATAGGTAAGCTCATCTGCAGGGCACATCGGCAGGAGTCGGCCAATCAACAACAGGGCGCGCCCCTCCCACGAGCGAGAGGAGCGCGCCCTGCGCAAGCCTACCGTGTAGGCAAGTCTACTTGCGGCTCTTGACCCAGGCGATCAGGCCGGCGAAGGCAGCCAGGAAGCCGATCAGCGCATAGGACTGACCCATGCCCTGAGGAGCGGCCTCCTCCTCGCCCTCGGCCTCCTCGGGAGCAGCCTCTGCCTCGGCCTCCTCCTCGGGAGCCGCCTCGGGCTCCACGACATCGGCGGCGGCAGCCTCGGCGTCAAAGGCCTCCATGTCGGCGGCATAGGTCACGGGAGCAACCAGCGTACCGTCGGCAGCCAGGTCGGACGCGGCAAACGGCTTGGCAAAGTCGCCTGCGTTCAGGTAGTCGCGCACCTCGCCGAGCAGCGCGTTGCAACGGTCGAACACCAGCTGAGAGGCGTAGGCGTGGGCCTCGTTGGCCAGCGCATTGCGGGCGGTGCCGGCAGGGGTTGCCTGCATCTTTGCGTCGACCTGCTCCTGCTGGGCAATAATCTCCTTCTGCAGGGCATCGAGGTAGGCGTGCACGCCGTCGGCCACGTCGGCGCGATGGTTGTACGCCAGGGTGTTGAGGTCCATGAACAGGTACGAGAGCGACTTGCTGCCGCTGTCCTGCATGGCCAGCTCCTCGTTGGCGGCAATCAGCTCGTCCTTGTAGACGCGCTCGCCGGTCTTCTCGTCGCGCTCGAACTCGTTCTCGTTGCCCACGTGAGCGGTATCGAACTCCTCGTTGGTGGGATAGTACTCGGTGTTGACCTGGGTGAGCAGTGCAGAGTAGCTGGGCACGTACACGCTGAACTCGCCGCGCGACAGGGCCTCCCACTGCACGGTCGAAATCTCGGGATCAAGGCCGTCACGAGTCTGGAAGATGTGGCACTCCACCGTGCGGTTGTTGCCCACGGCATAGAGCTTGTCGTTGGCGTTGGCATCCACGTCGGTGCCCTCGCCGCGCGTGGCAACCGAGCGCAGCATGTCAAAGACGCCATAGTCCTTGCGGGCAGGCGTAAAGAACAGCTGCGGGTCAGCGATGGTGTCGACGGCGCCGTCCTCGTCGAGGGTGTAGTCGGTGCCAGCCTTGAGCTTCTGGCCAAAGAACTTGTGCGCCTGCACGTAACGGGTGTCCTGACCAGCGCCTTCATCGTCCAGGCCGTAGCTCTTGGCCACGTTGATGCTGCCATCCTCGTTGGTGGCGAGCGTGCCTGCGTCCTCGGCGGTCTTCACGAGGTCGGCGGAGTGCAGGCAGTTTTCGGTGTCATCGATGTCGACTGCAAACTGCAGGTTGCTCATGTTGGGGTTGGCAGAGACCACGTCGGCAGCCATGCGCACGGCAATCCACTGGTGGCCCGAGAGCTGCTGGAAGTTCCAGACCTCAGTGGCGTCGCCGATCCACAGCTGGTTGCAGTCCTGCGAGCCCTGCTCGTCGATGATGGAGCCCAGCAGCTCAACGCCCTCGCGCGCCGTGGCGGCCTCGGAGAGCACCACGTCGGTCACGTTGTACTCGCCGATACCGTTGTCGAGCAGCGGATCAACGCCCTCGATGGCCTCGTTGTAGGCGGTGGTCAGGGTGGCGTCGACGCTCACGCCCTTCTCGTTGGTGCCAGCCTCGGAGTACGCCTTGGTCGCGCCGTCCCAGTCCTCGGGCAGGTCGCGCACAAAGGTGTAACGGTAGGTCGCGCCGGCAGAGGTGCGCGTGAAGTTGATCTCGGGGTCGTGGTCGGGGCCGTTCTCGCCGCTCCAGTAGGTCTTGCCCTCGGTGCGCGGCTCGATGCCGAACTCCTTGAGGTAACGGTTGGCGGCGTCCTCGGAGCGACCGTAGATGGTCTCACCGGTTGCCGTCAGCTCGGGGCCTGCGTACACCTGCGTGCAGGCCAGCGCGGTCACGGGGGCAGTTGCGATCGAAGCGGCCGTAGCGGCCACGATCATGGCCTTTGCGGCCCCCGAGAACCTGAAGTGCGTTTCCATTGTCTCCCCTTTCGTGCAGCCCCGCCAAGCGGCCGCATCTCGAATATCGAAAACGAAGCTAGTATAGGTAACACAATGGAAATATAAAGTATTGGTCCGATATCTTTTGCGAACGGTATGCCTAGTTACGGGAGCGTTATGCAACCAAACTTCCGCATTTCAGCCATTTAGCTCTCAGCTATCCAATACTTGGAGCATTTGTTGCGCCGATGAGCGGCAATCCGAGCGCGCGCGAGCCCTTCCGCGCAAAAGGGGTACTTCCTTTTGCGCGAAGGCGACCTTTGGGCATGAAGAAGGGGCTGTATCAAAAGTTCCTGAGAAGAACGGGTGGGATCCGCGAGGAGCCCACCCGTTCTTGTGCTCCGGGATGTCGTCGCGCAGACCCCGCATATTGCCCGATAACATAATCTACCTGCGGTTATATTGTCCAGCCAGGTATAATGGGAGGAGAGCGAGAGGAGTCTGAGATGCCGGAACCCAGGTTCAAGCCCTGCATGCAGGACCAGCCGATGCTGCTGCCGCCGGACATAGGCGACCTCGTGCCGGAGGGCTCCATGCCGCGCGTCGTGGACATGGTCGTGCGCTCCATCGACAGGTCTACGCTGACCTCGCTCTACCCGGGCGGCGGCGCGCCCGCCCACGACCCGCAGATGATGCTCAAGGTGGTGCTGCTCGCCTACGCCTCCGGGATCTACTCCAGCCGCGCGATCGCCCGGGCCACCCGCGAGAACGTCGGGTTCCTGTGGGTGTGCGGCATGCGGCCGCTCGACCACAACACGATCAACCGCTTCCGCACGGAGCGGGTGCGGCCCGTCTTCGAGGAGGTGTTCTCCGAGGTCATCCAGCTGCTCGCCGACATGGGCCTCGTGACGCTGGACACCTACTTCCTCGACGGCACAAAGATGGAGGCCAACGCGAACAGGTTCACCTTCGTGTGGGCGAAGTCCACCAGGAGGTACAAGGAGCAGCTCAGGGCGAGGGTCCACGCCCACCTCGCGGCCATCGACGAGATGGACGACGAGGAGGAGGCGCTGGCCCCTGACGAGCCGGCCGAGGTGGACTCCGAGGAGATCGCCGAGGCGGCGAGGCGCATCAACGAGAGGATCGCGCGGAAGGGCGTCGGCAAGAGGCCGAAGGACGACGAGGGGAGGGCCCTGAGGAGGGCCAAGCGCATGCTCGAGGGCGAGTGGGCCGAGAGGATGGCCAGGTACGAGGAGCAGGAGAGGACCCTCGCGGGCCGCGGCAGCTACTCCAAGACCGACCCCGGCGCCACCTTCATGCGCATGAAGGAGGACTCGCTCACCAACCAGACCAAGCCCGGCTACAACGTGCAGGCCGGCACCGAGGGCCAGTTCATACTCGACGTCACCTGCCACCAGAGGCCCGGCGACACCGCGTGCATGATCCCCCACCTGGAGCACGCGAGGGAGACCATCGGCCACCTTCCCGCCGAGATCGTGGCCGATGCGGGCTACGGCTCGGAGCAGAACTACGCGTGGCTGGAGCGCGAGGGGGCGGACGCCTACGTGAAGCACAGCGAGTTCTTCCGCGAGTGCAGGAACGCCAGGTGGCGGGAGGACCCGATGAGGCCCGCCAACTGGGCGTACGACGGGGAGTCGGACACCTACGCGTGCCCGGAGGGGCACGCGCTCTCGTTCCGGAGGGAGGAGGCGACCAGGTCCGAGCTGGGCCACGAGTCCGTGACCAGGGTGTACGTGGGCGAGGGCTGCCCGGGGTGCCCGCTCAGGAAGAAGTGCTTCAGGTCGAAGGACCCCGACGCCGTGCGCGTCCTGCGCGTGAACCCGACCCTCGACGCGTTCAAGAGGAGGGCCTCCGAGATGCTCCGCACGGAGCGCGGGTCGGCGCTCGGGAGGCGGAGGTCCGTCGACGTCGAGACCATCTTCGGCGACATCAAGCGCAACTGGAACTTCAGGCGGTTCTTTCTGAGGGGGCTCGAGAAGGTCGACCACGAGATGCGGATGGTCGCGATGGGCCACAACATCCGCAAGCTGGCCTACGCCCTGGCGGTGTAGGCACCCCTTCCGTCCCTCGTACACAGACAATGGCCCGCGGCCACAGTCGGCTCTGTGGCTGCGGACCATACGTTCAGGAGCTTTTGATACAGCCCCTCTGTCAGCCTGTTTTTGACCGGGGTGAATCGCCCCCCGATGGTCGGACTACTTGCGGTTGGCGCGGTAGAACTCGATGAGCGCCTTGGTGGAGGCGTCCTGCGTGGCCAGGGCCTCGTCGTCATGCAGGGCCGGGGTGATCTGCTTGGCAAGCTGCTTGCCCAGCTCGACGCCCCACTGGTCGAAGGAGTCGATGCCCCACACCACGCCCTCGACGAAGGTGATGTGCTCGTACAGCGCGATGAGCTCGCCCAGGGTGTGCGGATTGAGCTCGGTGCCAAAGATGCTGGTTGTGGGCCTGTTGCCCTCGAAGCAGCGAGCCGGCACGATCCACTCGGGCGTGCCCTCGGCGCGCACCTCGTCGGCCGTCTTGCCAAAGGCCAGTGCCTTGGTCTGCGCCAGGAAGTTGCCCAAGAAGAGCTCGTGGACGTCCTGACCCTCGCACTGGATGGGGTTGGAGCTGTTGGCAAAGGCGATGAAGTCGGCCGGCACGGGCTTGGTGCCCTGGTGAATGAGCTGGTAGAAGGCATGCTGGCCGTTGGTGCCCGGCTCGCCCCAGAAGATCTCGCCGGTGCCGCAGGTCACGGGGCTGCCGTCCCAGCGGACGCTCTTGCCGTTGGACTCCATGGTCAGCTGCTGCAGGTACGCGGCAAAGCGGTGCAGGTACTGGTTGTACGGCAGCACGGCGTGGGTCTCGTACTTGAAGAAGTTGTTGTACCAGATGTTGATCATGGCCATGAGGGCGATGACGTTGCTCTCGAGCGGGGTCTCCTGGAAGTACACGTCCATATCGTGGAAGCCGGCGAGCAGCTCCTCGAAGGTCTCCTTGCCGTAGGCCAGGATCAGAGCCAGACCCACCGCGGAGTCCACGGAGTAACGGCCGCCAACCCAGCTCCAGAAGCCAAAGGCGTTGACCGGGTCGATACCAAAGTCGGCCACGAGCTCGAGGTTGGTGGAGACGGCCACGAAGTGCTTGGCAATGGCCTCGGCCTCCTTCTCGGGGCTGTCGTCGATGGCGCCGGCCTTGCGCAGCGTGTCGAGCAGCCACCAACGGGCCATCTTGGCGTTGGTGATGGTCTCGAGTGTGGTGAAGGTCTTGGAGACGACGATCATCAGCGTGGTCTCGGGATCGAGGCCCTTGACCTTCTCAGCGATGTCGTTGGGATCGATGTTAGAGACGAAGCGGCAGGCAGGGCCGGAGATGTTGGCCTTGAGGGCCTCGTAGATCATGACCGGACCGAGGTCGGAGCCACCGATACCGATGGAAACGACGTTCTCGATCTTCTTGCCGGTGACGCCCTTCCACTCGCCGCTGCGCACGCGCTCGGCGAAGGCATACATCTTGTCGAGCACCTCGTGCACGTCGGCAACGGCATCGGCGCCGTCGACGATGTACTTGCCGATGTCGGCCTTGGGGCGACGCAGGCCGGTGTGGAACACGGCGCGGTCCTCGGTGGTGTTGATGTGCTCGCCGGCAAACATGGCGTCGCGACGCTGCTCCACGCCTGCGGCGCGGCAGAGATCGAGCAGCAGGCCCACCGTCTCGTCGGTCACGAGGTTCTTGGAGAGGTCGAAGTGCAGGTCGGAGGTATCAAAGCTCAGCTTGGCAACGCGGTCGGGATCGGCGGCAAACCAGTCCTTGAGGCTGATCCCCTCGGCCTGGAGGGCGTCGAAGTGGTCCTGGAGGGCCTTCCACTCGGGCGTTGCGGTGATGTCGACAGGTGCGGTGACGTTGGCCATGGCGGGCTCCTTGTCCTTGGCTGTTTGTGGACATAGTTGGTTGTAGGATAGCGCACGGCCTAGCTGGCACGGCCACCGCAGCGGCGAGCTGCGCCTAGCTAGCGGCTAAGAGGTCTGGGGCGCGTGCAAGACAGCTCAACGGGCAGATAGATAGCGCCGCGGAGCCGCTACGAGTCGAGCTTTCCCATGAGGGAGGTCTCGTCGGCACCGAGGTTGGTCTTCTCCTCGGGCAGGAAGATGGGGGCCACCACCGTCACGTACACTGCCAGCCACGCCGCCGCCAGGCAGAAGCCGGCAATGACGTCGGAGGCATAGTGCACGCCCAGGTACACGCGGCTGATACCCACCAGCGCAACGATCAGGCCAAATCCCGCAACACTCACGCGGCGCACGAAGGGATCGCGCTCGTAGTGCCAGGCCATCCACGCCAGCAGGCCGTAGAAGGCCATGGCCACCATAGAGTGCCCCGACGGAAAGCTATAGCCGCTCTCGGCGATGAGGCGGAAACCCTCGGGGCGCGGGCGCTGCACGATGAACTTGAACACCTGGTTGAGGGCCACCACGCCCACCAGGTTGCACGCGGCGCACAGGCCCGGCCGACGTCCAGGCGCAAAGGCCTGCACGGCCAGCAGCATGACCAGCAGCACCACCGGCAGCGCCAGCTCGGAGATGGACTGCATGATGGGCGTGAGCCAAGCACGCCTCATGCGCACCACAAAGATGCGGTAAGCGTAGTAGTCGAGACGCAGGAGGTCGCCCGCCAGCATGTTCTGCAGCACCACCAAAAAAAGCACCATCGCAACGACAAACAGCACAACCTTGCGGTTTGCGCGTAGGTTGTGCCGTATGTCGCGAGGTGCGGTGGCCAGGTCGTCGAGCGAGCGGCCACGCTGGGGCCGCTCGACGCGCCGGCCCCCTGTTGTATGACGAGAGGCTGCCACGCCTTACATGTGGGCTTCGAGCTCGGCGACGAGCTCGGCCTTGGGCATGCTACCGACCATGGTGTGGGCCACCTGGCCGTCCTTGAACAGGATGAGCGTGGGGATGGACATGATGCCAAAGCGCTGGGCAAGGGAGCCCTCGTCGTCGACGTTGCACTTGTACACGACGAGGCTGTCGGCCTTCTCCTCGGCGATCTGGTCGACGATGGGGCTCAGCGCACGGCAGGGACCGCACCAAGAAGCCCAGAAGTCGACGAGAACGGGCTTGTCGGACGCCGAGATGATGCCGTCAAACTCGGCGGTGGTGATGGGGTTGGCCATGGTTTCTCCTTGGGTTGTGCGCTGCGAGCACAGCGCGGCTTTTGCTTAAGGCACTTTATACCCATTATGGCCGAGGGCATACCGCGCGACACACGCCCAGCCGCCAATCGGCACCACGGCAGGCGGCGGACAGCAGGCGCGGGTACGATTGTGTCGCTTGGGCGTACAATCGTGCCCATCCAAATGAGACGGAGGAACGGCATGGGACCAAGCAGGGAGGAGCGTCGCGCGCGCTACGTGGCCAAGGCGAAGGCCGAGCTGGAGGGCCTGACGGCCCGCGGCGTGCAGATGGCCGGCAATGCCTTCTCGCCGATACTGCTGGTCAAGGGCGAGCCCTCTAACGAGGAACGTAGCGGTGGCAAGCTGCTAGCGGGCGAGGATGGCACGGCGCTGCGCGCGGCATTGCAGGCTCTGGGCTACGCGCCGGAGGACTGGGCAGCACTCGCGACCTGGCACGAGGGTGGCGAGAGCCTCGAGGCCGACCTGCTGCGCGAGGCAGTGTGCGCGCTCGATCCAGCCACACTGGTAGCCTGCGACGAGGCAGCCACAGAGCTCGTGCGTGAGGCATATGCCGATGACCTTGCCTCACTCGAGAGCTTTGAGGAGGCCATGCTCGCCGATGGTGTGGTGGCGCAGGTAGCTGGGATGCGCGTGCTGAGTCTGGGCGGATTTGCGGCAGCGCTTGGCGACAAGCAGCAGAAGCAGATCATGTGGCGCAGGCTCAAGCAGGTGCCGCCCCTCGGCGAGCCGTACTAGCCCGCACGACAGTTTCGCAGCTCGCTCCCGCTCAAAATGCATAGGGCCGCAGGCAAACTGCATCAGAATGGGAACAAAATCCCCTAGGCGTACCTGCCCGCTCGGTGACATCCGCTTAATGCCCGAAATCTCGGGCATTAACGCTATTCGGGGGTGTCCGGTAAACCCAAGTCGCCCCGCAAAGGTCTTATTGCCAGAAATTTCGGGCAATAACTGTATTCAGTGAAGGCACCCCGCCGGGAACCACCCCGACGAGCGGCTAGCGGCGCTTGTCGAGCTGGATGATGCGAACCTCGCTCACGTGACCATTCTCGGCCACGATGCGCCCGATGGTGGGACCCTTTGCCGTGCGCGGGAATGTGGGGCTGCCGGGGTTCATGACCAGCGTGCGCGTGCGCGCGTCGCGCTCGAAGAAGGGCCGGTGAGTGTGCCCACAGATGGCGATGTCGCAGGTCAATAGATCGAGACGCTCCTGGTAGTGACAGACCTGCCAGCGCAGGCCACCTGCAAAGAACGTGGTGAGCCGTTTGACCGCCGGGCCGTAGTCGCAGCCCCAATCGTTGTTGCCCAGGCAGGCGTGCACTGGCGCAATGCGCGTCAGCTGTCGGTAGTCGCTGTCGGAGCAGATGTCGCCCGCATGCACGATGTAATCGGCACCCTGCAGGGCTTTCAGCAGCTCCTCGGAGAGATGGCCGTGCGTATCGGAGACGATGTCAAACCGCATGCCAAAAGCCTGCTACAGGCCCAGGGCGCGCTTGAGCGCAACCACGCGACGACGCGACACCGGAATCTTCTTCTCGTCGATGCCCTTGAGGCCCAGCTGCAGGATGCCGCTGCTGATGGTGTCCACCGACTCGACATTGTCGAGGTTGACGATGTAGCCACGGTGCACGCGGAAGAAGTTGTGCGGCGCGAGCTTCTGCTCGAGCTTGGCCAGGCTGATCGTAGAGAGGTAGCGGTCGCCCTCGGTATAGATGCAGCTGTAGTCGTCCTTGGCCTCGATGTAGCGAATCTGGTCGATGGGCACGAGCACCTTGCGGCCGCCCTTCTCAACTGGGATGCGCTCCACGCCGGCGTGCGACGACGGCGCCGGCTTGACGCGGGCCTCGACCTTGTCGAGGGCGCGGGCCAGACGGCTGGTCTCCACGGGCTTAAGCAGGTAGTCGACGGCATCCACCGAGAAGGCCTCGACAGCGTACTCGCTATAGGCCGTCACGAAGACCACCGCGGGCGGGTTCTTGAGCTTGTGCAGAGCCTCGGCCAGCTGCATGCCAGAAGTCTTGGGCATCGAGATGTCCATAAACAGCACGTCGGTGCGCTCGCTAGTGCCCTCCTTGCTGGCCACCAGCTTCTCGACTGCCTCGCGCGCATTGGACGCCTCAGAAATCGAGTTGATGCGACCCGTCTCCTCGAGCAGGAAGCGCAGCTCCGAGCGGGCAGGAGCCTCATCGTCGACGATCAGCGCGTTGAGCATCTTTCACCACTTTCGTACAGGCCGTAAGGCCGCGTTCCTCGCATAAGCTTCTCTATATTACTCTGACTCGTCCCATTCGTCAGGTGACGTTTCATCTTGGGGCGGTGCCACACCAACCAGCCTCAGCGTGACGCACGTGCCGGCACCCACCTTTGACATGACTTCGACACCTGAACCTTCGCCGTAGAAGAGCTCCACGCGGTCGGCCACGTTGCGCAGAGCAATGCCCGTGCCCTTGGGGCTGTCGGAGGGAGCGTGCGCCCCCTCACCCAGCAGGCGCTCGGCCACCTCCTCGCTCATGCCCACGCCGTCGTCGGCAATAGCGATGAGCACGTCCTCGCCGTCGCGCGCCACCTGCACGTCAATGTGCAGCGGGCCCTCCTCGCGCATGGCGTGACGTACCGCGTTCTCCACGATGGGCTGCACGATAAAGGCGGGCACCTTGATCTCGTCGCAGCCGGACTCCACGTGCTCGGTCAGCAGGATGCGGTCCTCCCCAAAGCGGGCCCGCTCGATGGTCAGGTAGCGCCGCGTCTGTTCGAGCTCGTCGGCCAGGCGGATGGGCGCCTCGGTGCCCTCGAGCGTGCGCCGGTAGAACACCGAGAACTCGCGCAGCAGGTCGCGGGCGCGCGTGGGGTCGATGCGCGTAAACGCCGCGATGGTGTTGAGCGTGTTGAACAAAAAGTGCGGGTTGATCTGCGCCTGCAGGGCCTTGACCTCTGCTTGCGCGGTGAGCTCGGCCTGGCGGTCGAGCTCGTACACCGACAGCTGCGACGAGAGGAGCTCGGCAAAGCCGCGCGCAATGGCCATCTGCGTGCGGTTGATGTCGCCGCCGGTGCGGTAGTACAGCTTGATGGTGCCCACGGTGCGCTCCGACACGGTGAGCGGCACGATGATGCCCACCGGATAGCTCTTGACGGCCTCCGAGAAGAAGCCCGCAAGCAGGCCATCGGCACGGCTCCACTGGTTTTCGTTGAGGTTGGAGAAGGTCTGGATGCGCCCGTTCTCGACCACCTCGTTGGTGGGGTCGCTGTTGGGGCTGCCCTCCCCCGCGCCGTAGGAGCCCTCGCCCACGTAGGCAAGGGTCTCGTGCGCGTCGGTCATGGCGATGGCCGTGGCCTCGGTCTCGGGCAGGAGCAGCTGGCAGACGGCGCGACAAGCCTCGGGCGTGAGGCCGCCGCGCATGTGGAAGCCCGTGGCCGACGCCACGCGCAGCGTCCGCTCGGTGGCCTGCGAGCGACGATCGTCGGCAGCCAGCAGGCTCGAGCTCGCCATGGTGATGATGGTTGCCAGGCCCACGCCAGCCACCGAGGTGGCCACCAGGTTGCCATGGATGAACCCCCACGACATCATGCCCAGCAGCGCTATTGACAGCACGCTCAGCAGGATGTGGAAGCCGCTGGTCAGGCGCCTGCCCCACGGTGCTCCGCCCATGCCTAGCCCTCGCTCTCTGCAAGAGGCAGCGCGTCGTCGAGGCTGCCCACGCTGGGCCGAGCCGCCGGCTGCTGCGTCGGCCGCGGCGAACCCATGACGTCGAGGGTACGCGCCAGCGCGCGGTCATCCCACAGCGACGCCATGATGCGCGGCCAGTACGTCTGGAAGGCAAAGTAGTCGCGCGCCACCGAGGCCGCCCAGCGCTCGGCCTCGCCGCGGCCGTGCAGCAACACCTCGAGGTACTCCCGCCGCTCGGGGCCCGCCACCAGACGCGCCAGCGTGGTGCGCGCAATGCGCCTGCGCAGCGTGTGGGGCTCAATCCACGAGGCCGGATAGGGCCGCAGCGATTCGGGCGTCACATGGCGCAGGCTGATGATGTCGCGCGAGGCCTCGAGCTTCTTGACCTCGTAGTTCCAGCGGTACACGTTCTGCAGGTAGCGCGCGGCGTGACTGGGCACCTCGGGCGGCAGGTGCTTGACGCACCACTGGTTGTCGAACCACACGTCGAAACCGTACATGCGCAGGTTGAACAGGTAGTCCAAATCCTCGCCGCGCGTGATCAGCGGGTCGAACGCCACACTGCAGAACGCCTCGGCGCCAATGGCAAAACAGCCGCCGCACACGTAGTTGGAACGCGAGATGCGCGTGCCCGTGAGCGCGCGGTGCATCCACTCGTTGAACTCCTCGCGCTTGGACCACCAGCGGTCGTACCAGCGTGGCTTTGAGACGCTGGCATAAGGAGAGTCCTCGCGGTCGAGGTAGTAGCCGCTCTTTGCCTGAATGGGAAGACCCTGGCGGGTCTCCAGGCCAATGCCGTACACGGCGTCGATGAGAAAGTCCTCGTTGAGCGCAATCTCATCGTCGTCGAGGAACACCACCACGTCGTGGCCGAGAGTGGCCGCCACTGCCAGGCCCATGTTGCGAATGGCGCCGTACCCACGCAGCGAGCACGGCTCGCCGTCGAGTCCGGGGGCCACGCGGTCGATGGCGCGCACGACCTCCTGGGCCTCGTTGCGGCCGATGACCAGTGGATTGAGGCTCGGGTGATGGCGGCAGATGCCGTCCACGCGGGCACGCGCCGAATCGGCGAAGGAGGGTGGTGCCACCACCAGCACGATGACGCGCAGCACGCCGCGCACCTGCTCCAACGAGCGCAGGCAGGTCTCGAGCTCGGGCAGCGGCTTGGAGATGGGCGTAGAGTGGTCGTAGATGCCCACGTCGCCCACGGCCACGAGGTCGTCGGTGCGCGACCAGTACGAGGGTATGACGATGACCGGATTCACGCTACACCTCAGACTCGGTTGTAGGGTCTGGGCGGCCGCGCAAGGCGCGCGCGAGCGATGCGTTTGATACCAAGGGCGCTCCCTTTCGAACTACAAACGAACATGCACATTCTAACGCAGCGCACAAGGTCGGTTAAGGCCAACGGGCGTTTCGTAAACGCCTGTGGATACCTTGCTTTTGTGGCATGCTTCGCGTAGTACGATGTGCTCATCGTTTTCTCGCATTGGGTGGCCAGGCTCTCAACCGAGGCTCATCCCGCCCAGCCACCCCGAAGGAGGGACCATGGACATCCAGCAAGTCGCAAGCCAGCTCATCAACTACCTCGGCAAGAACCCCGAGCTCATCACCCAGTTCATCGAGCATCCGTACTCCACCACCGCCAAGGCCACCGGCTCCGACGCCGAGATCTCCAAGCGCGACATGAGCCAGATTGTCACCGCGGCCGCCGCTCTGGCCAACGGCCAGCAGCTGGGCATGGGCGACGTCGCCAACATCGCCTCCGCGCTCATGGGCCAGAACAACAACAGCGTTCATTCGCTCACCAGCATGCTGTTTGGTGGCGGCAACACCCAGCAGGCCACCGCGGCCGCACAGGCGCAGACCAAGCCCAACGGCTCGCTCGACCTGGGCAGCCTCGTGAGCATGGGCCTCATCGCCGCCACGCTTCTGAGCAGCGCCAAGAAGCGCAAGGAGCAGGCAGCCGCTCAGCAGGCAGCCGCCGAGGCCGCAGCCCAGCAGCTCGCCGCCCAGCAGGCAGCTCAGGCTGCCGCCCAGCAGCAGGCGCAGGCCATCAAGCCCAACCAGGGCCTCGACCTGGGCACCATCGCCTCGCTGGCCGGCCAGTTCCTGGGTGCCGGCAACGCCGCCCAGCAGCAGCCGCAGGTCGTGCTGCCGCAGGCCACGCAGGCGCAGCAGCAGCCCGCCGGCATCGACTTTGGCACCATCGCCCAGCTGGCCAGCATCCTCATGCAGAAGTAGCTGCGGCGTTAACCCGCAAGGCACGGGGGGTGGTTCCAGTCGCCTGGAACCACCCCCGTTTTTGTGTCTGTGGCTGCAGTTCGCCCACAGGGGGCACCCCCTGCACGCGAACCCCGGTGCGAGAGCGCTACTTCTGCTCTGCCAGCTTCTGGGCGAGGGCAAAGACGTTCTTGCCGTTGACCATGCCGTAGTCGGTCATGGGAATGACCTCCATGGGGATGCCCAGCTTGTCGGTGACCTTCTTGACCTGCGCCTTCTGATAGCCAATCTGAGGCCCGAGGAGCACGACGTCGACGCTCTCGTCGATGCGACGCTCGATGGAACCCACGCCGTGTGCCTCGATGTCGGCCTCAACGCCCACTTCGGCAGCCGCGGCGCGCATCTTGGTGACCAAAAGGCTCGTTGACATGCCACCCGCGCAGAACAACCTGATCTTGAGCATTGGTATCCCTCCCGTTGCAGATGGGTATGAATGAAGTGAGTGTCAGTATGAGTACTCTGCGATTGTCGTGACAGGTTGGCACGGTGAGCGGCGAGCGCATTTCGCCAGCATGCAGCGGCAGGGCGCCCGGCTGGCACATGCGCCGGCGCGCCACATCTGCCAAGATAGTGGTGCATGAGACCGTTCGGCGAGGGAGGCAGGCATGGCCGAGGAGCTCGAGAGGACTGAGGAGCAGCCAATGCTTGGCTCCGAGCCCCATGCCCAAATTGAACTCAAGACGGCGTCCGACGCGCAGGAGCACATCGAAACCGAGCTGCTGCCACCCGATGGCGAGAATGCCCCCGAAGCCATAGCCGAGAAGCCCACCGAGCAGGCCGAAGGCCAATCCGCACCAAGCGACAGCACCGAGGGAGTTCCGGAGGAAGCCGCGACAACCGACGCCGAGCTCGAGCAGACCGCGGCGCGCGAGCCCGTGGCCAGCGGCCAGCCGGTCCTCCATCGCCCGCAGCTCGACGATGGCACCACCGCTCCCATGCCCGCCGCTACCGCACCCCTCCCCCATGTCGTCGATGCGCCTAAGCCCGATGACCCGAGCCCCGAAGAGGTCCCCACCGACGCGACGCGTCTGAGCGACGTGGGCGCCACCTTCGCGAGCTGGGTGCGCGGGCGCGCCGACGCGCTGGGTGCGCTGCTCGCCTCGCACAGGCTGGCAGCGGTGCTTGCCGCTCTCGCGTGCGTGGGAGCTATCCTGGGCATTGTGCTGTGGGGTATCGACGCAGCTCGGGTGCCCACCGACGAGCAGGTTGCCGATGACGCGCGTGCACGGCTGGCCGCACCCTCGTACACGGTGGGCGATTACGCCATCGACGACCCTCTGGTGCTCACCAACGTGGAGGTCGGCACCAAACGGGCGAGCTCGTCGCGCCGGGACGCCTGCGACGTGACCGTGCTGGCCACCTTTGAGAACGGTGGCATGGAGACACGTGCCGACGCGCAGCTCACCTATGTGCGCGAGGGCTCCGACTGGAACTGCACGGCCGCCACCGTGGGCAAGCCGTCACACCGGGCGACTGCTGGCGTAAGCCAGCAGAAGGTGCTGGATAACGTAAGCGCGCTGCTTCAGGCTGCCGACCACGGCGAAGATGGCGAGAGCCTGGCCGCGCTGTACCGCAACGCACGCGTCGAGGTGGTGAGCGACAACTTTGACGAGGAGCGGCAGACCGACTCGCTGATTCTGCACTGTGCGAGCACGGGCACCTTCGTCAACTACGAGTGCGACCTGACCGTGCACTTTAGGTTTGCCGCGGCGAGCGGCGCCTGGGAGCTGGTCGAGGCGCTGGTGAGCGACGGCGCCGACGACCTGGGCTTTGCACCGCTGGTAGGCACCTGGCAGGGCACCTTTGTCAGCCAGCAGGCGACCGAGGGCAAGTGCCTGGCTGCGCGCGAGACGGGCCTGACGGTGGTGGTGAGCGACGCCCACGCCAACGACGACGGAGACGCCGTAATCGAGGGCACGGTGAGCGGCGTGGCGCATCTGCACACCGACCTTGCGTCTGACGCCACGCAGACCGAGGGCGACCTCGTGCTGGACGCCGTACCGTTTACGGGTAGCCTCTCGGCTGGCGACGTCGAGCAGGACATCATTGGCCTACTCGCCGGCAACGATCCCAAGCGCGACGTAGCGGGAATCGTGTTCGACTGCACCACGCAGGACGTGGCAGGCGGCACCGTCACACTCACGCTGCAGTTTGGTCTAGCCGATGCGCCTGATGCAGCCACGGCCACGCTGACCAGCACGCACGCGTACGAGGACACCATCCTGCTGGTGCTGCCCTACCAACGCGAGGCGCGCTTTGTCGACAGCTTCACCCTCGCCAAGGCCGAGTAATCGCTCGCCTCTCGCGCGTGGTTAGACCAGCTTGAAGCCCGTCTTGTTCTGGTCGTCGTCCTTGGGCTCGTCCTCGCCAAAGCGGTCCGCGTACATCTGCTGCATCTGGCGGAGCTGTGCCATACGGCGGTGCGCCTGCTCCTCCGTCTCGTGGACATAGGTGCACGAGCACTCGGCCACCACGATCTGCGCGGCCTTGCTACGCAGGGCCGCCTCGTGCAGCTCGTCCATCTGGCCGGCGGCACGCGCCTGGTCCATGATGTTCTGCAGCTCTGCTGCCGGAATGCCCAGCAGGCGGCCGTACTCATGCTCGTCGACCTTGAGCTTCTTCTCGTGGGCATAGGCCGACAGGGCCGCGTCGCCCTCGGCCATCTGCTGCGCCTGGCGCTCGAACATGGCCTCGAGCTGCGCAGCCGTGGTGCCGCTGCGCATCAGGAACTGATCGGGCGTCATGCCCTCGGCTTGCAGCTGCTGCGTGAAGCGCATGCGGATGGCGTTACGCGCCTGCTCCAGATGCTGCGGCGGAATGGACTGGCACAGACGCTGAGCCAGGGCCTCCACGCACTTGCCCAGCTTCTGCTGCTCGGCAGCCTGCTCGCCCATGGCAGCCATCTGCTGGCGCATGACCTCGCGTGCCTGCTGGCGCGAGGTCATCCCGTCGAAGTGCTCGGCCAACCAGGCGGGATCGTCAAGGTCGGCGGGGGTGCCGCCCATGTCGGCCGCAGTCATCTCCAGGCCGTAGTCGATGTCCTCATCGGTGGTGAAGGGCACGTCGACCGACACCTCCACGGGATCGTACGACGTGAGCGAATAGTACGCCTTGTTGCCCACCATCAGGGGCATGGGCTTCTCGATGGCCATGGACATCCTCCTTTTGGGGTCGCGCCTCGGAGCGGCGACCCGGTGCTGTGCTGGTAATCGCGTCAATACTACCCTTGTTCCCGCATCTGGCGCGTGACTTACAATGGATGGGCACCACACACGGTTTGACCGCACGCGGCAGGGCTCGCATCGCGCCCAGGCGCGGGCGGAAGGAGGTACCACCATGGCAGAGCAGGTCATACCCACAAGCACCGACGTCCTGATCATCGGAGCGGGCCCCGCAGGCATCTTCTGCGCGCTGGCGCTGGTCAAGCGCGGCGACCGCAGCGTGACCATCGTGGAGAAGGGCCTGCCCATCGAACGGCGCAGCTGCCCAAAGGAGCAGATCGGGCACTGTGTGGGATGTCAGCCATGCCGCATCACCACGGGGTTTAGCGGCGCTGGCGCCTTCTCCGACGGCAAGCTGTCGCTCTCGTACGAGGTGGGCGGCGACCTGCCCGAGCTGATCGGCGCCGACCTCGTGCAGCGCACCATAGCCCGCGCCGACCAGATCTACCTCGACTTTGGCGCCGATCCGCACGTGGAGGGCCTGGAGCACCCCGAGGAGATCGCCGCCATCAGGCGCCGCGCCATCAAGGCGGGCCTCAAGCTCGTGGACTGCCCCATCCGCCATCTGGGCACCGAGCGCGCGCAGCAGATCTACGGGCGCATCGAGCAACACCTGCTGGACGCGGGCGTGACCATCCTGTTTGAGCACGAGTGCCTCGACCTGCTTATCGAGGAGGATGCCGGCGGAACGCGCTGCACGGGCGCCGTGGTGCGCTCGTCGCGCGGCAAGGGCGGCACCCCGCAGGAGGTGCGCGCGCAGGAGGTCGTAGTGGCCACCGGCCGCCGCGGGGCCAGCTGGCTGGCCGGCCTCTGCGAGGAGCACGGCATTGCCCACGAGTCGGGCCCCATGGACATGGGTGTGCGCGTGGAGGTGCGCAACGAGGTGATGGACGACGTCAACAACGTGCTCTACGAGAGCAAGTTGGTGGGCTACCCCAACCCCTTCCGCGACAAGGTGCGCACCTTCTGCCAGAACCCGGGCGGCTTCGTGAGCCAGGAGAACTACGACGAGGGCCTGGCCGTGGTCAACGGGCACAGCTACAAGGACCGCAAGAGCCCCAACACCAACCTGGCCGTGCTCTGCACGCAGCACTTCCGCGAGCCCTTTGACCGACCCATCGACTACGCGCAGCGCGTGGGCACCCTCATGAACATGCTGGGTTCGGGCCACATCCTGGTGCAACGCTTTGGCGACATCCTGGACGGCAAACGCACGTGGCGCGAGGAGCTCTCGCGCTCCAACGTCGTGCCTACGCTGCCCGACGCCGAACCCGGCGACATCACCAGCGCCATGCCCTACCGTGCCATGACCGACATCGTGGAGTTCATCAAGGCGGTCGATCAGGTGGTGCCGGGCTTTGCGTCGGAAGAGACCCTGCTCTACGCGCCCGAGCTCAAGTTCTACAGCAATCGCGTACGCATGGACGAGCGCTTTGACACCAGCGTCGCGCGCCTGCACTGCCTAGGCGACAGCAGCGGCTGGACCCGCGGCCTGATGATGGCCAGCGTCATGGGTCTGCTGATGGGAGAATGGCTCGACTAGCAGCCCTTCGTGCACAGGCATCCCCTGTGCACGAACGAGTCCGTTGCATAAAAGAGAGGGGCCGTCCTTGCGGACGGCCCCTCTGGCAACCGTATGTAGGTGAGCCTACTCGGCAGCGGCCTCCTCGGCAGGAGCCTCAGCGGGCTCAGCCTCGGCCTTCTTGGCGTACTCGGCAGCACGCTTGGCCTTGGCGGCAGCCTTGGCCTCGGCCTTGGCCTTGCGCTCGGCCTCGAGCTGGGCGGCGCGGGCAGCCTTCTCGGCCTTGGCCTTGTTGGCGGCCTCGAGACGGGCAGCGGCAGCGGCACCGAACTTGTCGGAGAAGCGCTGGACGCGACCGCCGGTATCGACGAGCTTCTGGGTGCCGGTGTAGAACGGGTGGCAGTAGAACGGGTGGCACTTGTCGCACAGGTCGACGACGATCTCGCTCTTGGTGGAGTGCGTCTTCCAGGTGTTGCCGCAGGTGCAGCGCACCGTGCACTCAACGTAGTTAGGATGGATGCCTTGCTTCATGTCTGGTCTCCTTCGCTATGTCCTGGTTTCCGACCAGGACGAGGGTCGTACCTGCTCTGGAGAGCGGCAGGATGCTCCCCAAAACAGTCAAGCTTTGCAAGTGTAACAGAACCGTCGTCTTTGCGCACGTAGAAGTATGCAGTTCGTGTGGGCTAGAATGGGAACGGCAAGCGCAGCGCAGCACCAAGGAGGCAGCATGTTTCTCTCCGTCGATGTCGGTAACACCCAAACGACGCTCGGCCTGTTTGACCAGGAGGGCACCGTCGTGCGCCAGTGGCGCATGGCCACCGACCGCACCGACACCTCCGACCAGCTGCACGAGACCCTCTTTGGGTATTTCCAGATGATCGGGCTCAGTCTCGATCAGGTAGGCTACGTGGCCATCGCCAGCGTGGTGCCCATCCTCGCGCAGTCATGGCAGCGCATGGTGCGCTCCGCCTTTGACATCGAGCCACTCATGATTGACGCCACGCGCGACTGCGGCATCACCATCAACATGCCCGACCCGCGTCAGGTTGGCGCCGACCGCATTGCCAACGCGCTGGCCGCCGTGACCACCTACGGCGCCCCGGTCATTGTGGTCGACTTTGGCACCGCGACCAACATCGACGTGGTCGATGCGGCGGGCACCTTCCGCGGCGGCGCCATCATGCCCGGGCTTCTGCTCTCGGCAAACGCCCTGTTCTCGCGGGCGGCCAAGCTGTCGAGCGTACCTCTGGTGGTCCCCCCGCACGCACTAGGCGACTCTACCGAAACCGCTGTGCAGTCGGGCGTGGTGATTGGCGCTGCCACGCAGATCGAGGGCCTCGTCGAGCGCATCCAGCGCGAGCTCGCGGCGGAGGGCGACGACGTGCCGCGCGCCACCGTGGTGGGCACAGGCGGCTACTCCGAGACCATCGCCCAGGCCACCGATATCTTTGACGCGCTCGACCCCGACATCACTATCCGTGGCATCTACCAGATCTACCGCCACGCCGTAGAGAAGCACGCTGCCCGAGACGAGTAGCACCAACCGACCGCAGAAAATCGTCCTAGATGGTCGAGGGCGGCCCCGAATGACCAGGGCCGCCCTCGTTCAGCTTTAACTGGCTGGCTGCAACCTATGCAGGCCTGATGCTCGCCTGCTCGGGCGAGAACTCCACCTCGCTGCCGTCGCTCGTGACGAGCGTGGCGCGACCCCAGATGTCCACGCCGGCAAAGGTGCCGCGCGCCATCACGTTGCCGTTGGGGTAGACGGCCTCGGCCGGGTTGCCCAGCAGCGCCACTAGGTCAAAGTACTCCGAAAGCACCGGCGCCAGAGGGCCGGCAACGCCCGCACCCGCCACGATCTGCTGCTCCCACGACGCCACACGGGCCTCGATTCCCGCGGCGATGGCGCTTGCAAGCTGCTCGTCGCTGTAGTCGCGCAAGAGTCCGATCTGCTGGGCGGCAGCCACCGTGCACTCGCCGTACATGCCCTTGTTATAGCCAGCGTGCATGCTCAGCGTGCACAGCGGGCGGAACGTGCGCCCGTCAACCACATCCTGCGGCCAGCCGATAGCGGCAAAGTCGACGCCCGCCGCACGCAGGCCCTCGGCAGCACCCATGGCACACACGTATCCCAGTGCATGGAAGGCGCCCATAGGCACCTGCGGACGCACCGTCACCTGCGCGAGCACGTCTCCTGCAGACCTTACTCCCACTCCAGCACCCCCAGCTCGGCCGTCACATGGCCCACGCGCCGCTCGGGCGGCAGCACACGCACACCATCATGCGAGAGGAAGCGCACCGGGTCGTGCATGAGATCCTCCATGGGCACCAGCACGTAGTCGCGCTCGCCCAGGCGCGGATGCGGCAGCGTCAGCTTGGGGCCGGCATGCTGCTCGTCCTCAATCCACACCAGGTCGCAATCGATGGTGCGTGGCCCGTGGCCCTCCTGGCCCGACGGACGCACGCGATCGAGCTTGTTCTCCACGTCGAGCAGCTTGTCCATCAGCACCAGCGGGTGCAGCTCGGTACGGATCTCGGCCACGCAGTTGGCCACGGGTGTGGCGATACCGTAGGCCGGCTCGGTCTCGTAGGCGTGGCTCACATTGACCACGCAAGTGAGGGGAATCTCGTTGATCAGGGCACAGGCGCGAGCCATGTAGCCCATGCGGTCGCCCACGTTGGAGCCCAGCGAGATGAAGCCCTGGCGCGGGTCCTTCTTGGCCACGGCCCAGTAGGCGTTGATGGCCTGGGCGGTGCCGGCCACGTCGTGCACGCGGAAGACGCGCGCGCCGGCCTCGATGGCGGCAATAGTCAGGCCGACGGTGGCCGCGTCACGGTCGGCAGGCTCGATGACGCCAGTGGTCGCTCCCACAAAGCGCTTGCGCGAGACGGCCTGCATCAGCACGTAACCCATGGAGTCAAGCTTGCGCATGGCACGCTGAATGACCACGTCCTCGTCGGTGGTCTTGTTAAAGCCCGGGCCCGGGTCGATGCAGATGCGGTCGTGCGCGATGCCGGAGCGCTGCAGCGTGCGGGCCTGATCGCCCAAGAAGCCCATGATGGAGCGCATGATGGGCGCCTCCTCGGGCAAGGTAAAGCGACGGCGCACAGCCGGCAGCTGCCGCGGCTCGGGAGCGCGGCGACGCGGGTTGGACGACTCCAGCACCACCGACTTGCGGCTCTCGTTGCCACGGAACTCGTTGTCGCACATGATCACGCAACCGCAGTCGGACTCCGACACCACGGCCACCATCTGCGGGTCGGTAAAGCCGCTCACGTCGTTGATGATGGAGGCGCCCAGACTCAGGCACACGCCCGCCGTCTCGGCATGGCGCGTGTCGACGCTCACGATGGCGCCCGCCTCGGCCAGCTTCTGCACCACGACCCCAATGCGGTCGAGCTCCTCCTCCACGTCGACAGGCTCTGCGCCCGGACGTGTGGACTCGCCGCCCACGTCGATGATGTCGGCGCCCTCATCGAGCATCTGCAGGCCGCGGGCGATGGCGGCATCGGTGTCGAGGTTCTCGCCGCCGTCGGAGAAGGAGTCGGGGGTCACGTTGAGGATGCCCATGATGCGCGGGCGCGACAGCGAGAGCTCGTGCTGTCCGCAACGCCAGGTTGAGTAGTCTGATCTGAGCATGGGTCTGGTCCCTTTCGTGTTCGTCTCATCTGCGACGGTGGTGTTGTCGAGATACAGATATGTCTATTGTAGCGAGGTTGGCCGTCGCGCGCCCACAGGAGCCAACTTTCCATGCAGTCACAGCCATCGCGGACGCCTGCGGCCTCCCGACCTACGCCTGATGGGTGCTGATATTTGAGGGGGTCGTACACTCGACGCATATTCCGCACTCCGCCAAAAGTAAATCCGCTGGTAGATGCATTGCCGCTTTGCCGACACCTCGCCGAGTGCACGGTCGGGTCAAGTACAGACCCCGCCTGTGGCAGACGCTTTCGCACAACACGCCCGATAAGCGAGCGGGGACGGCCCCATGGACCGTCCCCGCAGCTTGTGCTCTATCGCCTATCAGGCCTTACGCCTCTTCGCGCTCCTTCTTGCGCTTGAGGTGGTTGCGCCAGCCGGTGAACAGGCAGGCTCCGATACCGCCAGCGCCAATCACGCTCGCTGCGATGCGGATCTTGGTGAGCGGCTGCATGCCCGGCTTGTACACGCTGCCCGGCACGGCGCCGTTCATAGCGCGGCTGTTGGCCGTGGTGTACAGCAGGTGGTGGGCCGCCTCGCGGGCGTAGTAGTACTCCGCCGCGTTGGTCGGGTCAAACACGTAGGTGTTGGCATTGCTCTTAAGGAAGGCATCCGCGCCGGCACGGATCATCTGGCTCTCGTTAAAGGCCGGGCTCTGCGCGTTGGCGGAGTCGGTGATGATGAAGCCCTCGAAGCCCCACTCGTCACGCACCAGCTGCTGGATTAGCGGGTAGCAGCCTCCCGTCCACGTGGCACCGATACGGTTGAACGAGGTCATGATGCCCTGCGCGGTGCGCTGCATGCGCGTCTGCTGCTGGAGGCTACCGTCCTCGGCCACGATGTAGTAGGCCTCCTCCACGTCGGGAGCGTGCATGCACAGCTCGAAGGGACGCAGGTAGATCTCACGCGCGGCCTGCTCGTCGACCCAGGTGGAGACTGACTTGTCCACTCCGCCGTCGCCGCGGTGGTTCTCCTGGTCGTTGAAGGCAAAGTGCTTGATGGTGCTGTACAGACCCAGCTCAGCGGCACCGTGAATCTCGTGCGAGGCGACCATGCCACTGATAATCGGGTCCTCGCTGTAGTACTCGGCGGCGCGGCCGATGAACGGCGTGCGATGGATGTTCATGGACGGGGCGTACCAGCCCATGGCGCCGCCGGTACCCTGCAGGTTTGCCTCGCTGGCCAGCATGCGGCCGTAGCTCTCGGCGAGCTCCTGGTTCCAGGTCTGGGCCATCACAACGGGCGAGCAGAACATCATGCCGGTGGAGCCGTAGATCAGGCCAGCGGCGGTATCTGCGTCGATCACAAAGGGCTTATCCACACTCTTCAGGTACTCGGAGCCGTAGCCGGAGTGGCCCACGATCTCCTGGTAGTCGGCCTCGGTCAGCTGGTCGAGCAGCTCGTCCCACGCGGGATCGTCGTAGGCCAGGCCGCGCACCTCGATGAGGGTCTTGCCGTTGGCGGCCGCGTAGACCGGCTCCACGGTGATGGAGGCATCATCGGTCGGGTTGAGCGAGTCGTGGCTCTCGAGCTTGGCAATCAGCTCGTCGGAGCCGACCTTGCCCCACACGTAGCTCACGGGGTTACCGTCGGCATCGGCGCCATTGATCTCGTTGCCCCAAGTGGAGATGTCACCCTCGATGGGCGTGCCGTCGTTTGCGGGGAAGGTCCCCTCCCAGTCGGCGCGGGTGAGACGGGTGCCCTCGGGCTCGGCAAACGCGAGCAGCGCCTGGATCTTGTTGCCGGTATAGGAGTCAGTGGAGAAGGTGGTGGCGTCAACCGTCGCCTCGTCCTTGAGGGCGTTCTTGGCATCGATGGTCAGCTCGTGCGCGGCGGCCAGCTTGGCATCGCCAGCGGAACCCTTGCCCTTGGCAGCCAGGATGTTGTTGACGGCGTCGTGGGAGTCATGGCCAGCCACCAAGTAGTAAGTGCCATTCTCGATGACATAGGTACCCGCGCCGTGCGCGTCAAAGCTGGCAAGCAGGGCGGGGTCAATCTCGACCTCCACAGTCTGGCTCTCGCCCGGGGCAAGCTCGTCGGTCTTGGCATAGCCCACCAGCGCCACGGAGGCCTTCTCGATGCCCTGCTTCTTGTCGTAGTCGGTGTAGGGAGCCTGCGCGTAGATCTCCACGGCGTCCTTACCGGCCACATCACCGGTATTGGTGACGGTTACCTTGGCCGTGATGGCGTTAAGGCCGTCCCACTCGGCCGCAAAGTCGCTCCAGGCAAAGTCGGTGTAGGAGAGGCCGTGGCCAAACGGGTAGACCACCTCGGCGTCGTAGTCAAAGTCGCCGGCGTTGCCCTGACCCAGGACCTTGTCCTCGTAGCGGGTCTCGTAGTAGCGATAGCCCACGTAGATGCCTTCGAGATAGCTCACGTAGTTGTAGCCGGTGGGGTTACCGTCCTCGTCGGTGAACTCGAAGTCGCCGTAGTTCTTGCCGGCGGGGCTGGCCAGCGCGTCGGCCACAAAGGTGTCCACGGTGTGGCCGGAGGGGTTCACGCGGCCGCTGAAGATACCCGCCAGCGCGTCGGTGCCGTAAGTGCCGGTCGACGGCACAAAGACGATGCTCTTGATGGACGGGTAGTTGGCCACCCAGTCCAGCTGCAGGGCGCTCGCGGTGTTGACGATGAGCACCACGTCATCATAGTTATCGTTGAGGTACTGCAGGATCTCGAGCTCGGTAGTGTCGGGCTCGAGGTAGCTCTTGGCCTGGTCCTCGGGGTTGTCCGCATGGTTGTACATGGAGCGCGGCATGTCTCGACCCTCGCCTGCCACGCGGCGCCACACGAACACGGGCACGGTGCCCTTGGCGCTGTCGAGCACGCCGTCGGCGGCCTCGAGCTCGGAGAGCGGGCACTCGTTAATAGCAAAGTCCTCCGACGCACCAAAGCCGATGGAGCCGGGGCCCATGGTATAGGCCGCGCCGGCACCCTTGGTATAGAACTCCATGAGCGTGTCGTTGACGTGCAGGCCCTCGGCCTCGAAGGAGGCTGCGAGCTTGTTCTCGTCGCCCGAGGCGCCCAGGAACTGCGTCATGAGGGACTGGGTGGCCGTGAGGTTCTTGACGTTCTCGGAGAAGAAGCTGAACGTGGTGCCCTCGGCAAACGGCATCGTGGCGTCGTCGTTCTTGAGCAGCACGTAGCCCTCGGAGGCGATCTGGGTGTCGAGCGCCTTCTCTGCGTCGGCGATCTCGTCGGCGGTAAAGTCGCTCTTGTAGTACTCGGCGTCAACGTCCTTGGCGCCGTCGGGGGTGGTCCAGCCCTGCTGGTAGCCCAGCATGTTGTTGGCCATGCGCACGATCATGCCCTGGCTGGGCACGATGACGTTCATGGCCACCATGACCGCAGAAAGCACGAGCACCAGCACGGTCTTGAGGATGGTCTTCACCACCCTTCCCACCTTGCGGGCTGTAGAAACCTTCTTGGCCATCGGTCGCTCCCTTCGTTGCTCGCCGCACCGGGCGATTCCAATCTCAGGCATACCATACGACGGCATCGCACCGCTTGCCGCACCCCGTCCAAATCGGGACGTAAGCTGACAGAATCGGACGGTTTCTCGTGCCACAATAGGTGACGGATTCGGACATCGGGGACGGTTCCCCCTATCCGACCGGGCGACCGCGCGGAGGGGCTTGCGCATGCTACACGTCATCATGCTGGAGGACACACCCGAAGAGGCGGCCACACTGCGCGGCCACCTCGAGCGCTATGCCGCCGAGCAGGGCTTCGAGGTCTCCATCACGTGGCTGACCAACGCGCTGGACTACCTCGAGGATCGTCCTGCCGCCGACCTTGTCTTCATGGACATCGATATGCCTGGCATTAACGGCTTGGAGGCCGCCCACCAGCTGCGCGAGCACGACAGCGTGACGCCACTGGTGTTTGTGACCAACCTTGCCCAGTACGCCGTGCGCGGCTACGAGGTGGACGCCGTGGACTTCATGGTCAAGCCCGTGAGCTATGAGAGCTTTCGCATGCGCATGAGCCGCGCCATGCGCGCGGTTGAGCGCAACACCGCGCGCTCGCTGCGCGTCAAGACCCGCGACGGCCTGCAAATCTTTGCGGCCGCCGACCTCTTGTACGTGGAGACGCAGGGTCACGACGTGGCCTATCACGTGGCAGGCGAGCCCGCGCCGTTCGTGGTACGCGACTCACTGCGTCATGTGGAAAGCGAGCTGGCAGGCCTGCCCTTCGTGCGCTTTTCGAGCAGCGCTCTGGCCAACATGGCCCACGTGCGGCGCGTACGCGGCGACGAGGTGCGCCTCTCCGACGGTACCACGCTGTTCATGTCGCGAGCCCGCAAGCGCGAGGCGCAGGCCGCCATCGCCTCGTACCTTGGGGGCGGCTTCTGATGGGCCCAGGACTGCCGCTTGGAATGCTGCAGCCGCTTTCCGCCGTACTCCAAATTGGCTTTGCCATCTGGCTAATCGTGCGGTATCAAGACCAGCGAGAGGACTTCCGCCGGCGAGCCCTGTTGCTCGGCCTTGCCCTGCTCGCCGCCGTTCTCTTCTTCAGCTGGTACGGTATGAGCGCCCACCCCGAGTTCACCGCAAACGGAACCCCGCAGCTTGCGGGCCAGTTCTTGCTCTTTACACTGCTTTTGGGCTATTGCGTGGGGTCCGTCCTACTGCTCTACAACGTCCCCCTCCACCATGCGCTGTTCTGCTGTGCCATGGGCTACACCATGCAGAACCTGGTCAGCGGGCTGGAGGGGCTTATCGTGCTGCTGGGAGGCCGGCTCGCTGGTCTCGGCGAGGGCATGGTGGCGTTCCGCGTGCTCTCGGGCCTTGGGGCTGTCGTCGCCGTCTATCTTCCCTGCTACCTGCTGTTGGTGCGCGCGGTGGAGCGTGCCGACACCGTGCAGGTGGAGGACCGTGCCACCGTGGGCGTCTTTGTGATGGTCATTCTGGTGGTCATCCTCTTCGATGTGAACAACAAGGCCCTGAGCTACGGCCCCACGCCCCTGCCGCTGCTCGTAAGCCTGCGCATCATTCATGGCGCTGTCTGCGTCTTTGTGCTGTTTGCCCAGTACGAGATGCTCTTTGCCCAGCATTTACGCAGCGAGGCGGCCGCGACCGAACGCCTGATGGCCGAGCAGCAGCGTCAGTACGAGCTCTCGCGCGAGAACATCGAGGCCATCAACATCAAGTGCCACGACATCCGCCACCAGATCCGTCATCTGGGCGAGACGGGGACCGCCGTGGACGCGGCTGTGCTAGCCGACATCGCGCGCGAGGTGAGCGTGTACGACGCCACCGTGCGCACGGGCAACGAGGCGCTGGACACTATCCTCACCGAGAAGCGCCTGCTCTGCGAGGGCGAAGGCATCACGCTCACCTGCATGGCTGACGGCCACGCCCTGGACTTCTTGGCGCCATCGGAACTCTACGCCTTGTTTGGCAACGCGCTCGACAACGCCATCGAGGCTACGCGGCAGGTACCCGAGGGCGGACGTTCCATCTCGCTGGGCGTGCGACGCGTGGGCGACATGGTGTCTATCCATGTGGAGAACACCTGCGTAGGACAGGCGTCGTTTGCGGACGGGCTCCCCCAGACTACCAAGCTCACAGGCGATGGCACGCGCGACACCACCAACCATGGCATCGGAACGCGCTCGATGCGTGCGCTGGCAGAGCGCTACGACGGGATCTTCTCTGCCGCGCAGCGCGGAGACGTCTTCTGCCTGGACATCACGTTACCTCTGCCGGAGTAGCGCTGCATAAAATCCAGCCGCAAATGGATTGAAACGCGGCGCGCGGTTCGCCCGCGTGCGACAGCTCTCGTCCGCAACCCCCTTATTGCCCGATTGAGACGGCAATAAGGCGATTCGGGGGCGTCGCGCCTCCCATTAACACCCCCGAATCCCCTTATTGCCGGATTCGTACGGCATTTACCGTATTCATGGCTGCCAGTGTCCCGTGCGCCTCAAAGCGCCACCGCTCGCTTCTGGCGCCTCACTGCTGAGGGGCAAAGCAGGAGCTCATTGCCTGCTCGAAACGCTCGCAAAAGCGCTCGCGTGCCAGCCGAGATTCGGGCAGATCTGGCTCGAGCATGTCAAACGCATGATAGAGGCCCTGGTAGACGTCCACCTCGGCCGACACGCCCGCGGAGCGGAGCGCCTCCACGTAGGCAAGTGTCTCGGCGTAGAAGGGTTCGTCCGTGCTCACGAAGGTATACAGGGGCGGAAGACCGGCGAGATCGGTCGCACGCGCAGCCGCGGCATAGGGCGAAACGCTGGGCGATTGCGCGTCCTGCCGCAGGTAGAGCCGCCACGCCTGGTGGTTGCGCCGCGTGTTCCAGATCTTGTTGTGGTTGTCTGCCGAGCTCCAGGTGTCGAGGTTGTCGATCATGGGATAGAGCGGCATCTGGTACGCAACCGCCACCCGGCCACGGTCGCGTGCCGGCAGGCAGAGCGCAGCTGTCAGTCCGCCACCAGCGCTCTCGCCACCCACCATTAGCTGTGAGGGGTTGACACCCAGCTCGGCCGCATGCTCGCGCATCCACAGCAGGGCCGCGTAGCAGTCGTGCAGCGCCGCAGGATAGGGCGCCTGCCACGACAGCCTATACGCAGGCGAGACCACCACAGCCCCGTAGCGCTCCACGAGGTCGACCGCCCGTGACATGAAGACCATCTCCTTCATACCAGTGGCATAGCCGCCGCCGTGGATCCACAGCACGCCGGGCGCATCGGCGTGCGGCCGCGTCGGACTCAGCACGAGCGCAGGCATGCGCCGCTCCCCCACCGGTATGCGCACATGGTCCGCGCGCAGGCCCAGTCCACGTGCACCAAGCTTTACCCGCATGGGTGCCCCCTTTGCCCCGTGCCCCTCAGCGCTCCTCGGCTAGCCCCTCGGCGCCACGCCTAAAACAGGTCGCCCATTTCGGCAGCCCAGTCGATGTCGACAGGACGGCCCTCGGCATCCATGCGCCCCGGAGTCCAGTGGCATGCGTCAAGGTCAACATGGCTTTCGTCCACAAAGGGCACGCCCTCGCGCTCCAGCATGATCTTTTGCACGGTGGGCTGACCCTCGTCGTCGGTGGGATAGATGTGTCCGTCCTTGTACACCACGCGGTGGCAGGGCACGGCGCCCTCTTCCATCGAGCTCCGCATGGCATAGCCCACAAAGAGGGCCTTGCGCGGCTGCCCGATGGCCCGCGCGATGTCGCCGTAGGTGCTCACGCAGCCATAGGGAATCTGACGGACCACCTCGTAGACCCTGTCGTTGAACGCACCCACGGCCGCTCCTCCAAACGCGCTACTTTGCCACCTTGCGCTGAGCATCCGCCTTCGCGCGAGCGGCGACCCTCCTCCTGTGTTCGGCAACCTCCTCGGCCTCGCGCTTCTCGACCCAGCGGTCGAGCTGGATCTTGAGGAACGCCGCAAACGGCACCGCCACCAGCATGCCCGCGATGCCACCCACCGCGCCGCCACCGATGAGGGCCGCGAGCACCAGAATGGGATGCACCTCCACGTTGTCGGAGAGCAGCTTGGGGTTGATGACGTTGGCGTCCACCACCATGATGAGGCCCATCGCCACAAAACCGGCGATCATCTTGCCCCACGCAGCGCTGGGCAGGCACACGAGGGCGATGGAGCCAAAGCCCACCGGTCCGCCCACATACGGGATGAGGTTGCCCAGACCAGCGAGCAGACCCACCAGCGGCCCGAAGGGCACGCCGATGGCCGTGAGGATGATGCCCGAAAGCACGCCTACCACAGCCGCATCGATGCCCTGGCCGCGGAAGTAACCCGAGAAGACCTTGTCGGCATCGGCCATGAGGCGCTGGTGGTCGACGGCAATGTCGTCCTTGAAGAAGACGTGCCCGACGCGACCCAGATAGATGAACACGTACGGGCCGTCGATGAGGAAGTAGATGCCAAAGATGATGGCAAAGACCACGTTGGTCAGGATCTCCTTGACGTTGCTGAACATGGCAAGCGGATTGGCCCCCTCGTCGTTGGAGAGGACTCTCCATTCGACGAGGCGCTCATGGGCCACCTTGAGCAGGTCAACGAGGTCGCCCTGCGCCGTGCCCAGCAGGCTCTGGATCTGCTCGATGCGCAGGCTGGCGATGCTGTGCGTCACCATCAGCACGAACACGGCGGTCAGGGCCAGTATGACCAGCAGTACCAGAACGAGGCTGATAGCCACGGAGATGCGACGCCTGCGCATGGGGTTCTTGACAAAGCAGCCGCGACGCCTAAGCGCATGGGAGACGCGCTTGACCAGGGGGTTGAGCACATAGCTCAGGGCCGCGCCGTACACGATGGGTTCGAGCACCGTGCAGACCAGCTCCCAGATCTTGGCGAACACCGGCGAGGCCGTATAGAGCACCATGCAGGCCGCAACGGTCAGCAGTACCGTGACGCCGGCGTAGATGCAGACCTTGGCATACCTGCGGTCGATGCGTTCAATGTACTTGTTCATGACTATCACCTTTGCTTGGGTGGGGCACGACAGTCATTGTACGCAACAACGCGAGCCGAAAAAGGCGTTTCTCGAACGGAGCAGATGGAGGTTGCCCCGCGCTTGTCTCCGGGTGCCTCTGGAGATGCAGCAACGCTAAAAAAGGCTACAACGCCACGTGGCCCGCTGGATGCTCCACCGGGCCACGCTACGGTTGGCTGTCGGTCTGATTGCCTGCCGTCTACTTGTCGTCAGGGGCGATCCAGAACTTGAGCAGTGGGAAGCTGATGATTACTGCGAGCAACGTACCCGCAACCGGCACGATCGCGCCGTTGACGGCCGTCGCGGCGACTCCCGCCCCAATGAGCAGCTGGCCCACCCGAGGCACGATGACCGAGTTCATAACGATGATGATGAGCGCCAGCACCGCGTACTTAGGCGCGGACTTGCCAAAGTCGGCGGTGGACCTGAAGACGAACTTCATCTGCACGAAGTAGTTGACCACCTGCGAAGCCAGCTCGGCCAGAAAGACCACCGCGGTCCCCGCGCCGCCAGTGAGCGCTGTGCCCACCCAAGTGACCACGAAGCGCGCCGCCGTCGACACGTTGGACAGGATGTTGAACAGGATGAACTCCCAGAGAGCCTGATGCTCCTCTTTCCACTGCTGAAATGCCATTGACTCTTTCCTCCACACCAGCGATCATCCTTCGCGCAAAAGGGATACTCCCCTTTGCGCTAAGTCACGCCTCATTCTTGCTAGGCCCTGCGCAATGCGTCCGCGTCCTGCAACGCCCTCTTGCTCGCCGCGTTGCGCACGGCGTTGGCCACCATGGCCACAGCCCACGGACCCAGCACCCACAACAAGCAGAGCAGCAGGCCCAGTCCCACACCCCAGCCCAGTGCGAGGGACAGCACGAGCAGCGCGATACCACCCAGGCCCCAGCCCTTGGCCTCGCGCACGATAGCGCGCACTAGGCCGCTGTCGGTGATGCCGCCGGTCATCTGGCCAATGGCCCGCAGCGGCATGTTGTAGACGAACTCCACGTTGAGGTTGGGCGTGCCCTGGGCGAGGGCCTTCTTCTCCACGGCACCAAGCGCGGCACCGATTCCCATAAGCAGGGGGCTGCGACTATGCGTGAGGTCACGGAAGGTCATGCGCTCGTCGATGGTTACCTTGGCCTCGGGCAGCGGACGGCCGAGCAGGGCCGCAAACTGCGCGTCGCTCACACAGGCACCCGCAACCCGACCGGTCTCGTACGGCGCGAGGTCGAGACCTGCGTAGGGGTTGGGCGCCCCGGTTCCCGCAAGCTCGACGGCCCCGGTCAGGCGCACGTTGTCGCTCGCCGCGGCAACGCGCAGCTCGTAGGTGCCTCCCTCGACCTCCCAAGCGTCCGTGGCCACATTCCAGTAGCGGAAGGCCGTCTCATCGAGCGTCGTCGTCACGCGACGAGACTCGCCCGGCTGCAGGAATACCTTGGCAAAGGCCTTGAGCTCCTGCTCAGGACGGAACACCTCGTGCTGCGGCTTGGCCACATAGAGCTGCGCGACCTCGGCACCGGCCACGGCGCCGGTATTGGTCACCGTGAACGAGATCTTGATCCCCGTGCCACGAGTGGCATCGCCCGGCACGACCTGCAGGTCGGAGTAGGCAAACGTGGTGTAGCTGAGGCCGAAGCCAAAGGCAAAGGCTGGGCGCACGTCCACCGTCTGGCAGTAGCGATAGCCCACATAGAGACCCTCGCGGTACTCGGCGGTCTTCTCGTAGCTGGGGAAGTTGCCCGCCGTGGGGTTGTCAGAGAGATGGCGGTACCAGGTCTCGGCCGTCTTGCCGGAGGGATTGACGCGCCCCATGAGCACGTCGAGCGCTGCGGCGGCTCCAGCCTGACCGCCCAGGGCCAGATGCAGCAGGGCCTTCGCGTCCGTGGTCCACTCGGTCTCGACCGACGCGCCGGCCGAGAGGAGCACCACCGTGTTGGGGTTGGCCGCAGCCACCGCCCCGAGCAGGGCAACTTGCGCGTCGGAGACCTTCATGTTCAGGCGGTCGATGCCCTCGGACTCGGCCGACTCCTCGAGTCCCAGGCACAGCACGGCCACATCCGCACGGGCGGCAAGATCGGCGGCTGCCTGCTGCAGCCCGGCATCCGCCGTTCTGTCCCGCTCAAAGCCGCGTTCCACGCCCACCAACTGCAGGTCCTCCTGGCCAACAAGCTCGGCCAACGTGTCGAGCCTCGTGCAGTTGACCAGCGACGACCCAGCACCCTGGTAGCGCGGCGTAGTGGCAAAGTCGCCGATCAGAGCCACCTTGGTGCCCGGCACCAGCGGCAGCAGGGGACTCCCACCCGCCACGGCGCCGCGCGTCTCGGCCTTGCCGTTCTTGAGCAGCACGATGGACTGCGCGGCAATCTCGCGCGCCAGCTGATGATGCTCCTCGACATCAAAGTCCTGGCCCTGCCTGGCCTCGACGGCGGCGCGGGTACGCAGCACCAGATGCAGTGCCTCCTCCACGCGAGCGTCGAGCGTGGCCTGCGAGATACGCCCCTCGCGCACTGCCGCTGCCAGCGTGCGAGCCTCGTCCAAACCGGGTGCCGGCATCTGGAAGTCGGAGCCCGCCGCAACGCCGGCCACGTGACTGTTGGAGCCGCCCCAGTCGGTGACAACAGCGCCCCCAAAGCCCCACTCGTCACGCAAGATCTCCTGCAGCAGATGCTTGGACTCGTTGGCATAGGTGCCGTTAACCAGGTTGTAGCTGGTCATGATGCACCAGGGGTCGCTCTCGCGCACCACCGTCTCGAAGCCGGTGAGGTAGAGCTCGCGCAGGGTGCGCTCGTCGAGCACAGAGTCGGACGCCTGACGGCGCGTCTCCTGGCTGTTGACCGCATAGTGCTTGGGGCAAGCCGCCACCCCCTGACTCTGGATGCCGCGCACGTAGGCGGCAGCCATCTTGCCAGCGAGGATGGGGTCCTCGGAGAAGTACTCAAAGTTGCGGCCGGTCAACGGGCTGCGCTTGATGTTGAGGCCCGGCCCCAGCACGCAGCCCACGCCCTGGCTGGCCGCCTCCTCGCCCAGCGCCGTGCCCAGCCGCTCGCCGAGGCTCGGGTCCCAGCTCTGGGCCACGGTGGCCGCCGTGGGAAAGCAGGTGGCGGGCAGGCTGCCGCCAATACCCAAGTGATTGGCCGTCGTAGGGTCCTGGTGGCGCATGCCATGAGGCCCGTCAGAAAACTGCAGCTCGGGCACGTCCAAGCTGGGGATGGCAAAAGTGCCAAAGGCGCTGGCGCCCTGCAGCAAGGCGCACTTCTCCTCGAGGGTCATCTGGGCCATGATGTCTTCGTATGCCATGCGAGGTCCTCTCAGCCGACTTTTCTCGAGTCTGAGAGTACGACATGCGCGCGGCCTGACCCCTCCCCTGTCGCAATCGGTCGATGTGGCGTCACGTTTGGCAGAACGAGGGTACAGGCTACACGCGTGTCTCGAGCAAGGCGGTCATGTCGGCCGGGGTAAGCGCCGGCACCGTGGCCTTCTGTATGAGCTGCTTGTCCGAGGTGACCAGACAGCCACGAGGTGCGCAATGCAAGCACGTCTGCCCATGCTAAGCTTTGGCCACAGGACCACGCGTGCAAAACCCACCAGAGAAGGCCCCATGACCAACACCGATATCCTTGAGACCGCACTGGCACAATCGGCCATCAACTGCTGCTGCGAGCCAAAGGACTTCCTTGCCACAGAGAACCTGGTACGCGTGAGCCAGCCGCGCGAGGGACTGCCCGCATACCACGAGCCGCCGCAGGTCTGCGACCTGGTCTCATACGGGAGCAACGTGGTGGCCTGCTGCACCGAGGCGCTGGCGGAGCCGGTGGCCTCGTGGCTCGACTCGCTCGACGCCGTGCACGACGCCTTTGAGACGCCCGAGCTCTACCGCCTCAACGAGCTGCTCGCACCCGTAGGTGCTCGCGTGCAGTACCAGGCGGAGTACTTCCTACCCGACGTTGATGCGGTATTCGCGGCAGAGCCCCCCTGCCTCTTTGAGCTGCGCGTTCTGGGTCCCGAGGACTTCCGCGACCTCTACCTGCCCGCTTGGTCCAACGCGCTCTGCGACAAGCGTCCACAGCTGGACGTGTTGGGTGTGGGCGCCTACGACGGCAGCACGCTCGTCGGTCTTGCCGGTTGCTCGGCTGACTGCGCCTACATGTGGCAGATCGGCATCGACGTGTTGCCCAGCCATCGCCGTCAGGGTATTGCCACGGCGCTCACCAACCGCCTCGCGCGCGAGACCTTTGCTCGTGGCAAAGTGCCCTTCTACTGCGCCGCCTGGAGCAACGTGAGGTCGGTTCGCAACGCCCTGGCCAGCGGGTTCAAGCCCGCCTGGGTCGAAGTCACCGCACGGCCCCTCACCAAGGGCTAGCGTTCTGGCGTGCGCCGCCAACCAACGGGAAAAGGCAGGCAGGCCTACCAGGCGAAGGCCTTGGCGATGTCGCAGGCGCAGACGAGGTCGGCGCTGGCGTCCTGCGGCGTGGGCTGCAGGTTGCAAATGACCAGCTGGTCGCCCTGGAAGTAACGAATGAGCCCCGCCGCCGGGTAGACCACCAAACTCGTGCCACCCACGATGAGCATGTCGCAGCTGGCGATGGCGCGCAGGCTGGTGGTAATCACGTCGTCGTCCAGGCTCTCCTCGTAAAGCACCACGTCGGGCTTCACCTGGCCGCCACACTTCTCGCAGCGCGGCACGCCGGTGGTGGAGAGGATCCACTCCGCCGAATGCACGTGCCCACAGCGGCGGCAGATGTTGCGATGTACCGAGCCATGCAGCTCCAGCACGGCCTTGGACCCGGCCGCCTGATGCAGGCCGTCGATGTTCTGTGTCACCACGGCAAGCAGCTTGCCGTCGCGCTCGAGCTCGGCCAGCTTGTAGTGCGCCTGGTTGGGCTTGGCGGTGAGGCAGATCATGCGCTCGCGGTAGAAGTCAAAGAACTCCGCGGTATGCGTCTCGTAGAAACTGTGCGAGAGCATGGTCTCGGGAGGGTACTTGAAGTGCTGGTGGTAGAGGCCGTCGGCACTGCGGAAGTCGGGGATGCCACTGGCTGTGGAGACGCCCGCGCCGCCAAAGAAGACCACGCGCCGCGCCTTGCCCACACGCTCCTTGAGCTCGAGTGCCGCCTCCTGCGGATCGGTAATGGTCCTCGCCATGGGTCCTCCCCTCGTCGCCTGAGGCTATGCTAGCACGCCACGCAGCCAGGCGGGGTCCGACCACCCGGAGGCCGGGGCCGCCTTTACGCCCTGCCGCTGCGCCTCCGCCGCGAGATGAAGTTGCTCAGACCCAGTACCACCGCGGCGATCACCTCGAACAAGAGGGCGAACAGCACGACGGAGGTAATGAGCCATTCGGCGTTCGGGTCAAACTGTGCGATGACCACAAACGCCGCAGCCAGGACACCGCAGATGATCAGGTGGAAGCGCGCGCTCGAGAAGCTCAGGCGCCTCGGCGCCTCGTTCGCCGCGACGCGCGCCCCTTGCACCTGCTCAAGCGTCCTCACCACGCCATCGGGCACCACGACCGGTACGAGTAGCTCCTCGGGCGCCACCTGGCCCTCACCCCGCGCGAGACCGACCTTGCGCAGGCGCATGACCAAGTCCCGACAGGCCTCCTCGGCGTGACCGGGCGCCTCGATGCGCTGCATCACACCAATGCGAAAGAGAAACGCGTCATTGAGCTCGACATCGTCCAAGTGCAGGGGAACGATGTCCTTCTTGAAAGTCATGGCGAGGTCGATCTCGCTCAGCACGTACGTCGAGGCCTGGGCAGCTTCCGTCAGCAGCAACACCAGCGCGTCGCACGTGCGCACGGCATTGGTGATCTGCGTGCCGTACTCGCCACCGGGCTCGATGGAGTCCGGCGCCATCCAGCAGTCGATGCCGTTGGCTTCGAGCAAGCTGCACACGGCATGCGCCTGCGCAGACTCCTCGCTCTTGTAGCTGATGAAGATCACGGGCTCCCCCTCCAATAGCCTATCGTGTAGCCGTTCGGTACGTCTGCCCCTCGTCCGTCAGGCGAGCAGAACGCCAGGTAACTACCCCTTGTTGCTGATAAGCTTCCTCGCATACCGATATGCCGCATTGCACGGCAAGGCCAGCAACCCACCAAACGCCACGATGCACAGCGTCACCGCAATAACGCTCAGAATCTGCATCACCGAGAAGCCACGGACTTCCAGATTGAGCAGGATGATGAGCACGAAGCTGACTATCGCAAAGACGGCGCATGCGGCTGCCTGGCCAATGCGCTTCGCAAGCAGCGGAGCCTTGGCGACAACCAGCTTGCTCAGCTCCATGTAGACGCAGAACACCAGCACCATGAGCGCAGTCGCCGCAGCGTTGGCAGGCAATGCCGAGGCCGTCGCATCGGTGTAACCAGCAACGATCGCAGCCGGCACCGTCAACCCAAGCACCACCAGCGGTCGTGCCGGTGACTGCAGCAGACGCCTAAGCCACCCCGTCGTATCCTGCTCCCACAGCGCAAACAGCTGGTAGAGACCGACTGTGAAGTCGTTGTTCAGCACCAGCGCAAGACCCACCGCAACGTAGGTCTGCCACATGTCATAGGCAGCGTCCAACGTCGTCAGCCACATGAACAGGCCATAGGCAACCATCATCAAGAGAAACAGGATGGCAGTTCCCTTTGCAAGCTGCCCCTTGTCCGCGGGCTCTGCCGTCTTAGTCCTTGCACCAGGCGCCACGCCCTCGGATGCGCGCACGGATGCCTTTGGTCGACGCTCGATAGCCCGCCCGCCTGCCGAGGCGGACCCACGAGAGTCCCCCACCTGAGTCGGATCCTCCTTTGCGCGCTCCTCGAGAACCTTCCGTGCGCGCTCGACGAGGTCGCCGTAAGCGTCCTCAAGGTCACGCGCAGCCTCGATACGCTGGAAGATTCCCAGACGGAAGAGGAAGGCATCGGTGAGCTCGGACTCGTCGAGATGAAAGGGGATGACGGTCTTCTTGAACGACATCGCCAGGTCGACCTCGCTGAGCACGGGCATGGACGTCTGTGAGAGCGCAGAGAGCACCAGCACGAGCGCATCGCAGTTGCGGATGGCGTCAGTGATCTGCCTGCCGTACTCGCTGCCCGGCTCAATGGAGTCGGGCGCCATCCAGCAGGGCATACCGGCATCCTCGAGCGTGCGCTTCACGGCGCTCGCCTGCTCGAACTCCTGACTCTTGTAACTGATGAAGAACAAGCGCCTCACCCACCCGTAGCTGCAGCGAATCAGTTATGAGGCGCAAGCGTGTCCCCTCGCCACGCCTCCAAGCGAGCATACCGTAGGCTCTCGGACAAACGGCCATGGTGCCCGCACTGGCAATACACATAGGCAGAAGGGGTGTACCATCATGTGAGGGCCACGTCTGAGGGGACACGCATGGAGTCTGCAACACCTGTCGCTGGCGCGCCTGACGCGCCTGTCGTCAACAACGTGCACGGATGCGCACTCGTCTTCGAGGGAGGCGGGTATCGCGGCGCCTACACTGCCGGCATGGTCAACCTACTGCTCGAGCGGGGCATCTACTTTGACTACGTCTGCGGCCTCTCCGCCGGGGCGAGCCACACCATCAACTACGTCTCACGCGACCAGACGCGCGTGCACATGGCCTTCCTGGCCATAGACGGCAACGAGCCCGTGGGCGGCATGGGCAGCTTCCTGCGTGGACGCGGCTACTTTAACGCGGACTACCTCTACGAGGGCTGCATCCGCGACGGCTTCTGCGGCTTTGCGTGGGACACGTTCTGCGCCAACCCCGCACGCATACGCATCCAGGCCTTCGAGGCCGCCACCGGCCAGACGGTCACCTTCACCAAGGATGACATGCCCGACGTCTGGCGCATGATCAACTGCGTGCGCGCGAGCTCCACCATCCCCGTAGCCATGAAGCCTCTGCCCCTGGACGGACGGACGTTCTTTGACGGCGGGCTGGGCATCGGTGCAGGGCTGCCACTGCGTCTGGCCGAGATGGATGGCTATGAACGCTTTGTGATGCTGGCCACCCGGCCAGCCGGGTACCGCAAGAAGCCCGTCTCGGCCGTCGAACGAGCCGTGTACGGCCGCCTGCTGGCCCGCTGGCCCCACGTGCTTGAGGCGACGCTGACCAGGCCCGAACGCTACAACGCCGAGCTCGACCGAATCGCACAGCTGGAACGCGAGGGTCGCGCCCTAGTCGTGCGCCCCAACGAGATGCCCGTGAGCAACGGCACGCTCGACACCACGCGGCTGCAGCGCGCCTACGCCATGGGTCACGCGCAGCTCGTCGACGAGCTGCCGCGGGTGCTGGATTTTGCTGGGATGTAGACGTACAGACAGCGCTCCTGCAAACCCATAACGGCTGGTCTCCTGGGTGACACGGGCAAAAAGTGTTCAAGAAACTCCGTTAGTGTGTAATGAGATCGCGCAATCAGCTATTTATTCAAATATTGATATTGATTCACCTGCGGTTTTGTTAGGGCTAGTCCACGCCATCGGCATCCCGCCAAGAGAGTTGACACACTAACGGAGTTTCTTGAACTAAATGATGCCCTGCTCTCCGCAAACGCCTTTCGGGCTCGATGCCAGACCCGAGCCTGGCACTATGGATGCGCTGCACCCTCGGATATACTTGCATGGTCAACCGCTACGCAAGGAGCCCCCATGCCCAACGCCACCACCCGCGAGCTGCGCCTCGTTTCCTGGAACGTCAACGGCCTGCGTGCCACGCTCAAGAAGGACCCGTCGTTCCCGCAGATCTTTGCGCAGTTCGACGCCGACGTCTTTGCCATCCAGGAGACCAAGCTGCAGGACGACCAACGCGCCAAGCTCAAGGACATCCAGTTTGAGGGGTACCACCAGACGTGGAACTACGCCGACCGCAAGGGCTACTCGGGCACGGCCGTGTGGAGCCGCGAGGAGCCACTGCAGGTCATCCGGCAGATTGGCTGCGAGGTGGCAGACGACGAGGGCCGCGTCTGCGCGCTCGAGTTTCCCTCCTACTGGTTCGTGGACGTTTACACCCCTAACGCCCAGGACGGACTGCGCCGCATCGAGACGCGCCTGACATGGGACGCCCGCTACCGCGACTTCCTGCGCGAACTCGACGCCGACAAGCCCGTGGTCACCTGCGGCGACTTCAACGTGGCCCACGAGGAGATCGACCTCAAGAACCCCAAGACCAACCACGAGAACCCCGGCTTCTCGGACGAGGAGCGCGAGAGCTTTGGCAAGCTGCTGGACGCTGGCTTTACCGATACCTTCCGTGCGCGCTTCCCCGAGCTGGAGGGAGCCTACAGCTGGTGGAGCTACCGCGGCCGTGCGCGCGAGCGCAACACCGGTTGGCGCATCGATTACTTCTTGGTGAGCGACCGCGTGGCCAGCCAGGTCACTGGCGCCTACATCTACAACGAGGTCTTTGGCAGCGACCACTGCCCGGTGGGTCTCTCCATCGAGCTGTAGGGGGCGACGGACCTACTTGGCGACCGCAGCCTCGCACACGCCCAGGAACGTCTCGGCATCGCGCGTAGCAACGAGCCGCGCAGAGAAGCCCATGCTCTCGAGCAGCTCGCGCGTGTGGTCCAGGCGCGCCACGTCGTGCGAGATATGCGCGTCGGAGCCCGTGGACACCATGCAGCCCACCGCCATGCAACGCTTTGCAATATGACGGCAGCGATCGCTGGTGTTATGGCGGCCGTACAGGCTGCTCTCGTTGATCTCGATGAGCTTGCCCAGGTCGCGGGCAGCGGCACAGACCTCGTCCACGTCAAAGTCCAAGCCGGAACGGCCGATGTGCCCCAGGATGAGCACCTTGGGGTGCTCGAGCGCGTGGATATACATCTGCGTGACCTGCTCGCGCGTGGCGCCTTCGGCCCAGGCATGCGCGTGCACGCTGGCAATCACGTAGTCGCAGTCGCGGAACACCGCCTCCTGCAGCGTGTCGCGCCAGGCATAAGGCCCGCCCAATCCGCGATCCACCGGCATGTCCCAGCCGTACAGATGTCCCTCGAGATCCACGATGTCAGCTTCGCAGCCATGCATGAGCCGCACCCCATGCCATGTCTTTGGCCACACCTCAAAATTGAGAAAATGCTGGTAGTCGCGTAGGTCGACCCCTGTCTGCACCTCGGGATGCACCATCGGAGAAAAGTGATCCGTCACACCCAGCAGCTCAAAGAGCAACTCGGCCGCCGCGCGCACGTTCTCCTCAACGGTGGAGTATGCGTGGCGCGAGAACGTGGTGTGGGTATGGGTGTCGCAGGCCAAGTGCAGCATCGCCTACTCCTTCGGGTTGTGCGAGTCCGGGCTGCTCGTGCCAAAAGGGGCAGCCCCATTGGTGCGGGTCGCTCGCACAGCAGTGTACGACAAAGAGCCATGCAGAAGGGGCGCCCTCGTCAGAACAGCCGTCCCGACGAGGGCGCCCCTGGCACGGACATTTTGCGGACCCTAAGCCTCGTACTGGGCCTTGAGCTTGGCCCATGCGGGCATGGAGTTGACGATGGTCTCGTAGCTCACGCAGTAGCCGATGCGGATCCAGCCCGGGCAGCCAAAGCTGTCGGACGGCACGGGCAGCAGGTCGAGCTCCTTGCACTTCTCAAAGAACGCCTCGGCGTCGGGCTCGAGCGCCTTGACCCACAGGTAGAAGGCACCCTGCGGCTCAATGTACTCGTAGCCCAACTTGCTCAGGCCCTCGGTCAGCGCCACGCGGTTGCGGGCATAGGCCTCCACGTCGCTCGGCTCGTCTACGCAGTCCATGAGCACGCGCTGGAAGATGGCCGGGGCGCACACGAAGCCCAGCTTGCGGCCGGCGCCGGCAACGGCCAGCACCAGCGAGTCGTGGTCGGGGTTGGTGTCGGGCACCAGCACCCAGCCTATGCGCTCGCCCGGCAGGCTGAGGCTCTTGGAGTAGGAGTAGCACACGATCGTGCGGTCATAGATGGACGGCACCCACGGCACGTCGTCGCCGTACACGATCTCACGGTAGGGCTCGTCGGCAATGAGGTAGATGCTGGTGCCCAGCTCGGCCTCGCGCCCATGAAGCACGTCGGCTAGCGCCTGCAGGTTGGCGGCCGAGTAGACCGAGCCCACCGGGTTGTTGGGCGAGTTGATGACCACGGCCTTGGTGTGCTCGTTGATGGCGGCAGCCACGGCCTCGGTATCGATCTGGAACGTGGCGGTGTCGGCCATGACCTCGACGCAGGTGGCCCCGGAGGTTTCGATCCACACGCGGTACTCGGGGAAGTACGGCGCGATCACGATGACCTCGTCGCCGGGGTTGACCAGCGCATGGAAGCTGATGGAAAGCGATGCGGCGGCTCCGCAGGTCAGGTACAGGTCGCCAGGGCCGTAGGAGGTGCCAAAGCGACGGTTGAGCGACTTGGCCACGGCCTCGCGCGCGGAGGGCAGGCCAGCAGCCGGGGTGTATCCGTGCAGCTGCGTGGGCGGCAGCTCGAGGCTGCGGGCGAGCGACGCGCGCACGGCATCGGGCGCGGGAATGGAGGGGTTGCCGAGACTGAAGTCGTAGACGTTCTCGGCGCCAACCTGCGCCTTGCGCGCCGCGCCGTATGCGGCAATCTCGCGGATGGACGACTTTGCCGCGCCGTATGCGTAGCTCTTCTCGTTGATGGCCATGGAAAGCTCCTCTCGATGTGTGTTGCCATTGTACGCGCGGAGCGTCGTGGCGTGGTTTCGCACCTGTGAAAGAGTCGGCGCCTGTGGCGCGAAGGCCCAGAGAAGAAGAAAAAGCCACGGAGCGGAGGACCGTTCCGTGGCATGCTTCCTTAGGGAGCTCCTAGTCGCCGGCTACTGCGCCTGGCTGTCTGCCGTAGCAGCCGCAGCGTCGGCCTGAGCCGCCGCCCACTCGTCGTAGGTGCCGTCGAGCAGGGAGGTCATCTCGTCGCCCTCCACGGTCTCCTTTGCCAGCAGCACCTCGGCCATCTTATGCATGCGGTCGGCGTTGGTGGACAGGATCTGGCGTGCCCGCTCGTGAGCCTCGCGCATGATGCGCTCGACCTCGTCGTCGATGCGCTTGGTGGTCTCGGCGGAGAGGTCCTGGTGGTTGGCGTAGTCGCGGCCCAAAAAGACCTCGTGCTGCGCCTCGCCGTACACCTGCGTACCCAGCGCCTCGCTCATGCCGTAGCGCGTGACCATCTCGCGGGCCATCTTGGTGGCGCGCTCGAGGTCGTTGGAGGCACCAGTGGTGATGTCGTCGCAGAACAGCTCCTCAGCGGTACGGCCGCCCAAGAACACCGCGAGGTCGTCGAGCATGCCGCGGCGCGTCTCGAGGAAGTGGTCTTCCTCGGGCAGCGAAAGCGTGTAACCCAGAGCCTGGCCGCGGCTGATGATGCTGATCTTGTGCACCGGGTCGGCATTCTCGAGCAGGTGCCCCACCAGCGCATGGCCGCTCTCGTGGTAGGCGATAGTGCGGCGCTCGGCCTCGGTCATCACGCGGCCCTTCTTCTCAGGGCCGGCGATGACGCGCTCCATTGCCTCCTCGATCTCGGGCATGCCGATGGTCTCCTTGCGGCGACGGGCCGCCAGCAGGGCCGACTCGTTCATGAGGTTGGCCAGGTCGGCGCCCGTAAAGCCCGGCGTGAGCTTGGCGAGACGCTCAAAGTCGACCTCGCCACGTAGCGGCTTGTCCTGGGCGTGCACGCGCAGGATGCGCTCGCGGCCCTTGACGTCGGGGCGGGTGACCGTCACCTGGCGGTCGAAGCGGCCCGGGCGCAGCAGCGCCGGGTCGAGGATGTCGGGGCGGTTGGTCGCGGCGATGAGGATGACGGCCGACTTGTCCTCGAAGCCGTCCATCTCGACCAGCATCTGGTTGAGCGTCTGCTCGCGCTCGTCGTGGCTACCACCCACGCCTGCACCGCGCTGGCGGCCCACCGCATCGATCTCGTCGATGAAGATGATGGCCGGCGCGGCCTCCTTGGCCTGTTTGAACAGGTCGCGCACGCGGCTGGCGCCCACGCCCACGAACATCTCTACAAAGTCGGAGCCGCTGATGGAGAAGAAGGGCACGCCAGCTTCGCCGGCCACTGCCTTGGCCAGCAGCGTCTTGCCGCATCCCGGGGGGCCCACCAGCAGCACGCCGCGCGGAATCTTGGCGCCCATCTTGTGGTAGCGCTCGGGCTCGGCCAAAAAGTCGCGCACCTCCTGCAGCTCCTCCACGGCCTCGTCGATGCCCGCCACGTCGGAGAACTTGGTCTTGGGACGCGTCTCCTCGGTGGTCTGGGCCTTGGTGCGGCCAAAGCTCATGGCGCGGCCGTTCTGCCCCTGCACCTGGTTCATGAAGTACATCAGTGCGCCGAGCAGAATCACGGTGGGCACCGCCGTCGAGATCAGCAGCTCCCAAATCGAGCCATCGCTGGTGTCGATGGTGAACTTGACCTCGGGATGCTCTGCCATCAGCTCCTGCAGGGTGTCAGAACCCACGTAGTAGCTCTCGAAGCGCTTCTCGGCGTCCTTGTTGCCAGCGTGCTCGCGGTCCTTCCAGTAGGTGCCGGTGAGCTTGCCGTTGGAGGTCTTGAACTCCACGGCCTCGACGCGCTCCTCCTTGACGGCAGTCACGAACTCGTTGGTCGAGAGCGTGGTCACCTGCGGACGGCCGCCAATGCCGCCCCTAAAGCTGTGCACCATGTACGCCACCAGCGCGAGCGCGATGATCACGTAGATGATGCCGGTCCGGCGGTCGTAGCCGCCGCCCGGACCAATATTGCGCGAATCGTCGTTGTCTGACACGAAGCTATCTCCTTGCTTGGTTGGCCCGCCCGCGGGGGACGGGATGCGCGCACGCGGAGCCCACATGCGCGACCGATGGCGCGCGTGCGCCTAGCTGTACACCTCGGGCTTGAGAATGCCCACGTAGGGCAGGTTGCGGTAGTGCTCGGCGTAGTCGAGGCCGTAGCCCACAATAAAGTTGTCGGCCACGTGGGTGCCCACATAGGTGGGGGCCACGGCCGGCTTCTTGCCCGGCACGTCCTTGACGGAGAAGGCGCAGATGCGGATGGAGGCCGGGTGGCGCTCCTCCAGCAGGCGCATCAGGTACGACAGGGTGAGGCCAGAGTCGAGGATGTCCTCAGCGATGATCACATGACGGCCCTCGATCTTGGTGTCGAGGTCCTTGACGATGCGCACCTCACCCGAACTCTTGACGCCCGTGCCGTAGCTGGAGACGGCCATGAAATCGACCGTGCAGGGCACGGTGACGGCGCGCACGAGGTCGGCCATGAAAACAAACGCGCCGCGCAGAACAGCCACGATCAGCGGGTTCTTGTCGGCATAGTCGATGGAGATCTCGGCACCCAGACGTGCGACGATGTCCTTGATGTCCTGCTCGCTCAGGACGATGCTCTCGATGTCGGGATGCAGCTGCTCGCTCATGCGGCCTCCTCGCCAGGTCTTGCTACGCTTTCCCACAACCTCTTATTGTATCGCAAGGCCAGAGGTCACAGGCCACGCAGGGGCGTCGGCACCAATGCGACAGATGGGAACGATTGACTCAGAAGGGATACTCCCCTTTGAGTCAATACGGCTAGGCCTCGAGGGTGAGCTCGAGCATGACGCGCGTGTCGGCCGTGACACGGGCGCGCTCATCGGCGCGGATGCCCGCCACCCAGACCACCGCACCCGTCGCAGAGGTACGCACCACCGGCACTTCGGCGCGCTCGGCCACGGGCACGTGTGCCTCAGCCAGCAGGTCGGAGAGCTTCTTGGACTGGCCGTGCATGCCGAGGGGGCACAACACGTCTCCCGGCTGTACGGCGTCGACCCACAGCCTGCCGCCCTGCACCGGGTCCACACCCGAGGCGGTCGCATCGAGCAGCACCGACTGCTCTTCCCACTCGCGGCCATGCGCGCGAGCCACGTCGGGCGCGCGCGAGCCGGCGGGCACCCCCACCAGTCGCGCTACCAGCGCGCGTCCGGCATCCAGCGCGAGGCGGCCCGGCACCTCCAACCACGACGAGACGCCCGTATGCTCAGAACCGCTCGCGCGCACGATGAGCAGGCCAAACTCCACACGTACGTCCACGTCGACGGGCACCGTGCATGAGCCGTGGCCCGCAGCCACCAGCATGAGCACCTGCGCCACATGGCGCGCCTCGAGCCGAGCACCAGGGCAGATGGCCAGCAGCGCCTTGCGCACCACGCGGCGGGCAAGCGCCACCTCGCTGGCCGCCAGACGCGCCGCGTCGAGGGCCACCATGCCCTCGCCCTCGCGGCGCACCAGGTCGCGATAGGCCTTGGAGGCCAGCTGATTGAGGAATGCGTCCTCGTCCGACAGGATGTCGCAGGTAGTGGCAAGGCTTGCCGAGACGCGCTGGTTGCGACGCCGCGCCACGGGCATGATCTCGTGACGCACGTAAGCGCGCAGATAGCGCGTGTCGTGGTTGGTGTCGTCCTCGCGCCACACGATGCCGCGCATACGCAGCAGGTCGCACAGCTGGTCATGGGTCATGTCGATGAGTGGGCGCACGATGCGGTTGCGGCGTCGCGGGATAGACGAGAGGCCCGACGGGCCCGTACCCCGGATGGCGTTCATGAAGAAGGTCTCGGCGCGGTCGTCGGCAGTGTGCGCGGTGAGGATGCGCGCCGACGAGCGCGGCAACCCCGCCTGCTCGGCCAATTGGTTGGCGAGCTCTGCCGCAGCGGCATAGCGCACCTCGCGCCCCGCGTTCTCCACGTTACCCAAGGCCGCCTCACCACGCTCGCGCGCAAGGGCAGCCACGTCCACACGACGCACGGTGCAGGGAATGCCATAGCGATCGGCCAGCTCGCGGACAAACTCCTCGTCCTCCTCGGCGTCAAGCCCGCGCAGGCAGTGGTTGACGTGAAGCACATGCAGGCGCTCGCGTGCGATACGCGCCGTGCCGCGACCGTCGTCGATGTCGAGCTTGGAGGTGGCAGCCAACACCAGCAGCGCCGTCGAGTCGGCGCCGCCCGACACCATCAGCACCACCGGACCGCCCAGATCTGGGTCTCCCTTGCCCGAGGGACGCTCAAAACGACCCTCGCCACCTGCATATCTGCGCATGACGCTCGGCACGCGCGCCTCCTTGCTCTCGCTCCTGTCTGATGGATGGTACCAGATGCCCCCACCGCCATGCGCGGCGGGCACCCGCCAGCACGCCGTTGCCGTCGCGGCAACGTGATACCCTAAGCGGGTCGTCGACCGAGGAGGGCACATGACGCCTCGCATGCACCTGTTCATACTGGCCAGCGGGTCCAAGGGCAACGCCGCCGTAGTGGAGGGGCCCACCGGTTCGGTGCTGGTAGACTGTGGCCTCTCGCGGCGCGAGCTGCACCGCCGGGCCGAGTTGGTGTCGTGCGATCTGAGCCGCGTGTGCGCGGTGCTGGTGACCCACGAGCACAGCGACCACACCAGCGGGCTCTCCGTAATCGCCAAGCACTTTGACGGCCCCCTCTACGCCACCCAGGGCACGGCAACCGCCCGCACGCATCTCGAACGCCTGCCCTTCACTTGTGTGAGCCATAGCTGCAGCCTCGAGCTGGGCGGCATGAGCATACAGGCCTTCCCCACCTCCCACGACGTGTCCGACCCCATGTGCTTCCGCTTCGAAGTGCGCGAGCAGGGCAAGGTGGCCGACGCCATCGCCTGGGCCACCGACACGGGCTACCTCACCCAGCCCGCACTGCAGGCGCTCCGCGGCTGCCGCGTGCTGGGCATAGAGGCCAACCACGACCCGCACATGCTGGCCACCGGTCCCTATCCGCCCTTCCTCAAGGCGCGCGTGGGCGGCAACAGCGGTCACCTCTCCAACGTTCAGGCAGCGGAGGCATTGCCACAGCTGCTTACCGACGAGACCGAGACCGTGGTGGGCATGCACATCTCCGAGAAGAACAACCTGCCCGAGCTGGCTGCCGAGGCCCTCAGGCAGGCCGTGCAGGACCGTGCGGAGGTGCTACTGGGAAGCCGGGCCGAGCCGCTGGTCATCTGGTAGCAGCTCACACAAAAGGGACTGTCCCTTTTGTGCGAAGCATCACCTGCGGGACGCACGCAAAGAAGGAGGCGCCCCAAAGGACGCCTCCCGTGCATGCCGTGTTGTCTGCGGTCTGCGCTAGTCGATGGAGACCTTGGTGACGTTGGCCTTCTCGTCCTGCTTGGGGACGTTGATGGTCAGCACGCCGCCCTCGAGCTTGGCCGACAGACCCTCGGTCGCGGCATCCTTGAGGTACACGCCGCGCGAGGCGCTCCAAGCGTTGGTCTCCTTGTGCAGGTAGTTCTTGTTCTGCTCCTCCTCGGACTCGACCTTGTTGACCGAGATGGAGAGGCGACCCTCGTTGAGCTCGACGTCGATCTCGTCGCGCTTGACGCCTGCGAGGTGCGCGGTGATGACATAGGCGTTACCGGAGTCCTCGACGTCCATCTTGAAGGCGTCGTTGGCGTTGACGGCGGTCAGCGGCGAGGCAAAGAAATCGTCGAACATGTCAAAGGGGAACTGCCTGCGCAGGGCGCGCTCGTAGTTGCTGTACGGAATCATGCTTGCCATGATGTACTCCTTCGTCTTGCAATGAACGCCTCCTGGGGCGTTCCGGGTGTCACTCTCTTTTGTTCCCCTCCACGCTTGTTTTATACACTTGAACCAAGATTTTCTTAGCTTCACACGCTCATCAAATCTAAGTGTGCTTCTATAAGATTTGTCCTGTCGCCCGCAGGACAACACATCCGGCACCGCAGGGTCGCCCCACGCGGACAGTCGCATGCGCATAAATGCGTCACTTTTTCTTTCGTATCAGGCAAAATGCCCGCGCATTTGCAGGCGCTGGTCTAGAATGAGTCACCGAACGTACGAAAACCACGCTCCGGAGGTCCCATGGACGATCTCGACAGCAAACGTCAGACTCCCTCTCACGCGGCAGGGCGCAGGACGCTGTCGGCCGCCGATATCCCCTCCGTAGAGGAGACGGGTACCTCCACCAGCTACAACGAGGACCTTCTCTCGGGCACGGGCTCCATTCCCATGATCGCCTCGTCAACCGGCTCCATCTCGTCGGCGCCGCTGACGGACGAGAGCAGCTCCGACATGGCATTCAGCACCGCATCCGCCCCGGCGGCGCCCCGCTACGTGCGCAAGCGCACGCCGCACCGCAGCCAGGGTACCCTCGACGACCTCACCGCCGAGGACAGCGAGTCTTCCGCCACCTATACCCATGACTCCAACATCAGCGTTGGTGGCGCCACGCCGCTGTCGGGCATGGCCTACCGTCGCGCCCGCAGCGACATGTCGCGCGTCAAGAACAGCACGCGCTATGGCCAGTACCTCGAGATTCCCAAGGGTCGTCGCAGCATCTTTGCCTCACGCGAGCGCGCGCGTCGCCGCAACTCGGTGCTGGCGTTGTTCGTGGTGGTGCTGCTGCTGGTGCTCGCCGCCATGTTCCTCTGGAACATGATGCAGCAGCTTCTTGGCTAGGATCCGCTTACCACGCCCACGCATGTTCGAGGCCCCGCCGGCTGGCGGGGCCTCTCTTGTTGTTAGCAGTCCTTGGCTAGCTTCCTAGTTCCACGGGTCGCGCTCGAAGAGCGGCTCGGGGCGAGCCGGGCGGTCGGAGTAGGGATCGTAGCCGTCGTCGTCCTCGTTCTCGGCGCGCAGATACGCCGCCTCCGCGTCGCGCACGCGCGGCTGTGGGGGCTCCTTGGGCAGCCTGCCTTGCTCTCGGGCATCAGTTGGCATGCTCCTCACCCTCCTTCTTCTCCTCTCCGTCCTTATTCTCGTCCTTCTTCTCTTCCTGCTTGGGCTGGAACTCGGACGGCTTGTAGGCCTCCTGATAGGCCACGAGCTCGGCCACGCTACCGCCAAAAGGCTCGAGCGTAGACGACGAGTAGAGTCCTTCCTTGGCGCACGTCACCACGCCGCGGCGAGTGGACTCGTTGCCCACCAGCGCGACCGTCCAGATGAGGTCGCCCATCTTGCCGCTGGCCGTGATGAACTCGGCCGTGGTCTGCCTGTTACCGCTCGAGATGGTCTGGCGCGTGATGGTCTCACTCAGCCCCTCAAACTTGCAGCGCTCCATCAGCTCCTTGACGGCTTTCTCGTCGTATCCGGAGGGAAGATCGGAGCCGGCCAGCTCGAGGCGCACGCCCGCCAGAGGCACGCCCGTCGACAGCACGTTGGACGAGCCGTCCTTGGGTAGCGCGAGGTCGCGCACGTAGGGCTGCGACGAGAACACGAACTTGCCCTTCTGGTCCGACTCATAGGTGGCGATGGCGTTGCCGTACGAGTCGACGAACCCCTTGCCAAAGGAGTAGCCCTGCTTCTGGAGATAGGTGTCGACGTCCTGGGACGAGTGCCCAAAAAACTCCGCCAGGTGCATCGGGTCGGTCGGGAACGGCGAGGAAACCTTGAGCTGGACCGTAGAGCCCTCCCCCACTGCCTCGCCAGCTGCCGGCGAGGTCTCGACCACCGTGCGCACGGTCTTATCGGAGGTGATGTAGCTGACCTCGGGCGTGAGACCGGCCGCCTTGACCGCGTCCACGGCGTCGCCCTCCTTCTTGCCCACCACGTCGGGCACGATGTAGGGCCCAGCCACCGTGAGCGTGACGATGCTGCGCGAGACAAACGGCTCGCCCGCACCGGGACTCACCTCCAAGACGGTACCCTCGGCCTCGCTCGAGGAGACCACCTTGGTCTCGATGCGCTCGGCACCAGCCTCGGCAAGCTTGGCGCGCGCCTCCTCCTCCGACAGGCCAACGACCTCGGGAATGGTGCGGTTAGTTGCCACGACGATGGTCACCTCGCTGCCCTCGGGCAGGCGCGTGCCCGCCTCGGGGTCTTGCGAGAGCACCTTGCCGATGGCATCGTCGGCAGGCTCTGCCTGCACGTTTACCTCAAAGCCCTTGTCGCTGAGCATCGCCTCGGCGTTGGCCTGCGACTCGCCCACCGTGCCGGGTACGGACTTGCCGCCCCACAGCTCCATGCCGTAGGTCAGCACGCCTCCGCCGCCGCCCAGCACCAGTATCACCAGCAGCAACGCAAGCAGAGGTCTCAGCTTGCTGCGGCTGTTGCCCTCGCCCAGAACGTCCCCTTTGCGCGCGCTGCGGGCGTACGGATCGCGGCGGCCCTCGCGCTTGGGTCGCTCCTCACGCAAGGTGGCAAACCGATCGCTGGACGCGGCCACGTTGACGGATTGCGCATCGTGGTCGTAGTCGCGCGTGTTGCGCACGTACAGGTAGTCGTCGTCGGTCTGCTTGGCCCGTGGGCGCAAAATAGTGGCGTCGACGGGGATGATGCCCGGCTCGGTGAGGTCGCCCGCCGGCTCGTCGGGTTCAGACTCGCCCGCGTCATCCTCCTCCGCCGACGGCTCCACGAGCACGGTCTCGTCGCCATCAACGAGCAGCTGGGTCTCTGCTGCATCCTCTATCAGCTTGGTCTCCCCAGCGTCGTCGAGCAGCTGGGTCTCCTCGGCAAGGGCCTCGCTCAGATGACGCGTGCGCTCCTCGACCCGCTGCGCCACCACCGTGGGCAGCTGATCCATCAGCGCGTCGACGTCGGCGTCGGTCACCCCGCCCTCGAGGCTCGCACCGCAGGAAGCACAGACGAGGACGTCGTCGGCATTGTCGGTTCCGCAGTGGGGACATCTCATGGTCGGTTCCTCCGTTTGAGCTACAGATGCACCCATTATAGAGCAAGGCCAACAACGTGCCTGAGCTGCCATGACCCCTACAAGGGCCGCTGACTCAAAGGGGGAGTATCCCTTTTGAGTCAGCGGCCCCGCACCTCGAGCAAGGTGCGGGGCCGCTAGGCTTTGCGTATCTATCGAGACCTTACAGGTCGATGGAGTCGGGCTCCACGGGGATGTCCGCATCGGACGGACGCGCCGCGGGCTGCGGTACGGGCATCGCCTCGAGGGCAGCACCGTCGGGGCCCACGTCCACGCGCACCGTCTCGCCCTCATGCAGGCGCCCGTCGATGATCAGCGCGGCGATGTTGTCCACCACCTGGCGCTGGATGAGGCGCTTGAGCGGACGCGCGCCGTACACCGGGTCCAGGCCATCGAGAGCCAGCAGCCCCACGGCCGCGTCGGTGAGATCGAGCGTGATGCGCTCGCGGGCCAGGCGGGCACGCACGTCGCGCAGCTGGATGTCCACGATGCGCTCGATGTCGTCGAGGCCCAGCGCATGGAACACCACCACATCGTCGATACGGTTGAGGAACTCCGGCTTAAAGGTCGCACGCAGGGCATCGTTGACCTGGCGCTGCACGTCATCGGGGTTGCTTGTGGCGTTGGCCGCCGCAATAAACTGGCTGCCCACGTTGCTCGTCATGATGATGATCGTGTTCTTGAAGCTCACCACGCGACCCTGGCCGTCGGTCAGACGTCCGTCGTCGAGCACCTGCAGCAGGATGTTGAACACGTCGGGGTGCGCCTTCTCCATCTCGTCGAGCAGAATGACGCTGTAGGGCTTGCGACGCACGGCCTCGGTCAGCTGGCCGCCCTCCTCGTAACCCACGTATCCGGGAGGCGCACCAATGAGGCGCTGCACGGAGAACTTCTCCATGTACTCGCTCATGTCGATGCGCACCAGAGCACGTTCGTCGTCGAACAGGCACTCTGCCAGCGCCTTTGCCAACTCGGTCTTGCCCACGCCAGTGGGGCCCAGGAAGAAGAAGCTGCCGATGGGACGGTCGGGGTCGGAGAGGCCCGCCCTGCTGCGACGCACGGCCGCGGCCACGGCGCTCACGGCGTCGTTCTGGCCCACCACGCGCTTGTGCAGCTCGTCCTCCAGATGCTTGAGCTTGTCCATCTCGCCCTGCATCATCTTGGAGACCGGCACGCCCGTCCAGGCGCTCACCACCTCGGCAATCTCCTCGGTGGTGACCTCCTCCTTGAGCACGCCGCCCGCCTGCTGCTTGGCATCGAGCAGCGCCTGTGCCTCGGCCAGCTGGTTCTCCAGCGTGGGGATGGTGCCGTAGCGCAGCTCGCCCGCGCGCGCCAGGTTGCCGTCACGCACCGCACGGTCGGCCTCGCCCTTGGTGTCCTCGATCTGGGCCTTCAGGCTCTGTACGCGATCGATGGCGCTCTTCTCGTTCTCCCAGTCGGCCTTCATGCCGTCCAGCTTCTCGCGCGTTACGGCAATGTCGGCACGCAGGCTCTCGAGTCGCTCCTTGGAGGCCTCGTCCTCCTCACGCATCAGCGCCTGCTCCTCGATCTGCATCTGGGTGAGCTGGCGGTCGACCGCATCGATCTCGGCCGGCATGGAGTCGAGCTCCATGCGCAGGCGACTGGCCGCCTCGTCCACCAGGTCGATGGCCTTATCGGGCAGGAAGCGATCGGAGATGTAGCGGTTGGAGAGGTCGGCTGCCGCGACCAGGGCCGCATCGGCAATACGCACGCGGTGGTGTGCCTCGTAGCGCTCGGTGAGGCCACGCAGGATGGAGATGGTCTCCTCCACGCTGGGCTCGCTGACCAGCACCGTCTGGAAGCGGCGGGCCAGCGCCTGGTCCTTCTCGATGTACTTGCGGTACTCGTCGAGCGTGGTGGCGCCAATGGCGTGCAGCTCGCCGCGAGCCAGCATGGGCTTGAGGATGTTGCCCGCGTCCATGGAGCCCTCGCTCGCGCCCGCACCTACGATGGTATGCAGCTCGTCGATGAACAGAATGATGCGTCCGTCGGACTTCTGCACCTCCTTGAGCACGCTCTTGAGGCGGTCCTCGAACTCGCCACGGTACTTGGCACCAGCCACCAGCGCGCTCATATCGAGCTCTACGATGTCGCGGTCCTTGAGGGTGGAGGGCACGTCGCCAGCCACGATACGCTCGGCCAGGCCTTCCACGATGGCGGTCTTACCCACGCCGGGCTCGCCGATGAGCACAGGGTTGTTCTTGGTGCGGCGGGACAGCACCTGAATGGTACGGCGGATCTCCTCCACGCGGCCGATGACCGGGTCGAGCTTGCCCTGGCGGGCTAGGTCGGTCACGTTGCGGCCGTACTGCTCCAGCGCCTCGAACTGCGTCTTGGCGTCTTGGCTGGTCACACGCTCGTTGCCCCGCAGTGCGGCGAAGGCCTCCTGCACGCGCTTGCCCGTGATGCCGGCATTGCGCAGCGTCTGACCAGCAGCGCCCTTCTCGTCGGCCAGCGCGCACAGCAGGTGCTCACTGGTGACGTAGGAGTCGCCCAACTTGCCCGCGAGCTTCTCGGCGGCGTCGCCCACCCGGGTGAGCTCGTTGGAGAGCCCCATCTGGCTGAGGTCGCCGCTCACGCGCGGGGCCTTGGCAATGGCCTCGTCCACGGCCGCCTCAACTTGGGTCGGGTCGGTGCCAATGCGCTCGATGATGGCGCGCAGGTTGCGCTCGCCCGAGCCGAGCAGGGCCTTGAGCAGGTGGATGGGCATCACCTGGCCGGCCTCGGCGTCGGCGGCTATGGTCACGGAGGACTGCAGGGCCTCCTGGGCCGTGACTGCCCACTTGTCAAATCTCATGTCTGCCTCCTTCTGGCCGGAGTTGCCTCGATGTGTTCAAGGCTCATTGTTCCCGCAGGCGCCAGAAGGTATGCACATCTAAGTGTGTTTGTATCAGATTTTCTTAGCTCTACACACGGAGGGATTCCTCCAAAGCCGTGCGCCGCCCGTTCGCGCATGGAGAGCGCTCCCCATGCGCGAACGGGCGGCGCGTCAGTACACAGGCTCGCTAGTTGCCGATGTCGAAGGTGATGGATTCCATCTCGGTAACTGCATCGGCGATCTCTGGGAAGCCGGTGCCAGAGCTCGAGCCCTTCAAGACGCTCACCAGGTAGCTAGAGTCCGTATGGAGCGCATAGGTGAAGCCATCGTTTTCATAGAGGTCGAGCAGCTCGTCCTCACTCACCATCTTGAGGCTCGCACTAAAGGCTTCCTGCAGCTTGAGCACCTGGTTCTGCGGGCAGTCCACCACGTAGACCGTGCTAAAGCGACTGTAGTTGGTCAGGGGACTCGACTCGATGCCATCGAAGTAGGGCGTCACGACCTCGAGGGCCTCCAGCCCGTCCGGGATCACAGAGGCAGCGTTGTCCGTGGCGTTGGCATACAGAACGAGGGCACGGTACTTGACCTGCGGCAACCCCTCCAGCGTGGAGAGCTGGTTGCCCGTGAGGTCGAGCGTGACGGGGTTCTCCGACTCCAGCTTAAGCGTCGAGACGTCGGAAATCTTGTTGGCCCCCAGGTAGATCCTGAGCAGCTCGGGGCACCCCGCAAGGCCGCTGACATCCTCGATGCCGCAGTTGACGGCGCTGATATCCGTCAGCTTGGCGAGGTTCGAGCACACCGAGAGGTCCGTCAACGCAATACCGTCGAGCGACAGAGCCGTCAGCTGCGTGCAATTCGTCAGCCAGCCCAGACCGTCAGCCGTCAGCCCGGTACGTGCAAGATAGACCTCGCTCAGCGTGGTGTAGTTCTGCGCGTCGAGCCAGTCCATGCTCGACAGTCTCGTGTTGCCCGCCAGGTTGAGCCTCTTGAGCACCGTGCAGTCGGCAAGGCCGTCGAGGCTGGTGACGTGGGCGTCGGCGAGGCTCACGTCCTGCAGCTCGAGCGATGCAAAGCTCTTGCTCAGCGATCCGACATTGCAGCCATCAAACGCGATGGTCTTCAGCTTCGTCAGCTCGCGCAGGGGCGTCAGGCTGGTGACCTTGCTGCGGGAGCCGACGACGCGCCGCAACTCGCCGAGAGACGAGAGCACAGAGATGTCGGACACCTCGGTATTCGAGAAGTCGAGGTCGTCGACCGTGCAACCCTCCAGAGGCGAGAGGTCGGTTACGCCCGTCCCGTTTATGTCCAGCGTCGCAAGACTGGACGTGTCGAGGACGGAGAGGTCGTCAAAGCTCTCCTGGCCCTGCAGGTACAGGTGCTTGAGAGGCAGGTCAGACAGGAACGCATAGCTCTTCACGCCCGTCGAACCTGAGAGGTCGAGCTCCCTGAACTCGGACGATGCGAACGACACCTGCGAAAAGTCGCACTCCGACAGGTCGCATCCCTTCAGCGTGAGTCGCTGCAGGTTCTTGAGGCCCACAATCTTCTGGAGGTCTGCTTGCGTCACCTTCACGTCGGTGGCATCGACGTACGTGTCGCCCTTACTCACCTTGTCTCCCCAGCTGGTGGTAAAGCTACCCGTCAGGATAGACACGGCTGCGATGATTGCGATCAGGACGGCAGCAGCACCCGCAATCAGGGCGATAGGCGGCTTCTTGGCGGTTGTCGTGGCCGCAGGCTTGGGGTCCTTGGCGGGCTTCTTACCCGCACCGATCCGGGCGCGCTTAGGCGCTTCCGGCAAAGGCTCGGGTGCAGGCTCGCTCGCCGGTGGCACCACCTCGACCTCGTGGTACTCCTCCACAGGATCGGCTGGCACCTCGGTAGCAGGAACCGCTACCTGCACAGGCTCCTCGGACACAGGCGTCGGCTCAATTGCCACCCGCGGCTCATCCTGCGCGGGCAACTCTACCTGCGGCTGCACCTCAACCTTGCACGGGGAGATGCCCGGGCAGGCCAGGATCTTGGCAATGAAGCTCTCCCACGAGTCGTAGTTGTAGCGCAGGATGCTCTGCTGGGCCGAGAGCTGCATCTGCATGCCCAGAGGCATGTCGGTCTCCTCGAGCAGCACCGAGAGGAACGGCTTCTCGCGCGACAGCGAGAAGTTGATCTCGCGACGGCAGTTCTGCGACTTCATGGAGTTGGGCGTGACAAATGCGATGACCATGGCCGAGCCGTCGAGGTGCTGGGCGATGTCCTCGGGCCACTCGCTGCCCGGCGCAATGCCATCGTCATACCAGAAGCGATAGCCTCTCGATTGCAGCTCTCCGAGCACCTCGAAGACCCGCTCGCTGTCGCGGTGAGCATAGCTCACAAAGATGTACGGCTCTGTGCCCTCGTATGCGACTGGTTTCATGCCCGTATCCTGCCGTTCCCGTCATCGCCGCGCCTGCGCGCCGGCCGTCCTCTGCCTCGAAAATCATAGCAAACGAACCGTGCCCTCACAGGAACGCACAGACGCTCGGTGGCAATCGGCCGTGTGCGGGAAAGGCCTCGGGTTTATTGCCCGTCGGCCCGCTCCCCTACCACGCCATCGTGCACGTGCGCCTCGGCATAATCTGCATACCAGCCGAAGTCTACGCCCAGGTAGTAGTCGAGTCCGTCGGTGCGCAGCAGGTACCACAGCTCGTCCTCGCCAACGCGGTCGAGTGCAAACGACGAGAAGGCCTTGTCGACCGTGCCGTACTCAGAGGTGGGACACCCCAGCATGTACACGCGCGAAAAGCGGTCGAAGCTGCGCAGCGGACTCTTCTCGACGCCCTGGTACCACGACACTACCGTTACGTTCGCCTCGAGGGCCGCGGGCACGCGCTCGCTGGAGCCCAGATCGTTGCCCTGCAGCAGCAAGGCGCGATACGAGGTGGCGGGCACGTCGGCCAGCGAGTTGATCTGGTTGTACGAAAGGTCGAGCACCATCTCGGGCCACTCCGCGTCGGGCACCGGAATGTCGCGCGCGTTCTCGATGCTGTTGAAGCCCAGCAGCACCGTCTCGAGCTCAGGACAACCTCTCAGGCCGGAGACGTCGGTGACGCCACAGGCCAACGCGCTCAGGAAGGTGAGCTTGCGCATCTTGCGGAAGGCGTCCAGATTGCCCAGCTCGATGCCATCGACGGTGAGCTCCTGCAGGTTCTCGCACGAGCGCAGCCAGTCAATCTGACGCGCAGCCAGGCCCGTGAAGGCGAGGTCTACCTTGTAGAGCGTCTCGTAGTTGGCCTCGTTCAGCCAAGAGAGGTCCGTGATCTGTGGGTTGCCGCCCAGCGAGAGCGTGCGCAGCCCCTTGCAGCCCGAGAGACCACTCAGGTCGCTCGCCTGGATGCGGCTCAGGCTGACCTCGCTCAGATAGGTCGCTGCAAAGGGCTTGGCGACCTCCGTGATGGGGCATCCGTCAAAGCCGACGCGTGCCAGATGCTCGTTACCGGCCAGGGCGTCGAGCGACGCGACCAGGGTGTCCGACCCATCCACCGAGTACAGGTTCTCCATCTGGGCCAGAGGCGCAATGTCACTCACCTCGGTACGCGCGAACGAGAGAACGCGCAGATCCGAGCCAGAAAGCGGCGACAGGTCGTCGACCGACGTCCCCGAGACATCGAGGTCATACAGGCCGTCGAGATTGATCACCGAGAGGTCGTCCACGTCGGCGCAATCTGCCAGACAGAGGTCGTCGACGGTCAGGTCAGACAGAAACGAGAGGTCCCAAAGGCCCGTGCAACCCGTAAGGTCGACCGACGACAGCTCCTTGGACGCAAACGTCAGACCCCTAAGGGGGCACTCAGACAGGTCGCAGTCCTGCAGGTGGAGGCTCCGCATGGTCTTGATCGACGCGATATGCTCGAGGTCGTCTGGCGTAAGCGTCTGGTCCCTTACATACACGTAGGACTCGCGCGAGGGAATCTCCTCGCCCCATGACATGGTCTGCGGCTTGGGTCGCAGCAGGACGAACGCCAGGGCGAACATCACCACCCCGTTGATTAGTGCCAGTGTCGTAAGGACGCGTTGGCGCGTCGTGCCGTTAGTCGCTCGCATCGTGTCATGCGCCTCCCGTGCGCCAGACCCGTAAAAACCCTCCCTCTGTTCTACCAAAACATTGCGCCAAAGAGATGTGCAACGTTCCTTTGGTATCAGGCGCATTGCGCGAACGCCCAAGCTCGCGGTTTTAATGGGCAAATGGGCATAATAGTGCCATTGCCACGCCTGGAGGGAGGTATGCGCATGTCACAGCAGCGGGATCACAAACTCCCCTGGCAGCTTCGGGGCGTTCTCATCCTCGGCGGGCTCATGCTCGGCGGGCGCATCTTCATCGAGACGGTCGACTCGCTCTCTGGCACGCAGAGCATGGTCGACTTCATACTCACCGTCGTGATGGCGGCCTTCATTGTCGTGGGATTCATCTTCTTTCGCCAGTACTTCAAGAACTACGACGGTGTCATCGAGGATCCACCCCTGGGCTGGGCGCCGACGGTGACGGAGGAGTACGCACGCAACTACCGCGGCTTCCAGATGACTGTCAACGAGCAGGGCCAGCTGGTGCCCGTCAAGTCGGCCTCGGCCGAGAAGAGCGCGCAGCGTCAGGAGACGGCTGCCGAGAGCGCCCAGCGCATCGCCGGACTGCAGGCGCGCATGGGCGCCGGGCACAAGGACGCCAGCAAGGACAGCGCCCCCGCCCAGTACTCCTCGCCGGCTCCGCTTTCCATGGCGGCGGGTGGCAACGAGGGTGTCTCGATCTCGCAGACGCCCGCGCAGGGCGGCGGCAAGACCGCGTGGGACCGCCGCAAGGGCAAGAAACGCAAGGTGCGTGCGGGCATCAAGGCCGGCCGCCGCGTGGATGCCGAGGTAGAGGTCGGCCCGACCCTCAGCCAGGACGGCTCGCTGCCCACCCCGCAACAGATCTTTGACGCGCTGGGCGAGTATGTGATCGGCCAGGAGGAGGCGCGCCGCACCCTCGCGGTGGCGGTCTACAACCACTACAAGCGCATCACGCCCTCGTGGAGGGACGACGAGCAGAACCCCGTAGAGATCGCCAAGTCCAACATCCTGCTGCTGGGCCCCACGGGCACGGGCAAGACCCTCATGGTGCAGACGCTCGCACGCATCCTCGACGTGCCGCTGGCCATCGCCGACGCAACCACGCTCACCGATGCGGGCTACGTGGGCGAGGACGTGGAATCGATCCTGGCGCGCCTGATCGCCGCCGCTGGCAGCGAGGAGGCCGCCAGCATGGGCATCGTCTACATCGACGAGATCGACAAAATCGCCCGCTCGGCAGGCCCGGCAGGCAACCTGGCCAACAACAACGACCCGTCGGGCGAAGGCGTGCAGCAGGCGCTGCTCAAGCTGCTGGAAGGCTCGATGACCAGCGTACCGCCCCTGGGTGGGCGCACCAACCTGCTACAGCGCAACAGTCAGCTGGACACCACCAACATCCTGTTCATCTGCGGCGGCGCCTTTGTTGGGCTCACCGAGATCGTGCGGCGACGCACCACCAACCACAGCATCGGCTTTGCGCAGACTGACAGTCTGGCCGACACCAACCGTTCCGACGACGACCTGCTCGCACTGGTCGAACCGCAGGACCTGCATCAGTTTGGCCTGATCCTCGAGCTCGTGGGCCGCATTCCCGTGATCACGCACACGAGCCAGCTCACGGTGGGCGACATGGTGCGCATCCTCACCGAGCCGCGCAACGCCATCATCCGCCAGTACCAGCGTCTGATGGCCTACGACGGCACCGAGCTGGTATTTGACCAAGAGGCGCTGGAGGCCATCGCGCAGGTGGCGCTCGAGCGCGGCACGGGCGCCCGTGGTCTTCGCTCCATCTGCGAGCGCGTGCTGCGCGACGCCATGTTCGAGGTCCCCGGCAGGAAGGACATCGCGCAGGTGGTGGTGCACGAAGTATGCGTCACCAAGGGCGAGCCGCCCGAGTACGTCCTCGTCTGATCGGCGGCGCCTAGCCCTCGAAGGGCAGGTAGCGCCTCATGCGCTCCGCCGCCATCACGTGGTCGTCGGTGTCAAAGATGGCGCGCCCCACCATGATGATCTCGGGGTCGAGCGTCATGACGTCGCGAATGTTGCCCTCGTTGATGCCCGTGCCCAGCGCCAGCTCGGCATGACGCAGGTTGCGCCTGGCCACCTTGGCCAAATCGAGCGGCTTGATCTTGGGCGTAAACCACCGGCGGTGTGTCTCGAGGTCGTAGTCGTACTCGGGAACGTAGCCCGTGTGCACCGCGACGTAATCGACACCCAGCTCGTCGACCTCAGCCGTACGCTTGGCAAACGAGCGCGCTGGCGCCGACATGTCGCACATGATCTTGCCGCCGTACTCCTTGGCCTTCTCGACCATCTTGACAATGACGGGATCGGGAGCCGCGGAGAGCACCGTGACGATGCCGGCCCCCGCCTCGAAGGCGCGCGTGGTCACGCCCGTGCCACCATGAAAGACCTTGGCGTCCACGCAGATGCACAGGTCCGGGTGGGCGGCGTGAATCTCCTCGATGAGGCCCAGGCCAAAGGTCATCATCTGCGGGTAGCCGATCTCGACAATGTCCACGTGTTCGGCAAGCTCGTCGACAATCCGGATGACCTCGTGACGCTTGCCGTGGTCGACGGTGAGCTGAAGCTTCATGAGCGCAACCTCCTAGAGGATCTGCATGGCCAGAGCCAGCACGATGGGCATGGAGAGCATGGAGACGATGGTCGTGCCGATGGCAAGGCCGGTGCCGTACGAGTAGTCGCCGCCGTACTTGAGGGCGAGCATCGAGGTGGCCGAGGCCGCCGGAGCAGCCGAGATGATCATCATGACCATGCGCACCTCGAAGGGCACGGGCATGAGCATAAGGATGGGGATGCACACTAGGGGCACCACCACCAGACGCAGCGCGATGGCCTTGTACAGGCGTGTGTCGGCGATCATGAGGCCGATGTTGGACGCGCCGAGCGTGGCGCCCAGGATGACCATGCCCAGGCCGGTATTCATGTTGGCCATGCCGCCAATCACCTGCGCCACCACGTAAGGCAGCTCGACCGGCGCAAAGAAGAGCGCCATGCCCACCACCACTGCGATGAGGTTGGGGTTGGTGAGGATCTTCTTGACCGAGACCTCGTTCTTGTCGCCACTCATGAGCAGCACGCCATAGGTCCAGAACGTGATCGTGCCCACCACCATGGTCATGGTCACATAGAACACGTACTCGTCGCCCAGGATGCCCTGGATGAGGGGGATGCCCACAAAACCCGAGTTGGAGAAGACCACGGCAAACGAACCCACGCGGTCGGCTTTGCCGCAGCCAAAGCGGGCGATGACCACCGACACCGCAAAGATCACGAGGAAGAACAGCATCACCAGGACACCCATCGAGATCTTCTCGGCGTCGAAGGGTATGGCCAAAGCACGCAACACCACGCAGGGCGTTGCCACGTACAGGGCGATGTTGGAGAGCTGGGCCACGCCCGTCTCGTCCACCGCCTTGATCTTGTAGAGCACCACGCCGACCGACATCATGGCCAGCATCACAATAATCTGCTTGATGAGAATGAGGACCATGCGTGCCCCTCCGCCGCAGTCCAACACAATGGCCCCATCCTACCAGCTGCGATAGACAACTCAGCTGAATAACCTGCTGTGCGGCACGCCTTCTTCCGGGGAGCTCTGCACAGAAAGGGGTAACTCCCTTCTGTCCACAGACAGAAGGGAGTTACCCCTTTCTGTGCAGAATGCACCTTGGTTAGTCGCCCAGACCACTCTCCAGAAGGCCGCGCATCACCTGTTCGGGGCCGGAGCCGTCGTAGCGTGCCAGCGCATGGATGCGCTGCTGCATGCGGTACTCGTGCACCTCCTCCTCGAGCTGGCGCACGCGAGCGCGCAGCTCGTCGATCTCGCGCTCGCGCTCGAGCTGGCGTTCACGCATGTCGAGGATGCGCACGACGCCCGCCAGGTTGATGCCCTCGTCGGTCAGCTTGCTGATCAGGTTGAGGCGCTCGATGTCGCCCTGCGAGTATAGGCGCGTGTTGCCACGCGAGCGGCCAGGCGTCACCAGGCCCTTCTGCTCGTAGACGCGCAGCGTCTGCGGGTGCATGCCCGTGAGCTCGGCGGCCACGCTGATCATGTACAGCGGCTTGTCCTTGCCCTCGTCGCTACGCGCCATAGCCCTCGACGTCCTTCCTGTAGTTGCGTTCGTCGGCGTCACGCAGGGTCTCGAGGGCCTCGCGCTCCTTGGCGGAGAGCCTGGTAGGCACTTGCACCTTGACCTTCACGAACAGGGCTCCTCTGCTCCCCTTGCGCTTGACGTTGGGGGCGCCAAGGTCGCGGAACCTAAACGTCTTGCCGTCCTGCGTACCAGCGGGGATCTTGAGCCGACAGGTGGCGCCGTCGGGTGTGGGCACCTCCACCACCGCACCGAGCGCGGCCTCGTACATGCTGATGGGCAGCTCCATGCGCACGTCGGCACCGTCGCGCTTAAAGAGCGGGTGCTCTGCGACCTTGGTGGTAATCACCAAGTCGCCGCGGGCGCCACCGTTGGCACCATACTCGCCACGTCCGCGATAGCGCAGCTTGCCGCCGTCCACAGCGCCCGCAGGCACCTTGACGGTCAGGCTTTGCTTCTCGCCAGACGACGGAATGGTGTAGCTCACCTTGCGCTGCGCTCCGGCAAAGGCCTCGTCAGCCGTGACCTCGATGGTCATGGTGAGGTCGCCACCCTTGGTGGGACGGTTGGAACGCGCACCTGCGCCGGGCTGTCCGCCAAAGATGGTGGAGAAGTCAAAGCCGCCAAAGGCCCCGTCGCCGTTGCGGATGTTCTCGAAGATGTCCGACCAGTCGGCACCGTTGCCAGTATAGGTGTAGCCACCCCTGTTGCGCCCGCCCGATCCGCCGAAGTCGGCACCGGGGATGCCGCCAAACATGAGCAGCTGGTCGTACTCCTTGCGCTTCTCAGGATCGGAGAGCGTGGTATACGCCTCGCTGACCTCCTTGAACTTGGCCTCGTCGCCACCCGCGTCGGGGTGGTACTTGGCCGCCAGCTTGCGGAAGGCCTTCTTGATGTCGTCTTGGGTGGCGTCGCGCTTCACGCCCAAGATGTCGTAGTAGTTCTTTCCAGCCATGCGGGGCAACGCCTCCTCTCTCGTCTACCCCCGGACGCGGTCCGGGGTCAGCCCAAACGAACGTCTACTCCTCGGACTCCTCGGCCGGACGCTTGGGGCCACCGTAGGTCACTGTGACCATCGCAGAGCGGATGACCTTGCCACCCATGCGATAGCCCTTCTGGTAGACCTGCGCGACCGTCTCGTCGAAGGCCTCGGTGTTCTCCTCACGACCCACCGCCTGGTGCACCAGCGGATCGAAGGCCTGGCCGGCCGGGTCAATGACCTCGACGCCCTCCTTGCTCAGGATGTCGAGCATCTTGGCGTGTACGGCCATGACGCCCTCCACAAACTGGGTTACCTTCTCGTCGCCCTCTGCGTTCTGCGTGGCGTGCTCGGAGGCGCGCTCCATGTCGTCGAGGACGGGCAGCAGGTTGGTGACCAGCTTCTCGGCAGCGCGCTCGCGCTCCGCGATGCGCTCGGCGGCCGTCCTGCGGCGATAGTTGTCCCAGTCGGCCTGGAGGCGCAGCAGACGATCGGAGGCGTCGGCAGCCTCCTTCTTGGCCGTCTCGAGCTCCTCGGCCATCCGGTCGATCTGGTCCTGGAGGTCGTTGCGCGCGGCCTCGGCAGCCTCGGCCTCGGCTTCGGCAGCCATGCTCTCCTCGGCGGCCTGGGCGCCGGCGCGCTTGGCGGCCTCGACCATGGCGGCCTCCTCCTCGGGGGTCAGCTCATCCATCGCGATCTCCTCGGCCTCGACGGCCTGCTCGGCGTCCTCGCGCACATCCTCGTTCTCAATGTCGATCGGCACCTTCACGTCACTATCCTCTCTTGCCGCGAAGGCGGGAGCGGATGATACCGCCCCCGCCAGGGTCAAACGTTGCTATCGGTCACGCCGCGTTACTCGTCGACGACCTCGTAGTCGGCGTCGACCACGTCGTCACCGCCGTTGTTGGCCTGGTTGCCCGGCGCGGTCTGCTCCTGCTGATCGGAGTAGACGATCTCGGCGAGCTTGTAGCCAGCCTGCTGCAGCTTCTCGCCTGCGGCCTTGATGGCCTCGATGTCGGTGCCGTCGAGGGCCGACTTGGCCTCGTCGATGGCCGCCTGCACCTCGGACTTGGTGTCGGCAGGAACCTTGTCGCCCAGCTCGCCCAGGGTCTGCTCGGTGGAGTAGGCCAGGCTGTCGGTCTGGTTGCGGACCTCGATCTCGTCCTTCTTGGCCTTGTCCTCCTCGGCGTGAGCCTCGGCGTCCTTGACCATGCGATCGACTTCGTCGTCAGACAGGGCGGTGGAGCCGGAGATGGTGATCTGCTGCTGCTTGCCGGTGCCCTTGTCCTTGGCCGTGACCTTGACGATGCCGTTGGCGTCGATGTCGAAGGTGACCTCGATCTGCGGCACGCCACGACGTGCGGCGGGGATGCCGGTCAGGTTGAACTTGCCCAGGCTCTTGTTGTCGCGAGCCATCTCGCGCTCGCCCTGCAGGACGTTGATCTCGACGGAGGTCTGGTTGTCGGCCGCCGTGGAGTAGATCTCGGTCTTGGACGTGGGGATGGTGGTGTTGCGGTCGATCATCTTGGTCATGATGCCGCCCATGGTCTCGACGCCCAGCGACAGCGGGGTCACGTCGAGCAGCAGGATGCCCTCAACATCGCCAGTGAGCACGCCGCCCTGGACGGCAGCGCCGTCGGCAACGACCTCGTCGGGGTTCACGGACATGTTGGGCTGCTTGCCGGTGATGGTCTTGACCAGCTCCTGGACGGCGGGCATACGGCTGGAGCCACCAACCAGGATGACCTCGTCGACCTCGGAAATCTGCAAGCCGGCGTCGCGCAGGGCCTGGGTCACAGGGCCCTTGCAGCGGTCGAGCAGGTCGCGCGTGATGCGCTCGAACTCGGCGCGGGTCAGCGTGTAGTCGAGGTGCTTGGGGCCGGTGGCGTCCATGGTGATGAACGGCAGGTTGATGGTGGCCTGCTGGGCACTGGAGAGCTCCTTCTTGGCGTTCTCGGCGGCCTCCTTGAGGCGCTGCAGGGCCATGGGGTCGTTGCGCAGGTCGATGGCGTTGTCGGCCTTGAACTTGTCGGCCAGCCAGTCGATTACCTTCTGGTCCCAGTCGTCGCCGCCCAGGTGGTTGTCGCCGTTGGTGGCCAGAACCTCCACGACGCCGTCGGCCAGGTCGAGCAGCGAGACATCGAAGGTACCGCCGCCCAGGTCGAAGACCAGGACCTTCTGGTCGATGCCCTTCTTGTCGAGACCGTAGGCCAGAGCAGCAGCCGTGGGCTCGTTGACGATGCGCTGCACGTTGAGGCCAGCGATCTTGCCAGCGTCCTTGGTGGCCTGGCGCTGGGCGTCGTTGAAGTAGGCCGGGACGGTGATGACGGCGTCGGTGACGGTCTCGCCCAGGTACTTCTCGGCGTCGGCCTTCATCTTGGACAGGACCATGGCGCTGATCTGCTCGGGCGTGAAGTCCTCGCCGTCGATCTCGACCACGGCACGGTTGCCGGTGCCGGCCTTGACCTTGTACGGCACGGTCTTGAGCTCGGACGCGACCTCGTCGTAGCGACGGCCCATGAAGCGCTTGATGGAGAAGACGGTGTTGGTGGGGTTGGTGACGGCCTGGTTCTTAGCGGCCTTGCCCACGATGCGGTCGCCGTCGGCGCGGAAGCCCACAACGGACGGGGTGGTGCGGTCGCCCTCGGCGTTGACGATGATCGTGGGCTCGCCGCCCTCGAGGACCGCCATCGCGGAGTTGGTCGTGCCAAGGTCGATGCCAAGGATCTTAGCCATTGTCGTTCCTTTCACTTAAGACTCTGGGCTTGCGCCCCTGAGTTGGTTCCTTGTTTGTCAGGGATAGTTGTTCCCCATGCGTTTGAATCCTATACATAATCTAAGTGCGTCGACATGAGATTTTTTGCTTCTTCACATATTAGGGGCAATCGGCCCATATGTGGCAAGATGAGATGACCCCATGCGGCACAGACAGACGGGACAATCTCCTGCCATTCCATGAGACGAGGAGGAAGCATGAAGCTGCTCATAGCATCCGACATCCACGGAGCCGCGCAGTGGTGCGCCAGCCTGATGGAGGCCATCGAGCGCCATCAGCCCGACCGCGTGGTGCTCCTCGGCGATCTGCTCTACCACGGGCCGCGCAACGACCTGCCCGAGGACTATGCCCCCAAGCAAGTGATCGAGATGCTCAATGGCATTGCCAGCCAGGTGCTGGCCGTACGCGGCAACTGCGAGGCCGAGGTCGACCAGATGGTGCTCGACTTTGCCTGCATGGCCGACTACGCCCTGATCGCCGACCAGGCGACCGGCCACGACCTCTTTCTGACACACGGGCACGTGTACGGGGCGGGAAAGCACAACAGCGTCGACAACCTCCCCAAGCTGCGCGAGGGCGACGCGCTCGTGTACGGGCACACCCACATCAAGGTCAACGAGCAGGGTCCGCAGGGCGTCTGGCTCTTTAACCCCGGCAGCGTGGGCATCCCAAAGGACGGCACCCACAGCTACGGCCTCTACTGCGACGGTACCTTTGAGCATGTGGTGCTGGAAGGGCGTGACTAGATGTCGGAGCTGCTTGAGGCAGTAACGCAGACCGAGGGTGACGTGCGCGGGCTCTCGTTCTTTGGCGAGGACCTCTACGGGCAGCGCATGGGCCACGTGGAGTTCGAGGACTGCACCTTTGAGAGCTGCTCGTTTGCCGATCTGCGTGCCGACCGCATCGTCTTCGATCGCTGCACCTTTATAGGCTGCGACTTCTCCAACGCACGAATGGCCACCAGCTACTGGCGCGACTGTCGCATCGTCGAGTCGCGCCTCGTGGGCTGCGACCTGCACCAGGGCATTATGGTGCGCGTGAGCATGCGCGACAGCATCTGCTCGTACGTCAACCTCACCGAAGGCAAGCTCGAGCAGGTGAACCTGCAGGCCTGTGACCTCCACGAGGCTTCGCTCGCGCAGCTGCGTCTCAAGCGCCTGACCTTGGAGGCGTGCGACCTCACGCGCGCCGAGGTCTTTGGCACGCGCCTGCGCGGAGTGGACCTCTCGACCTGCGAGATTGCCGGCATACGCCTGTCAAACACCTTCGCCGAGCTGCGCGGGGCAAAGATCGGCCTCGACCAGGCACCCGACCTCGTAGGGCTTCTGGGCGTCACGCTGGCATAGCGGAAGGCGGACCGGAAGGAAGGATCCGGTCCGCCCGTAGCTGTGGGGCGAGCCGGGCAGGACCCGCCCCACAGGTCCCTTTTGCCTTGCTCGCTATGCGATTGCGATCACTTGGTAGGCCAGCAGGTCGTCGCTCCAGCTAAACAGCGGTGCAACCTCGACCTCGACGTCGGAGGTCGTGTCCTGCAGCTTGTAGACGCGCGTTACCGCCACCGAGACGCCAGCCTTGACCTTGTTGGTATAGCCGTCACTGTTGTCATCGGCAAACCAGGCGTCCTCACACTCGACGCCGTTCTGGTACACGTTGATGTCGGTAGCCATCTGCATGGAGGTGGCCTCGTTGCTCGAGACGTTGGTAAAGGTGTAGTTGATGGCAATGCACGGCGCGCCGTCGTAGTCGTTGGTGAGGCTGTAGCCGTCGATGGTCACCGAGTAGTCGGAGTTGGTGGCAATGGATGGGCCCTCGTCGGCCTCGGGCTCCTCCTCGGAAGCCGCCTCCTGCTGATCCTGCGCCTCTTCCTCGGCCGGAGCCGCCTCCTGCTCGACGGCGGCCTCCTCCTTCTTTGATCCAGAGTCGCTTGCCTTGTCATCGGAGCCGCCGCCAAACACCATGGCCACGGCAATGAGCACCACGAAGGCGATGGCAATCTTCTTGAGCAAGTCGAGAATCTTCTTCATGTTTGTCCGATCCTTCCGACGAGTCCCACCCGAGCTGTGAGAACCGATACTAGGAAGAAGCGGAGAGGCTTACCTCAGCTGTTAGCTGAGTTTTTGCGAACGGCGCGGGCTACTGCCTGTCTTCGCCGCCCTCCTTGGTGAGGGTCGGCTCGTCGAGGCCCCACAGCAGGTCGTCGCAAGCGGAAATCTCGAGATGGCGATTGAGGCAGAAGGCAATGATCACGTCGCGACGATCGTACGGGCGCAAGGCGCTCGCACCGCCGCGCTCGAGCAGCTCGCTGGCCTCCGCCTCGTTGAGGCGCATGCCAAAGCACAGCTGGACGAGCTTGTCGCGGGAGGGATGACGCATGCCCGCCATGATCTGGTAGGCAAAAGTCTGGTTGAGGCGCGAGCGACGGACGACGATGTTCTTCTTCAGGCCGCGCTCCGCCAACTGGGCGCTTATCCATGCCGAGAAGGGTCGCTCGTCCAGGCTTGCCTTGGCAAGCACGTCACGCAGCGTCCCCGCGTCCTCTCGCATGAACTGCCATTGGTTGTCCATCGCGCATACCCCTTTCATTCGTACCAATGATGATGGGGTGTTGAGATGGTTGTTTCATTAGCTTTGCGCTAAATGGCTGATATCCATATCCAATACATATACGATTCTATATAGATTGTTTTATTATCTATATAGCCTCGTACCAAACACTATTTGAAGGAGTTAGGCCTAATCATCGCTATAGTTATCACCCGGGGAACACCAGTGCAGACACCAACATAGCTATGAATATTATGGCAACAATCTTGCAACAATTGCCAAGGAATCGACGTATGGGACGCGCCGTGCTCGCATACTCACCCCTGAGGGTCGCCAGGCGGTAGGCGTGCCAAGCCATGGCAAGGGCCCCTGCGATGGTCTCGACGCTCATCTGGTATTGTGCAGGACCCCACCCCAACTCCTCCATGGTGAGGGCGTCGATGGTGGTAAGCACGATGATGGCGATGAACACGACTACCACCGCCCACACGGCAATCACCAGTGCCTTGATCAGGACTGGTGCCTGCGCAAAACGCCGCGGAGCTGCCGCGTCTGCCTCTTTCCGACCAGACAGCGCATACGGTGGCGCCTTTGGTGCGGCATCCACGCGAGGCTCCCTTGCGCGCGTTGAGGGGGCATCCTCCGCGGCACGCGGCTCCTCACGCACCGTCAGCGCATCGTACGCCGCATCGGCCATTTGGATCGCCGACTGGTAGCGCTGGCTGGGCTCGAACGCAGTGGCCGTGCGCACCACTCGCGCGAGCGACGCGGGCACCAGCAACCTGTCGTCGAGCGCATCGTCGAACGACGGCGCGTCGGGCAGGACGCCCGTCAGCATGTAGCCCAGCAACCTGCCCAGCGAATACACGTCGGAGCGCGCGTCGGTCTGAGCAAAGCCATACTGCTCGGGCGCCGCAAAACCCCAGGTGCCCAGCGTTGTGGTATCGCGGCGCGCCGTGGTGCTCCGCTGCCGCGCAATGCCCAAGTCCACCAGATGGGCGCCGTCCGCAGCCACGATCACGTTGCCCGGGGTGATGTCGCGATGCACGACGCCCCGGGCGTGTAGGGCACCCACCGCATGGCACACATCGCGCAGCACCGCAACCGCCTGGCTTGGCTTCAGCGAGCCCTGGGTGGCTACCAGCTCCTCGACGCTTGCACCCGGCACATACTCGTAGACGACCACCAGCTGGTCGGGCATGCGGTACAGCTCCTCTATGCGCGGGAGCAGCGGCTCCTCGAGCTCCATGGCGGCGGCCCATGCGGCCGCGTTGGCCAAGGCTGCCGGGATGCGCTTGCGCACCAGCGGACCCTCGCCGTCGAGCGAGACCAGCTCGGTGCGACCCGACGGCCCATCCGCCAGCACGCGCTCGACGCGATAGGCGTCGTCACGCACCATGGAGCGCATTGTCTGGTCGTCGTCCATGGGTGCTAGCCCTCGCGCCGCACCAGCGTAGGTTCGCCCAGTCTAAACAGCTCGTCGTCGCACTCGGGCAGCGAGAGCCCCTGGTCGATGCAGTGGATGATGATGGCGTCGCGGCGGTTCTTGCACCACAGCTCGGAGAGGCCCGCGTGCCGCAGGAGCCGCTGGGTCTCACGCAGGGTGCACCCGATGCCAAAGGCGATCTTGATGGCATTGTCGCGGCCCACCTGCCGCTCGCCGGCAAAGATCTGGTACACAAAGGTCGAGTTGACAGCCGAGCGGCGCACCACATCGGCGCGACGCACGCCATGCGCGTCGATGAGGTCCATGAGGTAGTCGGAGAGCGAGCGGTCGTCGGTGGGCGCCTGATCGAGGTATGCCTCCGGGCTCGAGCTGGCCAGCAGCCGCTCGAGCAGCTCCTCGGTTAGCGGCTCCGTCTGAGTCTCCGTCATGTCTGCACGCTCGTCCCGCGTCATCCAATCCTCCTTGCCGACAGATGAAAAGAGATGCCCCACTATGGTAGGGCATCCCTCGGACAAATTTACGCTTGCGTTGTGCCACGCACCGCTCGCTGGCGGCGGCGCCGTACCTACGCCTGCGCGGCCTCTCGCCCGCGGGCAAAGGCCTCGAGATTGGCCTCCACCGTCTTGGGCGGCACGCGGCGCCTGATAGCGTCCTCCCACTCGGCCACCTCGAAGGGCAGAGCCGTAGAAAGCGCACCCACGAGCACCACGTTGGTGGAGCGTGGGCTGCCCACCGCACGCGCGATACCGCCGGCGTCAATGACGGTGGCACCAATCTGGGCCAGGCTTTCGTGCACGCCCTCGGGCATCTTGAAGGTGCCGATATTGACTGGCACCGGGGTGATCTGCTCGTCGTTGACAAAGAGCTTGCCACCCTCGCGCACAAACTGCTGGGCGCGCAACGCCTCGATGGCCTCGAAGGCCACCACGATGTCGGCGCAACCCGGGTCGGCGATCATGGACTGCACCTGCTCGCCCACGCGCACGATGGTCGAGACCGACCCGCCGCGCTGGCTCATGCCGTGAATCTCGGAGACCTTGACGTCCAGGCCGGCGTCGGCGGCAACCATGGCGAGCAGTTGACCTGCGAGGATGGTGCCCTGGCCGCCAACGCCCACCAGCAGGATGGTCTTGGTGCCGTCGAGGGTGACCTTTGCGCCGCCCTCGGCGACGCCGTAGTTGGTAGTGGTGTCGTGCGGCATCTTAGGCCTCCTTCGAGATGCAGCCAAACGGGCATGCCTGCGTGCACTGGCCGCAGCCGATGCACTGGTTGGGATCGATCACGGCGTGACCGGTCTCGTCGCGGCCGAGAGCCGGGCAGCCGATCTGGATGCAGTGACCGCAGCGACGGCAGTCGGTGATGGTGGGCATGGGCTTGCGCGAGCGGTCGATCAGGCGGCACGGCGACTTGAAGATGATCACCGAAAGCTTGTCGGTGTGGCTCGTGGCCTCCTTGAGCGCGCGGCGGATAGCCATCATGTCCTGCGCGTCCACGACCTCGACCTCGTCGACACCGATGGCCTCGCAGAGCTTGACCAGGTCGAGCTGCTTGCCAGCGGGCACGTCGAGCGGGTTGACGCGGGCGGCCTGGTCGGTGAGGGTGACGCCGTTGACGGGATTGCCCTGCGTGCCGGTCATGGCCGTGGTGCGGTTGTCCAGGATGCAGAGGGTACCCTTACCGCCGTTGTAGACGGTGCCCAGCAGGCTGGTGATGCCGGAGTGCGCGAAGGTGGAGTCGCCGATGACGCCCACCACCGGACGGCCGGTGCGCTCGGGCGTGCCGGCGAGCTCCATGCCATGCGCCATGGAGAGCGAGGCACCCATGTCGATGACGGAGTCAACCGAGCGGAACGGTGCCACGGCACCCAGCGTGTAGCAGCCGATGTCGCCGGTGACGATGGCCTTGATGCGCTTGAGCTCCACGTACACCAGACGGTGCGGGCAGCCGGCACAGAACGCGGGCGGACGCGGGGGCAGGCCCTCGGCCGCAGGCAGATGGGCCGGGTCGGCCACACCAAAGGCAGCACGGATATGCGCGGGCGTGATCTCGCCGGAGCGCGGCAGACGGCCTGCGGGCGGCTCGGCCACGTCGATGCCCATGGCGCGAACGCGCATCTCCAGATATGGGTTGGCTTCTTCCACCACGCAGACCTTGTCAACCAGCGAGGCAAAGGCCGCGAGCTTCTTGGGCGGCAGCGGCCAGGTGACGCCCAGCTTAAAGACCGAGGCGTCGGGCAGGGCCTCGCGCACGTGCACGTACAGGGCGCCGGCGCAGATGATGCCGACTTTGGTATCGCGCATCTCCACGCGGTTGAGCGGAGTCTCCTCGGCCCAGGCAACCAGCTCGTCCTCGCGGTCGTTGCAGACCAGCGTGCGGCGCACCGCGTTGGCGGGCATCATCACGAACTTCTCGGGGCGGCTCTCGTAGGCGCGCGGATCCACGTCGGTACGCGAGCCAACCACGTCCACCAGCGTCTTGGTGTGGGCGATGCGCATGGTCTCGTGCAGCATGACCACGGTGTCAAACTGCTCGGAGATGTCGAAGGCCTGCTGGGCCATCTCGTAGGCCTCTTGGCTGTCGCTGGGGTCCAGGCACGGGATGCGCCCAAAGGCCGCGTAGTGGCGGCTGTCTTGCTCGTTCTGCGAGCTGTAGCAGCTGGGGTCGTCAGCCGCCAGCAACACCAGGCCCGCGTTGACGCCTGTGTTGGCCGCGCTCATAAAGGGGTCGGCCGCCACGTTGACGCCCACGTGCTTCATGGTGACCAGCGTGCGCACGCCGCCCATGGCAGCACCCAGGCCCACCTCAAAGGCGACCTTCTCGTTGGGTGCCCACTCGCAGTAGACGTCGGGCTTGCGCACCAGGTTCTCGAGCGTCTCGGTCGATGGGGTGCCCGGATAGGCGGCACCCACGGCAACGCCGGCCTCCCACGCCCCCTGCGCGATGGCCTCGTTGCCGGATAGCAGCTGTTTGCTCATGTGACTTCCTCTCCTGCATAGGAACTCGAACAAGTATAGCCGCGCTGTGAGACAGGCATGTTTCGGGGATGAACTGCAGACAAAGTGCCTGCGGCACGGCCCTATCTCAACCCGTACATACCGCGGATGATGCCCATGACCCGCCGCATCAGAGCGTCGGACGCACAGCCGATCAGGCAGTACCCACGTCGCTCGACATCGATGTTGCGGACCTTCTCGACGCAGGCGTAGCCATGCAGGCCCGCCTCGTCCACGGGCACATGCAGTGGGTAGCCCGTGTCCTTTGACTGGATGGGCGCCACGCCCACCAGCGACGAGCGCACGTTGAAGGCATAGCTTGTGACGACGATGGCAGGTCGACGCTTGGCTGGCTCGTGCCCGACCCCTGAGTTGAAGTCGACCTCAATCACATCGCCCTCTAACGACACCTATGTTGCGTTAGCGATGCAAGCGCAGATCTAACGCAACTTTAGGGCCTTAAAGTTGCGTTAGAGCGCGCAACGACACGCTAACGCCAGTAACCTTGCGTTAGAGCGGCAACGAGAACGGCCCCGTGTGAACCACGAGGCCGCCCGCCCAAACACGTATGCGCCGCCCTAGAAGCGGTTGATGTCCGTGAGGTCGAAGCGCGGAATCTTGCGCAGCGCATAGAGCAGCACGGCCACCGAGAAGGCACCGGCGAGTCGCGGTAGATGTAGGCCTTGGCGTCCTTGACCGAGAAGCCGTTGATCATGAGCGCGATGAGCTCGCGCTTCTTCTCGTCCACGAACATGATGTCGAGGCTGAGCAGCACCACGATAGCCATGAGGGCCGAAAGCAGCAGGTAGTACTCGAACACGCCGGCAACCTTGAAGGTGTGAGCCCTGCCGTTGTTCTCGGTCACCTTGACCTCGTCACCCACGCCAAAGCACGAACGAAAGAGCGCCTCCCCTGACGGCAGGGAAGGCGCTCTCTTGGTCTATGAAACCTTGCTTAGCCCTGGTTCTCCTTGTCAACCAGGTTGGCGGCACCGTAGCGCTCGCGCAGCAGCGGCTTCTCGATCTTGCCAGTGGCGTTGCGCGGCACGTCGGCAAAGATGATCTTGCGCGGACGCTTGTAGCGCGGCAGGTCGAGGCAGAACTGGTTGATGTCGTCCTCGGTGGTGTCGATGTGGTCGGGCTTGAGCTGCACGATGGCCGCGGCGATCTCGCCCAGGCGCTCGTCGGGCAGGCCGATGACGGCCACGTCCTGGATGGCCGGGCAGGCGCTCATGAAGTCCTCGATCTGCACCGGGTAGAGGTTCTCGCCACCGGTGATGATGACGTCCTTCTTGCGGTCCACCAGCCAGATGAAGCCCTCGTCGTCCTGGCGCGCCATGTCGCCGGTGTGCAGCCAGCCGTTGATGAGGGTCTCCTGCGTGGCCTCGGGGTCGTTGTAGTAGCAGGTCATGAGGCCCGGGCCCTTGACGCACAGCTCGCCGACCTCGCCCTGCTCCACGCGGTGGCCATCCTCGCCCACGATCTTGGCGCGCCAGCGGTAGCCCGGTACGCCGATGGCGCCCACATGGTCTATGTTCTCGACGCCCAGGTGCACGCAGCCGGGGCCCGTGGACTCGGAGAGGCCGTAGTTGGTGTCGTAGTCGTGGTGCGGGAAGACCTGCTTCCAGCGCTTGATGAGGCTCTTGGGCACGGGCTGGGCACCCACGTGCATCAGGCGCCACTGGTCGAGCTCGTAGTCCTCGAGCTTGAGGTCGCCGCGCTCGATGGCGGCCAGGATGTCCTGCACCCAGGGCACGAGCAGCCACACCACGGTACAGTGCTCGCGGCTCACCGTGTCAAAGATGTACTGCGGGCTCACGCCGCGCAAAAGCACTGCCTTGGCACCGCAGGTCAGGCAGCCCATCCAGTGGAACTTGGCGCCGGTGTGGTACAGCGGCGGAATGCACAGGAAGTTGTCGTCGTGCTGGATGGAGTGGTGGTAGGCCTCCATCTCGGCCGCCTGCGTCAGGCTCTCGTGGTTGTGCAGGATGGCTTTGGGGAAGCCCGTGGTGCCGCTGGAGAAGTAGATGGCCGCGTCGTCGTACTCAAAGAGCGGAATCTGCGGGTCGTGGCTGGAGCACAGGGCCTCTAGCTCGCGGAAGCTCTCGGCCCAGGTGGGGCAGTCGTCGCCCACGTAGAACAGCAGACGCCCCTTCTGCAGCTTGCCCACGATAGACTCCATGCGGCCAATGAACTCGGGCCCAAAGAGCACCACGTCGGAGTCGGACTTCTCGATGCAGTACAGCATCTCCTCGGCGTCGTAGCGGAAGTTGAGCGGCACGGCCGTGGCGCCCGTCTTGAGGATGCCAAAGTAGATGGGCAGCCACTCGATGCAGTTGTACAGCAGGATGGCCACCTTGTCGCCCTTGCCCACGCCGCGGCTGATGAGCAGGTTGGCCAGGCGGTTGGCCTTCTCGTCGAAGACCGACCAGGTGATCTCGCGGCGGTAGGGCTCGTCGTCGGTGGTCTCCACCAAGTCATACTCGCGCCAGGTGATGTGGCGGTCTTCCGGCATGGCCGGGTTGATCTCCACCAGGGCGATCTCGTTGGGGTACTTGGCAGCGTTCAGTCGCAGCATGTCAGGAACGATCATGGCAGTCTCTTTCTTCTTGTCTGGTGATGCCCGAATGGTGGCAGGCGGAAGGGAGGACGGCTGGGCCTAGTCGAACTTCTCCGCCATGACATACGAGTGTTCGCGCAGGGCGCGAATGGCCTCCGGAATCTCCTCGAGCTCGTATGGCGTCATCTGGTACACCCAGTTGAGCCAGTTGCGATACAGCAGGTTGGCGTGGCTACGCCAGGTGAAGATGGGCTGGTTCTCGGGGTTGTCGTCGGGGAAGTAGTTCTCGGGCAGGCGGATGGGCAATCCCTTGTGGAAGTCGCGCCAGTACTCGTCGGCCAGCGTGTCACGGCCGTACTCAAAATGACCGGTCACATAGATCTCGTGGAAGTCCTGCGTGGCGATGAGCGCCGGACCGCTGGAGAAGCCCTCCGAGAGCACCTTGAGCTCGGGGTGCTTGGCGAGCTCGGACGCGTCGAGCATGGCGTGACGGCTGTGCGGCATGTTGTGCATCTCGTCGAAGCCGTTGGTCAGGAAGCTGTACTCGTCGCACAGGCGCTGCGGGAACACGCCAAACAGCTTGGCCGGCAGCTGGCGCTTGGGAATCCCGTAGTAGTGGTAGAGGCCGGCCATGGCGCCCCAGCACAAAAACATGGTAGAGAACACGTGCTCGCGGCTCCAGTCCATGATCTGGCAGAGCTCGTCCCAGTAGTCGACCTCGTCAAAGGCCAGATGCTCGACCGGCGCGCCCGTCACAATAAGGCCGTCATAGTTCTGGTCGCGGTAGGCGTCAAAGGTGTCGTAGAACTTGACCAGGTGGTCGGCCGAGGTGTTCTTTGACTCGTGGCTGCTCACACGCATAAAGTCGCAGCTCACCTGCAGGGGCGACTTGGAGATGAGGCGCAGGATCTGTGTCTCGGTCTCGATCTTGGTGGGCATGAGGTTGAGGATGACCATCCGCAGCGGGCGGATGCGCTGGTGGCTTGCCACCTCTTCCTCGAGCGCGAAGATGCGCTCCTGCTGGAGGATGGTCTTTGCAGGTAGGCCGTCGGGGACGTTGATGGGCATGGTGGAGCTCCTAAGGACGAGCAGGACAAGGGCAGAGGCGTGCGGCTAGCCGCACCTGCGCATTCGCCCCGCGAGCGTCTCTGGCGTCCTTCTCATGCATGCTCCAAGCTGGCCGTTACTGTAGCCGCTCTAGCATAGCAGCTTGTGGCAGCTGCTTTGGGTTTGTATCACAAGCTGAAACGTATGGGCATTCGGCGTAGCGCGAGAGCCGGCGAATCAGACTCCAAAGCCCCATCTACTATGAGCACAAGGGTCTCTGGCAAGCCACACGCACCCACAACGTGGTTTTCGAAAGGTCCAGCTGGCATGAAGGCCGTTATGGGGGTGTCTCCGTCTCCCAGTACACCCCCACAACGCAATCTCTGCAAGCTTTAGCCTACAAAACATGCACTTTTGGGGGCGCGCTCAGCTCCGCATCTCTTGATGGGGCGAGACAGATGTCCTCCTCGTCCTCGCTTGCGGCTGATAACCGACTTATCAACAATCAAACGGTCCATGACGGTTCGTTTTCTCGCTTTTACGAGAACTGGATAAGCGCAGCTCATCATAGGCGTTTGTGAATATGAACAAATCTAAGTCGCACGAAACAACGCTTTAGGTCGCACTACTTTTTTAAGCATCTTAGTGTTTCTTACATCACCGCACTTGGTACATCGATATGTTTGATTTGACATCAGCTGGAGGAGGTGGAGACATATGAACAACAGCCTGATCATTAGCCACCAGAGTGCCCTCTTGGTACATCGCGCAGTCGGTGCAAGAATGCTCGAACCCCTCTCATGCCAAGAGGGCATTCCTGTCGGGCAACACACATGCCGCGTAACCGACTTTCTTGACAGCGGCAACATCAGCGGTCTTCTAGAATGCAGGCCCCTCCACCTGCTTGCCCTGTCTCAGAACTCGGCCCACTCGATTAAAGGCTGCACGATTCACAAGGCCACAGGCAGATTACCCACAGGTTCTTTTCGGTCGCTTGGGTCTCATGTACTCGTATCGTCACCTGCGCTCGTCTTATTACAAATGTGTCAGTCCAGCCTCACAAGCTTCGACTCGGCCATGCCCTGGGCAAGCAACCTCTTCGAAGGCTTTGGCGAATTTGGCATGTTGGTAGCGCTTGCCGAACTCTGCGGTGAACTCTGTGGCTACTACAGCCTCGCACCGGATGGTACGGGGTCAATAGGCCGACACCGACCTTTCACCACTAAGCATGAAATACAGAGGTACTTGTCAGAGATGGTACGAGCAAAGGGCTTGAAGCTCTCACGCAGAGCGCTTGCCGCGGCGCCTCCACTGTCTGCCTCACCACGCGAAACGGCCATATTCCTTGTAATGACCGCGCCTTGGCCCCTCGGCTATGGCTTCGAGGCTCCCTCGACAAATGAGCCCATTTTGCTCAAGGGTCAATCAAGCGAGTCGGATGAGGACTGCGCGACCATTCGCTTTTCAGACTACATGTGGGCCAGCAAGACCCTACGCAATGGGCGCAGACGTCGGTGCGTCACGCTAGAGTACGACAGCGACGAGTTTCATACCGCCAGCGCAGGCCTGACCGACCAGCATCTTAAAGATCAGGCGGAGCGACGTGACGCCATCGAAGCCGCTGGAAACGGGTATCTTCGTCTCACCACGGACCACACGAGAGACTTTGAGATGTTTGAGCACAAGATGTGCCAATTGGCACGACTGCTTCGCGTTGACCTGCCACAAAGGTCCGATGACGAGAAGCGGCTTGCAATGAACTTCCAACAGGTTCTGTTTGACTCCACGCGCTTCAAGTCTGTCGGCAACCTGGTGCTTCCCTCGGCGTCCGTCTTTGACTAGCGGCCCGTGGCAGTGACCTCACGCCCCCACAACGCGATTATCGCAAGGTCTAGCTGTCATAAAGGCCGTTGTGAGGGTGTCCCCGCTCCCGAGCACACCCCTACAACGCGGTCTCTGCAAGCTCGTGCTTGCAGAGACCGCGTTGTAGGGGTGCGTAAGTCCATCACTTCGAGTGCGCAAGGACCAACCCCCACCTCTCACCGCTATCGTGCCCTCTTTCTGTCCCGCCCCATCCTCACAGGTTGCCCATAACGGATAAAAGTGGATAACGCTTGCGGCATCATTACACCATACTGGTCCTATGGATAATGCATTTGCCGAGCTCGGGCTAAACGAGCAGATACTTGCCGGGGTTGAGTCCCTCTGCTTCACCCAACCGACACCCGTTCAGGAGCAGGCCATTCCCTTGGTGCTTGAGGGGCGCGATCTCGTTGCGTCCGCCCAGACCGGCACGGGCAAGACGGCAGCCTTCGCCCTGCCCACGCTGCAGCGCATCATGGGCATCACCCTCGACGAGCCACCCGCACAGCCGCAGGAGCCAGTGGCCGAGGCGCAGACGGAGGCCGAGGAGGCGCCTAAGCCCAGGCGTCGCAGGCGTCGTCGCAGGGGCAAGGGCGGCGCGGAGGCCTCCGCTCCCGTCGCGTCCGGCGAGCCCGCGCGTCCGCTCGCCCTGGTCGTCACCCCCACGCGCGAGCTTGCCCAGCAGATCGAGCGCGTGGTGACCACCGTGTGCCAGCACACGGGCCAGCGCTCTGTCATCGTGATGGGCGGTGCCAAGTTCGACCGCCAGCTCAAGGCCCTCGCACGGGGCTGCGACCTGCTCGTAGCCACTCCCGGCCGTCTCATCGACCTCATGGAACACCGCCACGTCGACCTCGGCCAGGTGCGCATCCTGGTGCTCGACGAGGCCGACCGCATGCTCGACATGGGCTTCTGGCCCAGCGTGCGCCGTATCGTGCAGGCCCTTCCCAAAAAGCGCCAGAACCTGCTGTTCTCGGCTACCATCCCGCCCAGCATCAAGGGCACCATCGACGCCATGCTCACCGACCCCGCGACCGTCGAGATCGCACGCGTGGGCGAGACGGCCGACACCGTCGAGGAGCACCTCTGCCCCGTCACGCAGGGCCAGAAGACGCAGCTCTTGCAGGCGCTGGTGCAGACCGGCGGCGCCGAGCCCGGCACCACGCCCGAGCGCGTGCTGGTGTTCTGCCGCACCAAGCATCGTGTGGACGATGTCTCCAAGACGCTCAAAGGCGCAGGCCTCAAGGTGGAGGTCATGCACGCCGACCGCCCGCAGAAAGCCCGCGACAAGGCGCTCGAGCGCTTCCGCGAGGGACAGGTGCAACTGCTGGTGGCCACCGACGTCATGAGCCGTGGCATCGACGTGAGCGGCATCGACGCCGTGGTCAACTTCGACGTGCCCATGGACCCCGAGGACTACGTGCACCGCATCGGTCGCACCGGACGCGCCGGCGCGACCGGCCATGCCTACACCTTCGTGGCGCCCGACGAGATCAGCCCGCTGCGCGAGATCGAGTACTTTACCAAGAAGCTCGTGCCCGTTTGGGATCTGCCGGGCTTCGCGTACGACGACGCCCGCATCGTGCCCAACCCGTCACGCTCCACGAGCAAGCCCACGCGCACCATGTTCAGTGGCAGCAAGTCGCGCCGCGGCTTCGGCGGCCCCAACAGCGGTCGCTTCGGCCGGCACTACTAGAGCCCGCGGGTGCCCAAGCACCTCGCACCAAGGAGCATCATGAAGCAGCTTCGCCCCTACCCGCAGGTCATCATCACCCGCAAGGGCGCCAAGGCGCTTGCCTCGGGCCATCCGTGGGTCTTCGAGGGCGAGGTGCTGCGCGTCGAGCCCGCACCGCTTGACGGCCGCGAGGCTGCCAACGGCTGCCTCGTGGACATCCGCGAAGAAAACGGCACCTGGCAGGGCACTGGCCTGCTCTCGCAACAGAGCAAAATCCGCGTCCGCATGGTGTCGCGCAACGCCAACGACCGCTTTGACGACGCCTTTTGGCGTCGGCGCATCGAGTGGGCCTGGCAGCATCGCGTGACCACCATGGGCTCGCGCGCCCTGCCTGGCTGCCCGCCTGATACCGATGCCTGCCGTGTCGTGTTTTCCGAGGCAGACGGCCTGCCTGGCCTCACCGTTGACCGCTATGGCAAGGTGCTGGTAACGCAGGTGGGAACCGTGGGCATGGAGCTGCTGCGCGAGCGCCTGTACCCGCTGCTACTCGACGTGCTGCAGGCCGATGGGCAAGACGTGCGCGCCATCTACGAGCGCTGTGACTCGCCCATGCGCGAGCGCGAGGGGCTTGAGCTGCGCAAAGGCTGGTGGGCCAACACCCCGGCACTCGACACTCGCATCGTGGTGCAGGAGAACGGCCTCTCCTTTGACCTCGACCTCGAGAACTCGCAGAAGACCGGCTTCTTCCTCGATCAGAAGTACAACCGCCGCGCTGTGCGCGAGCTGGCACGCGGCAGACGTGTGCTGGACTGCTTCTGCCACGTGGGGCCCTTTGGCCTCAACGCGGCGGCAGGCGGCGCTGCGTTCGTGCGCTGCGTCGACGTGAGCCAGACCGCCATCGATCTGGCCGCCTCCAACGCCCACCTCAACAACCTCGACGACCGCATGGCCTTTACCTGCGCAAACGTGCTCGAATACCTACCCCGGTTGCGCTCTGACCGCTCCTTTGCGCGCCAGGAGGGCGGACCCTTCGACCTGATTGTGCTCGACCCGCCCGCCTTTACCAAGAGCAGCTCCACCGTGCGCAACGCCGCGCGCGGCTACCGCGAGATTAACCAGGCAGCCCTGCACCTGCTGCCACGCGGCGGATATCTGGCAACCTGCAGCTGCTCACAGCACATGACGCGCGACCTTTTGGCCAAAGCCATCGCCGAGGCGGCTCACAATGCGGGCGTGCAGCTCAAGCAGGTAGAGGAACGCCAGCAGGCACCGGACCACCCCATCCTTTGGGGATTCCCGCCCAGCCATTACCTGGACTTCTTTGTCTTTCAGGTCGTGTAGTCCACAGTTGGGGGCAAAACAGCCCGCCCAAGTGCCTAGAGCTCCAGGCTGTCGTCTTCCTCGTTGAGGACCTCAGCCAGGCGTTTGCCGTCCACGTTGCCTCCGCTGATGACGATGGCCACGTTGCTGCCACCCACCACATCGGGGTAGTCGCGTACGGCTGCCACGGCCATGGCGCTGGCACCCTCCAGCAGGATGCGCTCCTCCATCACCATGAAACGCAGGGCACTGCGCACCTCGTCCTCGTCGACGATGACCCACTCATCGACCAGCCCGGGAAGCATCTCGTAGGCCAGCGTACCTGCACCACCGGTCACAGAATCGCAGATGGTGCCGCTGGCTACCGGATACTTGGAATAGCAGAACCCATCCTTGATCGACTGGTATACCGAGGGGCAGGCAGCCGTCTGCACGCCCACGATGCGCATGTCGGGCTTGATGGCTCGTGCGCCTACCGCCACACCAGTGATAAGTCCGCCGCCGCCCACAGGCACCACGATCGTATCGACCGTGGGGTGCAACAGGGCGAGCTCGTATCCAACCGTTCCATGGCCGGCACACGTCACAGGATCGTTCTTGCCTGGATCCACGTAGTACAGCTCGTTGCAGTCGATGTAGTTGCGACCAAGGACCAGGGCCTCGTCGTAGTTGCCGCCCATGGTCATGATGCGCGCACCATACAGGCGCATGCGGTCGAGCTTGGTCTTTGACGTGCCGACGGGCACGATGACCACGCACTCTACACCAAGCTGCTTGGCGGCGTAGGCCAGCGCGATGGCGTGGTTGCCCGTCGAGACGGTGCCCACGCCGTGACCAAGCTGGGCCGGGGTCAGCTGAAGCAGGGCATTGAGCACACCACGGATCTTGAAGCTGCGTCCCACCTGCTGGCTCTCAAGCTTGAAGCGGTAACGGCAGTCGTCGGAGCTGAGGTACAGGGAGTCGTCGAGTGGCGTCCGACGCACTCGATCCTTGATGCGCTCGTAGGCCTCGCGGACGTCGTCGCCCGTAAAGTGACGCGGCATGATACCCCCTGTCAAGCAGCGCTGGCTTACTTTAAGCTAGCTTAACCGACGAGACCAAAAAACGGTGCCAAACTGGGCACTCGTATCAAAAGAGTAACGGACGTTTTCCCACGCAACCCTCTATGCGTCGCCAGTCGCATCCGAGGACGCAGCCTCGGCGCGCTCGCGCTTGCGCGCGGCACGGCGCTCCTTGAAGAACGCGCGCAGCACCTCTGCGCTCTGGGCCGAGCAGACGCCGGGAGTCACCAGGTATTCGTGGTTGAGACGCGCATCGTGGCTCACGTCGTACAGGGTCCCCAGCGCCCCGCCCTTGGGGTCGGGTGCGCCGTACACGCAGCGGTCCACGCGTGCGTTGACCATCAGGCCCGCGCACATCAGGCAGGGCTCGAGCGTTACGTACACGGTGCAGCCCGTCAGACGCCAACGGTCCAGCACGCGGGCCGCCTCGAGCATCGCCGCAAACTCGGCATGGGCCGAGGGGTCACGGTCGGTCTCACGGCGGTTATGCGCCCGCGCGATTACCCGGTCGTCGTACACCACGACCGCACCGATGGGCACCTCGCCCTCGGCGGCAGCCAGGCGCGCCTCCTCGAGCGCAAGCGCCATGTATGTCTCGTCACGCTGGTCCATGTCCCCATAGTAGCAGCTGCCTGCAGCGAGACGCACACAGGCCCGCACGCAGAGGATCACGTGGGGTGGCTTCGTGCGGACGAAAGGCCGCTCCCCCGTGACGGCGGACGTCTCACTGAATCGCCGTACCTAAATGCGGCAGCGTTGCACATACTAGGTTGTATAACTGGAAGGATGCTCCAACGAAGGGGATACCATGATTCGTACCGTCTGCCTGAATCCTGCCATTGACAAGACCATCCAGGTCCCCGGCTTCACGCTGGATGCCGTCAACCGCGTGACCGAACTGCGCTCCGATGCCGGCGGCAAGGGCATCAACGTCTCCAAGGTCGTCAAGGAGCTGGGCGGCACCTCCAAGGCATATGCCATTCTCGCCGGAGACGCGGGCCGCTCCATCAAGAGCATGGTCGAGGCCCAGGGCATCGAGGTCGTCTCCGTCGACGTCGAGGGCGAGACCCGCACCAACACCAAGATCGTCGACCAGCAGCTGCACACCAACACCGACGTCAACGAGCCTGGCCCCGTGGTAACCGAGGCCGACCTCAACGCGCTGCTCGACACCCTCGTGGCCGACATCGCCGAGGGCGACACCGTCATCCTCGCTGGCTCCATCCCCGCTGGCGCCCCCAAGGACACCTACGCCACGTGGGTCAAGGCCTGCAAGGAGGCAGGGGCCAAGGTCTTCCTCGACGCCGACGGCGAGGTCCTCGACCATGGCATCAGCGCTGGTCCCAGCATGATCAAGCCCAACGACCACGAACTCTCGGGCATGGTAGGCCGTGACCTCGACACCCTCGAGAAGATCGACGCTGCTGCCCGTGAGATCATGGACCGCGGTGTGGAGTGGGTCACCGTCTCGATGGGTGGCGAGGGCGCGCTGTTCGTAACCCCCGAGAAGACCTACAAGGCCAGCTCCCCCAAGGTCAAGGTCGGCTCCACCGTGGGCGCCGGCGACTCCGTAGTTGCCGCCATCGCCTACGCGCAGGACGAGGGTCTCGATATCATCGACACCATCAAGCTGGCCGTGGCCACCGGCTCCGCCAACGTGAGCATGGAGGGCACCCAGGCCGCCCCGCGCACGCTGGTTGACTCGCTCATTGACCAGGTGGGCATCGAAGAGCTGTAGGCTCCAAAACGGCAAGACTTCGCAAAGCGGGCCATCTACCTCATCGGTGGCCCGCTTTCCCTTGCGTCATGGATAGCCCTCCCCCGACTGGGGTATGATATGCATCACTGCGGAGGGATGGCAGAGTGGTTGAATGCACCGGTCTTGAAAACCGGCGGGCCGCAAGGTCTCGAGGGTTCGAATCCCTCTCCCTCCGCCAGTATGGCTCTTCCTGGACAGGCGCACGTGCTGCCCAGTTGGTTTGGCTGGTGGTTACGGAGGGATTCGAACCGCAAGGT
>CACZCK010000013.1 GCA_902779675.1 uncultured Coriobacteriaceae bacterium | reverse complement strand
TCGATTTCCACGCCGTCAATAACGACTTTCTCTCCCGTCTCGCGGATTTCCCAGGTCGGAGTGATAAAGCTCGACGTGCCGCGCACGCCCTGTCCCATGCCAATGCCGATGCCCAACGCCCCCGTCGGGCTTTTTTCAAGGCGCGGGCCGTACTGATAGAGCGCGCGTCGGCTCATCGCCGTTCCCGCGTAGAGGTTTTCTTCCATCGAGGCTTTCGTAAAGCCTTGCGGCACGATCACGGGGATTTTCCCGCTGGCGATCTGTTCCTCAATGGGAAGCGAGCGGTCCGCTGCCTCGTCGTCCGTCACGAATGCCTTGACGCCGCCGAAATGGTCGACATGGGAATGGGAAATCAACACGGCCTTGACCGGACGTTTGCCGAGATGCGCCTCGACGAGTTCCATGGCCGCCTGCGCCGACTCCACCGTCATGGTCGTGTCAAAAATGATCCAGCCCGTCTCTCCGGCAATCAAGGTGACGTTGGCCATGTCAAAGCCGCGCACCTGATAGATTCCGTCCGTGACCTGGAAGAGTCCCGCAACGTGGTTATTCTTCGCGTTTTCCCAAAGGCTGGGGTTCACCGTGTCCGGCGCTTTTTCCGTTTCGTCGAGAAACGCGTACGCCTTTTGGCTCCAAATCACATGGCCGTCCGCGTGTTTGATCTCGAGAGCCTCCGGCGCGGCGATCAGCCCCCGGCGCGCAAACTCCGTCTCCTGTTTGTCGTTGAAGTCGAGGAATTTGTAAACCTCTGCATTCTTCTTCACCGTCGCCGCATCCTTCGTCATACTCGTGGCGGGCGTCTACCTGCTGCGCCCTGCCAAGCGTCCCGAGATCGTGGCGCTGTGGGAGAGCAAGTGGCACAAGCACGTGCTGCAGTAGTGCGACCCGTTATGCGGCCGCACGCGGTCGCCGAGCATCGCCCGTCCGTGCGAGCTCGCGCCAATGAGCGCCAAAGCCGCGTGGCGTCTGGCTGGCGAGACGCTGTACGATAGCTGGTGAGCTGGGGCGTCACCTCATGGCAGACGCCCGTGATCAGGATACGGTGAACGCCTACGAGTGGAGGGCCCGTGCGGCCAGAGGGAGGTCACATGCGTATCGCATTCTTCGACATCGATGGGACACTGGCCACGGGTACCAAGGTTCCCGAGAGCGCCGCGGCGGCACTCGCCCGCATGCGGGCCAACGGGGACCTGGTGTTCATCTGCACGGGTCGCGCACGCGCCTACGTCGAAGCGAACTTCGGCGATTACGCCGACGGCTTCGTGTGCTCCAACGGCCGCACCGCCTTCATGGGCAATCGCACGCTGGTCGACGAGCCGCTCACGGCCCAGCAGATCGCGCGCTTTACGGCGGCCCTCGACGAGGCGGGCGCGGGATACGCCTTCTTTGGCGAGCGCGACGCGTGGTACGGCGGCAACGAGGCCTATCGCGACGTGGCGGAGCCCGTGCTCAAGCTGGGACATCTTCCCCGCATCGACGAGGTGTCCGACATCCGTGCCTATAACTTTGACATCTACTTCGACGACGCCAGTCACCGCGAGCGCGCCGCCAAGGCGCTCGGCGACGAGTGCCTGGTCAACCCGCATGGCCCGCATCCGTCGGCCGACGTCACCGTGCGTGGCGCCGATAAGGGCGATGCCGTGCGCGGCGTGGCTGCGGCACTGGGCGTGGCCATCGAGGACACCTACGCCTTTGGCGACGGCATTAACGACCTCTCCATGGTCGTGGCGGCCGGGCATGGTGTGGCCATGGGCAACGCCGTGGACGAGCTCAAGGCGGCAGCCGAGTTCGTGACCGCCGACATCGACAAGGATGGCGTGGCACTGGGACTCGCGCACTTTGGCCTCGCATAGAAGCCCGCAGTGGTCGAACTGGCTCTTTTGTCCTATACTATGAGCTCGCAATCGGGGCGTGGCGCAGCTTGGTAGCGCATCTGCTTTGGGAGCAGAGGGTCGCTGGTTCGAATCCAGTCGCCCCGACCAGTGCATGCAAGGAGGCCAGGCCGATGGTTCGGCTTGGCCTCTCTTCTATGTCGCGCTGGCTCCCTTCCACCAACGCGGTGCCCTGCCATCGTAAATACGTATCATGTCGTATCACTTTCTGAAATGCATTTTTTCGAAAAATGCAAGTGCCAATCGGCTATATACGGCCATTTTCTAGGTAAATAGTTGTGAAACTACCATCACAAAGCCCCACAAAGGCCAAGGCAACAGGTATCCTTTCAACTGCATCCGCCTGGCACTGATTTCAATGGCCAAGAGCTATCTGGGGAGTCCAGTACATGAAGCAGATGGAAGAGATGATTCTCAGGGAGGGCGTGGTTCTTCCTGGCGAGATCCTCAAGGTTGGAAGCTTCCTCAATCAGAACATCGACACGACGCTGCTCGGCCAGATGGCCGAGGAGATCGCTCGTCTGTTCGAGGGGCAGGGCGTGACCAAGATCCTCACCATCGAGGCAAGCGGCATCGCCATCGCGGCAGCGGCGGGCATCGCCATGGGCGTGCCCGTTCTTTTTGCCAAGAAGCACAAGACCAGCAACGTCGATGGCAGCGTGTACTCCACCGTCGTCCACTCCTTCACCCATAACGAGGACTACCACGTCGTGGTGAGCCGTGACTACCTGTCTAGCTCCGACAAGGTCCTGCTGGTCGACGACTTCCTGGCCAACGGCAAGGCCCTTGCAGGCCTCATGGACCTGTGCGACCAGGCCGGCGCAGAGCTCGCCGGCATCGCCATTGCCATCGAGAAGTGCTTCACCGGAGCCGGCGACCGCCTGCGCGAGCAGGGCATCAAGCTCGAGTCGCTGGCCATGATCGAGTCTATGTCGGAAGATGGCATCACCTTCCGTTCGTAGGATATCTAGCAGTTAGTACGTTTGACGTTGGGATTTGTGTTCCAAAACGAAAGGGAGAGCATGAAGAACATTATGATGAACCGCCGTCAGGCCCTCACCCTCGGCATGGGCAGCGCCATGACCATGGCCCTCGCCGCGTGCGGTGGCAACGGTGGCGAGGCTGGCGGCGAGGCCGCGGGCGACGCCTCCTCCATCAAGGTCGGCCTCATCTGCCTGCACGACGAGAACTCCACCTACGACCTCAACTTCCTCAATGCCTTCAAGGAGGCCTGCGCCAACCTGGACATCGCCGAGGACAGCTACATGATCAAGACCAACATCCCCGAGGGCCAGGAGTGCTACGACGCCGCCGCCGAGTTTGCCGACGCCGGCTGCAAGGTCATCTTCGCCGACTCCTTCGGTCATGAGGACTACATGATCCAGGCTGCCAAGGAGTTCCCCGAGGTTCAGTTCTGCCACGCCACCGGCACCAAGGCTCACACCGAGGGCCTCGACAACTACCACAACGCCTTTGCCTCCATCTACGAGGGCCGCTACCTGGCTGGCGTGGCCGCCGGCCTCAAGCTGCAGGAGCTCAAGGACGCCGGCAAGCTCAAGGCCGACGCCCCCAAGATGGGCTACGTGGGTGCCTACACCTACGCCGAGGTCGTCTCTGGCTACACCTCCTTCTTCCTGGGCGCCAAGTCCATCGTGCCCGACGTGACCATGGATGTCACCTTCACCGGCTCCTGGTATGACGAGACCGCCGAGAAGGAGGGCGCCAACAAGCTCATCGAGGGCGGCGCCGACCTCATCTCGCAGCACGCCGACTCCATGGGCGCCCCCACCGCCTGCGAGAACGCCGGCGTGCCCAACATCTCCTACAACGGCAGCACCAAGGACGCCTGCCCCACCACCTTCATCGTCTCCAGCCGCATCAACTGGGCTCCGTACTATGAGTACGCCATCAACGCCGCCATCGCCGGCGAGGCCATCGACGCCGACTGGACCGGCACCCTGGCCACTGGCTCCGTCGAGCTGACCGAGGTCAACGAGGATGCCGCCGCTGCTGGCACCCAGGAGAAGATCGACGAGGTCAAGGCTGGCCTCGAGGACGGCTCCATCCACGTCTTCGACACCGCCAACTTCACCGTCGACGGCAAGGCCCTCGACAGCTACGAGGCCGACGTCGACACCGACGCCGACTACACCCCCGACACCGAGGTCATCGCGGATGGCTACTTCCACGAGTCCGAGTTCCGTTCCGCTCCGTACTTCGACCTGCAGATCGACGGCATCAACCTGCTCGACACCAAGTTCTAAGCCATCTGGGCTACACGAGGACGGTTCCCGGCAACGAGAACCGTCCTCTTTTTCTTCCGTTTCGGTCGAGGCGACGGAAGGCATGCTCGCAAACGCGACCGAGAGCATCCCTTCCGTTGCCCCCATCGGATTCGAGTTCACAGGAAAGGGGACCATGGCAGACAAGCAGCCCGTCGTGCGCATGCGCGACATCACCAAGGCATTTGCCGGCAAGGTCGTGGCAAACAGCCACGTCAACCTCGACATCTACCGCGGAGAGATCCTCGCTTTGCTCGGCGAGAACGGCAGTGGCAAGACCACCCTCATGAACATGCTGTCGGGCATCTACTTCCCCGACAGCGGCAGCATCGAGATCGACGGCAAGCCCGTGGTCATCAGCTCGCCCAAGGTGGCGTTCGACCACGGCATCGGCATGATCCACCAGCACTTCAAGCTGGTCAACGTGTTCACCGCCGCCGAGAACATCGTGCTGGGCCTCAAGGAGAAGGGCGCCTTCGACCTACAGGCCGCCTCCGAGAGGATCCGCCAGATCTGCGACGCCTACGGCTTTGACGTCGACCCCAACCAGAAGGTCTACGACATGTCGGTCTCGCAGAAGCAGACCGTCGAGATCGTCAAGATGCTCTACCGCGGTGCCGAGATCCTGATCCTCGACGAGCCCACCGCCGTGCTCACCCCGCAGGAGACCGACAAGCTCTTTGCGGTGCTGCGCAACATGCGCGACGACGGCAAGGCCATTATCATCATCACCCACAAGCTCCACGAGGTGCAGGACATCTCCGACCGCGTGGTGGTGCTGCGCAAGGGCGAGTACGTGGGCGAGATGATCACCGCCGAGTCGACCACCGAGGAGATGACCACCATGATGGTCGGCCATCAGGTGGAGCTCAACATCGACCGCCCGCGCCCCGTCAACCCCAAGCGCCGCGTGCGCGTGCACGGCCTCACCGTGCGCAACAGCGAGGGCATCCTCAAACTCGACAACGTGTCGTTCTCCATGTACTCGGGCGAGATCCTGGGCGTGGCCGGCATCTCGGGCTCGGGCCAGAAGGAGCTGCTCGAAGCCATCGCCGGTCTGCAACCCGTCGAGATCGGCAGCATCGAGTACGTCAAGGACGACGGTAGCATCGACCAGCTCATCGGCAAGGATCCGCTTGAGATCGCCGAGCTGGGCGTAGCCCTCTCCTTCGTGCCCGAGGACCGCCTGGGCATGGGCCTGGTGGCCAGCATGGACCTCACCGACAACATGATGCTGCGCTCGTTCCGCCGCGGCTCGTCGCCCTTCACCGACCGCAAGGCTCCCAAGGAGCTAGCCGAGAAGGTCGTCGAGGAGCTCGAGGTCAACACCAACAGCATCGAGACCCCGGTGCGTCGCCTGTCTGGCGGCAACGTGCAGAAGGTGCTGGTGGGACGCGAGATCTCGTCCTCCCCCACCGTGCTTCTCACTGCCTACGCCGTGCGTGGTCTCGACGTCAACTCGTCGTACATGATCTACGACCTCATCAACAAGCAGAAGGCCAACGGCACCGCCGTGCTCTTTGTGGGCGAGGACCTCGACGTCCTGCTGGAGCTCTGCGACCGCATCCTAGTGCTGTGCGGCGGCAAGGTGAGTGGCATCGTCGACGGGCGCTACACCTCCAAGAACGAGGTGGGCATGCTCATGACCAAGCTAGGAGGTGAGGCCCGGTGATCCACATCACCAAGCGCAAGGAGCTCCTGCCGCAGCAGGTGCTCGGCATTCGCCTAGGCGCCATTGCCCTGGCACTGGTCGTGTGCGGCATCATCACGGCCATGCTGACGGGCCTCAACCCCATCAGCGTCTATGGCGCCATGCTCAACGGCGCCTTCGGATCGCAACGCAAGATCTGGATCCTGCTGCAGGAGACGGCCATCCTGCTGTGCGTCTCGCTGGCACTCACGCCCGCGTTCCGCATGAAGTTCTGGAACCTGGGCGGCGAGGGACAGGTGCTCGTCGGCGGCCTGGCCGCCGCGGCGGTCATGCTGGTGTTTGGCAGTCGCCTGCCCAACGCACTGGTCATCCTGCTCGAGATCGTGGCAGCCGTCGGTGCTGGTGCCGTCTGGGCGCTGGTCCCGGCCATCTTCAAGGCCAAGTGGAACACCAACGAGACCCTGTTCACCCTCATGATGAACTACGTGGCCACCCAGCTCGTTGCCTACTACGTCATCGTGTGGGAGGTCCCCAAGGGCTCGGGCAAGATCGGCATCATCAACCAGAGCACCGAGATCGGCTGGCTGCCGCAGATCGGTAGCTACAAGTACCTGCTCAACATCATCGTGGTGGCCATTGTGACCATCGCCATGCACACCTACCTCAACTACAGCAAGCACGGTTACGAGATCAGCGTCGTGGGCGAGAGCACCAACACTGCTCGCTACGTGGGCATCAAGGTCGAGCGCGTCATCATCCGCACCCTGCTGCTGTCTGGTGCCATCTGCGGTCTGGCGGGCCTTCTGCTGGTGGCCGGCACCGACCACACCATCACCACCACCATCGCGGGCGGACGCGGCTTCACCGCGGTCATGGTGGCCTGGCTCGCCAAGTTCAACCCTGCGGTCATGGTGGCCTCAAGCGCGCTGCTCGAGTTCATGGGCCGCGGCGCCGGCGAGATCACCACGGCCTTTGGCCTCAACCACAGCTTTGGCGACATCCTGACCGGCATCATTCTGTTCTTCATCATCGGCAGCGAGTTCTTCATCACCTACAAGGTCAACTTCCAGAAGAAGGGGGGCAAGAGCGATGTTTAGCCTCGTCTCGTTCATCCCCAGGGCGGTTGCCCAGAGCATCCCCCTTTTGCTGGGCAGCACCGGCGAGATCATCACCGAGAAGTCGGGCAACCTCAACCTGGGCATCCCCGGCGTCATGTACGTGGGTGGCATCTGCGGTGTCATCGGCTCGTTCCTCTACGAGCGGAGCCTCTCCGACCCGTCCCAGATCAACGCCTTTCTGGGCGTTGCCATTCCGGTGGCCTGCTGCCTTTTGGGCTCGCTGCTCATGGGGCTGCTGTATTGCTTCCTCACGGTCAACCTGCGCGCCAACCAGAACGTCACCGGCCTTGCCATGACCACCTTCGGCGTGGGCTTCGGTAACTTTTTCGGCGGCTCCCTCATCAAGCTGACCGGCGCCGACGTGCCCACCATCAGCCTGGGCACCACCAGCCAGCTGTTCCGCACGACCCTGCCCTTTGCCGGTTCCACCGGCGCATTTGGCAAGATGTTCCTCTCTTTTGGCTTCTTGGCCTACCTCGCCATCGCCATCGCCTTTGTGGCGTCCTACGTACTCAACAAGACTCGCATCGGCCTGCAGCTGCGCGCCGTGGGCGAGGATCCCGCCACCGCCGACGCCGCAGGCATCAACATCACGCGCTACAAGTACGTGGCCACCTGCCTCGGCTGCATGATCGCCGGCCTGGGCGGCCTGTACTACGTCATGGACTACGCCAACGGCATCTGGAGTAACGACGCCTTTGGCGACCGTGGCTGGCTGGCCATCGCGCTCGTCATCTTTACCATCTGGCGTCCCAGCGTGAGCGTGCCCGCCTCCATCCTCTTTGGCGGCCTGTACATCCTGTACCTGTACATTCCCACCGGCAGGAACCTGGCCATCAAGGAGCTGTACAAGATGCTCCCCTACATCGTGACCATCGTGGTGCTTATCATCACCAGCATGCGTAGCAAGCGCGAGAATCAACCACCCGAGCATCTGGGCTTGCCGTACTTCCGCGAGGACCGCTAGCCCTTACAGCCGGACAGATTGCGGAGCGTCAGCTTGCGCTCCGCCAGACAGGCGAGCCAACCTTCACACGGTTGGCTCGTCTCTCTTTTGGGCGACGATGCCCGACCCATGCAAAAGGAGGGGCTCCCTAAGGAGCCCCTCCCACGACGTGCTATGAAGCCGTGACTACTTGGCAGCAGCCTGCAGGGCGGCCTTGACCTCGGCGTCGGTCTTGAACGTCATGATCTTGGCGACCAGAGCGTCGGCCTCCTCCTTGGTCCACTGGGAGATGATGCGGCGGGCCTTGAGGATGGACGGAGCGGAGACGGAGAACTCGTCCAGGCCGAAGCCGATGAGGACCGGGATGAACAGAGGATCGGCAGCAGCCTCGCCGCACATACCGACCATGATACCGGCCTTGTTGGCCTCGCCGATGATGCGCTGCAGGGAACGCAGGACGGCCGGCTGATACGGGTTGTACAGGTAGGCGACCTTGTCCTGGCCACGGTCGGCGCACATGGTGTAGCCGATGAGGTCGTTGGTGCCGATGGAGAAGAAGTCGCACTCGTCAGCAAGGACGTCGGCGATCAGGGACGCGGCGGGCGTCTCGACCATGGTGCCGATCTCAATGTCGGGGTTGTACTTGACGCCGCGGGCGTCGAGCTCGGCCTTGCACTCCTCCACGAGCGCCTTGACCTTGCGGATCTCGTCGATGCAGGTCACCAGCGGGACCATGATCTTGACATCACCGAAGGCGGAGGCACGCAGCAGGGCGCGCAGCTGGACCTTGTACTCCTCGGGGTTGTTGAGGCAGTAGCGGATGGCGCGATAGCCCAGGAACGGGTTCTCTTCCTTGGGGAGGTCCATGTAGGGGATCTCCTTGTCGCCGCCCACGTCGAGCGTACGGATGATGACCGGCTGGTCCTTCATGCGCAGGGCGACCTTCTGATAGGCGGCAAACTGCTCGTCCTCAGAGGGGAGCTCCTGGGCGTCCATGAACAGGAACTCGGAGCGGAACAGGCCCACGCCCTCGGCGTCGTGCTCGACGGCGGCGTTGGCGTCGTTGGGGTTACCGATGTTGGCGACGAGGATCTTCTCGATGCCATCGGCGGTCTTGGTCGGGACGCCACGGAAGGCCTCGAGGGCAGCCTTCTCCTCGGCCAGCTTCTTGGCGGCCTCGCGGTAGGTGGCGAGCTCCTCGTCGGACGGATCGACGAGCACGGTGCCCTTGGCGCCGTCGACGATGACCAGGGCGCCCGGCTTGATGTTCTTGGTGGCGTCGGCCACGGACAGGACGGCCGGAATCTCGAGGGCGCGGCAGATGATAGCGGCGTGGGAGGTGCGGCCACCGGTCTCAGTGACGATAGCGGCCACGTTCTCCTTGTCGATGTCAGCGGTCATCGAGGGGGTGAGCTCCTCGACCACGACGATGGAGTTCTCGGGCAGCGAGGAGAGGTCGACGACCTCCTTGCCCAGCAGATCGGCAAGCAGGCCCACCTTGACGTCGGCGACGTCGGCGGCGCGCTCGCGGAACAGCTCGTCCTCCATGGCGGAGAACATGTTGTAGTACATGTCATAGGCCTCGGTGACGGCCTGCTCGGCGCAGACGCCGCCGTCGATGGAGCCAAAGACCATGTCCTTGATGCCGTCATCGGTGCCGAACTCGATGTGAGCCGTCATGATGCCGGCTTCCTTCTCGAGGCCGTTGGCCTTCATGCGCTCGATCTGAGCCTCGGTCGCGGCGACGAACTTGTCGCGAGCGGCTACGAAGCGCGCCTTCTCGGCCTCGGGGTCGTCAATCTTGACCGGGTCAAAAGACAGATCGGGAGCAATGGCAACCTGTGCAACACCGATGCCAATTCCGTCAGAAGCATTAACGCCCTCGAACATGTGGTACCTCCTGTCAAAACCTCTTACATGACTCTGCATGCATTGCAGCTATGCAAAAGCGGGGCCGAAGCCCCGCAAAATGCCAGATATGTTGCTCTACTTCTCCATAGAGGCGATCAGCTTCTCCTGAGCCTCGAAGACACGCATGATGGTGCTGTGCTTGGCGATGCCCTTGGAGGCTGCCGTGGCGGAACCGCAGGCGGACGCAAAGCGCAGTGCCGTCTCGTAGTCCTCGCCCGCATCGGTCTTGGCGACGAAACCTGCGACCATGGAGTCGCCGGCGCCCGTGGCGTTGACTAGGCGGATCTTGGCGGTCGGGACGGTGTGAATCTTGCCAAACTCGTCGTAGAGCAGCGAGCCGTGGCCACCGCAGGAGACGATGACGTTCTGGGCGCCGCGCTCGTGCAGCTCCTTGGCAAACGGGATGCACTCCTCGGGCGTCTCGGGGTTGGCGCCAAAGATGCGGCCGACCTCGTGGTTGTTGGGCTTGATGAGGAACGGCTGACGGTCGAGGGACTCCATGAGCAGCGAGCCAGGGGCGTCGACCACAAAGCGGATGCCGCGACCCTCAAGGGTCTTCATGATGATGTTGTACATGTCCTCGGGCAGCGACTTGGGGATGGAGCCCGTGAGGACGAGGGTGTCACCAGGGGCCAGGCCATCGATACGGCCCAGCAGCTCGTCGACCTTCTTCAGCGGGATCTTGGGACCCATGCCGTTGACGATGGTCATCACGATGCCGTTCATCTTGACGTTGATGCGGGTGTAGCCGCGGTCAAGCTTCACGAAGTTGCAGGAGATACCCTTCTCCTGCAGGCGATTGACCAGATACTCACCGGTGAATCCCGCAACGATGCCGAAGGCGACATTAATCACGCCCAGCTCGTTGAGGAGGGTGGAAACGTTAATACCGTTTCCACCACAGTGAATCTCTTCGCTTGAAGACCTGTTGGTGAAGCCCATGTCCAGCGTCAACGGATGCATCACGTAGTCGATGGCCGGGTTCAAAGTCACGGTGTAAATCAACGTAAGCTCCTTCCAGCGCTCCAGTGACACTCATTATGCTGCAAGGTGCACGGTGGGTTTCACAAAAACCTAGTGAGCGACCTCTTGAATAAGCCAAGTGGTATCGTTCTCGGTCCAATCGACAGTCTTGCCATTTATTCTCTTCTCCGCATAACTATATTGTGCGTTAACTATTTGTATGCTATATTTGTGTTGCAAGAAATGACACCAGTCGTAAGGCGCGGTCGAATCCCGCGCAGGCGCGATGCGCCCAAGCAGTGCCGGACCACGGCTTGGGGCACCACAAGAGATGGGAGACCAGCATGAGCCAGAGCATCTACGACTTTACCGTCAAGGCACAGGATGGCACCGACGTGAGCATGAGCACCTACGCCGGCAAGGTCCTCCTGATCGTCAACACCGCTACCGGCTGTGGCTTCACCCCTCAGTACGTGGGGCTGCAGGAGCTCTACGACAAGTACAAGGACCAGGGCTTCGAGATCCTCGACTTCCCCTGCAACCAGTTTGGCAACCAGGCCCCCGGCTCTGACGACGAGATCCACGAGTTCTGCGTGGGCCGCTTCTCCATGACCTTCCCGCAGTTCTCCAAGATCGACGTCAACGGCGCAGACGAGGATCCGCTCTACACCTGGCTCAAGGACCAGAAGGGCGGCATGGGCGGCAAGAAGATCAAGTGGAACTTCACCAAGTTCCTCGTCGACCGCGACGGCGACGTGGTGGCACGCTTCGCGCCGACCAAGACGCCCGAGCAGATCGACAGCAGCATCGCCAAGCTCCTCTAACTACAAGGCAGCACAACGCAGGCGACGGGGGCGGTCCACCAAGGACCGCCCCCGTCGCTGTACGAGCCCTATGGCTCGGCATCGCGACCACAGATCGTCTTAGCTCCAGGTCATGTCGATGCGCTCGACCTCGGCACCGCAGAAGGGGCAGCCATCGGCCCAGATATGGTCGACATAGCGCTGGATGCCCTTGGAGCGCACGCGCACACCCGAGGCCTCGTTGTCGACCACGGTGTTGCAGTGCGGGCAGCGGTCCGGCGCGATGGTGTGGCGGAAGATGGCACCGGTGTCATCCTGCACGTAGGCCACCTTGCCGCTATAGATGCGCTGGCAGTAGGGGCAGTGGAAATGGGCCCCGCGCATGCGCACGTCGACCTTGACCGGAGGGTTCTCGCCAAAGAGCACCTTGAGCAGGCTGCCGTGGTCGCCACGTGCGGCCTCGGCCACGAACTCGGGAGGGTTGAGCGCATTGGCGCCATAGCCTAGGTGAAAGACCTCACCCTTCTCGCAGCTGTCACAATGCCAACCAAGCTTCCTTCCCATGCGATCACTTCCTCTCATGCCTTCCGGGGGCTCCGTCCACCCCAATCATACGACGTGCGCTGACGTCACGCATGACGCCATCGGCAATTGGTCGGGCCCGCCTGCGTGCAAAACGGCAGGAAAAAGAAAGTTTTCGTTACCCAGATTGGCGCTTTGTTGTATAACGTTAATAAATATGCCACCTTCTGTGGCGATACCCGCACCTTTGCGGCATCGTCCCAGCTCGGGGGTATAGTTACTCCGTTTCTGTACGCCACAAACGCAGCTCAACCACACACGCGCATGCAGACGCACGCATCGCAACGACTATCGAGGCAGCCAAAGGGGCCACGGCCCCGCCCATGTCCGTGTGCAAGCGCACGAGGAGGAATACCATGTCCGCCAGTACCAAACTGCTGAGGCCCGTCGGCTACGCACTCACCTTTGCGTCGCTGTGCTCCATGCTGGCCGTCCCGGCAACGAAGGCCGTCGCCGAGGAGACCGGATCCGGCACCGGCATGACCACCACCAAGAGCAACCACAACGTGGCGCGCGCAAAGCGCGAAGTCGTACGCGCAAGCACGAGCGCAGGCGGCAGCGTCAACAGCATCGAGGTCACCACCACCCTCGAGACGGGCGGCAACGCCAGCGTGGCCGACAGCACCAACCTCCGCAGGCTCGCGACCACCGACAATGACGTGTACACGAGCAACGAGGGAGAGCTGGTCTGGCACTCCCCCGACGGTCGCGACATCACCTACACCGGCCAGTCCAACACCGCCCTGCCCATGCAGGTCAAGGTCACCTACACGCTCGACGGCAACACGGTTACGCCCTCCGAGCTCATCGGTCGCAACGGCCACGTCGTGATTCGCTACGACTACCTTGACGCCGAGGTCCAGAGCACGGGCAGGACGTCGCATACGCCTTTCGCTGCCGCGACCATGCTGACCCTCGACAACAGCGTCTTTGGCAACGTCAAGGTCACCAACGGCAAGACCTCCATCGACAGGGACGGCAACATCATGGTCATGGGCAGCGGCGTGACCGCTACCGCCGCGGGCGAGGACGTCGAGAGCCAGACCGGCCTTCCCACCTACTTCGAGGTCGAGGCCGACGTCAGCAACTTCCATATCGGCAAGTCCACGACCGTCGCCGCCTCCAACCTGCTCGAGGCGCTGAGCGCTGACATGAGCCAAGTCAAGGGCGTGTCCACCGACATCGACAAGGCCATGGAGGACTACGTCAAGAAGCTCGAGGAGCTGCGCAAGACCGTCGAGGAGCAGCAGAAGGCGGCCGAGGAGCTCGCAAACAGCCTCAAGAGCACCTCCACGTTGGCCAAGTCCCTTGACAAGGCAACCACCGAGCTCTCGGACGTCGTCACCACCATCGACGGAATCAGCGCCCAGGCCAGCGTCATCTACAACGACGCATCAAATGCCAGCCTGGCCGCGGAGAACTACAGGTCCTTCCTCGAGACCGTCGAAGGGCTCGACGAATCGCAGCGCACGATGCTCATCGACAAGTGGAACGAGACAGACGTCGAAGGCAGCATAGCTCAGGTCCAGACGGGTGCCGAAGGGCTGAGCGGCAGCACCCTCTCGCAGGACATCTCGGATAGCATTTCCAACACGACGCAGGCTGCCACCGATCTGCGCGCCATCGACTTCAACAAGCTTGCGGAAAAGGGCACCTCGCTCTCTGACAAGCTCAAGGAGCTGTTAGAGAAGGGCATCGGCTCGATGGAGAAGAAGGACGAGAAGGACACCCTCTTCTACGACACCACCAAGCTGCAGGAGGAGCTCATCAAGAAGCTCAATGCCCAGGTGGATCTGCCCAGCTCCACTGCCGCCGGCCTCGCCGCCGGCCCGCTCGAGCTCGCGCCCAAGGCCTCAGCCCAGACGGCCGAGGCTGACACCAGCGAGACGGGCATGCTGAACAAGATCAACAAGGTGATGGACGAGGTGTTCGACCAGTCTGATGGCGGCGACGCCGACACGACCTCCCTCAGCCCCTACACCAACTACGGCGGCATTACCGAGGGCACCACTGGCTCGGTGCAGTTCGTCTTCGATGTCGCCGGTATCGAATAGCTGCAGCTCGTCGCATGTTCTTGCGGGCCAGCCGCTTCCGTGGCTGGCCCGCTTCTTTTGACCGCGAGCGATCGCCGGCCCATCCGCGACCACCACGCCAGACGAGAGGATCACCGTGAGCCTGCCCGAACCCTTCCAGAGCCTGCTTTCCAACCCACCCGCCCTGGGAGAGCTTGACGGCATGCAGCTCTGGCTGCTTGTGGCAAGCAGCGCCTCCCTGATGCTGCACGTGATTCACTTTGCCGCGCTACGACCTCACGGACGGGCCATCGGACCCGTGGCGCTGGGACTAGTGACCGCGGCCGGCGGCAGTGCGACGACCGTCCTCGCGCATCTTGTCTGGGACCGCCGCACCACCAAGGAGAATGCCTGGCAGCACGTGCTTGCCCTTACGTCGCTGGTGCTCTGGGGCGTCGCGTATGCCTTCACGCATGTGTGCCCGCCCCAACCCGACGCGTTCCTGCGCAACCTGCTGGTCCTGCGTCCTGCCGCGCGGCTGGCCAGCATTGCCCTTGCGGCTGCGAGCGGCACGACCCTCGTTGCCTTTGGCATAGACAAATGGTGCGCCATCAACGACCGCTGGCGCATCCCCGAGGCCGTGCTGCTCGGCCTCTGCCTTCTGGGCGGCACACTCGGCGGCATGCTGGGCATGCTCCTGTTCCGTCACAAGATCCGCTCGACGGAGTTCGCCTGGGGCCTCCCCTTGATCCTGCTGTCTCAGCTGGCCCTGCTGGCCTATCTGGTCAACGCCGGCACGGTCAATGTGTGGGCAACCTCCCTCGGGCTCTGAGCAGCAAGCCGGCCCGTCATGCACTGAGCGGACCCGCGAGACCCATCCCTGAGCCCGCACACTCCAGCAGCAGCCGCGCGAGCGCCGCAGCCCGCAGGCAACCTTCCCGAGCGTCGAGCGGCGCCTCGAACGCCATAGCGCGATTGCCGACGACCGTTGCAAGCACGATACCGTCGGCGTCTTCCACAGGCTCATAGGCCTCCCCCTCGGCCTGCAGAGCCGCAAGCAAGTCTTGTGCGCAGGCAAGACGCGAACCCTGCAAGACGGCGCTTCCCGTCTGGCAGGCACCCTGAAGATAGCGCTGATACCAGGCGCTACCGAGCACCTCGCCCATCGTCACGCTGGTGCGTCGGGCAAATGGGCTGCCCGTTCTCTCCGCACCGGCCAGGATCTTGTAGCTGTTGGGGTAACGCCGCCAGTATACGCAGAGGCCCTGGCCACGCTCGGCAAGGGCGATATTGATGGGATCGGTGCCATAGCTGTCGGGCACGTACCACAGCCCCGAAACGAGCCGACCGGATGCCACATACGGGAGCTCGAGGTTGCCCGACCACACCGTCGCCCTACTGATAAGCCCCACCTGTCGCGGAGGTACAGGTATCGCCGTGGGTGCGGCAACCACAAGCCGCGTGCACTGCTCCTCTTTTGCCGGCGCACATGACAGCAGCTCGCACGTTATCATGCCTCGCTGTGGCATCGGCAGCACCAGTCTGTCGCCCGCGCTGGGGCGCCGCCCACGTGTCTCGACCGTAAGCTCGAGCAGGCCATCTGCCTGCTTCGCAACGTGACGTACCAACATCGCTCCGACTCCCTGCTCTCGTGTGACCCATTGACTGCGGCCACCTTAACCAGAGCGTCGGACAAGTTTGCCCGGATGGGTTGACGTCACCCGCGGGCTTCGAGGTCGCGTGCGCGCTCATGCCAAAAGCGGGCGCGCCGAGCATCGGCCTCGCAGCCCCGTCCGTCACGCAGCAAGTCTCCCAACGCGCGGCATGCCTCGGGGATGTCGGCCTGCGCAGCCTGCAGGTAGTGCTCGTAGGCCTTCCCCTCGCAAGGAAACGGCGTGAGCAGGTCGTCCGACAGATCCCACGACATTGCACGGTCCCAATAGCCGCCTTCGCAGAGGTCGTGCTCGTACATGCGGCCAAGCAGCAGGTGTGCGAACGGGTTGCCTGCCGCAGTCGCATGCAGGCAGAGCAGCTCGGCCGCCTGAAAGCAGCTTATGCGCCGGCCGTGAAGCTCCTCGCTCGCGCACGAGATGCCCTCTCGGTAGTAGCGGTCCGCATAGCGCAGGGCAATCTCTCCCGTCGGGTCGACATCGGGGGTGTAGTGTCCCACGCACGTGCGACCCGTATGCCCTGGTGTTGGGTCCTCCTTCTGCACGCTCAGCCACACGTCGGGATAGGTCCACCGCCTGCCTCCCCATTCGTACTCGAAGCTGGTGCCAAACACGGGAGCCCCACCCTCCCAATGGCCATCCGTCCCAGCAGCGTTGATCGTCAAGTCGCACCGCCTCCTCGACCTGCATCGGCCCTCGTTATCGGTTGATGGCCAGCATAAAAGGTGGCTCGGACACAAATTGGTCCATATGACAATCTGGGTACGAGACGTCTTGCAGGCGTGGCGCATGTGCGAACATAGGCGTGTGTGCAGGCGAGACGAGCCAGCCGAGGCTGCCCTGCGTTGCGCTCGCCTACAGACCGACCACTGCGAAAGGACCAGCCATGCGCTCCGCCGTCGTCTTCTACTCCCTCGAGGGCAACACTCGTTCCGTGGCAAACCAGCTTGCCAAGCGCCTTGGCGCCGAGGTCTTTGAGGTCAGGCCGACCAAGGCCTACCCCACTAAGGGCCTGGCCAAGTTCATCGCGGGCGGCAAGGACTCCACCTTCGGCAAGGCGCCCAAGATCGAGCCCCTCGAGATGGACCCGTCTGCCTACGACCTGGTAGTGCTCGCGCTGCCTGTATGGGCCGGCAAGGCCGCCGCACCTATCAACAGCTTCATCGAGGGCCGCACCTTTGGCAAGGCAAAGATAGCGCTGGTCATAGCCTCGGCCTCGGGAGATGCCAGCGGCTGCGCGCGCGACCTGGCTGGCAAGCTGGGGCGCGCCACGGCCAACATGCCCACGCTGAGCCTCAAGAACCCCGGCAAGATGGGTGCTGACGAGCTGGCCACGCAGGTCGACGACTTCGCCGACCGCCTGCAGCACAGTGCCGGAGGCGCCTTCTAGGGAGGCCAGACCAAAGCCGCAGCCAGCCACGGGCACGGTTGCCAGATGCCCGTGCGGGCCTTTCACGATTTGCGGCATTCGCGCAAGGTCGCACCGCGCCTGCCACGCATGCGTGCTAGAATGTCTTGCGTCGCATACGCGCCATTAGCTCAGTTGGATAGAGCAGGGGACTTCTAATCCCAAGGTCAGCGGTTCGAATCCGTTATGGCGCACCACAGCTTATCCGCAGGTCAGAGGCATTGTTGCCCTGGCCTGTTCTGTTATCGACCCGGCCTGGCACCATATGTGAAGACAAGGGTACCGACAGTCCTCAAGCACCTAAGACTCGGGTTGTAGGTGGATCTAGCGCTCACCTCTCCACCCGAAACACCTGCAACCCCGGTTGTAGGCGAAACCCCACGGCCACAGCCGCACCACACGACTGCATCATGTCCGCCCGAGCGGGTACCATCTTGGTAGACCGTCAAAAGAGGAGCGTGATCGCATGGGTGCACAGAGGGCCACCAGAGTCGCCAAGGCGCTCGTCATGCTATGTCTCGCGCTCGGCATCGGCTTTGGCGCAGGCTCGCTCGTGGCGCGCATCGCTCAGCAGGCAGGCATTGGTGCGCCTTCACAAGCCTCCAGCTCCACAGCAGTTCCCGAAGCCACCTCAGAGCAGCAGTCCCCCGCGGCTTCACAGGCAGTGCCCTCCCCCACCAATGTCGCCTACAGCACCTGGGACCCCCAGCTCGACGCAAACTACTATCGCGTTCTCGGCAGCGCCCAGGTAGCGGCCGCACCCGAGCCCGGCACGGTGTCCTATGGCCCGCTCGATGCCCTAGGCCGTGCCACAGGCGCCGTGGCAACCGTCACGCGCGACTCGATGGAAGCCGGCATCGCCCGCTCTCGGTCGGACACCAGCGACATTGAGCCCTCGGGCTGGGGTCACAACCGCGAGGTCGACATCGCCATGCCCAACGGCACCGTCTACCACGGGTTTCTCTTTAACCGCTCGCATCTGGTGGCCAAGTCGCTAGGCGGGGTCGAGCAGACATCCAACCTCATCTGCGGCACGCGCACGCAAAACGTCGGAGCAAACGTCGACGGCACCGACGGCGGCATGGCCTTTGCGGAGGGGCTGGTACGCGACTGGCTCTTTGACCACCCCGACGGATGGGTCTACTACGCCGCCACGCCTGCCTACGAGGGCAGCGAACTGGTGCCGCGCAGCGTGATCGTGGACATACGCTCGAGCGACGGCTCCCTCGACCAGCGCATCGAGGTCTTCAACACGGCGCGCGGCTTTGCCATCAACTACGCCACGGGCACCTTCGAGGTCACGGAGGACGCCTACAAGGCGGCCGAGCAGATCCGCTCGACGCTCTCGGCAGATCAGCAAGCCAGTACACCCGCTGCACCAACCGCTCCGGTCGAGGCAACCGGCTCACCCACGAGCGAAACCGGTGAGCGCATGGTCATCGTCACGAGGTCGGGCGAGGCCTACCACCACGACGAGAGCTGCAACGGCCTTGCCCACGCCAAGTCGATGGAATGGGTGAGCGTGTCGGAGGCCGAGCAGATGGGACGCCACCCCTGCGGCATCTGCGGCGGCTAGCGGCCAAGCCGCGCCGCGTCGGGCAGCCTACGCCAGCGAGGCGGCAAACAACGCCGAAATCACCGTCTTGGCGTCTTGAATGATGCCCGCACGCACGGCAGCCACCACCTCGTCGACCGGCACCCAGACCACGTCCACGAACTCGTCGGGGTCGGGGCTCGCGGGATGCTGCGACACGCCCTCGGCAAAGTACACACGCGTCCGCTCGTTGGTGAAGCCAGGAGCGCTTCGGCTCACGGCGATGGGCACCAGGCGCTCGGCCACGAGGCCCGTCTCCTCGGTCAGCTCACGGGCTGCGCACACGGCTGGATCCTCGCTGGCATCGATCTTGCCCGCAGGGATCTCGAGCGTCATGCGACCCAGGGCCACGCGGTACTGCCGCACCAGGCACATCCTGCCGTCGCGCACCACGCACACGCCGGCACCACCGTTGTGCAGCACGATGTCGCGTTCCCCCTCTTGGCCGTCGGGTTGGGTCACCATCCAGCGCTCCGCCTCGAAGATGCCGCAGTGCCACATGTTCTCGCGCTCGTCCACGCGCTCCACGAGTGCCGGGTCATCTACCAGCAGCTGGCGAATGCGGTCGAGGCGAGGGTCGTCCGCCTTGGGCGGCATGAGGTCAAGGGCCATGAGTGCTCCTCCACAATCTGGGCGTCGGGGACGGGTGCCACACAGCAGCATAGCGCTTTGGTGCGCCGCGCGCCGCAGGCCTAGAGCAGATGCTCCCCCACCAGGCGCACCGCGCCGTGAAGCCACGTCTGCCCAGCCGCCACGTCGCAGCTCACGTGCAGCGTGCCGCCAGGCTCTTGCAAATCGAGGCTCATGGGCTCACCCGTGCGTTCGGCCAGGTAGCGCCCCGTTGCGGCACTGCCGCTGGCGCACGAGTTCTCCCAGAACACGGTGTCGCCGCCCAGCACGTACACGAGGGGCGTCAACTGGCACACAGGGGCGTCCCCCTCCAGGAACATGAGGCCCAGCCCGTCGGCACCGAGTTCGTGGCACCAGGTGCGCACGGCGCGCTCCGCGCGGGGACGGTCGCCGAGCAGCTCATAAAACGGCGAGACCGTCTCAATTACCACGTGCGAGATACCCTCCATCAGCACGAGCGGGAGCTGACCCTTCAGACCCTCGTGCGAGAACGCAATCAGCCGCACCCCTAGCGCCTCGGGCATGCGCACGTCCGCTTCGTAGCCGTCGGCCGCGGCTAACAGCCGCACCTCGACTGGCTCTGCGGCTCCCGATGCGCGCATCCGCACCGTGACGGGCGCCTCGCCTTGGGCGGGAGCCACACCAGCCTGTACGGCGTACAAAGCCGCCGCACTCATGGTCGCGTTGCCGCAGAACTCCCCACCCGCCATGCGCAGCTCGGCCTGCGCCAACGGGTCGCTCGCCGCGCCTGACACAAAGCCCACCTGTTCGACCTCGGGATGGCGGTCCATCACCTGCCGCGCCACCACGGGCTGGCAGGCAACCTCCACCGGGTCGCGCACCAGGGCGGTGACGTTGCCCGTCGGGTCGAGGATGGCATAGCGCAACGCGTCGCCGCGGCCGTCCATCGTGCGTTCCTAGCGCTCGAACACGCGCAGGAACTGCTTGGTGCGCTCCTCCTGCGGGTTCTCGAAGACCGAGATGGGGTCGCCTTGCTCCACGACCACGCCGCCGTCCATAAACAGCACGCGGTTGCTCACCGCCTTGGCAAAGGGCATCTCGTGGGTTACCACCACCATGGTCATGTGCTCGTCGGCCAGCCGACGGATGACCTTGAGCACCTCGCCGGTCAGCTCGGGGTCGAGCGCCGATGTGGGCTCGTCGAAGAAGAGGATCTCGGGCTTCATGGCCAGCGCGCGGGCAATGGCCACGCGCTGCTGCTGGCCGCCGGAGAGCTGATAGGGGTAGGCGTCCGCCTTGTCGGCGATGCCCATCTTGCCCAGCAGGTCCATGGCAGTCGCCTCGGCCTCGACCTTGCTGCGCCCCTGCACGTGCATGGGCGCGTCAATGAGGTTCTTAAGGATGCTGTAGTGCGGGAACAGGTTGAACTGCTGGAACACCAACCCGCAGTAGCTGCGGAACTGCCGCAACTCCTTGTGGTCGACGTAGACCGCGTTGCCCGAGGCGTCGGTGTGCGCCGCGCGCTTCCCCATGTACACGATCTCGCCACCGTCGATGGTCTCGAGGAAGGTCGCGCAGCGCAGCAGCGTCGACTTGCCCGAACCGGACGGGCCGATGATGCTCACCACCTCGCCCTTGTCCACGTTGAAGCTGATGTCCTTGAGCACCTCGTTGCTCCCGAAGCGCTTGCTGATGTTGTTCATCTCCAGAATCATGGAGCCACCGTCCCCTCTGCGCGGCGCGTGCCGCCGTCTGTGCTGGCCAGCCGCCTACTTGTAGTAATCGAGTGCCTTCTCGATGCGGCTCATGGCAAACTCCACCACGTAGTTGGCCACAAAGTAGAAGACGCCCGCAATGAGGAACGGCATGAACGAGGTCTGGGAGGCCGAAATCTGCTTGGCCAGCGAGAAGACCTCCTGATAGGCAAGGGTGAAGGCCAGCGAGGTGTCCTTGACCAGCGTGATGACCTCGTTGGTCACCGACGGCATGATGCGCTTGACGACCTGCGGCAGGATGATGCGCATGAAGGTCTGGGTGCGGGAGTAGCCCAGCACCTCGGCCGCCTCGTACTGCCCCACCGGGATCGACTCGATGCCGCCGCGATAGATCTCGGCAAAGTAGGCAGCGTAGTTGAGCACGAAACCCAATATGAGCGCAGGAAAGCGCCAGTCGCCAATGTTGATGCCCAGCAGGTAGAACGGGCCGAAGTACCACACCAGCAGCTGAAGCATGAGGGGCGTGCCGCGGATGACCGAGATGTACACGTTGATGATCGCGCGCACCAGGCCAAAGCGGCTCTTCTTGAGCAGGGCCACCACCATGCCGAGCGGGAGCGAGCCGAGGAGGGTCAACGTGAAGACCGCAAAGGACCTCAGCATGCCGGCGGACATGGTGGAGAGCATGGTGGACAGCGTCATCGCAGTTCCCCCTGGTCTTGAACTTATCGCGGACGGCCGTGCCGCCGAGGCGTCGGGGCACGGCCGTCGCAGGTTACGCAGGTACGAGCGCCGCGCGGGCGCCGCGGACACGGACTAGATCATCGAGAGGTTCTCGTAGATGTCCTCGTACTTCTTGCCGATGGCATCCATCGTGCCGTCGGCGGCGAGGGCCGCGAGGGCCTCGTTGACCTGGTCGCGCAGGTCGCTCTCGTTGGTGCGGAAGCCGATGGCGTAGACCTCGTCGCCGAGCTCCTCGTCAAGGTACTTGAGACCGGCCTGGTTGCTCATCTGGAAGTTGCCCGTGGTCACGTCGATGGCCACGGCGTCGATGGCGCCCGCCAGCAGGTCGTTGACGGCGATGGTATAGGTGTCAAAGACCTCGACGGATGCAAAGGTGTCGGCCAGCTCCTTGACGCCGCCGTCGGCCTCTGCGGTCTCGAGCATGTCGTAGGCGGAGGTGCCAGTCTGCACGCCCACCTTCTTGCCCTCCAGGTCGGCGAGCGTCTTGATGTCAGAGTCCTCCTTGACCATGATCATCTGCGTGTTGATGGAGTACGGCTCGCTCCAGCAGTAGGAGTCCTCGCGCGCGGGGCTCTTGGTGAAGCCCGACCAGATGCAGTCGCAGCTGCCGGAGTTGAGCTCGGCGTCCTTGGCGTCCCAGTTCACGGGCACGGGCACGTAGGTCCAACCCTTGTACTCGCAGACCGCCTGGGCCAGCTCGACGTCGAAACCGGTGGTGTCGCCGTTGTCGTCGATGTAGGAGTACGGCGGGAAGTCCTTGTCAAAGCCGTGCTTGAAGTTGGTGCCGTCCCAAGTGACCTCCTTGGACCCACCACAGCCGGCCAGGCCGAGGATGGTAGGAGCGGCAAACAGGATGCTGCCGGTAAGGAACTGACGGCGGTTCATCTGCAACATGGCATTTCCTCCTTCTGACGGTGCCGGTCGGCACCGATCGCGCACTTTAGCGTGGTGGAGTACAGGATAGCGCAGGGCACCGGACCGAACAGTCTCATCTGGGTAACGTCTTGGTTACAGCTGGCATCCCCGCAGGTAGATGCGCAGCCGCGTGCATATGCCCAGAAGCTCCCTCCCACCGCCGCCTGTTGCACGCCTACCAGACCTGCACGCTCTCCCGACATTTGCCGAGCCGCCCAGAGCCATACAATCCGACCAGGAGGCAAGACAGCCAAAGGCTCATAAGGGGACTAAGGAGGCCAACCATGGGTAAGTTCGTCATCAGGTCCACCGAGAAGGGAAGCAGGTTCAACCTCGTAGCAGGCAATGGCCAGGTGATCGCCACCTCCCAGACCTACAAGTCGCTGAGCAGCTGCAAGGGCGGCATCGCAAGCGTGCAGGCCTGCGCACCGGTGGCCAACGTCGAGGACCAGTCCACCGAGAACTACGAGCCCGCAAAGTGCCCAAAGTTCCAGATCTATGTCGACAAGGCCGGCGAGTTCCGCTTCCGCCTGCTGGCCAAGAACGGCCAGAACATCGCCGCGAGCGAGGGCTACACCAAACTGACGAGCTGCCTTAACGGCATCGAGAGCGTGCGCAAGAACGCCGTCGACGCCAACGTCGAGATCGAGGCATAGCGCGGGACAGTCAACCCCCGAACGAAAAAGCGGACCACTGGGCCTCCTGACCCAGTGGTCCGCTTATGTACCCGGGAGCCGACTGTCCCACAAGGACCGCCTTACGCTTTGGCGTAGAAGGCCTCCATGTCGGCACCCATCTGCTGCAGCGTAGGCACATCGACGTAGGCCATGTGGCCGCAGCCGTAGCGGTGCCACTCCAGGCGCTCCTTGAGCGTGGGCGAGAGGAACTGGCAGGCCATGTCGTGCGCCACGTTCCACCAGGTGGTGGCGGCGTCGTAGCGTCCGCCCAGGATGCACACCTTCATGCGCGGGTTGCGACGCATGGCCACGGCGATGTCGTAGGCCACGTTGGGCGAGCCGCTCGGCCACGAGAATCCGGGCTGCTGGTGTTCCCACTTCCAGTTGACGCCCACGTTCTCGTAGTTGCTGGTGAGGTAGCGAGCCGGTGCGTGGTAGTGCAGTTCGTCGTGCAAAAAGGCGCGGAAGGCGTTGGTCCAGCTGGCATCCACGGCGTCGTCGGCCGCATCCTCGCCGGCAAACCAGTCGGACGATTGCTGCACCGCCACCGGTGCGTCGGAGGCAAAGCGCATGTCAAGACGGCCGACCGCCTTGCCCTCGTCGGCCAGCAGGTTGCGACGGAAGTCCTCGAGCGTGATGCGCAGGCGACGCTGGCGTACCAGGGCCTCGGGAAGGCCGATCATCTCGGCGAGCTGGCGGGCCACCTCCTCCTCGCGCTCGGGGGCCAGACGATCGCCACGCAGGAGCGCGGGAGCCAGCACGTCCTCGGTAAAGTCCATGGCCTGGTCAAACCACACGTCGGGGTCGACGCCTTCGCCGGCGCGGCCAAAGAACTGCGCGGTCGCAGCCATGGTGGGCGTCATGCCCAGATGGTAGAGGTCCTCGCCCTCGATGGTCTGCACCCAGTCGAAGATAGCCGACAGCATGACCACGCCGCAGACCTTGACCGAGCGCTCGCCCAACAGGCGCATGAGCACGGCGTTGCGCACGGTGCCGTAGCTCTCGCCAAAGAGGTAGAGCGGCGAGGTCCAGCGGCCGTTCTCCTCGAGCCAGGTGGTGATGGCGCGGGCAAAGCAGTCCGCATCGCCGTCAACGCCAAAGAGCTTGGCCTTGTCCTGACCCTCGGCGACCGTGGAGTAGCCGGTGCCCAGCGCATCGAGAAAGACGAGGTCGCTCTGACGCAGCAGCGTGTAGGGGTTGTCCTCGACCTCGATGGGATAGGCCAGGTGGTTGACGCCGTCGGTCTTCACGCGGCGCGGGCCGATGCCGCCAAAGTTGATTGGTACCGACGCGCAGCCGGGGCCGCCGTTGTAGCAGAAGGTGATCGGACGGGTGGGGTCGGGGTTACCCTCCCCGTCGAGGCTCACGTACGAGAGCGAGAACATCTGGCCCATGAGGGCGCCGGTGTCGCTGCGCACGTCGAGATGGGCGGCCGTCGCTGTGTAGTCGATGTGCTCGTCGCCCGAGGCCCAGGCGAGGCGGGCCGTAGCAGGCTCGGGCGTCTTGATGCGCGGGTCGGCGGGCACGGTCATGAAGGTGTCGTTGGGCACGCCCGACTCCTGCTTGGGCGTCTGGTCGGTGGTCTCTGCCATGCAAACCTCTTTTCTGGTGGTGCCGATTGGTCACACAGCAGTATAGCCTCGCGAAGCAGGCATGGGACAACCATTGATATGCACCAAGCATAGGGTGGGAGCGGCATCCGCCCTGCCCAGACCACCTACAACCCGAATCTTATGTGCTTCCGGGGCGTCCCCCTCCTCCCCAGCTACCTACAACCTGGTTCTTTGGCGTTTCGGAAAGAGCGAAGGATCAACCACTCGCGGGTTCGAGCCCCCGCGAGTCCCACGGCAAAGAAAAAGCCTCCGGGGAGGAGGCTTGGTAATCGAATGGTGGACCGGCAGGGGTTTGCCGTGTCGCCTACGGCGACACTCATAGGCTTCGGGCTTACGCCCTCAGCCCTTGCCGTACCACTGGCACGGCAAGCCCTCGCGGGTTCGAGCCCCCGCGAGTCCCACGGCAAAGAAAAAGCCTCCGGGGAGGAGGCTCAAGAGTTAAAATGGTGGACCGGCAGGGGTTCGAACCCTGGACCTTGGGATTAAGAGTCCCCTGCTCTACCAGCTGAGCTACCGGTCCGTATTCTGTTGTACGAGAACCAAACGATGGGGTGGGCGAAGGGACTCGAACCCTCGACCTCCGGGGCCACAACCCAGCGCTCTGCCAACTGAGCTACGCCCACCATTTGGTCACCTCGTGACGCGGCTAGATTATAATGCCCCAACCGACCGAAGAATGCAAGGGGTAATTTCCAATCTTTTTGATACTCCTCGAATCGGGGCCACGCGCAACAAGTCCCGCGCACCGGGAATACCCCAGTGCGCGGGACCGTCTGCCTTGCCAGCTCAGGGCTCCGCCCTTGCGCAGGACTTAGAACTGCACCGTCCTCGGCGCATCGGTGAAGCTGGAGAACGTGGCCTCGCCGTCGGCGATGTAGTACACCACGGTGTTGCCGTCGCCCGCGGCGTACATCTTGCGCAGGCTCTCGTAGTCCTCGAGCATGGACTCCTGTGCCTCGATGCGCGGATCCTCCACCAGCTTGCCGCTCACGCGGATCCACACGCCCTTGACGAACGCGCAGATCTCGAACTTGGCGTTGGCCTCGATCTGCTTGGAGACATCCTTGACCTTGCCGGTCTGGATGTAGATCTTGTCCTCAAAGATGTGCGCCGTGCCAAACGGACGGACGCGCGGCTGGTCGCCATCGACCGTGGCCAGATAGTAGGTACCGGCCTCCTTCAGGAAGTCGCAGACCTCGTTGATAGCCGCCATGGATATACCACCTCTCTCGTATGAATAACCTCCTATGACATTATGCCATTGTTGCGCCCTGAGGCACGCGAGCGGACTCATCGGGCGGACAAGCGCACGAGTGCTTACCGCCCTCCCCTGCCGTCTCTCGTTTTTATTGCGTTTGCCATCCGGGACACGCGAAAGAAACCGCAGTAATTGTCGGTATTCTGCGTTTTGAGCACGAGGGTCCCAGAATGTCGCCATCTGGGACCCCTTCAAACGCAATAAACAGGCACTATCGCTAATCGAGCGGCTCCGAAACCGCAATAAACGTGTACCCAGCCCCAGAAGCGCAGGGCGAGGCGATCAGCCGCGCGGACTCACCAGCGGCGCCTCGTGCGCCAGCTCCTCGCGCATGAATGAGGGCATGCGTCCCTCGCGCGCGGCGGCCGCGATCTCAAAGCAGGCATCGGCCACCGCATCGTCGGCGGAGGCCCCAATCTGCCAGCGCGCGTCGCGGCGCACCGAGGGCACGGCGTTTGCCACCGCCACCGAGTTAGGCACCGAGTAGAGCATGTTGAGGTCGTTCTCCTCGTCACCAAAGGCCGCGACCTCATCGAACTCAAAGCCCAGATACTGCGCGAGCAGGCAGACGGCAGAGTCCTTGCCCCAGCCGGAGGGCAGCAGATCGATGTAGTTGGGTCCGGGGTAGACCATGTTGAACTCGGGACAGGCGGCCACGAGCGCCTGGCGCACCTCGAAGCGCGGCGCCACGCCTGGGCCGTGCCCCACACGGATGTTAGCCTTGTAGTAGGGATGGTCGCTCACGCCGTCCACCAGGTGCGCCTTGTTCCAGAAGGCCAGACCGTACTTCTCCACCTCTTCGGCCGTGCACGAGACGAGCTCCACCTCGTGGCCCTTGTAGAGCCCGAGTGCATAGCCCTCGTACTGGCTGATGACCTCCGCGGCACGCACCAGCGCGTCGTGGCTGTGGTACTGGGTGTGAATGAGCTGGCCGTCGGCGTAGATGCGCTGCCCGTTGGAGGTGATGGCCGTCTGATAGCACGCCTCGTCCTCGCAGAAGAGCTTCTTGATCGCGCTCATGCGACGACCCGTGACCACGGAGAACTCGACACCCGCATCGTGGAGCGCATGCACGCTCGCCAGGGCATGCTCGGTCGCGTGTTCGCGGCCCACGGCCACGAAGGTGTCGTCGATGTCAGTGACCACGAGCTTGATCATGGGATCTCCTCTCGGAGCAGGGACGTCAGGACGGTTCTCCCCGGTCGAAAAGGGGCTGCCCGCTATTGGGCAGCCCCAGCCAGTCAGTCTAGTCGAGCAGCAGCTCCGCGATCTGCACGGCGTTGGTCGCCGCACCCTTGCGGATCTGGTCGCCGCAGCACCACAGCGTGATGGCGTTGACATCGTCGGGTGCGCTCAGGTCGCGACGGATGCGGCCCACGTAGATGAGGTCCTGGTCGCTGGTCTCGAGCGGCATGGGATAGCGCAGCTCGGCCGGGTCGTCGACCACCTTGACGCCAGGGGCCCGGGCCAGGATCTTGCGTGCCTCGTCGGGGCTGATGGGCTTGTCGAACTCGGCGGTGATGCTCTCGGAATGCGAGCGCATCACGGGCACGCGCACGCAGGTGCAGTTGACGCGCAGCTCGGGCAGGTGCATGATCTTGCGACCCTCGCGGCCCATCTTGAGCTCCTCGTCGGTGTAGTCTTCCTCCTTGAAGCTGCTGATCTGCGGGATGAGGTTGGCGGCCAGCTGGTAGGCGAAGGGCTTGGTCTCCCCCACCGGCTCGCCTGCGGCCACGCAGCCCAGCTCGCGCACCAGCTCGTCGAGGCCGGGCTTGCCGGCGCCCGAGGCCGCCTGGTAGGTGCTGGCAATGATGCGCTTGAGGCCTGCCGCCTGATGCAGCGGCCACAGCGGGACCAGGCCGATGATGGTGGCGCAGTTGGGGTTGGCGATGATGCCGTTATGCCACGCCACGTCGGCTGCGTTGATCTCGGGGATCACCAGAGGCACGTCGGCGTCCATGCGGAAGGCGTGGCTGTTGTCCACGCACACCGCGCCGCGCTTCACGGCCTCGGGCAGCAGCGCCTTGGCGGTGCCGTCGCCCGCGGCGCCCAGCACGATGTCGATTCCCTCAAAGGCCTCGGGCGCGGCCTCCACGACGGGCACCTGCTCGCCGCGGAACGTCACCGTCTTGCTCACCGAACGGGCGCTGGCCAGGGGCACCAGGCGCTCCACCGGAAAGTTGCGCTCCTCGAGACACTGGAGCATCTGCTGGCCCACCACGCCCGTCGCGCCGAGGATTGCCACTACCTTGCCACTCATTGCACCGCCCCCTTGCTGGGCATCTCGACCATCTCACCCTCCACGAAGGTCTGGTAGATGACGTTGATCGCCCGATCGAAGTCCGTGTTATTGACACCCATGATGATGCTGATCTCCTGGGAACTCTGCGTGATCATGCGAATGTTAATGCCAGCTTCGCCAAGCGCCCCGAAGATGCGACCCGAGGTGCCGGCCCGGCGGTTCATGTTGCGACCCACCACGCTGATCAGCGCCAGCTGGTCCACCACGTTGATCACGTCGGGCTTGAGCTCCTGCTGCAGGTCGTTGACGATGGAGTAGATCGTCTCGCGTACGTCGGCGCCGTTGACCACGATGCCAAACGAGTCGACGCCCGTGGGCACATGCTCGATGGAGACGCCGTAGCGCTCAAAGACCGACAGGGCACGACGCAGAAAGCCCACCTTGTCGGACATATGGGCCTTCTGGATGTGCACGGCCATAAAGTCCTTGCGACCTGCAATGCCGGTGATCAGGTGCTCGCGCTCGTTGTCCTCGGCAGTCTCGCGGATAATGGTGCCCTGCTTGTCGGGCAGGTTGGTGTTCTTGATCTGGATGGGGATGCCCACCTCGCGCACAGGGAAGATGGCCTCCTCCTGCAGCACCGAGGCGCCCATGTAGGAGAGCTCGCGCATCTCGTCGAAGGTGATGCGGTGAATGGTGCGGGGGTTGTCCACCACGCGCGGGTCGGCAGAGAGGAACCCGCTGACGTCGGTCCAGTTCTCGTAGACGGTGGCATCGAGGCAGCGGGCCACGATGGCGCCGGTGATGTCGCCGCCACCGCGCTTGAACAGCTTGATGGTGCCATCGACCGTGGCGCCATAGAAACCAGGCAGCACGAAGCGGCCCAGGCGCACCGCCGCGTCCTTGAGGCGAATCTGGGTGCGCTCCATGTCGACGGTGCCATCGTGATGGAACACGATGACGTCGGCGGCGTCGAGGAAGGGCATGCCCAGGTACTCGGACATCAGGCGCGCGGTAAACCACTCGCCGCGGCTCACGATGTACTCGGGCGAGAGGCTCTTGATGACGGAGGAGAACTCCTCGAACTTCTCGGAGATGGGGTACTTGACGCCCAGCTCGTCGGCAATCTCGACAAAGCGCGTCTCGATGTCCTTGAGCAGCTGCGAGCAGTCGACGTGGTAGGCGATGTGGGCGTTGACCAGCAGAAGCAGGTCGGTGAGCTTGTTGTCCTCGGCAAAGCGCTTGCCCGATGCCGAGACCACCACGTACTGGCGGTCTCGGTCGGCGCGCACGATGTCGCGGACCTTCTTGAACTGCCCCGCGTCTGCGACGCTGGAGCCTCCGAACTTTGCAACCTTGATCATGTTGAGCTAGTCCTCCTGGGAAAGTGCGGCCATGAAGCTGGTGGGATCCTGCGCGAGGGCCTCGTCGAGCAGCGTGCGGGCCGAGACGGGGTCGAGGCCACGCACGAGCCAAGCGCCTGAGCCAAAGGCCTCGGCGCCCTCAGGCGCAGGCATGGTAGTTCGATACACGTAGTCGCCCGCCAGCAGGGCCGGGTCGTACGCCAACGCGCGCGAGAAGTCGTAGCGCGGCCGCCTGCCTGCAGCGTAGTCGATCACGTCCTGCACCATGGCGTTGCCGGTGGGCAGGCTTCCCGCCCCCTGGCCATAGAACTTGAGAGGTCCCACCGTGGTGCCCTCGAGCGAGACGAGGTTGAAGTTGGCCGGCACGTTGGCCTCGAGCGAGGCGGACGGCAGAGCCACAGGCTCGACGGATGCCGCGTAGCGACCGTCGCGCTGCACCGCGCGGCCCAGCAGCTTGACCGTGCAACCACGGGCGGCAAACAGGTCGAGGTCCGCCTTGGTGAGCGTGCGGATGCCCGTCACCGGGATCTCGGGCTCGCAGGCGGTGTCAAAGGCCACGCTCACAGCGATGCGCGTCTTGTTCTTGACGTCGATGCCGTCGATGTCGGCGGAGGGGTCGGCCTCGGCATAGCCCAGCTCCTGAGCGCGGGCCAGCGTCTCGTCAAAGTCGGCGTCGTTCTTGATCATGGCATCCACGATGAAGTTGGTGGTGCCGTTCATGATGCCCGACAGGCTGCTCACCTCGTCGATACGCCGCACCTTCTCGATGCTGGCGATCCACGGAATGCCGCCACCGCAGGTGGCCTCGATGAGCAGGCTGGCGCCGTGCTCCTCGGCCGCACGCGCGAACTCGTCAAAGAAGGCCGCCACAACCGCCTTGTTGGACGTGACGACGCTCTTGCCGGCCTCAAGCGCCTGCATGATAAAGGTGTGGGCGGGTTCGAGCCCACCCATGCACTCGAGCACCACCTCAATGGAGGGGTCGCTCACGATGCTCGCGTAATCCGACGTCATGCGCGGGCCCTCGCAGCGGTCGGGCAGCTCGAGAATGCGTGTGACCTCGATGCCCTCGACGCCCGCCACGATCTGGTCGACACCGCGACCGACCGTGCCGTAGCCCAGGATGGCGATCTTCATGCGTTTCCTATCTTTCTCCGTGGCCCGCGTGGGGGCGCGTGCCCCGAGGCCGAACTCTTTCGTTTGTGTGACACGAGGTATGGTACGTGCCCGCGCGAGGTTATGATACTTGCAAGCAGGACATCCATCAAAACATTCGAGGAGTGCCCACCGTGGAAACGTTGTATCACAGTACGCGCAGCTCAGACGAGGTCGTAACAAGCAAGCAAGCAATACTGGCCGGCATCGCCCGCGACGGCGGCCTCTACGTCTGCGACCAGCTCGGCGCAACCAAGCTCGATCTCGCGACCGTGGCTGGGCAGGACTACCACGCCATCGCGCGCGACGTGCTGGGCACGCTCCTTTCCGACTACACCGCCGACGAGATTGCAGGCTGCGTGGCCGGTGCCTACGGCAGCAACTTCGACACGCCCCAGATCACCCCGCTCACGCCCATCAGCGCCGACTGGCTGCTGGAGCTCTACCATGGCCCCACCTGCGCCTTCAAGGACGTGGCGCTGCAGATGCTGCCGCGCCTCATGAGCGTGGCGCGCGAGGGCGACGGCCGCAACATCATGATCGTGACCGCCACCTCCGGCGACACGGGCAAGGCCGCCCTCGAGGGCTTTGCCGACGTGCCCGGTACCGGCGTGACCGTGTTCTACCCCGACGGCAAGGTGAGCGACATCCAGCACCTTCAGATGGCCACGCAGCACGGCGCCAACGTGGCGGTGGCCGGCATCCGCGGCACCTTTGACGACGCGCAGACGCAGGTCAAGAACATCTTTGCCGACAAGACCGTAGCGGCGCGCCTGGCCGAGGCCAACTGCGTGCTCTCCAGCGCCAACTCCATCAACGTGGGCCGCCTGGTGCCGCAGGTCACCTACTATCTGGACGCCTACGCGCAGCTCGTGCGTCGCGGCGCCGTGACCCTGGGCGACGAGGTGGACTTCTGCGTGCCCACCGGCAATTTTGGTGACGTGCTGGCCGGCTACTACGCCAAGCTCCTGGGCCTGCCCGTGGGCCGGCTCATCGTGGCCTCCAACACCAACAAGGTGCTTACCGACTTCATCCAGACGGGCACCTACGACCGTCGCCGCGAGTTTGCCAAGACCATCTCGCCCAGCATGGACATCCTGGTGTCCAGCAACCTCGAGCGTCTGCTGTACTACCTGACCGACGGCGACTGCGAGCGTGTGGCCGGCTGGATGGGCCAGCTTGCCACCGAAGGCGTCTACACCCTGCCCACCGACGTCATGGACCGCCTGCGCGAGACCTTTGCCTGCGGATACGCCACCGACGCCGAGACGAGCGCCACCATCCGCAACGCCTGGGAGAGCGAGCAGGTGCTCATCGACCCGCACACCGCCGTAGGCAAGTGCGTGCTCGACAGGTTTGAGGCCGACGGACGCCAGCGCGTGTGCCTCTCCACGGCCAACCCCTACAAGTTCAGCGCCGACGTGTTGGCAGCCCTGGGCACCGACACCGCTGGCATGGACGGATTCGCCTGCATGGACGCTCTGCAACAGCTCACCGGTGTGGCCGCTCCCGCCCAGCTCAGCGGGCTACGCACCGCCCCGGTGCTGCACCCCGACGTCTGCGACCAGGCCCAGATGTCCGACTTTGTGGAAGCCGCCTGCGCAAGGGTGTTCTCATGAGCGTGCAAGCGACACCGGCGCGCCTGACCGTGCGCGTGCCTGCCACCTCGGCCAACCTGGGCGTAGGCTTCGACGTGCTGGGCCTCGCGCTGCAGCTGCAGGCCGCCTACACCTTCGAGCGTGCCGAAAGGCTGACCATCACCGGCTGCGACGAGCGCTACCAAGGCGCCAATAACATGGTCTGGGCCGCCTACCTCGCCGCCTGCGACGAGTTGGGCCTCCAGCCCTGGCCACTGCACATCCACGAGGACAACACCATCCCCAGCTCGGGCGGCTTGGGCTCCAGCTCCACCTGCGTGGTGGCCGGCATCGCCGCCGCCCAGGCGCTGCACGGCCTCAAGGTCAACCGCCAGCTCACGCTCGATCTGGCCACGCGCATCGAGGGACACCCCGACAACGTGGCGCCCGCCGTGATGGGAGGCCTGGTGAGCAGCTACGTGGAAGACGGCCATACCGTCACCACGCGCTGGGTCGTGGCCCCCAATCTGCGCTTTGTGTGCATGGCGCCGCCCTATCAGGTGCTCACCGTCGACGCGCGCAAGGCGCTGCCGGCCATGGTTCCCATGAGCTCCGTCTCGTGGCAGGTGGGCCGCTGCCTGGCCATGGTCAGCGCCATGGCCTCCGGCGTAGGCACCGAGATCGCCGCTTGCTGCCACGACCGCATCCACGAGCCCTACCGCGCCCCGCTCATCCCCGACTTCGAGCGCCTGCGCGCCTGCACGCTCGAGGCGGGCGCCAGCACCTTCCTCATCTCGGGATCCGGTGCCACCATGCTCGCCATCTGCGACAACGACCAGAGCGCGCGCCAGGTGCGCGAGACCGTGAGCGCCCTGATGCCCGAGCTGTGGGTTCGCACCATGCGCTCGAGCGAGCACGGCGTCTCCGTCACCTTCGACAACTGACCGCAACGGGCGCACCGACCGCCCCGCCAAACGAAAGGAAGTCCCATGAACGTCTGCTGCCTTGACATGGAAGGCGTCCTCGTTCCCGAGATCTGGATCGCGTTCTCGGAGGCGAGCGGTATCCCCGAGCTGCGTCGCACGACCCGCGACGAGCCCGACTACGACAAGCTCATGAAGTGGCGCCTGGGCATCCTGCGCGAGCACGGTCTGGGGCTCAAGGAGATTCAGGACGTCATCGCCACCATCGATCCGCTGCCCGGCGCCAAGGAGTTCCTCGACGAGCTGCGCAGCATCTCGCAGGTCATCATCCTGTCGGACACCTTCGAGCAGTTTGCCAAGCCGCTCATGGCCAAGCTTGGCTGGCCCACCATCTTCTGCAACACGCTGGTGATCGGCGGCGACGGCATGGTGGAGGACTTCACCATGCGCTGCCCCGAGTCCAAGCTCACCACGGTACGCGGGCTGCAGTCCATTGGCTTCGACACCATCGCCACGGGCGACTCGTTCAACGACCTTGCCATGATTCGCGCGAGCAAGGCAGGATTCCTGTTCCGCTCCACCGACAAGATCATGGCCGACAACCCCGACCTGCCCGCCTACGAGGAGTTCGACGACCTGCTGGCCGCCTTTAAGGCCGCGCTCTAGCCATAACGCACAGCAAGCAAGGCGCCCCGCCAGCCAGGTGCACGGCACCAGGTGGCGGGGCGTCCGTCTCACTCGAACTCAGCCAACCAGTCCTCGAGGTCCTGCTCGGGCTCGCTGGCGGCATCGCGGCGCGCGCGGGCGCGCTCGTCGGCATCCAGGATAAAGAGGTCCACCGAGTCGTTGGCCACGCGGCCCAAGGCGGAGCGGAAGCGCTGGCTCTGGCGTGGGCCGACCTCCCCCGCCAGCACGCTGTGCGCCGCGCGCACCACATCGGCCTCGTCGACCACACGCGACGGGTCGCGCGTGACCTCGCGCGTAACCTGCGCCAGGCGCCGCTGCGAGAGCGCAAGAGCGGTGGCCGCCTCCTGCGCGTCCTGATAGACGCCCACGTTTGACTCGCTCTGCTGCTGGATCTGCTCCTGCTGGCGACGGCGCTCGTCGTCAAGGGTGACGGGCAGCACCGGCATGCCACCAAGCATGCCCGGCCCCACCAGCGCCAGCACGGCCAGCATGCTCGCCACCTGCTGCGGAGAGGGCAGCCGTGGTGACAGGTCGGGCTCGGGCTCTTGGTCGAGCAGCGTCAGCAGCGGCACGACTCGCGGCTCGTCACGCCTGTCCCGCTCGTCGTCCATGTCTAGTCGTCCACCACAAGCTCGCCGACGACCGCGCTGACAGCCTGCTCGTCGGTGTCGCCCGTGCTCTCGATACGATCGGCCGGATCGATCTTCCTAAACACCAAGCCTCCCTCGTCACCAAAGTCGACAGAGAGCATGCCGGTGCTGTCGACCCTCATGATCGCAGAGTCGTCCCTGATGGTGAGCGTGCCAGCATTGTGCCGCCTCGACGCCCACGAGACGTCGATGTCGCGGCCAAACAGGTCAAGCGTGCCCGACCCGTCCTCGTCGAGCTGCAGGTACACGACTAGGCCCTCATCCTTGGCCTTGGCCACGTCCTCGGGGCTCGCCGGAGCCTCGCCGCCAATCCGCTGGTACAGCTCCCAAGTGCCCATGAGGACATTGGCCGTCCTCTGACGTTCGTGCCTGCAGCCCTGCCCCATCACCACTATGCACGCGAGTGTCATGCAGACGGCAAACAGCGCGATCTTTCTGGCCTTCGTCATCTGGGGCCTCCCTTGGCACGGACCGCAAGGCGCACGTGCCCCATGCAATCCCTGGTCCAGATTTGCGGTTGTATATGACCAAACTCGCCAAATCGCAGCATGGCTATACGTAAAACTCGGTCTACTTGTGCATCATAGTGCATGTTGCACAAACAAGGTCTAAAGAACACGAGATGGATACCTCGACCTTCAGCCACCGTACGCAGCTATTTGCCCGTGAGCCTACCCGCACAGCGAGACATCAATATTTAGCACGTTATATGCTTTTGACTTGCATTTTGTTCAGTTATGAAGAGTTGCGCCTGCCGAAATGATTGCAAGAACTGCGCTCTGTTGTTCCTCTCTTTATATAATGAGACTGCTATGGCATGTCGCGACACCTATAGAGGAACATCATGAAGCTCAGGGACAACTCGCTCACCCCGCTGTATCGCCAGGTACTCGAGGACATCAAGGGAAGCATTTCCTCTGGCCAGTACGCGCCAGGCAACCGCATTCCCTCCGAAGCGGAGCTGTCGGAGCTCTACGACGTCAGTCGCGTCACCGTGCGGCGTGCCATCGAGGAGCTGGTGAGCGAGGGCTATCTCACCAAGCGCCAGGGCAAGGGCACCTACGTCAACCAGCGCAAGCTCGCGCACAAGATCTGCCGCAGCGGCAACGCCCAGAGCTTCGAGAGCTCCTGTGCCGACATGGGCATGGCCCCGGCGATCGTCGTGCTCGAGCGTCGCATGACCCAGGCCCACGGCGACGAGCGCAGCTTCTTTGGCCCCGACTACGACAAGCTGGTGTACCTCGCGCTGCTCTACACCGCCGATGGCGTGCCCATCATGGAGGAGCACAGCCTCTTTGACTACAACGCATGCGCCTTCCTGCTAGAAGACGACCTGTCGGGCGCCTCGTTCTTTGAGCTGATCGAGCGCAACACCGGCAAGACCCCGGCAGACCACCCCAGGCGCACCATCGAGACCGGCGCCGCCAGCGTGGCCATGGCGAGCGAGCTCGAGGTGAGCGCCGGAGACCCGCTGATGCTCGAGCACATCCACTACCTCGACCAGACAGGCGCACCGCTCTGCGCGAGCACTCGCTACGTGGTCGGCGCCCGCGCCCTGTTCGTTCTCTAGCCTCCGTACTCACACTCGCGCAAAAGGGAGTATCCCCTGTGCGCGACCCCCTGTGCGCAAAAAGAGAGGGCCTGCCGCAGCAGACCCTCTCTCTCCTACTCTTGCACGAACGAGATCGTTCGAACCTTGCGCAGCAGCTGCGCAAGAAGGATGCCCGCCACCACCATGAGCGCGGCAAAGGGTACACACGCCCCCACGACACCCCAGCCCGTCACCAAGTTGATGACACCGCCAATGCCACTGGCCATGGCACTCACCATGCCGAGGCCCACCTTGGCGGCGAGCGTGGGCACACTGCGCTGGTAGGTCAGGTCACGCAGGCGCTCTCCCTCGCGCGTCAGGCGCAGCAGGGCAAACACAACCAGAACCACGGCCACCGCCGCCACCGCATAGGGCAACAGCACGAGCGCCGCCGAGCCCAAGCCGTTCACGGGCACGAAGCCCGCAGCCAGCAGACAGGCACCCGTACCCGCCATCAGGGCCCAGCACGACCGCAGCAACGCCGGACGCCCCTTCGGACGCTCCCATCGCCAGTAGGCGCCGCGGTACTCGTAGGAGCCGTCGTCACCCAGCTGGTAGTCGCTCAGGTGCTCGCGAGACCGCTTGTCCATCACGCGATACCCGTGAGGTCGTAGTCGGCGAGCCAGGCGCTGGCCTTCTCGCAGATGCCGCGCAGGCAGGCCTCGTCAAAGGGGCTCACCATGCCAGCGTTGGCCAGAAGGTCGGTAAAGACGTGGCTGCCACCCTGCTCGGTGTAGGCCATGTAGTGCTTCCAGGCGTTTGCCTGGTCCTCCTGGATCATCTCCCAGAACTCGAGCGCCACGGTCTGCGCCAGGCAGTAGTCGATGTAGTAGAACGGCACCTCGTAGATGTGCATCTGGCGCTGCCAGCCCTCGCCCTCGCTGTAGAAGGGGATCTCGCCGTCCAGGCGCATCCAGGGCATGTAGGTGCCCAGCAGGCGCTTCCAAGTGGCGTGACGCTCGGCCGGCGTCATCTCGGGCTGCTCGTAGACCAGGTGCTGGAAGTGGTCGACCATGGTGCCGTACGGAATGAACGTGACACCGCCAGCCAGGTGACTGTACAGGTACTTGCGGGTGTCGGGACCAAAGAAGCCCTCGCACCACGGCCAGGCAAAGAACTCCATGCTCATGGAGTGCACCTCGCAGGCCTCCATGCCGGGCCACACATAGCTCATGGGCACGCGCTTGCGGTTGAGCCAGGCGGCAAAGCCGTGGCCGGCCTCGTGCGTGATGACCTCCACGTCGCCCTGCGTGCCATTGAAGTTGGCAAAGATGAAGGGCATCTCGTACTCCATGAGCGACTCGCAGTAGCCACCGCCCTCCTTGCCCTCGGTGGAGAGCACGTCCATCATCTGCTGGTCGAGCATGGCGTTAAAGTACTCGCTGGTCTCGGGGCTCAGCTCGTCGTAGAAGCGCTTGCCCTGGGCAAGGATGTCGTCGGCGTTGCCTTGCGGGCGCGGGTTGCCCGAGCGGAACATGAGCGCGGCGTCGGCAAACGACAGCGGGTAGGCCACGCCCAGGCGCTCGGCCTGCACACGGTAGATCTGATCGCAGAGCGGCACCAGGTACTTGACCACGGCCTCGCGGAACTTCTCGATGTCGTGCTGGTCGTAGCAGTTGCGGGTCATGCGGTCGTAGCCCAGGCCGATGTAGTTGGGATGCCCCAGCTTCTTGCCCATGGTGTCGCGCAGGTGCACCAGCTCGTCGTAGATGCGGTCGAGGTCGGCCTGGTGCTCCTTGTACCAGGCGCCCTCGGCCTTCCACGCCTCGAGGCGCACCTCGTCGTCGGCGTCGGTCTTGAAGGGGGTCAGCTGGCTCAGCGTGTAGGTGCCGCCACGGAACGGAATCTGCGCGCTGGCGATGAGCTTGCCATACTCGGTCTTGAGCTTGCCCTCCTGCTGCAGCTCGGCCACGATCTGCGGCGAGAAGCTACGCGCCTCGATCTCGGCGTTCACGAACATGAGGTCGCCGTACTCGGCCTCGAAGTCGGGACGGTAGGGGCTCTGCAGCATGGCCAGCGTCCAGGCCTGCAGCGACTCTTGCAGCTCGGGAAGCGCGTTGTCCCAATACTCCTGCTCGGCGTCGTAGAAGGTGTCGCGCGTGTCGATGGAGTGACGGATGTAGGCCAGGTTGGCGAGCGTGTCGATATGCTTCTCCAGCGTCTCCTTCTCGAGGAAGACGGCCTTGGCCTCGTCATACGAGGCTGCCGCGGCAAGGCGCGCGGTGAGCTCGGCCAGCTGGGCCTTGACCTGGTCGGCGTCGGGGCGCTCGTAGGGCATGTCCTTGAACTTGAGCTTCTCTGCCATCTGCTTCTCCTATTGATGTAGTCACGGTCGTTGTAACGGCAGTAGTGTAGCGCGATTGCCCGGCCGGCGCGTCCGAGCGGAGAGTAGGCGCAGAGCGGGCCCTCGCGTCCTGCCGAAGTGTGGCCAGACGGAAAAAATGAGGTTGCCCTTCGGCCGATGCCGCGGCGACAGCCCGCTTTTGCCGCGGCATCGTCCCACCGCGCGCGCCATCCATGCCATTGGCAACTAATATTTGACCCTCAATTTGCCGCTTTGGTGCAAACGAACGGCAAATGTATCTACAATTAAAAAATCTGATTGTGGGGGCTTCTAGCCCCTCGTCGACACACGTATACGTTGGAGAGAAAGGGAACGTAACGATGAGCAACCTAACTCGTAGGTCCTTCCTGCAGGGCATTGGCGCCACGGCGGCGCTGGGCGCACTGGCTGGCTGCGGCGGCTCCGGCAGCGGTGCCGGCGGCGCCTCCGACACCCCCATGGTCGTCGGCTATTCCAACTTCAACAGCAAGTTCTCGCCCTTCTTTGCAGAGACTGCCTACGACCAGGACGCCCAGAACCTGACGCAAATCGCGCTCTATCCGACCACCCGTCTGGGCGAGGTCGTCTACAAGGGCATCGAGGGTGAGTCCTACGACTACAACGGCACCAGCTACACCTACACCGGCCCCGCCGACATCGAGGTCACCGAGAACGCCGACGGCACGGTCGACTACGACATCACCCTGCGCGACGACCTCAAGTTCTCCGACGGCGAGCCCCTCACCATCGACGACTACATCTTCACCCTCTACACCATCTGCGACCCCACCTATGACGGCTCCGCCACCCTGTTCTCTATGCCGATCGAGGGCATGGAGGAGTACCGCTCCGGCATGGACACGCTCATGAACCTCCTCATCGCCGCTGGTGAGGACAACACCGACTTCACCAACTGGGACGAGGAGACTCAGAAGGCCTTCTGGCCCGAGTTCAAGGACGCCTTCGTCCAGTGCATCCTCAACTACGTGGTCGAGAACGGCTACAACGCCGAGGAGGACGGCATCGACGCCAAGATGGCCAACTGGGGCTACGAGGTTGCCGCCGACGCCACCAACGCCGACGTCTTCGACCAGATGGCTGGCAACTATGACAGCGTTGCCGAGATGGTCGCCACCGAGACCGCTGGCAGCCTCGACGGCGTCATGGAGCACTACTCCGACTACCAGATGGGCGTCGAGACCGGCAAGAGCGCCACGAGCATCAAGGGCATCCAGAAGACCGGCGACTACAGCTGCCGCATCCATGCCACCCAGGTCGATGCCAACCTCATCTACCAGCTTGGCACCCAGATCACCCCGCTTCACTACTATGGCGATTCCGCCCAGTTCGACTATGACAACGACAAGTTCGGCTTCCCCAAGGGCGACCTCTCGCTCGCTCGCGCGAAGACCACCCAGCCCGTGGGCGCCGGCCCCTACAAGTTCGTCAAGTACGAGAACGGCGTCATCAACTACGAGGCTAACGAGAACTACTTCAAGGGCGCTCCCGCGACCAAGTTCGTGCAGTTCCGCGAGATGTCCGACGACGATAAGCTCAACGGCCTGGTGACCGGCACCGTCGACATCACCGACCCCAGCTGGTCCAAGGACAAGGCACAGGCCGTCGCCGACGCCAACGGCGGAGAGCTCAACGGCGACGTCATCACCACCTCCACCGTGGACAACCTGGGCTACGGCTACATCGGCATGAACAGCCACAACGTGTGCGTCAACAGCGAGCCCGCCTCCGACGCCTCCAAGAACCTGCGCAAGGCCATCGCCACCGTGCTCGCCGTCTACCGCGACGTGGCCATCGACTCCTACTACGGCGAGGCTGCAGAGGTCATCAACTATCCCATCTCCAACACCAGCTGGGCCGCTCCGCACGCCACCGACCCCGACTACAGGGTCGCCTTCTCCGTCGACGTCGAGGGCAACGAGATCTACACCTCCGACATGAGCGCCGACGACAAGTACGCCGCCGCTCTCGAGGCCGCACTCGGCTTCTTCGAGGCTGCCGGCTACACCGTCGAGGGTGGCAAGCTCACCGCCGCCCCCGAGGGCGCCAAGCTCGAGTACGAGGTCATGATCCCCGCCGACGGCACCGGCGACCACCCCGCGTTCATGATCCTCAAGGAGGCCAGCGACGCCTTTGCCAAGATCGGCTTCAACCTCATCGTCAACGACCTCTCCAACTCCTCCGACCTGTGGACCAAGCTCGAGGCCAAGCAGGGCGAGATCTGGTGCGCCGCTTGGGGTGCCACCATCGACCCCGACATGACCCAGGTCTACTACTCCGACGTCGCCAACGGCGGCAAGGAGCCCGGCGGCAGCAACTACATGTATCAGATCGAGGATGAGGAGCTCGACTCCCTCATCGTGGATGCCCGCGCCTCCACCGACCAGGAGTACCGCAAGCAGGTGTACAAGGCCTGCCTCGACATCATCATCGACTGGGCTTGCGAGATCCCGACCTACCAGCGCCAGAACGCCATCATCTTCTCGACCGAGCGCGTGGACATCGACACCGTCACGCCCGACATCAGCACGTTCTATCCGTGGCTGTCTGAGATCGAAGGCATCAAGATGAAGTAGTTCCTTCCGTCCCCCGGGGGCTCAGGTCACCGGGGGACACTGAGGGGTAACCCCTTTCCGCCCAACGGCAGAAAGGGGTTACCCCTCAGTGTCTTGCGCCCGTACCATTCGCGCTCGCCCTTCCCAATCATCAAGCGAGGTGAAACCTCCGTGAGAAAGTTCATCCTCAAACGACTACTCCAATCGGTTGTCATCCTTGTAGTCGTTGCCTTCATCATTTATGCGCTGATGCGCTGCCTGCCCACCTCGTACCTCGAGCAGGTCGCACGCGCCAAGTCCCAGCAGCCCGGCTCCAAGAGCTTCGAAGAGTGGATGGCCCAGCTTTCGGCCACCTATGGCATGGACAAGGGCATCATCCCCGGCTTCCTCTCGTGGTGCGGCCGTGCCCTGCGTGGCGACTTCGGCGACTCCTGGAAGTGGACCGTGCCCGTGACCGAGAAGTTCGCGGACTCCGTCTGGATCTCGTTCATCATGGGCGCCATCGCCTTCTTCTTCGAGATCATCATCGCCATTCCGCTGGGCGTCATCGCAGCCACCAAGCAATACACCAAGGTGGACTACACCATCACCATCGTGGCCCTGGCCTGCTTCTCGCTGCCGACCTTCTTCTTTGCGTCGCTGCTCAAGCTGCTGTTCTGCGTCAAGCTGGGCTGGTTCGACCTAGGCGGCCTCATCGGACGTCACTATGAGCAGCTCTCGCCCATCGGCCAGTTCTTTGACCGCGCCAACCACCTGGTGCTGCCCATCGTGACGCTGGTGGTCATCTCCATCGGCTCGCTCATGCGCTACACGCGCACCAACATGCTCGAGGTGCTCAACGCCGACTACATCCGCACGGCGCGCGCCAAGGGCCTGCCCGAGAGCAGGGTCATCTACCACCACGCCTTCCGCAACACGCTCATCCCGCTGGTCACCATGCTGGGTGGCTCGCTGCCGGGCCTGTTCGCCGGCGCACTGATTACCGAGACGCTCTACTCCATTCCGGGCATCGGCTTTGTGTCCTACCAGTCCATGGTGGCGGGCGACATCCCGTTCTCCATGTTCTACCTGGTCTTCATGGCCATCCTCACGCTGCTCGGCAACCTGATATCCGACATTCTCTACGCCGTGGTCGATCCGCGCGTGCGAATCGCGTAAGGGAGGTGACTCATGGCTAACAAGACGGACAACACCGACCAGATGCTCGAGAACGTCCTCGAGCAGGAGCAGAACGCCCAAGGCACCACAGAGGACTACTCGCTCAACGACGATCGTCGCGTCAAGACCCTCTCCCCCACCGCGCTGGTGGTCAAGCGCTTCCTGCGCAACCGCGTCGCCGTGACTGGCCTGATCATCCTGGCCTTCATGTTCGTGTTCTCGTTTGTCGGCGGACTCCTGAGCCCGTATCGCGAGGACCAGCTCTTCTATCGCTATGACAGTCAGAACAAGCAGTGGGCTGCCGTGGCAGAGAACAAAGACCTACGCTATGTGGCCCAGAACGACTCCGACTTCCCCTCCGTGGCGCGCGCCAAGTTCGTGCTCGCTCAGAAGAAGGGCGAGGACACCTTCGAGGCCTCTGGCGTCACCTATCGCTACGAGAAGCTCAGCGACGAGCTCTTTGCGCTCTACGTAGACGGCCAGACCGAGCCCATCGCGCTTGCCACCTATGACACCGTGAGCTCGTCCACCGGCAACGAGAAGCTGCCCTTCGCGTTCCAGCGGGCCGTCCTCACCGCCATCGCCGAGGGCAAGGGCACCTTCGACTACGAGGGCACCAGCTACACGATCGACGACGGCGGCACCGTGCTGGACGGCGAGACCGAAGTTGCCTACGCCAGCCGCTACGTGGTGCAGGCCATCATGAAGGACGTCTTCCTGACCCGTCAGTTCAAGGAGCAGCTCATCGAGGCCATCGAGGCCGGCGACAACAAGTTCTCCTTCACCAACGATGAGGGCGAGGAGGCCACCTACCTGCTCAAGTATGATGCCGGCACCAGCAGCTGGTCGGTCATGCAGTCGGTCTCGACCAAGGTCTTCGACACCTACTCCGCCCCCAGTGCGGAGCACCCCCTGGGCACCGACCGCAACGGCATGGACATGCTCACGCGCCTCATGTACGGCGGCCGCGTCTCGCTCTACATCGGCTTCATCGTCGTGTTCATCGAGACGATCATCGGCGTCATCCTGGGCGGCATCTCCGGCTACAAGGGCGGATGGGTCGACAACCTGATCATGCGCATCGTCGACGTGTTCTACTGCATCCCGTCGATGCCGATCATCATCATCCTGGGCGCCACCATGGACGCCATGCGCGTCGACCCGCAGATTCGCATGCTCTACCTCATGCTGCTGCTGGGCTTCTTGGGCTGGGCTGGCATCGCGCGCCTGGTGCGCGGCCAGATCCTGTCGCTGCGCGAGCAGGAGTTCATGACGGCCGCCGAGGCCACGGGCATCCGTGCGTCCCGCCGCATCTTCCGTCACCTGATCCCCAACGTGATCCCGCAGCTCATCGTCACCATGACCATGAGCCTGGGTTCCACGATCATCACCGAGGCCACGCTCTCGTTCCTCGGCCTGGGCGTCAAGTTCCCGTTCGCCTCGTGGGGCAACATCATCAACGACGTCAACGACACCTACGTGCTCACCAACTACTGGTTCATCTGGATCCCGGCAGGCGTCTGCCTGCTGGCCACGGTCCTGGCCTTTAACCTGGTGGGCGACGGCCTGCGTGACGCCTTCGACCCCAAGATGAACAGGTAAGGAGGCGCAACTCATGGCAAAGAAGAAGAACGACGGATACCTTTCCGCACGCGAGTCGCGCGCCATCTCAAAGGCAAACCGCAAGATCACCAGCGAGTACGAGAAGAAGTGGAAGCGCAAGGGCGTGCCCGAGAGCGAGTTCCTCACCAAGATGCACGACCCGGCCAACGCCGTGGAGTTCGACGACCTGCACACCTACTTCTTCACCGACAACGGCACGGTTCGCTCCGTTGACGGCGTGAGCTTCAACGTCCCGCAGGGCAAGGTCGTCGGGGTGGTGGGCGAGTCCGGCTGCGGCAAGTCCGTGACCTCGCTCAGCCTGATGCAGCTGCTGCAGCGCCCGCAGGGCCAGATTGTCTCGGGCGAGATCCGCCTCAACCTGGGCGACAAGGCCTACGACATCACCAAGATCACGCAGGAGCACATGCAGCACCTGCGCGGCAACTACATCTCCATGATCTTCCAGGAGCCCATGACCTCCCTCAACCCGGTCTTCCGCATCGGCGACCAGGTCGACGAGGTCATCGCCCTGCACGACGGCGAGGGCAAGAGCCCCGAGGAGATCCGTCGCCGCACCATCGAGGCCATCGAGATGGTCGGCATCGCCAACGCCGAGGGCGTGGCGGGCATGTTCCCCCACGAGCTCTCCGGCGGCATGCGCCAGCGCATCATGATCGCCATGGCACTGGCCTGCAACCCCAAGATCATCATCGCCGACGAGCCCACCACCGCCCTTGACGTGACCATCCAGGCCCAGATCCTGGACCTGCTGCGCAACCTCAAGGACCGCATCAACTCGTCCATCATGCTCATCACCCACGACCTGGGCGTCATCGCCGAGATGGCCGACTACGTGGTGGTCATGTACGCCGGCCGCGTGGTGGAGAAGGGCACCGCCGAGGACATCTTCCATCACCCGGCGCACCCCTACACCATCGGCCTCATGGCCTCCAAACCCGTGGTGGGCCGCGAGGTGGAGAAGCTCTTCTCCATTCCGGGCAAGGTTCCCAACCCCATCAACATGCCCGACTACTGCTACTTCCGCGACCGCTGCGACCGTCGTCTGGCCTGCTGCGATGGCGAGTATCCCTGCGAGATCAGCCTGTCCGACACGCACAAGGTCAGCTGCTACCGCTACTACGAGGAGCATCGTGCAGAGGCTGCCGCAGACGGCAAGGACGACATGAGCGCATTTGGCATGGGAGGTGCGTCCGCATGAGCGAGGCAACCGACAAGCTCGTCAACGATCCCGACTACATCTTGCAGGTACGCGACCTCAAGAAGTACTTCCCCATCAAGGGCGGCATGATGAACCGCGTCGTGGGCCATGTGAAGGCCGTCGACGGCGTGACGTTCAACCTCAAGCGCGGCACCACCATGGGTCTCGTGGGCGAGTCCGGCTGTGGCAAGACCACCACCGGCCGCACCATCCTGCGCCTGTCTGGCGAGAAGACGGGCGGCGACGTGCTGTTCAACGGCAAGGAGGTGTACGACCTCTCCAAGGAGGAGCTTCGTCACCTGCGCACCAAGATGCAGATCATCTTCCAGGACCCGTTCAGCAGCCTGTCGCCGCGCCTGCCCATCTCCGAGATCATCGGCGAGGCGGTGCGCGAGCACGGCCTGGTGCCCAAGAGCGAGCTCGACGACTACGTCGACGAGGTCATGGACCAGTGCGGCCTGCAGCCCTTCCAGAAGGAACGCTACCCGCACGAGTTCAGCGGCGGCCAGCGCCAGCGCATCTGCATCGCCCGCGCCCTCGCGCTCAACCCCGAGTTCGTGGTGTGCGACGAGCCCGTCTCGGCACTCGACGTGTCGATCCAGGCGCAGATCATCAACCTGCTCAACGATCTGCAGGAGCAGCGCAAGCTCACGTACCTCTTCATCAGCCACGACCTCTCGGTCGTTGAGCACATCTCCGACACCGTGGGCGTCATGTACCTGGGCAACCTCGTGGAGTACGGCGAGAAGAAGGACATCTTTGCCAACCCGCTGCACCCCTACACCGAGGCCCTGTTCAGCGCCATCCCCATCCCCGACCCCGATGCCAAGATGAACCGCATCGTGCTGGAGGGGTCGATCCCCAGCCCGGCCAACCCGCCCGAGGGCTGCAAGTTCCACACCCGCTGCAGCAAGTGCATGGAGTGCTGCAAGCACGTGGCGCCGCAGCAGAAGGAGATCGAGCCGGGGCACTACGTGGTGTGCCATCTGTACGACGACGTTCCCAGCGTGGCCGAGAAGGCCGCAGGGGACGAAACCACGGCCGAGTAGAGGCCCCGCAGCAACGGCTGTAGACAGGAACGAACGCATGAGCAAGCGAACGCCGGACATGGAAGACGACAACTACACGATCGCCGACATGTCCGGCGTTCGCGATGCACGGCAGCCCCTGTGGGCTCCCCGCAGCACGCGCGGCGCCAAGACCATGGCCCCCGAGCCCCTGCAGAGCGACTTTGCCGAGGAGCTGCAGAGCCCCGAGGAGCGCCTGATGGTGATCCTGGGCGTCCTCAGGGGAGCGCTTTCCATAGGCATGGTCTATATCGTTGTCTTTGGCCTGGTCATTGCAGCCATGGTCCTGCTCTGGACGTAAGCACGTGAATAAAAGGGGGTTACCCCTAGTACTAAAGATGAGTCAAGGGGAGCCCCGTTCTTGTCACGGCGCTCGGTGACAATGCCCCCAGTTGCGGATGCGGCCAGAGGGGGCACGATGGCGTCGACAGCCAGGTCCGCGGCGCAGAACGCGCCGCGCGGGATAGCGGGGAACATGGCGGAGCTCGTCGGGAGGTTCGGCACGGAGGGGGCCTGCGAGGCCCACATGATCGCGCTCAGGTGGCCCGGCGGGTTCGAGTGCCCGAGGTGCGGGTGCCGCTCCTACGCCCGCGTGGCCGGGCGCAGGGAGTTCAGGTGCGCGGGCTGCTCCTGGCAGTTCTCCGCGACCAGCGGGACGCTCATAGCCCACACCAGGCTCCCGCTCACGAAGTGGTTCCGGGCGGCCTACATGGTGTGCTCCGACCCCAGGGGCGCCTCGGCGCAGGCGGTCGCCAGGGAGTGCGGGGTGTCCGACGCGACGGGGGTCGCGATGCTCAGGCGGCTGAGGGCGGCGATGGGCTTCTCGATGCGGCTCTGCAGGGTCGGCGGCGACTGGGTCGAGGTCGACGGCGCCAGCGTCCCGTGCGGCAACGGCGGCGCCGTCCGCCACGCCGGCAGCGGCCTGCGCGACGCCCCCGTCGAGCTGGCCGTCTCCGGCTCCGCCCTCGTCGCGCGCGCCCTGTCCGACGTCACCGCGGGGAGCCTGTCGGAGTTCTGCGCCGCCCACGTCTCCCGCATCCACCCCGTGCGCCTCGACGCCCACCCCTCCCACGGGCAGGCCCTGGCCGGGGGCTGGGACCTGCGCGGGCGGCCGTCGGCCGCCGACGGCGACTCGGAGGCGTCGCTGCCCGCCGTGCACCACTGCGTCTCGAACCTCAAGGCCAAGCTGCAGGGCACCTGCCACGGCGTCACCGCGGGGAGGCTCCAGGAGCACCTCGACGAGTTCGGCTGGAAGTACTCGCACAGGAGGGGCGACCAGCTCGCCGACCTGCTCGCGGAGCTCGCCCGCTGGCCGCACGTCCGCCTGCGCGACATACGCGGGGTCGCGCAGGCGCAGCCAGCGCACGCGGGCTCGCTGGACCCGGGCTACCGGCACGACCGCGGGATCGAGCGCCGCTGGGCGAAGCGGTTCCGGCGCGACCTCGCGACCCTCGTGGCGCAGGTCGCCCTGCTAAAGGGGGCCTCCTTGACTCATCTTTAGTACCAGGGGGTTACCCCTTTTTGTCGCACCCACCCCTTGCTCCGCTGGCCGAGAGGCCTCCCCACACCCCTCCCCCAGCATCAATAATCGTAGGTAGGCACCATGCGTGCACCATACCAACGAAGGGACGGGGACATGGGACACTTTCCAAAGGACTTCCTGTGGGGCGGCGCCGTGGCGGCGCACCAGCTCGAGGGCGGCTGGGATAAGGGCGGCAAGGGCCCGTCGATCGCCGACGTCATGACCGCGGGCGGCAACGGCGTGCCGCGTCGCATCACCGACGGCGTCATCGAGGGCGAGAACTACCCCAACCACGAGGCCATCGACTTCTACACGCACTACCGCGAGGACATCGCGCTGATGGGCGAGATGGGCTTCAAGGCCTTCCGCACCTCCATCGCCTGGTCGCGCATCTTCCCCAATGGTGACGACGCCGAGCCCAACGGGGAGGGCCTGGCCTTCTACGACGACATGTTCGACGCCTGCCACGAGCACGGCATCGAGCCGGTCATCACGCTGCAGCACTTTGAGATGCCCTACCACCTGGCAACCGAGTACAACGGCTTTGCCGACAAGCGCTGCATCGAGTTCTTTGAGCGCTTTGCCCGCGTGTGCTTTGAGCGCTACAAGGGCAAGGTCAAGTACTGGATGACCTTCAACGAGATCAACAACCAGTCTGCCGCCCCCATCGCGCACCACATGCTGCAGGAGGGCGCCGTGCTCGACATTGGCGACAACCCCGAGGAGCGCATGTACCAGGCCTCCGTCAACGAGCTCATCGCCAGCGCCAAGGCCGTAAAGCTGTGCCACGAGATCGACCCCGACGCCATGATCGGCTGCATGATCGCCTTCTGCCCGCTGTACGCGCACAGCTGCGACCCCAAGGACCAGATGGAGAAGACCTGGGCCGACCACAAGCGCTACTGGTATGCCGACGTGCACGCCAAGGGCCGCATCCCGCAGTACATGTTCCGCTACTGGGAGCGCATGGGCTTTGACATCGACCTCTCCGACGACGAGATCGAGACCCTCAAGCATGGCATCGTGGACTACATCGGCTTCTCGTACTACATGAGCTTTGCCGTGGCCGCCCGCGACGACAACCCCGACTTCAACTTCTACGAGGCGGGCATCCCGGGCGTGGGCGACGCCGCCAACGACATGGTGCCCAACGAGTACCTCAAGCTCACCGACTGGGGCTGGCCCATCGACCCGCTGGGCCTGCGCTACGCCCTCAACTGGTTCTACGAGCGCTACGATCAGCCGGTCATGATTGTGGAGAACGGCTTTGGCGCGTACGACAAGGTGGAGGAGGACGGCTCCATCGACGACTCCTACCGCATCGACTACCTGCGCGAGCACATCAGGGCCATGATCGACGCGGTGGAGAAGGACGGCGTCAACCTGCTGGGCTACACCATGTGGGCGCCCATCGACATCGTCTCCGCCTCCTCCGGCGAGATGGACAAGCGCTACGGCTTCATCTACGTGGACAAGAACAACGCCGGCGAGGGCACGCTGGCCCGCAGCCGCAAGAAGAGCTTCTTCTGGTACAAGCACGTGATCGAGACCAACGGCGAAGATCTCGGCTAAATCGCAGGCAGAGCGCGGAGCTTTAGCCACACATGACAAGGGCGACCCCCTTCGGCCGAAGGGGGTCGCCCTATCTGTTCGTGTGTCTCTCCCCTAGCGCTCGAAGACCGCGCAGCCCGCCTGCGTGGGATGGTCGAGCACCAGCAGCTCGGAGCCCGTCGTGCGGTGGCGCAGGATCATCCAGACGATCATCACGTCGCCGCCCGCCGCAAGGATCATGATCAGGCCGGTCACCAGCAGCGTGAACGAGCTCGTGGCGATGGCCACCACGGTGGGAATGATGCCCAGCAGAACCAGCGGCGCCAGGGCACCCGCAATGTAGGGCCACTTGGCCAGCGGGGTCTTGCAGGTGCAGTACGGCGTGAGGTACTCCTTCATGAAGCCGAACTCGATGTCGGACAGGTGGTTGGGCGCGAAGATTGACCACGTGAGCCCATGGATGCCCTCGTGCACCACCACGAGCACCAGAAGCTCGATGATCTGCACGATCCAGCCTCCGTCGTCAAAGCCCCAATCATTGTTCAAGTTGACCACCATGAACAGGCCCAGGCCCAACACCATGACGGGTATGGCGGCGAGCATGGACACGATGTTGGCACGCACGATGCTCACCGTCAGCTCGTTGCAGCGGTACCCCTGCGCAGCCATGCCCTGCTGCAGCTGCTCGAAGCCCTGCAGGCGGCGTTGCTCCGCCTCGGACAGCTTTCGGTTCTTTTCGGATTCGCCAACGGCCATGTTTCCGCCTCTCTCATGCAGACAAATTCTGAAACCATTATATGGTTTCCAGTAGGGACACAGCCCGTCTCAAGTGCGCGTCGCACCCACGTACCGAATGCTTTGCCTGCGCGGCATGACAGGCGCCTCGCAAGCGCGTATAACATAAATCAAGCAAGCATTCTGGATGGCCGTACGGGAGGGACCCATGTACACGACCAACCTTCCTGACAGCGTGATGATTCCCGACATGCTGCTCGTGCACATCGAGCGCGGCGAGATGAGCGACGAGGCCAGGGCCGACGCGCGCGCATGGGTGGGCCGCGGCAAGAGCTTTGGCCCCGACGTGCGCAACTACTGGCGCCGCCAGATGCAGGAGAACGTGGTCGCCTGCACCCGCTACCACATGCATGAGTGCGTAGCCATATTTTCGTACGTGTGCGAGGTCATCGACGAGCTCTGGTAAGCCCTACCGTGAACGTTGTTGGCGCTGTGTATAGATACTGAGGGGTTACTCGAGTAGAGGCGCGGCAAAACCCCAGTTGCCGTTTGTCCGCTACACGAAATGGGGTTATATATCCGTGCATAACGGCAACAACGTTCATGCGATGCGCCACCCAAAGCGGCTCAGACCGCCAGCGAGAGGGTCCCGCAGGCCAAGAACGTGAGAAACGCCACCCCCAACAGCGCGGTCGCACGGCCAGTGGCCCCGCTCGTCTCCCACGGTAGGCGCGCAAACCCAAACGGAAGCATCAGGCCGTCGAGCAGGCCCTGGCAGATGAGCAGCACGACGTCGCCCGGCCCGGCATTGGAGTCGCCATACTCGTCCGAGGCAAACATCAGCGCAAATATGGACATGAACAGCGCAGGCACCGAACGCGCCAGGCAATAGCCGGCCATGCGCTGCAACAGGGTGCCGGTGCGCATGAAAGCAAAGAGGTTCCCTTGGGTCGCGGACGTTAAGCGCATGTACGTCCAGAGGCAGATCGTGAACCAAACCCCCAGTGACAGCGTGATCCTAATGAGGCTACGCAGGACGGTCAGGATGCCCTGCCCATGAACAGCCAGAAACTGCCCGTGCGAGCCGTCCCTCCCCTCCTTGCACACGGCAGCCAGCATGACCGTCGCCATAAAGCCAAAGAGCTGCATATGCCCGAGCTCGTCCATGTGAGCCTCCCGTTTGTAGCGCGTTACTTGTGCGTTTGTGCTGCGATTATCTGTGCGTTTGTCGTGCGCAGCGCCGCGCGGCGGCGCTCCTAGCAGCCCCGGATGTCGTCGAAGAAATCCTTGCGGGCCTGGCGTCCGCGGTCGGCCGCCGCACGGTTCTCGGCAAGCTTGCGCAGCGCCTCGGCCGAGAGCCGGCCCTCAAACGCGTCGCGTGCACCGTTCTTGTACGCGAGGTCCGAAAGCAGCAGCAGGATCAGAAACAGGTTCGTCGGCTCCTTGCACTGGCTGCGCAGGACCGAGAACGCGTCCCAGAACGAGATGCTCACGCCGTTGCCGTAGACGGCCAGGTCCTCCACCGACGCAAACGGGCTGTCCTTGACAAAGATCTCCTGCTTGCAGGCCTCGTAATGCACAAAGCTCCCGATCCCGTCGATCATGTCGAGGTCGTAGTCCTCGAGCCAGCCGAGGTCGACATTCGTGGAGCCGACGTGCCCCATGATCATGTCCGTATACTGTGCGTACCGAGGCAGCTCGTTGTTGGTCGCGTCGTTGTTGCGGTCGCTCATTGCGCTCTCCCCTCTCCCTGACAGTTGGAGCCTAATTCTACAGGGGCGGCGCAGGCGGCAACTTCGCAAGTTGCGAAGTCAGTTGCCGTCAAGAAGGTCTAGCAGGCGCGCCATCAAGAGCAGGCTCGGCTCGTTGCCCAGCAGGGCCTGACTCTTGAGCATCTCGAGCCCCACAATCGTACTGGTCTCTTGGTCGAGGTCCGCATCCGTCAACCCCAGCAGGTACAGCAGCGCCACGCAACGCTCGGCGTAGTCGGACCAATCGGGAATCTGACGCAGAGCCTCGAGGTGGTCCATCACGTCTTGGTAGGAGGCCTCGATCATCTTGCGCTGCTGGGACCTGCCATCGATGGCCCGCAGGTCGTTTGCGTTGGGCAGCAGGCGCACAAAGGCCTCGTCAGACATGTCGGGGTCTTGCACAAGCGCGTCGGCAAGCAGCGTTGCGCTTGGGTCTGCGGCACGCAACCAGCGCAGCACGATGGCCGAGACCGTGTTGGCGTGGGCCTCGGCGGGGTATTTGTTCTCGTGCGCGGCAAACACCCGGATGCATCGGTCGAGACGGGCTTGCAGCATGGGCTGGTCCAGCCGCAGCGCCTCGGAGCTGGTCAGCGAGGCGCACTCCTCGCAGGCATTGCGGAAGTCTGACCTCTCGGGCGCGTCGCCCGCGTAGAACCCCACCAACGCCTTGACAACGAGCGGCCCGGAGGCGGCGATGCTGTGCGGCGTGAACCTCTTGCTCTTGTGGGAGTCGTCGCTGTACAGCATCTCGACGGGCACGCCGTAATGCTGCGCAATGAGCTCGACGACGTGGGTGCTGTATTTGACCCCTCGCTCGATGTCCGAGATGGTCGAGCCGCCGACGCCAATGGCGGCCCCCAGCTGGACCTGGTTCTCGCCGTACAGGTTGCGCAGCCATTTGAGGTTGCGGGCCACAATCTTTACATCGGTCTTCATGCGCGCCTCGCAGGGGTGTGGGCGGGTCGTAGCTCAAGGATAGGGTATGCGGTACCAAGGTGTGCGTCGAGCTTCATCACACAGTATTCAAGTGTGTAAATTAGGACGCACCTCGTCCGCCTGCATGAACAGCTGTTGTATGTGTTTTGGCCGGGCCGGGCCGCCCAAGAAGCACGCGAAGGCAAGGTGTCCGTCGGTATATGATGGGCATCCGGTCGACGGTCGGCCTACTACGTGCTAGGCAGCGCCTCCTTTCGAGAGAAAGGAGCTCTGCCATGGATCACGAAATCGTCTTAGCCGCTCTGCGGCTGCTCACACGGGTCGTCGAGGCGGTCGAGGCCCTCTTGGAGCTGCTGAGACACATCCGGGATGGGAACGAGGATGCGAACCGGGCACGCGTCAGGCCACGTCACTTAAAGCGATAAAGCCGCCGGTACTGCCATACCAGCGGCTTAGCTAAAGATGGCGCTGCCTAGCTCCCGTTAACTACGACTAGGCTGGCCGTCGGCCTTAGTATACCCACGCGCGAGGATTCCAGTCAACGACGCCACGACAGGTGCCTTCGCGCCACCGCGCGGAGACATTCTGCTTTAGCCGCTCGTTTATCTGCTCATTTATCCGCTCGCGCACAAGGGGTACTCCCCTTATGCGCAAAGGTTGCCTTTGCGAGCCCGCACGCGAATGCCCGCGCACGAGGGATAGAGAATATGCTGATTGCCCGCGCAAGAGGGAGATTACTCGCGCAAGAGGGAATAGCCCCTCTTGCGCGAGCTCCAGGCCACGTCACTTAAAGCGATAAGGCCGTCGATACTGTCATACCAGCGGTTTTACCAGCAATAGTTGACAGCTGCGCATAAGACATGTGGCAGGCCTCCAGGGAGACTTGCCTTGCGGACGGAGTCACCCCGCGTCAATCAGGTTTTACCTGAGGCGTGAAGCAAGGTTGACAAGAGCTCGTGGGGCTCTTCAGCTGTAAGGTAAAGACGCACCGCTGGCAAAGTGACTACAATCGAAATGCAGGAGCAACCTCTCGTATTAGATAGGTGCGCTGACTGCGGTCGTTCATCGAGAATTAGGGGACAACCAGGTTGTTGAACCCTCGCGCTAAGGTTGGGAGCCTAAATGAAGTTGGTCGCATTCACATGTCCGGCGTGCGGAGCACAACTGAACGTGGATATTGAAAAGGGACAGGCTTCGTGTCAGTTCTGCGGGACAACGTTTCCCATTGATGATGAAGCGCAGCATATACGCTACGACAATGCTGAGCAAGCAGGCTATGAATTTGAGAAGGGTCGTCAGAGAGCGCAGGCAGAGTTCGCCCAGAGCTCAACCCAGCAACCCTATCAGATACCATCGCAGCCTATGCAAATACCCGAACAACAAGGGCGGCCAAAGAAGAAGCGCAAGACGTGGTTATGGGTTCTTGGCTGGATATTCATCTTCCCAATACCCCTAACGATCTTGATGATGCGCAACAAGAAGCTGGATGAGAAGGTCCGCATAGGCATCATCGTCATAGCTTGGATTATCTACATCGGTATGGGCGCGTCTTCCGGCAAGGACAAGTCTGATGCCAGTGCTGAGGGGGCAGGCTCAGAGATAGAGGCGAGCCAAACGATAGCCGAAGATGACAAATCGGATTCGGCGGAGACCAGCGACGATAACAAGTCGGATGCAAGAGACTCCGAGGATGCAGGCAGTCAGGCAGCAGAATTCGTCATCGGCCGTCTTACGGGAGTTGAGCATATCCAAGAGCCGACAGCTGCAACCAAAGACCACGATCCAAATAAGGGCCTCAGCAAGGACGACAGCTACATCGCGGCAGTGTTCTTCTCGTCAGATCTGGTCGAGGAGAAGGTGAAGGGTGACGACGTCATCGATAGGGGCACTGACGGCGGTGGTTGCGTAGAGGTGTTCCGCAATGAGAAGGACGCCCAGGCACGTGACGAATACCTAGGCTCCGCAGGCAGCTTCCTTAGCCTAGCTGGCTCGCACACGACAAACGGCGAGTATGTGATTCGCACCTCAAGGTATCTGAGTGATTCTCAACAGCAGAAGCTTGAGGCATCCATCATCAATGCTCTAACAGCTGACGAGGCTGAGGTTGCGAAGAAGGCTGAAGCTGAAAAGGGGGTCGAGGCAGACAAGGAAGCAGAGACCACGAAGAAGGACGCGGCCACACAGAAGAAAACAAGCAAGCAGGCGGAGACAAGCACAAAGACGAACACCAACGCGGGGAGCAAGCCCAAAGCTACCTCGAAGTACGAGTATGCCTACATAAGAAGTATGTCCAACTACGATCTCTACTACCTAATCGACCTTGACGACAAGACGGTAACGTACTTTGGCACAAACGATTCAGGCTCTATGGTATTGCCTTGCTCGGGCGATCTTGATAACGGCCTCACGGTCGATTATGTCGACGATGGCTTCCAAGAGCATCTCAAGTTCAAGAGGTCAGGAGACGACTCGATACTGATTCTGACCGATTCAAGTGGCTTCGACTGGGAGTACACGAAGACGGATATTTCTGAGGCAGAGGCCGTTCTAAAGAGCGTCAGCTAGTCTGGACAATTGAGAAGGCGAAGCGAACGAACGCGAGGATAGCAGGGCCGGCTGGGACTTTCGTACCAGCCGGCCCTGCTAAAGAAAGGTCTGACCAGCCCAAACTAGCAAGGCGCCAGTCGTCACAGTTCCGTAAACCACGTCGAGATAATCATGTTTCCCGTACTACGGTCGAAAATCTTCTCAAGCGTAATGGTGGGCGCTTCGTAGACTTCTGAGTAGCCTTCGTATTGACCCAATATGCATAGCTGATGACCCTCTAGGTTCTTGTACTTGTCTATCGCTCCGTACTCGCTGAGATCCATCTGGACGAGCCATTCGTGACCGTCTTCATCTGTTGCCATCGTGATAAAGACCTCCAACGATTCCTGTACTTCAGACATGTCCATTGAGGAAACATGCTCATAGGAACCGTTGAACCAAATCATCGTACCGCCAAGGCCATTTTCGCTGGCAAAGCTGTTGAACCTATCGAATTCGCCAAACTCATATCCGCTAGTCAGACCAGCTGGAACTTCGTAGAGAAGGACGTCTCCTCTAGTCTCTCCGCACCTCGAGCAAGTTTCAGGACTCTCGTGCGTAGCTGGCTGCCAGTCATGACCAAGAGGTTCTCCCTCTGTTTCCCCACAAACCGAGCATGTCTTGGGATCCGTGCAAGTCGCTTCACTCCAGGTGTGGCCTAGAGGTTCGCCTTCGGTCTCCCCACACTCTTCGCATGTGGCGGGCTCGGCGCACGTAGCATCTTTCCATACGTGTTCATGACCACAACCAGTCAATAGCAAGGCGAGGCAGAAGCCCGGAATAAGCGCCAACCTGATGCATTTGTTCATAGCCGACCCCCACTCAAAAGAAAGCTGCTTGTAGCACGCGGAATACTATTTCTTCCGATTGCGAACTGGTGACCCAAGGGAATTCTGATCTGCAGAGGGAAGGAGCGAAACGCTGGCAAATTGCGGGAGCGAAGGAAGCGACGCAGATGACGGCTGAAGCAAGAGCTTAGCGAGCCAGAACATCAACAAAGGCACAAGCAGAGGAATGATGCAGGTTGTCACAACCAGAACCGCAAAGCCCTCTGTAATCTGAGTAAGGACAACCTTCGCCCACCCCACCAAGACAGAGACCTTATCGCTGGCAGAGGAAGCGACCGAACCAGCTACGTTGGCAATTGCCGAGGGAATGGATGCCAGCGCGTCGACAAAGCCATCAATAGAGAACTCGAGTTTCCTATCCGAAGCAGCATCCGAACTCCTGCTCGCCTCATCCTTTTGCTTCGTCAGCTCCTCCGCAAGCTTAGCGTTTTCAATAGCGTTGTTAATTGTCTCTTCGTAGGTATCAAAAATCATATCTGATGCCCTGACTCCAAGCGGCACCGAATACCAGATAATCAGTGAAGCCAGAAGCACTCTAACTACAGCAGCACCGCACGGCGCCAAAAAGTGGAAGAAGAATCTGGTGCTATGGCACACACAGCGAGCACCAACATCGTCAGTGGCAGGATAAAGCGAAACACTGCAAAGCCCAAGATGGTCATCGCGTATTTCTCCAAGATCACCGCACCCGTTACGATACCAAGATCCTTGCTGATTTCGGCTAATTGTTGTGCAATCGGCGTGCAGACATCATCGGGAATGATTGTAACGCCAGCAGAAGCCGCTGCCGCGACAACTGACAGAGTAGCTGCGGTTTCTTTTCTTTTGTCAAGCTGCTCGATTTCGTGAGAATAAGCTTCTGGAGATGAGAACCGATCGGAGAGTTTAGCGAATGAGATCAGTGCCAAAGAAACAAAGGCTACAGTTGCTATCAACCTGATGATGATAGTCAGTCGCTGGTTCTTTGCGAGAGTTGCCTGTTCATACTCGCTCATTTGTTCCCCCTCTTCTCGAACGGGCCATTACCCCCTGAACAAATCACTCTGACGAAATCGGCGAATTCCTCAATCAGTCAAAACGGAAGAGTTCGCACAACCGAATTGTAAGGTTGAAAAAGAGCTTTAGCCCCTACCGCAAGGTTGCATTTATGTTGCGAACGGTTTTGCCTCCTGAAATCGAGAAACCGACTTGTAAGGGATGTCACGCATTCCTCGTAAACCTACACCGCGGGTAGTTTGTGCAACCCAGGAACTCGCCGTACTTGCCCTTGCGGCGGACCAGCTCTCCGCCGCACCTGGGGCAGACCTCGCCGGCCTTCACACGCTGAGCCTGCTCCACGTGCTCGGCCTTCGCCTCGTCGGTGGAGGCTGCGACCAGCTGACCGACCTTGGCCGCCAGAGCGTCGAACTCCTCGTCGGAGAAGCGGCGCTCACGCCCGGCGATGTCCTTGCGCAGCACCTTGAGCAGGTGCTGGCGCTGGCAGATCGCGTATGCCTCCGTGCTCGCCGGCACCTTGCGAAGCTCGCAGCGCTCCGAGAACACAATGTAGGACCGAAACGCGTCCTCTGGCAGCCCCAGGCACGCCGCGAGCGCCTTCACATGCGCGCGGTTCTGGATGATGGGGTTGTAGAAGCGGTTCTTGTGCCCGCGCTCCAGCGTCTGCGTCCACTGCCGCTGCTCGGCGTCGCCGAAGATCCAGCCCGCGTAGTTCTTGGACTCCATCACGTAGACGCCAGTCTCGTGGACCATGAGCACGTCGACCTCGGACTCGCTCGTGGGGCCAGAGCTGCGGGGCACCAGCACGTTGCGGAACACCGCCCTGCGGCCGGGCAGGTCACCGTGCTCAAGGGCGTACTCGGTCAAGTACTCCCCCAGACCGCCCGTGCCCTCGCGCCACTGCACGGAGATGTTCTTGAAGTAGCCCGGCTCCTCGCCGCGCAGAAGGTTGAGCAGGCTCATGTGTACAGACAGCTCCTCACCTGCGAGTGGTCGAAATACCCAACGTAGACCAACCTACAGCCTCCCCAAGGCCTGCTGGATGCACAGCTCGCGGACGAGCTCGTACCAGCCGGTTATGGGCAGCTTGCCACCCTTACCAGCCTCCAGCGCCTTGGTGATGCCCTCCACGGTCGCGTCGTGCTCCTTCTTGAGGAACGCACCAGGTGTGGGATAAGCTTTCGGAGCCGCACGGCTCGCAATCGTCGCATAGCAGTAAACCGCAGCTCTGGCCGCGGGCACACGCGAGAGCTGCAAGAGCGTCATCCGTGCAATCGCGTCGTCCAGCTCGGAACCTCCCGCACGTGCCTCGTCCAGGCACCCAAGCGCGCAGAGCTGGCGGATTTCGGCGCGCACGCGCATGCACACGCGACCCAGTAGGTTCTGACCCTCCCACTTGGCGGGGTTGGCAAACCGCGGATCATCGGCCGTCATGCCCACGCCCCAGACTTTGTCGTAGGGCGACGCCTCGGCCAGCAGCGCCGAGCCCGTGGAGAGCAGCAGGTTGCGCTCCAGATCGTTGGCCAGGAACTTCTCTCGCACGCCGTAATAGACAAGCTGTTCGCGCACGGCATCCCAAAGCGCGCCGTCGTAGGGCTTGACCTCTCCCCCGAGCTCCTTGGCCTTGCGCGGGGTTGGCGCGGAGAGAATCTGGGCGGCCTTACCAGCATCGCCCATTAGGCACGCCTTCTGCCACATCATCCAGTGCTCGCCCGTGGCAAAGTGCGTCCCGCGGAAGTCGAAGCCCGTAGGATGCCAGTTACTACAGAAGCCCAGCGGCTCGGTCTCACGCCAGAAGCCGAGTTGGGTTGGAGCAGGGGCGCCGGTATGAACAGTCGTGGTGGTCTTCCCCTTCTCACGTACCACGGAGACGTTACGAGCCGGCAGTTGCGGCAGCTTGCACATGCCCGCATCGCCCCACACGCCACCGGCCATTTCCTCGAACACCTCGCGCACGAGGCTTGCATGCTCGTCACCTGCGCAAACAGCAAAGTAGTCACGCACGGAGCCCTTGGGGAACGTGATAGCGGCAATTGCGCTCCCCTGCGACACGACAGCCCTCAGTCTCTCACAGATCTCGCCAAAGTAGACGTCGGCTTTCTTGCGGCTGCGATGGTTGTACACCACCACGCTCTGGCCCCGGGCAATATAGTCGGCTACCTCCTCGTAGAAGGCGTACTTGGGGCTCTTGGCAGAGCCCTTCCCCACTGACTTTACGAGCAAGCCGTTGTCTGGGTCGAGAAAGACCAGGTCAGCTCCGGCAAGTGCGGAAAGGGCCCGGTCATGCCAGGCAGCACGGCCGTCGACGGGCACAACATAGGCGAAATAGCGCGCGCCCGGCACGAGGCACGCCTTCTCGAGCGAGCGCACAGAACGCTCTGGTCTACGGGAAATGCCCCGCAGCACCTCGGCAAGCTCGGGGTCACATGCAGCCAGCCCGTTGGGTATCAGCTTCCCGCCATCGTTGACCGCGAGCTCCTGAGGCGGCGTCTCGACCAGATACCAGTTGACGCCAATCGAGAGCCCCTTCGCAGCAAGGGTCCTCAACAGGGCAAACTTGCCATAGTCCCCGATGTCACCCGCGTAGCGGTCTTGCATGGCAGACCCTCTCTCGCACCAACTTAATCACGCACCTGTTCCGATTTCTGCACAAACGGACACAGGTTGATGTATAGATCACCGAGCTCATCCTCGCTCAGCGTGCCGTCCTCCACACGCTCATGGAGCAGGCGTAGCGTCTCCTCCTGATCCGGCTGACCAATCACCATGCGATAGTGATAGACTTGGTCAATAAGCGACTTGTACTGCGCCACGTCTCGGCTGAAGGGATAGAGGTACACATAGCGCTCAACTGGCACCAATCCATCCCCATCAGTCACTCCCCAGTTTGGGAGCAATCCAGAATCCAGATCGCCATTCTCGCGCTTGTGCTCCTCAAGTTCCGCAGCTTCAAACATCTGCTGCCAGACTGACCCGCTGCCCGGCTTGCCATCGAACCTCATCTTGCCGTAACGACCTGCAATGCTCTGGCGCACGGAAAGCCCCTGGTAGCGGTTCACCCTCCCCTCGCGCTGCTCGAGGTCTATAGGGTTGGAGGGAAGATTCCAGTGACACACCTTGCGGCAGTAGCTATGAAAGTCGAGACCCTCCTGGCCAACAGAGGTACTCACCAGCACAAAAGGTCTAAACGGCGAGTTGAACGCCTCTCTGAGGTTTGCCCGGGATACGACCGCATCGCTTGTAGCCCGAGACTTCGCATCCATAAATGCCTCTGCGATGTTGGTCCGCATCCTCATGCTGTCGATTCGCTTCTTGGTTCCTGCGGATGTGGGCACGCGCACGCCATGCACAGCTTCAACATTTCGAAGGTCGGGTTCATCGCCTGGCCCCACCATCGCTTTGTGCATCCGCAGCACTGTCTCCCGCTCGTCAAGGCTCACTCCAACTGGTCTCTGCAGGTAGGCGTACTCGTCCAGGACCGCCTGCAAGTTGCCCTCACAGGAATAGTCAAGCAGGTTCTTCCAATGAGACGAGGCCTCATCCCTGTGCTCCATCACGGCTGCCACGGTGAGCGTAGCCGAAGAGGTGTTCATGCGCTTTACGAAGGCATGGCCAAACTGGAACGCCATCCATGCGGGCACATGCTCGGTGTATGCCCCGTACATCCTCAGAGCGCATACCGCCGGTGATGCGATAGCCGCATCTGCAAGCACATCCACCAGGTCAGCGGGGAATCGTCCGAGATCACGCGCGTCCCAACTCTCCGATATCCCGGCGAGTTGCTTTAGCACGGCAACTTCTGTCCCGTAATGGTTGTCGAGTTGAAGCCCCCGCATCCCCTCTTGTCCGAGAATCTCGTCGAGGACATTATGACCAGCCAGTTCGTCGAGCCTCAGGGCAGCAACAACGTACCAATCGACGGACGCGCGTCGGCCATCGACACCCTCAGGCAACCGCTCGAGGCCCAACGCTTTGGGCAGGACCTCAGCTATACGACGCCTCATGGACCTTCGCAGGTCTGTCAACGTGGCGCCTTCAGAAGACGCAAGCTCCTTGACGTTAATCAAACTGGCGAGGTACCGAGACGGATAGAGCAGGAGAAACGCATTGTGCTGGTCCTTGTCGAAGCGCATGCGACGACGCGGCAGAGCCTGAGAGTCGTTTGTCTCGTCCACCCGTTCGTCCTCATCCTTGAAGTAACGAAACTCCTTGCCAGTTGCCCGCTTCAGCTTCTTCACATTCCTGCGCTCGAATTCGTAAGAGAGCAGGCATGAAAGCGACGGCGGAACCATAGCCCACGACGAGAACAGAATCATCTTTGAGAACCCACGGGTACTGGTATACGGAGAATCGGCACTTGGGCGATAGTACGGCCTGCTTGCGGGAATCCAGAGAAGACGCTCGGCTCGCACGCCTCCCTTGCCTCCATCCTCACTGTCTTCCTTTGCGGCAATGTCCTTAAGAAGTGCCTGGTAGCGCGCATTGCGCACACTTAGCGGGTCGTAATTGGCAATATCCCATCTGCGCAGCCAGAGCAGCCCGCCGTCCGCTCGCTTATTTGCACTGATCAAGCTTGGCCTCTTGGCAGACTTCGCTTCAAGCTCCTTGAACAGCTTGTACCCCGACATAAACGACAGGGGGAATGGACAGGACTTAACAAAGTCGGCACTCATGAGGCCACGCCTGATGCCCGCTTCCCTCATGAGGCCGCGCATTCGGACAATCGCCCTCACGTCGTTGGGGGTAATCTCAATCGTCTGAACATGCTTCTCATTCTCTACGATCGAGCCAAGCTCGCCCGTAGACTGCCGCTCCGTTCGAGTCATATAGCCTCGGGCAACAGCCTCGGCCGCATCCTTTGATGCGCGCACCGACACCACATCGCACGTCCCGGCACCAAGGCTCTTTATTGAAAGCGCGTAGTCGCCCCAAACCTGCCGGAACGCTTCATGCTTATCAGCCTTTCCCTCGCCAAGGAAGTCCATGACCTCGAGGAACTCATGATACGAGTCGCCGAACCCACCCGTGTCGAGCTCCGCATCAGTCGAATACATGCGAAACGGCGTGGCCGAAAGCAACAGGACCCTTGTCTTGCCGCCAAGGAAACGCTTGGCAAGCATCGACGTCTCGGAGTCGTTGTCGGCGATGAGGCTACGGAACCGCTGGAACTCGTCCATGATGACAAAATCGGGGTTCAGCATGTCTACGCACACTTTGGCAAAGGCACGCCTCAAGTCGTTGATAGCCCTTCGCTCACGACGTCTGTCCCGCTCATCAGAGTCGAGATACTCGCAGAGCGAGGCAAAAGTGAGCCCGCCTGATTCTGCAAGCTCTAGCTCGACCTTCTTGAGCACATCATAGGGATAGCCAGTTTCTTCCCCACGCTCCGGATCTCCCTCGCGAACCCGATAAACATCCTCCTCTGTGCAATGACGCCACCATCCCCAACCGCCAGGGTTGGAGTTACTTCTTCTGTCCCACATGAGCTCGCCCAACCGCTCGTAGCGGCCCGAGTCCCTTGAAAAGCGCCCGTCATATGCAAGCACCGCAAGGATGAGCGCGCGCTCGTGCATAGTGCCGGTACCCGAACTAATGGAGAACGAAGTACCAGGCGTGAGCGGGGTTATCTGGATGTAGCGAGCCTTTAGCTCCTCGTCACCACGTTCTCGTGCGATCTTGAGGTGCTGCATGGAAAGGCGCGAAGACCCCGCAGAAGCAAGCTGGACATCTCCGTCAATACGAAGCTTCGAGATGTTCTGTGCAGCGATAGAGGCGTTAGAGCACACGTAGGCAACCTTGACGAGGTCGTCTCCTTCTCCCTCGCGCAACCGAGCAATCTTTGAAATCACGCCACGTGCAATCAGGGTCTTTCCCAACCCGACCTCATCGGCCACGAGCACGCGCTGTTGCCCATCTGCGTACAACTTTGCGATATGCTCGACCGTCGCACGCTGAAACGGAGTAAGGCCACCCATCACGGCCTTGTCGATGGATTCCAGACGCTCCCTTACGCTTGGTCCATGTGCCACGCTACTTCACCGCCTTCGAAAACGTCTCTACTAGGCCGCGAAGCTCATCGAGCTGGTCGTTTCGCACGTCATCTGGTATGAGCTCCAAAAGCTGCGTCGCACGGTCAAACACGTCGGGGCTCGTGTCCGCCATATCAAGGAGACGCTCGTAGAACCCTGCTGGTACAGAGAGGCTTTTGGCAGTGGTTGGGCTGGAAGAGCTCTGGCTTTCGCTATTGATGGCATATGCCGCCTCGGGCAGGTCGAAGGCGTGCGCAAGATACTGCGAAAGCCCCCTGTCGTTCTGAGAGAGGATGGCGCCCAAGACCTTGCTACTCCTAGCTTCAAGCGAGAGCCCCGCATCATCAAACTTGTCATGCGGACAGACCGTCACGCAGCACCTGGTGTTACCTTCATCGTCAGTGCCCTGAAGAACAAAGAAGGCTGATACCTGTTCGGGGATAAGCCCCATGAACGATAGCTCTTGCCTGCTGGCACGCGTCCCCATCTCTATCTGCGCGTACTCAGACGCGAGGAGCGGTTTCATCGAGAGGGAGACGCCCTTGCAAGCCTTGACAGCTGATCCCACCTCGATCGTGACATCCATCGAGGCGTCGCCTGCATCGCCACGCACCTTCACACCCTTGAAACTCACGAGACGCGATGCAATACGAAAGGCGCGCCTGAATTCCTGGTCGTCCTCCGCAACGCTTTCTGCAACACTGGGCGGGTCGAACGGTACAAAGGGAGGGCGCTCCTTTCCCCCATCCCCAATGAGTGGCTTCAGCATCTGATGAAACGTAAGGTGGCTCGGCTTTACGCTCAACGCAATGAGTGCTTCCACGTTGTTGAACGTGCCGTTGCGGGAGGCGTTGAGCGAACCAGCCCAAAGCCTTCGCCTGCCGCCCATATCCTGCGAGAAGTACAGCTTTGCGTGCAGGTTGGAATAGTCCGACGCGTCGACGCCGCCATCGCCTTCGAGCTCAACATCCGCAAGCGACGAAGCCGGACAGAAGCACTCGTAGGCGTCACGCATCCCACTCGGGAGCTCCATCAGGGAGTCTTCTCTACTCAGCAAGACATACCTGCCCGAAACTCCACTTCTGTGACGCGACATCACAGCCAACGGAGAGTCGTCCCCACTGCTGAGGAACGGCGACACCACAAGCATGCTCCGCCACCGCCACGTGAGGAGATCGCATTTCCGAGCATCCAAGAGCCCGGTCTGCCTACCACCCTGAGGGCCAAACGGAAGAAACTCCACCGCCTCGAAGTTTCTGTTGTCGACCTTGAATTGCACCCCACGCACTGCGTCCGCAAGCTTCCTGACACGCGCCGTATGCGAGCCGCGTTTGCGCGTGTCATCTTGCTCAGTTGTGGTCAGAGAGTCTCCTCCTGCCAAAAATTCAAGGAACTGGGCCACGTGTTCGGAGCAGCTGTTGCCCTCGCCTGGCTGGCCATCCAACGACACAGCGACATCCCACGAGGTGTCAAACGTCAGGTTTCTGCTCATCACCATGAGCCTGTAGAGCGGCGCTCCCCCGTCACGGGCGGCATACTCGATAACCCATACTTTGGGATGAAAGGAAGACAGCGCATCCTTGCGATGTCGGTTCACATGGACCTGATGGACCATCTCCTCGAGCAGCATGAGGAGGCCTGACGTCTTGCTGTTTGCGGCAACGTCCGCACGCATGCTCCCTTTGTCGCAGTACACCACAAGCTTGCCCTGCAGTGTCTTGAGCGCCGCAAAAAGGCTTATGGGATTTACCGAGTAGAGAGCCTCTGGCTCAAACCCAAGACCCAGAGGAATACAAATACCGAGCAGAGCTCTGAGGTCCAGCGAATAGGTAGTGCCAACCGCAAAGGAGAGCTCGTATCCCTCAGGCGGCCTCAGTGCGTCCGCGAAGCTGACGCGCCCCTCATCCATCTCAAGCATTGCAGCCACCCGCTTCCTCGATCTCACGCACGATTGCCATCGCATTGGCAAAGCGATACGGCAGCCGATGGCCCCCGCGCCAGGCAAACTCGCCAGCGTTCTTGGCACCGATCTTGCGTCTTGCGCCCTTGATAGCTGCCTCTCGGCGTCTCACCTGCTCCTTGAGACCTTCGAGGTCTCCAGCTTCTATGCAAGCAGCCGAACGAAGAAGAAAGGCTCGCAGGGCATGAAAACCATGATGGCTGCTGAGGCCAAGCACATGCCCCACAGCTGTGAGGTCGACATCGCGAGCAACGCTGGCTACACGAGGCGCAAACTCATCCCACTCATGCGAGCCAGACTCCTCGAGGCCACTTAGCTGCATGTTGTAAGCAATGCGACAACCAAGAACCAGCTCGCTGAACGCGTCGGCGATCGCACACGTCTGCGCCAGCTCAGGTGAGAGGCTCTGTATCCGCGCCAACCCGTGCAAAAGAAACTCGTGAAGTGACGAGTCGCCAAGCGTACCACCTTCGCCATAAACGGATGCCAGCGCCATTTGGCGCAACTGTTCATCGGTAAGGATGAGCGCATACAGGGAATCGGGACGAGATGACACGACGCGATCGCGCAGGAACAGCGCCTCCTCGCGCGTAAGTGCGATGGAGGCTTCTGAGTCCCACTGCTTCCACGCTTCACGCCAGCAATCGTACGAGTCTCTTGGCAGGTTCCACATGCTGCCAAGCGCCAGCCTGTCGTCCGAAAGACCATCTCCTTCATCGCCGTCGGATGGAGCGGTGCGGTACTGTTGGTCTCGTGTCCGCACGTCAGAGAGATAGGCAAACTGCGCCTGATAGCTGTCCGGAGCGCCTTGCCTCATAAAGCCGAGCGTGCGAAGCGAAGCCCAGTAGATCTCGCCCGGGCCTCGAGTGACCCATTTGCCACTCGCCAGAGCCACCCTGCCAATGATTCCCTCGTCCGAATGACCGCTAGCCTTTGCGCAGCTCCTAAGCCCGGCGGCACATTGCCGCTCCAGATCGCGAAAAGCGTTGCGAAGAGCTCTGGGGTCTTGGCGCGAGTTGTCGTGCCCCCGCTCTAGGTAGCGCGATAGGTACGGAACGAGAAAGAAGTAACGTGCCTTGGTGAGAAGCGTTGAGGTACCTGGAAACAGCCGGTCTGCCATAGCATCGCGGACGATGCCAACACCAAGCTCATCGACCGATCCGGGCTCAGAAAGTGAGCTGAGGACCGTGAGCGTCCGACTCCGTTCCTCTGGTGAGAAGTCTATCCATCCGATCTGCATAGCTTGTCCTTTTGCGAGTTGTGACTCGTCGTCAATTACTAGGATAGGCCATAAGAAAGATAAGCCTCTCAACTAACAGCTCAACTATCACGACGCAGCCGTTTTAGGCAGTTTGTCTTCACTGGACTAACTCATGACCGCAAGTTACCGATTGTAGTTTGTACACCGAAACTGAGCTGATAGCTGAAGCCAGCGCTTGTTCACAGTGTTAGCCTGTATTCACTCGTTCTCACTCGTAGGGAGGTAGCCATGCCAACTTGCTCAAACTGTGGCGAAGAGTTCGACCTGTCTACCGCCAGAAGAAGCATAGCCCAGCTCTTCGGAGCGGGCGCGTACGATGAGTATATCGATGACAAGGATCTGTGCGAAGACTGTGCTCGTGATGTCATTGACGATTATCGGAGCGCAGGGGCAGACGCGATGGACCTTATGGACTGGGAATGGGACTAAGCCTCGTCCAATGACGCATGGTCATAGTTAGCCCTGGAAACGGTAATCCCCGGCGACTATCTTGAAGAGAAATGGTCGACGGATGTTACTGTACGCTTATTGCTGAGCTAAATTGAGTAGTCCGTTACACCCCCATTCATCACCACTCTTGTCATCGAACTTACTTCCCACGGTGGCAACTCCCCTCGTCGCTCGTGAGGCGGGCTTGATAGATGAGGATGCCCGCCTCTGCTATCAGGAGACATATCGGTGGACATCACAAATTGGCCTATTGCCTCATAAAGGCGAAAGGACACTCGCTGTGCTTTAAAGGACGTGATCAACATCTATTTGGCTAGTACATGTTTGCCTCAATTTCATTACGAATCTCGGAGAGTGTCTGGCCATCGTATGTGAAATAGAGGGGTCCCGCTATTCCATTCGAGTTCTCCTTGCCGAGGAATATCGCCGCAAGCCCAGATAGCGAATAGGTCTCGCCCCCGTAGTAAGCGTATAAACCAGCGCATCTGGCCATTATCGGTTTGCAAACGGATACTCCTCCCATCGGCATTCGGACTGATGGGAGGAGTTGTCACATGGCGAG
>CACZCK010000012.1:16555-85695 GCA_902779675.1 uncultured Coriobacteriaceae bacterium | reverse complement strand
GAGTATTGGCACCTGCAAAAGGCGTGGTAGAAGGTACCGTCCAAAAAGGGTGCTCTGGGAAGGCACGTCTAAACCACTGAAATCTTGAAATTTATGGCACCGATTCGTTGTTTTGCTGTACGGCCTGCACTTACCCACGTTCGTGGCCTAGCGCAAACCGAAGGTCGGATCCTCCTGGTGCGCTTCTGATATGCGTTCGGTCACGTCTGTGAACTCGTGCAAATGAAAGCCAAGGCCTCGCGGCGCTCGGCCCTTGGCAGGCCACCGGCCTGCCAAGACCTTGCGGTTCGAGACCATCGGGGCCCCACCCGACAAGAAAGCGCCCCGTCGCCGGGGCGCCCGTCTCTCTTGGTGGGCCGTTAGGGTCTCGAACCCTAGACCTTGGGATTAAAAGTCCCCTGCTCTGCCAGCTGAGCTAACGGCCCTTGTGGGGCAATTCTACCACGTGTCGCCGCTGTACTCGTCTTCCCACGCCCATTGTCCATTGACAAACAGGGGTTCCTCCGAGCCGTCGGCGCGCACACCCCACACGTTGAGGTCCTCCGCACCGATCATGAAGTCGACGTGGGTGTGGCTCCGATTGACGCCGTGCGCCAACAGCTCGTCGGGCGTCATGTCGTAGCCGCCCTCCACGCACTCGGGGAAACCCATACCCAGCGCCAGGTGGCAGCTCGCGTTCTCGTCGTACAGCGTGTCATAGAAGAGCAGGCCAGTCTCGCGGATGGGCGTGTTCTTGGAGATGAGGGCGCACTCCCCCAGGCGGCAGGCGTTCTCGTCGGTCTCGATAATGTGGCGAAGAACGTCGGCACCTTGTGCCGCGTCAAACTCCACCACGCGACCCTCTTCAAAGCGCATCCAGAAGTCGCGCACTACCTGGCCCTGATGCACCAGCGGCAGCGCCGAATACGCGATACCGTCTGCACGCAGGCGGTCGGGGGTGGTAAACACTTCCTCGGTGGGCATGTTGGGGAAGTATACCGTCCCGCTCACCGTGCGCGCGCAGCCACCCTCCCAGATGTGACCCTTGTTCAGGCCAATCGTGAGGTCGGTACCGTTGGACGACTGATAGCGCAGCGCATCAAACGCACCCTCGTTGAGCAGCCGCTTGTTCTTCTCGAAGGTGGCATTGTGGGTCTCCCAGGCAGCCTGGGGATCGTCACCGTCGGCACGAGCAACCTGTAGGATGGCCACCCACAGACGATAGAGAGCCTCGCGACGCGGGGTGTCGGGGAACACCTTGACGGCCCAGGACTCCACGGGTACGCCCGCGATGCACCACACGTTACGGCCAAAGTCCATGCCGTCGCGGAAGGTACGACACTCGGCATTACGTGCACGGGAGGCCGCCGCCGGCTTGGCCGGATCGATTCCCTGGAGCGCGGCGGGGTCGGAGCCGTCGAGGAACAGGAAGCAGGCACCTTTCTCGGCCAGGCTGTTGAGCTGCTCGACCTTCCACGAGGGCGTATGCTCAAAGTACGGCAGCCCCACGTTCTCGTACTCGAGGCGCGTGACCACGTCGTCGTTCCAGATGACCGTGACATGCCCTGCACGCTGCTCATATGCGCACTTCACCACACGGCGGGCGAAGTCGGCGCACTCAACCGGCGCTTGGACCACGAGCTCCTGACCGGGACGCAGCGCAACGCCCTTCTTTATCAGCAGTTCGGCATAGCGGTCAATCTGTGGCATCAGTGCGCTGATGGCAGCGTCTGCCTCGGCAGGGCTCATCTGGAGCTTCACAGTGCGGTCCCTTCTGTCTCGGAGTGGCGTCTGTAGAGAAAACAAAGGGCCCCAAGGGGCCCTGAGTGCGCTTGGAGCGGGCAACGGGATTCGAACCCGCGGATACCAGCTTGGGAAGCTGGGGCCTTACCACTTGGCGATGCCCGCGTAGAGTCAGATTCTAGCACACAGCCATCAGTTAGCAAACAGAAACCCAGCTGCCTCGACGACTGGGTCGAGGCAGCTGGATCTGTATGACTTCTAGAGCTACGAACGCCTAATCAACTCGGCAATGATCTGCGCGACGTGCGCGATCTGGCTGTCGTTGAGGTATTCGGGCTCATCGTTAGGCGTGCGAGAGTGGGCGGCCACGCCGTCAGCGGACATGCCCATAAGGGTACCCACGCGCACATTGCGCTGCATGGCAGGCGTTGCGTCGGTCTCGTCCCAGCTGTAGTCGGCATGGTCGAGGTCGATATGCAGGGCGTCAGCGATGTTGGTGAGCATGCGACCCATCCTGCGGTCGCCACGACGCTTGTTGCCCATGCCCTCGTGCGTGAGCAGCGTGAGCTTGCCGGCGCCAACGCTGTCGAGGTTGACTAGGAACGCACCGCGGATGTCACGACGATGCTCGTCGAGGAACGCCTTCATTCCCGCATGATCGAGGGAAGACGCGCCGGTGCCCACAAACCAGATGTCATGGGCAATGAGGTCATCGTCGCCCAGGCGCAGCACGGCCTCGCGCAGCTCGTCCATAGTCTCGGGATCGAGCTGGTCATCGTATGCGTCCTCGGTCATTGGCAGGTCTTCCCCTTGCTGGTCGTTGGGCATCAGGTCGAGCGAGTCGAAGTTCGGGACGCCGAGCACGCTCTCTGCCTGCTCGTCAGCCTCGTCATCACGAAGGCCGGCGCGAATCGTGGCGCCACCCTTCCACTTGCCTTTGCCCTTGCCCTCGTCATCGAAGTTGTCCCACGAGCCAATCTGGCGACCGTCCTTCTTGGCGTCGTAATCGTCGCTCAGACCCAGCCACTCACCCATCGACTCCACCTGCGGGGTGTCGTCCTTGCGCTTGCGGCCAAAGCGCATCTTGCGCTTGGAGTTCTTCTTGGGAGAACGGCTCCCGATGCTCTGGTTGTACTTGGGCATCGATTGATCGCTCTCGACTGGAGCGGACTGCGGAACCTGTGCCGGCCTTGAGGGAGCGGCTTGCGGCGTGGAAACTTGCGTGCCAGGCTCGTCGAGCGGCGAGGGTACCTTGCTCAGCACCTCAAAGCGACGCGTCGCGTTCTCGTTGATGGGAAGCGCCTGTGTGCGACCCGTGTCGTCGGAGGTCCGCGACACAAAGGGGTCGACCGCCATCACTGACGGGTCGGGAAGATCGAGCAACATGGCACGACGCCCAGCCGACATGACGGAGGGCTTGAAGTTGGTCTTGCCCCAGTCGGGATCGTCGACGGCACGAGGCTTGGGAATCCGCTCCTCGATGGGCGGCATGGAGTCTTCGACGTCTGCCTCAGCCTCACGCGAGAAGGTGGTGAGCCCCGTGACGTCCTTGTCCTCAAGGTCGTCCTCGTTCACGTCCATCTCGGTGGAGAAGGTGAGCCCCTCCATGAGGACGGTTGCGTTGGGATCAATGACTGGTCTCGGCTCGGGCTCCGGCTCGGGCTCGGGTGCCGGCTCCGGCTCGGGTGCCGGCTCAGGCTCGGGTGCCGGCTCAGGCTCGGGTGCCGGCTCGGGCTCGGGTGCCGGCTCGGGCTCGGGTGCCGGCTCGGGCTCGGGCTCCGGCTCGGGCTCGGGCTCGGGCTCGGAAGCGACATTCTCCACGAGCGTCGGGATCTCCGTCGTTTCCTCCACAAGCTCGCCTAAAGCCTCTTCAGGCTCAGCCTCGACCTCCATCTCGATGACAGCATCCTCAGGCTCATCGATGACAGTGGGCTCTTCATCAGCAACAGACTCGGGTTCGTCGGCTGTCTCCATCACGGGTTCAGGCTCAGCAGTCTGGAACTCCGACTCCGGCTCAATCTCGGGTTCGGGCTCGGGCTCCGGCTTGGGCTCCAGCTCAATCTCGGGTTCGGGCTCGGGCTCCGGTTCAGGCTCCGGCTCCGGCTTGGGCTCCGGCTCAATCTCGGGTTCGGGCTCGGGCTCCGGTTCAGGCTCGGGCTCCGGCTTGGGCTCCGGCTCAATCTCGGGCTCCGGCTCCGGCTCGGGCTCCGGCTCAATCTCGGGCTCGGGCTCGGGCTCCGGCTCGATTTCGCGCTCAGCAGCCGCTTCGGGCTCCGCCGCCGGCTCCTCAATCATCTCCGGCTCGGCGATGGGCAGTTCCTCCTCGTACGCCTCCTTCGCAGGCGCCTCGTCAACCGGAGCCGTCACAGGCACCGGCTCCTCGATGGGAAGGCGCTCAATCTCCGGCAGCGTAGCAAACATCTGGTGCAGTATATCGGTCGTCTTGGGAGCCTCGTAGCGCTCCTGTTCCGGCCTGGTTGCAAACATCTGATGCAGAATGGATGACGCCTCGGCGTTGGCACGCTCGGTCTCAATGCGTGCCCGCTCGATCTGATCTTCGCTCAGCGCCTCGAACTGCTGCGTGGGCTCCGCCTCGTCTGCGTCAAGCTCGTCATCCTGAGGAGTCCAGAGCTCGACCGGCTCGGCCTTCTCCTCGCTACCGTCTTCGACGGGAGGCTCGACGACCGTCTCGGGCTCAGGCTCGAACTCTGCGACCTCGTCATCCTCCGTACCGGCTATCTCGTCTGCCAGAGGCTCCTCGTCCACGGGCTCCTCGTCCACGGACTCCTCGTCCACCTCTTCCGCAAGCGGGAGAGGTTCCTCAAGCGCGCCGGCAAGCTCGGCCGTTTCGTCAACGGACTCGTCGACCATCTCATCCTGCTCGACGGTCTCGTCAGCCATCTCCTCCGGCTCGACAGCTTCCTCGGCAACGCTCTCATACGCCTCGAAGGAAGGCTCGTAACGCTCGACCGCCGGCAGATCTTGGTCGTAGCCAAGGGCCGCCGCATCGACCACCTCGACGGTCACGCCCTCCTGATAGGCATCCTCCACGAGTTCGAACTCAGCGGTGGGAAGGTCGACTTCGGGAAAGTGCCATCTCTGGGCTGGCTCATCATCCCCATTGTCGTCCTCGGCATCCTCGTCGACGATCCCGAGTGGCTCCCAGGCATCATCCTCGTATGCAATCTCCTCGGCCACAGGCTCAACGTACGCGTCCTCGATCGCGGGCTCGTCGTCATGGACCTCAGGCGCCGCATCATATATATAAGTTGCATCCGCTTGGTCAGCAGCTTCCTCGAAGGCTTCCGTCTCGTCGATGGGAAGCTCTTCTTTCGCAGCCTCGACTACCTCCTCGGCAATCGTCTCAGCAACGGGAGGCTCCTCGACGTCGCTCGCATCCTCGATGGGCAGCTGCTCGTCCACCACCTCTGCGACCTGCTCGAGCTCGTCGGTCGGCACATCCTCCTCGGCAACGTCCGTCGGCGTCCAGAGGGCATCCTCGGCTGCCTGCGCATCTGCCACGGGATCCGCATTTGCAGCATCATCGTCTTCGTCAAGCGGGAGGGGTGCCTCTCCAAACGACGACACTTCAAGCTGCTCCTCCGGCTCGACAACCTCAGCCATCGGCAGGGGCTGCTCGGGAAGGATGGAGACCTCCTCCGGCACGTCCCGTGTTGGCAGGCTGGCGCGCTCTTCCTCGACGTCGATGGTCGCCGCCTCGTAGGGGGTCTCAACCGCATCGGTGGTCACGCTAAAGCCGAATGGGGTGGGTTCGGGAAACGAAGGCGTCTCAGGATCAGGCTGGGCCTCGGGCTCCGCATCGAGGCGGGAAACAACCTCAGGTTCCGCATCAGACGTGACGGGTTCGGGCAGAGGGTCGTAGTTCACAGGCTCGGGCCCGGGCGTGGGCTCGAGGTCGTAGCCCATGGGCTCGTCCTCGTAGTACATGTCGTTCTCGGGCTCTTCGTCATCGATCGTCTCGAAGTCGGCCACGGGGACATCGAGGTCTTCTTCGTCGAGATACTCGTCGTCGTAGTCTTCCTCATCCTCGTAGTACTCGTCGGCAGCAAGGTCGCCCTCTTCGCCTTCGTAGACCCCCTCCTCGAGAGGCTCTTGCTCGTCGTACGCACCCTCCACAGAGTCAGTGTCTGCGTACTCGTCCAGCTCCTCGTAGTCCTCGGCGTCATACTCCTCGTCGTAGGTAAGCGCGTCGACGACCTCGACCTCGGCATGGCCGCTATCTGAGTCCTCGTCCTCCAGAAGCTCATCCTCACCACTGGTAAAGCGGGAGATGAGACCGGCAAAGAAGTCGCGAATCGTTGTCACCAGATTCATGAAGCCGTCGCGAACACCGGCAAGCACACCTTCCACGCGCGCGCCTACGGCGCTCACGCCACCAAGCTCTTCTTCCTCGGTGGCAAACGGCTCGACACCAGAGGCCTCCAGGCGCTCGATCATCTCGTCACGCGGCGTGAGGTTCTCATATACGATCTCACACGTCTCGGGAAGCACCTGCAGGCTCTCGAGCACTGCGACACCACGACGCACCGTGGCGGGAGACTCGAGACCATACTCGTCGACCGCAGGTGCCCTCTTCTGTGCGGGACGCGCTATGGTCTCGGGCACGTACTGGTCTTCGGACTCGTCGTAGCCCTCGGCGGACAGCTCCTCGTAGTCGTCCCGAGCGTCGTAGCCCTCGTCTGCCGGATACTCGTCCTCGTAGGGCTGCTCCTCGAAGCTGCCCTCCTCGGCAGGCAGGTCCTCGTACTCGTCCTGCGCACCATATTCCTCGCCGTCGAGTTCGTCCTCCCAGCCCTCGTCATCGTAGATGTCGTCCTCGGGGCCGAGGTCAGACTCGAGCGTGCGACGCACGCTCTTGGGATGGGTCGCCGCCCACTCCTTTGCGGCGTCGGGGCCGGGACGCACCATGTCGAGCACACCGAGCATCGCCGCGACGGACGCCTTGTTGTCGTTGGCACCGGTGGTGCAGGCGGCAAAGCGCTCGTAGATGGACGATGCCCCAAGCAGCAGCAGGGGCAGAGCGGCCAATACACCAAGAACCCAGAACACGTGGCGCGCCGGCACCGGAATGATGGGAATAACCTGCAAGAGAGCCATCGCCAGCACCGCGATGGACAGCGGCCAGCTCAGGCGCTTGATGAGCGGCTGCCACTTTGCGAGCTGCGGGCCGTTGAGGAAGTTCTCGCGTGGAGTGTCGTAGTGGGCGATGATCACGATGGGTCGGGCGCCCTTGATCACGTTGGGGCCCGTCGCCCGATGCACGCCAATGACGTTCTGACTCCTGACCTGCGGCCCGACGGAGGCGAGCAGATCGTTGCCGTTGCGTGCCAGCAGGAGCAGCACGAACGCAACAGCCACCAGAATCAGGCCCACGACTCCTACGGGAGTGCCCAAAAAGCCCGAGAGCAGCATGCCCACAAATAGCACAATGAGATACACGCGGGTGGAGAGACCCGACATGGTGGGGGCGTCAAACTCCTGGACTTGCGTCTCGAGCCCATGCTGGACGAACAGGCGCTCGATGATCTCGGCGGCCTGAACCTCCTCCTGGCTGTTGACCGGGGCAATGTCGACCTGGTCGTTGAGATAATCCGTATAGTCGCGCGTAGTCGCCATGTGAGTACCTCGTCTAGCGGTTGCGTGTATGGGCATTCATCCTTCCAGTATACGCCGAGAGGTGCCCTTTGTGCCCGCATATAGCGTGCTTATAAACCCAAACGCACGAGCATGGCGCCGCGCGCAGACTCTCGCCGCACGACCTCTTTCACCTTTCTCTTTGATACTGTCGGGGTACTATGCTCATAGGGCATCACCCAATCCCAGCATCGGAGGGCCTCATGGCCAAGCACGACTCGTATCTCAAAATGACCGGCGACGACCTGCGCGCCGCACGCGTGCTGACACTTGCCGTCAAGTTCTTTGGCAGCAGCAAGCCTGTCTCGTCCTCGTCCATACGCGCAGACCTCTACCCCGAGCTCGACCCGAGCTCCTTCAAACGGCAGTTCCTGCGCGACCGTGAGCTGCTTGCCACCTTTGGCCTGGTCATCAGGGAGGCTGGCTCCACCGACGACGACACCCTCTGGCAGGTGGACGAGCGGACCTCCTACGTGCAGGGAGAGGGGCTGAGTGCCAAGGACGCGCGCATGCTCTACATTCTGTGCCACGACATGGCCTTTGACCAGGCATTTCCCTACCGTGACGAGCTTCGTATGGCGCTGGCCAAGATCTCGCGCATGTACCGTGGGTCCGTCGTGACGCAGACAGACCAGACCACCCCGGGCGAGCACAAGCTGCTCTCCACGCTGGTGGGCTGTCTCAGTCATCACCACGCCGCGGCTGTTACCTACACCGATGCCACCGGAAAGACCAGCGACCGCACCCTGGCCATCCTCGGCTCCTTTGGCCTGCGTGGGCACACCTACTTCGTGGCCAGCCGCGTCGAGAGGGACGGGACGCTCGTGCCCGACTCCATCCGAACCTACCGACTCGACCGCTTCGAGAAGGCGCGCGAGCTGCCGCGCATCAGCTATCGCATCCCCCTCGACTTCTCGGTCAACGACTTCGAGCGTCTCCCCTTCCAGATGGGCGACGCCTGCGGCACAGCGCGCATCGAGTTGACCGAGCCAGTAAACAAGCAGGTGAGCAGAGCTGTTTCCACACACGGAACGGTGGCAGAGCCCGACGGACAGTGCGTCTGGGAGGTGCCGTACAGCGACGCAGCTGCCCTGGCTTCCTGGGCTATCGGGGCCGGCGTCACGCCCCTAGGCCCAGACGAGGTCGTCCAGGTCCGCCGGGACCTTTTGGTCAAGGCTGCCGAGACCGACATCTACGATCAGCAGCTCGTTGACAAGGGTGACGCGGTACAGCAGACGATCCGTGCCCGTCGCCCCGGGCGCACCGGCAGCGTTTCGGTGGCACGACAACTCGTGGCACTGGCAACCAGCCTCACCAACGAGGGCGAGATCATCACGGCGCAGAACATCGCCTCAACTCTCGGCGTCTCTTACGACGAGGCGCGCCACCTCATCGCGCTCGTCTCCCTCGGCAGTGGCGAGTCCATCGATTATCTGCCCGTCATCCTCAGTGACGACGACGGGGAGGTATCGCTCATGGAGGGGGCCGAGCTCAGCGCCCGCCGCGTGCGCCTCACTCGGTCCGAGACCATCGCGTTGCGCGCCGCGCTGTCCGAGCTGGGCGTGGATGACACAGATCCGCTGGTCCAGACCCTCAACGCGTCCTACGCCGCACCCACCTTCTCGGCAGACGACATCGCACAGTCCCTCGAAGCACCCAGCTCCGCTTCCGACTCGGCCACGCTCAGGGCCTGCTCGCAGGCCATTGTCGACGGTAATGGTCTCTCGTTCTGCTACGACCCGGTGACGGGCGGCCCCCAGAGCACAAGACGCGTCATGCCACAGCTGGTGCGCCGCGGCGACGACTGCTGGTATCTCGACGCGTTCGACCTCGACCGCCGCGGACGGCGCGTCTTCCGCATCGACCGTATGAGCTCACTGAGCCAGATAGCTGCAGAAACGCGTATGCCAAAGACTGGCGACACAACGGCCACGCTCGTCTTGGCCCACTTTGCGGACGAGCGCTACCTCGACCTCTTCCACTGGGACGGGCTGCAGCTGGTGACACGGGACAACAGCGGCACCACGGTGCGCATCCCCCACTACGGCGGCACGTGGCTTGCGGCGCACCTCGCCGCCTGCGCGGGAACGGTCCATGTCAACGATCGCCAACTGGCCCGAGACACGCAGACCTATGCGCGTGACCTGCTTGATGCAAACTTCGCGTAAGCGATCAGCTATCGCCTGCGGGTAGACCGCCACGTCTCGATGAAGCGACCGACGTTGGCACGCTCGAGCTGCATGCACGTACTGCTGGGCATGGAGCGCACGAACTGCTGACCATAGCGTTTGGTGGCCACGCGCGAGTCGGCAAACACCACGATGCCCGCGTCCGTACCGGTGCGAATGAGACGCCCGGCTGCCTGCTTGACCGAGAGCACGGCCTCGGGAAGCGAGTAGCGCCACCAGGCGCGGTCCTCGCGCAGGTCGCGTTCACGCACCAGCGGGTCGTTAGGACTCGCAAAGGGCAGCTTGGGTATGACCACACAACGCAGCGTGTCGCCCGCAGCGTCGAAACCCTCCCAGAACGACTTGAGCGCCATCAGCGAGCGGCTCTCGTCGGCCATGAAGCGCTCACGCAGCCTGCGCGGCGAAGATCCACGCTCCTGGCAGTCGACCTGCAATCCCACGGCAGCCAGGCGCGGTGCCAGGGCGTTGTGCACCAGCTCCATCTCGCGGCGGTTGGTGAACAGCGTCAGAACCGAGCCACCCATGGCTCTATGCACGTCATAGAGCAGGTCTTCTAGCGCGGAGAGGTAGTCGCGCGAGCCGGGTGCCGGCATGTCACGGCACACCACCACACTCATGTTGCGGTCAAAGTCGAAGCTCGAGTTGAGATGCAGCGACCGATGTGCCTCCCTCTCCAGCTGGTCGAGGCCCACGGCATGATCGAAGTGCTCGAACGACGATCCCACGGCCATGGTTGCTGACGTAAAGGTCACGCTCATCATCTCGGGCAGCCAGCGGGTCGCCAGATCGCTGCCCACGTCCACCTTCTCGGCCACGAGTGCCTCGGAACTCATGTCGCGACGGCGGCGCGAGAGGCGCGCCGAATAGACGTATGTGTGATCTTCGCCCGCATCTATCAGCGAGAGCGCGTCACGGAGCGTAACGAGGAAGCCTGTCGACTCCTTGAGGTCGCCTCCCAGCTGCGGCGCAACGTCGGTCAAGGCCTCGGTCGCCTCTGCGGCGTCCTTGGCCGCCTCGTCGAGCCGCTCGATGGCGCGCAGCATAGCTTCAGAGAGACCGGCCCACGCGGGCGACTGACGCACGGTGTCGTCAATCCAGAGCGTCTGGTTGTCGTAGCCACCGCTGGGACCGGCAACGCTTCCCAGCTCGTGAAGGGTCTCAAACACGTCTGCCGTCGAGACCGTAGCACGCGAGGCCGAGGCGGCGAGTTTGGTGAGCAGCCGTGTTGGCAGCGTTGCCCCCTCACGGCCACTCAGCTGGCCAAACAGCGTATGAATGGCACCCGTCTTGACACCACCGAGTTTCTCGAACGATGCGCGCACGTCGTCGCCCGTGACCTCCACGGCCCACTGTCGCCGTGCCTCAGACTCGAAGCCATGGGCCTCGTCCACGATCCAATGCCTGATGGGAGGCAGGATGCGCCCGTCTGCCATCACGTTGCGCAGCAGCAGCGAGTGGTTGGTAACCACGATGTCGGCACAACTCGCGCGGCGGCGTGCACCATGCACCATGCATTCGTTGGGAAAGAACGGACACCGAGTGCGCTGGCACTCCGACGGTGTGGTGGTCAGCATGCCGCGTGGCACAAAACGCCAGCGAATGCCCAGCGTGTCGAGGTCGCCCTCAGCCGTCTGGCAGACGGAGGCGTAGGTCACCGCAATAGCCGTGAGCATGTCGCAAGCGGCAGACTCTGCCCCATAGCCCGACGCGATGCGGTCGAGTGGGAGCTCCGCCACGAGAGAGCGCTGCAGGCGATTGAGACAGGGATAGTGATCGTAGCCCTTGAGGCTCATGAAGGCCACACCGTTGGGCAGGGCCGCGTCCAGGGCAGGCAGCTCATGGGAGACCAGCTGGTCAGTAAGGGCGTTGGTCTTGGTCGCGATACCAATGGTAATGCCGTTACGCTGGGCAAACTTGACCGCAGGAACGAGATAGGCCATCGATTTGCCCACACCCGTACCCGCCTCAATGGCGCGGTGGGTGTTGCTCTCAAGTGCCTTGCGGATCTCCTGCGCCATGGCCTCCTGCTCCGGACGGCGCTCATAGACGTCGTACATGCTGGCCACCAGCCCGTCAGGCGCGAAGGCGTCTGCGACCTCCTCTGCGGTTGGCGCAACCAGCGGCCCTTCGGCCTCGGCAGCATCGGAGCGCGTATGCCAGCCCGCGTTTGCAATGAGCTCGTGACGTACGGCCTTCAGAGAGAATTGGACCTGCCCCTGTTCGGTAGCCAGATACGACAGAATGGGCCTAAAGGGCCAGTCCACCTCCTCATGCATCCCGCTCAGTACGTCAAGAAGCCCGGCGGGCAGGTCACACAGACCCATGAGCATGATCGGCCACATGCCGCACAGTGCGTCCACGTCGTCCATGGCGCGATGCGTCACACTGTCGCAGCCAAAGGCCGCCGCCATGTCGGATAGCCGATGTGATCTCAACAGCGGCAGCGCCATACGCGAGAGCGAGAGCGTGTCGATCCAGACATCGCTCACGTCCTTGCCACCAGGAACCTTCTCCACAAAGGTGCGGTCGAAGGTGGCGTTGTGGGCAAGGACAGGCGAGCCGGCAACAAAGTCAGCCAGCTGGGCGACGGCATCGATGGCCGAGGGAGCACCCGCCACGTCGACCGCGCGGATGCCCGTGAGCTGCTGGATCTCGTTAGGAATGGGCTTGGAGGGGTTCACGAAGGTACGGAACCGATCCACGACCTGCTTTCCGCTGATGCGCGCAGCAGCGATCTCGATGAGTTCGCAGTCCCTGAACGAAAGGCCCGTGGTCTCGGTGTCGAGCACCACCATGTCCTCCTCGAGCGGGCCAAAGTCGTGCTGCGCGGCGCGTTGCGCGAGCGTCATGTACTGCGCGCGCACGGATGCGGGCGTGGTGGGCAGCAGAAGCTGCCCAAGAAGGTCCTGTGCCTGCGGCTGTGCCATGTCTGTGCCTGTCCTCATGCGTTTACAAACCGGTTCTTATTGAGCGAAGGTGGCCCACCTGCGTGTGCCACCTTCGTGAGAGCACGTATGCGTTGACTCCTACCCCTGCAGGGCGAGCTCGACGATGCGCTTGCAGAGCTGCGGGAACTCGATACCAGCATGACGGGCAGAGTCGGGCAGCAGACTCGTCTCGGTCATGCCAGGAATGGTGTTGGTCTCCAAGATGTAGGGCTTGCCTTCGGCAGTCACGATGAAGTCGCTGCGCGACACACCACGGCATCCCAGGGCCTTGTGTGCGCGCACGGCCAGCTCCTGGGCCTTTGCGTAGGTCTGCGGGTCGAGTCGAGCGGGAATGACGTGGTGCAGCTCGCCCGGCTCGTACTTGACCTTGAGGTCGTAGAACTCGGCGCCCGTCACGATCTCGACGATGGGCAGCGCCTCGGGGTCATCGTTGCCCAGTACCGGCACGGTTATCTCGGTGCCCTCGATGCACTGCTCAACGAGCACGGCATCGCCCTTGGCACCTGCCACGGCAATGGCCTCGGCAAGCTGAGCGGCATCGGTGACCTTAGTGATGCCGTAGCTTGAGCCATTGCCGGCTGGCTTAACAAAGATCGGCAGGCCGAGGCGGGCGACCATCGCATCGAGCTCGTCCTGGCTGGGCATGACGCCCGGCGCCACGCGCTCGCCCTCGGGCGTGGGGACGCCTGCGTTGCGATACATGATCTTGGCAACGTCCTTGGCGGTACCCATGGCCGATGCCAACACGCCAGAGAACGTGTAGGGCACATGGAGAACCTCGAGCAGGCCCTGCACGCAGCCGTCCTCGCCATAGTGGCCGTGCATGGCGACAAAGGCCACGTCAAAATTGCCCGCGGCCATCTTTGCCACAAAGCCGTCCTCGGCGACATCGAACAGCTCCACGTCTGCAAAACCAGCCTTGAGCAGGGCTTTCTTGCACGCAGCGCCAGAGCTCAACGAAATCTCGCGCTCGTCGGACCATCCTCCTGCCAGAACGGCGACCTTGCAGTTTGTTATGTCGTTTGCCACCATGGTGCGGCTCCTTTGCGGTTACGCTTACGATAGACTCACGTGATGAGCCATATGTCCACTGGTAGATGGTACCCCACGTGGATTTGTTGACATAGAAGAGGGCAGAAAACATGCAAGATGCCAGAAACCTTCCCCGCGACGCGTCGGAGCTGACCGACCTTCGCACCCTCACGCAGGGCCAGCTTGCCGAGACGCTCAAAGAGCTCGGACAGCCCGCGTTTCGTGCCAAGCAGATCCAGGAGTGGGTCTGGGAGAAAGGGGCGTCGTCGTTCGACGACATGACCAACCTGCCCAAGGCACTGCGCAGCCAGCTTTCCGAGCGATTCACTCTTGGTGGTGTCAAGCAGGTGGCGCGCCAGGTTTCCGAGGATGGCAGCCGCAAGTACCTGCTCCAATACGGCGATGGCACGACCGTCGAGTGTGTGGGCATGCCCTCTGGTGGCAAGCTCGCCGTCTGCGTCTCGTCGCAGGCAGGCTGTGCCATGGGCTGCGCCTTCTGCGCCACCGGAGCGGCTGGACTCGCGCGCTCCCTCACGTCGGGCGAAATCTACGACCAGGTCATGCATGTGCGTGACGACTTTGATACGCGCGTCACCAGCGTTGTGCTCATGGGCCAGGGCGAGCCCTTCATGAACTACGACGCGACGCTCGCGGCCATGCGCAAGTTCAACTCCCCCGACGGCCTCGGCATTGGCGCGCGTCACATTACGGTCTCTACCTGCGGCGTTATCCCAGCCATCAAGCGCTTTGCCAACGAGCCCGAGCAGTTTACCCTCGCGGTGTCGCTCCACTCGGCGGTCCAGCGCACGCGCAACGCGCTCATGCCGGGCGTACGCAAGTACTCGCTGCTTCACCTCTACGAGGTCATGGGGGAGTACGTCGATAAGACGGGACGACGTCCCACGTACGAGTATGCCCTCATCCGCGGCGTCAACGACACAGAGGACGAGCTGGGAGCCCTGTGTGACTTCTGCCGCGACAACCTCGCACATGTAAACATCATCAAGCTCAACGAGGTCAAGGGCTCGCGCTTCCAGCCGTCGTCCGACGCACGTGCTGGCGAGTTCGTTCGACGCCTTGCCAACGTCGGCGTCGAGGCCACCATCCGCCAGTCGCGCGGCCAGGACATCGACGCGGCCTGCGGCCAGCTCAAGCAGCGTATCTCACGTTAGTAATCAGGAGGGGAGGCCACTATGACAGCCTCCCCTCCCCTATTTCGCGTTATACGAACAATTGTTCTATTTATCAGAACCCCAGGTCAGCCCATGCATTCATGATCTGGACCTTGTTCTGAACCACCACGTCTTCGTCCATGATGGTTCCGATATGGTCGTTGACCAGATTGCTCAACTGCTGATAGGAGTCGGTGACCGTCCTCACTAACGACTTGACCCCCTCCTTGGCCTCGTCGTCGAGCAGGACCTGATACGCAACGTATCCTGCCGCACAGAGCACCACAAGCGCGATGGCATCGTTACGCAGCCGCTTAAGCATCCTCATGCTGGTCACCTCCGCCCATTGCAACCTTACTCAGTTGTTCGACCAAACGAGCGAGGTCCTCCTCTGTTGCAAATTCGATCTCAATCTTGTTCTTGTTCCTCAGCCTCTTGACCTTGACGTTGGTATCAAGAGCGAGACGCAGCTGACGAGCAGCCCGCTTGTAGGACTGTGGCGTTGGCACACGCTTGGGAGGTTGCCTATCCATGTCAGAAAACAGTGGTGCAAGGGTTTCTGTCTGTCTGACCGTCAAACCGTCATCAACGACCTTCTGGGCAAGCTTGATTCGCCCTTCCTCGCTCGGTACGGCAAGAATCGCACGAGCATGACCAGCTGTGAGCTTACGCTCAGACATCATCTGCTGAACCTCCTTGGGAAGATCCAACAGACGAAGTGCATTGGCAATGGCAGGACGAGACTTGGAGAGAGCCTGGCCGAGCTGTGCCTGAGTCATGCCGCTCTTGTCGATGAGGGTCTTGAAACCCTGTGCCTCCTCGATGGGGTCAAGATCAGAGCGCTGGAGATTCTCGATGAGAGCAAGCTTGAAGACGTCCTCATCACTGATATCCTTGACAACCACAGGGATGTCCGTCATGCCAGCCTTCTTGGAGGCCTGATAGCGGCGTTCGCCTGCTACGATCTCGTACTTTTGTCCCTTCTTGCGGACCAGAATCGGTTGTAGCACGCCATTCTGCTTTATTGAGTCGGCAAGTTCCTCAAGGGCCTGCTCGTCAAAGTTCTTGCGCGGCTGGCCCTTGTTGGGGCGGATATCATCGAGGGGGAGTACGGTATCCGGTACGATAGCGCCGGAGACCTCGGCATCGGCTCCACCCATTAGCGAGTTGAGACCCTTGCCCAAACCTGTCTTTCTAGCCACGACGAATCACTTCCTTTGCAAGTTTGACGTATGCCTGCGCACCTTTGCTGATCCGCGCATATTGCGTTACTGGGAGTCCATGACTTGGAGCCTCCGACAGTTTCACATTACGCGGGATGATGGTCTTGAACACCTTCTTGCCAAAGTACGACTGTACTTCCTCGGCAACCTGCTTTGAAAGCGTTGTCCTGCTGTCGTACATGGTCAGAAGGACGCCAAATATCTCAAGATCGGGATTGAGGCGATTCTTGACCATGCGCATCGACTCAAGGAGTTTGCTAACACCCTCCAACGCGTAGAATTCGCACTGGATTGGTATAAGCAGTTCATCGGCTGCAACTAAGGCATTGATAGTAAGAAGACCAAGAGATGGAGGGCAGTCGATAAAGACATAGTCAAAGTGCTCCTTGACGGTGTCTAGAATCTCTTTGAGCTTATGCTCACGGCCATCGACGCTAACCAACTCGACCTCGGCACCCGCAAGCTGAATTGTCGCTGGCACTGCAAAGACTCTCTGCTCACATGTGTCGACAATCAAGTCCTCGATGGGCGTATCGTTGAGGAGAGCATCATACACATCGGCCTCGAGCTCCTCCTTTTCGATGCCATATCCACTTGACGTGTTCCCTTGGGGGTCAAGATCGACGACAAGGATCTTCTTCTTGCTTTCTCCAAGTGCCGCTGACAGGTTTACCACCGTCGTAGACTTACCCACGCCGCCTTTTTGGTTGATGACAGCAAGAACCTTTGTCTTCTTAAGGGGATTAGCGCGTTTTACATCCAAATAGCCCACTATGCCTCCAAACTGCCTCGTTTTGTCTCTGTTCGTTTGGCTATTCCATCATAGACTATTGTTTCACGTGAAACGCCCACGCTCTTATTTGAATCTAATGAATCTTGTTAAAGAGTCCGCTTTAGATACGTCTGCAATTTACGTTTCACGTGAAACCTCTCACATCATGGATTTGTTTGTTTCACGTGAAACACTCTCAGGCATGTTTTGATTAGTACACTTCATCTTGCACTCTATGACGCAACGTACCTCGCGTATCCATCGGGCTCTGATGTGTTTATCGTCTGAGTAGTCCGAAACTGTCTCTAGCTTCTTGTTTCACGTGAAACAGTGGTTCACTCACTCGTTGTGCGGATTCATAACAGAGCCAAAGTGCAGCGAGACTTAAACGAATACGACCCGTTCTCTGTTTTCGGTATCTATCTCAATCTGTGATACTCTTCAGCTCCTTGTAAACCAATCGGTATAGAACTCTCAAGCACAAATTCGCTCCAACCGTCATTTGAGATATGCGTTGAACAATCTGTTGGCACTATCTTGCTCTCAGACTTCGAATTGAAGTGAGCCTTGTTGACAATCAACTATCTTCGGAGATGCACGTCAATTTGCGTCACATACTTCCATTAGTGTTATGACAGTCCATTACTCGTTTAAGACTCATCGCTTACCGACAATCTCACAATCTTTGATTGCAGGTAAGACCGTGTGTCCAAATGAGTATGCTTGACCAATGTCTGACCTGCACTCAGTGAGATCGCTCAGTGTTGAAGTGATGTCAACAAGAATACTAAGAAACCAACGGCTTGTGCTTGGCCATTCCCGTCTGCCGTGGCAGCTTGACCTGAGACTTGCCCTCGCGTACATATGTCAGAATCTCACGATGCCCGGCATCTTCAGGCAGCTCATACGTTTCACGTGAAACATACTTCATGCCGGTGCGCTCCGCCGTACCAGTTCCTCGCCGTACCTCATCATCACCGATACGTGCCTTTGACACAACCAAGTGACCTCCTTGCTTGAGGAGCGGCGAGGCATACTCAACAAGGACACCGAGATCGGCCACGGCTCGGGCAACAACGAGGTCATAGGATGCATAGTTGGATCGTGCCAGATCCTCAACCCGGATTGACTCTGCCTTAAGTCGTTCAGTCAGACCGAGATCTCTCACAAACTCGTTGACGGCACTGATCTTCTTGCCGACGGAATCGATGAGAAGTCCTTCGTAGTCTGTGACTATGCCAAGCGGTACGCCTGGGAAGCCCGCTCCGGTGCCAATGTCAACAAAAGATTGTCTACGAGACAACTCACACTTCTTGACTGACGGGAGGATGAGAAGCGAGTCAACTACATGTCTCTGTACGGCATCCTCAGGTGTAAGAATACGCGTGAGGTTCATGACCTTGTTCTTCTCGACCACTAGGTCCAGATGCGTCAGCAACAGGCGCCGCTGCTCGTTCGTCGTTTCGATGCCGTACTCGTCGAGGTAGGACTCGAGTAGCTCAAGGTATGTCTCCGAACAAATCATGATGCCTCGTCAAAAGTCTGTGTCTCAAAGGTTCTTGTCAGTATAAATAATACAGCCACGCGTCATCATCGATAGACAGCAGCTACACACTCACCTCAGTGGTCTTGCTGAGCAAATCATTCATGCTAAATGTGGGCGAACATTACTCGTGGGACTCTCAGTGTGTATCGCCGCACCCGCGCGCACCCACATACGCAAAAAGGGGAGAGCCTGAGCTCTCCCCTTTGACTCTTGCTATGTTGCGCGCGCCTACGAACGGACGTAAGTAATCACCACGCGACGCTCGGGATCCTCTCCCTCGGAGTGCGTTGTCACGTCGACATCGTCAAGCAGGGCAAGATGCACAATACGGCGCTCGTACGCATTCATGGGAGCGAGTGCAACGCGGCCACGCTGGCGCTTTGCACGGGCTGCTGCACTGTTGGCAAGATTGATGAGCTTGTCCTTGCGCCGGCTCTTATATCCCTCGATGTCAATCACGATGGGATAGTGGAACTTGAGCTTGTTGCTCATAAAAGATGAAACTATCATCTGGAGCGAGTCAAGGGTACGCCCATGGCGGCCAATCAAGACCGCAAGGTCACCACCTGAGATATCGAGGATAAGTTCACCCTCGTCTCCCTCGTACTCGTCGATTGAGATCTTCTTCTCGCCAAAGTAGCCAAGAATGTCGCGCACATAGGTGATGGCGGCATCGGCTACCTGGTCGATCTCGTTGTCATTCAGGCTCACGCCGCTCTCGAAGTGTGCGCGAATCTGAGCAAACTCGTCGTCTTCTACCGTGACGGCGTCTTCAGGAGTGAGCGTGCGCTCGTCCTCCATGATGCACCTCCTCATCAGGCAATCGACCGCCTTAGCCCTTCTTCTTGGGACGCGGCTTGCGCTCCTTGCGGACAACGTTGATCTCAGCGGGCTGATTGGCCATCTTGGCCTCGGTCTCCGCCTTGACCCTCTCCGTCACGCGCTTGGTCACAACCTGCTGCTGAATGACCTGCCAGATGGCGGAAGTTACGTAATACAGGAGGACGGCGGCCGGAACCGACCAACCGAACCACACCATCATGACGCCCATCATGACGCCCATCATGATGTTCTGCTGGCGCTGCTCCTCGGGCACGTTCTTGACGTTGATGAGCATCTGCGCGAGCGTCATGGCACCAAAGCCCACGTCAAAGATCAGATAGACCAGCGCACCGGGGAATCCGAGCTGCGAGACAGCCTGGCTCACCGACATGGAGATAGACGGCATGATGTTGAAGAAGGATGCGTCGGCCGGAACATTGCGCGCAACGGTGAACAGCGCAAAGAAGACCGGCATCTGCAGGAACATGGGCAGGCAACCACCAAGCGGATTGAAGTTGTTCTCCGCCTGGAACTTGCGCATCTCGGCCATCTGACGCTCGGGATCGTCAGCGTAGCGCTCCTGAATCTCCTGAAGCTTGGGCTGCAGGACCTGCATCTTTGCCGTCGACGCAGTCGACTTGGTCATGAGAGGCATGATGAGCAGGCGGATGATAAAGGTCAGGATAATGACCGCAAGACCCCAGTCACCAACCGCGCCTGCCAGTGCCTCGAGCACGAGCGTAAGAAATGATACAAACCAATCCCACATGGTTCCTCCGTGGCGTTATGTCAGGGCACGGGATCGTACCCACCCTCGTGGAAGGGATGGCACCTGGCAATGCGTTTGACCGCAAGCCATGTACCTCTCAGAGCTCCATAGCGACTGATGGCTTCGAGCGCGTAGGCCGAGCAAGTGGGTGTGTAGATGCAATGGGCGCCCAGCAGCGGCGAGAGGTACCTCTGATACCACCGAATTGCTGCCATAAGCAGGCGCTTCACGTTTGCCTCACTGACCCTTGTTCTTGTCGAACCTTCCCATCACAGAACCGATGGCCTGCGCGACCTCATGCGGATGGGCGTCATGCGTGCCCTGTGTCGCAAAGAGGATGACATCGAACCCTTCACGCGGGAAGCCCGCCTCGCGGGCAGCCTCGCGCAACACGCGCTTGCAACGGTTCCGAAAGACCGCATTTCCCAGTCTCTTAGGCGCAACGAAGGCGACTCGTGCTGGGCCGCCTTCGTTGAGTCTCAAAACTGTCATGCGGACGAGCCGGTGGTTGGCTCGCTTGCCACCAGAGAAGACCCGCCCAAAATCTTGTTTGGACTTGATGGTCTCCATACGAAGCCTAGACGGTCAGCCTCTTGCGGCCCTTGGCACGACGACGGGACAGGACGGCGCGACCACCCTTGGTGGCCATGCGGGCGCGGAAGCCGTGGGTCTTGGCACGCTTGCGCTTGTTAGGCTGGTACGTACGCTTCATAATGTCAACCTCCAAAAGAGATATAAACGTCAAGCAAATAGAGTCAAGCCCTAAGATTGTAGGGTTCTCTCTACCTGCGTGTCAATGGAATCTTTGTGAGGATGGGCATATATCTGGCTGCCCGTCTGCCAACTACACAAGGCGGTTTCGCGGGACCTCATGGCCAGTCGCTCCCAGCGGCTACTAATACGCTATTGAATCCGCCAGGGATCTAAAACCCTTGCAAACCTCCCAAATCTTGCGAGAGCATATGAAAGCTTTCTTGCAGCAAGCTTGGCAGTGGTATGCTTACCTGACTGCTCAGCATTATCGTTTTTGCAGTTATCAACATGTGTTCACCACCTGTTGAAAACCTTGCACGAGATGCAAGCATGTTTCGCAAGTTTTCATCACTCGGTGAAATGTTGTTGAAAGGTCCTAACGTGGCGGAGTCGTTCTACCCGTTCGTCGAGAACGGTGACAAAGACACCTCCAGCGGTGCGCACGCCCTGGTGGTGACCAATCCGGCACGCATCGCCGTGTACGACGACGCCGCAGCGGCCCCGCGCGTGGTGGTGATCGAACCCAAGGACATCCGCTCGTATCTCGAGGAGATAACCGCCACCGTTACCAAGCTGGCAAACGAACAGGGTGGCTCCATCCCCTTCACCGTCATCCGCGAGGTAGTCGAAAACCTCATCCACGCGTACTTCATGGAGCCCACCGTCTCGATCCTCGATGGGGGCAACACCATCCGCTTCTCGGACCAAGGTCCTGGCATCCAGGACAAGGAACGGGCTCTGGAGTACGGGACCTCGTCGGCCACCAGCGAGATGAAGCGCTACATCAGGGGGGTCGGATCGGGTTTGCCCTACGCCCAGCAGTGGCTGCGCGACAAGGGCGGCTCTCTGACCGTCGAGGACAACATACATAACGGCACGGTGGTCACCGTCTCGCTCGCCCACGCTGAAGTGGTAGCAAATGAGCAGCTCAGCGCCCCTGTCATGCAGGGTTACCAGCAGGCGGCACCCAATCAGTGGCAGACGCCGCAGGGTATGCCACCGGCGATGGCCACGCCACAACAGCCCTGGGGTGCGGCAGCGGGCACCTACGCGCAGCCTTCCTACGGCTACCAGCAAGCGCCCTTTGGCCAGCCTGCCATGCCGCAGCCCTACGCACAACCGTGGCCCCAGCAGCCATACGCACAGCCAGCCGGCTACCCACCCCAGCAACCTCAGGCGGGTCCCAGCGTCAGCGAGCGCGGTGGCTTTGCGCTGCAGTACCTCATGACTCACGAGTCAGTAGGCCCGCGCGACCTCAACGCAGCCTGGACGCTGTCCGAGTCCACCTGGTCGCGCGAGCTGTCGCAGCTCGAGGCGCAGGGCCTCATCAGCAAGCAAGGCGGGCAGAAGCGGCGTCTCACCACGGCGGGCCGCATCTATCTCGGCATCGGGTAGCCCGCCGCGCACCCGCTACCCTGTAGCTCATTCACTCCAATCAAGCACGTCCATCTGCCAAGACACGTGATTCCCTTCTCCGAGTTTTTCGACAAAGGGTCTTGGCAAGGGTACTTTTCGACATATAATGGAGTGCCTTTTCAACATTGATTCGAGCCGGGAGGACCAATGGCATCCTCACAAGATTCTGACGCCGCCCTGCTCTGGGAGGACGTCATGGCGCTGCTCTCCGCGCGGGATGACGTCAACCGCTCGGTCGTTGCCATGATAGAGAGCTGCGTGCCCACATCGATGGACGACGAGACCTTCCATGTCTCGACGACTCTCGGCTTTGCACAGCGCAAGGTCACCCAGCACGCTCACATCGTCGAGGAGTGCCTCGAGCAGGCATCCTTCCAGCACCTGGCACTGGTTGTCGACCTCGTTAAGGACACCCGCACGGTGCGCGTCGCAAGCGAGGTTTCACCTGAGGAGCTCACGCGCCTGAGCGAGGTCACCTCCGAGCCCCAGCCCGCGCCGGCACCCGTGCCCACGCGTGCCATGCAACCCGCCATGAGTGAGGAGGCTGCCTACGTCGAGCGCATGAGCGACATGATCACCGAGAACGACTCGCGCCTCACGTTCGAGCGCTTTGTCGCGGGCGAGGAGAACCGCTACGCCCTCGAGGCGGCAAAGCAGGTGGCCAACGGCGACAACAGCAGCTACAACCCCCTGTTCATCTATGGCAAGAGCGGACTGGGCAAGACGCACCTGCTGCGGGCCATCCAGAACTACATCGCCAAGAACGATCCCTCGCGCACCTGCATCTACCGCGCGGCCGCCGACTTCGTGGACGAATACGTCATGGCTGCCACCGACCGCACCAGCGCCTCGGCGTCGAGCAACATGACCGCCCGCTACCAGAACGTCGACGTCCTCATCATCGACGACATCCAGAACATGATGACCGCCGGCGGCACCATCCGCTTCTTCTTCAAGACGTTCAACACGCTGATGAGCCACAACAAGCAGATCGTGCTGGCCGCCGACCGCTCGCCTTCGCAGCTGGGCATGGGTGAGAGCAAGTTCGACGAGCGCGACACCTCGCGCATGGACTCCGGCCTGTCGGTCTCCATCCAGGTGCCCGACTACGAGCTCAAGCTCAACCTCATCAACGCCTTCTACGACCGCATGCGCCAGGATGCCGTCGACGAGCACGTCGAGGGAGTGGCCGGCACCATCCCCGACGAGATGAGACGCCTGATGGCCGAGCGCGCAGGAACCAACATCAGGGTCATCGAGGGCTTCGTGCAATCGTGCCTCATGCAGGCAAACCGCCGCGAGCGAGCGGGCCAGGAGATCACCCGCGCCGACATCATCGAGGTGGCCAGCCAGAAGTGGCCCACCGGCCAGCGCATCGTGACCGTCGACCACATCCAGCGCCAAGTGGAGAAGTTCTACGACGTGGGACACAACGACCTCATTGGGTCCAAGCGCAACAAGGAGCTGATGGAGGCGCGCCACGTGGGCATCTGGCTCACGCGCGAGCTCACCGACAACACCCTCGCCGAGATTGGCAAGAAGTTTGGTGGGCGCACACACGCCACCGTCAAGCACAGCATCGCCTGGGTCGATGACTTCCGCAAGCGCGACCGCATCTTCCACGACCGCATCGAGACGCTGCGCGACCAAATCGCGGATGCAACCTGATGTGCAAAACTCTGTTGATGAACTTTCGAAACCTTTCGAAAAGTACCGTTTCGATGTTGAGAAAGTTTTCGACAGAGAGGGCAGTGTTGACGGGTGTTGATTGGCCACGGCTATCTGACACCCGAGACAAGGCCCATCGACCTGCCCGTTTGTCCGTCTTTGAACATTTCGACAGCACTTACCAACTTTATTAGTCTTTATATATCTATATAAGAAGAGAAGAGGGAGCAACATGAAGTTCACCGTCAGCCAGTCGTCTCTCGCCAAGGCGCTCCTTGTGGTATCCAAGGGCATGGCCACCAACTCGACCCTCCCATACCTCTCGGGCATCTACATCAAGGCCGCGGAGGGCACCCTCGAGTTCCAGACGGCCAACCTCACCATCTCCATCCGCCATCGCATTGCCGCCAACGTGGAGGAGCCGGGCGAGACCGTCGTCTCGGGCAAGGTCCTCACCAGCATCGTCAAGACCCTGCCCGACGCCGCGGTGGCATTCGACATGGCTCAAGGCTCGCGCGTGGTCGAGATCTCGTGCCACAAGTCGCGCTTCCGCCTCAACACCCTCGACGCGAGTGATTTCCCGGAGTTCCCAGCCTTCGCACTCGAGCGTTCCATCGAGTTGCCCAGCGCGCTGCTCTCCGAGATGGTTGACAAGGTGTACAAGGTCACTTCGCGCGACACCTCACGTCCCATCCTGCAGGGCGTACTGCTCTCCGTCGAGGAGAACACCATCCGCCTGGTGGCCACCGACTCCTACCGTCTGGCCGTCTGCGACTCCAACGTGGAGACCTCCTCGACCGACGAGGCCTTTGTGACGATCGTTCCCGGCGCTACCTTCCACGATGTGCTCTCGTCGCCGTCGATGACCGACCAGATCCTGGTGGGTACCACCGAGAGCCAGGTGGTGTTCGTGTTTGGCAACACCACCTACGTCACCCGCAAGATCGAGGGTAACTTCCCCAACTACCGCCAGCTGCTGCCGTCCAACTGCAACACGTCGGTCAAGCTCGACTCCGGGCAGTTTGGCGCGGCGCTCAAGCGCGTGTCGGTCATCGCGTCGTCCAACCCGTCGGTGCGCCTCGACGCCGACGTGGACGGCCATCTCATGGGTCTCTCCGCGTCATCTCCCGACCGGGGCGAGTCGTCGGAGATGCTCGATGCCGACATCGAGGGCAACAGCATGTCCATCGCGCTCAACTTCCACTACGTGCTCGACTGCGTCAACGCCGTGGCCGGCACCGACGAGCTGACGCTCGAGCTACAGGGTTCCATGCAGCCGGCAATCTTCAAGTCGTACGGCAAGATCAACTACCTCTACCTGCTGATGCCGGTGCGGATGTAGGACGTGGGCCTGCTCGTGAGCACGCTCGAGTTGCGCGACTGGCGCAACTTCGAGCAACGTGACATAGCCTTCTCGCCAGGCATGACCGTCCTGCACGGGCGCAACGCCGTGGGAAAGACCAATACCGTGGAGGCTCTCCAGCTGCTCACGGCGGGGGCCTCCTTCCGCAAGCCGCGCCCGGTGCAGCTGGTGCGAGAGGGGTGCGAGAGCGCCAAGGCGACCGTGCACCTGCGTGGAGACGGACGCGTGGTGGACGTCTCGTGCCTGGTGGAGGGCTCGCGACGCAAGTTCCGCCGCAACGGCAAGCCCTGCCAGTCGGCCGACGTCCCCGAGAGCCTGATGTCGGTGCTCTTTAACCCCGACGACCTGGCCTTCGTCAAGCGCGGTGCCTCGCAGCGGCGCGAGGAACTGGACTCCTTTGGGCGTCAGGCCAACCGGGGCTTCGCCAAGGTGCTGGCAGCCTACCAGCGGGCAGTGGAACAGCGCAACCGCCTTCTCAAGGAGGAGCAGCCCAACCTGGCTTTGCTCGACGCATGGGATGCCTCGGTCGCGCTGGGAGGTGCCACGCTGCTGCTCGCGCGCCTGCGGCTCTTTGAGCGCCTGGTACCCAAGGTGTGCGAGGTGTACGCGCGCATCTGTGACGGCGAGCGCCTGACGTGCACGTACGAGTGCTCACTCGGCGACGACGTGCCGGGCATGGGTCGAGACGAGCTCACGGCTCGCTTCCTCGAGCGCCTGGGGACTGGCCGCGCCGATGATCTGCGGCGCCAGCAGACGCTTGTGGGCCCGCACCGTGACGACATCTCGTTTGCGTTGGATGGCCGCGACGCACGCACCTATGGGTCGCAGGGTCAGCAGCGCTCGGTGGTACTTGCTTGGAAGATGGCGGAGGTAGAGCTGAGCGCCGAGATCCTGGGGGAGCAGCCACTGCTGCTTCTGGACGACGTGATGAGCGAGCTTGACGAGCGCCGCCGCGCGGCCGTGGTGAGCTTCGTCCAGGAGGGGATCCAGACGGTGGTGACCACCACCAACCTCGGCTACTTCCCGCCCGAGTTGCTCGCGGCCTCCGAGGTGGTGAGCTACGGTGGATAGCTGGGAGATGGAGTTTGGCGAGACCCGCCCAGAGAGCGTCGGCGGAATCATGCGTGAGGTACTCGACGACAGGCTTGCCCCACACATGACGGCAAACCAGCGGGCAGCCACCGCGTGGTACCGCGCCAACGGCGACCGCGAGCGCCGTCACACCATGGGCGTGTTCCTCAAGGCCTCGCGCGTCAGGGGTGCGGCGCCCGTGTTGGGCGTGTATGTGGACTCTCATGCCATGGCCACCGACTTTGGCGTCAACAAGGATCTCTATCTGGCGCGCCTGGCAAACATCGGCTTCGAGGCGTCGGGCATCGAGTTTCTGATCTCCCGCAAGCCCCGCCGCAGTACCGACGCACCCCGCGAGAGGCGTTCCACCGCGCCTACAGAGCTGCCTGCGCTCGACGAGGCGGAGCGTCAGCGGGTTGAGGAGCTGGTCTGCGACCTGCCCGAGAGTCTGAGGGAGAGCGTTTCTAAGGCCGTGACGCTCTCGCTGCGCCGCGAAAAGCTCCAAGGTACCAAAAACGCAGAAGAACGCTAAATTTGGGCCTCTGAGGGCGTTACGTGAAGTCTAGGCGCTTTTTGACACCCCTGTTTGCCTGAGGCCTGAAGCAATAGTCCCTCATGGAGTAGAATTGAACGTTGCTGGACCTCTGCGGTCCGGTGCACGAGTGGTCCCGCAGTCGCGCCGCGCGGCTCGCACGGGACCGATGGGCGGGAGCCACCCGCCCGCAGCAATAGGCGAGTTAGGAGCAACGTGGCAAAGAAGAACAACAACTCCTACGAGGCTTCGAGCATTAAGGTGCTCGAGGGACTCGATCCCGTACGCAAGCGCCCGGGCATGTACATCGGTTCCACCAGCGCGTCGGGCCTCCACCATCTGGTGTGGGAGGTCGTCGACAACTCGGTGGACGAGGCCATGGCGGGCTTCTGCACGCGCATCAAGGTGACGGTACACCCCGACAACTCCGTGACCGTCGAGGACAACGGCCGCGGCATTCCGGTGGCACGCCACCCGCAGAAGCGCATCCCCACCCTCGAGGTCGTGCTGACGGTGCTTCATGCCGGCGGCAAGTTTGACAACGACGCCTACAAGGTGTCGGGCGGCTTGCACGGCGTGGGCGTCAGCGTGGTCAACGCCCTCTCCAAGAAGCTCATCGCACGCGTCAAGCGTGATGGTGGCATCTATGAGATGGAGTTCAGCCGCGGCAAGACGGTCCGCAAGATGGAGCAGGTGGGCAAGAGCAAGGCCACCGGCACCTCCATCACCTTCTGGCCCGACGAGATGATCTTCGAGACCACCAACTACGACTTCGACACCCTGCACGACCACCTGCAGGAGACGGCCTTCCTCAACAAGAACCTCAAGATCACGCTCATCGACGAGCGCGAGCTGCAGCCGCGCGTGGAGGAGTTCTGCTACTCCGGCGGCATCATCGACTTCGTCAAGTTCCTTAACGAGGAGAAGACCGTCCTGCCCGGCATGGACCGCAACCCCGTCTACATCAACGGCACCTCCGCGCCCGACGCGCCAGCTGACCAGAAGGGCGAGGTCGAGGTGGCCCTGCAGTGGAACACCTCGTTCTCGGGCACGGTCATGAGCTTTGCCAACGACATCTACACCGACGAGGGCGGCATGCACCTCGAGGGCTTCCGCGCGGCGGTCACCAAGACCATCAACGACTACGCCCGCAGCCATAAGCTCCTCAAGGAGAAGGAAGCCAACCTCACCGGCGACGACATCCGCGAGGGAATGACGGCTGTCATCTCGGTCAAGCTCCCCGATCCGCAGTTCGAGGGACAGACCAAGGCCAAGCTGGGCAACTCCTACATGCGCACCCTCACCAACAAGGTGGTGGCTCAGGGCATGGCCGAATACCTCGAGGAGCACCCTAACCAGGCCAAGGAGATCTTCAAGAAGGCCAACCAGGCCGCCAAGGGACGCATGGCCGCCCAGAAGGCGCGCCAGGCCACCCGTCGCAAGGGGCTGCTCGAGAGCGCGAGCCTGCCCGGTAAGCTCGCCGACTGCTCGGTGCGCGACGCCGAGATGACTGAGCTCTTCATCGTAGAGGGCGACTCCGCAGGTGGTTCGGCCAAGATGGCCCGCGACCGCTCCATCCAGGCGGTCCTGCCCCTGCGCGGCAAGATTCTCAATGTCGAGCGCGTGCAGGAGCATCGCGCCCTGTCGTCCGACACCATCACCTCGCTGATCACGGCCATCGGCACGGGCATCGGTCCCGAGTTCGACATCTCCAAGGCCCGCTACCACAAGATCGTGATCATGACCGATGCCGACGTCGACGGCGCTCACATCCGCATCCTGCTGCTCACCTTCTTCTACCGCTTCATGAAGCCCATGATCGACGCGGGCTACATCTACGTGGCACAGCCCCCGCTGTACCAGCTCAAGCCCAAGGGCAAGAAGGGTGGCAAGTACCTCTATACCGACGAGGAGCTGGCCATCGAGGCGGCCAAGTACGAGGATTCCACCAAGTACACGGTGCAGCGCTACAAGGGCCTGGGCGAGATGGACCCCGAGCAGCTGTGGGCCACCACCATGGAGCCCAAGAACCGCATCATGCTCAAGGTGACCATCGACGACGCCATGGCCGCCGACCGCGCGGTGGCAAATCTCATGGGCAACCAGGTGGAGAAGCGCAGGACCTTCATCCAGACGCACGCGAAGGACGTGAGGTTCCTGGACATCTAACCTGCACGGGCGAAGCCTTTCGTCTTCGTCCCTCGCTCACGCTTCGCTCGCATGGGTATCGGAGTCGTGAGTGTGTCTCTGCTCAGAGGTCGCGAGGGACGAAGACGAAAGGCCCCATGAGGCTAGATGTCTCGACTGAGAAATACACGGCAGACACTCAACCGCTCTTGAAGGATTGATATGGCTGATAACGATAACAACCTGTTTGATGGGTCGGAGGACGACGTCGAGCGCGACCTCGATCAGGAGATAGAAGAGGACGCCGAGGACGAGATCGACGAGATCTTCGATGGCGACGAGGACGATGAGGCCGACGACGAGGAGCCCGAGCTCGACGAGTACGGCGACCCCATCGTAGAGCCCGAGCGCAACCTCGCCGGCGCGAGCCTCTCGCACACCATCTCCGACGAGGCGGGCACACGCCTCGACCTCACTGACATTCACGGTGGTGCCCTCAAGCCCATCGAGATGAGCCAGGAGATGAAGACCTCCTTCCTGGAGTACTCGATGTCGGTCATCGTGGCCCGCGCCCTGCCCGACGTGCGCGACGGCCTCAAGCCGGTGCACCGCCGCATCCTGTATGCCATGAACGAGGCCCACATCGTACCGAGCCGTCCGCACAAGAAGAGTGCGTGGACGGTCGGCGAAGTCATGGGCAAGTACCATCCGCACGGTGATGCGGCCATCTACGACTCCATGGTTCGCATGGCGCAGGACTTCTCCATGCGCCTGCCGCTCGTGGACGGCCATGGCAACTTCGGCTCCATCGACGGTGACCCCCCGGCGGCTATGCGCTACACGGAGAGCCGCCTGACCTACGCCGCTATGGAGATGCTGCGCGACCTCGACAAGGAGACCGTCGATTTGCAGCCCAACTACGACGAGTCGCTCTCAGAGCCTGCCGTGCTGCCTGCACGCTTCCCCAACCTGCTGGTCAACGGCTCGTCGGGCATCGCCGTGGGTATGGCCACCAACATCCCGCCGCACAACCTGCAGGAGGTCATTGCGGCGGTCAACATGATGATCGACCAGCCCGACTGCACGGTTGACGACCTGATGAAGGTCCTTCCCGGCCCCGACTTCCCCACGGGTGGCATCATCATGGGCACCGAGGGCATCCGCGAGGCCTACGAGACGGGTCGAGGCACCATCACGGTGCGCGCCAAGGTGCACGTCGAGAACATCGGCAAGGGCAGTCGCCAGCGCCTGGTGGTCACCGAGATCCCCTATCAGGTCAACAAGGGCACCCTGCAGGAGCGCATCGCGCAGCAGGTCAACGAGAAGCACATCGAGGGCATCTCCGACATGCGCGACGAGTCCAACCGCAAGGGCATGCGCATCGTCATCGACCTCAAGAACGGTGCCGTGCCGCAGGTGGTCCTCAACAACCTCTACAAGCGCACCCAGCTGCAGTCCAACTTTGGCGTCATCGACCTCGCGCTGGTCGACGGCGTGCCGCGCACGCTGAGCCTGCCCGAGATGCTGCGCCACTACATCGACCACCAGGTCGACGTGGTCACCCGCCGCACCCAGTTCGACCTCGACAAGGCGCTCAAGCGCGTGCACATCCTCGAGGGCCTGCTCATCGCTGTCGACAACATCGACGAGGTCGTGCACATCATTCGCTCCTCGCGCGACGACGCCGAGGCAAAGGCTCGCATGCACGAGCGCTTTGGCATCGACGACGTGCAGGGCGAGGCCATCCTGCAGATGCGTCTGCGCCGCCTGACGGGCCTGGCTCGCGACGAGCTCGTGGCGCAGATCGCCGAGCTGCACGAGCGTATCGCCTACTACCGTGACCTGCTCGAGCATCCCGAGAAGATTCTCGGCGTCATCAAGGACGAGCTGGCCGTCATCGGCGAGCGCTTTGGCAACAAGCGCCGCACGCAGATCACCGGCGTGGCGGCCGAGGACCTCGACGTGGAGGACCTCATCGCCGAGGAGGACATGGTCGTCACCTGCACCCATGCCGGTTACGTCAAGCGCCTGCCGGTTGCCACCTATCGCTCGCAGAAGCGCGGCGGCAAGGGCGTCCAGGGTCTCTCGCTCAAGGACAACGACTTCGTCGAGGACCTCTTTGTGGCCTCCACGCACGACTTCGTACTGTTCTTTACCAACAAGGGCAAGGTCTACCGCGTCAAGGTGCACGAGCTGCCGACCGGCACGCGCTACAGCCGCGGATCTGCGCTGGTCAACGTGCTGCAGCTGGACGAGGGCGAGCATCCCACGGCAGTTATCACCTGCCGCAGCTTCCCTGAGGACGAGTATCTGCTGTTTGCCACCAAGAGCGGCATGGTCAAGAAGACGGCCATGAGCGACTACGACAAGACCCGCCGCGACGGTCTCATTGCCATCAACCTCAAGGCGGGCGACGAGCTGGTCAACGTCCATCGCGTGAAGCCGGGCGAGAAGGTCATCATGTGCTCCAGCGCGGGCAAGGCCATCCTCTTTGACGAGTCCGAGATCAGGCCGACTGGCCGCGCCACGTCGGGCGTCCGCGGCATCACCCTCAAGGACGATGCCACCATGCTGGGCATGGAGATCTCCAATGGCAACGGCGACCTCTTCGTCATCACCGAGAAGGGTTACGGCAAGCGCACGCCCGTCTCCGAGTACCCGGAACACAAGCGTGGCGGCCAGGGCGTCTACACCATCGCCATGACGCAGCGCAAGGGCAACTTGGTGGCCTGCCGCGTCGTGGGCCCGCAACACGAGCTGATGGTCGTGTCCGAGGAAGGTGTGGTCATTCGCGTCAAGAGCGGTGACATCTCCAAGCTCGGTCGCTCCACGCAGGGTGTCAAGGTCATGAACATCAACGAGTCCGACCGCGTGAGCGCCGTTGCCCGCATGGTGGTACACAAGAAGAAGGCTGCCCGCGTCGACCCGATGCAGGGTGCCCTCGAGCTTGGTGTGCCCGCTGACGATGATCCGATCGACATTGGCGGTGAGGAAGCGCTCGACGAGACGCTGATCGACGAGTAGCGTCGCTGGAATCACTGACAAGTACGGGGCGGAAGGAAGTTCCTTCCGCCCCGTTTGTCATAACAAGGACTCTTTGTTTCTTGGCGCGGGAGCGTCGGATTAAGAGAAGTCCTCGGGGCTGAGCCCCTCGACAAAGTCGTGGAAGGCCTGGAGTTCCTGCTCCTCGGTGGCCTTCTTCACCTTTTGGAAGTCGGGCATCGTAGCGGTGTCGACCACCTGCTCGCGCGCGTAGACGGGCACGCCGCGCCGTACGGCGAGCGCAATCGCGTCGGATGGGCGGCAGTCGAGGTCGGTGCGCGTACCGTCGGCTCCGACAAGCTGCAGCGTCGCATAGAACGTGGTGCCGCGCACATCGACGATGCTGACGGAGGTCAGCCGCGCGCCAAGGGCGTCAATCACCTGGCTCATGAGGTCATGGGTGAGCGGACGCTTTTTGGGGTGGTCCTCGATGCCCGAGGTGATGGCTGCGGCCTCGATGGGCCCGATGCGGATGGGCAGATGGATCTCCTGCTCATCGTCGCCATGACGCTTGAGCACGACGAGAGAGGGCATCTGCAGACCCCCGATTACCACAGTCTGAATCTCCATGCGCACCAAGCGGAGCTCCGTTCTCGCAAGTGGGTACGTGGGCATGATACCCGCAAGCCGTCGTGTGTCATCTGTCAATCTGCAAAACAGGACAAACGGTGCACCGAGATTGCTCACCATTTTTTTCAAAAAAGTCCTTGACCAACTCTTTGGGCTTGTGTACTATTAATTCTCGCGTTGGGCCTGTAGCTCAGTTGGTCAGAGCGTCCGGCTGATAACCGGGAGGTCACAAGTTCGAACCTTGTCAGGCCCACCACTTCTTTGTGAATAACCGCCCCAGCGCTAGCCGAGTCGCCGCTGGGGCGGTTATTACGAACATATGGGGATGTAGCTCAGCTGGGAGAGCGCGGGCTTTGCAAGCCTGAGGCCGAGGGTTCGAGCCCCTTCATCTCCACCAGAACAGCCGGTGCCCCAGCAATGGGGCACTTTCGTAGGGCGCGGAGGTGCATGGGCTCGAACCGCAAGGTCGCGACGCGCGAGCGTCGCGGGCCGAGCGCAGCGAGGCCTGGGAGCGCCGTCGGAGATGGCGCGGGAGCCCCTTCATCTCCACCAGATCGTACAGCGCCTCAGAAATGAGGCGCTTTTCATATGGGGGTGTCTGCATGGAACAAAAGACAAGTATGACCCTCGCGTATGTTGCGCTTCATGCGATGCTCGCCGTCTATTCCCTCAGCAGCGTCTGCAGCAAGCTTGCCGCGGCACAGCCATTCATGAGTTGGCGGTTCATACTCATCTACGGAGCCTCCATCGCGCTTCTTGGCGTCTATGCGATCGTGTGGCAGCAGGTCATCAAGCGCATGCCTCTCACCACGGCCTACGCCAACAAGGCGGTGACGCTCGTGTGGGGTCTCATTTGGGGACGCATCATCTTCCAGGAGCATCTGAGTCCCATCAAGCTGCTTGGCGCGGCGGTGGTCCTTGCAGGCGTGGTGCTCTTTGCCACGGCGCGTGACGACGACGGTTCCTCTGCCGAAGGGGAAGCTGTTCGATGAGTCGTACCTTTGCCTATGTGTCACTCTGCCTGTTGGGCGGCTTCATCAGCGCCATCTCGCAGGTACTCCTAAAGAAGAGCGCCCAGCGCCACTACGATAGCGTGTGGCAGGAGTATCTCAATCCACGGGTTATCATTGCCTACGCCATGTTCTTCGCGGCGACGTTGCTCTCCGTGTTTGCCTATAAGGGGATTCCCCTTTCCATGGGTCCCATCCTCGATGCCATGGGCTACCTCTACGTCACGTTCTTTGGAGTGACCATCTTTCATGAGAGGGTCGGTACCCAGAAGAAGTGTGCGCTCGCCCTCATCCTTTTGGGAATCGTCATCTACTCGCTTGGCCTGCAGTGACGAGGCGAAGCCAAACGGGGCCGTGGCGGGGTGCTGCGACCCGTGGGCGTGCCGCTCGCTGCGATGATGGGATGGAGGGCGGCTTCATCCTGCGCGAATACTGTTAGTATGTGTTCTGCAAGCGATGTGGGCGATCGCTTGGGAATGTCTTGATGGTGCCTCACCGATGCTGGGAAGCGTGCGCAATGAAAGTTCTTGCTGTCATACCTGCGTACAACGAGGAAGAGTGTCTGAATGACACCCTCGCCAAGCTGGCTGCCACGTGTCCCGACATTGACTATGTCGTGGTGAATGATGGGTCAAAGGATTCGACGGGCGCCATCGTTGCAGGTCTTGGCTCGTCTGGTATCAACCTGGCCATCAACACTGGTCTGGCAAGCGCCTTCCGTACGGGGATGAAGTATGCCTACCGCAACGACTACGATGCGGTCGTGCAGTTCGATGCCGACGGGCAGCACCTTCCCGAGTACATACCCGCGATGGCGCAGGTCCTCGAGCAAGAGGACGCGGACATCGTCATCGCCTCCCGTTTTCTTGATGGCACGCGATCTCCCGAGGGTCCCCGTGGCATGGGGTCAAAACTCATCTCGAGCCTTATCGCCGCCACCACCGGGACACGTATCACCGATCCCACGAGCGGCATGCGTATGTACAACCGCTCCATGATCGAACAGTTCGCAAAGCGCTTCGACTTTGCTCCTGAGCCCGATACGGTGGCGCTCGTGCTGCGCCGTGGCGGCAAGGTGGTCGAGATTCCTGCCGAGATGCAGGACCGCCAGGGCGGCGAGAGCTACCTCAACATCACCAGCATTATCACCTACATGAGCAGGACATGCCTATCTATCCTGCTCTTCCAGTGGTTCAGATAGGAGTTCCCATGCCCTTGCAACAGCGCTTACTTCTTCTCTGCGGTGCCCTTGTCGCCATGCTTATGGTGGTCAACAAGATCAAGAAGGACAAGATCCTCATGGTGGACTCCATCTTCTGGGTCGTGTCCTCTGTCGTCATGATGGTGGTGGCTGCCGTTCCCGAGCTGGCAATCGCCTTCTCACACATCCTGGGCTTTCAGTCACCGAGCAACTTCGTCTTCTTCTGCGTCGTGGGGTTTCTGTTCGTCAAGGTGTTCAGCGACTCTGCTGAGATATCCCTTCTCAAGAACCGGGTTGACGAGCTGACGCAGGAGCTTGCGCTGATGGATGTGGGTGACACGTCTCATACGGATGAGACGAACGGCTCCGACCAAGACGAGTCTCGCTAGGAGCCCTCCCTTGTTTGACACCACCGATCACACCTTTGTTGTCTGTGCATATGGTGAGAGCCCCTATCTGGGGGAGTGCGTTTCTTCGCTGATGGCGCAGACCGCAAAGAGCATCGTCATCATGGCCACATCGACGCCGAATGACAGCATTCGCAAGGTTGCGGATGACTTTGGCCTGCCCCTCTACGAGAGTGGCGAGGAATCGGGTATCGCACGCGACTGGAATCATGCCGTAAGCCGGGCGAGCACGCCGCTTGTGACCATCGCCCATCAGGACGACACCTATGAGCCAAGATATGCCCAGGTCATGCTTGAGGAAATGAATCAGGCCCAGAACCCGCTCATCTTCTTCAGCAACTACGGCGAGCTTCGGGATGGGGCTACGGTCGACGACAATCAGCTGCTGCGCATCAAACGCATGCTGTTGCGACCCATGAAAAGGAGACGGTCGACCTCGTCGAGCTTCGTCAGGCGGTCCATCCTCTCGCTGGGTTCTTCGATCTGCTGTCCGTCGGTCACGCTCAACATGGACCTTCTGCCCACGCCTCCCTTTACGAGTGGCATGAAGAGCAATCTCGATTGGGATGCCTGGGAGCGCTTCTCGAGGATGGACGGATCGTTCGTGTACAGTCCCGAGATTCTGATGCACCATCGCATTCATGAGGAATCGGAGACCTCGAACCTCATCCGCGACAACACCAGGACGAAGGAAGACCTTGCCATGCTCATGCGGTTCTGGCCCGCTCCCGTGGCGCGCCTGATCAACGTGGTGTACGCGCGTGGTCAGCGCAGTAATGGTTGAGAAGACGCTTGCAAGGTGCGTGTCGGACTCTCTGGTCCATAATGAACGAGATGCCGTCGGCGGCTTTGCCGTGGCATCTGGCACAGTGATCGCTATGAGATGAGGCAGTGCAACTATGTGGGTAACCTTCTATGCAACGATGGCATGTGCGGTGGCCTTTCTGCTGGTACCGGGCTATCTTGTGGCGCGTGGCCTGCGTGCCGATCGATGGGTGAGCATCATGCTTGCACCCATGGTGAGCACGGCTCTCTATGCGGTCATGGCAATCCTCTATGCCAAGCGTGGCGTGGCGTGTGGCTGGACGAGTCTGGCGCTGCCCGTTGCGGCGACGGGGTGCGTCTTGTTCCTGGCAGAACGGTTGGCAAAGGCAAAGCCATGCGCAGCCCTCTCCGTTTCGGATGAGCTGACGGAACGGATGACCCTTCCGTTTGGGATCGAGCTGCCTGCGATTGCCCTCGCCCTCGCGTTTGCCCTTCTGACGGGAATGGGATTGACGTTCTTCGTGTTCGTCAACAGCCTGGTGACACCCGACTCCTTCGTGCAGAACTATGACAATGCGTGGCATCTGACCCACATCACCACGTTCATGAACACGAGGGACTATTCATCGTTCACCGGGGGATTTTATCCCTCGGCATGGCATGGCATAGCTGCCATGGCTGGCAATGCGACCGGCGCTAGCACGCCAATTGCAGAGAATGCGACGAACGCGGCCTTCACGGCGGTCGTGTATCCGCTCTCCTGTGTCATGCTGCTGGCCACCCTGTTCTCCGATTCCCGCCGCCGCGTCCTACTCGGCGCGCTCTTCTGTATGTCCATAGCCTTCTTCCCTTGGCGCATCATGCTGTACGGACCGATGTTTCCCAACATGGCGTCGTTTGTCGTGATGCCTGTCGTGGCGGCGCTGTTCGTACGACTGCTTGGTGACGCACGTGGTGTCTCCGATGCCCTGTCCTGCGTGATTGCGTTTCTTCTTGGCGGGGTGGCGCTGGCCCTCCTGCAGCCCAATGCCATCTTCTCGTGCGGCGTCTTTCTCATTCCCTTCTGCATGAACCAATGCCGCCGGCGCGTGACGGAGAAGCATGGACTGAAGGCAGGCATTGCGGCGGAGCTTGTCTTGCTTCTTACCTTCGCAGCCATCTGGATGGCTCTTGTCTATGCTCCACCCCTGCATAATGTGGTGTGGTACAAGCGTCTGGCAAAGAACGATGTCATTGAGTCCATCAAGTGGACCCTTGCCCTCAACTTCGTTATACGAAGGCTTCACTTTCTCATTGGCGGCCTGGTCATCATTGGTGGATTCGTCCTTCTGCCTGACAACGAGCGACGCTGGCTGACGCTCTCCTATCTGATGATCGCTGCCATCTTCGTGGTGGCAGACGGCGTGCCTGGCGTCGCCAAGAACATTATCGCGGGATTCTGGTATGCCGACTACTGGCGTCTAGCGTGTGTGGTGTGCGTCTTTGCCGTACCTCTCATTGCAGTCGGTGCCGATACTCTTCTGCGTGTGGTCACATGGCCCCTTTGCCGTCGAGAACCAATCGAGGGAGCCCATTCCCAGCGCAAGAGCGTCCGACGCGTCGCTGGTCCTTTGGCCAAGACGGTCACGGTCATCTTGACGGCGCTGATGCTTATCTACAACTACTACCCCTTCGAGTTCATATGGTGGGGGTATCGCGTGTACGCGTTCGATACGGTGCGATACAACTTTGTGACCACGTATGATGTCGAACAGTACGAGTGGGCGACACTCACCTCCGACGAGATGGCCTTTCTCAAAGAAGTACACAAGGTGGTGCCCGAGGGCAAGAGGGTCATCAACATGCCCTTCGATGGCAGTGTGTTTGCCTACTCCGTGTACGACATCGATGTGATGTATCGGCAGTACGCCATGGACCCAGGCAAGGTGGGCAAGGAGCTCAAGGCATCCATCAACGAGCTCGACAGCAACGAAGAGATGCAGAAGCAGGTGCGCGAGCAGAACATTGGCTATCTCTTGCAGCTTGACCAAGGCGATGGAAAGAATGGCGTCAACGAAGATGGGTCGGTTCTGGACCTAGGGTATCGCCAGAAGGAATGGGCTGGCGTCAATGCCGTGCGTGACGATACCCCCGGATTTACCGTGGTCTTGTCCGAGGGAGATATGCGTCTGTATCAGATTGATGCCGCTGCGTAGGGAAGTGCACGTGATGGATCGAGAGACAAACACATGTCATGACAGCGAACCCTTGGTGAGCGTGTTGTGCATTACCTATAACCAAGAACCGTACATCGCCCAGGCACTGGAGAGCTTTCTGGCGCAGGAGACCTCCTTTCCCTTCGAGATTCTGGTCAACGATGACTGCTCGACTGACGGAACCGCGGACATTGCGCTCTCCTATCAGGAACGCTACCCCGACCGCATACAGGCGATTACCCACGACCAGAACCAGTACTCGCAAGGCAACATGCCCATCGAGTGCTTCCTGTTCCCAAAGGCGCGTGGACGCTACCTTGCCCTGTGCGAGGGAGACGACTACTTTACCGACCCCACCAAACTCCAGCGTCAGTTCGACGTCATGGAGGCGGACCCCTCGTTGGCCGGATGCGTTCATGCCAACGAGAACGTGCAGGCGAGCTCGGGTAAGCGCCTCTCGGTCAAGCGGTTCTACGAGCGCGACTGCAACGTGGACCCGGACGACGTGATCACGCACGTGCAGTGCTTCTCGACCAATAGCATCTTTGTGCGTCGTGATGCCTTTGCCGCCTATCTTCAGTCGCCCCAGAGGGCGCTTGCCGCCGACGGGGACCAGAAGGTCATGACCTTCATGGCCACCTACGAGGGAGGTCTGTACTATCTGGACCGCATCATGAGCGCCTACCGCTTTATGGCGGGCAGTTCGGTCAATCGCACCTCGCTCATGAGCGACGACATGCGCGCCGTGGCACAGCGTCGGCACGACGCTCGCGTCACGCTGCTGAAGACGCTCGACGATGCCACCGACGGTCGTTTCCACGATGCCGTGCTACGCGGCATCGACCGTATGGACTACGAGTTCTGCAAGGACATACGCGACTACCGGCAGCTCAGGTCACACTGGCCGGAGACGTTTGCCACGGAGAGCCTGCCGGCGCGCATCGACTCGTTCCTCTACACATACATGCGTCCGCTCCACACCTTGGCCTACCGCATCTACTGTAGGCTGTAGGTTCGAAGAAACCCCAACCGACGAGGTCTGCATGGCAAAGCAAAGCTTGAAGGAAAAGGCGTTTACATCGTTCTTCTGGAAGCTGTTCGAGCAGGGAGGCTCGTCGGTCATCCAGCTGGTCGTCCAAGTCGTGATGGCGCGCATCCTCTCGCCCGAGGAATTTGGCCTGTTGGCCATCATGGTCGTGTTCGTCAACATCGGCAACGTGTTTGTCCAGTCAGGACTCAACACGGCCATCGTGCAGGCAAGCGAGGCAGACGAAAGGGACTACTCAACGGTCTTTTGGATGAGCCTGGCCATCTCTCTGGCACTCTATGCGGGAATCTTCGTAACCGCGCCCGCTGTCGCGGACTTCTATCGTGCGCCGGCGATCGTGTGGCCCCTGCGGGGCCTGACAGTGGTGCTCCTCATCAACGCCTACAATGCCACCCAAGAGGCGATCGTTGCGCGAAACCTCGAGTTCGAGAAGACCTTCCGCGCCACCGTCCTTGCGGCGCTGATATCGGGTGCGGGTGGCATCGCCTCGGCTATGGCTGGGGTGGGCATCTGGGCCCTGGTGGTCCAGCAGGTGCTTTTCCAGCTGGTCAAATCGGTGGTGCTTGCCTTCCAGATACCATGGAAGCCCCGTTTGGTGTTCGATCCCGTCAGGGCGCGCACGCTCTTTGGATTTGGGTGGAAGCTGCTGGCCTCGGGACTCCTTGACCAAGGCTACCAGAGCCTGTCCGATCTCATCATCGGACGCGTCTTTACCAAGACCGACCTTGGCTATGTGACGCAGGGCAAGCGCTATCCGCAGGCACTTGGCCTGATTCTCGATGGATCCATCCAGCCGGTGGTGCTCTCTGCGGTCTCTCGCGTGCAAGACGATGCGGCACGGGTCAAGGCCTTGGCACGGCGCGGCCTGAAGACGTCGACGTTCTTCATCGTGCCCGCCATGACCGCCTTCGCCCTTGTCGCTCGGCCGTTGGTGCTGGTTCTGCTGGGCGAGAAATGGCTTCCCAGCGTGCCCTTCCTGCAGATGTACTGCATCATCTACATGCTGCTTCCCATCCATACGACCAACTTGCAGGTACTTAACGGCATGGGGCGCAGCGACCTGTTCCTTCGCCTCGAGGTGATCAAGAAGACCGTTGGGCTTGTCACGCTGCTGTTCATGGCGTTTGTGGTGGGCGACCTAGTGGGTATCGTAGCCGGCTACATCTTTGTGGGCGTCGCATCCACCTTCATCAACGCCTATCCCAACAAGCGCGTGATCGGCTACTCCTACCTCGAGCAGGTTCGCGATATCGCACCTGCGTTCGTGCTGGCTGCCGCCGCCTCGGCCCTTGCCCATACCGTCAGCCTCACAGGCCTCGATGGCCTCCTGCTCGTTTTTGTCGAGGCCCTTGCCATGGCCATCGCTTACCTTGCTCTGGCATGGCTCTTCCATGTCGAAGAACTCTCCTACCTCGTCTCCACGCTTCGTGCGGGTAGACTTGGGCGTACACGAGAGGGGGCCTGAGTTATGGCACATGACACCATCCTAGTTACGCGTTCGTCCATGCCTCCCTTCGAGGAGTACGTGGACGAGATCAAGAGGCTGTGGGAGACGCACTGGCTGTCCAATATGGGCGAGAAGCACCAGGAATTCGAGCGGGCTCTTGAGGCATATCTGGAGGTCGACGACATTGCTCTCTTTGTCAACGGCCACCAGGCCCTCGAGTGCGTGTTGGAGGCCATGGAGCTGCACGGCAAGGTGATCACCACGCCCTATACCTTTGCCTCCACGACGCACGCCATCGTCCGCAAGGGCCTGGAGCCGGTGTTTTGTGACATCACTCCGGACAACTACACCATGGACCCGTCGCTCATCGAGGACCTGATCGACGAGGATACCTGCGCCATCGTGCCCGTGCACGTGTATGGCAACCTGTGCGACACCACTGCCATCGAAGAGATCGCCGCTCGCCATGGGCTGAAGGTCATCTACGACGCGGCGCATGCGTTTGGCGTGCGGCGCGACGGCGTCTCCGCCGCAACCTTTGGCGACGCCTCGATGTTCTCGTTCCATGCCACCAAGGCCTTCAACAGCATCGAGGGGGGTGCGGTGTGCTTTGCCGACCCAACCCTGCGCGTGCGCCTGGACCAGTGGAAGAACTTTGGCATTACAGGTGTGGAGACCTGCGAATACGTGGGTGGCAACGCCAAGATGAACGAGTTTGTGGCGGCTATGGGCATCTGCAACCTGCGTCATCTGGACGACGAGCTTGCCAAGCGAAGGGTTGTCGCAGAGCGCTACTGGGAGCGGCTGGAGAACGCGGAAGGCCTGCGCCTGAGCAAGCCGGCGCAAGGCGTGACTTCCAACTATGCCTACATGCCCGTGGTCTTTGGCGACTCCTTCGGTCGTACGCGTGACGAGGTCTATAACGCCCTGATGGCCCAGGACATCCATGCACGCAAGTACTTCTATCCCCTGACGACGGACTTCTCGTGCTATGAGGGTCGTTTTGACTCGTCTGCCACGCCGATCGCCGCAGACATCGCCAACAGGGTGCTCACGCTGCCGATGTATGCGGACCTGGCCCTCGAGGACGTCGACCGCATCTGTGACATCGTGTTGGAGACGGCGCGGCACTAGCAGGCAAGGCGCCGAAGTTCGGCGCAACCGCAACGGGGGTCTGCCGTCAAGCTAAGGACTGGCTATCCGATGCGAGTGCTCGCGGTTTCGGTTGGCCCCATACGGAGACAAGATCGCTACCTATGACAAAGCACATACGACATATGGCTACCCGCGACGGCAGAGAGGTCTCGCCGGCAGGATCTCTGGCCGCCTTCTTGGCCAGGCATCGCTACGTGGACTATGTTATCCCCTTCCTCACGCTTGCCTTGTGCCTGCTGTGGAGCACGAGACTGCCCATAGACCATGCGCCCGACGAGTACATGCGCCTGCCGATACCCTTCTACATCTTCGAGCATGGAAAGCTGCCGATAGGTACCGACCCCGAGATTCGAAACCCTTGGTGGGGTACCTCGTACGCCTTTACGCCCTATGGCGCCTCGCTTCTCTCGTTTGTGTTCATACGCCTGGTGAGCCTGGTCACGATGTCAGAGGAGGCACTCATCGTGGCGGCGCGCTTTCCGTCCGCCCTGTTCATGGCGGGAACGACGCTGTTGTGCGAGAAGATTGGCAAGAGGGTCTTCGACAGTCCCCTTGCGCCCTATTGTCTGGCGCTGTTTGTCGGCTTGTTGCCGCAGGTGGTGTTCCTCGGGTCGTATCTGAACCAAGACGCCATGGAGGTGTTTGCCACGGCACTCATCATCCATGCCTGGCTTGTGGGCATCGAACGTCGCTGGGATGTGCCGTCGTGCCTTTTGTTGGCCATAGGCCTGGGCGTGTGTGCCCTCAGCTACTACTTTACCTATATCTACCTGCTGGCCTCGGTGGCCGTGTACTTTGCCACGGCTCGCCGCGCGCTCGGCGCGAATGAGATGACAAGGCGCCAGCTATGGGGCCATGCGGTGCTCATCACGGTGGTTGCCCTTGCGGTGGGCGGTTGGTTCTTTGCGCGAAACTACCTGCTGTACGATGGCGACCTGTTTGGACGTGCGACCTCGTCGGCCATGTCGGAGCAGTATGCCGTCGATTGGCTCAAGCCAAGCGTGAAGTCCACACTGCGCAGCAGTGGTGTGAGCCCGCTCGAACTGGTGCGCAACGTCTCTGATGGCAGCTGGCTCGATCAGACCGTCAAGAGCTTCATAGGGTGCTTTGGCTACATGACCACATGGCTGTCGCCCAAGGTCTACCTGGCCTATCGGGGCGCCATAGCGGCTTGCGCGATCGTCGCGCCGATCCACCTTGTCAGGGGAAGGCGCTATGACGGACGCGCAGCGGTGCGCTGTGCCCTGGCGGTGTGCGGGCTGGTCGTCTTCGCCTTTGCCGTCTACTATTCCTGGGCGTCGGACTATCAGCCCCAGGGCCGTTATCTCATGGGTGCGCTTCTTCCCCTTGCGTTGGTGGTTGGATCCGGAATGGATGCCGTAGGCAGCGGTCTGTACCTGCAGGAGGGGGCCGGCAGGGCCTTGAGGAAGGCGGGAACGGCCGCCCTCATCCTGTTTGCGGTGGCATATGTGGCACTGTTCTGCTTTGTGGCGGTGCATTGGATCGTTCCCGAACACATCGGTGGCATCCTGGCCGGCGGACCTTGGCGGTAGACATGAAGACCGACGAGAGAGCTGCGGCATCCCAAAGGCCTTTGGTGTCAGTCCTCATTCCCGTGTACAACGCGGAACGCTACCTGGCCCGCTGTCTGGACAGCGTGTTGCAGCAGACATACGAGAACGTGCAGGTGGTGGCAGTCGACGACGGGTCGCGTGACGGAAGCGCCGCCCTGCTCGACACCTATGCCGAGCTTCATCCGCAGGTGCTGGTCGAGCATCAGGCGAATGCGGGTGCTGCGGCAGCGCGAAATCGGGCGATAGAGCTCGCCGAAGGCGAATACCTGTGCTTCCTCGACAACGACGACTGGCTTGACCTCGGCCTGCTGGAGGCCTTCGTCGATGCGGCCCTATCTACGGGAGCCGAGGTCGTGTGCGGTGGGTATCGTCGTCCCACGCAGGATGGGAAGGTGCTCTTCGAGGCCGTCCCCCATGAGGGCGACGAATGGGCTCCGTATCTGGTGGAGGCCGCATGGGCCAAGCTCTACCGCAGCGATTTCGTACGACGCGAAGGCTTCCGCTTCCTGCCCACCAACATCGACGAGGACCTCTTCTTCACGCTGCCGTCCATCCTGTTGGCAGAGAGGGTCGCCATCGTGCCGACCGCAGGCTACAACTGGTTCTACAACACGGAAAGCGTGTCCAATACCAAGCAGCGCCGCTCGGAGGGGCTGCGCTTCGAGGCGACGATGAATGACATCCTCGGAGAACTGGACCGACGCGGCATCGTGCCTCCGACCATCGTGTGTCATTACTTCGTGAGGCTGGTCACGTGGTTCCTGCTGTTCACCTGTGCCGGAGACGGACGCCTGCTGGCGCGACAAAACCTGCGGCACTATGCAGCTTGGCTCGACGACCGTTTTCCAGGATGGAGGGGCGAGCCCTATGCGAGCCCGCGCCACCCGACTGGCGATGCCCTTGCAAACAGGTTGGCGGTGTGGCTCTTCGCGCGTCACCGCCACCTCTTCGCCCTTGCTCTCGACCTTTACGGAATGGTGGGAAGACGTGGTAGATAACCCCTGTGTGCAGATTCTCATGGCCGTCTACAACGGCGAGCAGTATCTGCGCGAGCAGATCGAGTCAATCAGAAACCAGACCTACGGCCATTGGGAGCTTCTGGTGTCGGATGACTGCTCGAGCGACGGGTCCCTTGCCATCCTTCGCGAGTATGAGGCAATGGACCAGCGAATACATGTGGTGTTGGATGGCGAAAGGTACGGAGGTGCCAAGAGGCACTTCATGGCGCTCATAAGGCTGTCGACAGCCGACTATGTGATGACGTGCGACCAGGATGACGTGTGGGACGAGGACAAGGTCGAGCTCACGCTGGTCGCGATGCGCAACTATGAGCAGATTCGCGTGGGCAAGCCGTTGCTGGTCTGCACCGACCTGCGCGTGGTCGACCAGAACCTCGCGCAACTGTCGCCTTCCTTCCTTTCGTACTCGGGGATGGATGCCTCGAAGCTCACCATGGGGTATTTCCTCGCATCGTGCGTTGTGACGGGCTGCACCATGATGCTCAACGCCCCAGCGCTCGAGCTCTGTCAGGAGACGGTGAACGAAGACGCCCTCATCATGCATGACTGGTGGGCCTCGTTGGTGGTGGCTGCCTTTGGGGAGGTAATCCATCTCGATCGGGCAACGATCTCGTATCGACAGCACGGAGACAATTCAGTGGGAGCCGATCGCTTTACCGTCGCGCGCGCCTTGGCTGCGCTGGATCAGAAGCGCGACACGGCCCGCGCCACCTTCGCCCAGGTGGAGGAGTTCAGGCGCGTGTTTGGCGATCGACTGGGGACGACGGAGTCTCAGATGGTCGATACGTACCTCTCTCTCAGGGACGCTTCGGCTCTCGAGCGTCTTGTCGGCCTCGGTCGCTGTGATGCCTGGAAGCACGGTGCTCTGCGTAACCTCGGCGAGGCGCTCACCTTCGCGACACTTTGACGAATGCGTGCCAAAGGTGGCACTTCTACAGTGGCTTCTGCAACAAAGCGCTCGAATTCGTCAAGATTTGTGGTTGCTTTCTTCGCAACTGATGAACGGGAAGTAAGAACGCAAGGTCAAGGGCATAGCGAGTGTTATCATCTACAAACTATGCAATTGGTTTGGATTGTATGATTGGTGGACAAATGCGCTCATGTTTCAAATGGTGGCAGAGGGGCGTTCTGGCGACTGTTACCGTCTGTTCGCTCGGTATGGGAATTGTCATGTTGCCCAGTACCGCCCTCGCCGAAGAAGGGCTGCCCGAAGAGCAGATCGAACAGCTTGCATCTGTTTCTGACAACAACGACGTCGCGCCCGAGACCGAGACGGTCAGCGAGGACGAGGCTCTGATCGATGCGACGGATCAAGACGAGACCGTTGCGGTGACTGGCGATTCCGTCGATGCCCTGGAGGACGAGGAAACGGATCAGGCGACAGATCAGGTAGCAGATGCGAAGCAGGATGCTCCTGTGGAGGCCGAGGATGCTACCGAGGTCACGACTGTTGCCAAGGACGACGAGCGCACGCTGACAACCGCATCCGACGATGCTCCCGCCCTTCCCGAGGGAAGCCAAGAAGTGACCGAGGGAACCTATGTCATCGAGGCTGGCCTCGCCGCTACCGACAAGACTGGTCTTGCTGGTCTCGTCTTGGATGCACAGGGTAGTGTGCGCGAGGGCGCCAAGCTGATCACGTGGACTTACAACGGCAACGACAACCAGAAGTGGCACATCGCCAAGACCGAGTCTGGTTGGTACACCATCATGCCCGACAGCGATCGCACCCTGGCGCTCACCGCCACCAAGGACAGGGGTCTGATCTATCTGTCCAAGTTGGTCGAAGGCCTCGCCTCTCAGCTGTGGGCATTCGTGACCAACAGTACGAGCTATGGCAACGGACTTCAGATGGTCCCCCAGGGCCTTCAGCAGAGTCTCAGCGACGCCACCATTACCTATCTCGACAACGCCAAGGCGCTCGACGTTCGCGGCGGCAAGCCCGAGAAGCGCTCCGAGTTCATCACGTATACGCGCAGCACCACTCCCAAGGGCAACCAGAGCTTCTATCTGGTCGACACTGCCCGTGAAGCCGTAAGTGGTGGAGAGACCACTCTTGAGGGAAAGTATCGGGTGAAGGTGCCAAGCACCAACCTGGCACTTGAGATTCGCAGGGCCCTTACGACCAATGGTGCGAACGTCTGGGTGTATGAGCAGAACGGGAAGCCCCATCAGGACGTCTACCTGCAGTACGAGGGCAATGGCTTCTACTCCGTGTGGATCATGGGCACCAACAAGGTCCTTGACGTTCGTGGTGGCTCCATCCTGCCCGGTACCAACGTCATCCAGTGGACGTATTCTGGCAAGGACAACCAGCTGTGGAGCGTGCGCAAGAACGCTGACGGCAGCTACACCCTCGTGAACAAGATGACTGGCCTTTCCCTTGGCGCCGCCTCTGAGTCGACTGCCAGCAATGGAACCAACCTGACTGGCGCACAGAACAATGGGCGCGCCAACAACTCGTTTACGCTCATCCGCTCAGCACTGCTGGCGCCCGGCATCTACAAAATCAAGGATGCCAACAACAAGGTGCTGGACGTGAGCAAGGCATCGACGGCGAACGGAGCAAAGCTCTCGTTCTACAAGGATAACAACGCACTGAACCAGCGCTTCGAGCTCGTCTCTGCTGGTGGCACGGACCTCTGGCGCATCCGCACGGCTTCGTCTGGCGGTTGGATCAACTACGTGCCCAGTACGGACGTGACCCAGCAGGGCAGCGTGACCCAGCAGGGCAATCATGCGACCGCGGCGAGCGAGAACGATACGTGGCAGATCGTCTGGCATAGCGGTTCCTATAAGATCAAGAGCGTCATTGACGGTCACGTGCTTGGCGGTGCAAGCAAGACGGTGACTCCCATCAAGACGGGCATCGTCCTCAAGACGGGTCTTGTCGAGATCGATGCCAGGCTGAGTGGCGTTGCCTTGGACAACCCAAAGGGATCGACAACGGCTGGCACCAAGATCAATGTCTATAAGGACAATAACGGCGACAACCAGAAGTTCATTGTCGAGCAGGTAAGCGGTGGATACATCATTACCAATCTCAAGTCCGGCAAGGTGCTTGCCGTCTCTGGAAGCAGCGTGGTCCAGCAGACGTACAAGAGTGGAGACAAGAATCAGGTCTGGACTGCCGGCATCGCCGACGGTGGGTTTGTCAAGCTGATCAACAATGGCACCAAGAAGGCGCTGGACATCACAGGAAACTCCACGGTTGGCACGGGTAGCACGGCGACTCAGGTAACCGACGACACGGCTAGCCGCGAGGCGCGTCAGAGCTGGAAGCTTGTCGGATCGACTGGCTGGGCCAAGTACAAGAATGTCATGAGCTACTTCAAGAGCGGCAAGCAGATCACGACGAGCTCGCAGGCATGGGTGCTCTACAACGACATCAAGAACATGTCGAGCATGACCAAGTACCTGATTGCAATCTATACCGATAAGCCGCGCTTCCTGATCTTTAAGGGTAAGGCTGGTGCTTGGGAACCCATCCACGACTGGGAGTGCGCAACTGGCATGCCTGGCGACGACGGTAAGAGCTGCAGCTTTAGGGGCGCCTTCAGGCTGGGTGACGGCGCAGGCGAGCAGTACAATGACGGCGAGCCGCTGACGATGTCGGCTGGAGTGTACGGTAAGAGCGTCGATCTGCCTGGTTACTCAGGTGCAACCTACGGATACTTCCTTAACGGCGTCTGGGCGATTCACTCGACGATCAACGGGTCGTCGGAGGCAAGCCAGATGAACAAGCGCATCTCGCACGGCTGCATCAGACTCACCAGGGCGCACGCAAGCTGGGTCTATCACAATATGCCGAGGTACACGCGTGTGTGGTCACGTCCTCGAGCTGAGATTAGCTACACGAACACCTGCGCGAGCATTCCAGCCAGCATGGTTCGAATCATGCACTAGTTAGCTCAAACGAGCGCTAGAAGAAGCCGGGTCAACGAGACACGCTCGTTGACCCGGCTTCTTTGTCATCGAGAGCGGTGGCCTCGAAAGGATGGGAAGAACGTGAGGCGAGCTATCTTTGCTCGTCGACGATATAGTTTGGGCGCTTCTTTACTTCGGAATAAACCTTGGAGAGATACAGTCCGATGGTGCCAATGCCAAGGATCTCCACGCCGCCAAGCAGGGTGACGACACAGATCAGCGAAGGCCAACCAGCTACCGGATCACCAAACAGAAGCGCGCGTATAAATATGAACAGCAGGAAGAACAGCGATAGGGCTGAAAGAGCCACACCAATGACCGAGATTGCTTCGAGGGGCCAGATGGAGAACGCCAAGATGCCATCAATGGCGTAGTGAACAAGTCCAAGGAAGTTCCATGAGGTGGTACCGAACTCGCGCTCGACGTTGTCATAGCCCAGCCAGTCCGTCTTGAAGCCAACCCACATGAAGAGGCCCTTCGAGAACCGGCCAACCTCGGGTAGGGCACAGATCTCTTCCACCATGCGTCGAGTCATCAGGCGAAAGTCGCGTGCCCCGTCACGCATCGTAGTCTCTGAGACCTTGTTTATGAAGTCATAGAATCTGTGCGCGAACCAGCTGCGAATGGGAGGTTCGCCTTCACGCGTCTTGCGATAGGCGGCAACGGCGTCGAACTCTGACCCATCAATGCGTTCGCACATCTGCACCAAGAGCTCAGGAGGGTCTTGAAGATCTGCATCCATAACCGCGACATGCGTGCTCCCGAGCTCCAAGGCCATGCGCATGCCTGCGAGCAGGCCAGCTTCCTTGCCAAAGTTACGCGAGAAGGAGATGTAGTGCCAGCGATCGTTCCGCTTGTTGAGCTCTCGCATGCACGCGAGCGTGCCGTCAGTAGAGCCGTCATTGACCAGAACGTAGGATACTGGTTCGGTGAGCCATGGAGTGAGGTCACGTTCCACCGACGTCATACGATTCACGAAGTGTGGGATGGAGTCTTCTTCGTTATGACAGGGCACAACTACTGCAATGTGCATTCTCACTCTCCTTCGTGCAAGAGATAGGCTCTCACATGGTCATACGCGTAGAGTGGCACGACGTCTTGGTACCCCAGCGCTTCTGCCATGGTGTTGGCAGCGTCTCCCGTGTTGTACGAGTCGTGCTCCCCAAACAGACTGACATAGACCACCACGTCAGTCGAGTCGCGTTGTTCGATATAGTCGGCAAGACGCTCTGAGGAGGGGTCGTCGGTGACATACACCTCGTCAAAGGCCAGGAGACGAGGAATCTCTTGAGTGAGAGGAACGATGTGGTTGTTGTCTAGGAAGACACAGGGGTCATCCTGATATGGGGCGAGTTCTGCCTCATACGTGGCCTGTTGCGGGTAGAGATACTCGGGCTGCCACACCGCCGACCCCAGAAGGGTGAGCATGACTGCAGTCGAGAATCCCACGCGGAGCGTACGAGTCGGAGCGGTGCCTTCAAGCAGAGAGAGGTGCACTCCCAAGGCGACGAAAAAGAGAGGGCACACGTTGTAGACGTAGCGCAGATGCTCGTACGGAGATGCGACTGCCGCCACCACCAAGGTGACGAAGGCGGGTACCACCACGACGAACAGCTTCGAATACGGAATGTGGGCATCATCCGGAAAGCGCTTCCTGCGTAGGTGCACCAGCATTGGCAGGCTAGCCAGCGACAAGGCCCACAACACTGCGCCGACTGGCATCCCCTTAAGGATGTAATAGGCGTAGATCAGGAGCTTGTGGGGATAGTTGCCAAAGGCAAGGAGGCTCGCGAGCACTCCCGTCCCTGACGGGCCACCAGCTTGGCCCGTCAGCACATGGGTGATGACCGCAGGCCAGATGACTACGAACAACGCCACGCCCGAGACGCCCAACACGCAAAAGACCAACGCGTGGCGGAAGTCGCGTCTGGCCAAGAGGACGAGCAGGCACGCCAGACAGGAGAAGAAGGCGTAGAACACGAAGTAGTATTGCGTGAGCATGCCAAGTGTTATGAGAACGGAAATGCCCAGAACGCGCCACAGGTTCCAGTCATCGAGCAAGCGGTTGAGATTGAGTGCAAGCAAGACCGTCAACAGTGTCAGCAGGACGTACATGCGCGCATAGATGACGGTCTCTATGCCTGTGGTGGAGATCGCGTACAGCAGCGTTGCGAAGATGGATGTTTCTACGCGGTCAGTCAAGTCGAGCAGCAGGCGGAAGAGCACGCATGCCGTCAACAGTTGTATCAGCAGGTTTGGAACGAGTACCAGCCATTTGGAATATGACTCGGGAAAGAGCGAGGAACAGAAGTTGACCAACAGGTAGTAGAGGGGCGGATGCACATCCTGTTGCTGGTTGTACCAAACCGATCCTATGTCGAAGCGCTCGTTGTCCTGTACCGAGAGGTAGTCGGTCAGTTCGGTGCGGTCATAGATCGCATCCACCATGTTCCCGGACTTGAGGTCTCTGACAAAGGGGGCGTAGTGGCTATTGGAAAGGCCATAGGTGTATACCTCGTCCAAGAACCAGCCCTTCTTCTGGGCACACCAGAACAGGCCTGTCGCAGCCACGAGGACAAGCATGACGACAACTGCAAGTCTTTGCTCGGCTGTGCGTCCGGCCTTCCTACCCTCAGCCCAATGTTGCCCACGATGCATATTTAGCTCCCTCAAGCTTAGAGCGGCCGTCTGAGGAAGCAGTGGTCGCCCTGCACAGACTCCTCGGTGAATCCGTGACGATGGTAGAAACGCACGGCCCCCTCGTTGTCGCAAGCCACTTCAAGGCGCATGTGCGCCATACCACAGGTTCGGGCGTCGTCCATGGCGCCCTCGAGCAGATGCGAGCCAATGCTCAACCCCTGCATGCCGGGCGCCACGATAATCATCGAGACATACGCGATTCTGCTCTGCGCGTCGTTGGCATAGTAGGCGCAGAAGCCGCGCGGTTCGTCCTGCTCGTAGGCAACCAGCACCCGTGCCGCTTGTGCGAACTTCTTTGCGAGCTCCGCAATGCGTTCGGGGTCGTTATAAGACTGATCGTGGAACGCGGGTGCACAGGCGTTCAGCACCCTGCGGACCTCGCCCTCTTCTGCGATGTGGGTGTACGTCAGCATAGGCGACTATCGCGCAATGCCGTTGCGAGCGTGCTTGCCCTCGGCGTCGAGCCCGTCGATTGCCGCCACCTTCCTGTGGAAGTAGTCACCAAGGAACGGGTCGTCGTAGATGGGCTTGAAGATCTGCATGTACTTGATGCCAGGATGAGAGTTGATCTCCATGCACTTGAAGCCCGCGTCGGTCACGCCGATGTCAAAGCCCATGTACTCGATGGTGCTGAAACGCTGGGCGATGCCCATCACAATGCGCTTGAGCTCGTCGTAGTTCTCGATGGTGCCCGAGAGGGGCAGACCGTTGTCGGGATGCTCGTTGGTCAGGACCGACCTGTTGACGCAAGTCAGCTTGCCAGGTCCGAAGGCACCCGTCTCACCGTTAAAGTCGATGAATACGTTGAACTTCTCGGCGTTGTCCTTGTCGATGATGATGTAGTTGGCCTCGCCAGAGAACTTGTTGGGGATGCGCAGGTAACCGCCCACGATGCGAGGCATGCCGTTCTCGTTGACCGTCACGATGCGCAGGGTGTGGATGTGCGGGCTATAGGGGGCAAACTGGCGACTGGGCCGCAGGTACTCGGTGAACACGTAGTTGGGGTGCTCTGCGAGGAACCGTTCGATCGACGAGGCGTCGACGCTCTGGTCGTCGATGTGGTAGCTACCGTCATGGTATGCCAGATGCGCGAACCCCAGCGAGGTCGTGCCGTTGCAGGGTTTGCAGGCAAACTCGCCAACCGTCCTCAGCACGTCGCAGAGTTCTTCTGCGGTTGCGGGCTTGGGTGCCTGTGGCGCATCGGTCAGGCGCCTGAGCCCCTCCGGAGCGGTGTAGAAGTAGTAGCGGGGCATGAACTCGGAGAACTCGGTCCCATCGAGGACCTGCTTGAGCGTCAGCTTGTCGTTGATCCACACACGGGTCCAGTTGTTGACGGGCCAGACCTTGTAGTAGTCGTAGTCGGACAGGTAATGCTCGACGTTGTCGTCGTTCAGGTCGTAGGCATAGGCGCAGTCGGCCAAGAAACCGTGTTCGTGAGCCCATTTGACATACGAGGGGTCGTATGCTGGGTTGTCATACTCCTTCATGGCCAGGTCAAGGTAGTACGTGGCAAACTTGCGGGAGATGCCGTCCGCCAGAAGGTCTTCCAGGTGCTCGCTCTTCATGGTCTCCCACCCTTTCCTAGGCAAGAACGATGCGGAATCGCTCGTCGACGGTACGTACGATAGCATCAAGCTGCTCCGAGGTCTCGGCGCAGGCGATGTAGAAACCGATGCGTGCGGAGTCGCTCTTGGCATCCTCGATGTGGTCGCCAACGGCGAAGTTCAGCTGGAACTCCTTGATGGCTGGCTCGTTCTGGAGGTAGTCGAGACCCTCCATGCGTGCGACCGTGCCACCACCTTGCGGCGTGTGGAAGAACTTGAGGATGGCCGCACGGCTCTCGTACTCCGGACGGATCGAGAAGTCCTCGTCGGTGGCCTGACCCAAAGACGCATCGATCAGATACCGATAGGTGTCATATCCCGAGAGGTATTGCGTGATGACCGACGAGATCATGTTGCCACCACCGCGCGCGCCGATCTCGATGAGCTTGAAGGCACCGTCCTCGAACTTGTATTCGGCATGGGTGAAGCCAAACTCCAGAGGTGACGCCATGACAAAGGCATCATTGGTCGCCCTCAACAGGTCGTAGTCAAAGCGAGGGTTGCGATGCGTGAAATAGAGGTCGCTCGCGATGTTCTCGTTGTGCGCGAAGTGACGCTTCTCGCTGACGGCGAGGGTGTAGTGGGCGTAGGGAGTCTTGATGCCGTCGACCGTGAACTCCGTACCCTCTATGAACTGCTCCACGAGCACAGACGAGCTGGGACGCGAGAACGAAAGCGACTCGGCGAAATGCCGACGCACGTCATCGCTGGTGTGCAGCGTAAAGACGCCATGGCTGGCATTGCTGTTGAGAGGCTTTATGATGGCCGACTTTCCCAATCCATCGAGGAACGCGACGGCCTCCTCCTCGGTCTCGCAGACCGCGTAGGCAGCGGACCCAATGCCATGCTTGTCGCAGAAGGCTCGCATCAGGGACTTGTCGGTGTAGAGCGCAGCAGCCTCCGCAGAGAGGGCGGGCAGGGCCAGCCTCTCGCCGAGCTCGGCTACCACGGGCATGGCAATGTCGCACTCGTCGGAGAGGATTGCCTGTATGTCGTGCTCGCGAGCATGCCGTTCGATGGCATCGACGGCGAAGATGTCGCTGCGGAAGAAGTCGTCTGCAAGGTCGGCGCAGGGCGGATGCTCCTCGGGGCTGACCACGCAGAGCCAATGCCCGAGGTCCTTCGCTCGCTGCGCGAGCTGTATCTGCCACCTGCTACCAGGGAGTATGAGTACACGAGCCATGTCAAATCCTTGTGGTCGTATGTCGGTCAAGAGGCATGGGTTGTTTCGGTGGCCTCGCCCGGGTCGATGCGTCATGCGAGACGGGCGAGGACGCGCCCGTCGCTCGTTAGATGAGGGACTTGATGACCCTGAGACACTTCTCGATGTCTTCGAGGGACTCGACGCCGATGCCGAAACGCACGAATCCAGCCGTAGATTCGCCGTAGGCCCTGCCGGGGACAGTCGCTATGTTGTGGTCCGTGAGAAGGGTCCGAACCAACTCTTCAGTTTCGCCTGGGTACGAGGACACGTCGATGAGGAAGTAGAACGTGCCGACCCCCTTGAGGTAGCCGATTCCCACCTCGTCAAGAATGTCTTGAACCTTGCGGCGCTTCTGAGCGGTTTCGACGGCTTGGGGGAGCGTCGCTGCGAGAATCTCGTCGAAATGGTCTGCCATATAGTTTTGCAAGACGGTGGCAGCACACGTGATGAGGTGCTGATTCAGCTTGAGCAGCTGGGCGATGACATCTTTGTGGGCAATGGTGTAGCCCACGCGCCATCCCGACATCCCCATGTTCTTGGAGAGCGAGTTGACCACGATGGTGTGCTCGCGCGTGGGATCGACGTCGGCCATCGAGACGAACGAGTCGCCCGGCATAAGGAAGTCGCTGTAGGCCTCGTCGGAGACGATGAAGAGGTCGTGTTCCTCTGCCACCCTCAGCAGGTGCTCGAGCTCGGCGCGCGAGTAGAGCTGCCCCGAGGGGTTGTTGGGGTTGTTGATGACGATGACCTTGCTGCGGTCGGTGAGGTACTTCTCCCAGTCGTAGATGTCGTCGTAGTAGGGAATGGGGACGTGCACGCCCCCCGCAAGCTTGACCTGCTCCTTGTACGAAAGCCAGCCAGGCTCGTGAACCAGCACCTCGTCTCCGGCCTCGAGAACGGCCTGCATCACCATGAACAGAATGGGCTTTGAGCCGCAACTGACCAGAATCTCGGTCTGCGGATCGGCGACGACGCCATAGCTGCGACGATACATGTCGGCAAGCCGCTCGCGGAGCTTGGGCTGTCCCATGCTGCTCGAGTAGTGGTAGCCGCGCTGGAAGGTCTCGTCATCGATTTCGAAGCGCGGGATGTCGAAGAACGCCTCTCCGAGAGAGAACGTGTAGACGCGCTCCCCACGGCTCTTCTTGTCGTAGACGAGCTGATTGACAAATATGGAAAGAGCCTCAGGAATCGACTCGACAGTTGGGTTCAACTTCGGAATCATCCGCTATCCTCCCAGTTCATGGGCAGTTATTGCATACGACTTTCATTGATTGCGTCGCGTAAGACTATACGATACCGCTCCTTGGCTGCCTAAGACGGAAGGTCACGAGACTTCTCTGCAAATACAGACCGCCGACTCTGGATGTAAAAGCGCCATAGTATCCGGGCAGATGATATAAAAGGGTTCATTTTGAGAGAAGGACGGGAGTGGGCGGCTCGAGGTTCTGAAGCAGGTAAACTGAGGGGGCAAAGAGTTCCGCCCTGCGTTCTGTCAAGGAGAGTCATGATGTTGGTGTCGGTCGTCGTGCCCTGCTACCGGTCTGAGCACACCATAGCCGAACTAGTCGAGCTGACGATGGCCGAGTTCGACAAAATGGATGGCTACCAGTGCGAGTTCGTATTGGTTAACGATTGCTCGCCCGATGGGACATATGCCGAGATCCAGCGGTTGGCGACCTTATACCCCTGCGTGCACGGCGTCAGCCTCATGCGGAACTTCGGCCAGCACGGCGCCTTGATGTGTGCCATGAACCACGCACGCGGCGATCTGATACTGGGCATGGACGACGACCTGCAGACCCACCCATCGCAGATCAGGCCCATTCTCGAGAAGATGACCGAGGGATACGATCTGGTCTATGGCGAGTACGAGAAGAGCACCAACACAGCAGGCAAGCGCCTGACCAGTTGGTTTAACAAGGTTTCCGCTCGCGTGTTGCTGGGTCGCCCAAAGAGCGTCCGGTCATCCAACTTCTGGTGCATCACGAGGGCCGTCTGCGATGAGGTCATACGTTGCAAGAGCTTCGAGCCCTATGTTGACGGACTCTTCTTTAGAACGACCCACAACATAGGGAACGTTACGATACAGCATCACAAGAGAGAGTACGGGGAGTCTGGATACAGCCTACTCAAGCTCATGAGGCTCTGGCTGTCCTATTTCAACTACTCGGTGGTGCCCTTGCGAATTGCGTCGATAGTCGGCGTGACAACTGCTGGTATCGGGTTTCTTGCTGGCATCGTCTCCATCATCAGAAAGCTTATCAATCCAAACATCGCGGCAGGATGGACTTCGATTATCTGCCTGATGCTCTTCCTTTCCGGACTCATACTGTTTGTTCTCGGAATCCTTGGCGAGTATGTGGGGGATGCAGTGATGATCCTGAATGGAACGCCTCAATACATCGAGCGGGAGAGCATCAACATAGACCAATAAAAGAGAACTAGATTTGACGTCTAGGTGGATGAGCATGCAGAAGACGTTATTACTTTTGGGTGGGGCACAGCATCAGGTTTGCGCGATACAGGCGGCAAAGCGTCTGGGCTATCGGACGGTGCTCTGCGACTACCTGACCGACAACCCCGGACAGTACGAAGCGGACGTGTTCTACCTTAAGAGCACGACCGACAGGGATGCCATGCTTGAGGTGGCAAAACGCGAGCATGTGGACGGTGTCATCTCGTTCGGCTCGGATGCGGCCCTCCCAAGTGCGGCGTATGTCGCGGAACAGCTGGGGCTTCCGACGAACCCCCTTGCCAGCGTAGAGACTCTGAGCAACAAGCACCTATTCAGGGCCTACCTGAGCGAGCATGGATTCAACTGTCCTCAGGCCGTCTCGTTTGGTGTAGACGACAGCGACAAAGAGGTCTCGCGGATCTGCGAGGGGCTTCGGCGGCCAATCATCATCAAGCCAACCGACTCCTCGGGGTCAAAAGGCGTGACCATCATTGAGTCTGGCAACCAGGGATTGAAAGAAGCCCTTGCGAAGGCACGCGAGTATTCTCGCAACCACGTTCTGGTCGCTGAGGAGTTCCTCACCTACGAGTATCCCCACCTTATTGGGGGAGACATCTTCGTGGTGAACGGAAAGGTCACGTTCTGGGGCCTCATGGATTGCCTGCGCGACGAGCGCGTGGCAAAGCTCGTTCCCGTTGGCAAGGCCTATCCGACGAGCCTCGCGCCGGAGTTTCGGGCGATGCTGAAACAAGAGGTGCAACGACTGGTTGACAGCCTGGGACTCCAGTTTGGCGAGATGAACCTCGAGGTCATCGTGGGACCTGGCGGCAAGCCCTATATCATCGAGCTTGGTGGGCGTGCGGGAGGAAACCTCATTCCGCAACAGCTATCCGATATCAGTGGTATCGATCTCGTCGAAGCGTCTGTACGATGTGCAATGGGTGATATGCCAGATGATACTTCTTTTGATGGCAATGATAGATTTATAGCCACTCATGTTGTGCATTCATGCAAAGATGGCATTCTTCAATCAATCGAGATAGATAGGTCTCTCAAGCCTTTTATCTATCGAACATTAATATATGTAACCGAAGGTGATTCTGTTAAGAAAATACGTAACGGAAGTGAAGGAATTGGACACATCTTTCTTCGCTTCGAATCGCTTAATCAAATGCATGCTATATTGAATAATATTAATGATCTTGTAAAGATTAATGTGGCTTGAAAATCAGACTTATGATGAAGCCATGAATGCGTATGCCCATCGGATAATTGAACGATAATAGTAGAGATGTGACTGGATAACCTCGCCGTCTACGAGCGGACCGCGCGCCGCTATCGGAGGTGTCTCATGAGGAGATACGCGGGCATCATCAGTTCGCTAGTGCTCACCGCTGTCCTGTCTGTAGCCCCTGTGCAGATGGCAATGGGGGAGGATGCTGCACAGCTGCCGGTAGAAGCCGAAGGCCAGGTCATGGTTCTTGATGAGGCCGAGCAGCCTGCGCCCCAGGAACCAGATGCCGGTGACGAGGAGACGGAAGAAGGCGCTCCGTCAGACGCCGGCAGCACAAATGTCGTGGCGGACACGAGCCAGACGGCAGATGAAGAAACAGACGCCGTGGAGCTCTATGCCCAAGCCACCCTTCAGGCAACCGATGCATACGCTGCCGCACATGAGGGAACGGTGGCCGACGGGACCTACTGCATCACGACCTCGCTCAACGATGCGTATTCGTTCGACGTGAGGGGTGGGACAACAAAGTACGGAGCCCAGATCATTCTCTACAAGGCGAAGGTCTCGCAGAACCAGCGGTGGGAGATTCACAACGTCGGTGGGGGCTACGTGACCATACGCGCCGCCGCCAGCAAAAGGTACCTCCAGATCGAAGAAGCAAAGGGTGGCACAAAGCTCGTCCAGGGAGATACGGAGGAGACCGGGGACCGCAGACAGCTGTGGATCGTTGCTCGCGAAGACGATGGCACCTACTCTTTCACCTCGGGACTCAATAGCAGCTACGTGCTCAACGTGCGGCACGGTGCCAAGGCTCTCGTCAATGACCACCCCATCGAGATCATTGCCTATCGCCGCAATGCCACGCTCGCTGCCAACGAGCGTTGGACGCTGCAGGTGACGCAGGACATTCTGGACTCAGAAGCTGCAGCGCATGCAGGCGACCTTGCCGACGGCCTGTATCTGGTCGCCTCGGCATCCAACGCCTCGAAGGTCCTCGACCTGCGGCGGGCCTCCCTCAACAACGGCGCGAGGATCATTGCCTACGCCAAGACGCCAGCCATCAACCAGGTTTGGAAGGTCTCGCATGACGCGAGCGGTTATGCAACCATCGTCAGTGCTTGGTCGGGCAAGGCTCTCGATGTGAGGGGCGGAAAGGCGGCGGACGGGGCCGAGATTATTCAGTGGACGGCCAAGACGAACGCTCGCAACCAGCAATGGATCATCGCCCAGCAGCAAGACGGCAGCTATTCTCTGACCTCGGCCCTTACGGGTTGGCGCTATGTGTTCGACCTGAACGGCTCCGTGGGGGTGCTGCGCGAGGCGCAGCTTGCCGCAAACCAGGGGAGGTCGTGGACGTTCGAGGCGGCTCCGGAGCAGCTGGTCCACTACTATGACATCGAAGACGGAACGTACTTCATCAAGACGGCTCTGAACGAGACAAAGAACGTCGACAAGACGCTCGACGCCTCCGCAAAGACGAAGTATGTCAACTTGTGGGACGCTTCGGGTAGCAAGAACCAGCTGTGGAAGCTGACGCACGACAAGCAGGGCTTTGTTCACCTCACTAACGTTCGCGACAATCTTGAGCTGGGATATGCCGCGGGCCGTACGGTCGAGAGCGGCGAATCGTCGCGTTGGATCGTGAAGGACAACGGCAATGGCCGCTATGTCATCGCGTATGGCGACACGGGCAAGGTTCTGGACGTGAGCAGGAGCTCCACGGCAAACGGTGCGAAGGTGATTACCTATCGTTCGACCGGGGCGGTCAACCAACAGTGGCTGCTGGTGCAGGACTACGGGTTCGTCACGATCGACGGCGAGCAGTACCTGCAGGATTCTACGGGCAAGAACCTCACCGGGATCCGTACGGTCAACGGCAAGAAGTTCTACTTCGATCCCGATCAGAAGGGTGCCCTCGCCAAGGGTGGCGTCCTGCTGGAGGGGGCAAGCAGAACGGTCTACGTAAACCCTGACACGCGTAGGATTATGTCGGGCCTTCCCCTCGACAAGAACAGGTATGTCGTTGCGTGGGATGGTGTCCTTCACCAGATTCCCGCCCGAGGCTCCAAGAGCACGACGGCCTACTCGAAGGAAGTCGCCGCCATCGTGGCGCAATGCGTTGCGCCTGCGGGCAAAGACAGCAACTATAACCGCGTGCACAGCGCCTCGAAGTACGTCTTTGCGTTCATAGGCAACGGTGATCGGAGTCGTTATACCATCGACTGGAACACGTCCGACCAGTTTGTGTACGCTTACGGTCCGTTCTCGTTCGGGTACTACAGTTGTGGCGGATGCACCGATGCCCTCACCATGATTCTCCAGGACATGGGAATTCAGGCGGAATCTATCGTCAACAACGGGGCGACTCACTCATATACGTCCGTGGTGATCGATGGAAGAAGGGCGTGGGTTGACGGACAGGTTGCCATGCTCTCCTATACCCTCGACGGCGTTCACAACAGGTTCTAAACGCGAGGGCATACCGACGGGTCGCAAAGTCGCCGAAGACGTAGCTGCCGCGTTGTTCTGACTTCTGTCAACGGAGGCTATTGGGTGAGAATCGCGTACTACATCACCAACCACGGGTACGGTCATGCCTCGCGCAACGTTCCCATCATCCGGGAGCTGGGTCGCCGGCACTCGGACCTGCAGGTGGCTATCAAGTCGGACCAGCGCCGCTGCGACTTTCTGCGACGCAACTTTGCCAGTGACGACCTGCGCATCACGTACCACGAGGACTGCAACGAGCATGGTCTCGTGATGAGCGAGGGTCATGCGGTGCCGGACATTGCCCGCATGCGCCGGCTGGTAACAGACGAGATCGCCTCCTTTTCGCAGATGATCGAGCGAGAGATGGCCTTTCTTGCGGCCTTTGATCCCGATGTGGTGGTGTGCGACATCATCTGCTGGGGCTTGGGTGCAGCGCATCAGCTGGGAATCCCCAGCCTGCTCATCGGCAACTTCACCTGGGAGTCGATGTACCGCTCCTTTTTTGGGGAAGATCTCTGGGGACCCTACCATGACCTCTACGCGCAGGCCAGCGAGGTGCTGTGGTATGACGTGCACTCGCCCCTGCTCGACCAGACGCTGCCGCATGCGCGTACGATCTCGCTGGTCTCGCGTGACAGTGACGCGAAGGAGGTAGCTGACATCCGTGGGGGGCACGACCGGCCACTCGTATTCGTGAGCGTTGGCGCATCGGTGCGCCTGAGCGAGGCGATCGACGTCAGCGGTCTGCCGTATGATTTTGTGACGACTGACGGTGTTGAGTTGGTCGGCCCAAACGTGAGTCGCCTGTCACCGCTCATGACCAACACGCCGGACTACGTTGCTGCGAGCGACTATGTCATTGCAAAGGGCGGGTGGTCGTCAGTGGCCGAGATACTGTTGGCACACAAGCCCTGTGCGCTGCTCATGCGCGGTGCCAACGACGAGGACGATGCCACCAAGGCAATCCTCGAAGGGCGTGGGCATTGTGTGGCCGTGCAGGAGGAGGACCTGTCGGATATGGGAGTGGTGCTCGAGCGGGTAAAGTCGCTTCGCCCTCAGACCTATGACCGCTATCATGACAGTCGTACAGAAATCTGTGACGCAATAGAACAGCTTGCAGTAGGGGGTAGGGCATGATTCCGTTCAATCGGGCTTCCATCACCGACAAGGAGATAGAGTACGTTGTCGACGCGCTCAAGGGGAGACGTCTGTCTGGTGACGGCCCCTATACCATGAAGGTCTACGATCGCGTGCGCGAGCTGCTGGGTATCGAGAACATGCTGCTGACCACGTCGGGCACCACGGCGCTCGAGCTTGCGTCCCTGCTCATCGACCTTGAGCCAGGTGACGAGGTGATCGTGCCGTCCTTCACCTTCTCCTCCACGGCCAACGCCTTCATGCTGCGTCGCGCGCAGCCGGTCTTTTGTGACATCCGGCGTGACACGATGAACATCGACGAGACCCTGATCGAGGGGCTCATCACGCCCAAGACCAAGGCCATCTACACCGTGGACTACGCGGGCATGCCCTGTGAGTATGACGCCATCGAGGCCATAGCGCGCGAGTACGGACTCTACATCATCGAGGACTCCGCCCAGTCGTTCGGCTCCACCTATAGGGGTCGCAACTGCGGTACCTTTGGCCAGTTTGGCTGCTACAGCTTCCACGAGACCAAGAACTATGCCATGGGCGAGGGAGGCGGACTCGTGCTCAACGACGAGAGCTTCCTCGATAGGGCCGAGATCCTGCGCGAGAAGGGCACCAATCGCCGCCAGGTCCTGAAGGGCATGGTCGACAAGTATACCTGGCACGACGTGGGCTCTTCGTTCCTCCCCTCTGACGTGCTGGCGGCCATACTGTATGCGCAGCTCGAGCGCTACGACGAGATCATGGCCAAGCGTCTGGCCGTATGGAATGCCTATCACGAGGGGCTGGTTGACCTGGAGAACGATGGTCTGCTGGCGCGCCAGGTCGTGCCCGAGGGCGCCACGCACAATGGTCACATGTACAACATCGTATGCCCGACGAGTGAGATTCGCACGCAGGTCGTCTCGCGCCTCAACGAGCAGGGGATGTACCCGTACATCTGTTACGTGCCGCTGCATTCCGCGCCCATGGGCCTGAAGATCGGGTACGATCCCGCGGCCTGCCCGGTGACGGAGGACTATGGCGAGCGCGTACTGCGCCTTCCACTGTACGCGGACATGACCGTCGAAGACGCCAACAATGTGGTGAGTGCTCTCAATGACGTCCTTCGGGGTGCCTGATGGCGTCCCTGAGGCTGGGCATCCTTGGCTGCTCCGACATCGCGCGCAATCGCTTTATGCCGGCGATTGCAAACGTTGATGGCATAGAGGCCGTGGTGATTGCCGAGGCGTACGATCAGGCTCGAGTCGCCTCGTTCACCGAACAGTGGCCCTTGGAGGTGGAGATGAGCTTCGAGGACTTGCTCGCCCGTCCCGACCTGGACGCGGTCTATGTTCCCCAGCCGCCAGCGCTGCATTGCCAGTGGGCCTCGCGTGCGCTTGAGGCGGGCAAGCACGTGCTGGTCGAGAAGCCCTCCACAACGACGCTTGCAGACAGCGAGCGTCTGGTGCGGGAGGCTCGTGAGCGTGGACTTGCTTTGCATGAGAACTACATGTTCCAGTACCACGCCCAGCTCGAGGACATTGCTGGTCTGCTGGACGAGGGCGTCGTGGGTGACGTTCGGCTGTATCGCGCGGACTTCGGCTTTCCCCTACGTGCCGCCAACGACTTCCGCTACCTGCGCGAGCTGGGGGGCGGCGCACTGCTCGATGCAGGCGGTTACGTCATCAAGTTGGCGACGCTCCTACTCGGGCCGACAGCACGTGTCGAGGCCGCAGAGCTGCGTTCTCTGCCGGGCTACGAGGTCGACATGGTGGGGTCGGTCACCTTGGTCAATGACGAGGGGCTGGTCTTCCAGGGCGGCTTCGGCATGGACTGCGGGTATCGATGCCGCATGGAGGTGTGGGGGAGCACCGGAACGCTGACCACCGACCGCGTGTTCACGGCTCCAACGGGTTTCGTGCCGCACGCGCTCGTCCAGACCAATGCGGGCGTCAGCGACATCGAGATGCGAGCAGACGCGCACTTCGAGAAGTCCATTGCCGCCTTTGTGACACAGGTGAGCGACCCCGACGAGCGGGAGCGGTCCTACGAGGGCATACTTCGGCAAGCGAGGCTGGTGGAGGACGTCAGGAGTATCGCCCGACACGCGTGAGACGGAAGAGCATGAGCATACAGCTGGACATTATCGAGTCGTGGGCCAACACGCAGGGTACCGCGAGCACCATGGACGAGATCGAGGATTGGCTTGCGTTTCGCAGCAGGAACCTGCAGGTCAACATCCAGCAGGTGGACTTCTCGTATAACGGATTCTGGTTCTACGACGAGAAGACCGGCTACATTCGCAACAAGAGCCGCAGCTTCTTTCAGGTGGCAGGCTACCAGGAGATAGAGGACGATCACATCGTTCGCGAACAGCCGGTCATCCTGCAGCCCGAGATCGGCTATCTGGGCATCATCTGCAAGAAGATAGGCGGAGTGCTCAACTTCCTGATGCAAGCCAAGATCGAGCCGGGTAACGTGAACACCATCCAGCTGTCCCCGACAGTGCAGGCTACCAAGAGCAACTTCACGCGCATGCATGGCGGCAAGGCCCCTGCGTACCTCTCGTACTTCGAGAACTCGGCTCGTTACCCCATCATCGTCGATCAGGTGCAGTCCGAACAGGCATCACGCTTCTACAAGAAGCGCAACCGCAACATCATCATCCTGGTGGACGAGGAAATCGAGGTGATTCCCTCGCACAAGTGGATGACCCTCGGACAGATCAAAGAGCTCATGAAGCGTGACAACGTGGTCAACATGGACACGCGCACGGTGCTGTCGGGCATACCTTTCGACAGCGATCTCCTCGAGGAGAACGAGCTGCAGAGCATCGAGGAACTTTTTGCCGACAAGGCGCTCTTTGCGTCGATGTTCGGTCCCAGGAAGTCCGACACCTTGCATCGCGTGTTCAACAAGCTCAATGACGTCAAGATGTTCCTGCCTACGACGCATCGGCTGGTTCCGTTGAAGAGCATGAAGAGCTGGGAGTTGCGCCCACGCGAGATAGCTTGCCGCACACCCTTTGACTACCGCGTCATCTACTGTCGCATCGAGATAGAGGAGCGTGAGGTTCAGTATTGGGAGCAGCCGTTGGTTGCGGCCAACGGTGTGATGGTGCTGGGGCTGTTCACACGTGTGCGGGACGGCGTGCGCGAGTTCTTGGTGCGCATTCGCCACGAGATTGGCAGCTTCGACTGCGCTGAGGTCTCGCCGAGCATCCAGCTGGAGCCTACGAGCCCCAAGCTGGAAACGGATGTGGTGGAGGCCCTGTACCTCTCGAAGCTCGAGCGTGGTGAGGGTGTGCTGTGCTCTGTACTGCTCTCCGAGGAGGGCGGTCGCTTCTATCACGAACAGAACCGCAATGCCATCATCGAGGTGACCGAGCACGAGCTGGGCGTCCTGCCGGACGGCTATTTCTGGGTCGACTACCGCACGCTCAACGACATGGTCCAGTACAGCAACTGCCTCAACATCCAGCTGCGCAACCTCCTGACGCTGTTGCAGCTGTAGGGACGGAAGGGACAGGGGCGCCGCGCCTGTACGAGCGGCCGCACGCGCAAGGCCCGAGGCGGCGTCGCTCCCGCATCCCTTCCATACCTTGTCGTACAATCAAAAAGGTTTCGCAGACCTACCGCACCTTGTAGGGAGACACGCATGGATCAGATCACGTCGGGCAATTTCACCTTTACGCGCACCTCCATCGAGGGAGTCGTCATCGTCGACGTCAAGAGCTATGGCGACGAGCGCGGCTACTTCATGGAGACCTACAAGCGGCCCGACTTTGAGGCTGGTGGCATCGACGTGGAGTTCGTGCAGGACAATCAGAGCTCCAGTACCAAGGGCGTGCTGCGCGGCCTGCACTTCCAGATCGAGCACCCCCAATCCAAGCTCGTGCGCGTGGTGTCGGGCACGGTCTTCGATGTTGCGGTCGACCTTCGTCCTGGTAGTCCCACGTATGGGACGTGGGAGGGTGCGATCCTCTCGGCGGAGAACCGTCGTCAGCTCTTCATTCCGCGCGGCTTTGCCCATGGCTTCCTGGTGCTGTCGGACGTCGCCGAGTTCTGCTACAAGTGCGACGACGTCTACCATCCCAACGACGAGGGCGGCCTGATGTGGAACGACGCGGCCATCGGAATCGAGTGGCCTCCGCTCGAGGGCGACGACGTCTTTGATCCCAGCAAGCTCGTGCTTTCGGAGAAGGACCAGAGACATCCGTGCCTGGGAGACTTGGCGTAAGGACCGCATCGCTCCGCCGGGCGGGCGGGTATGGGAGGCAAGGAAGGCGACATGGCTGCTAAGAAGCTTCGTGAGGGCGTGTCCGAGCGTCTCGATGCCCTGGCCGCAGAGCTCTTGGCCGACGGCCTTGATCGCGTGGCCGAGGGGTCTGCGGTCAACGTGCTGCTGGCCGTGGAGGATGCCGCCGGTACGGTTGCCAGCTACGAGTTCTCTGACGACGGCGCCGAACAGTGCCTCGAGGCGGGTCGCGCCTGCGTCCGTCGCCTTGCGCGCGAGGGCGGTGACGGTGAGGCAGGCATCGAGCGTCCGGTGCGCTATGCGCTCTGCTACGAGGGGGCCGTCGCCGACGAGGATGGCGCCTTTCAGGATGCGCTGATCCTCGAGTTTGGTGAGAAGGGTTACCACAGCTACTCGGGCTATTCGCTGTTCCAAGGGCGCGGCACCGGCGATGGGCTCGCATGGACGGACCCTGCCCCCGCAGGCGAGCTCGACCCGCTGCTGTGACGGTCTAAGTGGGCTTATTGTCCGAATTTTCGGGCAATAAGGCGATTGCGGGGCGTTCGTGATGACACCAACGCCCCGCAATCGCCTTATTGCCGGATTTTTTGGACATTAAGCGCTTTCGAGGTAACGAAGGCCAGCCTGGAGGCTCACTCGAACTCGTCCGACTCTGGTTCATCCGTGAAGCGGGTGCCCGTGCGGCAATCCGCTCAATCCTGCTGCTACACTTTGCAAGGAAAAATCGGCCAAACGGCCTGACCATCAGCAGGAGAGGCATCCATCATGCTCCAGGAATCCATTCGCAACATCGCCATCATCGCGCACGTCGACCATGGCAAGACTACGCTGGTAGACCAGATGCTCAAGGCGTCAGGTGCCTTCCGCGAGAACCAGCAGGTGCAGGAGCGCGTCCTTGACTCCAACGATCAGGAGCGCGAGCGCGGCATCACCATTCTGGCCAAGAACATCTCCATCAGCTACCAGGGCGTCAAGATCAACGTCATCGACACTCCAGGTCACGCCGACTTTGGCGGCGAGGTGGAGCGCGTGCTCAAGATGGCCGACGGCGCGCTGCTGCTGGTCGACGCGGCTGAGGGCCCCATGCCCCAGACGCGCTTCGTGCTCTCTCACGCCATCGCGTGCGGCCTGCGTATCATGGTGGTCATCAATAAGATCGACCGCGACGGCGCCAACCCCGAGAAGGCGCTCAACGACTCGCTCGACCTGATGATGGACCTCGGTGCCGACGACGACCAGCTCGAGTTTGCCATGGAGCACGTCGTGTACGCCTCTGCGGTCAACGGCTTTGCCCGCCTCGACCCCGATGACGGTGGCCAGGACATGTACCCGCTGCTCGACATGATCGTCGAGGAGCTGCCCGCACCCGACGTGGACGTGGACGGCCCCTTGGCCATGCAGTGCGTGACCATCGACCACTCCAGCTATGTGGGCCGCATCGGCATCGGTCGCGTCTTCTCCGGCACCATTCACCAGGGCGACAAGATCCTGGTGGTCAAGAACGACGGCAGCCGCGCCATGAGCCAGGTCAAGCAGCTGTTCACCTTCGACTACCTTGGCCGCAAGGAGTGCGACGAGGTGAGCGCCGGTGACATCGGCGCCGTGGTGGGTATCGACTCCACCGATATCGGCGACGTCTACACCGACCCCGACAACCCCGTGGAGCTGGACCCCATTGAGATCGACCCGCCCACGCTGGCTGTCGTGTTCGAGGCATCTACCAGCCCGCTCGTGGGCCGCGATGGTGACATTGTGGGAGGCCGCCAGCTCAAGGAGCGCCTCGACCAGGAGGCCGAGAACAACGTGACCATGCGCATCGAGGAGCTGGCCGACAAGACCGGCGTCGAGGTGGCCGGCCGCGGCATCCTGCACCTCTCCGTGCTCATGGAGCAGATGCGCCGCGAGGGCTACGAGTTCCAGGTGGGCCGCCCGCGCGTGCTGTTTAAGAAGGGGCCCAACGGCGAGCGCATGGAGCCTGTCGAGCAGGCTGTGGTGGAGTGCCCCAGCGAGTACTCCGGTAAGGTCATCGAGGTCTTTGGCAACAGCGGCGGCACCATGACCAACATGGAGGCCGGCATCACGCAGACCCACCTCGAGTTCAAGATCCCCACCCGCGGCATCATGGGTCTCAAGAACCGCATCCTCAACGTCACGCACGGCGAGGCCGTGTTCTACCACACCTTCCTGGAGTACGGCCCCTTTGCCGGCGACATCGGCAGCCGCCAGAACGGCGCCATGATCAGCATGTCTACCGAGAAGGCCGTTGCCTATGCGCTAGGCACCCTGCAGGAGCGCGGTGCGCTGTTTGTTGAGCCTGGCACCGAGTGCTACGAGGGCATGCTGGTGGGCGAGCGCAGCAAGCCCGGCGACATGGTGGTCAACATCGCCCGCACCAAGAGCCTGGGCAACCAGCGCTCCAGCACGGCTGACATCGCCGTACAGCTCACGCCTCCGCGCACCTTCACGCTGGAGGAGGCGCTGGAGTACATCATGGATGACGAGCTGGTCGAGATCACGCCCAAGAACATCCGCCTGCGCAAGCGCATCCTGTCCGACATTGAGCGCCGCAAGTGGAACGTGCGCCACGGCCTGGTAAAGAAGTAGCGACGAAGCCTCCGACCTCGGGGGCTTCTTTCTTGTAGGGATCAACGGCGGGCAGTGCGCTTCTCGCGCCTGCGCTCGTACTGCTGGCGCGCATGCTCGGTCTCGTTGGAGGTCGCCTCGCGTGCGGCGTCCGCCACCTGGCGCGCCGTCTGCCTGACGGCGGGCGAGAGGTCCACGTCGGCGGGGGAGTAGAGGTCATAGTGCAGGCTGATGCGCCTCAGCAGCATGGTGACCAGCACGCTCACCACGGCAGCCCACCCCTTGTGCACGCCAAGCACCACGACAAAGAGATAGTAGACCGCCGAACCCGCGATGGCGCACAGGGCGTACCAGTTGCTGCGTTTGAAGATGTTGGGCACCTCGCCCAAGAAGATGTCGCGCATCATGCCGCCACCCACGCCGGTGATGGTGCCCATCATAATCACGGGTATGGGGTATAGACGGTAGAGGATGGCCTTGTCGGCGCCCGCCGCGGCAAACAATCCCACCGACAGGATGTCGACCCACTCCATGAAGTGCGGATGCGCCGAGATGGACGAGGGAAAGAGGAACCCGATCAGCCCGGTGGCAACCGACAGCACGATGGCCCACTTGGAGCGCAGCATGTAGACGTCGCCCACCTGCATGATGGTGTCGCGCACCAGCCCGCCGCCCAGGCCGCACAGGATTGCCAGACCGACGTAGCCCACCAGGTCGAGGTGGCGCTCGCGGGCGTAGAGCAGGCCCGAGAGCGATCCGACCACCACGGCGAGCAGGTCGAGCCACACGGGCACGGGCACCGAGGTGAGGGTGGGGCTCTGGCTGGCAAACAGGTCGGGCAACAAGGGGTCGCTCCTTCTTTGTGGGGTGGGACCCCATGGTAGCGCAGGCAGCGAGGTGTGGTGGCGGTTTGACGGCCAGGACAGGGGCGGCGGCCCGTCTTCGTCCGTGCCACGCAGAACATGTGATGATTCTGCGCCAACAATACTTCGTGCATTTTTCGCGCAAGTCCTGTATACTTACCTCTGCGATTTCACGGAGAGTTGTCCGAGTGGCCGAAGGAGCACGATTGGAAATCGTGTATACGCCGAAAGCGTATCCTGGGTTCAAATCCCAGACTCTCCGCCAGAACTTCCCGCGGCGTCCTCATCAGGGCGCCGCGTCACCCTTACGGAGGGGTGGCAGAGTGGTTGAATGCGGCGGTCTCGAAAACCGTTTACCCCTTCACGGGGTACGAGGGTTCGAATCCCTCCTCCTCCGCCATTGGTAAGTATGAGCCCCAGCGATGGGGCTCTTTTCATGTCTGGGGAAGGTGCAGGGGATTCGAACCACGTGAGTGTCC
>CACZCK010000012.1:0-16539 GCA_902779675.1 uncultured Coriobacteriaceae bacterium | reverse complement strand
GAATCCCTCCTCCTCCGCCATTGGTAAGTATGAGCCCCAGCGATGGGGCTCTTTTCATGTCTGGGGAAGGTGCAGGGGATTCGAACCACGTGAGTGTCCAGTGGACACTCACGGACCCGAGCGCCCCCGCGAGGGTCTCGCTCTGGCGCCAGTGGCCTGCCAAGGGGTGAGGAGCGAAGCGACGAACCCTTTGAGCGCTGCCGAAGGCAACGCGGGAATCCCTCCTCCTCCGCCATTTGTGAGTCCGAGCCCCAGCGATGGGGCTCTTCTCGTGTCTGGTGCTCGCGCGAAGGGGAGTATCCCCTTCGCGCGAGCAGCTGTCTCCCATACCAAAAGGGGCTACCCCTTTTGGTACAAACGCGGGAATCAATCCTCGCCCGCCGCGCCAAACGGGTATGCTTCTATCGTCTTTGCGTTGCACGGCTTCTCTAGTGGAAAGGACGCAACATGGCTTCCGAAAGCAGGGGCTACTGGTCCCGTTCGTGGCAGCTTCTCACCCGTGACGAGGGCTGGATCAAGCCCCTTCTCGTTTTGGGCGCTGCGCGGCTGGTGCCGATCGTCGGCTCCTTTGGCGCCGACGGCTACGGCCTCGAGTGGGCTCGCCTTACCGCATGGGGTGTCGACTCGTCCCCAAAGCAGAAGAACGTCAACGTGTCCGCCTGCATCAAGACGGGCGCCCGCGCCTTTGTGGTGAGCCTCGGCTATCTCGTGGTGATCGGCTTCGTGAGGGGCATCCTCACGACCATCCTCGGAACGTCGCTTGGTGGGCTCCTGTCGGCGGTGGTTGGCCTTCTCGGCGGCGTGGTCGTTGCCGTGGCCAAGCTGCACTCGGCCATCTACCAGAGCATTGGCGCTGGTTATCAGGTGCCACGCATTGTCGAGATGATAAAGCGCGACTACCACGGCCTGCTGCGCATCGCCGGAATGTGGGCGATCATGTCCATCGCGATAGGGGTGACGTTCAGCGTGCTGCTGGGCGGGGCCACGGTCGTGCGCTGCGGCGACATCCTCATTGACCTGGTTGGTTATTCGGGCTATGGCTACGACGACGATTGGCTGATTGCCAACACGGTGCTCAAGCTGCTGGGCAGGATGGCGCCGGCTCTGTGCCTGCTGCTGTATGCGGGTCTGGTTGCCTCGTCGTTCCAGTCGCTGATGGTGACTACGGCCACGGGCCTGTGGATGCGCCAGTTTGACGTGGCCAATTGGGGCGAAGACAACGAGCCTCTGCCGCAGACCGCCGCCGGGACCTCGGAGGGCTACCACGTGACCACGATGCCCTCGAGCGCCTATACCCACGCCCCCGCTTCGGAGCCGGTTGCTTCCGCGGCGGCGCAGGAGGTGCCGACTCCTGTCGACACTCCGGCAGTCGTCGAGCCGCAGGTGGGCGACGACAGCATTCCCGAGCCCGTTGCGCCGCAGGCAAGCGATATCGACATTCCCGAGCCCGTTGCGTCGCCGGAGGTCGTTAAGACCTTTGACTTGGTGGACGACGAGCCCTTGGCTGTTACAGAGACGCAGTCGGGCGACCTGGCCGAGCAGCCCACCGATGATGCCGACGCCCAGGTGCTCGAGCGCAGGGAAGACGAGCAGGCGGCCCTGGCGTCGCTCGACGACGTGGAACCCGCCGATGAACCCGCTGCTCCGGTCGAGGAGCAGGAGCCAGAGGTGCCGACCTTCGCACTCAACGGCCCCGATCCGGCCGAGGAGGCGCCTGCGGTATCGGCGACAGACGACCCCGAGTCGCCAGTGGATGCCGATACGCTGCTCGCGCAGGTGAGCGAGGCGATTCAGGAGGCAGACCTGACCACGGAGGAGCAGGAGGTCGCATCTCAGACGGTCGAGCTTGAGGTGCCCGGGCAGAAGGAGGGCGATGGCGACCGCATCGTGGAGGTCATCGACCTGACATCCGAACCCGACGAGGGGGACGCACAGGCCTAGGGCAAGCAGCATGGAGAGCGAGGGGCCGGTCCAGGCATGGGCCGGCCCCGATCTATGTGCAGGCACCGTGGAGAAACGATGCGACTTCGTGCGCCGCCGCACTGTGTGCGAGTGAACGCCGCTGCGCGTGCCTGCCGTTTGGGTCGGGCGGTTGCTCGTCGTGCGACAACGCGCCAACCTGGAGCGTGGTCTCGTGCGACATGGCTTTTCTATGCTTGTGTGGGAACTGTATGGGAAGGGGCCAAAACCTTCTGGCACTTCTGGCAAAAGCGCTGGCAGGTGTGCTACTATGCTAGGCCGTTTCCTGCTCCGGCATATATCACCGACCGGAGCCGTCTAGCCCAGAGGAGGTGACCACATGAAGGCCTATGAACTGCTGTTTTTTGTCGATCCCGCAGCGTCCGAGGAGATGCGCGCTGGTGCTATGAAGCGCATCGAGGTTGCCATCACCACGAATGGTGGCACGATTGATTCCGTGGAGGACTGGGGCAAGCGCAAGCTCGCTTTTGAAGTCGACAAGCTCACCGAGGGCGACTACACCCTCATCAACTTCCATGCAGATCCCGATGACATCGCGGAGCTCGATCGAGTCCTGCGCATCAACGACGCTGTCAAGCGTCACATGATCGTTCGCCGTCCCGTCGAGGAGTAAGCATGGAACGCAGGCGCACGCCTGCAATGAGAGGTAGTGAGCACTATGAGCATCAACAGGGTAAACATCTCCGGAAACCTTACACGCGATCCCGAGATTCGCGCGACGCAGGCTGGGACCTCGATCCTGACCTTCGGCGTTGCGGTCAACGACCGTCGTCGTAATCCCCAGACAGGCGAGTGGGAGGACTATCCCAACTACATCGACTGCGTGGTCTTCGGAAACCGTGCCGAGCCGCTCAGCCGCTTCCTCAGCAAGGGCACCAAGGTCGCCGTGGAGGGCAAGCTCCGCTGGAGCCAGTGGGAGCGCGACGGCCAGAAGCGCAGCAAGATCGAGGTCATCGTCGACGAGGTCGAGTTCCTCTCGCCGAGGCAGGGTCAGGGCCAGGGCGGACAGGGCGGCTACCAGCCCCAGAGCGGCTATCAGCCGCAGGGTGGCTACCAGCTGCAGGTCCAGCAGGCTCCCGCCTATGCTGCGCCGCAGCCCAACAACTATGCCCCCCAGCCCGCCGTACAGGCTCCGCCTTCGGCGGACGTGTACGACGAGGACATTCCGTTCTAGGACATTGGCGGCCCTCTGGCCGTCAGATGAAAGGTACAAGAAGACATGGCTAGACAGCAGAGGCAAGTTGAACAGCGCCAGCCGCGTCGCAAGTACTGCCAGTTCTGCAAGGAGAACGTCGACTTCATCGACTACAAGGACACCCAACTCCTTCGCAAGTACATGACCGACCGTGGCAAGATCAAGCCGCGTCGTGTCACTGGCGCCTGCACGCAGCATCAGCATGACATCGCGGTCGCCGTCAAGCGCGCTCGCGAGATGGCACTTGTGCCCTACACCGTTACCGTGGTCTCCAGCCGCGGTGGCCGCGGCCGCGGCTAACGACGGGTCGTTAGGGAGTGTCTGACCGTTGGGCGATGGCATGAACAGCAAGCGCCCAGTGGTGCCCGAAGGCCTGAGCTCGCACGACCGCCAACTGGCGGTGTACGAGACCCCACAGGCCACTTCGGGTGGGAGCCCCAGACCAAGTCGGATCGTCGGATTGGTGTGGTGCTCCGTCGGCAGCGCCCTTGTGCCGCTGGTTCCCGTCTTGTCGTGCGCGCTCGTCGCGTTTGGCATGGCGGTTCTTATCAGCGGAGGGGGTCGTCGAGAGCAGATCATGGCCCTGCTCGTCGCCTTGGTGGCGGGTCTGACGGGTACGTACCTGCTCTTTGGGGTGTACGGTCTGCCCATGACCGCGCTCTCGGTGCTCTGCGCGTTTGCGCTGGCACGCGAGCTGGCAATGGGTCGACTGCGCTCCGGGGGCCTCATTGCTGAGGCCGCGGCGGTCTCTCTGGCAATGGTCGGCGTCGATATGGTGTCGACGTCGCTGCAAGGGACCTCCATCACCGAGCTCATCACGGATGTGGTGAACCAGGCGGTGGAGATGAGCACCGAATCGCTCGACCTCGACGGCGTGACTGCCGTACTGGAGACGAGGGACTCTCTGTTGGTCTATTGGCCAACGGTGTACTTCGTCGTCGGAACGGGTATCGCGCTCTGCTCGCTCTTTGGCGCCTGGCTGGGCGTCAGGACGAGTGGGGGACGGGTGGAGCCGGGCATGATCGCCCGCTTCGACGTCCCGCTGTGGGTCGCTGAGCTGTTCGCGCTCGGCGTCGTTGCCGACGTGCTCGGGCCTCGCCTGCCCCAGTGGCAGCGGGAGGTCGCCATGGTGGGGGCGAACGTGGTCATGTGTACACGCATCGTCCTCGCGCAGCAGGGAATCTCCGTGCTGCTATGGCGGTTGCGCGAGCGTGGGGCCGCTTGGCCCAGGAGGGCGATCCTCGCGTTCCTGGCTCTGTGGCTCGAGATGTCATTCGCACTGATGAGTATCGTGGGCATTGTGGATGTGGCCGTCAACCTGCGCCATCTTGAGCGCAACCGACAGGACCTGTCCCTGTGGCCCGCAAGAGAACGTTAGCAGTCGGCTGCGGCCGACCGAAGTGAGGAGCGTCCCAATGAAAGTCATCCTTCTGGGTGAGCTCAGGGGCAAGGGCGGCGAGGGCGACATCGTAGAGGTCGCCCAGGGCTTTGCGGAGAACTTCCTGTTCCCCCAGGGCATCGCTCAGCCCGCTACCCCGGGCAACATCAAGCAGCTGGAGGAGCGTCGTCACAACATCGCCAAGCGCGAGGAGAAGCGCATTGCCGACGCCGAGGCTCTGAAGGCTCAGATCGACGGCAAGCTCGTCGTCGTCGACGCCAAGATTGGTGAGGAGGGCCAGCTGTTTGGCTCCGTCACCACCACCATGATCGCTGACGCCATCGAGCAGCAGCTCGGTGTCGAGATCGACCGCAAGCGCGTGGGCAAGGGACAGGCCATCAAGACCGCCGGCATCCACCAGGTCGACGTCAACATCTATCGCGAGATTGGCGCCACCGTCTCCGTGCAGGTTGGCAAGAGCGTCGAGCCCGAGCCGGAGCCCGAGGTCGAGGAGGCCCCCGAGGCCGCCGAGGCCGAGGTCGTCGAGGAGACCGAGGAGTAGTACGGCCGCAATTTTTATACCACCCCGACCTAGCTGGGGTTATTAACAAAAGGCGCAGGTCAGCGTTGGTATAAAAAGGGCGCCGTTTATACGGTTTGCAAAAGGGAGCTTCCTGCGGACAGGTGTTCGCAACGCGGAAGCTCCCTTTCCTTATGCCGAAACAGGGCATTTACCTGCGATTTTACGAGAATTGGGCGAAGAAGTGCCCCAAATGTCAACAAAAGTGCTCCTTAAAGTCCAACTTGAGAGTTTTTGTTGAAAACCGTTCGCAGAAAAACTTACAAAATTTGTTGAAAACGTCGAAAAGCGACGTTTCCCCCGCTCAGTGGAATTCGCTATCAACAATTGGCTGTTGATAGAGGGTGCCAGAGGCCTGTTATCGCCCCATTTATGCACGAAATGGGGTAGTATTCGCACACCGTCTTTAACAGTTGTCGCCACAGGCGCAGCGCGTGTCTGGCGCCTGTGGCAAGAAGCGAGGATCTATGCCCCAGGACTACCAAATCCAGCGCGCCTCGCGCGACGAAGCTGCGCCTAACGGCGCGCCTTCCGACGCGGTCATGCCGCACGACCTTGAGGCCGAGCGCTCCGTCATCGCCGCCATGCTCCTTTCGCAGGAGGTCCTCAACGAGTGCATGTCGCTGGTTAAGGCAGACGACTTCTACCTCTTCTCGCACCGCACCATCTATCTGGCCATGTGCACCATGTTCGACCGCGGCATGCCGGTCGACCCCATCTCGCTTGCGGACTACCTCAAGAGTGAGGGCACCTTGGCCCGTGTGGGCGGCATGGAGTACCTGCTCGAGCTCAACGGCAACTCGTTTGCGCTGGCTAGCTGGCGCCATCACATCGATATCATGCGCCGTCATGCCACACTCCGGCAGATCATTGCGGCTTCGGCGCGCATTACCTCGCTTGCCTTCGACGCCCCCGAAGACACCAAGGAAGTTGTGGAGCGGGCCGAGTCGATGCTGCTTGACGTGACCACTCGCGACATCGACAACTCGTTCCAGCCGCTCGAGCAGATCATGGGCGACCTGTACAACGAGCTGGGCGAGATGTGCGCCAACCCCGACCAGACCATCGGCGTGCGCACGGGCTACCCAGGCATCGACAACCACCTGCAGGGCCTGCGTGCGGGCCAGATGGTGGTCATCGGCGCGCGCCCTGGCGTGGGCAAGACCTCCTTCGCCCTCAACCTGGCCACCAACGCGGCGGCCCACGGGGCATCGGTGGCCATGTTCTCGCTCGAGATGAGCAAGGTCGAGATTGCGCAGAGGCTGCTCTCGGCTCAGGCCAAGATTCCTCTCACGGCTATCCGTGGCGCGCGCATCCAGGACAACCAGTGGCCCACCATCATGGAGGCCACCCGCGACCTCTCGCAGCTCGACATCGTGATCGACGACACGCCGGGCACCACGGTTACCGAGATCAGGGCCAAGGCGCGCCGCATGCTGCGCGACAAGCCCAACGGTCTGGTCATCGTCGACTATCTGCAGCTGCTGTCACCTCCTGCGGGTGGGCGACGCTCCGACAACCGCGCCACCGAGGTCTCCGAGATGAGTCGCGGCATCAAGATCATGGCCAAGGACCTGGGTGTGCCCGTCATTGCCCTGTCGCAGCTCAACCGAGGTCTCGAGTCGCGTACGGGCAAGTACGGCAAGCGCCCGCAGCTCTCCGACCTGCGCGAGTCGGGCTCCATCGAGCAGGACGCCGACATCGTCATCCTGCTCGACCGCTCCATGACCGAGGAGGAGGCCGAGCGCGAGGAGCGTCCGGACATGGGCGTGACCGAGTTCATCATCGCCAAGAACCGTTCCGGCCCGCTGGGCATCGTGAGCCTCATGTTCCTGCCGGGGTCCACCAAGTTCGTCGAGGTGGACATGCGCCGCGAGGAGTAGGAGCCTGGCCGCGAACAGGCGGACGGGAAGCCGCTTCGCTACTGTTCAGAGAGGTGGCTCCCCTCCGCCTGCCCGCGACCCGAACCGTAACGAGTTCGTGTACCGCATGCGCTTGGTTCGTGAGCCTTGCGCGCGTACCGTATACTTTTACGTGCCGCGTCTGCGGCAAGAACGCATGGATGAGACAAGGAGAGCATCATGCCTGCTACAGTGCTCGTAGGTACACAGTGGGGCGACGAGGGCAAGGGTAAGGTCACCGACCTCATCTCCGCTGACTTCGACGTGGTCTGCCGCTACGCCGGTGGCGCCAATGCCGGCCATACCGTCATCGCCGGCGACAAGAAGCTCGCGCTTCACCAGGTTCCTTCTGGCGTCATGTACGAGGGCACATACCCGGTCATCGGCAACGGCTGCATCGTCGACCCCGAGATCCTCCTCAGCGAGATCGACATGCTCGAGGGGCAGGGCATCAGCTGCGACAACCTCAAGATCAGTGGCAACGCCCACATCGTGATGCCCTACCACAAGGACCTCGACGGCGCCCACGAGAAGAAGCTCGGCAAGAACCTCATCGGCACCACCAAGCGTGGTGTCGGTCCCACCTACATGGACAAGATGAACCGCACGGGCCTGCGCATCCAGGACATGCTGGAGGAGAAGATCTTCCGCAAGAAGCTCGAGGCGGCGCTTGCCTACACCAACCCCATCCTCGAGAAGGTCTACGAGATGCCCACCTACACCGTGGAGCAGATTTGCGAGACCTACCTGCCCATGGCCGAGCGCATCCGCCCCTACATCGTAGAGAGCTCGCTGTTCCTCAACGAGCAGATCGAGAGCGGCCGCAACATCCTGTTCGAGGGCGCCCAGGCTACCATGCTCGACATCGACCATGGCACCTACCCCTTCGTGACCAGCTCCAACTGCACCGCGGGTGGCGCCGTCACGGGCAGTGGCGTGGGCCCCGTGCACATCAAGCGCGTCCTGGGCATTGCCAAGGCCTACCTCACGCGCGTGGGCAGCGGTCCGTTCCCCACCGAGCTCTTTGACGAGATCGGCGACAAGCTGGGCGAGGTCGGCCACGAGTACGGCGTGACCACCGGTCGCAAGCGTCGCTGCGGCTGGTACGACAGCGTGGTCGTCAACTATGCGGCCCGCGTCAACGGCCTCACCGACCTGGCCATCACCAAGCTCGATGTACTGGGCTGCCTCGACGAGATCAAGGTTTGCGTGGCCTACGAGTGCGACGGCAAGATCTACAAGACCGTGCCCGAGCACCAGAGCGTCTTCTACCATGCCAAGCCGGTCTACGAGACGCTGCCTGGCTGGAAGTGCGACATCTCTGGGGTGCGCAACTTCTACCAGCTGCCGCGCGAGGCCAAGGACTACATCGACTTCCTCGAGCAGCTTGCGGGCGTCCGCGTGAGCATCATCACCGTCGGCCCCGACCGCGAGCAGACCATCGACCGCTACTGGCACTAGGCGCCATCTCCCTGCGGATTTGAACGTTGGGGACGGTTCCTTTCGTTCAACACCAGAACGAGGGGGCCGTCCCCAACGCATGAAGAACGGCATACTCCGGCGCACACAAGATTGGAGACATCCATGGCATCAGAGAAGATTGACATCTTGCTGCTCGGCGCGGGCGGCCGTGAGCATGCGCTGCTCATGAAGCTGGCCGAGTCGCCGCGTGCGGGCAAGCTCTACGTGGCTCCCGGCAACGGCGGCATGCTGCAGCTGGCCGAGGCCGCACCGGTCGATCAGGAGAACGCCGAGCAGGTCGCATCGTGGGCGGCCGAGCATGGTATCGGGCTGGTGGTCATTGGCCCCGAGGCGCCGCTGGTGGTGGGCGTGGCCGACGCGGTCCGCGCGGCGGGCATTGCCTGCTTTGGCCCCAACGCCGATGCGGCCCAGATGGAGGGCTCCAAGGAGTTTGCCAAGCAGGTCATGGACCGTGCAGGCGTTCCCACGGCAGCCTATCGCAGCTTTACCGACCGCGAGGCCTGTGAGGCCTACGTGCGTGAGGTGGGCGGTCCCATCGTGGTCAAGGCCGATGGCCTGGCCGCGGGTAAGGGCGTGATTGTGGCCCAGACGACCGAGGAGGCGCTGGCGGGCGTGGATGAGTGCTTCTCCGGCGCCTTTGGCGACGCCGGTGCCACCGTGGTGGTGGAGGAGATGCTCGAGGGTCCGGAGTGCAGCCTGCTTGCCCTCACCGATGGCACCACCGTGGTGCCGCTAGCTACCTCGCAGGATCACAAGCGCGCCTACGACGGCGACAAGGGCCCCAACACCGGTGGCATGGGCGTCTACAGCCCCGTGCCCATCCTGCTTGACGGCGAGCTCGAGCGCATGGTCGAGATCGAGCAGAAGGTCGTGGACCAGCTGCGTGCCGACGGCATCACCTATAGCGGCTGCCTGTACGGTGGCTTTATGCTCACCAAGGATGGCCCCAAGGTGCTGGAGTTCAACGCGCGCTTCGGCGACCCCGAGACCCAGGTGGTCCTGCCGCGCATGAGGGCCGACCTCGTGGAGTGCTTCCTCGCCTGCGATGCCGGCACCCTCTCTCCCGACATGGTGTCCTGGGGCGACGACTGGGCCGTGAGCGTGGTGCTGGCCAGCGCCGGTTACCCGGGCAGTTACGAGAAGGGCAAGGTCATCACCGGCCTCGACGCCGCGGCGGCGTGCGAGGGCGTGACGGTCTACCATGCCGGCACGGCGCTCGACGCAGACGGCCAGGTGCTCACCGCCGGTGGTCGCGTGCTCGACGTGACGGCTGTTGCCCCCACCTTTGAGGAGGCCCGCGCCAACGCCTATGCCGCATGCGATCTGATCGACTTCGATGGCAAGCAGTTCCGCACCGACATCGGCCTCAAGGCCATCCTCGGCCGCGAGAACCTCTAGGGGGCTGCCACATGAGCGAGAACGACGAGGAGTTGCGCGGCGCGGACGAGCCGACCTACGATGAGCCGCAGGCGCTTGGCGCCGAGCTGGACGATGCCATCGACGATATGACCGAGGCCGTGCAGGCCTACACCTTTGATGGCGATCGCAGCGAGGAGGGCTCCCACGAGTCGGGCGAGCCCATGCGTCGCGGCCTGGTGCTCGGCGATGATGACCCACGCGATGTGGACATCCGCGAGCAAGTCATGACCGAGGACACGGTCTGGCAGGGTCGCATCTTTGACATCAACCGCCTGAGCGTGCGGCTGCCCGACGGGCGCTCGGCGCTGCGCGACGTGGTTCGCCATCCGGGCGCCGTGGCCATCGTGGCCCTTACCGACGATGGCCGCATCTGCCTGGTGCGTCAGTATCGTGCGGCCCTGGGTCGCGTGACCGTGGAGGTCCCCGCGGGCAAGCTCGACCCAGGCGAGGACCCGCTCGATTGCGCCTACCGCGAGCTTACGGAAGAGACGGGCATGAAGGCCGAGCGCATGGCCTTCCTGACCACTGTCGCTACGGGCGTGGGGTTCTGCGACGAGCTCATCCACCTCTACATGGCCACGGGCCTGACCTTTGCCGCCTCGGATCCCGATGCGGACGAGTTCATCAACGTGGACCTGGTGCCTCTGTCCGAGCTGATCGACGCGGTGCTCGATGGCCGCATCGAGGACGCCAAGACGGTGGTCGGCGCCCTGATCTGCGATTCTGTGGCACATCGGCTGCAGCCTGAGGAGTAGGCGCGGCCACATGCCTGCAATGCGCGCGGGAGGGGGCGCCCCCTCCCGCGCGCTGTTCTGATACCAGACGAGGAGGGGGCGCATGGGAGCACGGGCACGTCGCACGAGGTCGCTCTTTGGGCAGTTCCTGTCGTACTACACCGGCCAGCTGCATCTGTTTGTGGCAGACCTCGCGTGTGCCTTTGCCATCGCGGGTATCGATCTGGCGTTTCCGCAGGTCCTGCGTCGTCTTACGCGCGGGTTGTTTACCGAGGGGCCTGCGGCGATCATGGGCATGCTCGGCTACGTGATCGTTGGCCTGGCGGTCATGTACGTGGTGCGCACGGCCTGCCGCTACTTTGTGGTCTACTGGGGCCACGTGATGGGCGCACGCATGGAGAGCCGCATGCGTCAGGACCTCTTTGACGCCTACGAGCGCATGAGCATCTCCTACTTCGACCGCAACAAGACCGGCGATCTCATGAGCCGCTTGGTCAACGACCTGTTTGACATTTCCGAGGCCGCCCACCATGGTCCGGAGTTCGTACTCATCGGCGTGGTCGAGATTGTGGGCTCGTTTGTGATCCTTGGGCGTATCTGCTGGCAGCTGACGCTGGCCATGGCCGTGCTGCTTGTAGTGGTGGCGGCCTACAACGCATACGCCAACTGGCGCATGCGCGCCGTGTACGCCGAGAACCGCGTGCGCATTGCCGGGGTCAACGCGCGCTTGGAGGACGCATTGGCGGGTGTGCGCGTGACCAGGGGATTTGCGGCCGAGGAGCAGGAGCGTGCCAAGTTCGCTCAGAGCAACGAGGCCTATCTCGACTCCAAGACGCGCATGTACCATGCCATGGGCAGCTATCAGGCAGCTGTGGCGGCGCTCATGGGCGGGCTCTATACGGTCATCGTGGCTGGAGGAGGCTGGCTCATCGCGCACGGGCAGATGGAGGCAGTCGATCTGGCGACCTTCGCCCTGTACATCTCGCTGTTTACCACGCCTATCGAGAACATCCTCAACTTTACCGAGACCTTCCAGAAGGCCTTTGCGGGCTTTGCGCGCTTTGCGGAGGTGCTTGGGTCACAGCCTGACGTGCGCGATGCGCCTGACGCAAAGCCGCTGCAGGTGACGGAGGGTGCCATCAGCTATCGCAACGTGTGCTTCTCCTACCCGGACGAGCCCGACGCTCCGGTAATCCGTGACCTCACGCTCGAGGTGGCGCCCGGCAGTACGGTGGCGCTGGTCGGCCCCTCGGGCGGCGGCAAGTCCACCACCTGCGCGCTGCTGCCGCGCTTCTACGACGTGGACGCGGGAGGCATCCTCGTGGACGGCCAGGACGTGCGCTCGGTGACGCAAAAGAGCCTGCGCGAGGCCATTGGCCTGGTGCAGCAGGACGTGTACCTGTTTGACGGCACCATCGCCGAGAACATCGCCTACGGCAAGCCTGACGCTACGCCAGCCCAGATTGCCGAGGCGGCGCGCAGGGCCCGGGTCGACGAGTTTGCCCTCGCCATGCCCGACGGATACGAGACGCAGGTGGGAGAGCGTGGCACGCGCCTCTCGGGCGGGCAGAAGCAGCGCATTGCCATCGCCCGCGTCTTCCTCAAGAACCCACCGATCCTCATCTTGGACGAGGCTACCAGCGCGCTCGACAACGAGAGCGAGCAGGCGGTGCAGGAGTCGCTTGCGGAGTTGGCCGAGGGGCGCACCACGCTGGTCATCGCACACCGCCTGAGCACCATCCGCGATGCCGACGAGATCGCCACCATGGAGGCGGGACGTGTGGTGGAGCGAGGTACCCACGACGATCTGCTTGCACGTGGCGGCACCTACGCCCGCTACTATCGCATGCAGTTTGGTGCCTGAGCCTGACGTACCGCGCACCATCAAGCTCTGTCAGCTGCATGGAATAGCGCTGACGGGATACCCGCACCCACAGATGATGCCTATACTTGTGTTCCCGGAAGTGCCGCAAGGGACACGTGAGCCCCAACGGAGAAAGAGAGTCCATGGCCAAAAGCATCGAGGTGACACGCACCACCCGTGGCGCGCTCTCGGGCGACGAGGCGGAGGACCTCTTCTCGACGGTCGACGAGACGGGCCACACCAACGAGGAGCGTGCCAAGAAGCAACACTCGCGCAGGCGCGAGAAGGGTACGAGCGTCGAGGTCGACCCGCTGGCTGGCGAGGACCCCTCCGGCGCCGACACCGACCGGCTCATCACCCGCTCTGCCATCATCTTTGTCTCGGTGTTTCTGGTGGCCGTGGTTCTGGCGCAAGTTGGCTGGGGCTACGTGCGCCGCGTGACCACCACCACCCTTGCCGAGGACGCGAGCATGCGCTCGGTGGTGAGCGCCCTCACCATGGGCGTGGAGTGGGGCGGTGGCTTCACGCAGTTCCCGTCCGAGTTCACCGTGCAAGAGGCCGACGAAAACACCCACCGTATCGAGGTGACGGTAACCGACAGCGCCTCGTCGAGCGAGCTTGACGCATTCTCGACCGCGCAGGTGCAGGCGTCGGCACTCTCGGTCAACGCGCTGCTCAACCCAAACATCGACACTGTGATCTACCACGTTAAGGTGCGCCGCGACGATGCGGGGCGCTTCCAGAAGGCTCGTTTCTTTGGCTTCTTGAGGCCGACGGGAGCCGCATCGCCCTTCATGTCCTTTGTTTGGACCAAGACCACGGCCGAGAGCGGCGTGCGCTTTGACTGTGCCATCACCGGCATGGACCAACAGACGCAGCAGAGCCTGCACGACACCATCACGTCCAAGTCGACGCCAGCCACCATCATCAGCTACGTGGTGGGCGACAACGGGGCGCTCGTTGCCAAGAACGTGCTGTCGGCTGCGACCGACAACGACTCCATCGCCGCTGACACCACTACCATGGCGGATGCGGCAGCACGTGCCGCCGAGGAGCGGGCACGCGCTGAGGCGGAGGCACAGGCGCAGGCCGAAGCCGATGCGGAGGCACTGGCTGCCGAGACTGATGCCAGCCAGGAGCCTGGACTTGCAGACCAGGACACTGCCGCAGACGCGGTCACTCCTGAGGGTGGCGGGCAGAATTAGACAGGTCTTGGCATAGTGGGCAAAGTGGTGGACTATGTGTAACAGGGAGCCTCCCTGTTCAGTCTCACTTGATCCGAAGCAACTGATATTGAGTTGCCAGATAAGGCATATAAAATCAAATAAATCGTGAGCGGTGGGCATAATTCAGCTTTTTGTTGCCGAGATGGACCGCGTTTTATTATCATGTGTTTCATCTGAGAGGGATGATACTGAGAAATATGCCGTGAGCGGGGGCAGCCCTCACGACAATCTCTGGTTTTGGGTCATGGGAATGGGAAGGGTAGTCATGACGCCAGCGATGAGAATCGAGCGAACTCGCCGGAACTTCACCGACGAGTCAAACAGGTATGACGCAAAACGCGAGCGCCTCGTGCGGTGCGCGCGCGAACTTGCGGAGCGCGGCAACGCTGCCAAGGTGTCTGTGACCGACGTTACGTCCGAGATGGGCATAACGCGCGGGCTCTTCTACTACTACTTTGGGGGCAAGAACGAGCTCAACGAGTCGATTGTTGAGTCGTACGTGCAGGACCTCATGATCAACGTCAACGGGGCCGTGACCGGGAGCGTGAACCGCGAGGAGGCGGTGCATGCGCTGGTGTACCACGTGCACGACTGGCTCTTTGACGAAGCCGGCAACAAGCGGCCCATCTGGCATGTGCTCGACGAGATGCACTTGGTCGACTTTGCGCGCGGACGCGTGGCCGAGGAGCTCGCCGACTTTATCATTCGCCAGAACCTGCTGGCCAAGTACGGTAAGAGCGACGACACCGCGCTGTATGAGCACGCGCACTTTGTGGCTATGGGCATCATCGGCGAGTGCCGTGCGCGCACGGCCAAGTCCATCGACATGGTGAGCGATGCTGCCTGCGCGGCTCTGCGGTACCGCAAGCGTCGCAATCCGTCTGCGGACGAGGGAATCTAGGTATAGTCCGCATAGTCCGTAATGATCCCAACGAATGCAAAGAGAGCACTCCGGTGTTGCCCGGAGTGCTCTCTCATGCGTAACGATAGTGACGACGACCTGGTGGCTATGCGAGCAGCGCCGCCACCTTGCCCAGCTCAGATTCGAAGCTCACGCCACGCACCTCGTAGTCGGGCTGCAGGCGCGTGATGGCCATGGCGTCGCGCACGAACGAGCCGGCAAAGTCGACGGCGTCATGGAGCGAACGGCCGGCCATGACGGCGGCAAGCAGGCTGCTGGCGTACAGGTCGCCGGTGCCGTGGAGCATGTAGGGCAGCAGGTCGCTGCTCACCTCCTCGAAGGCGATATCGGCGCCAGCAACGTAGTTGCGAATGATGGCCTCGCCCTCGTGGACCACTCCCTTGAGCACCACGGCCTTGGCGCCGCGCTCCACCAGGGCATCGATGACCCTGCGCACGTAGTCCTCGTCGACGTCCTGGCCCTGGTACTCGATTCCGGTGAGGATGGAGGCCTCGGTGAGGTTGGGGGTCAGGATGTCGGCCCCGTCCACCAGCTCGCCCATGGCGTCGCATAGCTCGTCGGTGTAGGTCGGGTACTTCTTGCCGCCGTCGCCCATCACCGGGTCAACAACGCGCAGAGCTGCAGGATGCTCGGCGTAAAGGCGTTTGATGGCGCCGACCTGCTCGGCAGCGCCGAGGAAGCCCGAGTAGATGGCGTCTACCTCGATCCCCTCGGCGTTCCAGGCGTCGAGGTAGGGGGCCAGCATGTCGGTGGTGTCATGCATATGGAAGACGGGGAAGCGGGTGTGCGCGGAGAACAGCGAGGTGGGAACGGGGCACACGTCGCAGCCGGCGGCGCTCAGCACGGGGATGGCCACTCCCAGGGAGCACTTGCCGTAGCCGCAGAGGTCGTGGACTGCGGCAATGCGGGGAATGTAGCCGTCCTTTCGCTGATAGAGATACAGGTTCTTGGCATCGTTCATGGTGGATCCCTTCTGCACGGACTGGTGGACCAATGCTTGGGAAGAGTCTAGCGCCCCATTGTTGCCATATGGGTAACGAAACAAAATTGAAATGTGTAAAACACAGCCGATTTACTGCGAGTTAATTAATTAGAAATAAATGTACTCATGCAAATGAGCTGGGCCCCGCACTGTGTGCGAGGCCCATTCGTAGGTGCTTGGGTATGTGTGGCGCCTAGAACTTTACGCTGGGAGCCTGGCGAGCCGCCTCGTCGGTGACTACGAAGCCCTGACGCGTACGGAACTTGGAGCCTGCGACGATGTTGCCCGGGAAGGTCTCGATGGCGTTGTTGTACTCCAGCACGCAGTCGTTAAAGCTCATGCGGGCATAGCTGATCTTGTTCTCGGTGTCGGTGAGATCGGCCTGAAGCTGGGCAAAGTTGCTGTTGGCCTTGAGCTCGGGGTAGGCCTCGGCAACGGCAAAGAGGTGGCCGAGCGCCTGGCTGAGCTGGCCGGAGGCTGCCATGGCGGCCTCGGGGGTACTGGCACCGGCGACGGCGGCACGGGCGTTGGTTACGGCCTCGAGGGTCTCGCGCTCGTGGGTCATGTAGCCCTTGACGGTCTCCACGAGGTTAGGGATGAGGTCGTTGCGGCGCTGCAGCTGGGCGTCGATGGTCTGCCAGGCGTTGTCGCAACGGTTGTCCTTGGTGACGATGCCGTTGTGGATGCTGACCCACAGGCCGGCGATGGCGGCGATGATGGCAACGAGGATGATGATGGCGGCGAACATAGCGTGTCTCCTTCCCGCAAAAGACAAATCTGGCGGAGGGAGAGGGATTCCCGCGTCCCGCTTCGCGGAACGCTCAGAGGCTTCGCTGCGCTCAGCCCGCAACGCTCGCGCGTTGCGACCTTGCGGTT
>CACZCK010000011.1 GCA_902779675.1 uncultured Coriobacteriaceae bacterium | reverse complement strand
CGAGATGGGCTTCAAGTGCTTCCGCACGTCCATCAGCTGGAGCCGCATCTTCCCCGAGGGCGACGAGCTCGAGCCCAACGAGGCCGGCCTCAAGTTCTATGACGACATGTTCGACTGCATGTTGGAGCATGGCATCCAGCCGGTCATCACGCTGTCGCACTTCGAGATGCCCTACGGCCTGTGCGTTAAGTACGGCGGCTGGGCAAACCGCAAGCTCATCGACTTCTTTGTGCGTTACGCCCGCGTTTGCTTCGAGCGCTATCACGAGAAGGTCAAGTACTGGATGACCTTCAACGAGATCGGCAACCAGTTCAACATCACCAACCCCATCTTTGGCTGGACCAACTCTGGCGTGATCTTCACCGAGTTCGACGACCCCGAGAAGATGATGTACCAGTGCGCGCACTACGAGTTTGTGGCGAGCGCCAAGGCCGTCGTGGCTGGTCACGAGGTCGACCCGAGCCTCCAGATCGGCTGCATGATCGCCTCTGGCCCCACCTACCCGCGCGAGTGCCGCCCCGAGGACGTGCTGTTGGCCGACGACGCCAACCACCACATCTTCTTCTTCGGCGACGTGCAGTGCCGCGGCGTCTATCCAAACTACGCGCTCAAGATGTTCGAGCGCAAGGGCTGGGATCTCGACATCACCGACGAGGACCTCGCTGCTCTCAAGGCGGGTCCGGTGGACTACATCGGCTTTAGCTACTACGCCACGAGCGTGGTCGACTCCGCCGTTGAGGTCGACATCTCCGAGTCCACGAGCGCCAACGACCCGCACAACGTGCCCAACCCCTATCTCGGCGCCACCGACTGGGGCTGGACCATCGACCCGGTGGGTCTGCGCATCATGCTCAAGCGCTTTGACGAGCGCTACAACGGCATGCCGCAGTTCATCGTCGAGAACGGCATCGGCATGTACGAGGACCTCGACGAGAACAACACCGTTGAGGACGACGCCCGCATCAGCTATCTCGGCGCGCACATCAAGGAGATGAAGAAGGCCGTGGAGGTGGACGGCGTCAACCTCATCGGCTACACCCCGTGGGGCTGCATCGACGTGGTCTCCTTCACCACCGGCGAGTACCGCAAGCGCTACGGCTTCATCTACGTCGACATCCAGGATGGCGGCGAGGGCTCCGGCAAGCGCTTCAAGAAGAAGAGCTTCGACTGGTACAAGCACGTCATCGAGACCAACGGCGAAGAGGTCTAACGCTTCTAGCTGGGTCTACCATCTGACGTAAGCAATCGCTCCCCGGTGGCTTGGGGTACATCCAGGCCATCGGGGAGCATCGACAAAGGCACACAACAACCCAGCGCGACGCACGTCGTTGCGCAGGCGCCAGAAAGGCCACCATGCGCTACTTCACCTCCGACCTGCACGTGGGCGACAAGACGATCGCGCAGTGGCGAGGCTTTGCCTCGATGGAGGAGCATGACGCGCTGCTGCTCGCCGGCCTTGAGCTCCTGCAGGCCGATGACGAGCTGTGGATTCTGGGCGACGTGTGCAAGCCCAACGTGGCGGCTGCCCGTGCGCTGCGCGAGGTCATCCCCTGCGAGCGGGTGCACATCGTGATCGGCAACCACGACACAGGCTCCAAGTTTGTGACCTGCGGCACCTATGCCTCGGTCGACTACTACGCCCAGGTGGGCAAGGTGGCGGTCGAGGGCTACAAGTTCGTGATGAGCCACTATCCCATGCTCGACTGGGACCGCGCCTATCACGGCTCCTACATGCTGCACGGGCACATCCACAGCCTGTCGCGCGAGGCGCTGCCGGGGCTTCCGGCGCCCGCCGACCGCAACAACCAGGGTTTTGGCCAGCGTGGCTACAACGAGTGGAACCGCGAGCACGGCATCCGCCGCTACGACGTGGGCGTGGACGCCAACGGCTACGCGCCAGTCTCCGCCGAGCAGATCGTGGCATTCTTTCCCGACGACGCTGCCTGGTGTGCGATGCACGGCCTCGAGGCCCTCTGACACAGGCCGTCCGGTGCGCAACCCCGCCGCCTGCGGCCGAGTCATGCGGTATCGTGGAACCACCCAAGAGAAAGGACCGACCATGGCCCACAGCCTGGAGCTCTATTACTACCCCGAGTGCCCGTTCTGCCAGCGCGTGCTGCGCGCCATCGATGCTAACGGCTACGAGGGCATCGTGCTCAAGAACATCCATGCCGACGCCGAGGCCGACGCCACGCTGGTGCGTGTGGGCGGCAAGCACCAGGTGCCGTGCCTGTTCATCGACGGCGAGCCTCTGTACGAGTCGCTCGACATCATCGACTGGCTGGCGCGCGAGCTTGGCTGACCAAGGCGAGCGCGGCCCTGCCATCAAGGTCGTCTTCTTTGACATCGACGGCACGCTGCTGCCCCACGGGGGCAGCGTTCCCGACAGTGCGCGCCGTGCCATAGCCGTCCTGCGCGAGCGGGGCGTGCGCGTCGTGCTGGCCACGGGGCGCCATCCGATCGAGCTCGACGAGGCGGGTCTCGACGGTATGGTCTTCGACGGTTATGCCGCGGCAAACGGGCAGATGTGCCTGGACGGCGACCGCAGGCTCTTTGCGGGCTACCCCATACCGCGCCACGGCGTGGAGGCGCTGGTGCGCCTGGCCGAAGCGGGCGAGCTCATCTGGTTCTTTGGCGAGGCGGAGAGCTATGCCAGTCGCGATGGCGCCTTGCTGCACGAGCTCGCTAGCGCCACCACGGGCATCGTGCCTGAGGTACGCGCCTACGGCGGCGAACCCGTCTACCAGGCGGTCGCCTTCGCGGGCGAGGCGGACGAGCTGGCTCTGGCCTCGCAGCTGCCGGGGTGTCGCCTGCAGCGCTGGGGCGCGCTTGGGGTCGACATCATTGCCGAGGACGGTGGCAAGGTGGAGGGCATGAAGGCCTTCCTCGAGCGCTTTGGGTGTACGCGCGAGGAGTGCATGGCCTTCGGCGACCAGCACAACGACCTGGACATGCTGGCCTTTGCGGGAATTGGCGTGGCCATGGGCGACGGCGCGCCGGCGGTCAGGGAGGCTGCCGACTACGTGACGTCGGCCGCGGCGGATGACGGCGTGGCGCGGGCGCTGTGGCACTTTGGCCTGGTCTGAGCCTAGGCCTCCATGCGGTCTGCGAGCAGTGGCGTCATCTGGCCCTGCGCGACGATGCTCACCCGATGCATGGCGCGGCTGATGGCGGTGTACAGCTGACGCCGCGCCAGGGGCGTGTCGGGGTAGACCTCCCGCTGCGCGTCGGGGATGATCACGTGGTCGAACTCGAGCCCCTTGGCCAGGCGCAGGTCGAGCAGGACCACACCCTCCTTGGGCAGGGTCTCGTCCTTGTGCATCACCTTGACGAGGTCGCCGAGCTGACGGCCCAGCCAGCTCACGCGGCTCCTGTCGGCAGCAACCACGGCGGTCAGGCCCTCGTCGTTGTGGGCATCTTCCACAAGCGCTGCGAGTGCGGCTAGGTAGGCGTCGCGGTCGTCGTAGGCTGCAAAGGTGGGCCGCACGCCCGGCGTGCGCACCGACGAGAGGCTCATGCGGCCCCTCTCGTCCATGAGCGAGGCAAACAGCTCGGTGATCTCGGGGGAGGAGCGGTAGCTGGTGAGCAGCGGGAGCTCCTCCACGCTGCCGTGGGTCTGCTCGAAGATCTCGCGCACCTGTGCGAAGGTGGCCGTACCCTCGCGGATGGCCTGGTTCTCGTCGCCCAGCAGCAGGAAGTGCGCACGCGAGAAGTAGCGTGCCAGCACCATGAGCTGCGTGACGGTGTAGTCCTGCACCTCGTCGATCATCACAAAGCGCGCGTCGCGGGCGCCATGGCCGCTCACCAGCAGCTTGAGGTAGAGCCACTCGGCCGCCGAGACGCCCTCGGTGCCAAGCATGCGCATGCCGATACGGTCGATGCGCAGCCACATGAGCTGCTCGATGCTGTCGTGCGCGCCGGCGTAGAGGTGCTCCACGTAGGTTCGGGCAAAGCCGGCGATTTCCTCCTCGTTTGCCGGGTTGAGGGTCTCGCCAAAGATCTCGAGCTGGGCGTCGAGGTCGAGCCCAAGCACCTCCTCCTGCACGCTGTCGGAGCGCGACAGCTGGGTGAGGCGCCGCTCCAGGCGGCTGTGGAGCTCGTCGCAGACCAGTGCCGCAAAGCGCGGCCCCACGGGGAACTGCTCGAACTTGCGCGCAGCGCTCACCACTTGCTGCTGCTTGAGCAGCACGGTATCGCCCACACGGATGTCGCGCAGGTCGTCGGGGTCCAGTTGCAACGTGGGGAGCTGTTCCTCGAGCCGTACCAGGCGCTCCGGGCTGCCGTCGGCGCCTGTTCCGCGCTCCGAGAGGCCTAGGCGCGCGAGGAAGCCGCGCCAGGTGTAGGTCTGGGGGTTGGACTCGCCGAGCGAGGGAAGCACCGTGTCGATATAGTGCTCAAACACGCTGTTGGGCGTGAACAGGTACACCTGGTCGGGGCGCAGGGCCTCGCGCTCGCGGTAGAACAGAAAGGCGATGCGTTGGAGCAGTACCGAGGTCTTGCCGCTGCCGGCGATGCCGCTGACCAGCATGACGGGCACATCGATGTGGCGCACGATGGCGTTCTGCTCGCGCTGGATGGTGGCGGTGATGGCCTGCAGCTTCTCGGAATGGTGGCGCTTGAGCGCGCGCAGCAGCAGGGAGTCCTCGATGGCCACAGTGGTGTCGAAGTACATGCGCAGCACGTCCTGCGCGATGTCAAACTGCCGGCGCAGCTCGAGGTTGACGGTGCGCGTGCGGCCGTCCACCTGGTAGGAGGTCTGGCCCATCTCCTGGTTGTAGTAGGTTTCGGCGATGGGGCTGCGCCAGTCCACGATGAGCGGGCGCCGGTGCTCGTCGGTGATGCCGGTGGCGCCGATGTAGACGTCTTGCGCGGGGCGGCCGGGGCGCATTTGCAGGCGCACCTTGGCAAAGTAGGGCTGCATGAGCAGGATCAGCACGCGGCGCAGCTTGTCCACCGTAAAGTCGTGGATCTGGTTGTAGGTGTCGATGACGCTGTTGAGCGTCTCGATGGCTGCCAGCGTCTCCATGGTCTCATCGATGCCCACAAAGTCGGGCCGGATCTCCTCGCTCATGTCGATGAGGTCTTGGGCGATGCCCTTGTGACTGGTCTCGATCTCGTCGGAGAGCGCGTCGCGCATGCGCACTAGCTGCGCATAGATGTCGCTGAGGTGTTGCTGCTCCTCTTGGAAGGTCTGGTCCATGAGCCCCTCGCAGTCCTGTCGCACGCACGTGGCGTCAATACAACGGCCTTCCATTATGACAAAACCGCCCATCTGGCGGGCGGGTGCCGTACGCGACGTCATGCATTCGCCCTTCTGCGGCGCGGCTGCGCAAAGCTGAATGCGCAGAAACAGTGCGCTGCGACCGTTCACCCCCCAAAGTGGTCACGCTTAACGTAGGATGATGAGTGCCTGGCGAAATTGGGCTTGCTTTTTTGGTCCAGCCACTGTAACGACTGCGACCCCTGCCAGACGGGGTCGAACGGATACGGAGACTGTCATGCATCGTGACGTGAAGGACATTGCCAAGCAGATGCGCGTCGACATCATCGAGATGTTGGCCGCCGCCGGCTCGGGCCACCCCGGTGGGTCGCTCTCTGCCTGCGACATTCTGGCAGTGCTGTACTTCGAGAAGATGAACGTCGACCCGTCCAACCCCGAGGATCCCGATCGCGACCGCCTGGTACTTGCCAAGGGCCACGCCGCGCCGGCACTTTACGCAGCCCTTGCCGAAAAGGGCTTCTTCCCCCGCAAGGACCTGATCACCCTGCGCAAGAGCAGCTCCTACCTGCAGGGTCATCCCAACATGAACATCATCCCCGGCGTCGATATGTCCACCGGCTCGCTGGGCCAGGGCCTCTCGGTGGCCAACGGCATGGCGCTGGCCGGCCGCCTCGACGCGCGTGACTACTACGTGTACTGCGTCATGGGCGACGGCGAGATCCAGGAGGGCCAGGTCTGGGAGGCGGCCATGAGCGCCGCCCACTACGGCCTCGACCACCTGATCGCCTTCGTCGACCACAACCACCTGCAGATCGACGGCAACAACGACGAGGTCATGACGGTCAACCCCATCGAGGACAAGTTCCGCGCGTTTGGCTGGCACGTGCTGACCATCGACGGCCACGACTACGACGCCATCTCCGACGCCGTGGAGACGGCCAAGGCGACCAAGGGCAAGCCCACGCTCATCGTCGCCGAGACGGTCAAGGGCAAGGGCGTCTCCTTCATGGAGAACCAGGTGGGTTGGCACGGCGTGGCGCCCAATGCCGAGCAGGCAGAGAAGGCGCTCGCAGAGCTTCGCGCCTAGCGGCCCGCACACCCCACGCCACCACCCTCACCGAGAAGGAGCACCTATGAATTCTGCGACTCGCGAAGCCTTCGGCAAGGCCCTTGCCAAGGTGGGCGCCACCAACCCCGACATCGTCTCGCTCGACGCCGACCTCTCCTGCACCACCAAGTCGGCGATCTTCGCAAAGGCCTTCCCCGACCGCTTCTTTAACATGGGCATCGCCGAGGCCGACCTGATGGCCACCGCGGCGGGTCTCGCCACCTGCGGAAAGATCCCGTTCGCGTCCACGTTTGCCGTCTTTGCCACGTGCCGCGCGCTCGACCAGATTCGCAACTCGATCTGCTACCCCATGCTCAACGTCAAGGTGGTGGGCACGCACGCTGGCCCCAGTTGCGGCGAGGACGGCGGCTCGCATCAGGCCGTCGAGGACATCGCCATCATGCGTTCGCTGCCGCATATGGTCGTGGTCGTGCCGGCCGACGACGTGGAGGCCGAGAAGGTCGTGGCCGCCGCTGCCGAGTACATCGGCCCCATGTACCTGCGTTTCGCCCGTCTCGCCTCGCCCACGGTGCACGACGAGGACTACGACTTCGACCTGTTCCGCGGCGAGGTCATGCGCGACGGCAATGGCGTGGCCATCATCGCCTGCGGCATGATGGTTCCTCGCGCGCTCGACGCCGCCGAGCAGCTGGCCGCCGAGGGCATCAACGCCCGCGTGGTCAACATGCATACCATCAAGCCCATCGACGAAGACCTCGTCGAGGCTTGCGCGCGCGAGTGCGGCAAGATCGTGACCATCGAGGAGGCCAGCTATGTGGGTGGCCTGGGCTCCGCCGTGTGCGAGGTCGTGGCCGAGCGCTGCCCCGTGCCCGTCAAGCGCATCGGCATGCCCGACATCTTTGGCAAGTCCGGTCCCGGCGCCGAGCTGCTCGATGAGTTTGGCCTGTCTGCCGAGCACATCATCGAGGTCGTCAAGTCGTTCTAGCCTCAGCGATCCCAACAGCGATACCTATGGGTTGCCCCCTTCCGTCCAGGACGGAAGGGGGCAACTTGTTGGCGTTCGATGCTAGGCGCGACCTACAGGCAGGCCTCCTCGATGCGGCGCTTGAGGTCGTCGATGCCCTGGCCGGTCTGGGCCGAGGTGACAATGAGCTGCTCGCGCGGCAGGCCGAACTGCTTGGCCAGGCGGCTGCGCTGCTGCTCCTGCTTGTTGCGGCTCAGCTTGTCGGCCTTGGTGAGAGCCACCACAAAGGGCAGCTCGCTGTCTTGCAGAAAGTCGAGCATCTGCACGTCGAGCTTCTGTGCGTCATGGCGGATGTCCACCAGCGCGACCACCAGGTTGAAGCTGCGCTCCTGGCCAAAGTAGTCGAAGATGAGGTTGGCCCAGCGCTTCTGCTCGGCCTTGGACACCTTGGCAAAGCCGTAGCCAGGCAGGTCGACCAGGTAGATGCCATCGACCTCAAAGAAGTTGACGTTTGCGGTGCGTCCGGGCGTGCTCGACACCTTGGCGAGCGCCTTGCGGCCCACCAGCTTGTTGAGCAGCGACGACTTGCCCACGTTGGAGCGGCCGGCAAAGGAGACCTCGGGCAGCGATGCCTCGGGTATGTCGGAGGCCTTGCCGTATGAGGCCTCGAAGCGTGCCTGGTCGTAACGAAGTGCCATCGCGTCTCCTCCTGCCGGGGCCGCGCACCTCTTGCGCGCCGGGTTGGTCGGCCTCCCATTGTCACATGTTTCGTTGTCACGAGCGCGCAGGCACAGGAAAAACGCGCCTGCCACATGGGACGCCCCGCAGGGCTTGGGGGCTTCCTGCGGGGCGTCAAGGGCGTCAGCCGCCGTGCGTGCGCGATGTGGTGCGGAGGGGGTGCATGGTGCTGTGGCACAGCGGCGAGTGCCTGGGTGGACGGCTGGCTTAGCTCCAGCCGTAGGTGCGGGAGGAGCCGTCGTGGCGCACGTACCAGTCGCGGTCCTCCTCGGTGTCGTAGCCGGTGCCGTCTGTCCACGAGCGGTCGTTCCAGGTGCGCTCGCCCGTGTCCTGTTGCGAGTAGAGCTCGGTGAGCTCGGTACGGTTACCGATCAGCTCGCCGATGGGCACGGTGAGCGAGTAGCCGTCGTAGTCGATGGTCACCTCGTCGGTCTCGGGCTGGTAGGTGATCGACTCGTCGCCGTTCTCGTCGAAGTTCCACTGCCAGGCCGTGTTGTCGGTCTCCCTGCTGGTGGAGTCGTCGGTGGTGTCGTCGCCCGTGTCGTAGGATGGCGGAGCGGTCACGCTCTCGGGGGCCTTCTGCTCCTTGGGAGCCTCGGTGACCTCGGTCTGCGTCGTCTCGTCCTCCTGCTCACTGGGGTGATAGGCGGCCACGGTCTCGGTGGCTGCCGGCTGTTCGGCAAACAGGACGGGCATCTGCGACGAGAGCCGTGCCACGACGCCGCCCGCAACGAACGAGACTACGGCTACGGCGCACATCAGAAGACCTGTGGGCACGCGACGCGAGGACGTCTGCGTGCGCGTGGGCTCGGCCTGCGCGCGTGCCTCCTCGGTCCAGAGCGTGTCGCGCAAGGGAGCGGGACGCATGATGGTGTCGTCGAGGCTGCGTACGGCCTGCTCCTCGTCGGAGACGGCGTCTTGCGGGTCAGTCTTGGCCCTGAGGAATGCGGGGATCTGGGAGTCGTGCCCCATGGTGCGCTTGGGTGGCGTGGGGCCGCTGGACGTGGTGGAATGGTCGAGGTTGGTGGGCATGGTGCGCCTCCTCGTGTCCGGCATGAAAACCACTGCTCTTGTTCCCCGTGGGAGGGGCCTCCATGCCGAGCGAGGCTCCATCACAGAATCTACAGGTACCTGTGTATCAGGCCGCGATTCTTTCAGCTATCTCCAAGGCGTGGTGCCCTCAGCGGCGGCGCCAGCGTGCCTCCGCGCGCATCTTGCGGTTGCGCAGGTTGGTGACCGACCCCTGCATGCCATGTGGCACGTAACCGAGAGAGGAGAGGTCGTCGGGGAGGTAGTCGACCAGCGAGAGCGATGCGGTCTGCTCGACGTGTGCGGGCTTGGGACCAGGTGTGCCCTCTATGGCGTAGACGGTAGCGCCTTGGGCTGTGAGGCGCATCTCGTACTCGGTGGGCACGTCGTCGGGGCGCTCGGCGCGTGCATTGTCGCTCAGCCATGTCACGTCGTAGCCAGCAAGATCGAACTGCGTCTGAGAGAAGCGCCAGAGCGGCAGGCTGTCGGTCTTGAGCAGCACCGTGGCACCGGGTGCCAGCACGCGGCGGTACTCCATCAGGCGGTCGACGATGGTGAGGCGCTTGTCGGCTTCCTTCTTGCGCGGGAAGGGCGTGGGAAAGTTGAGCGTGATGGCGTCGACCTCGTGCGGGCCAAACATCTCCGCTACTTGGGAGCCCAGGCCGGGGACCACCACAATGTTGGACAGCTCCGCCTCGGTGACGTGCTGGGCGGTGTAGGCCACGCAGATGGGCTCGCCGTCAATGGCCACGAAGAGGGTGTCGGGGTGCGCCTGGGCGGCCTGCACCACGTAGGCACCCTTGCCGCAGCCCAGGTCAACATGCACGCGCTGGTACTCCGCCGTGCCGGTGCCCAGCGTGTGGCAGGCATCGCGCCAGAGCCCGGCGTAGTGCGTGGGCGTAAGCTCGATGACCGGGGCATAGCGCTCAAGGCGCTCCTCCAGCACGAAATTCTTGGGCAGACGGGCGTGCATGCCGTGCATGTGACCTCCCTCTCTGGCTTGCAGCTGTCCATGATGTGCCCGCGGCAGCGTCAAGCGGTCCGAGGCCAGCGCGTCTCCAACAAAGCGACATGCCCCGCGCCTGATGCGCCTAAAGGCAAACTGCGCCAACGGCGTCAATCCTGCGCGACCGTACAGTGCATTTTGCCAGCGTCTGCATAAGATTGAATCAGGAAAGGTGAGGGCATCTAGTACGTGGTTGCATGGTCAACCATTCGAGGCGTCTATGGCGGATAGGGCAAGAAAAGTGGCGAGGGCGGCGATGATTCCCGTCCTATGCGTGGCGCTCGTATTGGCCATGGTTCTTGCTCGCGTCGCTCTTGTCCCGACACATACGTCAAACCAGCTGGCCTTTGCCGCAACGCCCACCTACGAGGGTGGCTCTTCTGAGGGTTCGTCGTGGCAGTACCAGGTTGGCGACGATGCGCATGTTCCCCTGATGTGGACGGTCGAGTGCCGCAGCGGCGTGGCTGGAGAGGACGGCAAGCTGCTGCGTCCGGCATACAGCCTCACGGTACAGCAGACCGAGACCGTCGATGGGGTTCGCTGGTACGTGCCAGCGGCTGAGATCAACTTCGAGGGCCAGGCATATGCCTGCGTGCAGGACCGCGTGGTGATTCCCTCGGGTGGAGGCGTCCTTCCCATCTACTACGTTCCCGCAGGGTACGAGCTTACCGAAGACTACAAGATAACCATTCGCTATATGGACATAGCCGACCCCGACGGTGCGCCCATAGAGACGTTCACCCATGTGGTGTCGGCGAGCACGGCTGCCGCCCAGCCCGACGACGTTATCTCCATCCCCGGGTCCATCAGAGACGGGGCCTTTGTGCTGGTACCCGGTCAGCTTTTTGACGTGGGCGAGCGGGAAGGCTACCTCTCGTTCCGCCACAGCTGCTATGCGCCGGAGCGGACCTACACCTTCTACTATCGGGCCATCGACGACGTGGCCCATGCCAACACGGTGCTCGAGCGCGCCGACGCGCTGCCCGCGCCGCAGGGCAACGCCCTGACGGCGCAGATGCAGGACGGTGAGTCTCCGTTGGAAGCCGCCGAGGGAAAGGGCCAAGGGCTTGCAGGGGCTAACTTCAGGCTGATTGCCTTCGGCGGTCTGCTAGGCTCCATCATGGCGCTGGGCATCACGCTGTTTGCGTTCTTTGGGTACAAGAAGGGGGTCGAGGACCGCGAGAACGGCCTTGACTTCGAGGAAGCGTGACTCAGAAGGGATACTCCCTTTTGAGTCAGTTTCTCTGGGCGATTCGATGCGCGCGGTATCATAGGCACGTGAGTGCGTGATTGACCGCGAAGGGATCCCATGAATAAGGCGTTGCGAGCACGGGAGTCGCGTTGCGATGCTGCGCCTGTGTGGCGCAGGTCCCTTTGCATCCGCACGCTCAACGCCTGCGCCATCGTGGTCGCCTTGCTCCTAGGGCTGGCGGCGTTGGTCGTCCTCAGGCGCATCTCTGTGGTTGCAAGCGAGTCCGAGCGGGTCGGCACTGCATACGTCGAGTGCCTTGGTTCCCTACGGCTTATCGTCGGCTTGCTGCTGGCTGTCGTGCTGCTCGTGATTGTGGCGAACGCGCTTCTTGTTGTGCGGCCGTTGGCCTCCTACGCCAGGCGGGTCAAAGACGGAGAGCCGTTGGTGCCGACGGGAGCGTCGGAGCTGCAGAGCCTGGCCGATGCCTACAACGCGACCTACCGCGAGAACCGCGCACGCACCCTGCACCTGCGTCGTGCTGCCGAGCACGATCCCCTGACGGGGCTGTACAACCGCGGTGCATACGACATGCTGCTGGCCGAGCACACCCACGATGTGGCGCTGCTGCTCATCGACGTGGACCGCTTCAAGGCCGTCAACGACGGCCACGGGCATGACGTGGGTGATGCCGTGCTCAAGAAGGTTGCCACCGCCATTGCCCGCTCGTTCCGCAGCACCGACTATCCCTGCCGCGTGGGCGGCGACGAGTTTGCCGTCATCATGACCGGTGTGGGCTCTCAGCTTAAGGGCGTGGTGGCAAAGAAGGCCGAACGCATGGCCGAGGCCCTGAGCGACACCTCCGACGGCCTGCCCGAGGTCGGCCTGTCCATTGGCATCGCGTTTGGCGAGGACCACCAGGACGGCGAGGGCCTGTACCGTGCGGCCGATCGTGCACTCTACCAGGCCAAGCAGCGCGGGGGCAATGGGTTTGCCTTCGCAGGAGAGGGTGGCGTCGCTGGCAGTGGGGAGCAAAGCGCCTGCTAGATGGTGGTGTGGCGTGCCTGCATGCTACTAAGGCGCTGCCAGGTGCCACGCGGCGTGCGGCTCGAGACGGGTCTGCGCCGCCTGCGCGAGACGCGAGCGTGTACACTTCTGGTACGTTCCCGCTACGCGCAAGGAGGGGTCATGCCACAGCTCAGCAACATCGTCTTCGACATGGGCGGCGTGCTCATGGACTGGGATCCGGTCAAGATCAGCCTGGCCCTCTGCCCCGACCCCGATGACGCCGCACTGCTGCGCAAGGCGGTGTTCGACTCGCGCGAGTGGGGCTGGGTGGACGCGGGTGCCATCGCCCCGCAGACCGTGGCCTGGACCGCGCAGCTCAAGCTGCCCGAGCGCCTGCATGGGCTCGCCGAGACGTTCGCCCTGCGCTGGCACGTGGCCTTTGACCCGCTGCCTACCATGGGCGAGCTGGTGCGCGAGCTCAAGGCGGACGGCTACGGTGTCTACCTGCTCTCCAATGCCGGGCCGACGTTTGAGGAGTACCGCGACCGCATTCCGGCCATCGACGCGTTCGATGGGATTCTGGTCTCGTGCTACGAGCATATGGTCAAGCCCGATGAGGCCATCTACCAGCTGTTCTGCGAGCGCTATGGGCTCGAGCCCGCAAGCTGCCTGTTTGTGGACGACCTGCGGCGCAACGTGGTGGGCGCCCAGCGGGCGGGCATGCAGGGCTACCACTACGATGGCGACGTCGACGCCCTGCGCGCCTTCATCCGTGCGCAGGAGGCGACCTCGTGAAGCGCATCCAGGTCATAGCAACGGGAGGCACCATCGCCTCGATGCCGTCCGACGACGGTCTGGGTGGCCTTGCGCCTGCGCTTGGCGGAGCGGAGCTCGTTGCGCGCGTCCCGCTCATCGGCGAGCTGTGCGACATCGATGTGGTTCAGCTCATGAACATCGACTCCACCAACATGAAGCCCTCCGGCTGGCTGCGCATCGCCGCGCAGATCGAGCAGGCCTACGACGACTACGACGGCTTTGTGGTGCTGCATGGCACCGACACCATGGCCTACACGGCGGCCGCGCTCTCGTACCTGGTGCAGGGAAGCCCCAAGCCCATCGTGCTCACGGGCTCGCAGCAGCCCATGGCAGCGCCGTTCACCGATGCCAAGCTCAACCTCTACCATAGCCTGCTGTGGGCCTGCGACGATGAGGCGCGCGATGTGCACGTGGTCTTTGATGGCAAGGTGATCGTGGGGACGCGTGCTCACAAGCAACGTACTATGAGCTTTAACGCCTTTACCAGCGTCAACTGGCCGCTGGCGGCCATCATCCGCGGAGGGCGCGTGGTGCGCGAAGCGGGCAGACAGGCCGTGCCAAAGAGCGACGAGCGGCCGGTGTTCTACCACCGCCTGGACGAGCGGGTGGTCGTGCTCAAGCTCACGCCGGGCCTTGGTCCCGACGTGTTCCGGGCGCTTGCGGGCACCAGCTCGGCTGTCATCCTGGAGACCTTTGGCATCGGGGGCATCCCCGACGGCTTCGAGGAGGCACTCTTTGGCTGGGTGGATGCGGGCCATACGCTCGTGTTGACCACGCAGGTGCCGGAGGAGGGGCTCGACCTGGGCGTCTACGAGGTGGGACGCGCCTATGCCGAGCACCCCGGAATTCTTCTGGGCGACGACATGACCGTGGAGGCGCTGGTTGCCAAGACCATGTGGGCCTGCGGGGCGGCCAGCAGCCAGCGGCAGCTGGGGTGCCTGTTTGAGCTGCCCATCAATCACGATCGGCTGGCATAGCGGCGCCCCGTCATACAGGTATGGACGATGCGAGGTTCGTGGCGCGAGCTTGTGTTCTAACTGTTATAGATGTACTATAACAACTAGAGCATAGGCACGTCGCAAGGAGAAGCCATGGACAAGCGTCTCGTCATCTACCTGTCGGCCACCTTTGTCCTGAGCTGGGTCGTCTGGGCTGTGGCTGGCGTTCTGACCGGAGCGACAACGCAAGGTCTCTACTCTTCCGCGGCCATGGGGGCAGCCGTAGCCCTGAGCATGTTCTTTCCGTTGGTAGGTGCACTGGTCACAAACGCGGCCATGCCTCCGGAGAAGCGCATCGACCTGTGCGTGAGGCCGCGCCTGCGTGGCAACGGCCGTCTCTACATGCTGGCGTGGTCTGTTCCCGCGCTCCTTGCGCTGGCGGGTGGAGTCGTGTTCTTCCTCGTGTTTCCCGGTTTGTTTGACCACGATGCGACTCAGCTGCGGGAGGCCCTCGGGGTTGCGGGCATCCCTTCCAGCCAGATGGGGCTCATCATTGTGGGACAGCTCGCGGCTGCGCTCACGGTAGCGCCGCTCGTGAACTCCATCCCCGCGTTTGGAGAGGAGGCTGGTTGGCGTGGCATGCTGTTCCCGCTGCTCTGCGAGCGCATGTCCGAGCGGCGTGCGGTTGTTGCAGGCGGAGTCATCTGGGGCATCTGGCATGCGCCGATCATTGCCATGGGCCACAACTACGGCACGGGTTACCCGGGTTACCCCGTGGCGGGCATCCTTGCCATGGTGGTGGCCTGCACCTCCATTGGCTGCCTACTCTCGTGGCTGCGGCTCAGAAGTGGCAGCGTATGGCCCTGCGCGATAGCTCACGGCGCCATCAACGCCATCGCCAACGTGGGCCTCATCTTCTGCACGGCAGGGCCGACGCTGGCCGGCCCCTCGTCCCTGGGACTCGTGGGCGGCATTCCCACCATGGTGCTTGCTGTAGCTTGCTGGCTGCAGCTTTCGGTGGACGGGCCGGTCGACCACAGGGGCTGAGAGCATCCGTCGCGGAGGGTTGGCACGCAACAGGGCGCTCTGACTGCTCTGCACCGAAGGCGTGTGGTACATGGGCGGAAGAATCCGTTCCTTGAAGGCCTTCTTCGGGAGGCCTTCTTCTTGTGGCACAGATATATGATTACACACTTGCTAAATCGGAGAAGATTAATATAATTCGATATAAATCGAAAAGGATTAACGAAAGGAACATCATGGAAGAGCTTAGGAAGGCGCTCGAAGCCAAGGCTGCAGAGGCTGCGCAAAGCGCGGCAGCGCTTACGGCCGAGGACCGCATCGACGACGCGAACTTGGAAAAGATCCGCGGCAACGTGTACGGAATCTTCGTCTCGGTGCTGCAAGCGGCAGAGAAGCAGTCCTCCGACAATCTGAACCAGCGCGAGCTCTTTGAGAGGAACCTCGAGCGCATTCCCTCGGGCTGGCGCTTGGCACGAGACAAGGCCTGGAAGCGGGGCGACACGGTGCGCCTTGTGCAGGAGGACGTGAAGCTCGCAGCCATCGACGAGGTGGAGCAGGCGTTCCACGAACTGTGGAGGTAGGGATATGACAGAGCAGGAGGCGGTCGCCCTCTTCAAGTGCCTGGCAGACCGCACCAGACTCCAGATCCTGCGGACCCTCGCGCACGAAGACGCTTACGTCGAGCTCCTTGCCGAGCGTCTGGGCATGGCGCCGTCCACCATCTCGTTCCATCTCAAGAAGCTCACCGACATCGGCGCCGTGAGCTCGCAGAAGGCGCAGTACTACACGATGTACACGCTCAACCGCCAGCTGTTCGACCAGACGATGCTCTCCATCCTGCAAGAGGAGTCAGACGAGGCGGCCATTCAGGACGAGCGCGAGCGCCTGTGGCGCGAGAAGGTGCTGCGGTCGTTCTTCGACGAGGACGGTCGCCTGCGCACCATTCCCGCACAGCGCAAGAAGCGGCTCATCGTGCTGGAGCGGCTCGCCGAGGCCTTCGAACCGGGACGCACGTACTCGGAGCGCGAGGTGAACCTCATCATCGCGGACTTCCATGACGACTTCTGCACCCTCCGGCGCGAGATGGTGGACGAGCGTCTCATGAGCCGCGTCGACGGTCGGTACCAGCGGCTCGGGTAGCCACCTGCGCCACGCCGCAACTTCTCAAACGTCATCCAAGGTTAATCAAGTTTCATCTAACCCTCGGGTTGGGTTCATTTCTGAATCGCATCATATGAACCGTCAAGAGGCAAGGCCAGACAAGGCCTACCGACCAACCGGAAAGGGTGTTGATCATGGAGAAGCTGGAGAAGGTCGAGCTCGTTCGCGAGAAGTGCAACGTGAGCTACGAGGAGGCGCGTGACGCGCTGGAGGCCTGCAACTACGACGTGCTGGACGCGATCGTGATGCTCGAGCAGGCGCATGGTGTGACCGAGCGCATGCCTGCCGACGTTCCGCCGGCCCCCGATGCAGCCTACGAGCTGCCGGAAGGGAAGACGGCCGCTGCCGAGCACACCACGTCCAGGGCCGCAGGTGCCTGGAAGCGCTTCTGCGCTCGCTGCAAGGAGCTGTGGACGGCAGGTCTTGACATGACCTTCGTCGCCGAGCGCAACGGCGAGCAGCTGTTCACCCTGCCAGTGCTCGCGGTCGTCATCGGCCTGCTGATCTGGGGCGCCTCGCTGTGGCTGCTTATCATCGGCCTGTTCCTCGGCCTGCGCTACCGCATCGAGGGCAAGGGCAAGGTCGCCGAGACCGTCAATGACGCCATGGACAAGGCGGCCGATGCGGCGGACAGCATCAAAGGGAGCGTCGCATAGCTTGTGAGCATACCTGAGTGGGGCCGGCGGGCGTTTGCCTGCCGGCCCCACTGCGTTGTAGGTGGTTTTGGGACCCCGATACAAAGAGGGTGTGCACACTCGAGGCTTCTACCTTTTTCAACAAAGCGCGTCTACCTGTGGATTGTTCAAAAGCGATCGTGTTGTATCTAGGCCGAGTGTGACCATGGGTAAAGTATCCCGGCTCTCGAATCGCAATAAAAGGCGCCGTCCGGCCGCGCCTAGCCCACCACGCGCGGCATGTGCATGCTGTATTGATGCTTGTCGCCCCGCAGGACCTGCTTGGACACGTGCAGCGGCGCGCCGTCCTGGTCAAACACGTGGTCCTCGATGAGCATGAGCGGACTGTCCCTCTCCACGCCCAGCTGGAACGACTCGCGGCTGTTGGCGTAGCAGATGCCAATGGACTTGGTGCCGTTGGCAGGTTCCTTGCCATAACGCGCCTTGAGGGCCTGGTAGAGCGACCCATCCAGTTCCTCACCGGTGAGGCCGGAGTAGGCGAGCGGTAGCCAGATGGTCTCGAGCATCACGGGCTCGCCGTTCACCGAGCGCAGGCGGGTGACCTCAAAGAGCTCGTCGGTCTCCGTCACGCCAAAGAACTCAGCCAGGCCCGGCGTGGGCGTGGTGTTGCGCAGGTCGATGGTGCGCGTGGACGGCGTGGCCCCAAGCGAGAGCGCATTCTCGGTAAAGCTCAGGAAGGTGGGCGTCATCTTGCTGGCCGCCTCGACGCGCTGCGGCAGCTCGGAGACGAAGGTGCCCTTGCCCTGCGACTTGGTCACATAGCCCTGGTCCACCAGCAGCTGCAGTGCCTTGCGAACGGTGCTGCGCGAATGGCCGGTGGTGCGGCAGAGGCTCGGCTCGCTGGGCATGCGATCGCCAGGGCCAAAGACACCCGACTCGATGTCGGTGCGAAGCCTGTCTGCGAGCTCGACGTACAGCGGGTTGTTGGCGGTGATCTCTTCGGACATAGCCTGTCTGCCTTCTCAAACGTAACTTGTAACACATACAACTATACGTTGTTTGTCAACAATATATGCGGATTTGTTTCTTTTGTCGGCGAGCGGACAGGCCAGTCTCCCAGAAAAGGCCAGTTAGCAGCCTTAAATACTGCGTTTGTGCGGCTATGTGGCGTCCACATCACCTTCATACAAGTTTGTCTTTACTTGTAGCTAACCTGTATGTATAGTTAGATACAAGTTGAAGGGAGATAAGGTACAACTAGAAGGGATTGCCATGAAGCTCGCACAGGAAGTCAACCAGGTTGTCTCGCAGGTGCTCGACGAGAAGGAGGCCGCCGGTGGCCTCATTAACGTGGTGTGGGTCGCCGCGGGCGGCTCCAACGGCGGTAACTATCCCGCGCAGTACTTCATGGAGCACGAGGCTACCCAGCTTGTGAGCCATGCCTACACCTCCAACGAGTTTGTGCGCGCCACCCCCAAGTTCGTGGGCGCAAACACCCTGGCCGTCGTCGTCTCGATGCGCGGCACGGCCGAGACCATCGAGGCTGCCCGCGTGGCCAAGGAGCTTGGGGCGGCGACCATCGCGGTGTACGTGGACGAGTCGGGGCTCACCGAGGTCTGCGACCACAAGATCCGCTACGACAGCCTGGCCGTGGACGAGAGCGACATGGCGCGCACCAACAGCGCCGTGGTGCTCGCGCTGGCCATGGAGCTCGTGCACCAGACCGAGGGCTACGAGCACTACGAGGAAGCTATGGGCTGCTTCGACATCATCGATCCCATCTACCGCAAGGCCGTGGCCTACTGCACGTCTCTCGCGCAGGAATGGGCCGAGCTCAATGCCGATAAGCCGACCATCAACGTGATGGGGTCGGGTCCGGCCTTTGGCGCCGCGTACGTCTTCTCGATCTGCAACATCCAGGAGATGCTGCAGATTGACTCCGCGACCACCAACTGCTGTGAGTTCTTCCACGGGCCCTTCGAGATCCTGGACAAGCGCACGAGCGTCTTTCTGCTGGTCAGCGTGGGGCGCAGCCGCGCCAACGACGAGCGCGCCATCAGCTTCCTCAACACCTACGGCGGAAAGCGCGTGTACCTGCTCGACGCCAAGGAGATCGGCCTCAACGACCTGCCCGACACGGTGAGCGAGTACTTTAACCACCTGGTCTTCTCGCCGATACTCAACAACGTGTACATGCGTGCCCTCTCCGCCGTCACGAACAAGAGCTACATGACCCGTCGCTACATGTGGAAGGTCCAGTACTAACGCGATAGCGGGTGCATTGCTAGGAACGGCAGGTGAGAGGCGTGAACCAGCGGGTGCAGGGCGTGCTGTTGCTAGCGGCTGCGGGTGCCGTGTGGGGGTTCAACGGCTTGTACGTACAAGTTCTGGCGCAGCTGGGGCTCAGCTCACTGAGCATCGTGTTCGTGCGCTACCTCTGCGCCCTTATGATGCTGGCACCTGTTGTCTCTGCCGCCTCGGCGCATGTGGCGCGCAACGTCCTTGCGCTGCGCCCCCAGCACCTGGCGTGCTGCGTGGGCCTGGGGCTGGTGTCCAACGCGTTGGGCGGCGTCCTCTCGGCTCTCGCCATCGCCGAGGTGGGGGTGTCGGTCACGACGGTTTTGCTCTACACCGCACCGGTCTTTGGCTGCCTCATGTCGTGGCGCCTGTTTGGCGAACGTCTGACCCGCAACAAGCTGGCGGCCATCGCCTGCAACTTTGCGGGTGTCGTGCTGGTGGTTGCCAGCGGGGGACTGCTGGGGGCGGCAGCAGGCGGGGGAGGGATCGCAGCCGGCTTGGGCTATGGCCTCACGTATGCCCTCACGGCCGTGCTGAGCAGGCCAATCGCGGGCAAGTGTCACCCTTTGGCAGTCGTGTACTACTGCTCGCTCACGGTGGTCGCCGCACTGGCGCTGCCCGCGCTGGGCTCCGGTGACCTGGCCCTGGTGCTCCAGCCCGCCGGGGTCCTCGCGGCTTTGGCCTACGGAGGTATCTCAACGGTTGCGGCCAACGTGCTGTACCAGCGCGGACTATCGTTGGGGGTGGAGACCTCTCGCGTGGCCGTGATCACGTCGGTCGAAGTGGCGGTATCTGCCCTGGTGGGGACGGTCGCGTTTGGCGAGGCGCTGTCGGCGGTCAAGTTCGTGGGAATCTGCTGCGTGTTGGGGTCGATCGTGCTTATGAACGCGCATGCCAAGCCGGGCGAGGTGCATGGCGTGCGCATGTTTCCCCTGCCTCTTGAGCTGCAGAAGGCGTTTGTGCAGGGCAACGGCCTGGCGGCTGCGACCAACGACGTCAGCATCCGCCGGGAGCGCTTTCTGGCAGGCGAACGGTAGGTTATGAAGGATAAGTGGTTGTGTGCAACTTGTACCTGCTTGTCTCTGACTTGTATGGTATAAAGGATACAGCAAGAGGACAAGTAAGAGGGAAGGAGCAGACAAGTGAGGCACGTGATCCTAGCATCACACGGAAACCTGGCAAGGGGGATGGCCGACACCATTGGCATGATCGTCGGCGAGGTGAACAACCTCTCCACCTTCGTGCTCGAGCGCGACGACATGGATCCCATCTCCAACCAGGTGCGTAGGGAGCTGGACGCCTATGACCCCTCCGACGAGGTCATCATCTGCACCGACATGGTGGGTAGCAGCGTCAACAACGACATGGTCGGCCTGCTGCCCGACTACCCGCAGGTCACGCTGATCAGCGGCATGAACCTGCCTCTCGTCATCACGCTGGTGATGGACGAGGGCCCCGCGACCGAGGAAGAGCTTGCCGACGTCATTGCCATGGCAGCCGACGGCATCAAGAACTGCAGCCTGGCCCTGCGCGCTCAGGCCGAAGAAGACGAGGAGGACGACCTATGATCAAGCTTGTACGCCTGGACTACCGCCTGCTTCACGGACAGGTCTGCTTCACCTGGGTCCAGCATGTCAGTGCCAACCGCGTCATCATCGTGGATGACGCCAGCGCCACCGACGACCTCAAGAAGAGCGCCCTCAAGCTGGCCAAGCCCCAGGGCGTGCGCCTGAACGTCTTCACCCTCGAGCAGATCATGGCCAAGATGCCCAAGGTCAAGACCCTGAACGAGAACATCATCATGATCTTTGGCAACGTGCACGACCTGGCCACCTTCGCTCAGGCTCACCCCGAGATCGGCGAGATCAACTACGGCGCCACGGCCAACCGTGCCGGTGCCACGCAGATCGATCAGTCCGTCTTCCTGCTGCCCTCCGAGATCGAGGACACGCGTGCCATCCTGGCCGCGGGCGTGAAGATTTACAGCCAGCAGACGCCCGGCCACACCCGCACCGACATCACCAGCATCTAGGCCCTGGGGGCGGGCCTTCCCGCCCCATCCCGCCCAATTGGCCCAAACGACCGAGTCCCGGCAAGGAACCACCGGACCCGGCTAGGGATACCTTTGTCAAAAATCGCACGTCAGATAGGTAATCAATCAGTTTTGAAAGGAGCATTGAGGCTATGAACTCCATCGGTATGGCAGTGCTCATCGGTCTGGTCGCGGTCTTCGCGATGCTCGACTCGCGCCTGCTTGGTCGCCTCAACTTCGAGCAGCCGCTCGTCACGTCCGCAATCGTCGGCATCCTGCTGGGCAACCCCGCCGCAGGCCTCGCCTCCGGCGCCACCATTGAGCTCATGAGCATGGGCTTGGTGCAGGTAGGCGCCGCCACCCCGCCCGACATGGTCATGGGCGGCATCATCGCCACGAGCTTCGCTATTCTCACCGGGTCTGACCCCGAGACGGCCGTCGCGATCGCCATCCCCATCGCCGTACTCGGCCAGCTGCTGGGCGTCACCTTCCGTACCATCATCGCTGCCCTGGGCCACCGCGCCGACGCCGCCATCGAGAAGGGCAACTTCCGCGAGGCCACCAACTACCACATCCTGTGGGGCACCATCCTGTACTCCACCATGTACTTCATTCCCGTGTTCCTGGCCATTTACCTGGGCACCGACTTCGTTCAGGGCATCGTGGACGCCGTGCCCGCATGGTTCACCAACGGCCTCAACTTTGCCGCCAAGCTCCTGACCGCCTACGGACTCTCGCTGCTGCTGTCCATGATGGCCAGCAAGGGCATGATGGTCTTCTTCCTGCTGGGCTTCTTTGGCTGCGCCTACCTGGGGCTTGACGTTACCGGCATCTCCATCTTCGGCGTACTGCTGGCTCTCATCCTCATGAGCGTCAAGTACCAGGGTGGCACCGCTGCCACCGCCGCTGCCGGCATTGACGACGACTACGATCCCCTCGAAGACGACGAGCTGTAAGGGAGGCTGCGAAATGTCTGAGAACACCACCGCCATCCAGGTCTCACCCAACAAGCGTTACTCCCAGTACTTCTGGCGGAGCTGGGCCATCCAGGACTCCTGGAACTACGAGCGTCAGATGAACATGGGCTTCCTCTACGGCATTGCCCCCACCATCGACCGTCTCTACCCCGACGAGAACGACCCCGTCCAGGTCGCCAAGCGCAAGGAAGCCTACGAGCGTCACATGGCCTTCTACAACTGCACCCCGCAGACGTCCGCCTTCGTGCTCGGCTTGGCCTCCTCGATGGAGGAGGAGTACGCCCGCGACCCCGAGAACTTTGATCCCGAGACCATCAACGCGGTCAAGACCTCGCTCATGGGCCCACTCTCCGGCATCGGCGACTCGTTCTTCCAGGGCACCATCCGCACGATCGCCTTTGGCCTAGGCACCGCGCTGGCCGCACAGGGCTCCATGCTCGGCCCCGTGCTCGCCATGGTCATCTCTGCGGCCTTCTCCATCCCCATCACCTGGTACGCCGGCAAGTTTGGCTACGAGATGGGCAACAGCTTCCTCGACCGCCTGCAGTCGGGCACCATGGAGAAGATCATGTACGCCTGCGGCATCGTGGGTCTGATGGCCATCGGCGGCATGGTCGCCACCCTGATCGGCATCACCACCCCGCTCACCTTCTCCGAGGGCACCGTCGTCCTGCAGGACATCCTGGACGGCATCGTCCCGATGATCCTCAACCTCGGCGCCGTCATGGGCATGTACTGGCTGGTCAAGCACAACGTCAAGACCAGCTGGCTGCTCCTGCTCTGCATCGTGGGCGGCATCGCCCTCAGCGCCCTGGGCATCCTCGCCTAACGCCTGACCCTTCCCTCCGGGGCTCCCGCCCCTTCCTTCCCGGCGGGAGCCCGCCCTTAGCACCCATCAATTGCCTCCTTTGCGTCTCATAGCACAAGGGCCGAGGCGCAAGCAATGCAAACAAGAAAGGACTTGTGAACCATGTCGCACCACACCATCGACCTTGCCAACGTCAAGCAGATCATCGCCCAGATCGTCGCCGAGCACGACATCAAGAGCGTCGCCTTCGTGGGCTGCGGCGCCTCAAGCTCCGAGCTCTACCCCGGCTACTACTTCCTGCGTGATGCCGCCAAGCAGCTGCGCCCGTTCCACTACACCGCGTCCGAGTTCAACCAGGACACCCCCGCCTGGGTCGACGAGACCGCGCTCGTGATCACTTGCTCGCTGGGTGGCACCACGCCCGAGACCATCGAGGCCAACCACACCGCCAAGACCCATGGCGCCACCGTCGTGGCCGTGACCCACGCAGCCGGCTCCGCCCTCACCGAGGAGGCCGACTTCACCATCGTGCACGGCTTCGAGGCCAACTACGCCGCCAAGATCGAGAAGATGGGCTATGTCATTGCCCTGGCCGTCGAGGTCCTCAACCAGACCGAGGGCTACGAGCACTACGACGCCATGATCGACGGCTTCGACAAGATCTTCGACCTCGCCCAGGCTGCTGCCGTCAGCGCGCAGGGTGGCATGGCCAAGCAGTTTGCCGAGCAGTTCAAGGACGACGAGGTCGTCTACTACATGAGCTCCGGCGCCTCCCTCGACGTGGCCTACTCCAGCTCCATCTGCCTCATGATGGAGATGCAGTGGATCAACTCCGGAAGCTTCCACTCCGGCGAGTACTTCCACGGCCCCTTCGAGATCACCGACAAGGACGTGCCGTTCGTGCTGCTCATGAACGACGGCAAGACCCGCAAGGCCGACGCTCGCGCTCTTACCTTCCTGCAGCGCTTTGACGCCAAGGTAGCCGTGGTCGACGCCAAGGACTATGCGCTCTCCGGTGCCATCGACGGCAGCGTGGTGACCTACTTCAACCCCATGCTGCACACCGCGGTGTTCCGCACCTACGCCGAGGCCCTGGCCGACGCGCGCAGCCACCCGCTGACGGTCCGTCGCTACATGTGGAAGCTCGAGTACTAAGTCCGATCTGCACACGTAGATGGGGGCGGGCTGCTCTGGCGGCCCGCCCCTCTTGTTTGGAGGCAAAGGATGAGAGCGGTCCTGTTTGACATGGACGGGGTGCTGGCAGACACGGAGAGCTTCTACAACCGTCGTAGGGCGGCCTACCTGGCCGACGTGCTGCCTGACTACGACGGTCCGTGGGACTTTGCGGGTTCCAACGACCGGGCGATCTGGGAGACGATTGTGCCAGACGATCCTGCGCTGCGCGAGCGGCTGCATGCGGGCTACGACGCGTACCGCTCAGTGCACGCGGAGGACTACCGTGAGCTGGGAAACCCCGATGCGCCAGCGGTGTTTGAGCAGCTCAAGGCAGCGGGGCTTTTGGTGGGCATAGCATCGTCGTCCGAGGTTGCGGCAATCGAGCGCATGCTGTGCGAGACGGGTCTGGATAGCTTCGTGGACGCCTACGTGAGCGGTCACGATGTGCCGCGCCACAAGCCAGCGCCCGACGTGTACCTGGCTTGCATGGGTCGGTTGGGCGTCGAGCCGTGCGAGTGTGTGGTGGTGGAGGACTCGCCAACAGGCATTGCGGCGGGCGTGGCGGCGGGGGCTTGTGTGGTGGCTCTGTCCCAGTACGTGGCTCCCGGAACTGATCAAGGCGCCGCCGATGCTTGCATCGCGCGGCTGGCTGAGCTCCCGGCGGCGTTGGGGCTGCGAGCGTAGGTGTCGGAAACTTCAAGCTAGGAGCATCAATTCCTGCGTGCAGGAGGCGATCGAGCGCTACGTTGCCACGGAGGCGGGCACGTAGGGCAAGCGCTTGCCGACGCGGCGGTGTTCGCTCGCGTCCTCTGCGCAATACTGAATGCATTAGCGATCGACAGATTGGAGACGCCCGTGCATCGCATTGGTATCGATATCGGTGGCACGCAGCTGCGTATCGCGCTGCTCGACGAGCAGTACCGCATCGTCGAGGTGTACAAGACCCTCAACGATCGGGCGCATGGTGCGGCAGAGAACTGCGCACCGATGGTGGAGTGGATTCGCGCCAAGCAGCAGGAGGGCCTCGAGCTGGCGGGCATCGGCATCGGCAGTCCCGGCCCGCTCAGCCTCCGCGAGGGCAAGATCCTCAACCCGCCCAATCTGGTGGGCTGGGACGGCTTCGAGATCGTGAAGTACTTCCACGAGACAACGGGCCTGCCCACGTACCTCAATAACGACGCCAACGTGGCCGGCCTCTCCGAGGCTTTGCTTGGTGGCGGCAAGGGTTGCGAGTCGGTCGTCTTTGTGGGGCTTTCCACGGGCTTTGGCGGGGCGTTCGTGTACCAGGGCAAGCTCATCAACGGTGCGCACTGCAACACTGCCGAGTACTGGAACTCCATCGTCTGCGACGATCCAAACGGCCGCGGCAGTGCCAACCCAGGCTCGCTCAACGAGAATGCGGGTGGCACCGGCATCGCGCGCGTGGCCACCGTCAGGTACGGCAGGCCCATGGAGCCCAAGGAGCTCTTTGATCGCTACTATGCGGGCGAGCAGACGGCGGTGGAGGTCTTCGAATACTGCACCGAGATCCTGGCGCGCGGGTTGGCCAACATCTACTGGAACTTTGACCCCGACGTCGTGGTGGTGGGTGGTTCCATCGATGCATACCATCCCATCTATCTGCAGACGGCGCTGCAGAAGGCAGCACGCTACCTGCCGGCGCCCGACTCGCTGCGCATTGAGAAGGCGGTCTTTGGCGACGACGCCGGCCTGATTGGCGCAGCGCTGCTGGTGGGTTAAGCACAGTGGCCACAACTGGTTTGAGCTGGCAAAACAGCAGGTAAACGGCTACGCAACCAAAAGTTGCGGGTAATTGAGCACCAGAATGGGTGGCCGGGCACGGTGCGGCAAGGCATGGTGAGGAGGACGGGATAGCACATGGCGAGAAGGAGAACCATGGACTACACGATTGCCGACCGCCTTGCAGAGCTGCGTCGTGCGCATGGATACAGCCAGGAGAGCCTGGCCGCCGAGCTGGGCCTCACACGCCAGGCGGTGAGCCGTTGGGAGCGCGGCGAGTCTTTGCCCGACACCGAGAACCTCATTGCACTTGCCAACCTATATGACGTGACGCTCGACGAGTTGGTGCGGCCAGAGGCGGCCGATCAAGGCGCGGTTCCTGCCGAGGAGGGTATTGCGCTCGCAGAGGCCTCCGTGGCTGAGGAAAATGTCTCGGCGGACCAGCCCGCAACAGGTGAGGCTTTGGCAGAGGCGCAGGGAGAGCCCGAGGCGGAGGAGCCTGCTCCAGATGCCTCGGAGGCAGTGCCTGCGCCTGTGGAGCCGGAGCCGTCCGCAGCCCCTGAGCCTCGCGGTCCAAGTGTGCCACCCGTGCCCGAGGATCTGTCTGCAGAGGCGTCGTCGTATGGCGTATCGACGTATCAGGGTGGGCGGGTACAGCCAACCGATCCTCCTGCAAAGCCGCATGATGGCTGCCTGACAAAGGTGCTGGTGGGTCTTCTCGTTGTGGCGCTCGCGCTCGCGCTGCTCGTGGCGGGCGGTTGCGTGCTGTTCACGGGTCATAGGGCGAGCGGCCCCGTCGAGGAGCACGCCACTGACACTGCGACAGAGGAACGTGCTGCCGATGCCGCGACTGGGGAGCGCATGGAGTCGTCAACCAACGAGGTCCTCGTCGACGCGGGTCAGGTGGAGAGCCTGGACATCGATTGGGCCGCGGGGCCGGTCAAGGTCCTCGTGATGGACGATGCCGACGAGGACGGCCTGGGGGTCATCGTCACGGAGGAGTATCTGGACGAGGAGTCGTCACGCGTGCCGATGCGGGTCGAGCTCGAGCATGGTGAACTCTCCATCTCCTATGCGGAGGCGGGGACGTTTGGTCTGCACGTGGACAAGGGCAAGAGCCTGACGGTGCGCCTGCCCCAGAGCCTCGCGGCGTCGTTGCGATCTGTCGAGTGCGACATTGCCAGCGGCTCGCTCGAGATGAGCGACCTTGCCTGCCAGACGCTTGGCCTCGAGTTGGCCAGCGGCACGATGGATGTGACCGGTGTAGCGGCAGACAAGCTCGACGTGGATGTTGCGAGTGGCAACGCCAAGGTTTCCGGCAGCTTTGCGCAGCTGATCGAAATGGATGTCGCCAGCGGCGAACTGCGGGTGACGAGCGACGTGGTGCCTGGCGACACAGACATAGACGTTGCTAGCGGCAATGCCGTGCTCGAGCTGCCTGCCGACGCCAGCTTCAAGGCAACAGTGGACAAGGACAGCGGCACCTTCCAGATGGACTTCGACGCCAAGCAGCAAGGCGACGTCTACACCGTGGGCAAGGGTGGCAGCTTGGTACACGTCGACATCGCCTCGGGTAGCGTGCGCATCCGCGAGCACTAGGCCCAGCGTCTTTCCTCATACGATAAGACGATTGACGTCGTCCCGTTCGCCTACCGGAAACCCTTGCGTGCGCATGCCTCCCGTACACTAAAACTACCTGCTAAAACGCAGGTAAGGGAAAGGGATCGCAACAACAGAGAGGGGCAACCATGGCATTCCCGAAGGGCTTCTTGTGGGGTGGCGCCACGGCCGCAAATCAGTACGAGGGCGGCTGGAACGTGGACGGCAAGGGCGACAGCCTGTGCGACCACATGCGTGGCGCCACCGCGACCACCCCGCGTCAGATCGACGAGGAGTTCGATCCCAACGCGCTGTACCCCAGCTGGGAGGCAACTGACTTCTACGGCCACTACGAGGAGGACATCAAGCTCTTTGCCGAGATGGGCTGGAACGTTTTCCGCATGTCCATCAACTGGACGCGCCTGTTCCCCACGGGCGAGGAGGCCGAGCCGCTGGCCGCCGGCGTCGAGTTCTATGACAAGGTCTTCACCTGCCTCAAGGAGAACGGCATCGAGCCGCTGGTGACCCTGTCCCACTATGAGACCCCGTACAGCCTCGTCAAGAAGTACAACGCCTGGGCGGACCGCCGCTGCATCGACTTCTTCTGCACTTACAGCAAGTTCTGCCTCGACCGCTGGCATGACAAGGTCAAGTACTGGCTCACCTTTAACGAGGTCAACACCGGTATGCCGTTCATGAACAACGCGCTGTCCACCAGCCTCGTGCAGGGCTACACCGGCACCACCGCCAACGCGCCGCGCGATGCCAAGGCCTGCTTCAACGCGCTGCACCATCAGTTCCTGGCCGGTGCCAAGACGGTCAAGTACGCCCATGACAACTATCCCGAGGTCATGATGGGCAACATGACGGCCTTCCTCACCACCTACCCGCTGACCTGCGACCCCGCAGACCTGCTGCTGACCCAGCAGAAGCTGGACGATAGCGACTGGTACGCCTCCGACGTGCAGGTGCGCGGCGCCTATCCGTATTACGCGAAGCGTATCTGGAAGGAGTACGGCGCCGAGCCCGACATCCTGCCCGGCGATGAGGAGATCCTTGCCGAGGGTACGGTGGACATGTTCACCTACAGCTACTACATGTCCATGACCGCCACCACGCATGATGACGGCGAGGAGGTGGCCGGCAACATGAGCCTGGGCGGAAAGAACCCGTACCTCAAGGCCTCCGACTGGGGTTGGCAGATCGACCCGATCGGCCTGCGTTGGACCATCAACACCGTGGCCGAGCGCTACAACAACATCCCGCAGATGGTCGTCGAGAACGGCTTTGGCGCCTACGACGACGTTGTGGTGGAGGACGGCGTGGAGAAGATCCACGACCCGTACCGTTCCGACTACCTCAAGGCTCACTACGACGCGCTGAAGGCTGCTGTCGAGGAGGATGGCGCCAACGTCATCGGCTACACCTGGTGGGGACCGATCGACGTCGTGTCCGCCGGTACCGGCGAGCTGCGTAAGCGCTACGGCTTCATCTACGTCGACAAGCATGACGACGGCACCGGCGACCTGCACCGTGCCCGCAAGGATTCCTTCTTCGAGTACCAGAAGCTCATCAAGGAGTCTCGCGGCGAGTAGTGCGAGCGTGCGCCCGTGCAAGCGAGCGTCTGCATGACCGAGCAAGACGAGCGGGGCTGCAGGTTGTCTGCAGCCCCGCTGCTTGTGACATGTGCTTAGCGTGCACGCCGCGAGTGTGCCAGGCAGTGCTAGCCCATCTTGGGGCGCGACTTGGCGGTGATGGCTGGGACGTCGATGCGGATGACCGCCACGGCCTTGGCCCTGGCCTCGGGGATGTCGAAGTCGCGTCCGGTCTGGGTGTGCATCAGGGCCTTGAGGCCGCGCACCTTCTCGGCTGGGTCCTCGACCAGGCGCGCGGTGCCCTCGCCCATGACGCTGGCGTAGAGGCTGCCATAGCCGCAGGCCACGTCGCCGCCCGAGACGTCCTCCACGTCGCACTCCAGCTCGACGAAGACGCAGGGGTTGGCGCCGATGACGTCGATCTTGCGGCCCTTGCGGGCGCCATGGCACCAAAAGACGTGCGCCTCGCCCTCCATCTCGTGGCCGTAGTGCAGCGGCACGACGTATGGCCTGCCCTCGTCCACGAGGCCCAGGTGCAGCACCTTGGCGGTGGCGATGATCTCCTCGATTCGCTGGGGGTCGGTGACCTCCCGGTCCTTCCTGCGCATGCGGCCTCCTTGCCTTGGTGTTGGTATGCACGCCATTGTAGGGTAGCGCGGCTGCGGAGCAAGGGGATGACCTGCGCGTTCGGCCTGCGGCAGGGTGCTATGGCGCTATTGCCGCCCGGTTGGGTGGTCCATGCAGGCCTCGCGGCAGTCGCAGGAGAGCAGGTGGTCGTTGACGATGCCCACAGCCTGCAAAAACGAGTAGGTGATTACCGGCCCCACGAAGCGCATGCCGCGCCGCTTGAGGTCTGCGGAGACGGCGCGCGAGAGCTCGGTCTGCGTGGGGACTTGTTCCATGCTGCTCCACGAGCCTACTATCTGGCGGCCGCCTACGAAGCCCCAGAGGTAGGCTCCGAGGCTGCCGTGTTCCTGCCGTATGGCCTGTACCGCCTGCGCGTTGGAGCGCACGGCCCAGACCTTGGCTCTGGCGCGAACGATGCCCGGGTCCGCGAGGGCGGCCTCCAGCTCGGCATCGGTCATCTCGGCGCAGGCGTCGATGCCAAAGCCGTGGAACAGGCGCCGGTATGTCTCGCGCTTGTGCCAGATAGTGCGCCACGAGAGCCCCACGCTAGCCCCCTCCAGGCAGAGCATCTCAAAGAGCTTGCGGTCGTCGTGCACGGGTCGCCCCCACTCCTGGTCGTGGTAGGCCAGAAGCTCGGGCGTCACGTACCACGAGCGGCAGTCCAGTGGGTTTGCGATGGGCATGGTAGGTCCCTCCCGTCGCGCGGCAACGAAGCTCCCGGAGAAGGGAGTGTCACGCGAGCGTGCTAGAGGATATCGACGATCTCGCCTACAAACATGGTGTGCGCGGCATCGACGTAGAGGCGTCCGGCCATGCGATCCATCACATCGGCAGGCACGGCGTCGAGGTCGATGGCCTGCGTGTACCACTTCTTGCAGACGATGGTGGTCGTGGCCTCGGCAAAGGTCATGCCATGCTCCAGCGCAACGGGCGTGAGCGAGGTGAGGGCCACTTTGTTGCAGTCACGGCCGCTCTTGGAGCCAAGGATACCCAGGTCGCCGTGGTGCTCCAGCCCAAAGAGCTGCACGGTAAAGTAGTCCTCGCGCTCCAGGAACTCATGCGTGTAGCGCCAGGGGTGCACGTAGACGGTGACGGTAGGCTTGCTCCAGAGGGTGCCCGCCGACCCCCAACCGATGGTCATGGTGTTCCAGCCGCTGGCTTCGGTGCCGGCGGTGACCAGAGCCCATTCGTCATGAACCGTCGTGGCAAAGGCTGACATGGCCTCTCTGACCTGCTTGTCTTCCATGTGGCGTTCCCTCCTCGCATGCCTGTGTTCTGTCAGCAATTGTACGAGATGCACCGCTCGCGCCACTTGCCCGACGCGAGGGACGCTCTCCCTCGTCAGGCTGAGCGGGCATTACATGTGCCAGAAGGGGCCGGCAAGATAGCGGTGCCAGCCAAGCGACGCTCGCGTGCAGGAGGGTAGGGCGTCGTAGAGCCTCCAGCAGGTAGCGAGCTCCTCTTGCGTGGGCTCGAGCTCGGCGTAGCGCGCCCGCTCATAGACGTCCGTGAGCATGATCCACTCGTCGAGGCCCAGGCTGGAAGGCGTCGTAAGCCCCGCCAACTCCTCGCCGCGCTCCAGCACAAACTCGGAGGGCGTCTGGGTCTTGTCGCGCACGATGCCAGCGGCCTCCAGGCGCTCGATGATGGCGAGGTAGAGCTTGGCAGCGCGGTCGGTGGCGAGCGGCTCCTGCTCGAGGGCGCGCCGGGTGCGCCTACGCATCATGAGCCTCACGGGGATGGGGAGCACCAGCGTAGCCAGAAGCAGCAGGATGGCAAGCAGGCCGAACGCGATGCCGCCCGAGCGCCGCTGGTCGATGGGTTGGTCGATGCTGGCAGGTTCGTTGCTGGTTGCATCGGAAGCGGCCTGCCCATCGTCCGTTGCATCAGAGCCGACGTGCTCGCCCCCGGACTGTCCGACGCCTGCAGGCGTGTCGCCATCTTGGCTGGTGATTGATGCATCATCCGCGCCTTGAGACCCCGCCTGCGAAGCCTCGTGGCTCGCCTCTGCCGTCGTGTTGCCGTCCGGCTGCAGCACGGTTCCCATGGGTATGGTCAGCAGAAGCGATGTGGCCAGGCAGAGCGCGGCGGCTGCCACACCCATCCCCGCTACCTGCCCAAAGATGCCAATCGGAGAGGATGCGTCATCTTTCTTGCCCGCTGTGGCTGCGGGTGCCTCCCGCACGTAGTCCATGGTGATGCGCGTGGCAGAGCTGCGCATGACAAAGAGCACCGCCAGCGCTGCGAGTCCCACGACATGGAAGGGCAGCGCGGGGCTGCCAGCCTCTATCACCTCGCCTAGCACGAGTATCTCGATGATCAGCGCAATAAAGAGGGGGCGCCATCTGGTCAGGCAGAACAGCATCATGCCCAGCATTCCCGAGATCGAGGTGATAAAGACCAACTCCATGCCAGACCCGTCATTGCCAAACGTCAGCGGGGCAGCGACCATCTCGATGACAATGGTGAATCCCATCGCAAAGAGCCATCCGTTGAATGAGAAACGATCGTCACGCACGAGGTACGTGAAGCCATACAGGATGCCCTGCACGATGAGCTGCATGATGCCCGACGTGATGACAACGCTGAGGGGGCTGGTATCGTCGCCGAGCGTCATGACCGAGGTGAAGCAGGTCATGGCCACGATTGAGACCAACAGCTCGGGGAGGAGTGCGTGCAGACGCTCCCGTGCGTTCGTATGCCAGAAGGGTCCCTGTAATGCGCGTGCCTGCTTGCCTGAGGTGGGCGTCATGTTGTGGTCACCTCCCTCACGATTTGCGAGCCGCTGTGCAGGCTGACCACTGTGATCGACTCCTTGCGGAGCCGCTCGTCAAAGGCGAGCTGGCTCTGGTGATTCGGGGATACTTGCTCGGGAAGGGCATGGACCACCAGCAGCGACACGCCGGCATGGTGGCACGAGACGAGCGCCTCTACGGTTTGGGGGCTGAGCCTGCTTGTCGCGAAGATGACGTACCCCGCGCGCGGGCTTCTCAGCGAGTTGATGGCCCTCACGCTCTGCTGCAGGGCATCTTGTCCATGATCGGGGCGTCGCGCCGTCTCGACAAACAGTCCGAGCGTGGCTCGCCCCGCCCAGCGCGTCTCAACGAGCGAGCCGGAGCGGCTCACATAGCGTAGCTGACCTGCGATGCCGTTCTCGCGGGCGTGCTCCACGAGTGAGAAGCTGCCCTCGAGCATGGTGTCGTGCTGGCGGTAGGCGTCTTCAGCGTAGGTGGGGCTGCAGTCGGGGCCATACGGATCGATCACCAGCGTGACGGCAGAGACCGTGGAGGTCTCGAAGAGCTTGGTGTAGAGGTCTCCCTGGCCATGGGCGACGAGTTTCCAATGGATGGTCTTGAGCGGGTCACCGGGGCGGTAATCGCGCACACGGTCGTAGTCGAGGGCGTCGGCGGGGGAGTCCGGGATGCCAAGCTCGCTCTGCCTCACGCTGCGGTCCCGAGGAATGCCGTATGCGAGGCGATAGATGTTGGGCACCACGCGCACGCGCCATTCCCCTGGTCTCCCGCGCAGACGCGAGAGCGCACCGAGCAGGCCATAGATGCGTATGCCTGCGGAATGCATCCGATAGATGCCCACGTGGTCAAACGCGTTGCCCACAGCTGCGGGGTACGCGCCATGGGCGGGTATGGAGAACGACTTGCCTTTGACTAGCTTGGTGTTGGCGGAGGACGACTCCATGTCCTCGTCCTCGTGCACGAGGGTAAGCGTTGCCTCCGCGTGCAAGACGGGGAGCGGCGACTGGTTCTCGACGGTTATGCGGGCGGCCTCGGTGCTGAGCCTCGTGACCTGGATTGTGGTCGTATCGCCCTGCTCTGTCGTATGGCGCGCCTTTCGACCGAACAGTCCGACGCCGCGCAGGCGGGTGCCTCCGGCGCCATCGCGGTGGGCCTCCTGCTCGGTCTCGATCAGACGCTCGTCTATGCCAGGAAGACGCAGCCGCACGCGCGATGACACAAAGAGCAAATAGGCGATTGACAGGCAGCACAACGTGATCACAAAGAGCGAGTTGAAGCGACCCGCGCCTTGCGGTTGACCCTCTATCAGGGGGTAGAGAACGACAAAGACTATGATTGCCAGGGCAAACGCCCTGACGACGCCACGAATGACGCTGCGCCACGAGCGTTTGAGGCGCGTGCGAAGTGCTTGTCTGGGCGAACCCTCGCGGCGTGCTGCCATGGCTGCTCCGCGGCGTTAACGCGTGGGACCCAGGGGGATGTGCACGCCTGAGAGGATGCTGTCGAACACCCCGCTCGCAGTCTTGCCCCTGGCGTGCGCCTCAGCCGAGAGGATGAGGCGGTGGCGCAGCGTGTAGGGGGCGAGCTCCCTGATGTCATCGGGTACCACGTAGCTGCGGCCCTTGATGAGCGCCCAGGCGCGGGCGAGCGCGAGCGTGGCCAGCCCGCCGCGTGGCGAGGAGCCCAGAGCGAGGTCGCGCGAGGTGCGTGTGGCCTCGACGATGTTGAGGATGTACTCGCACACGTCGTCGCTCGCCTTGACGGTGCGGGTTACCTCGCGGAGCCTGAGGATGTCGATGGCGGTGGTCACCGGGCGCAGGTTGGCCTTGGCGTCAGCATCGCGCCGCAGGATCTTGAGCTCGCTCTCGCGTGCCGGATAGCCGATGGAGAGCTGGCACATAAAGCGGTCGACTTGCGCCTCGGGCAGCGGATACGTGCCGTACTGCTCGATGGGGTTCTGGGTGGCGATCACAAAGAAGGGCTGGGCGAGGGTGTGGGTCTCGCCGTCGACAGTGACCTGCGCCTCCTCCATGGCCTCGAGCAGGGCAGACTGCGTCTTGGGGCTGGCGCGGTTGATCTCGTCGGCCAGCACGATGTTGGCCATCACGGCGCCAGGGCGGAACTCGAAGTCGTTGGTCTTCTGGTTGTAGATGGAAAAGCCGCTGATGTCGGAGGGCATTACGTCGGGGGTGAACTGGATGCGGCGGAAGTAGCAGTTGACCGAGCTGGCCAGCGCCGCAGCGAGGCTCGTCTTGCCGGTGCCGGGCACGTCCTCCAAAAGCACGTGGCCTTCGGCTGCGAGCGTGGCCACCACCAGCCGGATGACATTCCGCTTTCCATACATGACCTGCTCGATGTTGCCGACGATGGAGTTCATGAGTCTGTTGGCCCAGGCATACGACGCGGTATCAGGCATGGCATTCCCTTCCCGTGGAGTCCTCGCGTAAGGCGACACAAGCAGTATACCAGCCAGTTAGCAGCGCTTCTTTGCGCATGGGGGTATCCCCAATGCGCGAACCGCTGCGAACCCCTGCGACAACACGGCTCCATCACGAATGACGCGCCTGCTTATGCGATAATCTGGACGCAATGCGGACGCTCTTTCGGACGGTGCGGTGACGTGGGATTCTTCGAGTTCTTGCTTGACCTCATCATCATCTCAATGCTCGGTGCGGCGGGAATCACCTTTCTGGCCGGCCGCGCGGCATGGCGCGGCGGCAAACGTCTGCTGGGCTGGATGAACGAGCAGAAGAAGCTGCCCGGCACCCCGCAGGATCCCACGCGCGAGGCGGAAGACGTGGTGGTGGAGCCCATAGACCCACCCGTTACCAGCAAGTCGCGGCGGCGCTCGGACGAGCCGGTGCAAAACGCGCAACCCGCCCGCAAGCGCGAGGGCTACGTACGGCTCGACCCGGACGCAGGCGCAACCTCGGGCGACGTGATCAAGGTCATGCGTCGCTACGTGACCGACGACGTGGTGGGCCCCTACGCCCAAGGCGTCATCGACACGCTGGAGAGCGCCGAGATGCGCCACCAGAGCATCTTTGCCGAGCTCGACGGCACCTTTCAGCGCGGTACCATCAGTTGGGACAAGTTCGCTGCGCCTACCTACGCGGCCCTCGATGCCATCCTGCGCAACGCGGCGCTGCAAGCCAACCGCATCCAGACCTTCGACACGGCGTCCTACCTGCGCCTGCGGCGCAGCATGGGGCGCGAGTGGCGCACCGAGGCAAACACGCGCTCGCAGACCAGCGAGCAGCGCTGGCGCCTGTACAAAGACATCCTCTCGACCCTCGACGAGATACAGGTGACCAACGAGGGGCTGCTCCTCGAGCTCGACAAGCTCGCCAGCGAGCTGGTGACCCTCCAGGCCACGGACCCCACCGAGCAGAGCGACTCCATCATCGAGGAGATCCGCCGCCTGGTGGAGGAGGCCAAGTACTACCGTCAGTAGACTCCTTACAGCGTGCAGGAACGGAGCCGGCCCATGACCGAGGACCAGCTGTACGCGCTGCTCGAGCAGCGCGGCATCGCATACGAGACCTACCATCACGAGGCCGTGCGCACGGTCGCCGAGGCCGACCTGCTGGTACCGCGGCTGGGCATCCCTACAAAGAACCTCTTCCTCCGCGACGACAAGAAGCGCCAGTTCTTTCTGGTGGTGGCCCATGAGGACACGCAGGTGGACCTCAAGCACCTGCACAAGCAGCTGGGAAGCCGCCGACTCTCGTTTGCCAGCGCCGAGATGCTGGCCGACAAGCTTGGCCTGGAGCAAGGTTCGGTCACGCCGTTCGGCATCTTCAACGACGCGGCGCACGAGGTGACGCTGGTCTTTGACGAGCGCCTGGCGCACCAACGCTTTGATGCGCACCCCATGGTCAACACTGCCACGATGTTCATCGAGATGGATGACGTGCTGCCGCTCTTTGAGGAGCAGGGCAACCGGGTGGTGTTCTGCGACCTCACCTGCCAGACGGGCCCTGCAGCTCAGTAGTGTCCCTTTCGGTACGGAGGGGACGTCGCCCTCGTTCCGTTGGATGCCAGCGTTGGGCAACTGTGCTATAAAAGTAATCCACAGCAAACTTTTACGGTGCAGACGCGAGGCACGACATATGGCAACACAAGGACAGGGATTTCTCTCCATAAGCAATCTAACCAAGAGCTACGGCGCAGGCGAGGCGCGCACGCAGGTGCTCAAGGGCATCTCGACCGAGGTGGACAAGGGCGAGATCTGCGTGCTGTTTGGCCCGTCGGGCAGTGGCAAGTCGACCTTCCTCAACATGGTGGGAGGCCTGGAGCCGGCCGATAGCGGGTCCATCTGCGTCGATGGGGTGGACATCACCAAGCTCAACGACCACGACATGGTGGAGTACCGCCGCCGCGAGCTGGGCTTCATCTTCCAGTTCTACAACCTGGTGCCCGACCTCACGGTGCGCGAGAACATCGAGGTCTGCCAGTATCTCTCGCGCGACCCGCTGCCCATCGACGACCTGTTGCACTCGCTGGGGCTGTGGGAGCACCGCGGCAAGTTTCCCAACCAGGTGTCGGGTGGCCAGCAGCAGCGCTGCGCCATCGGCCGCGCGCTGGTCAAGAACCCTAGCCTGCTGCTGTGCGACGAGCCTACCGGCGCGCTCGACTATCACACCTCCAAGGAGATCCTCGAGCTGATGGAGCGCGTCAATCGCGAGTACGGTTCCACCATGATCATCGTCACGCACAACGACGCAATCCGCCGCATGAGCCACCACGTGCTGCGCCTGCGCGACGGCATGCTTTCCGAAGACTTCCGCAACGAGCATCTGATGCCCGCGTCCGAGCTCACCTGGTAGGCGTCCATGTCTCCGCTCAACAAGCGCCTACCGCGCGAACTGATGCACAACCTGGGCAAGTACCTGGGCATCTTCCTGCTCTTTCTGTTTGCCATCGCCATGGGTGCCGGCTACCTCTCTGCTGCGCACAGCATCGAGGTCATCCAGAACGGTATGCATGAGCGTTACCAGGTGGAGGACTTCCACTTTGCCACGCAGTTCGAGGCTGCCAAAAGCTCGCTCAAGGCGGTCGAGGAGATGGGCTGCACCGTCTACGAGGACTTTACCGCCGACGTTCCCATGACGGTGCCTGGCGATGACCGCCCCATGAACTGCCGACTCATCGATGCAGCCAACCGCAATCGCATCAACCAGGGCTACTACTTTGAGGGCGAGGCACCTGCGGCACCCGACGAGATTGCCGTGGACCGCGTGTGGAGCAACAACAATGACGTGCACGTTGGTGACACGCTCACCATCAACGGACGCGAGGTGTGCGTCTCAGGCATCTGCTCGGTCTCCGACTACGAATGCCTCATGGAGAAGAACACCGACATGCTGTTCAACTCCACCACCTTCACCATCGGTCTGGTCACACCCGATGGCTTCCAGAACCTGGCCGGCGGCAAGCGAGACTATCGCTACGACGTGATTCTCGACGATCGCAGCATGCAGCTTGCCGATCGCACCACCTTCGAGCAGGATGCGGCCGACCTGCTGGTGGACAAGGGCGAGGTGCTCACCGACCTGGTGGACTACGAGTTTGACAACAAAGCCATCTTCTTTGCTGCCGACGACGTGGAGAGCGACCAGGTCATGTGGCAGGTGCTGGTGGGGCTGCTCGTGGTGATCATGGCCTTCGTCTTTGTGGTGCTCACCAACGCCACCATCGAGCAGGAGTCCGCAGTCATCGGCACGCTGCTGGCTTCGGGCTACCGCAAGCGCGAGATCATCGGGCACTACATGGTGCTGCCCACGCTCATCGGCGTGCTGGGCTGCGCGGCAGGCAACCTGGTGGGTCTCACCTACATGAGCACCCCCATGCAGGAGCTCTACTACGGCTCCTACAGCCTTCCGCCCTACGAGTTCAGCTTCAGCCCGCAGGTGTTCGTCTTCACCACGGTGGTGCCGTTCGCCCTGCTCGTGGTGGTCACGCTCCTAGGGCTGGTGCGCAAGATGCGCTTTACGCCGCTGGCCTTCCTTCGCCGCGAGATCGCCTCGCGCAGCCGCCGCAACACGCTGCCGCTGCCCGAGCGCCTGAGCTTTGTGCGGCGCTTCCAGCTGCGCGTGTTCTTGCGCAACCTGAGCCACTTTGTGGTGCTGTTCTTTGGCATCAGCTTCTGCAGCCTGTTCCTGCTCTTTGGCCTGTGCCTCATGCCGGTGGTCGAGCACTACGCCGAGCTGCTGAAGACCGACGTGGTGGCAAACCACATCTACCTGCTCAAGGCACCCCTCGAGCTGGACGGAACGCCCGAGCAGCGCGCGGCCTACGCGGCGATCGAGGAGCTCATGAGCACCGACGATCCCCTCTCCGATCTGGGCTTCGTCAAGTATGCGCGGGCCCTGCTGCGCACCATGGACATCGACGAGGATGCCCATCCGGTCAACACCGTGGACAACGGGCAGAGCAAGATCGCACAGGCCGAGAAGTTCTCGGCGGCCTCGTTTGCAGTCGACCACGTGATCACTGACAGTAGCGAGGAGATCACCATTTACGGCATCCAGGAAGGCTCGCGCTACTGGAGCGACGTGGACGTGAGCGGCGGTGCCGTGGTGGTGGGCAACGGTCTGGCCAAGAAGTGCCGCATCAAGCCCGGCGACACGGTGAGCCTCTTTGACAAGTACACCAACAAGACCTACGAGGTCGTGGCCAGCTCGGTGTGGGGTACCTCGGCAAACATGAACCTGTACATGGAGATGGGCGCGCTCAACCGCATGGTCGACGAGGACGAGGACACCTTCCACGGGTACGCGTCCGACGAGGAGCTGCAGATCGACCAGCGCTACCTGGCAACCGACATAACGCCCGAGGCTATGACGAGTTCGGCCGACCAGATGCAGGAGTCATTTGGCGACATGATGGGCATGGTGGTGGCCTTCGCCATCCCCGTGTACCTGATTCTGGTGTATCTGCTGACCAAGACGGTCATCGACCGCTCGAGCCGCTACATCAGCTACATGAAGGTCTTTGGCTACCACAACCCCGAGATCACGCACCTGTATGTGCGGGCCATCACCGCGACGGTGCTGGTGAGTCTGGTGGCGAGTCAACCCTTTGTCATCTGGCTGTGCAAGGTCTTTGTGAGCTTTGTCATGGATCGCTACTCGGGCAACCTGGAGCTGTATGTGGCGCCGAGCCTCATGGCCGAGGTGGTGGCCATCGGTGCCGCGGCCTACGTCGTGGTGGCTGCCGCGCACATCTGGCGTATCCGTCGCGTGAGCCTCTCCGAGGCAATGAAGGTACAGGAATAGCTCACCAGCGCGCCCGTTCGGACATCGGGAACTGTCCCCGATGTCCGAACTCCGATGTTCGTGCGGACACATGGTTTTATCTCGCAGGGAAACACTCCCTGCGGAGGCATAGGCACCTCGTGGTAGGGTAGGCAGCGATACTTCTACCTGCAAAGGGGACGCCTGTGATAAAGCTGGTGCTGACCGACCTCGACGACACGCTCATCTGCCACGGCCTGCCGCGCGCTACCGACCACGCCATCGCCGGCGTGCGGGCTATGGTGGCCGAGGGCCTGCACTTTGGCCCAGTGTCGGGCCGCATCCCCAACGACATGGGCTGGATGTTCGACCACCAAAAGGAGTGCTACGCTACGGGCGCCTTCTGCAACGGCCAGATGATCTACGTCGACGGCGAGCTGGTGCACACCGAGCCCATCGACGGTGCCGAGCTCAACCGCCTGGCTGCGTGGCTCGCCCGGGAGGATCGAGGCATCCTCACCATGTTTGACGTGTGGCACGGCGACATCAAGACCGCCGGCTACTTTGTGACGCCCGACGACGTTCACGCCGAGCGTATGCTGGGGAGCTTTGGCGCAGCCAAGCGCTGGGAGCGCCAGCTGGAGGAGCGGCCCTATCTCAAGGCCAACATCCACGTGACGGGCGATCGCGCTCGCCAGACTGAGACGCGCGACCTGCTGCGCGAGCAGTTTGCCAGCATGGACTTCGTGTTTCCCAGCAACGACGCACCGCTGCTCGACATCCTGCCGCACGGGTGGAGCAAGGGCAGCGCGGTGGAGGTGCTGGCCCGCGAGCTGGGCATCACGCTGGAGGAGGTGGCCACCTTCGGCGACTCCGAGAACGACCTGGCCATGATCGAGGCCGTGCCCAACGCGGTGGCGGTCGCCAACGCCAGCGAGCAGATCAAGCGCGCCGCGCGGTGGGAGATTGGCCCGAGCGCCGACGACTCCGTTGCCGACGCGCTGTTCGAGATAGCCGCATGCGCCAAGACGGGCCAGATGCCCTCGTTCATGCGTGCCTAGAGGGGGAGCGATACCAATGCAAGAGAAAGAGGTCGGAGGTGCGATCGTGCCGCTCACACGCAAGCAGCGCCTGGTGGTGACGGTCGCCTCGGCCGTGGTGGTGGCCGTGGCGTTTCAGGCCATGACCATCGCGCGCAACAACTATAACCTGTGGCGACTCGAGTTCATGGCCCTCGAGATGGCTACGACGCTGGTCGGATCCTTCCTGGCCAACCTGGTGGGAGGCATCGAGCATAGCGGTGCGGCCTGGGCGGCGCGCTATCTGCGCCCCGAGCAGGGCTTCTGGTACCGCGTGCTGGCCAACCTACCTGCCGCCACCGTGCGCGCCGCCATCATGACGGCACTGGTGTCCATACCCAACGCCGCGTACATTCCGGTGGCCTTCTACCGCGAGACGGTGGAGCTGCCTCCGCTGGCTGTGGTCGTGCGCTTCTTGGCCGACATCCCGCAAGCTATCCTGTTGTGCCTGGCCGTGCTCATGCTGGTGCGGCGCTTCGTCAAGGAGTAGCGGCGTCCTCTGGCCCTCGCGCAAAAGGGGTATCCCTTATGCGCGCAGCCTCTGTACACAAAAGGAGAGCGCGCCAAAGGGGGGATGCGCGCTCTCTTGCATGGGGCTTTGCCCGCTTCCTCTTTGAGGGGGAGAGGGACCCTCTGAAGAAGTTAACTATAGTTTACTTACTATTTCCTAGAATGCAAGCGGTATTTTGAAAAAAGTTTGATCAAGTGAACAAATCTTGTAGGGGAGGACAAATGGCCAGCTACTTTGTGTACGTCATCTCCTGCAAGGGAGGGTCGCTGTACACGGGGATCACCACCGACGTGGCGCGGCGCCTGCGCGAGCACCTCTCGGGCAAGGCACCAGGAGCTCGCTACACGCGCGTACGGCCGCCGCGGGGGCTGACGGCGGTGTGGCAGACGGAGGGCCGGGTCGCTGCGTCGCGCCTGGAGTGGCGCATCAAGCATCTGAGCGCAGGGCAGAAGCGGTCACTGGTGGCCGACCCCCAGACGGTTGTCGAGCTGCAGGGCCTCGAGGCGGACGACCTCTATACGCCGCTGCCGCCACGCGAGCTCGAGGCTCTGTGGCGCCAGGCGGCAGACAATCGGTCGTCGTAGGCGGTGGCTCAGAAGTCGCGCGCCGCGTAGATGCGCTCGGACACGAGCATCGATGCGCCATAGATGGCAGCGGCCACAGCAAGTCCCAGAGCTAGCAGGAGCAGGGGAGATCCAAAGATCGCCGAGATCTGGCCGAGGCTCACAGGCAGCTGCTGCATTGCGTCCTTGACCGGTTCGAACGTGAACAGCAGGCACAGCATGAACGGCAGCGAGAAGTAGATGCGCGCCTTGGAGATGCCCATCTTAAAGACGACAGGTGTGGTGAGCCCCAGGTAGACGAGGTAGACCATGCAGAATATGCCCGTGAGCAGCACACCTTCAGAGAATGGCATGAAGCCGACTTGCCCGTTGAGCACGAGCGCCGTGATGGCTCCCATAACGAGCCCCACCAGGTTGACGACGACAGCCACCATACCAAATAGGATGAGCAGCGCCAGGTAACGCGCGTGGACCACAGTGCGCCGCGTGACGGGCAGCGAGAGCCGTACGGCCTCCCACCCCTCGCGCTCGTCGTTGCCAAACAGAGTGAAGAATCCCATGAAGCTGAACATCATGAGCCCGACCGAAACGATGGAGCTGTGCACGTGCATTGCGATGGCGCTGGCAACAGGCTCGACGTCTTGGATGCCGGCAAAGGTCGCCACGGCCGCGATCACCAAGGCCGGGGCGGGATAGTTCCTGGCTACGCCCTTGAGGGTGCACCAATCGGAGAACAGCAGAGCCTTCACCTAGATCACCTTGCCCTTTACGATGAAGCTCATGACGTCGTCGATGCTTGCGCGGTCGCAGGCATAGGCGGGAAACAGCTCGTGGAACGTGGTGCGGCTGGGCACGAGCAGCGACTTGTACAGACCGCGGTCAATGACGCGCAGCTGCACCTGGCCAAAGGGCCATTCGGCGCGCACCCGCTCGAGCTCTTCGGCACGCAGCTGGGCGATGCCCATCAGGTCACTGATGAGGTCGCGCTCGCAGGCCAGCACCACCTGGCCTCGCTCGATCATCACCAGGTAGTCGGCCAGATGCTCGAGGTCCGAGGTGATGTGGCTGGATACGAGCATGCTGTGGCCCTCGTCCTCCATCCAGGTGCGCAGGATGTCGAGTACCTCCTCGCGTACGATGGGGTCGAGCCCGGAGGTGGGCTCATCGAGCAGCAGCAGTTCGGCGCCGCTAGCCAACACGCATGCCAGCTGCAGCTTCATGCCCATGCCACGCGAAAGCTCGCTCACCTTGCGCTGCGGCGCGTCGAGCCCCATGTCTGTGCAGAGCTGATGGCAGCGTGCGCGGTCGAACGCGGGATAGGCCAGCTCGTACATGCGCATTACGTCGGTCACGGTCATGCCGGCGGGGTAGGCCACGGTGGCTCCCACAAAGCCTACGCGCTCGCGCAGGCGTGCCCGCTCGGCGTCGGAGAGCGCCGCATAGTAGGTGCCAAAGAGCTCCACGCGGCCGCTGTCGGGCAGGGTTGCCCCCAGCACGACCTTCATGAGCGTGGTCTTGCCGGCACCGTTGCGGCCAACCAGACCCACCACCGAGCCACGCGGCACGTCGAGTGCGACGTCGCGGAGCGAGAAGCCGTCGTAGTGCTTGGTGACGGACTCCACGTGCAGGTCGCAGGGGCCGGGGTCGAGGGCGTAGGGGCCCACCAGGCTGGGGTCGATGGCGTTGAGAGGGCTGTAGTAGGTCATTGCTCCTCATCCTCCAGTTGCAGATCGAGCATCTCCCGCAGCTCGTCTGCGGTGATGCCCGCCATGCGGGCGTCGGATACGGCCCTGGCGAGCGAGGCCTCCACCATGCGCAGGCGCTCCTCGCGCAGCAGCTCCAGGTTGTCGCCTGCCACAAAGCAGCCTTTGCCCGGAACGGTGTGGATGTAGCCCTGCACCTCGAGCTCCTGATAGGCGCGCTTGGTGGTGATGGCGCTGATGCGCAGCTGCGTGGCGAGGGCGCGGATGGAGGGCAGGCGGTCGCCCTCGGTAAGCTGCCCACCCAGCACCTGCGTGCGGATCTGCGAGGCAATCTGCTCGTAGATGGGCTGTTCCGACGAGTTTGATACGACAAGCTCCATGGGGATCCTTCCATGGTGGGTACGGTCGAGCGGGAGAGCGTCCTCTCTCAATAACTGTATATACCGTACATACACACTCGTGTCAATGATGCACGGTGCGATTATGGAGGAAGCGTCATGCGTCACCTTTGTACCGTTGGGTGCACCCCTTTTGGTACGACCGTCAGCCTAACGGTGGGGGCCTTCGCCCCGTTGGTCGGGTCTTGCCTGCAGATGGGCCCTACAATGGGGCAAAGGTACGGCGAAGGGAGAGTCCATGAGCAAGGTCCGAGTTGTTCTCGCTAGCGTGATTCTTGCGGTATATGACCTGCTCGTCATGCCTGTCGTTGCCTTTGCGGGTCCCGTTGACTCCGAGCGCAACCCGGTGCGCGGAACGCGCCCGTTCATGATCTTGATCCCGGTGGTGATCGTGGCGCTGGCAGCAGCCCTGACGGCCATTAACCGACGCAACAAGAAGTAGGCGTGCGATGCGCGTTCGCGCATAGTGGCCCATAGCCCCTCTGAGCACGGTCTCTTGATACCCGCCGCTGGTAAGACTGGCTGCGGGCACCCATCTTGCGCAAACGTCACCCAACGCGGATGAAAAACACGCTCCTTGCATGCCCCACACGGGTGGTTGGGCTATCATTTTTATGTTAATGCATAAAACGGAAGCCTCATCAGTGGCTCAAGCAAAGAAGTTGGTACCTCATGCTTTCCTTTTCCAACAAGCCGAAGGGCGGCTCAAAGGGTGCGGGCAAGGAGTTGCAGAAGCTCAAGCGTCGCGACCTGCTTGAGCTGCTGGTAGAGCAGCTGCACGAGGGCGATCGCCTGGAGCTGGAGCTCTCGCGCCGCGAGGCGAGCATCGTTGAGCTTACCGGTCTGTCCGACCGTCTCAAAGACAAGCTTGACGCCAAGGACGAGCAGATCGAGCGCCTTACGGCGAGGCTCGACGAGAAGGACCAGATTCTGTGGAGCGTCTTCGAGAGTCTGGGAAAGCTCACCACGGCCGACCGTACCGCCTTTGAGGGGGAGCTGCATAAGCTTGAGCAACTGGTCACCGTGCACTACCTGGGGCAGTTCGGGCACCGCGACGAGGCAGAGGCCGAGGGTGAGCCCGAGGCCGAGCTGGAGCCGGAAGTTGAGCCCGAGCCCGAGCTGGATGACGAGGCTGACCGATGAGTACCAACGAGACCATGACTCCCAGCGTCAAGGAGCTGGAGAAGGAGCTTGTCCGCGAGAAGGACCGCAATAGGTTCCTCAAGGCTGTGCGCAGCGTGCTCAACTCGCTCATCGTGGTGGCGGCAGCGGCGGTCATCGTGGCCATGCTCGTGTTGCCCGTCATCCAGATCCAGGGCACCAGCATGACCAACACCCTGCAGGACAAAGACATCGTGGTGGCGCTGCGCGGCTCCAACTACCAGACGGGCGACGTCATCGCCTTCTATTACAACAACAACATCCTGATCAAGCGCGTCATCGCGACGTCGGGGCAGTGGGTCGACATCAGCGAAGACGGCACGGTCTATGTGGACAACGTGCGCCTGAGCGAGCCCTATGTCACCGAGCCTGCCTTGGGAGACTGCAACATTGCCCTGCCCTACCAGGTTCCCGAGAACAAGATCTTCGTGATGGGCGACCATCGCTCCACCAGCCTGGACAGCCGTAACACCGCGCTGGGCTGCATCAGCAACGACATGGTGGTCGGCCGTCTGCTGGTGAGGGTATGGCCGCTCTCCACGCTGGGTGGCATCAACTAGGCTGACAAAGGGGAGTGTCCAACGTCAGGTGGGCGAGATTCGTGTAGAACTACCTAAAACTCTCCGCAAGGACATGAACGCTCCGAAAGTTAGCTTCTAGTGACCTATACTTTACGTTTGAAGATAAAACGGAAGCGCTACCCAAACGTAGGAATCAGCAGGGCACGAACTCGCTTCAGAGGGAGAGTGCCGAGTCATGAAGAGTCTCACTAGGCGTCATATCGTACGGATTGCCAGCAGCAATCGGCGGAATCACAGCAGAATCATGCTGCTGTCAGCGCTCGCCGTGCTGCTGGTACTGTGCGTGGGGTTCGTGCTGCGCCAGAACGGCCGCGCCGCCACCCACCAGGAGCAGGCGCTGTCCTGCCCCGTGACGGGGACGGTGGCCCACCACCACGACGGCAGCTGCTACGACGAGGATGGCAACCTGGTCTGCACCCTGCCCGAGGTCGAGCGCCACGTGCACGACGACTCGTGCTACAGCGAGGAGCGCACGCTGGCCTGCGGCCTGGAGGAGGGCGAGGGGCACGCCCACACCGAGGAGTGCTACCAGACCGAACGCGTGCTCGCGTGCGGCAGGGACGAGGTCGCCGAGGAGCACCAGCACGGGCCCGGCTGCTTCCAGACGGTCGAGGTCGCGGACAGCATGCCCAGGCAGGCCTTCGAGCACCGCTTCACCGACAGGGACGACAGGCTCGTGCTGAAGGTCATCGTGGATGCCCCGGAAGGCGCCTTGCCCGAGGGGACCACGATGGAGGCCAAGTGGGTCGACACCGCCAAGGAGAAGAACGCCGAGGTGCAGGCCGTCGTCGAGGAGGCAGTGGCCAAGAAGACCGACGCCGAGATCGCGCAGGTCCAGGCCGTGGACATCACATTCCGCGACGCCGACGGCAACGAGGTCGAGCCCCAAAAGAAGGTCACCGTGACCTTCGCCTCGCCGCAGATCGCCAGCGAGGACACCCAGCAGCTGCTGGTGCACGTGGAGAGCGACCGCGAGGCCAAGGAGCGCGCGGAGCGCCAGGGCAAGGACGCCTACCAGATCGAGGGCGAGGTCATCAATCCGCTGACCGCGAAGCAGCTCGACAAGCGCGACCTTGCTGCCAACGACGACGAGCTCGTTTTCGACGCCGACCAGTTCAGCGTCTACGCCGTCGTCTACACCGTGGACATCGAGCCCACGCAGGACGGCAGCCAGTACGAGAGCACGGTCGTCGGTGACGGCTTCAAGATCACGGTGACCTGCGATGGCAGCGCGGGGATCCCGGAGAAGGCGAAGCTGGAAGCCCAGGAGATCTTGCCGGATTCGGCCGCAGGCGCAGGGCAGGGCGGTGACTACGACCAGTATGCGGAAGGCACCTTCGAAGCGCTTGGCTGGGAGACCGAGTCTCTTTCCGATGCCCAATCGGCCGATGACCGCGGTGGCCTTCGCCTCTTTGACATCAAGATCGTGGACGAGAACGGTCAGAAGGTACAGCCCGCGGCGGGATCTGTTGTGGATGTCCGAATCGAGCTGACGGATGGCACAGAGAACGAGAGTCCGAAGGTCGTCCACTTTGAGGATGGGGAAGACTCCGGTGACGTTCTTGAGAGCTCCACAGAGGAGACGAGGGACGGTCAGGCCATCTGCTTCGCGACCGATGGCTTCAGCGTGTATGCCCTTGTGGACGAGGCCAAGGAGCCTGCTTCCAGGACGGTTCACGGCGTGGAGACGCTCGAGAATCTTGCCCAGCTTGCCGCAAGTGGACGGGGCATCTATATCTCCCATGTGAGCGGCTACTATTTCACAAACGGGGTTACCACCATCAAGGGCACCCGCAAGGGAATCACCAAGACAGCCAAGTCCACCTCTCCCGACCTGGCGGAGGGGGCGGTGCCCTACTACTTCGAACCAGCAGGCGCCGAGAATCAGTACTACGTGTACTGCGAGGTCGGAGGCGCTAAAAAGTACATCTGCCAGTCTATGAACAGCATGTGGCTGGACGATGCCAACAAGACGGCCTTCACCGTCATCAAGGACGGAGACGTCTTCCGGGTGCTTGGAACAGGTGGCTATTACTGGAACATGCAGGGTGGAGAAGCAGGGAAGTCCTTCGCCGCCTATGATAGCGCCACAGACATAAACGCCCAGATCAAGTTCGAGTATGCAGACAAGCTGGATGACGATCCCTATAGCCTGGATGGGCAGACATTTGGTATTGCCTACGATGCGGAAAGCCTCTTCTGCACCGCCCTCATGGCGGGAGAGGGCGGCAGCGTCGGCATCAAAGACATCGTCAAGCTGGATACCAAGGAATACAAGGACACACTCTTCGTCTCCTCCGACAGCGACATTACGGAATGGACCTTCCATAAGGTCGAGGAGGACCGGTACTACATCACAAGCCCAGACGGAAAGTATCTGACCATCAGCAACGGGTCCGTCACTCTGAACGACACACCTACCCAGGATTCCCAGATTCGTGTGGTTCCGGGAACGGGAGCCAACAGCGGCAGCTACACCTTTGCGGCTGGCGGCGTTGCCCTGGATCTGGCTGGTACCGAGGACAACAGGGCATTCACGGGCTCTGCCGACGGTGGCACCAGGACTCGGTTCAAGCTTGCGGAGAAGACCTCCCTTACCGAGGACGACTATCTGATCTACACGGCACAGAAGATCAGCGTGTCGGACCCGGCAGACCAGGTCGTGCTCTACACGCGCGTCTGGAATGGCTCGCAGTATGAGTTCTACGCGGTCGACGAGGACGGGTCGCTGATCCGCTGCTATGACGACGGCGACGTGATCAAGTGGGTGGGCAACCAGTATCAGACCGCTCTCTGGCAGCTGACGGAGCACACCAAGAAGGACGAAGATGGGAACAAGGTTCCCAACGGCTACTACGAGCTGCAGAACACCCATAGCGGCAAGTACATTTCGCCCAAACTGGGAACGAACTCGACCCTTGCCGACGACGAGTCCTACCTGCAGCTGGATGGACGCTACTACCAGGAGGATTATTCCAAGATCCGCTGCTGGGACGATTCCCACTATGCCTATATTGGCCTCAAGGTGGATCTGGAGAACAATAGGGTCGTTCCCTGCCCTTCCAATCAGGCGGACGATTTCTACTTTGCCCGGATCAAGACCAATTCGCCGCATCTGACGGAAGTCGCTACGGTGGACAACAATGAGTTCGGCATCACCATGAAGATGATCGACTTCAACAATCCTATAAAGAACAATAGGGATTCCGTACAGACTGGATACTTTGGCCTGGACTCCAACAGGGCGGGGCTTCTCACAACGGACATCAAGAATGGCGGCTATCCCGTCTCTACCACCAACGAGACCTCCTTGGGCACCCTGTTTGCAGGTGACCAGACGGTCAACCACCTGTTCATCCAGAGCGTCTACGACGAGAGCGGATACTTTGAATACGACTCGACCAAGAACTTCGCCTATCTGAATGGGACGCACTTCGAGGTCTATGACCAGCTGGCAACGACGGAGAGGCCCGGCAATACCAACACGTCGAGACATGGCCAGTTCATGCCCTACAACTCCCTGATCGATCCCGTTACGAAGGAGCCCTGGCCCTACTCCGACATGTACACCAATACGACGACGGTGACAGGCGCGCCTATGTCCACCGACGCACCGCGTTACGGAGAGGGCCTCCACGAGATACCCCTCAAGCAAGCGGACTACTTCTTTGGCATGGAGATGTCGGCCAACTTCACCCAGACACCGAGCGGTCTGGACGCATGGGGCCATGACATCATCTTCGAGTTCTCCGGAGACGACGACTTCTGGCTCTATGTCGACGACGAGCTGGTCCTGGACCTGGGCGGTGTGCACAGCGCCATGACGGGTTCCGTCAACTTCCGCACCGGCGTCGTGACGGGAAGGAATGGAACCAAGACGCTGCGGGAGATTTTTGAATCCAACTACAGGCAGAGGAATCCCGAAGCGACGAACGCGGATGTCGCGGCCTATCTGGACCGTTTCTTCGAGAATGGCGGTACCGTCTTCAAGGACTACTCGACCCATTCCATGAAGATCTTCTACATGGAACGAGGTGCCGGTGCTTCCAACCTGCACATGCGCTTCAATCTGACAGCGGTCAAGAAGGGGGAGGTCACCCTTTCCAAGAAGGTGACCGGTTCCGACGATGTCGACTACGACCTCATGGAGTTTCCCTACAAGATCCTCTATAGGCTCAGGGAGGAAACGAATCCCGAGGGAACCCACGACATCTGGACGGAGCTGACACAGAACGAGAACGACCCCGCCGTCACCTACCAGGGGTCCAAGCGCCCCGTCAGGTTTGCGGACAGCTATACGCCGGTGGGAGAGACGGAGCCTTGCACAAACGTCTTCTTCCTGAAGCCCGGAGAGATCGCGTCCATCAGCATGCCGGCGGACGTGGTCGACTACAAGATCGTCGAGTGCGGCGTCAACATGAACATCTTCAGGTCGGTCAAGGCCAACAACGTCCTGCTCTCGGACGAAGGGGACAGCGGCCGCCACAACTACGTGACCGGTCCCGCCTCCATCGAGGACCGTCCGGAGGTCCAGTTCGAGAACGAGGTGGATCCCGACAGCCTGCGAACCCTTACGGTCACCAAGGTCCTGTGGGATGAGCACGGATTCACCGTGACCGGAGAGGACACAGAGAACGAGACGAAGGAAGGCACCAAGCTCGTTGGCTATGACGGTGACGAGACGACCTTCAACTTCCGCATCTCCATGTCCTCGTCGGAGTCGGAGGATCCTGTGCCGGTCAACGGGAAGCTCTACTACGTGAAGGACCCAAATGGGCAGTACTGCTGGTGGGACGTCGCTTCGGGTAGATTTGCGTCGCTTGGCATCAGCGAGTACAGCGAGCTGGTGCAGACGTATTCCGACCTGACCGGCATCGTCTTCGAGACGTCCCCCAGTGGTGCCGTCTCGAAGATTCCCGCAGGATACAGCATCGAATTCCGCGGCCTGCCGGTGGACTCCGTCTTCAAGGTCCAGGAATACGAGAACGAGATTCCTGCCGGCTACAGCCTGGTCGAGTACGAGAGGGACAAGGGCTCCTATATTTCGGAAGCCGACAACCAGGGCATCATCCGGGCCAACGAAGACCCCCATGTCATGGTTCACAACAAGCGGGGCTGGGGGCTGACGGTACAGAAGGTCTGGTCCGACGCCGACTTCATGCAGAGCCATGACGACATCTTCTTTGCCATCTACGTCAGGAACAAGGAGACAGGGGGCCTGTCTCTTCTGAACGGATCCGTCCGCAAGCTGACGTCACCCGCCACCTCCCTCTACTACTATTTCGATTCTCTGCAGGAAGGCGCCACCTTTGACGATTACGAGATCTATGAGGTGAGGCTGACAAATCCGGGAGAGAATGAAGACGGAGGCATTTCCTACTCGGGAATCGAGAGGATCGAAGACAGAGGCTGCCTGACCATTGGAGGCACACCAAAGGGCAAGACCCACCAGGATGAGTTTACCTACAAGGCCTCCTACGCAAAGGGTACGGCGACCGGTGGCCACGAAGGCGTGCAGAACGTCCGCAAGGATGTCGTGACCAACACCCGCACGGGCATCAGACTGGTCAAGACCGACTGGAACGGGTCGCCTCTTCCGGGAGCCGTCTTTACCCTGACGGACGATCAAGGGGCTGCGGTCGGCGCCGACTCCTTTACCTCCGGTCAGGATGGCCTGATCACCATTGCCTATCTGGACCCAGAAACGTACTACACCCTTACCGAGACCAAGGCACCGAGCGGCTTCCAGAAGCCTTCGGAACCCTGGATGATTCGGGTGGACAGCGATGGCACCATTACCGTCAGGACAAACGGGGGCAATGCGAGCTTTGTTGTAACCCAGGCGACGGCAGACGAGATGGGAACCGTAACCCTTAAGAACAAGGGTTTCTCTCTGGCGGCCGTCAAGGTGGGCGAAGGGGAGAGCGCCTTGAGTGGCGCGGTCTTTGCGCTGTACAAACAGGTGGTCGCAGCCAGCGGACAGGTCAGGGACCAGAGTCCGATGGAAGGCTACAAGACGCTGACAACAGGTGCCAACGGCCTGATTCCCGAGGTCACCTCGGCCCTGCCGGCGGGCGTCTACTACCTGTCGGAGGTGACGCCGCCATCTGGCTACAAGAAGCTGGCGGGAGACCTGGTGTTTACCGTGAGCAGCGAGGGAACGGTCGAGATTCCGTCCCACGTCACCTCTGCGGATGCGGCCTCGCTCGTGATTCTGAACAATCTGACGGGAGCAGATGCCCCGAATGTGAGTGGATGGCTGAGCAGCTCGGAGTCGGAGGGTCATAAGACCTATACGATCACCATTCCCAACGAGCTGGAAGGGGTTCCGGTTAGGATCATCAAGACCGACCAGTTGGGCAATGCCCTGGAAGGGGCAACGTTCAGCTTCGTTGGAGAAGTAATTAACGAAACAGGCCTGGTCTCTGCCAAAGCAGAGGGGTCAGATGACGCGCTGATCTATGAGAACTCCGCCCTTGCGGTGGGAACCTACACGCTGACCGAGACGGGTACGCCGGACGGCTATCTGGCTCCAAAGACGCCCGTCACGATTGCGGTCAAGAGTGGACAGACCGGAATCGTAGTAACGGCCAGCATGGGAGATACGCAGCTGGATGCCTCCAAGGTTTCCTTAGACGAGGAGACTGGGGTGTGGACGATCCGGGTCATGAACCAGACAGGCGCAGAGCTCCCCGCTGCTGGCGGCTTGGGCAATGGCATTACTAACATCCTTGGCGCGATGGCCATCTCGGCTGTGGTGTTCACCAACCTGCTGCTGCGCAGGCGCAAGATGGCGTAAAGCGCACAAGCAAAACGCAGACAACAGGGGCGAAAACGGCGCAAAAGGCTGTTTTCGCCCCATCTGTCTGCGTTTGAGGCGCGTGTAGCTCTCCCTACCAGCGTCAACTACATCACCCATAGAGACGTGTGCAAGTCTGATAGAGCCACCATGCGCACGAGTTGATTTAGTACAACCATTAATGCCAGGCTATTTCCATCTAGGCACGCTAGCCGTGTTGCCAGATGTGGCATTTCATGCACCTTTAATCTGCCTGAACGTCGTTACAAGGGCACGAACGGCTCAACCCCACAACCTCCATGTACCTATAATTTACGTATATGAATATAAAGGAAGTTTTCTGTCTAAACGCAAGGCGCGTCGAGTGAGGTGGCGCGCGTCGGATTCTAGGCCAGATGGGCAGGATCTTGGTTTCGCTTGGGAGTAGGTGCGCACTCCCTGGCATCCACGGACCAAGACCCCGCCACAAAGGGGAGGTACCACTCATGAAGAGTCCCACCATGCAGCACGTCAGGCATATTGCCAGCAACAAGCGGCATCAGCACAAGCGCGTTGCGCTGCTTTCGGTTCTCGCTGCGTTGGTGGTGCTGGGCGTGGTGCATGCACTGCTCCTCAACGGCCGCGCGGCTACGAAGCAGGAGCAGGTTCTCTCCTGTCCCGTGACGGGGACGGTCGCGCACCACCATGATGACAACTGCTACGACGCAGAAGGCAAGCTCGTCTGCAAGCTGCCCGAGGTCGAGCGGCATGTGCACAATGACTCTTGCTACCGCGAGGAGCGCACGCTGGTGTGTGGCCAGGCGGAGGCGCCCGCTCACTGGCACGACGATTCGTGCTACGACGAGGAGGGCAACCTGGTCTGCGGCTTGGAGGAGACTGCCGGCCATACCCACAGCGACTCCTGCTATAAGGTCGAGCGCACGCTCGTTTGCGGCAAGGAAGAGGTCACCGAGGAGCACCAGCACGGTCCCGGCTGCTTCAAGACGGTGACTACCGAGGTGGCAGACGATGACCCCATGCCCGAGCAGACCTTCGAGCATCACTTTACCGACAAGAACGACAAGCTCGTTCTGAAGGTCTTCGTGGACGCACCCGAGGGCGCGCTGCCCAAGGGCGCCACCATGAAGGTCGAATGGGTCCCCCAGAAGAAGCTGGACACCGATCTCATCGACGAGGCTGTGGCCAAGAAGACCGACGGCAAGGTTAACGGGTATCAGGCCGTGGACATCACCTTCCGCGACGCCGACGGCAACGAGGTCGAGCCGGCCAAGAAGGTTACCGTCACGCTGACGTCGGGCAAGCTCGCCAGCGACGACACCAAGCCCGTGCTGGTGCACGTGGAGAGCGAGAAGGAGGCCATCGAGCGCAGCGAGGCCCAGGGCAAGAAGGAAGTCGAAATCGAGGCACAGGTGGTCAAGCCCCTCACCGCCAAGCAGCTCAAGAAGCGCGACCTGGCCGACAGGGACGACCAGCTGGTCTTCGACTCCGACCAGTTCAGCGTGTACGCCATCGTGTACACCGTGGACTTCCACTACAGCGTGGACGGCAAGACCTACGACCTGGCCCTGCAGGGCGGCGACGCCGTCAGCCTGCGCGAGCTGCTGGCTGGCCTGAAGGTCTTTGAGGCCAAGGACGCCGACTACTTCATGGATGAGGTCAAGAGCGTCGAGTTCAGCGACACGAGCCTGGTGGCCGTCGCCCAGGTCGGCGAGGACATCACCGCGGGCGAGCTCCGCGAGCGCTTTGGCCTTGAGGCCCAGTACTCCGCCGAGGTGACCGACGAGCAGATTGCCGCCATGAACGCCAAGCAGTTCAAGAAGGGCGACTGGGCCCTGCTCAGCCTGCAGCCGTTCGACAGCGAGGAGACGCTGACCATCACCATGGCCAACGGGGACGTGCTGACGATCAAGGTGACCGACGCCCAGCTGAAGAAGACGGTCATCAGCGACAAGGGTGACACCTACGAGATCACCGTGACGTACGGCGAGGACGCCCAGATTCCTGAAGGCGCGGAGCTGAAGGTCAGGGAGATCCTTCCCGAAGATGATGATTACGAAAGCATCTATTCAAAGGCGGAAGAGGCTCTGGAGGAGGAGAAGGAAACTGGCTTAACAGCCCCCGTGATGTTTGACATCAGCATCGAGGCCAGCGGGGAAGAAGTGGAGCCGGCGGAGGGCAGCATGGTCGATGTTGAGATCAGGCTGGTTAAGAGCATCTTTGATGAAAAGGATTCTTCCGATACGGATGAGGCTGCTGAGGATGGAGCAGATTCCTCTGAGGCAATGCCGTATTCGGTCTTCTACAACGGTATGGCTATCGTCGAAGATGGTCAGATCGTTGGGGAGGATGGCCAGTCAGAGGTTGGAACAGAAGAAGGCAACGGTTTTGACGTCGTGCATCTGGCCGATGACGGTTCTGCTGCGGTTATAGACGACCTCACGACAGATTCGGATGAGGATAGCTATGTCCTGACCTTCGCGACGGATTCGTTCTCTGACTACATCATTAACGGCGACACAGCTGATGGAAAACAATACTTTCTGCGAAACATCCCAACCACTATGTATGTGGGCGATACCGTATACCTGTATTACGAAAACAACTGGGATGAAGGCAATCAGACAGTCAATACCAACAACGGTGTTGCCTCCGTCTATACTCCCGTGAACGGTGATAATCGTTTCAGAGAGGTGCGGATAGAGAATCCCGGTACTTTCTGGATTGGCAACAAGCAGATCACCGTTCGTCCCAGGCAGGCGGGAAGTCATCCAGCTACCGTATCAACGCTGGCCAACGACACCATCGGCGTTTCAATGAACATGTTCGACTATGATCTGGATGATTCTTTGGATAGCCATTTCAACCAGTTCGGCAATTCAATCCTTCCTTACCAGAGGACCTACATTTCTGACGGTATCAACAGTGGTCACGTGTTTAAATTCTGGGGCAGCGGAATCGGAACTTGGGGTGCCAACCAGAACAATCCTGCAGGAGTGAAGCTGGCATACAACCAGTACAATGAAGGCGCAACGACGAACATCGTACAGAATACACTTTCAGGTGGATACCCCATGCTGAAAGATGGTGAGGAATCACTATCCTATCTGTTCACACCTTCTAATGGGACTGATAAAACCGCATACACTGGTGTGGACGGCCTCTTCCAAAAGGACGCCGACGGATATTATTACTATGACAGTAACAAGAACTATGCATGGCTGAATCCGTCTAGTAAGCAGTTTGAAGTCTATACGACCACCTACCATCAGTGGTCCAACAGTGATGCTTCAGCAGCAGGCGGATATGATAACGGAAAGGCCATAGGATTCTTCCCCTATCATGAATGGAATAGTTCCTACGATCTGTTTGTTAACTGGAACAAGAACCTGAATCATCACTTTGGCATGGAGTTTGACCTGTCATTTGAGCTACCCAACAAGAATGACGGTATGGCTGTTGTGGATCGAAACGGCAAACCCATCGTCTTTGAATTCTCTGGAGATGATGATGTCTGGGTCTTCATCGATGACAAGCTTGTTATGGACATCGGCGGAATCCACCAGCCGGTTTCAGGCAAGATCGACTTTACCAATAAGAACGTTACGCTGTCCTATACGGCAAATGGCACCACGCATGACTCTACGCAAGTAAACAGCAATAGTGCTATCTGGAACCAGCTGCATCTGGATGATGGCCAGACGCATACGCTGAAGATGTTCTACGTCGAGCGCGGTGGCTGCGATTCCAACAATATGATCAAGTTCAATCTTACGCACTACACGAACATAGAGTTTGAAAAGCTGGACAAGGTTACGGAAGAGCCTCTGGATGGCGTCACCTACGAGCTGTGGGAAGTCATTCGCTACAACGACGAACAGGGCAACCCGCAAGTACGATATGAGCAGGCTTTCTGGTGGGAGAACAAGAACGGAACTCCTGTCAAGCACATGCAGCATGTGACAACGGAGGCGGACGGAAAAGTCTCCTTCAAAAATGTACCGGTGGGAGAGTATGTCCTGAAAGAGATCTCTGCGCCGGAGGGATATGCACTGAACCAGGACAAGACCATCAAGGTCACGCTCCAGAAGAACAGCGATAAGACGTTTACCGCCGTCTGGAACAAGGGTGATTTGGACGAGCTTGGCAAGGATGGCGTACAGGTTACGAACCAGAAGCCGGTCATCGACATCTCTGTCAACAAGGCTTGGGAGGATGTGGACGGCCAGCCCATGGACGCAAGTGGCTATTCGGCAACCTTTACGCTGCGCAGAACAAAGTCCTGGACGGAGATTCAGAAGGAAGAGGGAGAACCGCAAAAGACCTCTACGCTGAAGCTGGGATACGTCAACGGGAACAACCAGTATGGGACATATGACGATCGGATTTACAGCTTTGTAGAAGGTAGCACGGCAACGATTACCTATAACTATGACGACCAGCATAACGGTTACAACAATAACCATAGGTACTATAAAATCGGACAGAATGGAGAGCAGCACACTCTGAATGATTCCGGTTCCTTTACGGTTACGATGCCACCCGCAGGGCAGACCCTCACGGTCTACTTCTATGATGGCTTTAACAATAACAGCTACTGGAACCAGCGAGGGAAGTACAACGCCTTTACAAGCCTCTCAGCTGCGGGCCAGGCACCCCAAAACACCATCGTTGAGCATGAGATTCCCCACGTGGACGAGCCTGATGACGACTTCGCGAAGACTCTGACGCTTTCGAATGGGGCAACATCCGGCAAGTTCGACTCGGGCCTCTATGCAGGCACGGCGGATGCGGGGAAGTTCCCTTATCAGGAGACCATCGAGCAGCCGGATGGGACCAAGATCACCTATACCTATAAGTACTACATCGCAGAGGAGACCCCTGCAGGCTTCAGCAGTTCGCCTTCGGAAGTCGGGCCTACCGGTGAGGAAGACTTCACGGGTGAGTTCGTTAACAGAAAGCTCATGTCTGTCAAAGTCAAAAAGATCTGGGACCATGGCACCAACAAGGGTGAAAAGCCGGCTTCCTTGACGGTCACACTGTCCAACGGAGATAGCGTGACTCTGGATGCAGGAAACAACTGGGAAGCCACGATTGACAACCTTCCCAAGTACGATAGTCAGGGCAATGAGATTACCTATAGCTGGACAGAAGAGACCCTGCCCCCGGGATACTTCCTTTCCAGTACAGAGACATCGGCTTCAGCGGACGGCAGTCTTGTGACGACGACTCTGACAAATGCATATTCAGACAAATATGATCCGAAGACTTCCTATGTTGGTATAAAGACTTGGGATGATAACGGCAGGAAGCGTCCGCAGACGGTCACTATCAATCTTAAGGCAAATGGGGAGATCGTTGATACCAAGGCAATCAGCGCCAGTGATGTCACTTCGAACGAGTGGCCCTTTGAGTTTACGAACCTTCCCGTCTTTGCGGAAGACGGCACGGTGATTCAGTATACGATTGAGGAAGTCCTGCCAGAGGGCTATACCCAGCAGACGGAGAACACGGCTGCCGTGTATACGCCTGCGGAGAGTCCGATCACGGTCGTTGAGCCAGCGACTACAGCCAATCAATTCATCAGCCACTATACAGACCTTGGCTTCATTGTGATCGGCCATGGCCATGACTTTGTTCTCTGGACGCCCAGGATTGCGACGGAGGCGGAGCAGAAGAAGATTATTGACGCTGTCGTGGGAATGAACTCTCAGGAGTTCAGCTCCATCAATTCGTTCGGATACGATTATGTGTATGGAGTACCTCTGACGGTAGGCGTCGGTAATAAGAAAGCGGCCTCTGTCTTTATGCAGGGCGATGATATCTATCTCAAGTTCCTGCATACCAATGCTTACTCGGAATTTGCCTATGGATTCATGAGCTTCGACTATACGCCGGCATCGGGCAGCATAACAAACACGCAGACGGTGACAGACTATGATTTCACCAAGTTGTGGGTCGATCAGGACGGCAATCCTATGGACTGGGATCAGGATGTTCAGTTTACCGTTAAGAGGAATAAGGAGGACGGTGATCCTGACGCGAGCTTCTCTCTCGTCTACAACGTCTCAAAGGACTCTGTTGAGAATGCTTCGGGTGGGACGGCTGTCTATCATGCTGAGGGTGGATCTGGAACCAATCCGGATCTGACGTTGACGGTCACACAGGCAAGCGGCACAAAGAACTATGAGTTCCACCTAGATGGTCTGGCATACAGATCAGATGAGGACGGCGTCTATACCTACTATGTGGAAGAGACGAACGCCCAGCTAGAAGGGTATGCGGCTCCGGTAATCTCGGGAACGACGATTACGAACAGGCAGCTGCCCAAAACAACCGACATCCATATCCAGAAGAATGATGCGGATGGAGAAGGGCTTGCGGGAGCGGTCTTCACGCTTCAGATCAAAGAAGGTGATACCTTCCAGGACATCAAGTCTGTGAAGAACGAAGATGGGGAGACGCTTAAGTATCTGGCTGTGAGTGGCCTGGATGATAACAGCCAGTTCACGTCGACAGATGCCGCGAGCACCATCGCGAATCTACCAGATGGAGAATACCAGCTGGTTGAGGTGTCGGCACCGGACGGCTATGTCATTACGCAAAGAGACATTCCCTTTACGATTCAGAATCAGACCCTTGTTGGTGAGGATGTCGAAGGCATGGTTGATTTTGATGGGGACACTGCCCTGGTCACGGTTGTCAACGAGCCTGGTGCTGAGCTGCCTGCTGCTGGTGGCCTGGGCACGGCCATCACCAACATCCTTGGTGCCATGGCCATCTCCGCCGTCGTGTTCACCAACATACTGCAGCGCAGGCGTGAGTTTGGCTTTGCGACTGCTTCGAGCTCGGCGGGTCAGCGTACGAGGTCCCGTCGTCGTCCGCACAGAAGGGAAGGGCGTCGCTAAGGACAGCTGGGCTACGTAGGGTCGTGTGACACCCACGGAGCCAAAGGCGATAAGACCTTCAGATAGTCTGAGCAAGGGGTCTTCCGACGAGGTCGGGAGACCCTTTTCCTTAGGCCTAAGCGCGAACCATTCTCAAATGTCGACTGGTTGGCGTGAACGGTCTTCAATCAAGTGTTAACGCTCGATAAAATAACGGAAAATAAGGTTGGATACATTCGCCCCGACTGCGCGTCTGCACACGGACCGCAGCTTGGCGCAGGACATACGGCACAGCGTGGCTTGCTCAAAGTAACCGAGCTCTTGTGGTAACACGGGCAAACGCACCGCCGCAGCTGGGAGGTACCGGGAATGAAGAATCAGACTAGGCGCCACATTAAGCGGATCAACCGCGCAAAGAGCCGCCGCCACAGCATCATCGCCGTCTTTGCGTGCGTCGCGCTGCTGGTCGCCGCGGGCGTTGCGATGGCATTGCGCCGCAACGGCCGTGCCGCTACGCACCAGGAGCAGGTGCTGTCCTGCCCCGTGACGGGCACCGTAGCCCACCACCATGACGGAAACTGCTACGACGCAAAGGGTAACCTCGTGTGCAAGCTGCCCGAGGTTGAGCTCCACGTACATGATGACTCCTGCTACCGCGAAGAGCGCTCGCTGGCGTGTGGCATGGAAGAGACCGCTGGTCATTCGCACGACGGTTCCTGCTACGACGAGGAGGGCAACCTTGTCTGCGGCCAGGAGGAGACTCCCGGCCACGTGCATTCCGACGCTTGCTACAAGGTGAAGCGTACGCTCGCATGCGGCAAGGAGGAGGTCGTCGAGGAGCACCAGCACGGACCTGGCTGTTTCCAAACGGCGGAAGTCGCTGACCCCATGCCCGAGTAGACCTTCGAGCATCGCTTTACCGACAAGGACGACAAGCTCGTACTTAAGGTCTTCGTGGACGCCCCGGAAGGCGCCCTGCCCGAGGGGGCCACGATGCAGGCCAAGTGGGTTGACATCGCCAAGAAGAAGAACGCCGAGGTGCAGGCCGTCATCGAGGAGACCGTGGCCAAGAAGACCGATGCGCAGATTGCGCAGGTCCAGGCCGTGGACATCACGTTCCGCGACGCTGACGGCAACGAGGTTGAGCCCCAGAAGAAGGTCACGGTTACCTTCACCTCGCCGCAGATCGCTGCGGAGGGAACCAACCAGCTCCTGGTGCACGTGGAGAGCGACCGCGAGGCACAGGAACGTGCCGAGCGCGCCGGTCAGGACGCCTACCAGATCGAGGGCTCGGTCATCAAGCCCCTTACCTCCAAGCAACTCAAGAAGCGTGACCTGGCCGATGAGGCCGACGAGCTCGTTTTTGATGCCAGCCAGTTCAGCGTCTATGCCGTGGCTTACACCGTGGACTTCCACTACGACGTGGACGGAAAGACGTACGACCTGACACTGCAGGGCGGCGACGCAATCAACCTGCGCGAGCTGCTGGCCGGGCTGAGGGTCTTCGAGGCCAAGGAAGCCGACCTCTTCATGGGCGAGGTCAAGAGCGTCGAGTTCAGTAATACCGACTTGGTTGCCGTGGCGCACGTCGGCGAGAGCATCACCGCTGGCGAGCTCCGCGAGCGCTTTGGCCTTGAGGCCCAGTACTCCGCCGAGGTGACCGACGAGCAGATTGCCGCCATGGACGCCAAGCGCTTCGAGCCGGGCGACTGGGCCCTGCTCAGCCTGAAGCCGTTCGACAGCGAGGAGACGCTGACCATCACCATGGCCAACGGGGACGTGCTGACCATCTACGTTACGGACGCCCAGATCAAGAAGACGATCATCAGTGACAAGGGCGACACCTACGAGATCACCGTGACGTACGGGGAGGACGCCCAGATTCCGGACGGCGCGGAGCTGCGCGTGACCGAGATCACGGAAACGGATAACGCATACGAAGACAACTGCACAAAGGCCGACAAGGCCCTCCAGGCGAAGTATGACCGCGGTCTTCTGGACCAGACGGCTGTCTTCGACATTTCAATCGTGTATGAAGGGCGGGAGATAGAGCCTGCTGAAGGCAGCGTAGTGCTCGTTGATATTCGTCTACAGGATTCGGTCCTCTCGGATGAGGAGGAGTCGAGCGATCAGAAAACCGATGCTGCCGAAGTGGATTCTGCGCTGGGTGAAGTCAACGCCGAAGGCGCTGGTGCGGATGCGGCCGACTATGTAGCCATCTACAATGGCATGGTATACGGCCTGACTGAAGAGATTGCCCTCAATGATATCGACGTGGTGCACGTTCAGGATGACGGTAAGGCTGAGATTGTTGACCTATCCGAGAAACCCGTGATTGACGGTGGGGAGATTGGCCTCCAGTTCGAAACCGATTCGTTCTCTACGTATATTGTTACTGGCAGCACGAGCAATGGTGAGAATTATACCGTTAATGGACTTCCCAATACTATATATGTGGGCGATACAATCAATCTGTTTTGGACACAGTATTCCATTACATACAATTTGAACGGTAATGCAACAGAGAAATCTTGGGAAGATAGATATAACATTAGCGGTCGAAACTACTCAAAGGGCGTGGTAATCGAAGCTACGAGAACCGGTAGTATAACTGTTGGTGGAAAGACCATAACGATACAACCTAAACCAGAAGGGTCACATCCAGCGACTGTCAGCACTGTGCCAAACGCCGAAATCGGCGTTACGATGAATATGTTCGACTACGATTTGAATTCGACACTCGACGACTACTTCAACCAGTTCAATCTTATGAGGCAACCGTTCGAGTCGACGTTCAAAGACGCCGGTGTCAATAAGAATAAGACCCTGAAGTTCTGGGGAAGCGGAATCAACAAGGATTGGTACGGCGGTGATGCCAGGTCTCAGGTCAACATCGATTGGAATAAGAACACATACACCGAGAATGATCCAGGCACTGGAATCGTTAAGGGCACTCTGTCAAACGGGACGACCGGCTATCCCGTTCTGACGGGCGGTAACGAGGACCTTGCATATCTGTTTACGGATAGCCACTACAACAACGATGTTCGCGCATACATGGGCGTGGACGGCCTGTTCCAAAAGGACGACCAGGATTATTACTACTATGACAGTAGCAAGAATTATGCTTGGCTCAACCCGACCACAAAGGTGTTCGAGGTCTATGGCGGAACATATCATCAATGGAGCAAGGGTGAGGTTGCAAGCCAGTTTATTCCTGGACAGTACGACAGCAATGGAAACCCAGTAGTAGTTGGGGATAACGGCAGACCCATTGGCTTCTTCCCGTTCCATGAGTGGAATCCCGATCACGATAAGTTTGTCAACTGGGACAAGGCGCTGAACCACCACTTTGGGTTGAACATGGAAGTCAAGTTCTCCTTCCCCAGTGGCAGCATGGCGCCCGTCGACAAGTACGGCAACCCCATTGTGTTTGAGTTCAATGGCGACGACGACATGTGGGTGTTTATCGATGGCAAGCTGGCTATGGACATCGGCGGAATCCACCAGCCCATCGACGGAAAGATCGACTTTACCAATCGGACCGTTACCGTAGCCGTCCAGAATCAGACGGGGTATACCAGCTGGGACTCGCTCTTTGATGGCGAGCAGCATACGCTGCAGGTCTTTTATATGGAACGTGGTGGCTGCGACTCTAACTGCAAGATCAAGTTCAACCTGAGCCAGTATGCCGACATCGAGCTCGACAAGGTGGATGGCGAGGAGCCATCGAAACTGCTTGTTGGGGCAAAGTTCCAGCTGTTCAAGGAAGTGCAGAAGATCGTTGACGGCGAGACTGTCACCGAGCTTGAGCCTGTGTATTGGTACAAGAAGAGGAACAGCAACGATACGACGGGCGTTAAGACCGAGTACGTTGCCGAGGCTGACGAGAACGGCCACGTCAAGTTTGAGGGCGTGCCGCTCGGTGACTACATCCTCAAGGAGATTGCTCCGCCACCAGACTACAAACCCCTTACGGACGTTCGTAACGTCAGGGTGTACCTTGACCACGAAGGTGGGACAGCCGTGGTCAAGTACAGCATCAGTGGTGATGATGCCAATGCCAACATGGACGGCGTCCAGATCGCGAACGAGAAGATCGAGCCAGTTGACATCTCGCTAGAGAAGCGGTGGGACGACAACGGGAACACGACGCCTCCCGCGGGCGCCAGTGCGACGTTCAAGCTGATGAGGGTGGGGAACAGGTCTCCTGTTACCGTGCGTCTTGTTGACAAGAACGGGGCTCTGCTGAGTGAGGTCGGTGGCGTGTTCGTGGGCGACACCGTGAAGGTTCATGACAGTGGTAATGACAGCAGCAAGGCGTTTAAGTTTAAGACGAATAAGCCAGCAAATGGATGGTATTGGACGGGTGAGACTAGAACTGTAAATGAGAATGACAATGTACTTAAGCCTAATTCAAGCAGTTCTTGGAGCTTGGAGACAAATACTACGTATTATTGGACTTACCTTATCAACGGCTATGGATGGCATGAGAGCGAATCCACCAGCACATCCAATGTTTCCTATGCTATTAACCAAGGTGATGTAAATAACGGTGTCGTAACACTAGCATTGAACAAACACGTAGGTAGTGATTTCGTCAGCAACAAGCTTCCTCAGCTTTACATCTCCAACCGTGCGGGTGGGACGGAACAACAGGAGCTGGTCGAAGTCGAGACCTTTACCCTGCCGGATGATGGAGACAATGGATCATGGAAGAAGACCTTCGATGACCTGCCCTCCGCTGACGCCCAAGGCAACCCGTACAAGTACTACTTCGAAGAGGTCAGCCATACTCCTTCGGAGTACAACACCACAACATTTGTGGACAACAACGGTAACGCCGTGAACCCCCTGACGGAGGGTGGCGACGTGGTGGTCGTCAACAGTACGCCCGAGAAGCCCAAGATCACCGCGCAGAAGCAGTGGGTAAATCCGGCCACTGGTCAGACGGTCGAGCTGCAGAACCCCGAGAACTATCAGGTCAAGCTGACGCTCTACAAGGGTAACGCGGCCGCCACCGCCTCTGACACGACGAACGAAATCACCCAGACCGTTGATGGGAACGGAACGGCGACGTGGCTGCTTGAGAACGGTACAACTGCTAGCGACTACACCGTAAGGGAGACTGCGGTCAAGCTGCCGTGGACCAACGACTTCGTCGATGTGACCAGCACCAACGTCTATGGCGGAGACGTCACCTCAGTCACTGACACCACGTTTGTGGTCACCAACCAGCTCAAGAGCGAGATTGACCTATCAAAGGTGGACCAGGACACACCAAGCAAATCGCTCGAAGGCGCGCGCTTCTACCTGATTCGCGGCAACGAGACTGCGACCGACTATCAGGTGACGTCCAAAGCCGCTGGATCCGCATCGATATCGCTCGATGCTGACAGCTGCTTTACGGTGCCCGCCGAAGGCGTGCACATCGCTGGCCTTGCCCCCGGATCGTACCAGCTGAAGGAGAAGGAAGCGCCAGCAGGCTACATCATCACCAGCGATGGCTGGACCTTTACCGTCAACACGGATGGTACGGTCACGGATGGCGGAGACGTCGTGGATGGATACACCTTCACCATTCCCAACGAGCCTGGTGCGGAGCTCCCGGCGGCTGGTGGTCTGGGCAATGGCATCACAAACATCCTCGGTGCCATGTTCATCTCGACGGTTGTGTTCACCAACCTGCTGCTACGCAGGCGCGAGCTTGGGTTTGTGATGGCTTCGGATTCGTCACGTCGGCGTACGAGGGACCAGCGCTCTCCGCACAGAAGGGATGGGCAGCGCTAAGGGCTTCCTGACGGCGTAGGGGAGCGTCGTGCGCACTGCGCCAAAAGGCGATCAGGCTTTGCAGAAAAGACAAGAGCAAGGGGTCTCCTGACTAGTTCGGGAGGCCCCTTGCTCTGCCTAGCAAAAATCGTTCCCAAATGTCGACTGGCTGGCGCGAACGGTCGCCAATCAGGTGTTAACGCATAGCCAAATAGTGGAAAATACTAATAGAAGACTATTCGCCCCAACTGCGCGTCGCCACACGGACCGCAGCTGGGCGCAGGAGATACAGCGCGGTGTGGCTTGCTCAGAAGCCGGGCTCTTTTGGCAGTACGAGCAAACGCACCGCCGCAGTTGAAAGGGGTCGGCCATGAAGAGTCGGACCAGGCAGAACATCAGGCGGATCAACCGCGCAAAGAGTCGTCGTCACAACATCATCGCCGTCTTCGCGTGCATCGCCCTACTGGTCGTTGTAGGCGTTGCGCTGGCGCTGCGCCAGAACGGCCGCGCGGCCACAGGGCAGGAGCAGGTGCTGTCCTGCCCCGTGACGGGCACGGTTGCCCACCACCACGACGACAGCTGCTACGACGCAGAGGGCAACCTCGCGTGCACGCTGGCCGAGGTCGAGTACCACGTGCACAACGACTCCTGCTACAGCGAGGAGCGCGCGCTGGTGTGCGGCATGTCCGAGGGCGAGGGCGCCCACTGGCACGACGAGAGCTGCTACGACGAGGAGGGGAACCTGGTCTGCGGGCTGGAGGAGACCGCGGGTCATGTGCACGATGACTCCTGCTATAAGGTCGAGCGCACGCTCGTTTGCGGCAAGGACGAGGTGACGGAAGAGCATCAGCACGGACCAGGGTGCTTCCAGACGGTCGAGGTCGCGGCGATGCCCGAGCAGGCCTTCGAACACCGCTTCACCGACAAGGACGACAGGCTCGTGCTCGACGTGCGCGTCGACGCCCCCGAAGGCGCCCTGCCCGAGGGTTCCACGATGGAGGCCGAGTGGGTTGACACCGAGGCCAAGAAGAACGCCGAGGTCAAGACCGTCGTCGAGGAGGCCGTGGCCAAGAAGACCGACGCCGAGATCGCCGAGGTCCACGCGGTGGACATCACCTTCAGGGACGCCGAGGGCAACGAGGTCGAGCCTGCGAAGAAGGTCACCGTGACCATGGCCTCGCCTCAGATCGCCAGCGAGGACACCAACCAGCTGCTGGTGCACGTGGAGAGCGACCGCGAGGCCCAGGAGCGCGCCGAGCGCCAGGGCAAGGACACCTACCAGGTCGAGGGCTCGGTCATCAAGCCCCTTACCGCCAAGCAGCTCAAGAAGCGCGACCTTCCCGACGAGGCCGACGAGCTCGTCTTCGACGCGGACCAGTTCAGCGTCTACGCCGTCGTGTACACCGTGGACTTCCACTGGGAAGTCGATGGGAAGAAGTTTGATTCCAGCATTCCGGGCGGAGGAAGCATAAGCCTTGCGGAGCTGGTGGAGACACTAGGCATTGCCGGGAAAGAAGCCTCAGCTGGCAAATCTGCTAAGGAGTTCGTTGATGAAGTAGAAAAAGTCGAGTTCAGCGATCCTGAGCTGGTTTGGGTTGGAAAAGTTGACAGCAAGAGCACTGTTGGCGAGCTGAAGGAAGCAAACGGGCTGGACGTTGAGTACAGCGCAGAACTGACCGAAGAGCAGATCGAGGTAATCGATGCGCAGACGGTGGAAGCCGGAGACTGGGCTTTGATCAGCAAGAAGCCGTTTGACACAGAAGAAACAATCACCGTTACGATGAAAGACGGAGAGAGATTTACGATCAATGTTACTGATGCGCAGATTTCCGCAAATGTACTCACTGCAGATGGGAAGACCTACAAAATCACAGTAACATACGATGAAGATGCGCAGATCCCGGACGGAACAGAGCTCTTTGTAAAAGAAATACCACAGGATTCTGACGAATTTATTCAGCATCTTGGTCAGACCTGGATGGAAATCAACAAAGAATACTTTGAAGTTGAAGAATTACGTAAGAATTATACGGAGGATATGGGATTCCTGCCCGAAGTGAGCCTAAAGAATGTTGATGCTGCTCGTTATTTCGATATAAAGTTGATACATAAGGGCAAAGAAATCGAACCTGAAGCCCCTGTTCATATTGAAATCGAGTACCTTGATGGTTTGCAAGTGGATGATAACTCTACCGCCGGCATTGCACATTTCGCAGGTAATGGGCTTGAAATCATTGATGATGTCGAAACAAAGATAGAAGATTCATCTATAATAAGCTTTAGTTTTGATCAAGAGAGCTTTTCGGATACGGGAACTTTCGTAGAACATGAAACACATGATCTGAGTACTCAATATGCTGATATACTGACGAATACATTCTCTAATCTGTCACCATTTAAAGCAGGCGAGGAGACAACAGATTCTGAGGAGGATGAGCTTCCGAAACCGACTGCTGACAAAACACTTGAACCTAATACAGCAAACGGTAAGAATGACGGGACTTATACCTTAACACTGAGTGTTAGCGGTTCATCTAAACAATCTTCATACAGTGAGGTCACAAAATCAAACGTTCTTATTGTAATGGACCGCTCCAGCAGTATGACGAGCAACTACACCTACGTAAAAGCGACTGGAGAACATGATAGTAATCTTACCTATTACGGTGTAGTGAGCGGAGCGATTAGTGACAGTAACAGAGTTGTATTATCCTACTGGGATAATACATATCATTATTATTCTCATTCTTATGGCAGATGGTATGTGTATAACGGAGATGTTTATAACCGGAAAACTCGTATGGCTGCTGAACAGGATGCCCTTGCATCATTAATTACACAGCTTACAAATAAAAATCTGCCAGGACAGTCTGTGACAGATGAAGAAGGGAATACGGTATCACTTGATGATATAATTGAAGTAAAGTTGATCAGCTTTGCTTCTGGGCGTACAGATACTGGAAGAAATACGGCTTCAGGCATAGAACATACTGGTAATTTCACGAATACTGAAAGTAACTGGGGGACATCATATACTGATGGAAGCACTCTCAAGAATGCGGTTACGGACGGCAGTGTGGCAAAAGGGACAAACTGGGAGGAGGCTCTGGAGTATGCAAAAGAAGTTGCTGACGCAAAAAAGGCTGCACAGCCGGATGAGCCGGTATATGTTATCTTTATGACTGATGGTGAGCCCACTGATATCCACGGTGATAATGGCAACGCACAGTGGTATCAGGATAATGTGAAATGCCTTCAGGCTGCTGAACCAGATGCAAAGGCTATAGTCGATGCTCATAACGTCACAACTGCAGATGGCGAAACAGTATCAACAGATCACAAGTTTTATGGCATATTTACTTACGGTGATACTGATACAATGAAGAGCTATTTGAGGCGTCTGGTTAATTATGCTTACGGAAAGGGTGATGTTGGAACAGCAAACATCTCCGGCGGCACAGCAGATTACTATTTTGATGCTAACAGCACCGATGCACTTTTGGATGCTTTCCAGTATATTTTATCTCAGGTTTCTAATAACGTTGCTTATGGAAAAGTGTCTATCACCGACGGCCTTACGACAGATGCAATGACAACTACTCTTGTGCATGGAAAGGCGGAGGGGTATAAGTATACTGTCACAGGAACTGTTGGTGAGTTATATAGTGTTACCGCTATAAGCCCTGCCGAAGGGCAAACGGATCCAACGGTAACCTTTACAATCAACGGGCATAATTATCCTGGAGAAAAGAAATCTGCTGTTATCGACGGAACAGATTATGATTATTGGTCATACACGGCAGGAGACGGTGATGCAGCGGTCGAGTATAAGATGACGCTTGCAGATGTTTCAACAGACGGCATGCTTACATGGGATCTGACCGGAATCGGAACGTTAATGGATGGCTATACCTATAGCGCTAGTTTTGTGGTATGGCCGGATCAGGAAGCTTATGACTATGTTGCCGGACTGAATAATGAACTTCCTGGTTATACATGGAGTGAAGAAGCCAACACATATGAGGATTTAACAACAACAAAGGGTTATGAAAAGGGTGGAGTAGAAAGATACCCGTCGATTGTTAAATATCCTAATGGCGTTTACGCAGTTCTTACCAATACAGAACAGAAGGTTCAGTATTCAATCGTAGATACAAAGAATGAAAATGGAGTAACAACAACAACTTATGAAGGACCATATGATTTCGATTTACCTACACCAAATCCCATGCCCCTGACGGCGTCGTCCTCGGCAATCGAAAAGGTGTGGAACATCGATCGTGATCCGGATATTCTTGCCCAACTGCTATATGGAGATCCGGAGAATCCGTATTCCATCGGGTTTGATATTTACCAGGATGATAATAAGCAGACTCCTTACACCTCGGTTGATCTTGGCTGGGATAGTGAAGCAAACAACGGTGTTGGAGCTTACATCTGGACATCAGAAGATAAAATCTATGTAAAATGGGATGAGACGGAGCACAAATATGTCAACTGTTCTTCAGAAGACGAAGGTGCAAAAGAAATCGGTACTCACTGGACAGAGGATTTCTCTATTGCAACAGGTCTGATGCTCAGCGAAGCTCGCATGACGGCTCTCGGCCTTGATAAAACGGCCTATGCCTCTACAACTTATGAAGGAACCAAGTATTACCTTCTTGAGGAAGGCCATGACTACACGATCAGCGAGCCGGATGTAGGCTATGAGTTTGATTATGATGCTCCGGTTTATCACCCGATGTTGGTTGACGGTGTATTAACGAATGTGGATTTTGAGAGTATTGTTAAAGATAGTAATGGAAAAATTACATCATATAACATTTCCGGAATGTCGTCAATAAACGTTGCATCAGATGGTAGCTCCACATTAACAATTGTTAACACACTGCGTGGCTATCTCAATTTGGAAAAACGCGTGTTGGATAACAGTGGAAATCCGGATCCGACGGATGATACCGAGTTTGAGTTCATGCTTACGGTGAGCAATGATGACGGTCTGTTTGAAGGCGATCATGTTCCGTGGTTTGCCGTAAACGATTGTTTTTACCATACTGAAGACGAGGAGGGTGAGTGGCAATACTATCAGGTGAATAAGGTCATTGTATCAGAGGGTGTTGCCACATGGAGAGTAATAACGGAAAAAGGTTCATCTGGCCCGACCTATACCTTCACCAGTAGTACCTTTAACCCGGATAATCCGGATAAACAAACGATTACCTGTACAAATATCAATGATGCCAATGATACGATTACTCTCGAAATATATGGTAATCAGACTACACCCGAACCGGTTGGAAGTAATAAAAAAATAAAGATAATCCGCTCCATCAGGCAGGATCAGAAACTGACCATCGGTAACGTTCCGGCAGGCAGCGAATATACTGTGGAGGAGTCTGGGAAGTATGGTTATGAGTTAACAACCACCAGTGGTAATACTTCCGGAACAATTATTCCCAACAGTGATACAAACGTAATCTTCACGAATAAGAAGACCAGTACAGACGTTAACATCCAAAAAAAGGATGAAAACGGAGACGGTCTCTCAGGCGCTATCTTCGAGTTGAGAGCGGTGAGCAATGGCGTTGAGGTATTAGCACCGTTGGAGATTGGAGGTATTGATAATTTCTTCAAGGAAATCGATGGTGAAGAAAAGGAGTTCAAGAGCGCTTTTGAGACAACAGATGAGACACACTCATTAACTAATTTGCCGGATGGTACTTATCGATTATATGAAGTTTACGTCCCGGCGGGGTACACCAACACATTGTCATGCATTGAATTTGCTGTTTCCAATGGAACAGTCACATGCTCTATGGCGGATGTTGAAGATAACGTAGATTTCAATGATACAGGAACCATCAGCTTGATCACAATTACCAACACCCCCGGCGCGGCCCTCCCGAACACCGGTGGCCCTGGCACGCGGATCTTCGCCATCCTCGGCGGCATCCTGATGGTTGGTGCAGGCGTGCTGCTATGGAGCAAACGGAGATTGGCGTAAAGAGCTGAAATAGAGAGAAGCTGGCCTCAGAAATGGGGCCAGCTTTGACCCCGGAGGAAGAGTTCGAAAAGCTTTGGGATAACGTCGTGGTGCGTACGGTTGTTGACAAAGAAGGCATGAATGCCGACTACACCATCAAGTCTGCCGACGACATGTACTATGACCCCAATCGTGAGAACAAGACGACTGCTGACAACAATCCGCTGAATGCGAACAAGGATCCTGACGTCTAGATTCCCTTGAGCCACTACATTGATCGCAGCGTCTTCGAAGGCCTGCTTGCACAGCTGAAGGATGGGAACGCGACTTCGTCGTTGTTAGCGCCGGTCGATTTTAGCCACAAGGGACTGCGGTGGGAATCCTGGACCAAATAGGAACAGGAAGGAATCCGCATGTACAGCACTGAGCAGCGAAGGGTTGCAATAGAGACCTTCATCAGGTT
>CACZCK010000010.1 GCA_902779675.1 uncultured Coriobacteriaceae bacterium | reverse complement strand
CTCAAGGGACTGACCCCGGAGGAGTTCCGGAATCAGTCCCTTGGATTGGTGGCCTAGTGGGCCAGTATTATTGTCGTCCAAGTTTTGGGGCGCAGTTCAGGTCATATAAAGCCCCAATGGGGCTTTTTTTGTATCTAAACCAAGCGGCTGCGAAGAATGAGCCGCGAGCTCAGTCTGCGATCTCCAGCCACCATCGCGTTGCTGTCGTTTGGACAACGCTCGGGGCATAAGATCACATACCCCTCGCTCAACGTGGCTTAGAGCCAGCTCGCATGATCTTGACCCAAGAAGTGGGTTCGACATAGTTTTCAACATGACAAAAACCGCTCAGGAACGTATTCTAGTAATACTAAAATGTCGCTGTACGTAGCGCTCTACCTGCGGTAACAGTTAAAAGATGTGCCTGATAAGCAGTGTTATGTCGCAGCAAACTACGCTTTAGGTTGCATCAGAAATTTATATAAAACCTCAAAAGAGGAAACTTCATCTCCAAGCAGATGATACCTATTGATAGTGGCGAAGCGTGCTGGAGATTGGCCGCCCGTCGCGGCTGGGGTATTTGTTGCGAGGAGATGTGATGAGCAAGCATGAGAGCAAAGGGGTGGGGGACACGCTCCCACCATACCGTGGGCGGCATGTCGTACCCATGCTTCGGGTGACGGCCGAGCAGACGGTACCGGATGGCATGCTTTCGCCGATGGTCTATGGCATCACGGAGTTCGGGTTGCTCACGATCATGTGCGCCGAGGCCGGATACGGAAAGACGTATGTGGCCAACAGGATTATGAGTGAGGCCCGGGGTGAGGGGCGTCCTGTTTATCGGTATTCCTTCGATGGGGTTAAGAGCGATCAGGCGCGAAGGAGACTGGTCCGCCGCTGCCGTGAGGTCAGAAACAGAATGGAGCCAGGGCAGCTGCCCCTGATGGTCATTGACGGCGTGACTCCCGGCGACGAGATTGAGTCTGCCAGCGAGGCGCATGCCATACAAGCGCTCTGCGACGCCGGCGCACAGGTCATCGTCTGCATCAGGCCTGAAGCGCGTCAGCTTTGCGAGGCGTTTGAGCACGTCATGGTAATAGGGCCCGAAGATCTTCTCTATCGGCAGACAGAGGAGGATGGGCTCACGGCGCAGCTGACTGGGGGCATTCCCGCGCTGGTTGCCGCACTGCGCTCCGACCGCGTCATGTGTGAGGACGGAGAGCTTGGGGGACCACGCTATCAGGCGGCCCTCGAGGAGCTGCTCGAAAAGACCCTGCGTACCAATGTGGCGAACGAGGAATTCAGGGTCCGCCTGGCCGCCGTCCTGCTCGGTCGGGGAAGCATGGACGATCTCGCCCTCGTCTCGGGGAGGTGCGACGCCGAGCAGATCTTTTCGCTCGAGCAGGACGTTGCGCTTCTGGGGGTTGACTATGCCTCGCGCACCTTCTGCTGCCATGGGATCGATGCCGATGCTTTGCTTCGCAGCTGCCTGACAGTTCTGCAGGCACCAGCAGCTTGCGAGGGCGACCTGGTCGTTCGCGCTTGCGGTCTGCTGGCCTATCGGGGCGAGGCGCACCGGTCAGCCATCGTTAGCAGGCTCTGCACGACGGAGCGGGACTTCACGTCCGTTTGCGTGATGTGGGGAGTCTCGTATGCGGCCATTGGCGAGGTAGAGCTGGTGCATGACGCACTGCAGCAGGTGGACGGAGGCGACGGAGACCATGGTGCTCGAGCGCTTCTGAGCGACGTGGTAGTGCAATCGCTGGTGGGGTCCGCCAGGGACATGGAGGCCTCGTGGCAAAGGCTCGACGAGGTGCGGCTCTGCACGCCGTCGGAGGAGAGGCTCTATGCGCTGGCGGAGCTGTTCGTTGCTTGCCGGGCCATGCTGCGCAACCCGCGCAGTGCGTCGCAGCGCATGGGCTTCGTGGTGCGGGACGAGATGGCCATAGCCTGTCGCGATCACCTGCGGGTGGCAAGGCTCCTCTCGTCGGGACGCTTCAACGAGGCGTACTCCCTCGTGACCAACGAGCTCTTTCTCGGGAAGCCTCGCAGCCTGCCCGAGGCATTTCTGTGTGACGACCTCTATCTGGCTCTGTCGATGAGCGGAGGGATATCTGACGCCAAGGAGCAGGACTTCTTTAGGCGGGCAGACGCTCTGTACGACGCGCCGGGCCTCAAACGTCTGCACGGCTACCACGTCGCCCTCAAAGCCATGCCTGACATCCTGCTCGGGGACGAGACCGACTCGGAGCTGGTCGAGGAGGCCGCTAGCATATCCGAGCGCGCGGGTGACTCCTTCTTCCATGCCGTATGCCTGACGGTCTGTGCCGTTGCAGACGTGCGTCTGAAGGCGCTCTCGAGGGCGCATGTGCGCTCGCGCAAGGCCAGCGACATCGCCCATGCCTTGGGCGAGGAGTACCTCGCCTCGGCGGCGGACCTGGTAAACGCTCTGGCTCTGGAAATGCTGGGCGAAGTGGGATCGCTCGAGCGTTTTTGCGAGTCGAGCAGCCGTCCCGACGACCTGGCTCTCATGGGCAGGCTCTGCCTGACTGCGGCACGACACTCCCAGCCTGACGAGGTGTACGTTGAGGTGTCTTACGGGACGTCCTGCCCGCGCGATGCGATTTGGGTCGTCAATATGGTCTCCACCTCGTGCCCGGAGATCTGGGACGCGATGATGGGGCTCGTGCCATCCACCTGGCTCGAGCTGCTGCGCTCCGTACGTGCCCGCCGTGCGGAGACCATGCCGCTTGTCATGCCGAGGGAACAGCGCCGGCTGCGGGCGAACGCCTCGGCCGGCCTGCCTGGCGAGCAAACGGAGCTGCTGCCGCCAGCCGCGGCCGATGACGGCCGCATCCGCATCTCCATACTCGGCAGGCTCTCGGTGGAGTGTGGTGATAGGCGCCTGCCTGCCGGCGCCTTTGACCGACGACGGTCGCGAGACCTCGTCACATTGCTCGCCCTCATGCCGGGCCATCGCATGCGACGCTACCAAATCATCGACGTGCTCTGGCCGGGTGACGACTATTTGCGCGGCCCGAGAAAGCTCTACGAGGCCACTGGGGAGGCGCGAAAGCACCTTGCGCGCCTGAAGCCCGACACGTGCCCTCTAGTGACCGACAGGATACAGGGGACGGTCGGTTTCGACTCTGCACTCGTGACGTGCGATGTCGACGACTTCGACCGCGAGGCGCGTCTTGCGCTGGCCGAGGATGGCGACGACTTCTGGATTCTCGACCACGCGCGCAAGGTGGAGCGGCTGTATGGCGACGGACCTGGCGAGCACTTAGCGGCGCTGGGCGAGGTCGCTGCGGAACGGGCGAGGGAGCTGCAGGCGCTCTACGTCGACTGCATGATTGCCGCGGGCGAGGCGTCGCTGCGGTTGGGTAAGAACAAGCTCGCCGTACGCTACGCGCAGACGGCGCATCGCCTCGATGACCTGCGCGAAGACGCCATGATTCTGCTCGTGCGTGCGCTCAAGGCGTCGGGACGCGGCCACGAGGCTGCCGACCTGTACCGAACCTACTCCCGCGCGACTATCGATGCGCGGGGCGTGCCGCCATCGCTGGCGGTCCGCCGTGCCGTCGAACAGGCGGTGGGCGGCGGTAACGGCGCACTGCCTTCCTGAGGGTGTCTCTGCGCTTTTGGTGGCCTCAGGCACATCTGGAGCAGCGCCTGTATCCAATTGATAAAGTAGAGCGGAAACTGACTGAGGGGCGGCTTACCGCCCCGCGATACGTAGGGAAAACGTCCATGCCAAGTCTGTTTGCCAGGCTGCTGTCGCGCGGAGCGGACAAGCAGCTCAAGGAGTTTCAGGCCATCGCCGATCGCGTGGGAGATCTCGAGCCAAACTTTACCTCGCTGAGCGACGATGACCTCAAGGGGCAGACGGCTCTGTTCCGGGAGCGCTATGCAAACGGCGAGTCGCTCGATGACATGCTGCCCGAGGCGTTTGCGGCGGTGCGCGAGGCATCCCGACGCACGCTTGGCCTGCGTCACTTTGACGTGCAGGTCATTGGCGGCATTGCCCTTCACCGCGGCATGATCGCCGAGATGAAGACCGGCGAGGGCAAGACGCTCGTCTCCACGCTCGCCGGCTATCTCAACGCCATCTCGGGCGAGGGCGTGCACATCGTGACGGTCAACGACTACCTGGCCAAGCGAGACAGCGAGTGGATGGGCCAGATCTACCGCTACATGGGCCTTTCGGTTGGCCTGCTGCAGAACGGCATGCGTCTCAACCTCAAGAAGCCCGCCTATGCGGCTGACGTCACCTACGGCACCAACTCCGAGTTCGGCTTCGACTACCTGCGCGACAACATGGTCACCCGCGCGCCTATGCGCGTGCAGCGCGGCCACCACTTTGCCATCGTCGACGAGGTCGACTCCATCCTCATCGACGAGGCGCGCACCCCGCTGATCATCAGTGGTGCCGGCACCAAGTCGGCGAGTACCTACAAGGACTTCGCTCGTGCGGTGCGCGGGCTTATCCTCGACGTCGATTACGAGATGGACGAGGCCAAGCACACCATTGCCACCACCGAGCAGGGCCTCAGGAAGGTCGAGCGTGCTCTGGGCATCGACGACATCTACGCCGACATGTCCGGCCAGCTGGTCAACCACCTGCAACAGGCGCTCAAGGCGCAGTACATGTTCCACCGCGACCAGCAGTACGTGGTCGTCGACGGCGAGGTCAAGATCGTCGACGAGTTTACGGGTCGCATCATGGAGGGCAGGCGCTACTCCGAGGGTCTGCACCAGGCCATCGAGGCCAAGGAAGGCGTGCTGGTTCGTGAGGAGAACCAGACGCTCGCCACCATCACCCTGCAGAACTACTTCCGTCTCTACGAAAAGCTCTCGGGCATGACGGGCACAGCAATGACCGAGGACGCCGAGTTCCGTGAGATCTACAACCTGCCCGTGCAGGCCATCCCGTCCAACAAGCCGGTGATTCGCGTCGACCACGACGATCTGGTCTACCAGAACGTCGAGTACAAGTTCAACGCCGTGGCCGACGACGTGGCCGAGCGCCACGCTGCTGGCCAGCCCTGCCTGGTGGGCACCGTCACCGTGGAGAGCTCCGAGCGCCTCTCGCGCATCCTCGACAAGCGCGGCATCCGCCATCAGGTGCTCAACGCCAAGTATCACGAGCGCGAGGCGCAGATCGTGGCCCAGGCTGGCCGCGAAGGCGCCGTGACCATCGCTACCAACATGGCCGGCCGCGGCACCGACATCCTGCTGGGCGGTAACCCCGACTTCCTGGCCGACGACCTTCTGCGCGAGCAGGGGCTCGACCTCGAGGAGGTCACCGCCGAGCAGCGCGCTGAGGCGCTGGCCAAGGCCCGCGAGATCTGCGCGGTCGAGAAGGAGCACGTCATCGCCGCAGGTGGCCTGTGTGTCATCGGTACCGAGCGCCACGAGAGTCGCCGCATCGACAACCAGCTGCGAGGCCGTTCGGGTCGTCAGGGCGACCCGGGCGAGACTCAGTTCTACCTGTCGCTCGACGACGACCTGATGCGCCTGTTCGGCGGCGACCGCATGGACCGCATCTCTGCCATGATGACCAAGTACGAGATGCCGCCCGACATGCCTATCCAGGCCAAGATGGTGACTAAGGCCGTCGAGAGTGCTCAGCGCAAGGTCGAGGAGATCAACTTTGCCATGCGTAAGAACGTTCTCGACTACGACGACGTCATGAATAAGCAGCGCCAGGTCATCTACGAGGAGCGCAACAAGATCCTGGACGGCAAGGACCTCACCGAGCACGTGAGCGATGTCACCTACGATACTGCCGAGCGCAAGGTCAGCGAGTTCTGCTCCGAGGCCGTCGACCCCACCGACTGGGATACCGAAGGGCTCGAGAAGTGGATGAGCGAACTCACCGGGCGCACCGACGTACCCGAGATCTCGCAGGATGACCTCCATGCCGAGATCGTGGACGCCGTGGACGAGTTTGTGAGCAACTGCTACGAGGAGAAGTCCAATCGCCTGTCCGATGAGGTCATGCACGAGCTCTCCGCCCAAGTCATGCTTCGCGTCATCGACACGCGCTGGATGGCATACCTGCAGGAGATGGACTACCTCAAGACGGGCATCGGCCTGCGCGGCTTTGGCCAGCGCGACCCGCTGGTCGAGTACAAGAGCGAGGCGTACGCGGCCTTCACCGAGCTGGTCAACACCATGTACGAGGACTTCCTGCGCACCATCCTGCGCATCGAGCTGGTCAAGGCGCCTGCGCCGGCGCCGGAGGCCGATGCCGAGCCCGCAGAGCTCCGCGGCGCCAGCTACTCCGGCCCGCGCGAGGTGGATGGCGACCAGGGCGGTACCGCCCGTGCGGCTGCATCGCAGCAGCCTGCGAACGCCAAGGCGCCGCGTGCCAACATGCAGCCCGGCCAGTCGACTGTGGCCACGTACCGCAAGGCGGACGACCCCGATCCCTACGTCAACGTGGGCCGCAACGACCCATGCCCCTGCGGTAGCGGCAAGAAGTTCAAGAACTGCCACGGCAGGAGGTAGGCGGTGGCCGGATCCGACGTGTCCCGCGCCTCGCTCGAGGCCCTTTCGGCACGCCTCGACGAGGTCGAGGGTTACCTGCACATTGACGAGCGCAGGGCCGAGGTCGCGCGCCTCGAGCAGCAGAGCGCTCAGCCCGACTTCTGGTCTGATGCCGACGCGGCGAGCACTGTCATGGCGCAGCTCACCCGCGCTCGCGAGGACGTGGACGGCCTCGAACGTGCCCGCGCCAAGCTCGAGGACGCCCAGGCGGCGCTCGAATTGGCCGAGGAGCTTGACGATGACGAGCTGCGCGAGGAGGCTCAAGGTCTCGCCGACGGACTCACAGCCGACCTCGGCGAGCTCGAGCTGGCCAGCTGGTTTACTGATGACCTCGACCATGGTGATGCCATCGTTACGGTGACGCCTGGCCAGGGTGGCCTGGAGGCCCAGGACTGGTGCGAGATGCTCTTTCGCATGTACCTGCGCTACTGCGACCGCCGCGGTTGGAAGGTCACCGTCAACGACGCGCCCGCTGGTGAGGCGATCGGCCTCGACAGGGCCATGTTCACCGTGTCGGGGCACAACGCCTACGGCATGCTCCGCGCCGAGCAGGGCGTGCATCGCCTGGTGCGCATCTCGCCGACCGACGCCAAGAAGCGCCGTCAGACGACCTTCGCCGGCGTTGAGGTGCTGCCCGTGCTGCCCGATACCGTGGAGGTCGACATCGACCCTGGCGACCTGCGCATCGACGTGTTCCACTCCCACGGACACGGTGGCCAGGGCGTCAACACCACAGACTCGGCGGTGCGCATCACACACCTTCCTACGGGCATCGTGGTCACCTGCCAGAACGAGCGCAGCCAGCTGCAGAACAAGGCCTTTGCCATGAACGTGCTGCGCGCCAAGCTCTACGAGATGGAACTGGAGCGCCGCGCCGCCGAGGTCGACGAGCTTCGCGGCCCCAAGCACGACATCGCCTGGGGCAACCAGATCCGCAGCTACGTGCTCTATCCGTATCAGATGGTCAAAGACCTGCGCACGGGCGTCGAGCGCAGCAACGTGAGCTCGGTGCTCGACGACGGCGACCTCGACGAGTTTGTGGTCGGCTACCACCGTTGGCTGGTGGGTGGCGGAGCCACGCGTTAGCCGCAAGCACAAACGGAACCATCGCAGGGGCGCCTTCCATCGGGGCGCCCCTGTTCGCACACACGTCCACCATATGGTCTTTTGCGGTATGACCGCCGTATTCGACGACGCCCACAGGCCCTCTGGTACCATGGAAAGCGTTTCTGTCAGCGTCGCTACGTGGAAAGAAGGAGCTTTCGTGGCAAACCATTTTCGCAGCACAGAGCGACATGAGGACGAGCTGGACCAGGAGGCCCAGAACGTTCTTGCAGGCCAGGCGGTAAGCCAGACGCCCAGTGCCTCCGACGACATGGAGGCTGCCATCGACGCGGTCCTGTACCCAGATCGCGTGGCCGCAGCCAGCCAGCCCGTCGTGGAGCATCCGACCGTCGTCGACGTCCCTGCCGTCCCCACGGCCGATGAGCTGAAGGCAGAGGAGCCGAGGCAGAGCGCATACGCGTCTCTGGCGCAGGCAACGCCGCCCATCGTCTCGCACGAGGGCACGCCGACCATCTCGCTCAAAAACGTCACACACATCTACCCGTCCCAGCCCAACAAGCCCGCCCTCGAGGACGTGAGCCTGGACATCTATCCGGGCGAGTTCGTCTTTATCGTCGGCCATTCCGGCTCCGGCAAGTCCACCTTCATCCGCCTGCTCACGCGCGAGCTCAAGGCCAGTAAGGGGCAGGTGCTCGTGGCCGGTCAGGACCTCACGCGCATGCGCAACTGGAAGGTGCCCTACCTGCGCCGCCAGATCGGCTGTGTGTTCCAGGACTTCAAGCTGCTTCCCGACAAGACCTGCTACGAGAATGTGGCCTTCGCGCTGGAGTGCATCGGCAAGCCGCGCTCGGTCATCAAGGTGCAGGTCCCCGAGGTGCTGCGTCTGGTGGGCCTGTCCGACCGCACCGATGCGTACCCCGACCAGCTCTCTGGTGGCGAGCAGCAGCGCGTCGCCGTGGCCCGCGCCATGGTCAACAGGCCGCCGCTGCTGGTCTGCGACGAGCCGACGGGCAACCTCGACCCGGCCATCTCCCTGGGCATCATGAAGCTGCTCGACCGCATCAACCGTGCCGGCACCACCGTGGTCATGGCCACCCACGACCGCGAGATGGTCGACTCCATGCGCAAGCGCGTCGTGGCACTCGAGGCCGGGCACGTGGTGCGCGACCAGGAGAGGGGAGGCTACGGTACCTATGTCTAACATCGCCTATTCGATTCGCGAGGCGCTTCGTCACTTCCGTCGCAACTGGTCGACGGTCTTCGGCGCCATCGTCACCATCTTCCTGTCGCTGTTCATCATTGGCGTCTTCGTGCTGGGCTCGGCCATGCTCACCAATCTTGTGGGCAACGTCGAGGACCGCGTGACCATCCAGGCGTTCCTGTCCGACGACGCCGAGCAGGAGGCCGTCGACGCCCTCAAGGCCAAGATCGAGGGTTGGGACAGCGTCGAGTCCGTGCGCTACAAGAGCAAGGACGAGGCGCTTCAGGAGTACAAGGAGACCATGAGCAACCGCAACGCCGCGGACGCCGTGGCCGCCCTCGATGGCGAGAACCCCGTTCCCGCGTCGCTGGTTATCAAGCTGTCCGACCCGCAGCAGGTCGAGAGCGTTGCCAACCAGCTCATCTCTGACGAGGACTTTGCGGCGGTGGCCGACGACCCCGAGGACGTTGGCGCGTCGGTGCAGTACGGCCGCGAGACGGTCGAGCGCCTGTTCAGCGTGACCAACTATATCCGCATCGGCACGCTGGTGCTGGTGGGTCTGCTCACCTTCGTGGCCTTCGTGTTCATCAACAACACCATTCGCTTGGCCATCTCCGCGCGTCGTCGCGAGATTGCCATCGAGCGTCTGGTGGGCGCGTCCAACAGCTTCATTCGTGGGCCCTTCGTGGCCGAAGGCATCCTGGAGGCGCTGATCGGCTCCGCCCTCGCCATCGGTGCTCTGCACTTCGGACTTGGCGCGCTGATCCCGCGTCTCGAGAACAGCCTCCAGTTCCTGTCGTTCTCGCTGCCGACGCGCATCATGTACAGCACCTACGCCAGTCTGGTGCTGGCAGGCCTGATTCTGGGCACGTTCGGCTCCATCATCGCTATGAGGCGCTACCTCAAGGTGTAGCCACACGCGCGATACGCATTCTCAAGCGGCCCGGTGCCCTGTGCCCGGGCCGCTTTGCTTTGGTGGTGGCTCACGGCGAGACCTCCGGGGTTTCGAGCGAGAAAACGACACGGTTTTTGGCGTAGTGTACGGTTCGCTTTGGGAAGGGCCTCTGACAGGGCTTGCCAGCGTACCAAAGGCCCAGATGCTGAGTCCTCTGTGCATGACAGTGCGCTGCGTACACTAGTCAGAAAACCGAGCATTTTTGTCTAACAGTATTGCGTGAGGCGCCTCGACAGCCGTCGGGGAACGGTGTCGTGCGTCCCTGCTCCTCGGCAGCGCGTTACACTGAGCTTGACGAAGGGGGGGCATCATGGGGCGCAAAAGGCCACATCACGGCAACAAGAGGCGCGGTCGGACATCGGGTCCGCGCAGGAAGCCGCAGGCCCTGTTGACGGGCACCATCACCGTTGCCCGGCCAGGCGTGGGTAGCGTCGAGACCGCCGAGGGTACCTTCATGATCGCCCGCGGAGGCATCCACGAGGCGATGAGTGGTGACGAGGTCCAGGTGAGTCTGGTGAGACGCGGAGGCGAGCAACCGCAGGCTGTGGTGCGTGCGGTGCTCCAGCGAGCGACGCTCACTTTTCTGGGAACCTATGCCCCCGCCGGTCCGCTTGGCGCGGTTACACCGCTTGACGGCCGTATTGCGCACGACTTCTTTGTGCTTCCCGGAGACCACTGCGCCGAGCGTCTTGGAGTGGGCGAAGGCGACGTGGTCGAGGCGCGCATTCTCGAGTATCCGGCGCGGGGGACGGCTGGCGTTGTCACGCTCGACCGACGCGTGGGGTCGGCCGAAGAGCTCGACCTGCTGGTAGAGACGGTCATCGCTTCGCACGGCCTAGCCACGTCATTTCCGCAGCCGGTGCTCGACCAGGCCGCGGACCTGCGCCTCGATGTGGATGCTGCCCTGGCTGAGCCCCTCCGCAGGGACCTGCGCGACCAGCTGACCTTTACCATCGATCCGACTGACGCGCGCGACTTTGACGATGCCGTCGCTGCCGTACGCAACAATGACGGCGGCTTCACGGTGGCGGTTCACATCGCCGATGTGACGGCCTACCTGCCCTGGGACTCCCCGATGGATGTGGAGGCACGCCAGCGTACCTGTTCGACGTACCTGGTGGATCGCGTGTTGCCCATGCTGCCCGAGCGGCTATGCAACGACCTCTGCTCGCTGAGGCCGGACGAGGACCGTCTGGCTATGAGCGTGACGCTTCGCCTCGATGCGCAGTGCGAGGTCAGGGATGCCAGCATGTGCCCGTCGGTTATTCGGTCGCGCGCGCGGCTCGACTATGCGATGGCAGACGCCCTGCTCGAGGGGAGGCTGGCCGCCGACGATCTGCCTTGCGCGCACGAGGATGCAACTCGCGTCGCCGACGCGATTGCTCTGCTCGATGAGATTGCCCAGGCACGTCGCGCGCTGCGCGCCAAGCGCGGTGCCGTCGACTTCGACACGCGCGAGTCGCGGGTGGTGCTCGACGAGGCGGGACATCCTGTGGGCGTCTCGGTGCGCGAGCGCACGCGCGCCACGAGCCTGATCGAGGAGGCCATGCTCATGGCTAACGAGGCGGTGGCCAAGCGACTGGCCGATGCGGAGATGCCTGCGGCCTACCGCGTGCACGAGCGTCCCGCCCCCGAGAGCCTCGCGGAGACCCTCCCCGTATTGCACGAGCTGCGCTTGCTGATGCCCGGCGAGGCCGAGCGCCTGACAGCGGGAGATCCCTACGTCGTGCAGGACGTGCTTGCCCGCGCCGCGGGGACGCCGGGAGAGCTGCTTGCGGGGGCCCTGCTCCTGAGAGCCCAGAAGCGTGCCATCTACCTGCCTCACAACGACGGCCACTACGCGCTTGGCGCGCCGGCGTACTGCCACTTCACCTCGCCCATCAGGCGCTACCCGGATGTAGTGGTGCACCGCGCCCTCAAGGCCCTGCTGGTCCGCAAGGTCGATACGCCCGAGCAGCGCAAGGTGGCCGCTGCGCTTCCGCAGCTGTGTCGCACGTGCTCGGAGCGCGAGCGCGTGGCCGAAGCGGCGGCGCGCGACTCGCAGAAGGCCAAGATGGCCGAGCTCTTTGCCGGTCGCATCGGCGAGAGGTTCTCGGGCGTGGTCACAGGATGCGAGCGCTATGGCCTGTTCGTGATGCTCGACGACACCTGCGCCGAGGGCCTGCTGCCCACGCGCGAGCTGGGGAGCGAGTGGTTCACCTACGATGACACACGCATGGCGCTGGTGGGTGAGGAGAGCGGCAGGACCTTCTCGCTTGGGCAGCGCGTTGCAGTGGAGGTGCTGGGCGCTAACCCCATGCGTGGGCAGATCGACTTCGGTCTGGCTGGTAAGAGGGCGTAGCAAGCACCGTGCCGTGGGGGCCGAGCCGTGCGGACAGGCGTGCGAACGGCTCGGCCCCCACGGCACGGGTGTATACCTCGTGCACGACCGGGGTACGGTACACTCTATGAGAGCATTGACGCCCGTCTGGTACGGCGGGCAGAAGGAGACGTGCGTCTATGGCCAACAACAACCTTTCTGACGAACTATTGCGTGCTGAGGGCCTGCTCGTGCAGGGCGAGGCCGAACTGGCGCTCGAGCTGCTCGCACGCTTGGCCGAGGATGCCGAGGAGTACGTGGATCGCAACTGCCCGACCACCGATGAGCTGCAGTGGTTCAGCTTCCCCTCGATTTTCGAGCGCCTGGCATACCGTCGGGTCGAGCAGGACCCGCGCGAGCTGCGCGACGTGGGCGAGCCCCTCGACCGCCTGTATGCCGACCTTGCTCTGGCGCACGTGCACTGCGGCGACTACGAGTCGGCTGCGGCGGCCCTGCGTCAAGCCGTGCGGTGGAACCCCATGGGATGTGAGCATCGCCTCAATCTGGCGGACCTCTGCCGCATTGCCGGCGACATGCGCGAGCACCTGGCTCTGTCGTTCTCGGTCTTTGAGCGGGCCAGCGAGGCAAGCCATCTCGTGCGCGCCTACCTCAACTTTGCTGCCTACTTTCAGGCGGCCGAGAACCCGCGCGCCGCAGCCGCCTGCCTGCATGTGGCTCAGCGCATCGACCCGACCGACCAGGCGCTTCAGGCCGCGCTGGAGCACGCCTCTGGCACCGAGGCCGACCCGGCGAACGTGACCGACGACCAAGCCGAGGAGCTGCTTGCCTCCGAGGGCCTGCCCGAGGGAGCCAATGCCGAGATTGCCGTCTGTCTGCTGATGTGTGCAGGCGATGCGGCCGCTCTGGGCGACCGTAACCTGGCCACGGGCCTCACGCTGCGGGCGCGCGACCTGGTGGGGGAGAAGGCCGCCATGGCCCTCCTCGAGCTGATTCGTTCTGACGATGAGGAGGCCGACGATGCCAGCTAAGGGCAAGGAGACGCCGGGCAAGAAGGGCAAGAAGACCATTGCCCGCAACCGCGTTGCCCGGCACGACTACGAGATCACCGAGACGTTCGAGGCTGGTGTGGTGCTTACGGGCACCGAGGTCAAGAGCCTGCGCGAGCGCGCCAGCCAGATCAACGACTCGTTCTGCATCATCCGCAAGGGCGAGGTGTGGTGGGTCGGCGCACACATCCACCCGTACTCCAACGGCGGCGTGTGGAACGTGGACCCCGACCGTCGTCGCAAGCTGCTGCTGCATCGCCGTCAGATCGACAACCTCGACGGACGCTTGCGGCAGAAGGGCCTGGCACTGGTGCCGTTGGAGCTCTACTTCGACGAGCACAATCGGGTGAAGCTGGCGATTGGCGTCGGTCGCGGCAAGAAGCTCTATGACAAGCGCCACGACATGGCCAAGCGTCAGAGCGACCTTGACATACGGCGCGCGCTCAAGGAGCGCAGCAGATAGCGTGACCTGCGGCGTCAGGGGCTGGGCCTCTGGCGCCGCTTGCATACGGAGAGGTTGGCCAACAGCCGCGAGGCGCGGCAGAGAGGGGGGCGTCATGGACGCAACGGCACTGTACAAGTTTCAGTCGGGACTCTATGTGGTGTCCGCGGCAACGGAGGACGATTACGGTGCATGCGTGATCAACACGGGCCTGCAGCTCACGAGCGAGCCCTTGCAGGTCATGGTAGCGGTCAACAAGCAGAACCACACCGAGGGTGTGATCGAGAAGGCTGGCCACTTTGCGCTGTGCCCGATTACGCAGGAGGCGGACATGCCCTTCATCGGGCGCTTTGGATTCCGCACCTCGACGGCCTTCGCCAAGTTCGACGGCATCGAGAGCCGCGAGACCGTTCTCGGCGACCCGTACACGCCGGTCGCGACGGCGTGCGTGCTGGCCTGCCAGGTGGTGCAGACGCTCGACGTGGGCACGCATGTGGTCTTTGTCGGCGAGGTCAAGGATGCCCAGAACCTCTCCGATGCCACGCCCATGACCTACGCCTACTATCACAACACGCTCAAGGGCAAGACGCCGCCCAAGGCGAGCAGCTACGTAAAGGAGTAGGTGCACAGCACTTCTCACAAACTCAGCAAAGCGAAAGGGGCCGGACCCAGTCGGCAATCCGCTGGGTCCGGCCCCTCGTTCTGGTGTGTACTGGTTGGCTACTCGCCCTTGATCTTGCCGACGATGTCGTTCACGGTCTTGGTGGCCTTGTCGGCGATACCCTCGGCCACGACCTTGACCTCGTCGACGGACACCTTGCCGTCGCCGTCGGCGTCAAAGCCGGCCTTGATCTCCTCGGCCGCCACGCCTGCGGCCTCGGCGGTCTCCTTAGCGCGATCGACGACTGCGTCGACGACTTCCTTTGCCTCGATCGTGCCGTCGGCGTTGGTATCGAGTGCGGCCTTGCCCTGGGCAATGAGGTCTTCGGCGGTCTGCTTGATGTCCATGCGAGCTCCCTTTCCTCGGGACGAATGTTGGCCACAGTATAGCGGCCACGTTTGGCAGGCAGGTTACAAGAAGCGCTCTGCGGTCGTGGTCGGCTTGCGCTTTTGTGGGAGTTGCAGCCCACCTCTGTTTGCGCCTACGCCTGCGCGCGCTGATTCGCGTTCGCGCAAAAGGGCCTGACCCTTATGCGCGAAGCACGGCGATTCGTGCTGTGCGGAGTTCGATTCTCCGCTACGCAAAAGAAAGCGGGCCATGGCTGACAAGCAACCATGGCCCGCGTTCATTACATGGTGGAGGTGCGGAGAATCGAACTCCGGTCCAAAGCCATCCCCTGGCAGGTGTCTCCAAGCTCAGTCACCACAAAGGATTCGGGCACGTCACGCGTGGTGACCCACAATCGGTGCCCTAGCTCGTTCGGTCTTGGCCTGCGGCATACGCGCTACGTCCGCAGGAGCATCCCTCTCAAATGACGTCGCCCCGGGAGCGAGGGAAACCCCCGGTTAGACGCGCCGGCTGTTAATTAAGCGGCGAGGGCGTAGTCGCCCACATAAGAGTTGTCGTCAATTCAATTTGACGGTACCCCTGTTTAACGTGGCGAGGAGACCACGGCTTGCTGCCCACCTCAGAACAACCCTGTCGAAACCAGTCACCCCCACAAGATGCGGCGCCGCGCGGGCGCCTGGATAAGGGTCACTGCCACCATGCAAGTGTCAAAGAACCGAGCCCGCAGGCTCAGAAAGGATTCTACCCAATAATCGGGTCACGCTTACCCACGACCCATAAACTGCGACTGGATCGTGGGGTTCCCGACCGTGCCCCACACCCCTTCCACGAGGGGTAGTGAGAGCTCGTCCCCCGTACCTCCGAAGCGCTCTTGCGAAGCAGGGTGGCGAGGAGGTGCGGGGGACGGGTCCCAAGTCGAGTTACTCCTCGACGAGCTCGAACATCTCGGGGCCAACGCCGCAGACTTCGCACACGAAGTCGTCGGGGAGCTCGGGGGTGTCGACGGTGACTTCCCAGCCGCAGACGGTGCAGACGAACGTGTAGGTCTCATCAGCCATGGTGTGCCTTCCTCTCCTTCGGACGCCGCGTCCCTCGCGGCGAGCTTGTGAGCAGCTTACCATCCTTTTGGCCCACACCATCGCTGTCGGGCGGCGCGGGTCATCGCAATCCGCCAGCGGCCCCGTCTCTGTGGCCGACGCAGCTGAGGCGCATGGCGAGTATGATGTGACTGTTCGGCTTCTTACGGATGGAGGCGTCATGGCAAGTGGCGAGACTGCCCTCGTGCTCGAGGGCGGCGGCTTCAGGGGAATCTTCACGGCGGGCGTGCTCGATGTCATGCAGGAGCACGGCATCTACGGCTTTGGCAGCGTGTGGGGCGTCTCGGCGGGCGCCATCAACGCAGCTTCGTTCAAGAGCCGCCAGTGGGGCCGCGGCATGCGCATCATCCTGGCGTTTCGTGACGACAAGCGCTTCATGAGCCTGTGGTCGTGGGCCACGACGGGCAACATCGCCGGTGCCGAGTTCATGTACGACGAGATCCAGAACCATCTTGACCCCTGCGACGACGAGACCTTTAACACCAACCCCCTGCGCATGTATGCCGTGGCCACCGACACCGTCTTTGGCACCGCTGCCTACCTGCCGTGCGTGACGTTCCCCGATGACGTGCGCAAGGTGCAGGCGTCCGCCTCGCTGCCCATGGTCTCCAACCGCGTGGAGGTCGACGGGCATCTCTATCTCGACGGCGGTACGGCGGACTCCATTCCCTTTGCCGTGGCGTTGGGCCTCGATGGCGCTCCCACGGTACCTGGGCACGACCCAGCGGCGCGGGCCGTGGTGGTGGCCACGCGCGAGCGCGGCTTTGTCAAGACCAACAAGACCGAGCAGATCTACCTGCGCTCGCGGCGCTACGACGGCTACGAGTACTACACCGACGCCCTGGCATCGCGGGCGGAGCGCTACAACGCCTCGCGCGAGCAGCTGTTCGAGCTGGAGGCGGCGGGCAGGGTGCTGGTCATCGAGCCGCCGCGTCCCGTGGAGGTGGGCAACACCGGCGCCACGGGCGAGAAGCTGCTGGACCTGTACCTGCAGGGGAGAACCGCCGCCCTGCAGAAGCTCGACCAGCTCCGCGACTTTGCCGGCGGCGACCCCTGGCGCTAGGCCCTCGTACCCACAGAAGTTCCCCAGAAGGAGGCGTGCAGCACGCCTCTTTCCGGGGAACCTGCGTGCCACGCACGCGCTGCTGTGCACAGCTTGTGACCAGCAAAGTTTTTCTTCCTAACGGCTGTGCGTCGTGCTATCCTTTGAAGGCTTCTTTTGCAGAGCCCCGTAATCTCTGACAAGAAAAAAGCACGCGCCAACCAGTCCAGGGGTTGTCGCACACCGTATGTATCTATGGAGGAGTCAAGTGAAGAAGTCGACTCATTACGCCAAGCCTGGCGAGGTCGAGCGCAAGTGGGTGCTCATCGACGCTGATGGCGTTACCCTCGGTCGCCTTGCCACCAAGGCTGCCATGATCCTTCGTGGCAAGAACAAGCCCCAGTTCACCCCGCACACCGACACTGGTGACTTCGTGGTCATCATCAACGCCGACAAGGTCGTGCTCTCCGGCAACAAGGCGGAGTCCAAGTTCTACTGGCGTTACTCTGGTTGGCTGGGCGGCCTGAAGACCGAGTCCTACAAGGAGGCCATGGCCAAGAAGCCCGAGTGGGTTGTCGAGCACGCCGTCAAGGGCATGCTGCCGCACACCACCCTCGGCCGCAAGCAGGGCATGAAGCTCAAGGTCTACGCTGGCCCCGAGCATCCGCATGCGGCTCAGAACCCCGTCAAGATCGATCTGGAGGCGTAACCGATGGCTGATAACACCGCAGTCTACACGGGTACCGGCCGTCGCAAGGAGGCTGTCGCCCGCGTCCGTCTTGTCCCCGGCACCGGCAAGGTCATCGTCAATGGCCGCGAGGCTTCTGACTACTTTGGTCGTCAGCAGCTCGTGGACAACGCGACCGCTCCCTTCCGCGTGACCGACACCGAGGGCCGTTTCGACGTCCTGGCCAACTGCGCCGGTGGCGGCATCAACGGTCAGTCCGGCGCCCTGCGCCTGGGCATCGCCCGCGCCCTTCTCGACGCTGGCGATTACCGCGCCGACCTCAAGAAGGCTGGCTTCCTCACCCGCGACGCTCGTGCCGTCGAGCGCAAGAAGTACGGCCTCAAGAAGGCCCGCAAGCGCCCGCAGTTCTCGAAGCGCTAAGCTTTACTCCTTTTGCACCAGCAAGGCCCGTCGGATTACCGGCGGGCCTTTTTGCATGGCCGTCGTTGCCTGTGGAGGCGCGGACGTGGCAGGCGGCTCGTCGCCGCGCCTGTCGGCTCCGTCGTGCCTTCGCCGACGACCGAACCGTGCCACCTCTGGCAATACACGCGGCACCTGCACGTTATGATGCTGGTGCCATGCATTATCGTGTCGAGACGGGAAACGCCATGAGCCCAGAGCTAGAGAAGTACCTCCAGATGGACGATCGGCTGGCATCCGACATTGCCCGGCTGACCCTCGATCTCAAGGATGAGGAGCGCACGTACCAGCAGGCCTTGGGCCACCGGAAGGGCGGGTCCACCTGGCGGGAGTTCATCGTGATCACGATCATCGCCGTGCTCGTGCTGAACTCGCTTGCGATCCACATGGGCGCGCAGCTGGGCTGGTGGGACACAAACGAGCTGGTCAGCGTGCTTGATCAGCGCCTGACCGCGCTCAACACCTACGAGTCCGAGACCGTTCCTTTGGTCTATGGTGCCCACGCGCTCGGCTGGCTTGGCGAGGTCATCCTGACCATCTTCTTCGCCTTTCCGTACCAGTTCCTGACGCTTCTGGCGGAGCTCCTCTCGATGGCGTTGCCCATCGCCAGCCCCTACCTGCCCTATGTCGAGGGCGTCATCCTTGGCATCATCGTCCTGATTGTCCTCAAGGAGTGCCCGCTCTTCTCTGGCATCGCCAACGGCTTGAAGAGCGTCGGAAACACCGAGGCCACGCGCTCCAAGAAGCGCATCCGCGAGATCAAGCAGGAGATTAGGGCCAAGGAGGCCGAGCGAAACAGGCTCCCGAGCGACAAGGTCCTGGCCGCGCGCCAGGCGGAGCTGGAGGAGCGCCGTCAGCGGGAGGCCGAGAAGAACCGCCGCAAGGAGGAGGCTGCACGTCAGCAGTGGGAGTGGGAGGCCACGCAAAGGCGTCGCGAGGAGGAGGCGACGCGCGAGCGCAGGGAGGCGGAGCGCCAGCGCAGGGAAGAGGCGTCGCGCGAAGACGCCGAGAGGGATGCGCTGAAGCGCAGGATTCACGACATCTATTGGGACGACAGCTTCACCCCCTCGAGCACGGGTCCCGACATACTGATCATGAGCGGCGACGACAGCCACGCAAGGAGACTCGCCGAGCTGCTGCGCCAGTTCTGCCCTGACAGTCGCGAGGTCTTTGAGCTCTCGCAGATCAAGCAGGTCGAGCAGCGCATGCGAAGCGGTAAGAGGCTGGCTGTGTACCTGCTCGCCTCCGAAGCCCTCAGCGAGGAGCAGCTCTACCGCTTCTATATGACCGACGTCGGGATGCGCGGCGTCATCCTTCTCAAGGTTTGGGACTACAGCTGGGTCAACGAGGAGGGCGCGAGCCCGAAACCCGTAGAGCGCTACGACCGTGAGCGGCGTGCCAACAGCTACAGGCTTGACATAAAGCGCCTCGATATCTGGAGTCTTGCGATGCTGTATGTCGCGCCAGTGCTGGGGTCGCATGAATTGAAGGAGGGCGAGCCCTTCCCCTTCCGTGAGGAGATTGCGAGGCGCTTCGCTCGCTACCGGACGGCGGCGGAGCAGAATCGAAAGGGCTGGCACATCGATGGGGACACCCTCGTGATCGATGGCGAGGTTTGGTCGATTGACGGTCGGGCTCCATGGGCTGACGTACGGGACTCGTTCTCACGCGTGGAGCTTAGGAGTTCCATCGCGCTGGCATCGTATGAGCGGGAGCATCGGGTGCTGTGCCACGACTGGAAGCTGGAAGGTCTCTTCGAGGGATGCACGAGGCTCGTCTCCGCCGACCTGAGCCAGATGAGCCTGCGCTTCAACTACTGGGATGAGATCACGGCCTCCTTCTTTGGGTGCACGAGGCTCCAGGAGGTTCGCGTCCCAGGCTACCAGCCCCTGATTGACGCGCTCATTATGGACGGGTTCGTCCTGGATGATGACGGGGTCTTTCGTCGGTCGGAGTCTATGGATGTGTGGGGAACCGAGACCAAGCCGCCTCGCGGCAAGCACGCACGGCCCGCGCAGGAGTGAGCGCGCACCTAAAACCCGCCTCAAGGCAACCTGCCCAAGTACACAGATTCTGTCCGTGCACCGAGGGACACGGCTTGGACCAACGGTCGCTGGTAAAATGAATCGGATTTGCGAGAACGAACGCTCTCAAGGGGGATTCGGATGAAGTACTTTGGAACCGATGGCTTCCGCGGCCGCGCAAATGAGGGCCTCAATGTCGAGCATGCCTATAAGATCGGCCGATTCGTTGGCTGGTACTATGGCTTGCGCCAGGACCGCAAGGCACGCATCGTGCTTGGCAAGGACACCCGCCGCTCGAGCTATATGTTTGAGTCCGCGCTGGTCAGTGGCCTCGTCGCCAGTGGTGCCGATGCCTACATGCTGCACGTCATCCCCACCCCGGGCGTAAGCTACGTCACGGCTGACGGCGCCTTCGACTGCGGCATCATGATCACCGCCAGCCACAACCCCTACGGCGACAACGGCATCAAGCTCGTCAACCATAACGGCGAGAAGATGGACGAGGCGGTGCTCGAGCAGATCGAGAGCTACATCGACGGCGAGATCGACGTGCCTCTGGCAACCGGCGACAAGATCGGCTGCACGGTCGACTTCATGCAGGGCCGCAATCGCTACATCGCCCACCTCATCGCGAGCGCCAACTTCAGCCTTCAGGGCGTGCGCGTCGGCCTCGACTGCGCCAACGGCGCGGCATCGAGCGTCGCAAAGCCCGTCTTCGACGCGCTGGGCGCCGACGTCTACGTGTTCAACAACACGCCCAATGGCTTCAACATCAACGTCAACTGCGGCTCGACGCACATCGAGGAGATGCAGAGCTACGTCCTGCGCAACAACCTCGACGTGGGCTTTGCCTACGACGGCGACGCAGACCGCTGCCTGGCTGTTGACGATCGCGGCCACGTGGTCGACGGCGACCTGATCCTGTACGTGTGCGGCCGCTACCTCAACAAGCACGGCGGTCTCGCCAAGTCCACGATCGTCCCCACTGTCATGAGCAACTTCGGCTTCTTCAAGGCGCTCGACGAGATCGGCATCAACTACGAGAGCACCGACGTGGGCGACAAGTACGTCTACGCCTGCATGCGCGAGAACGGCTACAGCCTGGGCGGCGAGCAGAGCGGTCACATCATCTTTGGCGACATCGAGAACACGGGCGACGGTATCATGACAAGCCTGCGCATCATGGAGGCGGTCCGCTCGGAGAAGGAGAGCCTCTCCACGCTCGTGCGTCCGGTCAAGCTGTATCCGCAGCTGCTTGTCAACGTCCCGGTCACCGACCGCGATGCGGCCATGGCAGACCCCGCTGTGAAGGCTGCCGAGAAGAGGGCCAACGAGTTCCTCGCTGGCAACGGCCGCTGCTTCGTGCGCGCAAGCGGCACCGAGCAGCTCGTGCGCATCCTGGCCGAGGCTCCGACTGACGAGCTCTGCAAGCAGGCGGACGACATCGTCCTGGCTGCCGTGGAGAAGTATCGCGCATAAGGCCATCGGCATCTCCACAAGCGCATACAAAGTCTGGGGAGGGCTGCCCGACGGGGCGGCCCTCCTTTTGGCATGCCTGCTTGCGGGAAATCCCGTGCCATCCGTCCCGTTGAGCTGGCAGTACAGGGGTACCCCAGGAGCAAGTGTGCCAAGCGGGCGTTAGACTAGATAGCAAGGGAAGAGAGGCAACTGAGGAGGGGATGCACGATGATCGAGGGTGCGATTTTTGACATGGACGGCCTGATGTTCGATACCGAGCCCATCTGGACGCGGACGTGGGCGCCGGTGCTGGCGACCATCGGCATCGAGTATCCGGAGGGCCTCGCCGATGCGGTGCGTGGCACATCGGGCAAGACGATGGAGGCGGTCATCAGCCGCTTCGCCCCCGAGGCCGATGCGGCCTACGTGCGCGAGAAGGCCTACGAGATGGTGCACGAGGAGCTGCGGAAGGGCGCTCCCAAGAAGCCCGGTCTCGACGAGCTGCTCACCTACCTCAAGGAGCAGGGCATTCCCATGGCGGTTGCCTCGTCCAGCTCGCTCGAGGCCATCGGCCTGAACCTCACCAACGGTGGCGTGCGCGAGTACTTCAGCGAGCTCTTCACGGGCGTGGGCATGGCCAACCCCAAGCCCGCACCCGACATCTTCCTCAACACGGCAGCCGCAATGGGCGTCGATCCTGCGCACACGCTCGTCTTCGAGGACAGCCTCTCGGGCGTGCGCGCCGGCGTGGCGGGCGGCTTTATAACCGTGATGGTGCCCGACATGCTTGCCCCCGACGACTTCGCCCGCGAGAACGCGGCCTGCATCTGCAAGGACCTGTTTGAGGTGCGCGACCTTCTCGTGGCAGGCAAGCTGGGATAAGCGGACGGTCGGGCGCTAGTTACCGATGCCGTGGTGGGGAGCTGGCGTGCTGCGGTCGAGTGGCGCAAAGGTGTAGCCCTCGCTCTTAAAGTACTCGACGATGCGGGGCAACGCCTCGACGGTCGTCTCCTTGTTCGCGCCATCGTGCATGAGGAACACGATCTTCGTGTAGCCGTAGCTGGTGTCGGCCTTTGTCGCCTCCACGAGCTCGTCTGCCGTGTGCTTGGCGCCGTCACCGCAGCTTGCGTCCCAGTCGTAGTACTGGTAGCCCCGATCGAGGACATCCGGCGCAAGCGTTGACATGATACCGGTGCAGTAGTTGGCCGAGACCGTGTTGGACGACCCGCCGGGGAAGCGGATGAAGCAGGGCACGTAGCCGATCTGGTCCTCCACGATTGCCGCGATGGCATCGAGGTCCTCCCAGTAGGCGTCGTACGAGGCATATACCTGCGCATAGTCGTGCGAGTAGGTGTGCATGCCGATGGTGTGTCCGCGGCGGTAGCACTCACCGATCATGTCCAGGTAATCGGGATTGATGGCCGTGACAAAGAAAGCCGCCTTGATCCCGTACTCGTCGAGGATGTCCAGCACGGCCTGCGTGTTCTCGGAAGGGCCGTCGTCAAAGGTGAGGTAGACCACCTTAGTGTCGCTCTCGTCGTAGCTCCACTCCGTGCGCGCGGGGTCGAGGGCAAACTCGGTATCGCGTGGGTCGGGTTGGTCCGTCTCGGCCTCCGGTGCCAGTTCGGCTTCCTTCTCCTCGGGAGATTCGTTCTGCATCTTGTCCATGACGACCACCTCTTGCTTGGCGGGTTTCTCCTTGGGCTCCTCGGCCTTATGGGGGCGGCAGAGGGCCATGGCCAGCGTACCGGCGAGAAGGGCGACGCAGAGACAGGCGATGAGGTACGCGAGCTGGTTGTTCTTGCGCGAGGACATAGGTGCTCCTTGGGACCGTGCGCGATGCTGCTTAGTGGCTGCCGCAAGACCATAGCACATGCAGCGTGGATGCAAAAAGAGGCGCCGAAGTGGTCTTTCGACCGCTCCGGCGCCTCCGCACGTACCTGGCATCAGGATGCTGCCAGGTTGGAAGGGAAGGGGACTAGCTCAAGATCTGCAGCAGCCAGTCAACGTCGGTGGTGGTGCGCATCTTCTCGACGACTTCCTCGTCCTCTAGGGCGCGGGCGACGTTGGCCAGGACCTGCAGGTGCTCTCCGCCGGCGCCGGCGATGCCGAAGACCAGGTAGGCCTTCTCCTCGCCCCAATCGACGCCCTCGGGATACTGGTGCAGGGTGACGCAGGTCTTCTTGACGGAGTCCTTGGCCTCGTTGGTGCCGTGCGGGATGGCGACGCCCATGCCCATGTAGACGCTCTGGACGCGCTCGCGCTCGAACATGGCGTCGATGTAGCCTGCGTCAACGGCGCCGTGAGCCATCAGCAGCTCGCCGGAGGCGCGGATTGCCTCCTCCTTGGTGACGGACGGGCAACCGATCTTGATGCCCTCGCGATCGATGGCGATGCTGGGCTGGGTCGGAGTCTCGATCTTCTTGACGAGCTCGTCCTGGTCGGTCTCGCCGACGCCGGCTGCAGCGGAGGCAGCCACGAGCGAGTTGTACAGGCCGTCGAGGTTGGGGTCGGACAGGAAGTTGTTGATGACCACGAACTGGGCCTGCGGGGCGCTCTTGCGGGCGCGGTCGGCCAGGTTGGCCTGCACGACGACGATGCGGGCGTCAGCAGGAACCTCGTCCACGGAGGCATGCTCGACGATGAGGTCGGGGCGGTCGAGCTTGATGCGGTTGCGGAAGCGGGTGGCGCCCATGGCGGAGGAGCCCATGCCAGCGTCGCAGGCGAAGATGATCTTGTCGCCGAAGCCAGCCTTGGCGTCTGCGGGGGAGTCGCCAGCCTTCATGCTGGAGACGGCCGCCTGGGCACCGGCGAGGTCGGAGACGTCAGAGGCGCGAACGATGGGCGAGGCGATCAGGAAGGACACGGCAGCGCCGGCAAGCACGCCGAGCAGGATCATGATGGTCTGGCCCTGGGGCGCCATGGCGAGGAAGGCGATGATGGAGCCGGGGGAGGCGGGGCCGACGAGGCCGAAGCCAAAGATGCTGAACAGCAGGATGGAGACGATGTTGCCCACGATGGGGGCGATGATGACCCTGGGGTTCATGAGAACGTAGGGGAAGTAGATCTCATGGATGCCGCCGAGGAAGTGAATGATGACGGCGCCAGGAGCGGACTGCTTGGTCGCCTCGTCCTTGCAGAAGAGGCAGTAGGCGAGGAGGACGCCGAGGCCGGGGCCGGGGTTGGACTCGAGCATGTACATGATGGACTGGCCAGCGGTCTTGGCCTGCTCGGTTGCGATGGGCACGAAGACGCCGTTGCCGATGGCGTTGTTGAGGAACAGCACCTTAGCGGGCTCGATGAAGACGGCCAGCAGGGGCAGCAGGTGAGCATTGACGAGCATCTCGACGCCTGCCTGCAGGACGACCAGGATGCCGCCCATGAAGGGGCCGACTCCCCAGTAACCGGCGATGGCAAGCAGCATGCCGAGGATGCCGAGCGAGAAGTTGTCGACGAGCATCTCGAGGCCAGCGGGCTTCCAGGTGCTAGCGAACTCGTCCCACTTCTTGATGATGAGGCCAGCGAGCGGGCCCATGAGCATGGCGCCCATGAGCATGGTGTACTCGGATCCGATGATGGCGCCCATGACGGCGACCGATCCGATGACGCGACCGCGCTGGCCGGCGATGGCCTGGCCACCCTGGCCAGCGATCAGAACGGGAATCAGGTACTTGAGGATGGGGCCGACCATCTCGGCCAGCGAGGCGTTGGGCAGCCAGCCCGTCTCGATAAAGAGTGCAGTGAGGAAGCCCCACGCGATAAAGGCACCGATGTTGGGCATGACCATGCCGCTGAGGAACTTGCCGAACTTGGCAACCCCCGCTCGAATGTCTGCCATTTCCCTCTCCTTCCAGATGAGGATCTGTCGTTTGAAGTGCAAGGTGTTGAAACGACAATTAGGAGTCTATTACTGTCAAAACAAAAGTTCAAGAAGGAAATGGGGAATTGCACCCATTGGCAAAGATAAGACCTGCAAACGGGCATAAAACACAGGCAAGTGGCGCTATTTAGCTTGCAGCGTTGGACAAAACGGGAATTTTCGCAACAACACTTGACGTTATTGAAACAATAAATACAATGTGGTTAAGGTGTTGGAACGAAAGTACGTACATCGGCACAACAAGGGATGTGCCGCTCGAGAAGGGAACGTCGCATGAAGGCAAAGGCAGTAAGGCTGCACGCTGCTATGGATCTGCGCCTGGAGGAGATCGAGCTGCCCGAGATCGCCGACGACGAGATGCTGGTCGAGGTTATCTCCGACTCCATTTGCATGTCTACCTACAAGATGGCCAAGCTCGGCACCGATCACAAGCGCGTCCACGATGACGCCGCGGAGCATCCGCCCATCACTGGCCATGAGTTCGCGGGCAACATCGTGAAGGTGGGCGCCAAGTACGCCGACCTCTACAAGCCCGGCCAGAAGTTCACAATTCAGCCGGCCATTAACTACAAGGGTTCCATGGACTCTCCTGGCTACTCCTACGAGTTCTGCGGTGGCGACGCAACCTACTGCATCCTGCCCCAGGAGATCTTTGCAACCAACAGCTTCCTCGTGTACGAGGGCGAGGCCTACTATCAGGCGTCGCTGGCCGAGCCTCTGTCCTGCTCCATCGGTGCCCTCAACGCGGCGTATCACACGCAGATGGGCGTCTATATCCATGAGATGGGCATCCGCGAGGGCGGCAACCTTGCCATTACCGCCGGAGCCGGCCCGATGGGCCTTGGTGCGCTCACCTATGCGCTGCATCGCGACCGCAAGCCCGGGCTGCTCGTGGTGACCGACATCAACCAGGAGCGCCTCGACCGCGCCGCAAGCCTCTTCCCGCCTGAGCAGGTCAAGGAGGAGACAGGTGTCGAGCTGCACTTTGTCAACACGGGCAACAAGGAAGACCCCGTGGCCGAGCTGCGCGCCATCACGGGCGGCAAGGGCTACGATGACGTGCTCTGCTACGCCCCGGTGGCTGCGGTCATCGAGCAGTCCAGCGCCATTCTGGGCCGCGACGGCTGCCTCAACTTCTTTGCAGGTCCCACCGACACGCAGTTCAAGGCGCCCATCAACTTCTATGACGTGCACTACAACTCCACGCACGTCATGGGCACCACTGGCGGCAACACGGCCGACATGATCGAGTCGCTCGAGCTGACGGCAGCCGGCCGCATCGACCCGGCCGTCATGGTCACCCATATCGGCGGTCTGGATGCTGCGGCTGAGACCACTTGCAACCTGCCGGGCATTCCCGGTGGCAAGAAGCTCATCTACACGCACATCTCCATGCCGCTCATCGCCCTGGATGACCTGCGGAGTAAGGCCGACGAGGACGAGCGCTATGCAGCCCTGGCCGACATCGTCGAGGCCAACAACGGCCTGTGGTGTCCGGCGGCCGAGCGCTTCCTGCTCGAGAACTGGAACGAGGACTAATCGGCTGCGTGGCGTGCGGCGGGCGTCAAGGCGCCCGCCGCGCTCCTTATGGGGTGGTGATGCTCTCATGCTGTATCATAGTGAAGATACTCAGATGATTGAGAGTGGGGTATGCGGCATGGCGATGGCAGAGCGCAGGGATTCCCTCGTCGAGTTCGTCAACAGTGAGGGAAGCGTTACGTTTGCCCAGATAAAGCGCAGGTTTCCTGACGTGAGCGAGATGACGTTGCGTACCGACCTCAAGGCCCTCGACCAGCAGCACCAGATCATTCGCGTGCATGGCGGAGCCAAGTCCGTGGGCTTTGCCGTGGGCACCGACGATCTTCTGGCCCGCCGTGTTGGCAGGCGCTCGGCAGAGAAGACCGATATCGCCAAGAAGGCTGCCGCGCTCATTGCCCCAGGGCACACCATCTTCATCGACTCGGGAAGCAGCACCACGGCGCTCGCGGCCGCAATCGAGGACATGGAGCTTCTGGTCTTCACCAACTCCCTCACCGTCGCGTCCGAGCTGGCCAAGCTCGAGCACGTGATGGCCTACCTGATCGGCGGCAGACTCAACCGCTACTCAATGAGCACCACCGGAGCGCGCGCCATCGAGGCCGTACGGTCCAAGAGCTTTGACCAGGTGTTTCTGGGTGTCACGGGCTGCCAGCGCAAGGAGGGGTTCTCGTGCGGATCGGATGACGAGGCGGTCTTCAAGCAGACGCTCGTCGAACGCTCGCACGAGTGCGTCGTCCTCATGGACTCGAGCAAGGAGGAACGACCCTCGACGTTCAAGATATGCGACCTTCGCGACGTCGACGTCGTGGTGTCGGACGGCGGACTCTCCAGCGAGTTCGCCCGTGCCTGCGAGGACCGTGGCGTTACGCTTCTGTAAGTGAGTATCTATCGGCATACATGCGCTGCGCGTTTCCATCCCCGGGAAAACAAGCGCATTAAAAGTACCAGCTAGTTAGTGTAGATTACCGTTAGTGCACGTCTAGGAAGTTCGACCGAAGGAGGAATGCTGATGTCTGAAGAGACCAGCGCTGCCGTCTTTAATGATGGCGCGGCCCTCGTCGTGCGGAGCAACGAGGAGCTGCCGGAGAAGCTCGCCCTCATGCGCGAGGCCCAGAAGGTCTATGCAACCTTTACGCAGGAGCAGGTGGACAAGATCTTCTTCGAGGCGGCCATGGCTGCCAACAAGGCGCGTATCCCGCTGGCCAAGATGGCCGTCGAGGAAACGGGCATGGGCTGCGTTGAGGACAAGGTCACCAAGAACCACTACGCCTCCGAGTACATCTATAACGCTTACAAGAACACCAAGACCTGTGGCGTCATCGAAGAGGATGCCGTGGCTGGCATCAAGAAGATCGCCGAGCCCATCGGTATCATCGGCGCGGTCATCCCGACGACCAACCCCACCTCGACGGCCATCTTCAAGTGCCTCATCGCACTCAAGACCCGCAATGCCATCATGATCTCGCCGCACCCGCGCGCCAAGGGCTGCACGGCCGAGGCCGCCCGCATCGTCAACGACGCCGCCGTGGCCGCCGGTGCCCCCGAGCATCTCATCGGCTGGATCGAGGCGCTCTCGCTCGAGAACACCCAGACCCTCATGGCTGACTCCGACATTATCCTGGCCACCGGTGGCCCGGGTATGGTCAAGGCGGCCTACAGCTCCGGCACCCCCGCCCTGGGCGTGGGCGCCGGCAACACCCCGGCCATCATCGACAGCACCGCCGACGTGCGCATGGCCGTCAACTCCATCATCCACTCCAAGACCTTCGACAACGGCATGATCTGCGCCTCCGAGCAGAGCGTGACCGTGCTCGACGACGTCTACGACGAGGCCAAGGCCGAGTTCGAGCGCCGTGGCTGCTACTTCCTCAAGGGCGAGGAGCTCGACAAGGTCCGCAAGACCATCATCATCAACGGCCGCCTCAACGCCCGCATCGTGGGCCAGCGCGCCGCGACCATCGCCGAGATGGCTGGCGTCGACGTGCCCAAGAGCACCAAGATCCTGATCGGCGAGGTCGAGAGCGTCGACATCTCCGAGGAGTTCGCGCACGAGAAGCTCTCCCCGGTGCTGGCCATGTACCACGCCGCCACCTTCGACGAGGCCATCGCAAAGGCCGAGCGCCTCGTTGCCGACGGTGGCTATGGTCACACCAGCTCGCTGTACATCAACACGGCCGAGACCGAGAAGATGGCCCAGCACGCTGCGGCCATGAAGACCTGCCGCATCCTCATCAACACCCCCTCCAGCCAGGGCGGCATCGGCGACCTGTACAACTTCCACCTGGCGCCGTCGCTCACGCTGGGCTGCGGCTCCTGGGGTGGCAACTCGGTCTCCGAGAACGTGGGCGTCAAGCACCTCATCAACATCAAGACGGTTGCAGAGAGGCGTGAGAACATGCTGTGGTACCGCGTGCCCGAGAAGGTCTACTTCAAGAAGGATTGCATGCCGGTGGCCCTCGACGAGCTGGGCACCATCATGGGCAAGAAGCGCGCCTTCATCGTGACCGACTCCTTCCTGTACAAGAGTGGCTTCACCAAGCAGATCGAGGCCAAACTCGATCAGATGGGCATCGCCCACGCCTGCTTCTATGACGTGGCCCCCGACCCCACGCTGCAGTGCGCGCAGGAGGGCGTCAAGCAGATTGCGTCCTTCGAGCCCGATACCATCATCGCCGTGGGCGGCGGCTCCGCCATGGACGCGGCCAAGATCATGTGGCTCATGTACGAGCACCCCGAGGCCAAGTTCGAGGACATGGCCATGAACTTCATGGACATCCGCAAGCGCATCTACACCTACCCGACGCTGGGCAACAAGTGCTACTTCGTGGCCATCCCGACCTCCTCGGGCACCGGCTCTGAGTGCACCCCGTTCGCCATCATCACCGACGCCGAGACGGGCATCAAGTGGCCGCTGGCCGACTACCAGCTGCTGCCCAACATGGCCATCGTGGACACCAACAACATGATGACCCAGCCCAAGGGCCTGACCTCCGCCTCCGGCGTCGACGTGCTCACGCACGCCCTCGAGGCCTACGTCTCCATCATGGCCTCCGACTACACCGACAGCCTGGCCCTGCGTGCCGGCGAGCTGGTCTTCAAGTACCTGGCCCGTGCCTACGACAACCCCGACGACGTCGAGGCCCGCGACCACATGGCCAACGCCTCCTGCCTGGCCGGCATGGCCTTTGCCAACGCCTTCCTGGGCGTCAACCACTCCATGGCGCACAAGCTGGGCGCCTTCCACCACATCCCGCACGGCTGGGCCAACGCGGTCATCCTCACGCGCGTCATGCGCTACAACGCCGCCGAGCGTCCGACCAAGATGGGCACCTTCAGCCAGTACCAGTATCCGCACGCCAAGGCGCGCTATGCCGAGTTCGGCCGCGCCTGCGGCTTCACTGGCGCTGACGACGACGAGGTCTTCGAGAACTTCGTGGCCGGCATCGAGGAGCTCAAGGCCCACGTGGGCGTCAAGCCGACCATCAAGGACTTCGGCGTCGACGAGCAGTACTTCCTGGACACCCTCGACGAGATGAGCGAGCAGGCCTTCAACGACCAGTGCACCGGCGCCAACCCGCGCTACCCGCTGATCAGCGAGATCAAGGAACTCTACCTTGATGCCTACTACGACCGTCCCGCCAGCAGCTACGAGGACTAGTCGGACGACCTTCGCACATCTCGAGAAGAGGAGCACACAGATGAGACTTCCCAAGGACAAGCAGGTCATCGTCGAGCGCCATAACAAGATCGTCTACGACTGCGGCGACACGGTGGTCAAGGTCTTCAACGGCAACAAGCCTGCGGCCGACATCTTTGCCGAGGCGACCAAGCTGGCTCGCGCCGAGCAGGCGGGCATCAACGTGCCCGAGCTCGTCGAGGTGAGCAAGGCCGGCGTCAACTGGGCCATCTCCACCAAGAAGGTCGAGGGCCAAACGCTGCGCGAGCAGCTCAAGGCCAACCCTGAGCGCGAGGACGAGATCCTCGACCAGCTGATCAGCCTCGAGCTCGACGTGCATGCCCACAAGAGCCCGCTGATGGGCCGCCAGAAGGACAAGCTCACCCGTATGATCAACGCGGCGAGCGACATCATCGGCGAGGCGCAGCGCTACGAGCTGCTTCACTCGCTGGAGGGCATGCCCAACCACAGCAAGCTGTGCCACGGCGACTTCGTGCCGTCCAACATCGTCATCCCCGACGATGGCAGCGCGCCGGTCATCCTGGACTGGGCGCACGCCACCCAGGGCAACGGCGCTGCCGACTGCGCCATCACCTACCTGCACCTGATCATGAACGGCGAGAACGACTTTGCCGAGAAGTACCTGCACCGCTACTGCGAGCTCCAGGGCTGCACGGTTGCCTACGTGCAGAGCTGGTGTTCCATCGTGGCTGCCGCCGAGCTGTCGCGCGGCCGCGTGCACGAGCAGGACTTCCTGCTCACCTGGGTCGACGTCGTCGACTGGGTGTAAGGCCCGCAGGAAAGCGTCACCTACGCAGGGGCCGGGAGTCTTCTCCCGGCCCCTTTTTTGACCGTCCCATATGGTCGAGGAAGCCGGCACAACGCGTTTGGTGCTCTTGTTGTCGAGCTGGTGGATGGCCGCTTTTCACGGTGTGGGGAGTCGGCTATTCTTAACCCCAAACGGTACGCCTTGGAAGGGAGTGCGTGGGGCACCGTTAGCGCCTGGACCAGAATGGGCTGGTTGACGAGGGTGGCAGTTATCGAAACACTCGGCGGATGCTGTCACGGCCACATGGGTGAGTCGTAAGAAGGGGAGCAAAAGGCGGGCGTGCCCCGTAACAGAGGCCTCTTCGACATCCAAGATCACGCGTAACAGACTGCGGCCCCGCGCCTGAGACGCGGCTGGCCCGTGCCCGAGACTCGCTTGCCTGCCAAGAGGCATGCGAAGCTCGGTCGCACCATGACGTTTGGAGGACAAACATGTGTGGCGTTGTTGGCTATACCGGAACCAAGCAAGCAGCCTCCTGGCTGCTTGACGGACTGCAGACCCTCGAGTACCGCGGCTATGACTCCGCGGGTATCCAGGTGGTGTCGCCGTCGGGCAACCTGCACGGCGTCAAGTGCGCCGGCCGCGTGGCCGTTCTGCGCGAGCGCGCGGCGGCTGCCAACCCCGTGGGCACCTGCGGCATCGGTCACACCCGCTGGGCCACCCACGGCGCCCCCACCGACCGCAATGCCCATCCGCACCTAGACGGCACGGGTCGCATCGCCGTCGTGCACAACGGTATCATCGAGAACTTCCAGGAGCTGCGCCGTGAGCTGATGGCCGCTGGCCACACCTTTGTCTCTGACACCGATACCGAGGTCATCCCGCATCTCATCCAGGAGGCTTGGGACGGTCCCGCGCATGGCGACCTTGCTGCCGCCGTGCGCAACGCCTGCGACCGTCTCGAGGGCAGCTGGGCCGTGGCCTGCGTCTGCTCCGATGTGCCCGGCACGCTCGTGTGCACGCGCAACGGGTCGCCCCTGGTGGTGGCCAGCACCGACGACGGTGCCTACTGCGCCTCCGATGTCATGCCGCTGGCTGGCGTGACCTCTCACGTGCTGCAGCTCGACGACTTTGACGTGGCGACCCTCTCGCCCGACGGCACGGTGAGCATCACCGACCGCGACGGCCGCAAGGTTGAGCATCCGTCCGCGATCGACATCGACTGGGATGCCTCTGCCGCCAAGCTGGGTGGCTACTCCGACTTCATGGCCAAGGAGATCTCAGAGCAGCCCGAGGCCCTCGAGCGCCTGCTCAAGGACCGCCTGGGCAAGCACGGCATCGAGCTCGATGAGCTCAGCCTCACCCGCGAGGAGCTCGCCGCCGTCGACAAGATCGTGATCATCGCCTGTGGCACCTCCTACCACGTGGGCCTCATCGCCAAGGCCGCCATCGAGCGCTGGGCGCGCATCCCGGTGGCCGTGGAGTACGCGAGCGAGTTCAACTACAACGAGGAGTACCTGGTCACCGACCACACCATGTGCGTGGTCATCACCCAGTCGGGCGAGACGGCCGACACCCTCACCGCCGCCCGTCGCATGCGCGGCATGGGCTGCAACGTCTTTGCCATCACCAATGTGCTGGGCTCCACCGCCGCGCGCGAGAGCGACGGCACCCTCTACATTCAGGCTGGCCCCGAGATCGCCGTGGCCTCCACCAAGGCCTACACCGCCCAGATGGTGGCCTCCTACCTGCTGGCCCTGCGCCTGGCGCTGGCCAACGGGAGCATGGAGCGTGCCGAGGTCGAGAAGCACTTCCACGAGCTGGAGACCCTGCCCGACATCATGCGCGAGGTGCTGGCCCGTCGCTGGCAGGACAAGCAGGCCGCGCGTCTGTTCCGCGGCAAGCAGAGCTCGCTGTTCCTGGGGCGCAACGTCAACGCCACCACCGCCTACGAAGGCGCTCTCAAGCTCAAGGAGATCAGCTACCTGCACGCCGAGGCCTACCCTGCCGGCGAGATGAAGCATGGCCCCATCGCGCTCATCGAGGGCGGTTTCCCGGTGGTTGCCGTCGTGCCGGCCGACCACGTGCACGACAAGACCGTCTCCAACATCCAGGAGTGCCTGGCTCGCGGCGCCGTGGTGATCGGTGTGGCCACCGACGGCGATGAGCGCGTGGCCAAGATGTGCTCCGAGGTGCTGTGGGTGCCGCCCGTGGCTGACGAGCTGCTGTTCCCGACCGTCGCCGTCATTCACCTGCAGCTGCTGGCCCGCTACGTGGCCCGCGACCGCGGCTACGACGTGGACAAGCCGCGCAACCTGGCCAAGTCCGTCACGGTGGAGTAGTCGTGGCTTCTGCTGGCGTTGGCATAGACATCATGGAGATCGCCCGCATGGAGCGGGCGATCTCTCGCCACCCCTCGATGGTGCGCAAGGTCTTCACCGACGAGGAGCGCAGGTACTGCGAGGCTATGGCGCGTCCGGCGGAGCATTACGCCGCTCGCTTTGCGGCGCGCCGCGCCGTGCTCAAGGCCCTCGAGTGCGGCCCGGGCCAGGGAGTCACGCGCTGGGACGTCACGGTGGGTCAGGCCGACAACGGCCGTCCCGTGGCCCTGCTGCAGGGACGTGCCCGCCAGGCGGCCGACGAGCGTGGCGTCGCCGAGATCGCCCTCTCGCTCTCGTTCACCCATGACGTGGCCACGGCCATGGCGCTGCTGGTGACCGACGAGGTCCGCCCCAAGCCCAAGGACGAGCGCGACCCGCAGCGCGAGCTGCTCACCTCCTTCAAGGAGGCCCGCTCGGTCATCGACGAGCTGGAGCGCCTGCAGGACGAGGTCTCCTCGACCCTCGAAAACCCCAGCTAGCAACAATGGCTCATGACGACAGGTGCCGCCCCAACGCTGACGTGGCGCTGGGGCGGCACCTGTTGCTCTGACTGTCATGCTGTGTCGTTGGGGTAGCCCTGCTCGCCACGGACCCATGACCCAAAACAAGCCGCTATCATAGGCAACGACCGTTTCTTTCCCGTTTGGAGGGGTGAGGTATGCAGCCGGTACTGAACGTCGAGGACGTCCGGGCGCTCGAGGAGAGGCTCACGCGCGTGGGCGTGAGCATTTCGGAGCTCATGCACCGTGCCGGCGCCTCCGCCGCCAGCGAGGCCCTGGGTATGGGCGACGTGGAGTACGTGACGGTGTTCTGCGGCTTTGGCAACAACGGCGGCGACGGTTGGGTCGCGGCCGAGGAGCTGCTGCGCAAGGGCATCCACGTCACCGTCATCTCGCCCATCGAGGCGGGCGACATCGTGAGCGATCTGGCCCGCATGGTGGCGCAGAGCGCGCTCTCGGTGGGCGTCGAGGCGCGCATCGCCCCGCCGCGCGACGAGGTCGAGGCGCTGCTCGAGCAGACCGACGTGGTCATTGACTGCATGTTTGGCACGGGCTTTCACGGCACGCCGCGCGCGCCGTTCGACATCTGGATCGACTGCATCAACTCGTCGGGCACGCGCGTGCTGGCGGTCGACGTGCCCAGCGGGCTCTCGGCGCAGACCGGCCATGCCAACGGCGCCTGCATCGTGGCCGACGAGACGGTTACGATGCTCACGCTCAAGCCAGGCCTGCTGTCCGACGAGGGGCGCGACGTCTGCGGCGCCATCGTGGTGGCCCCGCTTGCCGAGCAGACCGAGCAGCTGGCCATCGAGGCGGATCCCGTGGCCTGGCGCGCCGACCTCTCCGACTACCAGTCGGTAATCGTTCCGCCGACCAATGCGGTCGACAAGTTCTCGCGCGGCTCGGTGCTGGTGGTGGGCGGCTCGAAGCGCTTTACCGGAGCGCCCATGATGGCTGCCCTGGCAGCCGCGCGCGCGGGTGCCGGCTACGTGACCCTGGCTGTGCCCGAGCCCATCGTGCCGGTGGTCCAGTCGCGTATGCTCGAGATCCCGGTGGTGGGCCTGCCCGCCGAGGCCGATGGCTGCTTCTCGACCCGCGCTGCCGATCTGGTTGTGCGTCTGGCCGAGCGCCGTACGGCCACGCTGGTGGGTCCGGGCATGCGCGTGTCGTCGGGCACCGTGGCGGTGGTCTCTGCCCTGCTCAACACCGACGCCAACCTGGTGGTGGACGCCGACGCCATCAACTGCATCTCGCGCCTCACCTCTGGGCAGATCGACGAGTTCCCCGAGCTGCTGCGCCGCACGGCGCCCATCGTGCTCACGCCGCACCGCGCCGAGCTGGGCCGCCTGGTGGGCCTTGCCGACACCCCGCCCGATTCGCTCACGTCCATGCTGGACGCGGCGCGCAGGGTGGTGTGGGCCGACGGCGGCAGCGAGCTGACCGTGCTGGCCAAGGGTAACGCCAGTGCCTGCGTGGGTGTCGAGGCAGCCGTGCTGCCCAAGCCAGGTCCCGCGTCGCTGGCTACGGCCGGCTCGGGCGACGTGCTCGGTGGCATCATGGCGGCGCTCATGGCACGCGAGCAGATCGACGGCACCGACCTGCCGCTGCTCGCTGCCCTGGCCTGCGAGATCCACGGCCAAAGCGCGCTGATGGCGGCCGAGCGCTATGGCTCGCGCGGCGTGATGGCCGGCGACCTCATCGACATGATTGGCCTCGCCGTCGACGCCGTGGAGGAACGCTCCATGATGGCGGGGCTCGAGTACGAGTAGAATGCGTGTGCTGCCGCCCGGGGTCGCCCGCCCACGGCAGCGTCGGAGGGCGCGAGGGTGCGCCCACAGTCGCTGAAGGGGGAGTTGCATCATGCCTCTCACATCGGAGCCCACCGATCGTTGGGCGTGGGTCGAGATCGATCTCAATGCCATTCGCAAGAACACGCGAGCCTTTAAGGCCCTGCTCAACAGGGGCACCAAGCTCATGTGCGCGGTCAAGGCCGATGCCTACGGCCATGGCGCCGTGGAGTGCACCAAGGCCATGAAGTCGGCTGGCGCCGACCAGTTTGCCGTGGCCACGGTGGCCGAGGGCGTCGAGCTGCGCGAGGCTGGCATCGAGTGGCCCATCCTGATGCTCAACCAGGCCCCCGAGACCGCCATCCAGACGCTCGTCGACTACGACATCATGCCCAGCGTCTTTACCAGCGAGTTCGCCCTTGCCTATGGCGAGTGCGCAGCTGCAGCGGGCAAGATCGGCAAGTACCATCTGGCGCTCGACACCGGCATGACACGCATCGGCGTGCTGCCCGAGGACGCGGTGGAGTTCCGCCATGCCATCGACTTCCATCGTGGCCTCTCGTGCGCGGGTACCTTCACGCACTTTGCCACCGCCGACAACATCCAGGACTGGGACTTTAGCCTGCAGGCCAGGCGCTTCATGGACACGGTCAAGGCTCTGCGCGACGCGGGCTGCGACGTGGGCATGGTGCACTGTGACAACACCCCAGGCACCATCCTGCATCCCGAGCTCCACAACGACATGTGCCGCGCGGGTATTGGCCTGTACGGCCTCCAGCCCGCCGAGAGCACGGCGCCGCGCATCTCGCTGACGCCCGCCATGAGCGTGCGCGCCCGCGTGACCCGCGCCATCTACCCGGCCGTGGGCGAGGGCGTGAGCTACGGCCTCAACTACCGTGTGCCCACTCCGCACGTGCAGGTGGCCACCATTCCCCTCGGCTACGCCGACGGCCTGTCGCGCACCCTGTCGGGACGCATGGAGGTGCTGGTGCACGGCGCACGTGCGCGGCAGGTGGGCAACATCTGCATGGACCAGTGCATGTTTGCGGTCGACACCAACCCGGTGCGCTCGTACCGCCGCGCCACGCCGGTGGCCGAGGGCGACCTGGTGACCATCATCGGCGAGGACGGCGACGAACGCATCACCGCCGATGAGATGGCCCAGCTGCGCGGTACCATCAACTACGAGGTGACGTGCAACTTTGGCATGCGCATGGAGAAGGTGTACGTCTAGCGCGGGCGAGCACTTCACGGCTCGCCATAGGGAGGAGACACGTGCCGAGACAGAAGAGGGAGCGCCCCTCTCTTGCGAATGCGGAGGGCAACATGGCAGTGATGCGGATTCCCGGCCACGACCATCAGAAGCCGCGGGAGGTCACGCTCGAGGAGATCCGGGCGGTGCTGGGCGACTGCCGACTGTGCCCGCTTGGCGAGACGCGCACCAACCTGGTGTTTGGCGTGGGCAATCCCCACGCGCGCGTGATGTTCATCGGCGAGGGTCCTGGCCGCAACGAGGACCTGCAGGGCGAGCCCTTTGTGGGCGCCGCTGGCCAGCGCCTCAACAGCCTGCTGGCGCTGGCAGGCCTGCAGCGTGAGGACATCTACATCGCCAACGTGATCAAGTGCCGCCCGCCCTCAAACCGCAACCCCCGGCCCGAGGAGATCACGGCGTGCAGCCCGTTTCTGCGCGAACAGATCCGTTCCATCTGGCCCGATGTGATCGTGTGCCTGGGCAACTTTGCCACGCAGTTCGTGCTGCGCACGGAGCAGGGCGTTACCAGGCTGCGCGGGCAGCTGTACCAGACGGGCCACTTTGTGGTGTGCCCCACGTTCCACCCCGCGGCGACCATCTACCACCAGGACTGGCTGCCCCTGCTCGAGGCCGACATGCGCATGGTCGGCGCGTGGCTGGCCGAGCACCCGGCAGCTCAGTAGCAGCTTCGGACAAAGGGGACGGTTCCCTTTGTCCGAATTCTCCCGTTCGGACAAAGGGAACCGTCCCCGATGTCCAATTGGCGGGTCAGATTGACGATGAGGAGAGCGAGCATGAGCGAGAGACGCTTCGTGACCCATACAACCGAGGAGACCATCGCGCTTGGCGCACGGCTCGGGGCACTGCTCCAGGCGGGCGACGTCCTGGTGCTAACGGGCGACCTCGGAGCCGGAAAGACGCAGCTCACCAAGGGCATGGCGACTGGCATGGGCATCACCGACGACGTCACGAGCCCCACGTTCAACATCCTCATGGTGTACGAAGGCTCTAGCATGCCGCTCGACCACTTTGACCTCTATCGCCTGGACGATCCCGACCAACTCGAGGACATCGGCTTCTATGACGCGCTAGAGGGAGATGGCCCCTGTGTCATCGAGTGGGGCGAGCAGTTCTCCGACCAGATTGGCCCTGAGCGGCTCGACGTGTACCTCACGCGCCTGGACGAGCGGGCGGCGGTAGGTGAGGAGCCGCCGCGCGAGGTGCGACTGGTGGCACATGGCGCCCGTGCCGAGGAGCTGGTGGCAAGCCTGACGTAGTCAGCATCTCGACGGTGCGCCTGCCCGATCCCGGGCAACGCTGCCAACTCTGCCCGTTTTGCGTGATGTGACCCATGGGTGCGCGTTGCGGCTACACTGGTTGGTTGCAAAACCACCAGAAAGGCCGACGATGACCACCAACACCGACGTGCGCATCGTGCTTGCGCTCGACACCTCAACCGACATGCTGTGCTGCTCCGTTGCGGAGTGGACGGGAGACGCTCCCACCGCGCACGTGCGCGTTCTTGCCGGCGGGGATCACCTCTGCCGCCGCCAGACCAACGTGGAGCTCACCTCCACGGCGCTCGACTGTCTCGCGCGGGCGGGCTTGACGATGGCCGACGTCGACGATGTGCTGGTGGGGCGTGGTCCCGGCTCGTTTACGGGCGTGCGTATTGGCATCGCCACGGCCAAGGGTCTCAGCTGCGGTCTGGGCGTTTCGCTGCATGGCGCCTCGACGCTCGACGCCGCCGCTTGGCATGCATGGGCTGCTGGCGTCCGCGGCCTTTTGGGTGTGGTGGGCGATGCCATGCGTGGCGAGGTCTACCCGGGCATCTATCAGCTGGGCGACGAGGGTCCCGTGCGCACTTTTGCGTCGGAGACGGTAGTCAAAGCGCAGGCCTGCGTGGACGAGTGGGCGGCGCGCGCCGATGTGGCCGCCATCATGCTCACGGGTGACGGCCTCAAGAAGTACCGCTCAAGCTTCGAGGCTGCGGGCTTTGCGCGCTTTGCCGACGACGACTGCTGGCATCCCTCCTCGGAGGGGCTGCTGCGTGCGGCTGCCACGACTTCGCGCGACGACGTGCGAGACTCCGGCGACCCGGCGCTCGTGCTGCCCATCTATACGCGCCTCTCCGACGCCGAGGAGGCGGAGCGCCAGCGTCTGGGCCTGGGCAAGTCGGGCTTTGTCGAGGGTTCCGGCGTGGCTGAGGAGCTGGCGGGCATCCATACCCAGCTGCGCCCGATGTCGGTCAACGACATTGTGCAGGTGGAGGCTCTGGAGGGGGAGGCCTTTGCGGGCGGTGTGCACGAGCCGTGGCTCGCGCCGATGTTCGAGGAGGAACTCTCACAGCCTGGCCGCACCTGGTGGGTGGCGCATGACCGTGGCAGCATCATCGGCTTTGCCGGCGGCTTGCTCGCAGGCGACCGACTCGAGGTGCTCGACGTTGCCGTGAGGGCGGATCGCCGGCACGAGGGCATCGCCAGCCGCCTGCTGGCGCGCCTGGCCTACGACGGCCAGACTTGGGGTGCAAACGAGATTACGCTCGAGGTGCACGACGGCAACTTCGAGGCCTGCGGCTTGTACGAGAGCCTGGGCTTCATGCGCGTGGGCTGCCGCCGCGACTACTACGGCCCAGGTAACGACGCCCTGATCATGACGGCCGCGTTGCCGCTGGTCACCGACGTCGACAAGACGGGCGAGCGCCCGGAGCCTCGGCCGTCGGTGCGTCCGTGGCCGATTCTCCCCGAGGAGCGCACGCCGTGCCAGGCAGAGGCTATCGCCGCCGCGGGTCCGCTCGTGCTCGCCATCGAGAGCAGCTGCGATGAGACGGCCATGGCCATCATTGACGGCAACGGCACGATCTGCGCCAATGTGGTGGCCACCCAGATCGACTTCCACGCGCGCTTTGGCGGCGTAGTACCCGAGATCGCCAGCCGCAAGCACACCGAGGCGATTGTCGGCGTCTTCGAGGAGACGCTGGCCAAGGCTGGCGAGCACTTTGGCATTGACACGCTGGCGCCGTCCGACCTCGCGGGCATTGGCGTCACGGCTGGACCGGGCCTCGTGGGCGCGTTGGTAGTGGGCGTCGCCTTCGCTAAGGGCGTCTGCGCCGCCACGGGCTTGCCGCTGGTGCCGGTACACCACCTCGAGGGACACCTGTTGGCCAACCTCTTCGAGACGCCCGACCTGCAGCCGCCCTTCGTGGCGAGCTTGGTGAGTGGCGGCAACACGATGCTGGTGCATGTGCGCGCCTGGGGCGACTACCAGGTTCTGGGCCAGACCATCGACGATGCGGTAGGCGAGGCCTTCGACAAGGTGGCCAAGGCTCTGGGGCTCGGGTATCCGGGAGGGCCCGTGATCAGCAAGCTGGCCGCACAGGGCAACCCGCGCGCCATCGCCTTCCCGCGCGCCATGATGCACAGCCACGACTACCGCTTCTCGCTGAGCGGCCTCAAGACGGCCGTCATCACCTACATCCAGGGCGAGAACAAAGCCGGTCGACCCATCAACCTGCCTGACCTTGCCGCCAGCTTCCAGGCGGCCGTGGTTGACGTACAGGTGGCCAAGGCTGCTGCTGCGGTGGAGGAGACGGGCGTGTCCGACTTCTGCGTGGGTGGCGGCGTCGCGGCCAATCCGGCTCTGCGCGCAGCCTATCAGGAGCGCTTTGCCAAGATGGGTGTGCGCGTGACGGTGCCGCCCATGGTGGTGTGTGGCGACAACGGTGCCATGATTGCGCTGGCGGCCCTGCGTAACCTGCGCGCGGGCGTCACGGCTCCGCTCACGCTGGATGCGGCCCCCAATGCCAAGCTGGGCGAATGGAGCAGCCCGCAGGCGCCCGTGGTCGGCCCCGGCTGGCCTGAGCGCTAGCCTCAGACATCAGGGACGGTTCTCCTTGTTCGACTTTCGGACAGAGGGGAACCGTCCCCGGTGTTCAACCCGCTCGCGCTGTTGCGGAGTTGTATCAAAGCCAGCCTCTTTCTTGCAGCGGTAGTAGGGATTGCCTACCGTATCCAATACGCACGTAACTTTCTCGCATTGAGTTGCAAGGGGGAGGGGGATGGGCCCCCTCCGGTTGCGCTGCGTGAAAGGGGATTTGGCAAACAAGAGAAAGAGGAATCGCCATGACTATCCGCTTTGCCAATACTGCATCATCCAATATGCCCACTAAGCTCTCGCGTCGTGACTTCCTCAAGCTCTCTGGGCTTGCCAGCGTCTCTCTGGGCCTCGTGGCCTGCGGCCCCGCCGCCGAGGACGACCCCGACGCAGCCGTCGAGGAGGCCGTCGGCTCCAGCAACATCGCCTTTGCCGCCGGCAGCACCTTGCGCGTGGGCATGGAGGCCGCTTACGCTCCCTACAACTGGCAGGCCACCGAGGAGTCCGAGTACACCATCCCCATCGAGAACGTCTCCGGTGCCTTTGCCGACGGCTACGACGTGCAGATCGCCAAGGCCATCGCCGCGGGCATGGACCTTGAGCCCGTTGCCGTCAAGCTCGAGTGGGACGGCCTCATCGAGGCGCTCGGCCAGGGCCAGATCGACGTCATCATCGCCGGCATGACCGCCACGCCCGAGCGCATGGAGTCCATCGACTTTACCGATCCCTACTACGTGGGCACCTACGGCCTGATGGTCAAGGCCGGCTCCGAGTACGAGAACGCCACCTCCATCCAGGACTTCGCCGGCGCCGCCGTGCTGGGCCAGAAGGACACCCTGCTCGACACCGTCATCGACGAGATCGAGGGCGTCAACCACCTGAGCCCCGTGCCCACCGTGCCCGACCAGATCTCTAACCTGCTCGCGGGTTCCTGCGACGCCATCACCTTTGACGTGGGCAACATCGCTAGCATGACCGAGGCGCATCCCGAGCTCGTGGGCATCATCTTCGAGGAGGGCAAGGGCTTCTCCGAGGAGGTCCCCGTTAACGTCGGCCTCTCCAAGGGCCAGGACGACATCGTCGCTCAGATGAACGACATCCTCAACGGCATCTCCGAGGAGGAGCGCCAGGAGATCTGGGCCGCCGCCGTCGAGCGTCAGCCTGAGTAAGGCATACGCAACAGAGGGGGCTGCCCTGGCGGCGCAGGTGTTCCTCGCTGCTGGGGCAGCCCCTGCACTCCTCTCGCCTGTGAGAAAGGTCCATCCCATTGAAGCGCTTTGAGAAGGCGAGGTCGTTTGTTACCGACGACCATCGCTACGTCTTTTTGGCCACGTCGTTTGTGGCGGTCATCGGTATCTGGTTCTCCATGCAGCGCCGAAGCGCCATGAGCTTCCTGCGTGGCGCCTACTCGGTCGAGGTGGCCATGTACTGGTTCCTCATGGCATGGCTCGCCGTCTCGGCGATCGCGCTCGTCTGGAAGCTCACGCATTGGAAGGGCGACGCGTACCAGAAGACCTCGCCCTTCACCACACCCGTGGGCAAGACCGCGGCACGTCTAGGCTCGTATGCGGTCTGGGCTATCACGGCGGCGCTGTTCGTGGACCGTGCGGTGATGGGCTTCCTCGCGGTGGTCAACGACAGCCTCTCCCACGACAAGAACCCCTCCGACTTCCTGAGCTCCATCGTCTACATGCTGGACAAGAGCTACGGCATCATCGGCCAGGGCATCCTCACTACCGTTGGGCTGTCGGTCTTTGGCACGCTCATCGCCTTCGTGCTGGCCATCCTGCTGGTGTTTTTGCGCATCCAGCAGATCGACCGTTCCGACAACGACGCGGTGCGCTTCTTCAAGGTGCTGGGCTGCGGCTTTGCCAAGGTGTACTCAACCGTGGTGCGCGGCACGCCCATGATGGTGCAGGGTATGCTCATCTACTTTGCGGGCTTTGGCCTGCTGCGCAACTCGGGCATGACGGTGAGCGAGATCGGCAAGGTGTGGTCCACCTTCGTGGCCGGCCTGGTGACCATCTCGCTCAACTCCACCGCCTACATGATGGAGGTACTGCGCGGCGGCATCGAAGCGGTGGATCCGGGCCAGAACGAGGCCGCGCGCTCGCTGGGCCTCTCGCAGTGGCAGGCCATGATCAAGGTGGTCTTCCCGCAGGGCGTCAAGAACGCCATCCCCGCCCTTTCCAACGAGCTGGTTGTCAACATCAAGGACTCCTCGGTACTCTCCGTCATCGGCGTGTTCGACCTGATGTTTGCCACCAAGACCGTGGTGGGTATCTACTTCAAGCAGGTCGAGCTCTACGTGGTGGCAACGCTGTGCTACCTGTTCCTGACCATGGTGGCCAGCTGGCTTCTGGGCAAGTTCGCCCAGCGTCTTTCGGTGGAGCCCCAGCCCCTGACCAGTGTCTCCGACATGAACGCCACGGTGGGCACCGTGGCTGGCACGGGCAGCTCCGAGTATTCGCTCGACAAGAAGAAGGCGAGGTAGGCCATGGGTCTGGACAACGCTGCGGTCGAGCCGCTCATCCGCGTGGAGAACCTGCGCAAGTCCTTTGGCAGCCATCTGGTGCTCAAGGATATCGACTTCTCGGTCAATCCCGGCGAGGTGGTCACGATCATCGGTGCGTCGGGCAGCGGCAAGTCCACGCTGCTTCGCTGCATGAACCTGCTCGAGACGCCCGACTCCGGTCATATCTGGTTCCACGGCGAGGACCTGGCAGCCGACCGTGTCAACATCAACCGCCTGCGCGAGAAGATCGGCATGGTCTTCCAGAGCTTCAACCTGTTCAACAACAAGAACGTGCTGGACAACTGCACGCTAGCCCCCGTCACGCTCAAGAAGATGAGCAAGGATGAGGCCGAGGCCGAGGCGCGCAAGAACCTGGAAGCCGTGGGCCTGTCCGACTTTATCAACGCGCCGGCGACCTCGCTCTCGGGCGGCCAGAAGCAGCGCGTGGCCATCGCCCGCGCGCTGTGCATGAAGCCTGACCTCATGCTCTTTGACGAGCCTACCTCGGCACTCGACCCCGAGATCGTGGGCGAGGTGCTCAACGTCATGCGCGACCTGGCCGCCGAAGGCATGACCATGGTGGTGGTCACCCACGAGATGGCCTTCGCCAAGAACGTGAGCGACAAGGTCGTGTTCATGGACCAGGGCGTCATCGCCGAGCAGGGCGACCCGAAGCAGATGTTCACCAACCCCCAGCTGCCGCGCACGCGCGAGTTCTTGAGCCGCTACTTGGAGGACTAGCGCCTCAGTGGGCATGGATCGGGAGCTTCCGCAGCCACGAGGCCCATACCGTTCAAGAAACGCCGTTAGTGTGTCATCCGTTCCGGATCCATCGTGAAGGTGGGTCCGGAACGCTTGTGTTTGCCCTGTTGGATGCGACGCGAACCAGATGCTTCGAGGTTCGGCACGAAAACATGACACACTAACGGCATTTCTTGAACACTTTCGCCCTTTTGGCTCCAAAGTCGCGACCGAAGACCCCTGTGGTGGGCCACCGTCGGCCCAACCGAGCTCCGAACGCCGCGGCGAAACGGCTTCTTACCAGTTGGGCAAGCGCTAAACTTGTCGCATAAACAGCGACAGGGGAGCAGGAATGAAGCCCGACTATGTCATAACATCGACCAACGTATTCACTGCCGAGCCAGGCTGCGACGTGGCTCGTCCGCTGGCTGTCGCGGTGCGTGGCGGACGCGTGAGTGCCATTGCGCCGCGCGATCAGGCCAGAGAGTTGGCCCAGGGCGCCCTCGTGGAGGACTGGGAGGACGCCTTCATCTGCCCGGGCTTCCACGACGCTCACCAGCATGTATTCCACGCGGCGCTCTTTCCGAGCGCGCTGGCCACCGAGTACGCGGGCACTTCCGAAGCCGACTGCGTGGCGCACCTGCAGGCGTGGGCTGCCAGCCGCCCCGACGACGGCTCGTGGCTCGTGACGCACGGCTGGCGCGAGGCCCTGTGGAACCCGCCCATCGTGCCAACCCGCGCCTCGCTCGACGCCGCCTTCCCCGACCGGCCCGTGGCCATGTACTCGGGTGATGCACACACGCTGTGGACCAACACTGCCGGCCTTCGCGCCTTGGGCATCACCGACGACACCGAGCCTCCCGCCGGCGGCAGCTTTGACCGCGACGAGCAGGGCCATCTGACGGGCGTCATCCGCGAGGCGGCGGGCATGGTCTACGTGGCGCGCGTGCTCTCGAGCTTTACCACCGAGCAGAAGTGCGGTATCTATCGCGACTACTTCACCGCGCTCAACGGCATGGGCATCACCTCGGTCTGCGATATGGCCCTCTCGATCCTTCCTGGGGCAGATGGCATAAACCCGCAGGTATACGAGGCACTCGAGGCTTCGGGGGACCTCACGGTGCGGGCGCATCTGTTCCCGTGCCTCTCCGACGACCAATCAAACCTCGAGGACCTGCAGGCGCGCTATACGGGCGCGCGCCTGCGCGCGCCGGGCTTCAAGCAGTTCTTTGACGGCGTAAGCAGCCAGCACACCGCTTGGTGCACTGAGCCGTATCACAATCCACGCTTTGCGGGCGATGTGGGCCGTCCCACGGTGGCGCCTGAACGCATGCGCCAGCTGGTGCTGGCGGCTGCCGAGCGTGGGCATTCCGTGCGCATCCATACCATCGGCGACGCTGCCGTGCACGCGGCCATCGACATCTTCGACGAGGCCTACCGGCGCTTCGGCGCTCCCACGCAGGGGCGCAACACCATGGAGCACATCGAGGACATTCAGCCTGCCGACATTGTGCGCTTACGGGACGCGCATGTAGTGGCTTCGGTACAGCCGCCCCATGTGACGATCGATCTCGCCCAACCAGCGCGCGACCTGGGAGAGTGGCGTGCACGGCGTATGTGGCCATTTGCGGTCATGCAGGCGGCGGGCGTGGAGTTGGCCCTGGGTACTGACGCCCCCGTGGTGCCTCCTACCAGCATGGACGTGCTGTACACGGCAGTTATGCGCCGCACGCCTGCGGGCCACGAGCCCGAAGGCGGCTGGTATCCGGAGCATTGCCTCACGCGCGCACAGGCGCTGCGCGCCTACAGCTTGGGCGGTGCGGTGGCCGTTGGCCGCGAGCGTGAGCTGGGATCGCTCGAGCCGGGCAAGTACGCCGACCTGGCGGTATGGGATACCAACCTGCTGACCTGTGAGGATGACGCCATCCAGCAAGCCACGTGCCTCTCGACGCAGATGGGTGACTAGCCGCGCCCGCGTTGGAGCATGCACAAGCGACAGGCTTTTCCGACTAGCGTACGAATGGTATTGGACCCATCTGCGTATCGTCCCTCCAGCAGCAACAAATGCGCAGGTCGCTGGGAGGTGTACATGGCCATATCGTGCGGACTTCTGAAACGAACGCACACTATGCAAAAAGAGAACCATTTCTGGCTCCGTCGTTTCGGCTGAGCCGCCTGCAGCACCGCCTCTCACCCTTGACTCGGGCGGATGCGGCAGGCGTCCGAGCCAAACCCAGCGCCAAAAGCCTTCTTTGGGGCGTGTGTGACCCTGCGATTCCAGTACCATGTGATGCATGCGCAAACCCATCGTCGAGGAGGCTCCCATGCGCGACGGATTCGTAAAGGTTGCTGCCCGCACCCCCGAGGTGCGCGTTGCGGACGTGGACTTTAACGTGGACCGCTGCGTGGACGTGACGCGCGAGGCAGTGGAGCGCGACGGAGCCAAGCTGGTCGTGCTTCCCGAGCTGTGCATCACGGGCTACACCTGCGAGGACCTCTTCTGGCAGGACGCCCTGCTCGACGCCGCCCAGCAGGGACTCTTTGACTACGCCGAGCGCACGGCCGATCTCGACGCGCTGCTCTTTGTTGGCGTGCCATGGCGCGTTAACGGCAAGCTCTACAACTGCGCCGCGGCACTCTGCGCGGGCGAGGTGCTGGCACTGGTGCCCAAAACCCACGTGCCCAACTACAACGAGTTCTACGAGCTGCGCCACTTTACTCCCGCCACGCCGGGCACCTATGGCTTCGTCGATCTCTCGCAGGAGGAGCCCGTGCCCTTTGGCACCAACATCCTGCTGGGCTGCACGAGCATGCCCGACCTAGTGGTCGCGGCCGAGGTCTGCGAGGACCTCTGGGCACCCAACCCGCCCTCTATCGCCCATGCGCTGGCCGGCGCTACCGTCATCGTCAACCTCTCTGCCTCCAACGCCATCGTGGGCAAGGCTGCCTACCGCCGCTCACTGGTCACGGGGCAGAGCGCGCGTTTGGTCTGCGGGTACGTGTACACCAGCGCCGGCTGGGGCGAGTCGACCACCGACGTGGTATTTGCGGGACACGACATGATTGCCGAGAACGGCACCCTGCTGGCCGAGTCGGCACCCTTCGGCCCGGGCAACGCCACGACTGAGATCGACGTTGCGGCTATCCAGGGCGAGCGCATGCGCATGTCCACGTTCCGCACGGCTCGGGGCGGCGCGGACGGCACCGGATCCGACTACTACGAGGCCGAGTTCACGTTGGGTCGCGAGGAGGTCCAGCTTACGCGCCATGTTGACCCGCACCCCTTTGTCCCTGCCGACGGTGCGGAGCGCGACGCCCGCTGCGAGGACGTCTTTACCATCCAGGCGTGGGGTTTGGCAAAGCGTCTGGAGCACACGCACTGCACCAGCGCGGTGATCGGCGTCTCTGGCGGCCTGGATTCCACGCTGGCGCTGCTGGTGACGGTGCGCGCCTTCGACCTGCTGGGCCTCGACCGCCAAGGCATCATCGCCGTGACCATGCCGGGCTTTGGTACCACCGAGCGCACGCACGGCAATGCCACCACGCTCTCCGATGCGCTGGGCGTGCAGCTGCGCGAGGTCAACATCGCTGCCGCCGTGCGCCAGCACTTTGCCGACATCGGCCACGACGAGAACGTCCACGACGTGACCTACGAGAACAGCCAGGCACGCGAGCGTACGCAGATCATCATGGACATCGCCAACCAGGAGAACGGCATGGTTATCGGTACTGGCGACCTCTCCGAGCTGGCGCTGGGCTGGGCCACCTACAACGGCGACCACATGAGCATGTACGGCGTCAACGGCGGCGTGCCCAAGACGCTCGTGCGCCATCTGGTGCGCTACGTGGCCGACACCTGCGGAAACGAGGCCGAGGCCGACATCCTCTACGACGTGCTTGACACGCCTGTCTCGCCCGAGCTGCTGCCGGCCAACGACGACGGCACCATCGCCCAGCAGACCGAGGACCTGGTGGGTCCCTACGAGCTGCACGACTTCTTCCTCTACCAGGTGCTGCGCCGCGGGGCCACGCCGCGCAAGGTGTACCGTCTGGCCGTTCACGCACTGGGCGACACCTACGACGAGGCAACCATCCTCTCGTGGCTCAAGGTCTTCTACCGGCGCTTCTTTAACCAACAGTTCAAGCGCAGCTGCCTACCCGACGGCCCCAAGGTGGGTAGCGTGGCGGTCAGCCCCCGCGGCGACCTGCGCATGCCCAGCGACGCCGTCAGTCGCCTGTGGCTCAAGGAGCTGGAGGAGCTGTAGCGCCAGGGGCGGAGGCGGCCTGCAAAGCCGGCCCTCACTTGCCAGACACCAGAAAATCTAAGTGCGTCTTTGAAGATTTGCGTATCTCAGGTATACGACGGCTCATTGTGGGTATAGTTCCAAACGTTGGCTACGCGGCGATGCATTCGCCGCACTGGTAAGGCGCCACATGGCGCACATGAAGGAGGTTCTTGAGTATGACTCTTAAGCCGTTGGGCGATCGCGTCCTCGTCAAGCCCGCCCCCAAGGAGGAGCGCACCTCTTCTGGCCTGTACATCTCTTCCGGTGCCCAGGAGAAGCCGCAGAAGGGCGAGGTCATCGCCGTCGGTGCTGGCAAGCTCAATGACAAGGGCGAGCGCATCCCCATCGACGTCCAGGTGGGCGACCAGGTCTACTATGGCAAGTTCGGCGGTAACGAGGTCAAGGTCGACGGCGAGGACTACCTGCTCCTGCGCGCCGACGACATCTACGCCATCATCACCGAGTAACCGCACGCACCCAGTGCACATCACGTTGGAGGAATAAGAAATGGCTAAGGACATTGTCTTCGGTACCGACGCCCGCGCGCGTCTCGCCAAGGGCGTCAACACGCTCGCTGACGCCGTGACCACCACGCTCGGCCCTAAGGGTCGCTACGTGGCCCTGCAGCGCTCCTTTGGCGCTCCCACCATCACCAACGACGGCGTCTCCGTCGCCAAGGAGATCGAGCTGAAGGACCCCATCGAGAACATGGGCGCTCAGCTGGTCAAGGAGGTCGCCACCAAGACCAACGACACCGTGGGTGACGGCACCACCACCGCCACGCTGCTGGCCCAGGTCATCGTCAACGAGGGCCTGCGCAACGTCGCCGCTGGCGCCAACCCCATCGCCATCCGTCGCGGCATCGACAAGGCTGTCCACGCCGCCGTCGAGCAGATGAAGGGTGCTGCCCAGGAGGTCGCCACCAAGGAGCACATCGCCTCTGTCGGCACCATCTCCGCTGGCGATCCCGAGATTGGCGGCAAGATCTCCGAGGCCATGGAGGTCGTGGGCAAGGACGGCGTCATCACCGTCGAGGAGGACAAGACCAACTTTGGCATCTCCATCGACACCGTCGAGGGCATGCAGTTTGACAAGGGCTACATCTCCCCGTACTTCGCCACCGAGAACGAGACGATGACGGCCGAGCTGTCCAACCCCTACGTCCTCATGACCGACCAGAAGATCTCCAACATCCAGGACATCCTGCCGGTCCTCGAGGCCATCCAGCGCTCCGGCTCCCCGCTGCTCATCATCGCCGAGGATGTCGACGGCGAGGCTCTGGCTACCCTCATCCTCAACAAGCTGCGCGGCACCCTGCAGGTCGCTGCCGTCAAGGCCCCTGGCTATGGCGACCGTCGTAAGCGCATGCTCGAGGATATCGCCGTCGTGACCGGCGGCCAGGTGGCCATGAAGGAGCTCGGCATCAACCTCGAGAACATCACCGAGGAGATGCTCGGTCGCGCTACCTCCATCAAGATCACCAAGGACAACACCACCATCGTGGGTGGCGCCGGCTCCTCTGCCGCCATCCAGGACCGTATCGCCCAGATCAAGGGCGAGATCGAGCACACCGACTCCGACTTCGACCGTGAGAAGCTCCAGGAGCGCATGGCCAAGCTCGCCGGCGGCGTTGCCGTGATCAAGGTGGGCGCTGCCACCGAGGTTGAGCTCAAGGAGATCAAGCACCGCATCGAGGACGCCCTGCAGGCTACCCGTGCGGCCGTCGAGGAGGGCATCGTCGCCGGCGGTGGCGTTGCGTTCCTGGCCTCCGCCAAGGCGCTCGACGACGTCGAGACCGTTGACGCCGACGAGAAGATCGGCGTGGAGATCATCCGCAAGGCTCTGGTTGCTCCTGTGCGCCAGATCGCCCAGAACGCCGGCTTCGAGGGCTCTGTCGTCGTGGAGAAGATCAAGGACCTGCCCGAGGGCGAGGGCCTCAACTCCGCCAACGGCGAGTGGGGCAACATGATCGAGATGGGCGTGCTCGACCCGGTCAAGGTCACCCGCACCACGCTGCAGAACGCTGCCTCCGTGGCCAGCCTGATCCTCATCACCGAGGCCACCGTCTCCGATGAGCCCAAGGACACCACCATCGAGGAGGCTATCTCCGCTGCCGCCGCCGCTGGTGGCCAGGGCGGTGGCATGTACTAGGATCCCTGTGGGGCCTGGGCAAACCACACAAACGTCCTCAAAAAGGGGGTCGGTCGAACGTTCCGTTCGGCCGACCCCTTTTCTGCGGAATGTTTGCTTAGGTTTGCCCAGGCCCCTCCCGCGTCTCGGCATACACCACCCTGGGCAGCGGTGGTGGCAGCTTCGCACGGAAGAGCCGACCTGTGGGGTTTTGCGGGTTGGCCCTTTGCCTGTTGTGCACTGCTACAATTGGTGATTACGGCGCAACGAGAGGAGGGGGAGACGTGGCCCAAGAGCGCGACATGCTCGACGATCTTATCGACATCCAGCGGGACTGGGAGAAGGTCTCCAACCCCCTGGGCGACATCGCCGACTCGCTGGTGGATCCCAACAAGGCGCGCGTGTTCAACCCCGCCGACTACAAGGGCAGGCCACGCACCAACTCGGTGTACTGCCTGCAGGTGGCCTCGGGCCGTGCCGACGTGTGCAACCGGTGCCTGGAGACGTGCCCGAGCAATGCCATCGACATCGGCCCCAAGGCCATAAAGATCACCGACGACTGCCGCGAGTGCGGCCTGTGCCTGTCGGTCTGCCCCACGGAGGCCATGCAGCTGCCCAAGCTCATGAGCAAGCAGCTGTACGACAAGATCGCGCGTACCGCCAGCATCTACGAGCAGTGCTACGTGACCTGCACGCGCGCGCTGGGCCGCTACCCAAAAGACAACGAGGTCCTGCTTCCGTGCGTGGGTGTGCTCACGCCAGAGCTGTGGTTCTCGTTGCTTGTGGACTACGACAACATCAGCGTGTATCTGCCCGTGGGTATCTGCGACCGCTGCCGCACCACCACCGGCGAGGAGGTCTACGTCGACCACATCGGTCAGGCGGAGGAGTGGAGCGGCTTCTCGGTGGGGCTCGAGGTCGAGGAGGCTAACCTCAACCACGAGCAGACGCGCGCCTACAAGCGTGGTCAGTTCGTGCAGAACATGGCCCGCGCCGGGCAGAACGTGCTGTTGGCGGGCAATCCGACGCTGCTGGGAGCCAAGGCGGTGGCCGCGCGCATCAAGCGCCACACCCAGAAGGTCAACGACATGCAGAAGGCGCTTGAGGAGGCCGTGGGCGGCAAGACCAGTTCCAACCGCAGGCATATGCTCACGCAGAGTCGCAAGCTGATGCTCTCCACCATTCAGGATTCGCCGGTTCTGGCCAACGTCTTTGACCTCGAGGTGCCCGTGTGCGACAGCTCGCTGTGCTCCATGTGCGGCGAGTGCGTGCGCGTGTGCCCCGTGCATGCTTGCGACCTCGACCAGGGTGGTCACTTCTCGGTGGAGCCCGCTTACTGCCTCAACTGCGGCGCGTGCGTCAGGGTCTGCGAGGACGAGGCGCTGCGCATGGAGCCGGTCGACCCGGCGGAGCTGGTGGTGCCCGACCCAAACGCGGAGAAGTACGCCGAGCAACGTGCCAAGGTGCAGAAGGCCAAGGCCGAGGGGCGCGAGAAGCTCAAGAAGACGCTCGACGCGCTGGGGCGCCTGGTGGAGACCGACGAGGCATAACGCAAGGACTTGAGCGACGAGTCCCGACCCCAACGGCCCTCGTCGCAGAAACGAGATAGGAGAGACAGCATGGCCCTGTCCATTGGCATCGTGGGACTGCCCAACGTGGGCAAGTCGACGCTCTTTACTGCCCTCACCAAGAAGGGTGGCCTGGCGGCCAACTATCCCTTCGCCACCATCGACCCCAATGTGGGCATCGTCGACGTCCCCGACACGCGCCTGCAGGTGCTGGCCGACATCGTGCACCCCGGGCGTATCGTGCCTGCTACGGTCGAGTTCGTGGATATCGCTGGCCTGGTCAAGGGTGCCAGCGAGGGCGAGGGTCTGGGCAACCAGTTCTTGGCCAACATCCGTGAGACCGACGCCATCTGCGAGGTGGTTCGCTACTTCTCCGATCCTGACGTCATCCGTCACGAGAGCAGCCATGACCCCCAGAGTGATATGGACACCATCCAGACCGAGCTAGTGCTGGCTGACCTCGGTACTCTCGACAAGGCCATCCCCAAACTCGAGAAGGAGGCGCGTCGCGACAAGGCCAATGCGCCTAAGCTCGCCATTGCCAAGCGCCTGCAGGAGTGGCTCAACGACGGCAACCGTGCCGCCGATCTGCCCATGACCGACGAGGAGCGCGATGCCGCGCACGACTTGTTCCTGCTGACCATGAAGCCCATCCTGTACGTGGCCAACGTCGACGAGGATGCGCTCGACGCCGAGATTCCCTCCATCGGCGGCGCGGAGGTTGTTCCCATCAGCGCCAAGGTGGAGTCCGAGCTGATCGAGCTCGACCCCGAGGACGCCGCCGAGTTCCTGGCCGATTTGGGCCTCAAGCAGAGTGGTCTGGCCACGCTGGTGCAGGCAGCCTATCGTCTGCTGGGTCTGCAGAGCTACTTCACCGCTGGCGAGATGGAGGTCAAGGCGTGGACCATTCCAGTGGGTGCCAAGGCTCCGCAGGCAGCTGGCGTCATCCACTCCGACTTTGAGCGTGGCTTCATCAAGGCACAGGTCTGCAGCTACGACGACTACGTGGAGCTGGGCGGCGAGCAGGGATGCAAGAACGCCGGCAAGCTGCGCATGGAGGGCAAGGACTACGTGGTGCAGGACGGTGACGTGATGCACTTCATGTTCAACGTGTAGCGCGTGCGGCACAACCCAAGGTAACAAAGAGGCCCCCGGCACTGCCGGGGGCCTCGTGCGTAGCGCGATTGCGGGCGAAGCGTCAGCCCATCTCGGCCGAAGGTTCCGAGTACTGCTCCACATACTCACCCGTGTCCTGGTCGTATGAGGGCTCCTCGTAGGCTGGCTCCTCGTATGCCGGCTCCTCGTAGGTGGTGTAGTCCTCTGAGTAGTCGTAACTCTCCTCTTCGTAGTACGTAGGCTCCTCGTAATAGGTGGGCTCCTCGTAGTAGGTGTCCTCGTAGTAGACCTCACCAGTGGTGGACTCCAGGTCGACCGACTCGCCTGTGTCGGGGGAGGTCTCCAGCGGGTCCACGTCGCCCGGCTCGGTGGGCGGCAGGCCCTGGTCCACGCGTGTCATCATCTTCTGCCAGGCCTCGGTGTCGCAGAGCTCGTACCACGTGGCGTTGATGTACTTGGCCGTGGTGGGCTCCATGCCCATGTAGAAGCCGTTTTCGAGGTCCATGCCAATGAACTGCATGGACAGCGAGACGATGGATGCCACGTCGAGGTCGGTGCGCACGTAGGAGGCCATGGTCGACACGGTTGCCGCGATGGTCGCCGGGTCGCTGGTCAGCACCTTCTTGGCCACCGTCGAGATGACCTGGCGCTGGTTGGCGGCGCGATAGCGGTCGCCGTCGCCGTAGGCGTCGTAGGCATGGCGACAGCGGCAGAAGAGCGCGGCGGTGTGGCCGTCGAGGTGATGGGTGCCCTTCTTGAGGTCGATGCCCGTGTAGTACGGATCCTTGACGTCCATGTCGACGGTCACGTCGATGCCGCCGATGGTGTCGATGACGGCGGCAAGGCCGTCCATGTCGACCTCGGCGTAGTGCGCGATGGGCACGCCGGCAAACTCGGAGATGACCTGCGTGGTGTAGGTCTCCTGACCGATGGCATATGCGGCATTGATCTTCTGCTGGCCGTTCTCGCCCAGGTCAACGAGGGTGTCGCGATGGATGGAGACCATCGTGACCTTCTTCTCGCTGGGGTCGATGCGCGTCAGCATGATGGAGTCGGAGCGGTAGCCGCTGTCCTCCTTGCCGTACGTTGGGTCGTTGGTGCGCGCCTGGTCCTTGTCGATGCCAATGAGCAGCAGGTAGAAGGGCTTACCAGCCTCTTGGGTGGTAAGCACGCCCTGCAGCCTGGCGTCGACGGAGCCTGTGATCTTGTGGTTGATGTCGTTGACGAACGCGGCAACGGCGACCGTGCCTGTGACGAGCACGGCGAGCAACGCCATGAGAACGGTCCTGATGACACGCTTGCGCTTCTGGGTGCGCAGCTTGCTGCCATAGTAGTCGGCGGCGGTGTTGCGTGAGAGCGGCAGCTCGTCGCCCGCCGGGCGCGCATGCTTCTTTCGAGCCAAGGGTCCCCCTCGGTTACTTAGTGAACACGAAAAGCGAATCCGTAAAGTATCGCCAAGGAATTCGCAGCATAACTAGTCAATGATAGCCCTAGGGCCGCTATCTGGGCAAAGATTGACAAAAAGCACGTTGTTTGCCCATGTACCTGAGGCTTTGAGCCTGCGTCGAGCGGGCGGGCCCTCTACATTATTGCGGTTTGATAAGGGCTTGCCGAAGGACGGTAATGCGCGCGCTATGATGTGCCGCATAAACGCATGACAGGGGAGGCACGGTATGGCAGACCAGGCGACTCGGCAGTTTGTGGCAGTTCTCGACTTCGGCGCCCAGTACGGGCAGCTCATCGCGCGTCGCGTGCGCGATCTGCATGTCTATTCCGAGATTGTGCCCTGCGACATTGCGGCTAGCGAGCTGGCGGCTATGGGGCCGGCGGCGCTGATCCTGTCGGGCGGGCCTGCCAGCGTGTATGCCGAGGATGCCCCGCGCGTCGATCCGGCGATCTTCGATTTGGGTCTGCCCGTGCTGGGTTTCTGCTACGGCCACCAGATCATGGCGGTCACGCTAGGAGGCGAGGTCGCGCACGCCGAGACGGGCGAGTACGGACCTGCCGATCTTGTTCGTGCGGGTTCGTCGGAGCTGCTCGTGTCCACACCTGGCGAGCAGACTGTGTGGATGAGCCATCGCGACTCGGTGAGTCGCGTACCTGAGGGCTTTGTGGTCACGGCACACACGGCGACGTGCCCCGTTGCCGCCATGGAGTGCGCCGAGCGGCGACTGTACGCCACGCAGTTCCACCCCGAGGTGCGCCACACCGCCTATGGCCACCGCATGCTGGAGAACTTCCTGTTTGGCATCTGCCGACTGGAGCCCAGCTGGACTATGGAGGGCATCATCGAGCAGAAGGTGGCCGAGATTCGCGCGCAGGTGGGCGAGGACCGCGTGATCCTGGGCCTTTCGGGCGGTGTGGACTCCAGCGTGGTGGCTGCGCTGGTGCACCGTGCCATTGGTGACCAGCTGACCTGCGTCTTTGTGAATCACGGGATGCTGCGCAAGGGCGAGCCCGAGCTGGTTGAGCAGGTCTTCCGCGAGCAGTTCAACATGCCGCTCGTACACGTGCATGCCGAGGAGCGCTATGCCGCGCTGTTGGCGGGCGTGACCGACCCCGAGGAGAAGCGCCGCCGCATTGGCACCGAGTTCTGGCGCGTGTTCTTTGACGAGGCGCAGCGTCTGGATGGCGTGCGCTTCATGGCGCAGGGCACCATCTATCCCGACATCATCGAGAGCGGTGCACGCAAGACGGGCGGCAAGGCGTCGACCATCAAAAGCCACCACAACCTGATTCCCTTCCCCGAGGGCGTGCATTTCGACCTCATCGAACCGCTCGACCACTTCTTCAAGGACGAGGTGCGCGAGCTGGGCGTGGCGCTGGGGCTGCCCGAGGCGATGGTGTACCGCCAGCCGTTCCCTGGGCCGGGGCTGGCCATTCGCATCATCGGAGAGGTGACGCCCGAGAAGCTCGAGATCCTGCGCAATGCCGACGCCATCGTGCGCGAGGAGCTGGACGGGTACAACCAGCAGCTCTTTGAGCAGACCGGCGACCGCAACTCCGAGCATAGCTGCTGGCAGTACTTTGCGGTGCTGCCCGACATCAGGAGCGTGGGCGTGATGGGCGACGAGCGCACCTACGCGCGGCCTGTCATCCTGCGCGCGGTGGAGAGCGCCGACGCCATGACGGCAGACTGGGCGCGACTGCCCTACGACGTGCTCGCGCGCATCAGCGGACGCATCGTTGGCGAGGTTGCAGGCATCAACCGCGTGGTCTACGACATCACCCCCAAGCCTCCCGCAACGATCGAGTGGGAATAGCTCAGCACATTATCGTGAGGTCTCTCTGACGGCGCATCCGGTAGGCTGTGGTCTACCAGGTGCGCCGTCTTGCGTTTGTGGACCTGCAAGCCGGTAGAGAGGTGGTTGGCTCGTTGCGCCGAGCATGATGAGCGTTTGCCCAGCTAAAGAGCCCTGGTTGAGGTATCTAGTACCGAAGATCTCAATTGGCCTCACGATAATGTGCTGATCACCAGCGCCGATGGCCCCTGGTACTCACGGGAGCTTGCTATGTGCGCGGAATTCATCCCGCTGGTACTCAAACGATACTCACGCAGGTAGATGGCCTAAACGACGACAGGGCCAGGCTCCTTTTCTGTCCGATGCGGTTGATAGAATTGGAACGGTAACAGAGCGGCGGCAATGCGGGGTGATATGCGTGAACGAGATCCAGCAGATCGGCGGCGGTATCGAGTACGGAAACACCGGCGACCTCGTCGGGGACGCCAAGCTCATTATTGACTCTGCGCAGCGCAGTGCCCATCAGGCTGTCAACGTGGCGCTTGTGGTGCGCAACTGGCTCCTGGGCAGGCGCATCGCCGAGGAGGAGCTGGGCGGGGACACGCGTCTGGAGCTGTACGGCCGCAAGGTGGTGCCAATGCTGGCCAAAGAGCTGACGGCGACCTACGGAAAGGGTTACACGAGGACGAGCTTGTACCAGTACGTTCAGTTCTATCGGATGTTCCCGGAGATTGTCCACGCGGCAAGTGGACAATCTCACGTTCTCCTCACTTGGACACACTATCGGGAGCTCTTGCGCGTGCAAAGTGACGAGGCCCGTGCGTGGTACGAGCGGGAGGCCGCCAGCCAGGGCTGGAGCGTCAAGCAGCTCTCCCGAAACATATCCAGCCAGTACTGCGAGCGCATGCTGTCGAGCGGTGTCGAGCCGAGCCAAAGCGAGGCCCTCGCCTCTGGCGCGACGGAGAGGGCCGAGAGGCTCGCGTTCGTGAAGAGCCCCATGGTCATGGAGTTCCTCGGATTGCCGGCAGACCCTCACATCCACGAGTCTGACTTGGAGAGCGCCATACTGGACAACCTGCAACAGTTCCTGCTCGAGCTGGGAAAGGGATACGCCTTTGTCGCCCGCCAGCAGCATATCCGCGCCGAATGGGACGACTTCTACATCGACTTGGTCTTCTACAACTACATCCTTCGCTGCTTCGTGCTCATAGACCTCAAGGCAAGCAGAATCACGCACCAGGACGTGGGCCAGATGGACATGTACGTGCGCATGTACGACGACCTCAGGCGCAACGAGGGCGACGGTCCCACCTTGGGTATCGTTCTGTGCGCTGAGACCGACGAGGACATCGCCCGTTATTCCGTGATGCATGACAGCGAGCAGCTCTTCATGAGCAAGTACAAGCTCTACCTCCCCGACGAGGAGGAACTACGCGCGGAAATCGAGGCCCAGAAGCGCGTGTTTCTGGCACAGCGCGAAGATGATATGTAATTGACTATAAGCTTGGCGGCTGGGATTGGGCCGGCTGCCCCGCGCTGTGCTCGCGATGAGGTGGCTGAACGGGGACCTGTAGCCCATATTGCTTAAGCGTGCGATGCCTCCCCACACGAAAGCGGGGAGGCATTACTAGCGCCCGTCTGCCTGATGGCCTAATAGGCCATCAGGTCGAACTCCTTGAGAGAGACAGGGCCAAGGAACGAACGAATGAGCGGATTGCCGTAGGCCTTGAGACCCTCGATGAGGCCGACGGTTGCCAGGTTGACGGCGTATGCGTCACCGGACGTCATTAGTTGCTCGATGAAGATACCAAGACGGGTAAGGAGCGTCTCGTCATGGTCATCTAGAGCATGCCGGGCGAGTGGCAGCAGCAGGTCTTCGTAGGTGACAAAGCAGCCGGTTTCCATGCCGTCCTTCCAGGAAGTGTGCTCCTCGAACTGCTTGGAGAGCTCGGGGAACGTCTCAAGTAGGAGCTTGTTGAGTCTGACCGCGTCTTTGAGCTTCCCGTCCTTGTCGTAGGGGAAGTCGGGTTGCACCTCGATCGGAACGCTCGCATCTTCGAGCTCGTTCTTGTATGCGAGGACTTCGGTTGCGTGTCCCACGAAGAGCGTTGTAGGGGCACCTTCCATCAGCCTCCTGACTTCGATGTAGTTACACATCGCGATGCGTGAGAGGGCCCTGAGTGCCTCTTTTACCGGGGTAGCACCAAGCATGAGGATGATGGCGTACTCCCGCTCGTCCTCCATGATTGTCGGCGTGTACGTCGTCACGACCGACCAACCACACGCGGGACAGCGAGAACCCATGCACGAGCCTTCGACGAACCCCTCAAGGTTCGCGCCACATTCGGGGCAGATGCCGTCCGCGACGCCTTGGCAGGCGCCTCCCTCGTCGCATACCCACCAGCCGTGCGCATCCCTGTATCCGTTGCGCTCCATGAACGGTGCAATCATCCCCATCAAACCAAAGCCTTCTCCCGAGATGGAACCGCCACGCTCAAGTGCCTCTTGGCAGAGCTTGTTCTCAAGGACGAGCCACTCATCGAGCTCGTCTCCCGAGGCTTCTCCATCCTCTACGAGGTGCATGAGGTGGCCGACCTTGTTGGATATGAGGGCGATTGCCTCCGCAAGGTCGTGGTCAGAGAGGCTATCGTCGAGGCCGTCAGCGAAGTCTTGCGCTGTGAGTCCCGGGAGGGGGTCGCCCATTAGGACTGCTGCCCCTTTTGGTGGAGCGAAGGATTTGCCTTGACGCACCGGCTGGCTCATTTTGATCCCCTTCCAGCACTGCCAGTTCTATTCGCAACCTTATCAGGCCAACAGGACAACAATTGTCGTCCGACATGTAAGCCGCTCGAACAGGCTGGGATAACGGCCGTCATGAGTACCAAATGAGTACCAAAGATAGCGAAACGAGGGGGACGCCAGCGAACGGCGTGGGCGCCATGGCATGACGTGATACGAAGGCGCACCTCATCAATTCACTTTCCAATCGAGTGGGAATAGTGGATTAGCTCATTTACCTGCGAAAACGTGAGGCGCCTCGGGGAATCCGGGGCGCCTTTCGCATGTCTAGCAAGACGCTTTTGCTATGGCTATTTGGCTCGATTCGCCGCCCTAAGCTCCTTCACCTTTGCCATCAGCATCTCGTTGAACATCATGTACATCATGTTGTCGATGATGGCGAGGCGCTCGCTGCCGACGCTGTCTGCCGACGGCAGCATGATGACGCGGTCGCAGGAGCCTCGCAGAGCATGCCTGGGGTTCATCGTGACGAGTGCGACGCGCGGTCGTTCGGTATCCGCCGATTTCGCGAGGCCTTTCAGGAACTCGCGGTACTGTTCGCCCGAGCGCACCGAGAAGAGAATGATGAGTTCGTCGGCACGATACTGCTGTATGAGGTAGTCGTACTCGGGGCTGTCGGCATCGATGCCGTGTAGCGCGCGCAGCGCCACGCTCAGGAAGCGTGCGGGTAGGTTGGAGAGGTGGAACCCCACGCAATGGACCTTGCTCGCCTCGGCCACCCACTGTGCCAGATCGTCGAGAGCCTCTTGATCAATCGACTTCTCCTCTTGGAGGATGAAGTCGCAGTAGGTCTCGCCGATGGTCTTCTCGCGCTTGCGCTCGGCGCGCTTCTCAAGGTCAATTCCCAGCTGGTATTGCAGGTCGGCGTAGCCCGTGTAACCAAGCTTCTTTGCAAAGCGGATGAGCGAGGAGGGGGAGATGCCAAGATCGGTGACCAGCTCGTCATAGCTTTTGTGCGCAAATCCTTTGGGATCGGCCTTCAGATACTCATAGATGGCGAGGTCGGTCTTGGTGAAGGCAGATACCTTCGTTTCCATCAACTCGAGTACGTCCATGGTCACTTCTCCTGAGGTTCGTTCTGCTCTTTGCGAATAGTGTAGCAGCAAGGTGTCAGATCTAATCAATCAACATCAGAAAAAATTTTTCCCAAAAGAACTATTGCAAACTGGAAAAAACTTTTTTATTATGTAGATAAGGAACGGACGACAGGGGAGGACCCGCCGTCACGCAAATCAATGCATCAAAGAGGAAAGGAAGGAACCCATGGAAGCATTGACCAACTGGATGCAGGAGCATATTGCTCCGCTCGCCACCAAGCTGGGCCAGAACAAGTACCTTCAGGCCATTTCCGGAGGCATGATGCACACCATGCCGCTCACCATCGGTGTGGCCCTGATCGCTATCCTCATCAACCTGCCCATTCCGGGCCTGTCTGACTTTCTCGCTTCGAGCGGGCTGACCGCGGCGGGTAACGAGGTTATTGCGGCAACGATGTCGCTTCTCGCCATCTACTGCTCGTTCCTCATTGCCTACCAGTATGCCAAGGATGACGGGATGAACCCCCTCACCGCCGGCGTCCTGTCCATGGGCGCGTTCCTCATCTTGGTGCCATCCACCATCGACATGGGCGAGGCCGGCACCATCACCGCCTTCAAGTCCAACTACCTGGGCAGCGACGGCATCTTCGTCGCCATCATCCTCTCCATCCTGGTGGCAATGGCCTATGGCTTCCTAACCCGCAAGAACATCAAGGTCACGCTGCCCGACTCTGTCCCGCCCATGGTTTCTGATTCGCTCTCTCCGGTCTTCACCGCAATGATCATCTTCGCGGTCGTATACCTCGTGAAGTGGGGCTTCACCTTCACGCCGTGGGGCAACGTCTTCGACTTCATCATGCAGAACGTCGGCACCCCGCTCATGAACCTCGGCGCCACGCCCTGGTCCGTCATCATCGTCTACACCGTGGGCAACATCTTCTGGTTCTTCGGCATCCACCCCAACGCCGTCATGGGCGTCTTCTACCCCATGATGCTGCTCCCGGCCCTCATGGCAAACCAGCAGGCCTACCTCGAAGGTCAGCCCCTCCCCTTCCTCATGTTCGCCCTCATCGGCAGCTGCTGCTACTTTGGCGGCCAGGGCAACACCATCGGCCTCTGCCTCGACATGTTCACTGCCAAGTCCGAGAAGTTCAAGGCCATGCGCGGCCTCATGACCATCCCCAACATCTTCAACATCAACGAGCCGGTCATCTTCGGCGTGCCCGTGATGCTCAACCCGGTCTTCTTCATCCCCATGGTGCTCTCCGCCATCGTCCCCGGTCTCATCGGCCTTGCCCTGTGCACCATCCTGCCCATCCCCTACAACCCCACCATCCAGCTGCCCTGGGCCATGCCCATGTTCATCGCCGCGCTGCTGACCGGCGGCCCGCTCTACATGGCCGTCGTGCTCATCTGCATGGCCGTGAGCTGCGTCCTGTACTACCCCTTCTTCAAGATTGCCGACAACCAGGCGTACGCCGAGGAGCAGGCCCTCGCGGCCGAGCAGGCGCAGGAGTAAGCGCAGCGACGACGCGCGATACGACCCTTTCCCTTCCCGGCGGGGCCAAGGCCGAGGTGCCTTGGCCCCGCTCCTTCCATCAAGAGACAACCGGTAAGGAGCTCCCATGACTCTTGCGATCGACATCGGAGGCACGTTCATCAAGTGGGCGGTTTCGGATGGCCTCACGCTGACGGGCGTTCGTGGCAAGGTGCCGACGCCTCAGGACTCGTTTGATTCCCTGGTAGAGGCCATTGCGAGCATTGCTGATGCGCTACCCCAATGTGTCGAGGGTATCGCCGTAAGCCTGCCGGGAACCGTCGACGCAAAGACTGGCCTCATCGCCCAAGGTGGCGCCTTGCAGTACGCCAACGGCCGCAATCTGGTCGACGCACTCCGTGACCGACTAGGCCTTCCCGCGTCCGTCCAGAACGATGCTCGCTGTGCCGCACTTGCCGAGATTGAGTTGGGCGAGCTCAAGGGCATGACGGACGGCGTGATGGTGGTCATCGGTACGGGCGTTGGGGGAGCGATTCTTAGCGGCGGCCGCCTGGTCACGGGCGCGACGGGTGCCGCAGGCGAGCTCTCCATGCTTGCCGCGCGGCCACTTCGTTGCGAGGGCATGGGAGGTCTTCTGGGCAATCGCGCCGGAATGCGCGGTCTTCTGGCCAAGGCGCAGGAGGACCTTGGACGCGAGAGCCTGACGGGCGAGGAACTCATGACCCTCGTGGAGGACGGGGATGAGATCGCGACGTCCGCGCTTGACGAGGCGCTGGCAGATTTGAGTGACGCGATGCTCTCGCTGCAGTTCCTGCTTGACCCGCAGCGCTACGTGATTGGCGGTGGCATCTCCGCCAGCGCAACGTACATGGCTCATCTGATCCAGGCCTACGAGAACGCCTTTGCCACGTTGCCCTTCCAGGCGCCGCATGCCGAGGTCGTGCCCGCACGCTTCAGGAACGACGCAAACCTGCTGGGCGCCGTGGTCCATTACGGATCTGCGGCCCGATAGAGAAACCACGTCGCGCCGGGGAGGCGCAGAAGAGGAGCCACATCATGTCAGAGCTTACTGACGACATCCGCAAGGTTTTCAAGGAAGGTGACGACGTGCGCGATGCGGGTCTCACGACGCCCGCAGGAGTCGTGCGCCACGACGACATCGCCTATGGTCCCGACGCCGCATGGCAGGTCATGGACCTCTACCTGCCGGAGGGTGCCGAGGGGCCGCTGCCCGTGATTGTCTCGTTCCATGGTGGCGCGTGGGTCTACGGCGACAAAGAGCGCTACCAGTGGTACTGCATGGACCTGGCGCTCCGCGGCTTTGCGGTGGTCAACTTCACCTATCGCCTGGCGCCCGAGTTCAAGTTCCCCTCCAGTCTCGAGGACGCGTGCCTCGTGTTCTCGTGGGTGCTCGAGCACGCGCAGGAGTACGGTCTCGACACCGCCCACGTCTTTGCCGTGGGCGACTCCGCAGGCGCGCACCTGCTGGGCCTGTTCTCCAACCTGTGCACCAATCCTGCCTACGCGGACATGCTGCCCGTGAAGGCGCCTGCAGGCTTTGCCCCCAAAGCCATCGCGCTCAACTGCGGCCAGTACCACACCGAGCTGGATGATCCAGAGGAGCTGACGGCAAAGCTCATGGCGGAGTACCTGCCCGAGCATGGCACCGACGCAGAACTCGACCTCATTGAGGTCGTGGGCCACGCCACCGAGGCCTTCCCGCCTGCGTACATCATGACCTGCGAGGCAGACTTCCTGCACGACCAGGCTGCGCCGCTCGCCCGGCGGCTGCGCGAGCTTGAGGTGTCCCACGAGCTGCACATCTACTGCGGCGTGGCAGAGAAGCTGGGCCACGTGTTCCACCTCAACATGAAGAGCGACGACGCCCGTCGCGTCAATGACGACGAGTGCGTCTTCTTCCGTAGGTTTCTGTAACGGGTGTGGCCTAGCATTGATGACGAAGGGAGGAGACGCTATGGCACAGGGATTCCCCCACGGTTTTGTCTGGGGCGCCTCGACGGCTGCCAACCAGTATGAAGGCGGCTACGACGAGGGCGGCAAGGGCCTTTCGGTGCAGGATGTGCTGGCAACCACGCCGGGCGGACATCGCCGAGAGACCGAGCGGATCGAGCCCGACCGCTACTATCCCAGCCACGTGGGCTCCGACGGGTACCACCATCTGGAGGAAGACGTCGACCTCCTTGCCGGGCTGGGCGTGAATGGGTACCGCATGTCGCTCGCCTGGACGCGCATCTTCCCCAACGGCAACGATGCGGAGCCCTGCGAGGAAGGTCTGGTCTATTACGACCGGCTCTTTGACCTGCTGCTGGAGCGTAGCATCGAGCCCATCGTGACCATGAGCCACTACGAGCCGCCGCTCAAGCTGGCGTATGAGGGCGGCTGGTCGAACCCTGCCACCATCGAGTGCTTCGTGCGCTACGCAGAGACCATCATGCGTCGCTACCTGGGCAAGGTCCGTCGGTGGATCACGTTCAACGAGATCAATTGCACGCAGGTACCCTTCGGCATCATGACCGGCGCCGGTATCATCATGCCGATGTTTGGCCCCGACAACACCGAGCAACTGCGTTACCGCTGCCTGCACAACCAGTTCCTGGCTTCGGCACGCGTGGTCCAGCTGGCTCACCAGATCAATCCCGGTCTTCAGATGGGCTGCATGATAGCCAGCATGTACAACTATCCGCTCACCTGCAGCCCGGCAGACGTGCGCGCTGCCCAGGCGCAGAACCAGATGAGCTTCCTTTTCGCCGGCGACGTCATGGTGCGCGGCAGCTACCCGGGCTACGCGAGGCGCTACTTTGCAGAGCACGACATCGAGCTCGACGTGACGGCCGAGGATGCCGCGACGCTCGCCGCCGGCACCGTGGACTTCTACAGCTTCAGTTACTACATGACCAATTGCGCGGGCACCGATCCCAACGCCGAGCAGACCGCGGGCAACCTGGTCACGGGCCTGAAGAACCCCTACCTCGAGGCAAGTGAGTATGGTTGGCAGATTGACCCGGAGGGCCTGCGCATTCTGCTCAACGAGCTCTGGGACCGCTACCAGATTCCCCTGATGATCGTTGAGAACGGCCTCGGCTGCCACGACGACCTCGTGGTGGAGGCCGACGGCACGCGCCATGTCGATGACGACTACCGCATCGACTACCTCGCGCGGCACATCGATGCCCTGCGCGAAGCGGTGGCAGACGGCGTGGATGTGGTGGGCTACCTTCCCTGGAGCGCCTTCGACCTTGTGGCGCTCTCTACGGGAAGCATGGCCAAGCGCTACGGCTTCGTGTACGTTGACCTCGACGACGAAGGCCATGGCACGCTGGAGCGCACGCCCAAGAAGAGCTACGGGTGGTACCGCGACCTGATCGCGCACGAGCGCGCATGATTTGGAACATAACAAGAAACAGGAGAAGACTGGTCCGTACAAGGACCATGCAGAAAGGAGATCGACATGGGCTTTAGTAGTGACTTCCTCTGGGGCGGCGCCACGGCAGCCAACCAGTACGAGGGCGGCGTCTTCGAGGGTGGCGCAGGCCTCTCGACCGCCGACGTCATGACCAACGGTGCGCACAAGGTTCCGCGCCAGGTCACCTTCCGCATGCCGGATGGCAGCTGGGACAAGCTGCCCCTGTGCTTCGGCAGCCCCGTGAAGCACCTGCCCGAGGGTGCCGTGGCCTGCACGGTCGACGATCCCGATATCTACTACCCCACGCACATCGCGTCTGACTTCTACCATCACTACAAGGAGGACATCCGCCTCTGTGCCGAGGAGGGCTTCAAGTGCCTGCGCCTCTCCATCAAGTGGAGCCGCATCTTCCCCAACGGTGATGACGCTGAGCCCAACGAGGCGGGCCTCGCCTTCTACGAGGACGTCTTCAAGACCTGCCGCGAGTACGGCATCGAGCCGCTCGTGACCCTCGAGCACTACGAGAACCCACTTTCGCTGGCCAACCGCTTCAACGGCTGGGACAGCCGCTACCTGGTGGACATCTTCGTGAAGTATGCCACCACCTGCTTCGCGCGCTTCGACGGCCTGGTGAAGTACTACCTCACCTTCAACGAGATCAACTGCATCGAGGTGGCGCCGTACGTAACCGCCGGTCTCATCCACGCTGACCCGCAGAACATCGCGAACGCCGCGTACCACCAGTTCCTGGCCTCCGCGAAGACCGTCATCGCGGCTCACGAGGGGTGGCCTGAGCTCAAGATCGGCATGATGTTGGCCTACGGTCCCATGTACGCCATGACCTGCGACCCCGATGACCAGCTGCTGGTGATGAAGGCGGACAACGATGGCCTCTTCTTCGCCGACGTGCAGATGCTGGGCGAGTATCCCGCCTACAAGCTCATCCAGTACAAGAACGAGGGCATCACGCTGCCTGTCGAGGAGGGCGACCTCGAGACGCTCAAGGCCGGCACCTGCGACTTCCTCTCCTTCTCGCTCTACGGCAGCCACACGGTGACCGTGCACAAGGAGGGCCTGAAGAAGGGTGAGGGCAACGGTGCCTTCGACTTCGTGGTGGCCAACCCCTATCTCAAGACCAACGCCTGGGGCTGGGCGACCGACCCCAACTGTCAGCGCATCACGCTGAACACGCTGTACCATCGTTATCGCTGCCCGCTGTGGTGCGTGGAGAGTGGCATCGGCTGGAACGACGAGTTCGTGGACGGCACCGTGCACGATGACTATCGCATCGACTACATGCGTGCCAACATCAAGAGCATGCGCGATGCTGTCGAGCTCGATGGCATCCCTCTGATGGGCTACCTGTACTGGGGCTGCGTGGACATGGTCTCCAATGGCGAGGGTGAGATGAAGAAGCGCTACGGCCAGATCTACGTCGACGCCAACGACTACGGCCAGGGCAGCTTCGAGCGCTCGCTTAAGGACAGCTACTTCTGGTACAAGAAGTGCATCGAGAGCAACGGTGAGGACCTCGACTAGTGGGGGCCAGTGACGACTCGAAGTGAGGCGACGTCACGGGTGCGGAAAAGGTGCCCGTGACGTCGCTTTGACGTCCACAGGGAGGATAGACAGGACCACAACGAATAACGTGGACATGAGAAAGTGCTTCGAGCTACCGTGAGCCACCACTGCCACTCCACTCTGATTGAGTGGGAATAGAAATTTTCGGAAAAGTTGACGCAAGCGTCAGTTCTAGCGTATTCACGCAAAAGAGAGAAAGGACTGGCGCATGGAGATCAGTCGAGATAAGTACCTGAACGACCTTGTGGTCCGCAAGGGCAATGGAATGATCAAGGTCATAACCGGCATCAGGCGCTGCGGTAAGACCTACCTGGTGTTCGAGCTGTTCGTTCGCCACCTTCTGGAATCCGGCGTCCCCCGCAATCACATCATCTCGCTCGCCTTAGACGATCGTGCCAACGCGCGCTATCGGAATCCAGATGCGCTCTACGAGTGCCTGCTCAACCGGATTGGGGAGGACGATGGGACCTATTACGTCCTCCTCGATGAGATTCAGTACGCCATTAGCACGCGTGAGCTGAGGAGCAAGGACGAGCCACCAGCTCTGTACGGCGTCCTGAACGGTCTCCTGCGCAGGAGGAACGTCGACGTCTATGTGACAGGGAGTAACTCGAAGCTACTCTCCACTGACGTGATGACGGAGTTCCGCGGGCGTGGGGATGAGGTTCGCATCCACCCGCTGTCCTTCGCCGAGTTCATGCAGGGCTTTGAGGGCGACCGTTACGAGGGCTGGGCAGAGTACGTGATGTACGGAGGGTTCCCCCTCGCGATGTCGATGCGCACTTCCGAGCAAAAGGCGGCGTACCTCACCAGCCTCTTCGGGGAGGTCTACCTTACCGATGTCGTGGAGCGCAACCACCTCACCAAGTCACAGGAACTCGAGGACCTTGTCGACGTCTTGGCCTCGTCGATCGGCGCTCTGACGAACCCCTCCAAGATCGATGCGACGTTCCGGAGCGTCATGCGCTCCAAGCTGGACGCAGACACCATCAAGCGCTACATAGGCCACCTCGAGGAGGCGTTCCTTGTGAGCGAGGCGGTGCGCTATGACATCAGGGGGCGCAAGTATATAGGGACGCCCAAGAAGTACTACTTCGAGGACGTCGGCCTGCGCAACGCAAGGCCCGGCTTCCGGCAGGTCGAAGAGACATACATTATGGAGAACGTTATCTTTAACGAGCTGCGTGCTAGGGGTTTTCCGTCGATGTCGGCGTGGTCGAGAAGCGCTCTAAGGTGGACGGGAAGGACGAGCGCCGCCGCTACGAGGTCGATTTCGTCGCGAACCTCGGATACCGGCGCTATTACGTCCAGTCGGCCCTGAGATTGGACTCGCCAGAGAAGGAGGCGCAAGAGAAGCACTCTCTTCTCGGAATCGATGACAGCTTCAGAAAGATTGTGGTGGTCAAGGACGTGATGCGGCCGTACATGGACGAGAACGGCATCCTCACCATGGGGCTCTTTGACTTCCTGCTCAACCCTGAGAGCCTGAACATGTAAGCCACTTGAACGTTCGAGAGCTGTTACATGCGTGAGTACCAAATGAGTACCAAGGAAAGCGAAACAGGGGAGACTGCAGCGCATGTCATGGACGCCACGTCATGACGTCGCGCGTCAGCACGCCCCATGCACTTCCACACTCATTGAGCGGGAATAGCGTATTATCCTATTTAGCTTGCGAAAACGCAAGGCGCCTGGAGAAATCCAAGGCGCCTCTTTCGTATTGGCTGGCGTGCACGGGGGATGCATGCTCAATGGCATAGGTGACGACCGCGACTACCTCATCCCAGACCCCCTGATCTGCTGGTTCCACATGAACGTGGACGAGAAGGCGGTGCGCGATGTGGCTGACGCGGCGCTCGAGAGGCTCGGGCACAAGCTCGACTAGTGCGTCGAACAATGCGGGAATACTTGCGCTCCTCGAGCACGAGGGCGTGGATTGCTCGAGTCTCCGCATGCCAAGACTGAGCTAGGAGCCCTAAGGCGTCAGCGTCTTGGTGCGCCTTACATCCAATCCATCAAAAAGGCTTCCACATGCCTCTCAACGGCCATTCGTGGCCGCATGGGGATACGAACAGATTGCTTCTTCAAGCTGTGGTGCTACTACAAAGTGAATAGAACATTTAGACACGAATGAATATCAAATGTAAGTTGACCATATGCGACGGTAAGACGCATCTGTCGGGCTTGGCAAGACGTGACGGAATGGATCTGCGGCATGGTGCCTGGGAGGGGAGCACGACGATGATGACTCCGGGGAGTATGCGGAGGTCATATGCGCTGGCAGCACGCGGGCCGTGCCTCTCGGCGGGCTTTTGGTACCGCTCGGAGAGTAGATTATTACGAAATGAAAAAAACCATGTAAGCATGAATGGAAACGTTTACGGAAACGTTTACGGGAACGTTTACGGACCTTGCGGAGGAGGTGCGATGGCAACCATACAAGACATTGCTCGACTGTCTGGATGCAGCATCGGCACGGTCTCCCGAGTGATCAACAACCGTGCCGACGTGAGCGAGGAGACCAGAAGGCGGGTCGAAGCGGTCATTCGCCAGCAGAACTACCAGCCAAACTCCAACGCTCGCATGCTCCGGCGCTCAATCTCGTCCGAGATCTCCATCATCGTGCGCGGCACTGGCAACACCTTCCTCCAGTCGGTCCTCGAGAAGGTGCAGATCTGCATTCAGGAGCACGGCGAGAGCGCAAACGTCCAGTTCGTCCGCGAGACCGAGGACGAAGTGGCAACGGCTGCGCAGACCATGCAGCTCTTCAAGCCCAAGGGGCTCATCTTCCTGGGCGGCAGCATCCAGTCATTCCGCAACGAGTTTCCCAAGATCGGCGTGCCCAGCGTTCTCATCTCGGTCGACGCCGGACAGCTGGGATACGACGGACTGTCGAGCTTCAGCACCGACGACGTCGATGCAGGCGCGTTTGTGATGCGTGCGATGCTGGACCAGGGGCATCGCAGGATTGGCATCCTGGGCGGGTACCGCGAGAACTCAGACGAGGGACGTCCTGAGGACGGCCCGGCGCTCAGGGTCTGGGGAGCCGTCGAGGAGCTGCGAAAGAGCGGGGTCGCGTTTGACTACGCGCGCGACTACGAGGGATGCCCCTTCTCTGCAGAGGGAGGCTATCGGGCTGCGGAGCGACTGCTCGAACGCACGCCAGACCTGACGGGCATCTTTGCCATCAGTGACGCGATTGCGATCGGCGCCATGCGCGCCTTCAACGACAGGGGGCTGCGCGTTCCGGACGACATGTCGCTGGTGGGCTTTGACGGGGTCGCGTACACGCGGTACTGCGTGCCCAGGCTCGCCACCATCCAGCAGGACACAGAGACGCTCGCCCAGAAGGGCGTCGAGGACCTTCTCATGCGCATCAGCTACGAGCGACCGGCCGTGCACGAGAAGATCCCTTATCAGTTTGTTAACGGCGAGAGCCTTGCTCGGCCGCGCAAGTAGGAACGGGGGTACGACGTTGGCAACATTGAGCCTCAAGCACATCCAGAAGATCTATCCCATGAGGGACGAGGACAAGAAGGAGAGGAAGAAGAGCAAGAAGAAGGGTGGGGAGGAGCCCAAGAAGGGCCCCAGCCAGCTGAAGATCACCGACGAGGGCGTCGTGGCCGTCGATGACTTCAACCTCGAGATCGCCGACAAGGAGTTCATCGTCTTTGTCGGTCCGTCCGGCTGCGGCAAGTCCACCACCCTGCGCATGATCGCGGGCCTCGAGGACATTACCAGGGGCGAGCTTCGCGTCGACGGCCAGCTGATGAACGACGTTGAGCCCAAGGACCGCGACATGGCCATGGTCTTCCAGAACTACGCCCTCTACCCGCACATGACGGTGCGGCAGAACCTCGAGTTCCCGCTCGAGCTGCGCAAGGTTCCCAAGGAGGAGATGGACCGCAAGGTCGAGTGGGCAGCCGAGATTCTGGGCATCACGCCGTACCTCCACCGCCGCCCCCGTGCCCTCTCCGGCGGTCAGCGCCAGCGCGTGGCCATCGGCCGCGCCATCGTGCGCGATCCCAAGGTGCTGCTGATGGACGAGCCCCTTTCCAACCTCGACGCAAAGCTCCGCAACCAGATGCGCGCCGAGATCATCAAGCTGCGCAAGAACCTCAATGCCACGTTCATCTACGTAACGCACGACCAGACCGAGGCCATGACCCTGGGCGACCGCATCGTTATCATGAGGAACGGCGACGTCCAGCAGATCGGCACACCCCAGGAGGTGTTCGATCACCCTGCCAACCTCTTTGTGGCCGGCTTCATCGGCACGCCCCAGATGAACCTGTTTGACGGCGAGCTTGTCGTGGAGAACGGCACGTACGCCGTGCGCGTTGGCGACGCCCTGATCACGCTCTCCGAGGACAAGCAGAAGAACCTGGCAGAGGCAGGCGCCAAGGCGCAGAAGGTGATCGTCGGCGCGCGTCCCGAGCACATCACGCTGGCGGAGAAGGAAGGCTCCATGATCGAGGGCGTCGTGGACGTCTCCGAGATGATGGGTAGCTCCGTGCACCTCCACATCAACGTGGGCGGGAAGGACTGCATCATCATCGCGCCGAGGCTCGACCTCGACACGGGCAACCTCGCCGTGGGCTCCAAGATCCGCTTCACCCTCGCGCCAAACGCCGTGCATGTGTTTGATCCCGAAACCGAGAAGAACCTCGAGCGCATCTAACGTCGGTACGAACCGGGCCCGGGAGGGTTCCCGCGCCTGGAGTGGCATACAGCAACTATTTGGAGGAGAGAAACATGAAGAAGCACATCATGATCACCCGTCGTCAGGCTCTGGCACTGGGGCTGTCCGGTGCGGCAACCATGGCCCTCGCCGCCTGCGGTGGCGGCAGCGACAGCGGTGCGAGCGCCGGTGGAGACGAGAACGTCGATGTGACCGTCACCGTCTGGAGCCCGCAGGAGGACCAGTCCGACGACAACGGCAAGTGGCTCCAGACCCAGTGCGAGGCCTTCGCGGCGGCTCACCCCGAGTGGACCATCAAGTTCAACTACGGCGTGTGCTCCGAGGGCGACGCCAAGACCAATATCGGAACCGACCCGAGCGCCGGCGCCGACGTGTACCTGTTTGCCAACGACCAGATTCCCGACCTGCTCAAGGCCGGCGGCATCGCCGAGTTCGGTGGCTCGACGCTCGAGGCCATCAAGGCCAACAACTCCGAGACCACGGCAAATACCGTCACCTATGACGGCGCGGTCTACGGCGTCCCCTTCACCGGCAACACCTGGTTCATGTACTACGACAAGTCCGTCTTCTCCGACGACGACATCAAGTCCCTCGACGCCATGCTCGAGAAGGGCAAGGTTGCCTTCCCGCTGGACAACTCCTGGTACATCGCGGCCTTCTACGTGGCCAACGGCTGCACGCTCTTTGGCGAGACCGGCGACGATGCCGAGGCCGGCTTCGACTTCAGCGGCGACAAGGCCGTCGCCGTCACCAACTACCTCGTCGACCTGGTCGCCAACAAGAACTTTGCCAACGGTGACGTGGGCACCAACGCCGACGCCAAGGCGTTCTTCTCCGGCACCTGGGACTACGAGAAGGCAACTGACGCCTACGGCGACAACCTGGGCATCGCCCCGGCTCCCTCCATCACCATCGACGGCGAGCTCAAGCAGATGAAGGCCTTCGCCGGCTCCAAGGCCGTGGGCGTCAACCCCGCGACCGCCCTGTACGGCGAGCATCCCGAGGTTGCCGTGGCGCTCGCAGCCTACCTCGGCGGCACCGATGCCCAGCAGGCCCACTACGACCTGCGCAACATCATCCCGACCGACGTCAACATCACCGTTGACGACGCGCTCGCGCAGGCCCAGATGGACACCATGGACTACGCCTCCATCGTCCAGCCGCTCCAGGCCGACATGGGCAACTATTGGACGCCTGCCGAGTCCATGGGCAAGGAGCTCGTGGCCGGCACCGTCACGCATGACAACGCGGCCGACAAGACGGAGTCCATGAACACCTCCATGAACACCTCTGCGGTCCAGTAGGCGCGTCTCGCACGTTCCGGTGACCGGGCCCGTGCCCGGTCACCGCACTGCCGTACGCTTCATAGAGAACAAGGTTACACACTATGAATGAAGACCGCATAACAGTGCGCAACGCCCTCAAGGACGGTGACTTGTTCACGAGGCTCTCTGCCGTCTTCATGGGAGCGGGAATGCTGGGGCACCGGCAGGTGGTAAAGGGCCTGCTGGTCCTGCTCATGGAGGTTGCCTTCTGGGCGTACATGGTCCTGACCGGCTTCCACAGCCTGAGCATGATGCCCACCCTTGGCACGGAGGCACAGGGCAAGGTCTGGAACGAGGCCAAGCAGATCTACGAGTACACGACCGGCGACAACTCGCAGCAGATCCTGCTTGCCGGCGTGATCACCTGCTTCGTGATCGCCGCGATCGTGCTGCTCTGGATCCTGCAGATGCGGCATTCCTACGACCTCCAGAAGCGGATCGAGAGGGGCGTCGACGTCCCGACCCTCAAGCAGGACCTCGCCAACCTCTTCGATGGCAACCTGCACGTCACGCTGATGGCCCTTCCGTGCCTTGGCATCCTGGTCTTTAACGTCGTCCCGCTGATCTACATGATCTCGATGGCGTTCACGACCTACTCCAAGGAAGGCGAGCACCTGATCCTGTTCGACTGGGACGGCCTGCACCAGTTCGAGCGCGTGCTCAACATGAACGGCAACATCGGCCAGCAGTTCTGGCACGTCCTCGCATGGACCGTCATCTGGGCGATCTTTGCCACGTTCCTCAACTACATCCTGGGCATGGCGCTGGCCATGGTCATCAACCGCAAGGACACCAAGGGCAAAGGCTTCTGGCGCTTCTGCTTCGTGCTCTCCATCGCGGTGCCGCAGTTTGTCACCCTGATGATCATGAACATCATGCTGCAGCCCTCTGGTGCGGTAAACGTGCTGCTCCAGAACTTGGGCCTCATCAAGGAGCCCATCCCCTTCTGGACCAACGCCATGCTGGCCAGGGTCACGATCATCGTCATCAACCTGTGGGTGGGCATTCCGTACACGATGCTGCAGGTCACGGGCATCCTGCAGAACATCCCTGCCGAGCTCTACGAGGCGGCCAAGATGGACGGTGCCGGCCCGGTGAGGATCTTCTTCAAGATCACCCTGCCCTACATGCTGTTTGTCACCATGCCGTACCTCATCTCCAGCTTCGTGGGCAACATCAACAACTTCAACGTCATCTACCTGCTCTCGGGCGGTGGCCCCACGCGCGTGGGCGACACGGCCGGCCAGACCGACCTGCTCGTGACGTGGCTCTACAAGCTGACCATCGACCAGCAGTACTACAACCTCGGCGCCGTCATCGGCATCATGACCTTCGTCATCCTGACGGTCATCACGCTGGTCACTTACAGGAATTCCAGTTCCTATAAGAACGAGGAGGCGTTCATGTGATGGACAACCAGATGGCCAAAAACAAGCTGAGCCCACGTAGGCGGCTCGTCAACCTGCTCGTGCACGCCCTTCTGGCCGTGCTGGCGCTGATCTGGGTCCTTCCGATCATCTGGATCGTCCTGACCAGCTTCCGCGCCGAGCCCGGTGCGTACACCAAGACCTTCCTGCCGCAGGGCTACACGCTCAACAACTACATCAAGCTGCTGACGGATCGAAACGTCCTCAACTTCCCCAAGATGTTTGCCAACACCTTGATCATCTCGATCTTCAGCTGCGCGATCTCCACGTTCTTCGTGCTTTCGGTAGCCTACTCGCTCAGTCGCATGAGGTTTGGGTTCCGCAAGCCCTATATGAACCTGGCAATGATACTGGGCCTGTTCCCTGGCTTCATGACGATGGTTGCCCAGTACTTCATCCTCAAGGCCATGGGCCTGACGGAGGGCTCCGCCATCAGGATCGGCCTGATCGTGGTGTACAGTGCCTGCACTGGCTTGGGCTTCCAGATCTCGAAGGGCTTCTTTGACACGATCCCTCGCTCGATCGACGAGGCCGCGGTCATGGATGGCGCCACGCAGTGGCAGGTGTTCACGCGCATCACCCTGCCCCTGTCGAAGCCCATCGTCATCTACACTGTGATGACCTCCTTCATCGCTCCGTGGGTGGACTTCATCTTTGCCAAGGTCCTCTGCCGCGCCAACGCCGACCAGTTCACGGTGGCAATCGGCCTGTGGAACATGCTGCAGAAGGAGTACATCTACCAGTGGTACACCTGCTTTGCCGCGGGCGCGGTGCTGATCTCCATCCCCATCGCCATTCTGTTCCTCTACATGCAGCGCTTCTATGTCGAGGGCATGTCTGGCGCGGTCAAGGGCTAGCATCGGCAGCAAAGATACGAGGTATTGTCACGGGGAGCGCGTAATCATTGGGACGAAGGGGAAGACTCTCCTTCGTCCCATTTCTTGCTACGTTGGGTAGGTTGACCATGAAGCGTTTCTTGCGTTGGATAGCCTCCGTCCTGTGTGCGGTGCTGTGCCTGCTGGCCTACGCCCAGAACCAGACGACGACAGGCGGTGGCGTTGGGGAGCCCATCAGCCTCTCGTCCTCACCTGTCCAGATGATCGACTATAACAAGGGTCTGGAGCCGGCTGCGTGCGATGACGACTACCGCACGACCTACGAGATCTTCGTCTCCTCGTTCTGCGACTCTGACGGTGATGGCATCGGAGACCTGAACGGCGTGCGCCAGAAACTTGACTACATCTGCGACCTGGGCTTTGACCAGATCTGGCTGACGCCCGTGCATCCCTCGGCCACTTACCACAAGTACGACGTGGACGACTACTGCGCGATCGACCCCTCCTTCGGGACGATGGAGGACTACGAGGCCCTGCTGCAGGACTGCCATGAGCGGGGCGTCCGCGTCCTGCTCGACCTGGTGCTCAACCACACCTCCGACACGCACCCGTGGTTCGTTGCCGCAACGGACTACCTGCGCGCGCTCCCGGATGACCAAGAGCCCGTCTTCGAGGACTGTCCGTACGTGTGGTACTACACCTTCTCGCGCGAGCCCTACGACGGCTTTGTCCCGCTCGAGGGGACGTCGTGGTACTACGAGGCGCGCTTCTGGTCCGAGATGCCCGACCTCAACCTGGGCAACGACGTGGTGCGCGACGAGATTGCCAGCATCGTGCGGTTCTGGCTGGAGAAGGGCGTGGATGGCTTCCGGCTTGATGCCGTGACCTCCTACGTGACGGGCAACCCCGAGGCCAACGTCGAGTTCCTGCGCTTCCTGAAGGACACGTGCACGAGCGCGAAGCCCGACTGCTATCTGGTGGGGGAGGCCTGGACGGACCGTCCTACCATCGCCACGCTCTACACCAGTGGCATCGATTCGCTCTTTGACTTTCCCTTTGCGGATTCGGAGGGCGTTATCCGACAGGTCATGAACGGGGGCTATGCGGCCTCCGACTACGTGAAGGCCATGGTGAGTGCGGAGGAGGCGTACGGTGCGGCCAATCCGAGCTACGTTGACGCGCCGTTCTACACCAACCACGACACCGCCAGAAGCGCGGGGTTCTACCCGCAGGACGACGGGCCGGCAACAAAGATGGCCTATGCCCTGAGCCTGTTCATGCCGGGCGACTCCTTTGTCTATTACGGCGAGGAGCTGGGAATGAAGGGGTCAGGCAAGGACGAGAACAAGCGCGCTCCCATGTACTGGAGCGACGATGCCAGCGCCCCGGGCATGTGCGCGGCGCCCGAGGGCATGGACGACGTTCAGATGAAGTTCCCCTCGCTTGAGGCCCAGATGACCGACGACCTCTCGCTGTGGCGCTGGTTTGGCGAGGTCGTTCGCGTACGCAAGGCCTTCCCGGCCATCGCGCGCGGCACGACCGAGGCGGTGGACGCCGTGAGCGACGAGGGCGTTGCCGCGTTCGTGCGGCGGTACGCCGACGGCGAGGACGTGCTGGTGGTTATGAACCTGCGCGATCAGGCTGCGCAGAAGGACCTGTCGGCGGTTGCCGGCAACCTGCGCCTGGCCGCCGTGCTGAACACCAGCGAAGAGGCAATTGCATTCGAGAACAATGCGTTGAGCCTGCCCGCATACAGCATTGCGGTGCTGACCTTTGACGCGCAGGGCTGACGCACCGATTGGAGGAGACCGATGGGACCGAGTTGGCTGAAGGATGCGGTGTTCTACGAGATCTATCCGCAGTCGTTCCAAGACTCGAACGATGACGGCATAGGCGACCTGCAGGGCATCATCCGGCGTCTCGACTACGTGGCGGAGCTGGGCTGCAACGCCCTGTGGATTAACCCGTGCTTCGACTCGCCCTTCATGGACGCAGGCTACGACGTGCGCGACTACAAGCTGGTGGCGCCTCGCTACGGCACCAACGACGACCTCGTGCAGCTCTTTGCCGAGGCGCACGCCCGTGGCATCCACGTGCTACTCGACCTGGTGCCAGGCCACACCTCCGACCAGCACCCGTGGTTCAAGGAGTCTGCCAAGGCCGATCCCAACGAGTACTCCGCCCGCTACATCTGGACTGACGAGGCGCTCTGGGGCATGGAGGGCAGGCCGTACATCGCCGGCATGACGGAGCGTTCCGGTGCTTACATGCTCAACTTCTTTGCGTCGCAGCCCGCCCTCAACTACGGTTGGCTTGACCCCTACAAGCACTGGATGAGCGCCACGGATTCGCCCGAGGCACGCGCGACCATCGAGGCCATGAAGGACGTGATGCGCTTCTGGCTGGACCAGGGCTGCGACGGGTTCCGTGTGGACATGGCCGATTCGCTGGTCAAGGGCGACGACGAGTGCAAGAGCGGCACCTGTGCCATCTGGCGGGAGATCCGCGCGATGATGGACAGCGACTACCCGGACGCAGCGCTGGTCAGCGAGTGGTCGAACCCAGACCTGGCGCTCTGCTCCGCGGGCTTCCACATGGACTTCTACCTGGACCATCAGCGCAACGGCTACAACACCCTGCTCCGCGACTACGAGACCGAGGGCGGCGACCACAGCTACTTCCTCTGCGACGCGGGTGGCAGCATCCGGCGCTTCCTTGATGACTACCTGCCAAAATACGAGCGGAGCCGCGACCGGGGCTACATCAGCTTCATCACGTGCAATCACGACACGCCGCGTCCCGCGCGAACGCTCTCTGTGGCCGAGCTCAAGCTGGCCTATGCCCTCATCCTCACCATGCCGGGCGTGCCCTTCATCTACTATGGCGACGAGATCGGGATGCGCTACCTGGACCTGCGCACCAAGGAGGGCGGCTACCAGAGGACGGGCAGTCGCTCGCCCATGCAGTGGAGTCGCGACAAGAACGCCGGCTTCTCCGGCGCGCCAGCCGAGCAGCTCTATCTGCCGCAGGACGCCTCCGCCGACGCCCCGTGCGTGAGCGAGCAGCTGGCGGACGCGGACTCGCTCCTGTCGGAGGTGCGCAGGCTGGTCGCCTTGCGTCACGCGCACGAGGACCTGCAGGCAGACGCGCCGTTTGAGGTGGTCAACGACAACGAGCGGACTGCGCCGTTCGTGTATCGCAGGGGTGGCCTGCTGCTGGCGGTCAACCCTTCGTCCGCGAAGAAGACCTTTGAGGACAGCGCGCTTGTGGGGCGCGAGCTCGTCTATCGGATTGGGAATCCGTCCGTGGTGGGCGGGCGCCTTGTCATGTCCGGCCAGAGCTTTGCCGTGCTCTCAACGCAAGCGTAGATGCTCGCCCGGGAGCATATCTGTCCCCGAGCGAGCATCTGTCGGTCGCATCGCCTGATGAGGCTATGGTGTCGGCAGGCTACTTGTTCAGCTCCACCGGGTCCCAGCCATAGTCCTGATACTGGGTGACCTCGAGGCCATTCATGCTGACGTAGTCCGACACGGTGGCCTTCCGAAGCTTCGCGCGGGCCTCGTCGTCGCTGTAGACAGCCATGAAGTCATCGTAGCTGTCGCCGAAGAGCTCCTTGGCGCTGGCCTCGAAGTCGCTCCCGTCGGCCACCATGTCGAAAGAGGTCACGGTGTAGCCGTCGCCGTCCTTGGCCAGGTGCATGACGCCGGGATAGTTGCCGCCCGACACGCATGCGAGGGTGTCGCCCTCGATGTTGTAGTTGTCGATCCAGAAGTCGCCAGAGACCGTGACCTCGTCGGGGTTGCTGTCGTCGACGCTCACGATCTGCACCGTGGGGATGCAGGCGTCTGCCGCGTCGTAGTTCTTGCTGACTTCTTCGACCAGGTGCTTGTAGACTGCCAGCTCGATGGGGTCATCCCCGGCATAGCCGTATGCCGCGCCGGCAGGCTCGGACTCGTCGGCGTCCGCTTCGATGTCCTCGTCGACCTCCCACTCTATGGGCGTCTCCTCGGGGGCATCCGAGGGGGCCTCAGGCGATGCCGCCTTCTTCTGGCCGCATGCGACAAGGCCGAGCGTTACGACGAGGCTCGTGGAAACGATTGCGGCAAAGAGCTTCCTCATGGGTGGGTCTCCAATCAACTCTCAAAGCATAACCCTGAACGACGCCCATTGTACGCTGGCATGGGCGTCGTCGTCTCACGTGGATGTGGGTCGCTTCGAGCGTCTACGGGTGCCCGATGCTGCGCAGCACCTCGTCCTTGCGATCCTTCCAGCCATCCTTGAAGTAGTGGCAGGTGAGAAGGTCGGACGCGAGGTAATCGAGCGGATGGTCTCGCACTGCCACGGCGCGGCAGCCCCCGCAGCAGGCGGTCTTCCACTTGTACTCCTGGCACTCCGGGTTGTGCTCCATGAAGTGGCTGATGCGGGCGTCGATGTTGCCAGTGGTCCACTTCTTGTACATGTAATGGCCGCAGTCGCACTTCACGTCCACAGGCTGGTCAATATAGTGGTTGTGGAAGTATTCGCAACCGCCATCCTCGCCCCAGCATTTGCTGCCGAACTCGAGCTCGATTCCGCCCTTGATGCTGGTGAGGACCTCCTTGCCGTCGGACGTCTCGGGGGCGGTCTTGAGGAAGGGCTCCGCCATCTCGAGGATGGGCCTGATCTGGGCGGCAGAGAGCGCAGTGCCCGAGAGCGTGGAGAACGCTCCCATCACGCCACCGTATTATTTGTAACGTTTCTTGGCGGCGTCTCCTAGATACTTATATGCGTGAATGTCCAATTGCGGCTCAATCTATTTCGATGCACCCAGAATTGCATCATTTGGCATGGAGTGCCTAAGCTAGGTACCTAGCGCGGCTCTCTATTGCGCATCGATCAGAAAGCGAGGCTCTCGTGGGTAAGACTCGGAACCTGATTGCCCTACTGCTGACTTTGTCGCTCACCGCCCTGACTGCCTGCGGGCGTCAGGAGGACGTCGAGACCGAGGGCGAGATCACCTCCGCTACAGAGGAGCAGGCCGTCGTGGTTGAGGAGCCTGCTGCGCCAGAACCACGCGAGCTTACCGTCGCACCAACGGAGGAGAACGTGCGTCTGGTGAGTCGCACCTTTGAAGAGGATGGCGTGACGTGGCTTGCGCAGAGCGGCAGTGCCGTTGAGTGCGAGGTCACTGCGACGCATGCGCAGGTTCAGATCGTGGGCGATGGCACCGTGGAGAACGAGCCAAGCCTCCGTCCGCGGTTTGCCGTGCTCGTGGATGGCGAGGTGATCTTGGACGACACCCTGAGCGAGCGCGAGCGCACCATCGAGGTGCTGAGCTCGGAGGAGGAGACGAATGCGGTCATAGAGGTCATGCAGCTCTCCGAGACCAATCGCGGCATTGTGGGTGTCAAGGCAATCACGCTCACCACCGCCGCAGAGAACCCCGTTGTGCCAACGGAGGCCAAGCCTCTGAGCATCGAGTTCATTGGTGACTCGATCACCTGCGCCTATGGCGTGGAGGCGGCCAGTGCCTACGAGCCCTTTGCGACGACGACAGAGAACTTCATGAAGTCGTACGCCTACCTGACGGCCCAAGCGCTGGGGGCAGACTACAGCACCGCCTGTTACAGCGGTTATGGCATCGTGTCGGGCTGGTCGGCCGATGGGTCGCGCAACGAGTCCATGCTCTTGCCGCCCGTGTACGACCTTGTGGCCAACGAGCACGATCAGCCGTGGGACTTTGCCGCGCATCCACACGACGTGGTGGTCATCAACCTGGGAACCAACGACTCCACCTACACGCTCATGAACGAGAGCCGCATGTGGGAGTTCTGCCAGGGGTATGCGAGCTTCCTTGCCCATGTGCGCACCTGCAATCCAGACGCCTATCTGGTCTGTACGTTGGGCACGATGGAGGGCGGCGAGCTGTACCCCTACCTCGAGCAGGCGGTCGAGGACTTCAAGGCCAATACGGGCGACACGCGTGTGACGTGCTATCGCTCCGATCCCATCGACTTTGCCGACGGGTGTGGTACGGGCGAGCATCCCAACGCGACCACGCAGCAGAAGAGTGCCGACAAGCTTGTGGAGGTCATTCGAACAGTGCTGGCTTCTTAGGGCGTTGCTAACGGAACCGCAACGATACGAGGTTGCTCCTTCGCTACCATGGGTGCATGATCGGTCGCGCCTCTCCGAAAGGACGCCCCATGAACGTGGTCTTCATATCCCCGCAGTTCCCCGACACCTACTGGAACTGGTGCGACCGCCTGCGCCGCAATGGCGCCACCGTGCTGGGCGTGGGCGACACGCTCTATGACGCGCTGGACCAGCGCGTGTGCGACTCCCTCGACGAGTACTACTGGGTCCCCAGCCTGGAGGACTACGACCAGGTGTTCCGCGCGGTGGCCTTCTTCAGCTGGAAGTACGGCAAGATCGACTGGATCGAGTCGCAGAACGAGTACTGGCCCACGTGACCACCGGCGCGGGAAGCGCGCAGATGGCGCAGTGGCAGTCCAAGGCCGAGATGAAGCCGCTCTACGCCGCGGCGGGCGTGCCCACCGCGCGTCAGGTGCGCGTGGTCGACCCAGATGAGGTACGAGCCTTCGCGGCCGAGGTTGGCTTCCCGCTGTTTGCCAAGCCCGAGCGCGGCGTGGGTGCTGGTGGTGCCTACAGAATTGCCGACGCAGAGGCGCTCGAGGCGCTGCTCGCACGGCAGCTCGACGAGCCCTATGTGCTCGAGGAGTTTGTGACGGGCGACATCTGCAGCTACGAGGCCATCCTCGACGCCAACGGCGATCCGCTCTTCGAGAACCAGTCCGAATACCCCGTGGACATCGCGTCGACCGTCGAGAACATGCTCGACGTGTGGTACTACACCTGCCCGACGGTGGACCCCCGGCTGGCTCGGCTGGCACGCGCCACGGTCAAGGCCTTTGGCATCAAGAGTCGCTTCGTGCACATGGAGTTCTTCCGCCTGACTGAGGACAAGCCCGGCTTGGGAGCCAAGGGCGACTACGTGGGTCTCGAGGTCAACGTGCGCGCACCTGGTGGCTATGACCCCGACATGGTCAACTTCGCCCACTCCTTCGACCTCTACCAGATCTGGGCTGACATGGTCACGACGGGCGGCTCAACCCATGCGGACGGGGGCGAGACCTTCTTTTGCGTGTACGCCTCGCAGCGCGACTGTCACGTCTATACGCATTCGCACCAGCAGATCATGGAGCGTTTTGGCGAGCTGGTGTGCATGCAGGGCCGTATGGCCGATGTGCTCTCCGACGACCTGGGCAACACGTTCTACATGGTGCGGCTCAAGAGCCTGGAGGAGAGCGAGCGCTTTGCCTCCTTCGTGCACGAGCGCGCCTAGGCTCCGCTGCCCTCGTAGCGCCAGGCCGTGTAGTGCTGCGGCCAGTCGTATATCTCCACAGGATAGCCGCGCCCGTTCTGGTACTTCTGGAAGCTGCCAGAGGCCAGCTCGGTCCAGCCGGGCCTGCCTACGTAGCGCCAGGTGTCGCCGTTGTCCGACATGTGCACCAGCGTGCACGGGTGGTTCACCTCGACCTCGACCTTCTCGATGAATTGTTGCAGGATGCCTTGGTCAAAGGGGTTAAAGAGGTAGAAGTCGGTGTAGGGGGAGAGGTCGAGATCGAGCACACTCCCCGCAATGACCTGCAGCTGGGCATATCTGGCCGTCCAGGCCTGCGCCTGCGTCGCCAGCTGCGGGTCGAGTTCGATGCCCGTCGCCTTGCCAGGCAGCCCCTCGCGTACAAAGTGGGCCAGCACGCGTCCACCACCACACCCCACGTCTAGCAGATGGGACCGCTCGCTCAGATCGTAGTGCGCAAACAGCTCGCCGAGCACGTAGTAGGGGGTGGGTGTGGGGTCGTGCGCGCCCTGCTGTGCCAGCCGCGTCTCGGCCTCTGGATCGAGCGGCTGTCCGCAAATGGCGGCATCTATCTGTGCTTCCCAGGCAAGGAAGTCGGTGAGGTTGCGTATGGGGCCTATCGGCTGTGCAGGCATGGACGCTCCCAGGAGTGACGGGTGGTGCCGCCCATTCTAGCCCACCCGTCACGGCAGTTGGCTACTCCCAGTCCTGCAGGTCCTCGGGCTCGATGGTGCCCAGCAGCTCCTTGCTCTGCGCCGCTCCCTCGATGCCAGCTACGCGTACGGCGTGGTTGGCAATGGCGTGTTCCATGAAGTTGCGCATGTCGCGCGCGTTGGCAAAGTTGTCGGGCTTGTGGGCCACGCGCGCCTTGATCATCTCCCAGGCGCGTTTCTCGGCTGCGGTCGACAGCTGGTACTCCTGCTTGGCCAGGTTGATGAGCAGGATGTCGAGTAGCTGGTCGGCGGAGTAGTCGGCAAAGCGGATGGTGGTGGCAAAGCGTGAGCGCAGGCCCGGATTGGAGTCGAGGAAGGCCTCCATGAGGTCGGTGTAGCCCGCCACGATGACCACCAGGTCGTCGCGGTGGTCCTCCATGGCCTTGAGGAGCGTGTCTACCGCCTCCTGGCCAAAGTCGTTCTCGCCCTTTTGTACGGTGAGCGCGTAGGCTTCGTCGATGAAGAGCACACCACCGAGCGCCTGCTCAATAACCTCCTGCGTCCGCGTGGCCGTCTGGCCCACGTATCCGCGTACCAATCCCGAGCGGTCGACCTCTACCAGCTGGCCGGTGCGCAGAACGCCGAGCGCCTTGTAGATGCGTGCCAGCAGGCGGGCGACGGTGGTCTTGCCCGTGCCGGGGTTGCCGGTGAACACCATGTGCTTGCTTACCTCGGCCACCTTCATGCCCTGGTCGGCGCGCATGCGCTGCACCTGCAGCAGGTTGACTATGGTGTTGACCTGCCGTTTGACGCCCTCCAGCCCTACCAGCTGCGCAAGCTCGGCCAAAGCTTCGTCGAGGTCGTGCTTCTGCTCCTCGGGTGACTGCGCGTTTACCACGGGCTCGACTACCTGATAGCTCTTCTGCGCGCCCGACCGCCACACTGCGTATTCCCGCAGCATGTCCTCCATGCGTGCGAGGTAGGCGGTGAGGCACTGGATGTCTGCGTCGCTAGGGGTGCCCTCGCTGCGTGAGAGCAGCGTTTTGCCAAACACGCGGAAGGTGTCGTACACATACATGGATGCCTGGCGCTGGTAGGGGTCGGGTCTCAGCCTGTTGCCCGCATCCGAGAGCACCGCGTACTTGAGCGACTGCGGCACGCCGCCCGAGGGCATGCCCGTGGGGCTCTTGCGGTTGCGGATCCCCTGGATTACCGGCGCCCGCTCATCGTACTCGAGGGTGGAGCGAATGAACTCCAGCTCGCTTGCGGCCACCTGTCCGTCGGCCTCGGCCAGATAGGCACCAAAGAGCGCGAGGTCGTTGCGCAGCTGGGCCTTGAGGTCGCGGTTCTCGGTGCGCACGCTGCCCACGTCGGCCCGCATGAGGGCCTCGCAGATCTGATACGACGTGGTGAGAAGAGCCGTGAGGTCGAGTTGTTGCATGGTTGGCGCCAATCTTGTCTGCGGCGGCGGTGCCGCTTGCGCCGCGTTTACTAACAGAGGTCTATGGTACAACCTCCGCATGGCGCGATGCTTTGGCGTTGCGCGCGGGGTGGTCATCTTGCCCTTGGGGAAGTGCTCGCCTGTGGAGACAACGCGAGGCGGACCTGTAAAAAGCCACAGTTTGCAACCCTTCGCCGAACCATATTGCCGCATGTCTTATGACCCTGACAACTTTGCTTCATTTAAGCGAAGGTAGAGTATACGAAGGTTCTTGTCTTCGCTTGCGAACGCTGGTCGTTTGCAAGGGCGTAGTGACCGTAGCAACAAATGAAGGAGTCCGCCATGTCGACCGACGCTCTTGATCAGATTATCCCCGACAAGGTGTGCCTGCACGTCATCTCCGACAGCTCCGGCGCAACGGCCGTCCGCGTGCTGCGTGGCGCCTCGGTGCAGTTCAAGGAATGCGATGTCGAGATCAGCGTCCTGGCCCACCTGAGCAACGTTGCTCAGGCTCGCGCCTACATCGAGCGCGAGGTCGAGGAGGGCGAGGAGACGGCTGTCTTCCACACCATCATGAACGAGCAGCTGCGCGACTCCGTCAAGGAGCTGCTTGATAGCAAGGGCATCCCCTCTGTGGACGTTCTTGGCCCTGCCACCATGGTGCTCTCCAGCGTGCTGGGCACCGACCCGGTGCGCGAGGTTGGCCTGACCCTCGACGACGGCGTCGAGCCGCGCTACACCGAGGCTGCCGACCTGGCATAACGTCTGAGCGCCCCAATACAACCAAGCGGCCGCTGTGCGGCATGCATGTCTGTCAGCCCTCGCGCATAGGGGATACTCCCTTTTGCGTGAGGGCTGTCTTTGCGGGTTCGGCTGCCAGTGCTCGCGCAAAAGGGAGTATCCCCTATGCGCGAAAAGGACGCGTGTTGTGATGGCTGGCTAATGGTGGATGCGGTCAGCGACGTAACGAGCGATATGCTCGCTCAGGGCTTTCTGGTCGCGCATGCGCAGGGAGTAGTCGTGGCCGTCCTTGGTGTGCACGATGCCGCCCTCGGCTGACGACACTTGGTCGAGGTTGACGATGGTCCCCTTGTTGCAGGCTAGGAAGTGGCGGTCCAGCGACACGCGGTGCTCGACGGCGTCGAAGGCGGTCTTTGCCTTGATTGTGCGCCCGTCGGTGAGGTGCAGCTCTGCGCTGTGGTGCCACGACTCGATGGCGCTGATGTGTCGAAGCGGGATGTGCCGCTCACCTTGGTCGGTGATTACGGCGACCGACTGCTTGTCGGAGCGTATTACGCGCTCAACCTCGCCGAGCACGCCGGCAAGACGCGAACGGTCGTAGGGTTTGACCAGGTAGTCGAAGGGATGCACCGGGAAGACGTCGAACATGTACTCTGGCGAGGTCGAGATGAAGATGATGAGCAGCTCGGTGTCTTGCATGCGGAGCTGCCGCGAGAGCTCTATGCCGTCGATGTTGCCCGTACGGATGTCGAGGAATACGAGGTCGTAGGTGTCACGCTCGAAGTCGTTGAGAAACGCTGCGGCCGAGGAGTAGGCCTGGCAGTACACGTGTTGGTCGAGATCGGCAAGGATGTCGCGAATGTCATGCGAGAGCAGGGATCGGTCCTGCTCGATGTCGTCAACAATGCCGATTCGTAGCATCTGGTCCCCTCCGACCTTTACGCCTTCCGCTAACGAGTATTGCATAAAACATGAGATGTTTTGACGTCTTCTTGCGGCCATTCGTGCGCGAAAAATGACTTGCATGCAGGTTCTTGGCGCCAGCCTCTGGCGTGTGCGCTGCTATGGGCTTTGCTACGATAGCCACGTATGCGACGAGGAGGGACGTCTGATGGATTTGGCTACGACTGCGGGCTACGTTGCGGGACTGCCCGACGCGCTCAACCTGCGCGACCTTGGTGGTATCGAGGCGCGGGACGGGCGGGTCGTGCGCCGGGGACTGCTGTATCGCGGCAGCGCCCTCGTAGGGCTCGACGACGCCCAGAAGGCTGTGATCGACGGACTTGGGCTGCGCTTCATCCTGGACCTGCGAGCGCGGGGCGAGGCCGAGGAGGCCCCGGAGTACGTGCCTGCCGGTGCGGAGCGCCTGCGTAAGGGCGGAATGTACTTGAACGGCGAGGAGGTCGACTTCTCGCCCTCAGGTATCGGCCGCATATCCGAGCAGATCCAAGCGAGCCCGGCGACCTTCATGCGCAACCTGTATACGAGCATGATGTTCGGCAATCCTGCCGTGCACGCGTTGGTAGAGCGCTTTGTCGGCGGGTGCTCGCCGCTGTACTTCCATTGCACCGCGGGCAAGGACCGCACGGGTGTGTGTGCTGCCGTGTTGCTTATGCTGCTCGACATTTCCGACGATGCCATCGTGCATGACTTCCTGCTCACCAACCAGTACCGGGCCTCCATCATCAACATGCCGCCCGAGCAGCTGCCCGCGTGGCTGCCGGAGAGAGAGCGCGAGAACTGGGGCAAGATGAACGGCGTGAACGAGGAGGATTTGCGCGCCTCGCTCGCAGCCGTCGTCGAGCGCCATGGCTCACGTGAGGCCTATGCGAAGGCCGAGTTTGGACTTGATGCCGCGGCGCTCTCGCGTCTGCGCGACCGCTATCTGGCGTAGGGCGGGGCCCTGCCGTCTCGTCTGCTCCATTGATCCGGAGGAACCATGGCCAACTCTTCGTACAGAAACCTGTCCGACGCGCTCGCTTTTGTGCTGGGCGAGCTGGGCACCGCGGTGCTCGACGACCCCAAGCGGCTCCTCGCGGCGCTGAGTGACGTCGCCGACCAGCAGAGCAAGGAGATGCGCGTCCTGCGGCTCCATGGCAACGACCACATGCTGGGTTTCTACGTTGCCGCTCTGGGAGGCGATACGGAGGCACTCCGCGGGGCGGCAGGCCGTGCGGAGCAATACCTGGTCGATGACTGTGTGGTCGACGCTGCAACCGCGCATGAGGTTGCCTGGCAGCTGGCGCAGGGCGTGGCCAGCTGGCGAGGACTGAGCCTGCCCCAGGAGCAGAAGAAGCCCGAGGCCAACGAGGCCGAGGGCAAGAAGCCCAAGGCCAAATCGACCACGGCCGAACCGCCCAAGACCAAGCAGGCCGCGAGAAAGACGCCGGCAGGTGCGGCCGCTACGGCTGGCGCCGCCCAGCAGCAGGGGACCGGTCAGGGGCAAAAAGGAGCTGGCGGGTCGTCGGGAGCCGCTGCTGCGGCAAACCAGGGTCAGCAACAGACGACGACAACCTCCGCGCCGGCCAACCGGGCTGGCTCGCCTGGCGCAACAAAGACCTCTGGTCTCTCGGGCGGCGGCATCGCGGCCCTTGTGGTAGCAGGCCTGCTCGCCTTCTTTGCATGGAGGATGTTTGGCTGGCGCGTGGGTTTGGAAACCGAGGCGTACGTGACCAGTCACGTGCAGACTACGCTAGCAAACGGTTACATGAGCAGTTACGCCGATTATCGGCACGACCTCTATGGCAACCAGACGAGCTCGACGAGCTGGTTCCAGACGGAGGATGGCGACACCTTCGACGAGACCGACTCGTACGAGGGGTACGACGACTATGGCTACCCGTCGACGCACGCCCACTCGTACACGGTGACGGAACCGGGCGGCAAGGTGTCGTCGCGATCGGAGACCACCGAGGAGTTCGAGTACCGCTACGACCCTAGCGGCCGCCTTCACAGCAAGGTGGTCACGACAACGGAGAGGTACCAGCACGGCGATGGCGAGTGGGGCGAGCCCGAGACCAGCAAGGAGCTCGTCATCTACCGATACGCAAACGACCTTCCGTTTGGGCTGGCGCGTCTGTGGACCATAAAGGAGGACTCGTCGTTTGACGAGGTGACCGTCATCGAATACGACAAGCATCTCCGTTCCGTGAGCTATACCAGCGATATGACCTTCTCTGATGGTGACACCTCGCACTACGAATCCATCACGTCCTACAGCTACTCCGGCGACAATCTGACCAGCTCGCGCAACACGTCCTCGTACACCAGTGGGAGCTACTCGTCCAATTCGCAGACCGATACGACCTACGACAACGAGGGAAACGCGAAGCACGAGACCACCAAAGAGGACGGGCAGGTCACGGCAGAGTACGAGTTCGAGCACGACAGCAACGGCAGCCGCACGGAGCGGACCAACGTGCTTGACGGGAGCGTCACCGTATGGGAAAGCACCCGGGTGCCGCGCGGGTCGATCGCCGTGAGGACGGGAATCAGATAAGTTCGTCTGGGCTCGCTGCATGGAGGGTGCTTCGACTCCGCCTGCGATGCGCTACCATAGCAGCTTGTGAATGACGAACGCTTGATGGGGAAAGGAACCCAGATGATCAAGGAACTGGTGAAGGACGAGGCCATCCTGTCACAGAAGTGCGAGCCGGCCACGCCCGAGGACGCCGAGCTGGCGCAGGACCTCATTGACACTGCCGCCTCGCTGGACGACTGCTCCTGCCTCGCCGCCAACCAGATTGGCGTCACCAAGGCCGTGGTGGTCTACTTCGACGATGACGAGACCCCGCACGTGCTGTACAACCCCAAGGTGCTCATGGGCATTCGTCCGTCCAAGGTGGTCGAGGGCTGCATGACGCGCGACGAGTTCTCGCAGGTCACGCGCTATGCCAAGGTCAAGGTGACCTTCGATGAGCTGGTGGACGGCGTCTTTAAGCCGCGCCGCCGCGACTTTACCGGCTGGACGGCCCAGATGGTCCAGCACATGGTGGACCACTGCAACGGCAAGCTGGTCTAGCACCGTGAAGCAGCTCCAAGACGCATTGCCCGAGGGTCTCGAGCTCCGCCAAGAAGAGGGCGGGCTGGCGCTTGTGGGCGATGGTATGGAGCTGCGTGGAGACTTTACCCGCATGCTGCCGCGTTTGCGGCAAGACCGCCTGCACCGCGAGCTGTTGGTGCGGGCGGCTCGTGTGCGTGGTGCAGACGCGCCTACGGCTGTGGACGCCACGGCTGGACTGGGTGAGGACGCGCTCCTGCTTGCTGCCGCCGGCTTTGACGTGACGCTCTGCGAGCGCGACCCGGTGATTGCCGCGCTGCTTGCGGATACGATTGCACGTGCACGGGAGGACGCGCGGCTCGCGGAGATTGCCGCGCGCATGACGCTGATGCCAGGTGACGCAGTGGTGACGCTCGGAGCGCTCGATGTGGCTCCTGACGTGGTGTTTCTCGACCCGATGTTTCCCGAGCGGCGCAGACGCGCCGCCACCAACAAGAAGCTCGCGCTCTTCCAGCAGCTTGAGAGTCCCTGCGAAGACGAGGCGGCCCTCATGCAGGCGGCTCTCGCTGCACGTCCGCGCAAGGTGGTGGTCAAGCGCCCGCTCAAGGGCCCGCATCTGGCCGGCATGAAGCCGAGCAGCTCGCTTGCCGGCAAGGTCGTGCGCTACGACGTCTACGTACCCGTAAGGTGACTCAAAGGGGATACTCCCCTTTGAGTCAGAACGAGTCAGAAAAGGCGCCCGACGGGGTTTCCGTCGGGCGCCTCGTGCATGGCGTGTGGGCTGCTCTTAGTGGTGGAAGAGCCTCATGCCGGTGAAGGCCATGGCGATGCCGTACTTGTTGGCGGTCTCGATCACGTTGTCGTCGCGGATGGAGCCGCCGGGCTCGGCGATGAACTCCACGCCAGACTTGTGGGCGCGCTCGACGTTGTCGCCGAAGGGGAAGAACGCGTCGGAGCCCACGGTCACGCCGGTCTGCGTGGCGATCCACTCAGCCTTCTCCTCGCGGGTCAGGACCTCGGGCTTCTCGGCAAACCACTTCTGCCACTCACCCTCGCGCAGCACGTCGTCGTGCTCCTCGGAGATGTAGACGTCGATGGCGTTGTCGCGGTTGGCGCGGCGGATGCCCTCAACAAACTTGAGGCCCAGCACCTTGGGGTGCTGACGCAGGTACCAGGTGTCGGCCTTGTTGCCGGCGAGGCGGGTGCAGTGCACGCGGCTCTGCTGGCCGGCGCCGACGCCGATGGCCTGGCCGTCCTTGACGTAGCACACGCTGTTGGACTGCGTGTACTTGAGGGTGATGAGGCTGATGATCATGTCGCGGATGGCGCTCTCGGGCACGTCCTTGCGCTCGGTGACAAAGTTGCTCACGAGCTCGGCGTCGACCTTGTAGTTGTTGTGACCCTGCTCGAAGGTGATGCCAAAGACGTCCTTGGTCTCGATGGGGGCGCACTCGTAGGTGGGGTCGATCTCCACGACGTTGTAGTTGCCGCCCTTCTTCTGGGCCAGGATGGCCAGCGCCTCCTCAGTGTAGCCGGGGGCGATGATGCCGTCGGAGACCTCGGGCTTGATGTAGGTGGCGGTGTCGGCATCGCAGATGTCGGAGAGGGCGGCCCAGTCGCCGTAGCTGCTCATGCGGTCGGCGCCGCGGGCGCGAATGTAGGCGCAGCAGATGGGGGAGGGCTCGGGGAGGTTCTCGCCCACAAAGTAGATCTGGCGGTCGACGTCGGAGAGCGGGGTGCCCACGGCGGCGCCGGCGGGGCTGACGTGCTTGAAGGAGGCGGCGCAGGGAAGGCCAGTGGCCTCCTTGAGGTCGCGCACCAGCTGCCAGCTGTTGAGTGCGTCAAGGAAGTTGATGAAGCCGGGCTTGCCCTGCAGGACCTTGATGGGCAGGTCGGAGCCGTCCTTCATGAAGATGCGGGAGGGCTTCTGGTTGGGGTTCATGCCGTACTTGAGCTCGAGCTCGTTCATGGTGTACTCCAATCTTGGGTGTGTCGTTCGGACAAAAGGAACCGTCCCCGATGTCCGGGTTAGTCGCCGAGGTGCTTGTTGTAGATCTTCACGTCGCCGGCGACGTTGGTGTAGAGGCTGATCTTGTTGTCGTTGTTGAGGGCGGCCCAGACTTCGTCGGGGGAGGGCAGGCTCACCTCGATGGGCTCGCCGGTAAAAGTGGGCAGCGGGTTACCGTCGCCATCGTAGGTGGACAGGAAGTAGCCCACGCCCTCGTCGGCGCCCTCATAGGCAAAGAACTCGCGCAGGCAGCGGCCGCTCTCTTGGTGCTTGAGGATGGACAGCTCGAAGGAGCCGTCCTCGTGCAGGATGGTGGAGATGCGCGGGGTGAAGTTGGGGGCGTCGGGCTCAAACTCGCGCAGCATGCAACCCTTGATGAAGTCGCCCTGCTCGACGATGGTGTCGGTCTGGTCGCCGTTGGTCACCACGAGGTCGTCTCCCATGGTGCGCACGGGGTGGTAGATGATGAGGCTCGGGTCCTCAACGAGCTCGGGCTGGTGCGCCTCGGTGCGGATGCCGTCCTCGGTTTCGACGAAGATGCGGTTGCGGCTGTTGAAGCTGCGGCCCATGATCCAGTAGTAGACCACGTTCTGGCCCACCACGATACCGCGACCGGGATAGGGGTTGGATTCCAGCAGCTTGACGAGGTCTTGCATCGGTGCTCCTCTCTTCCGGCTTGCTCGTGCGTAGATACGCAAAAGGGCAAGCCACCTGCGTTGCAGATACGGCTTGCCCAGACGGTCGGCGTATGTGTGCGCGCTGCTCCACCGTGGTAGCCACGACAATCCGTCAGTCACAGCGCGTTGGTTCGAGGTGACTGTAGCATGACGTGCAAGCGCATGGCGCAAACCCTACAGGATGCATAGATTCTGGGGCCGCGGCAAGTGATCTTCGCGTTTTGGTAGGTTCCTTTGCCTCAGGCGGCGTCGGTTACCTCGGTCACGAGTCCCGCCTCGTTGAACTGCAGCACAAAAGACTCGTCGAAGGTCATGGTATGGTCCCAGTCCTGCTGGGTGCCCTCGATGGTGACCGTCACGCTTACGGCATTGCCGGCGACCTCGGTTACCTCGACGTCCTTGGCGTAGGCTGCCACCTCGTAGTAACCGAGTGGCGCGGCCACGCTGTCGGGATTGTTGGCCAGAGCCTGGCCAAGCGCCGAGGAGGGGTCGACGTACTGCAGGCATGCGGTGGCCCAGTCGGCGAGCTCCAGATGGGTGGGCTCCGCGTCGCCCGAGCGCACGTAGCTCACGGGGTAGACGCTCATCAGCGCGCGGGCCGTCTCGGAAACGTCAGCCGGTGCGGCCTCCTCGTTCTCTGGCGCCGTGGAGTCCTTGACGGTCGGCGTTTCGACGGGGAGGCTGTCGGGGGCTTCCACGTCCTCGTTGACAGGCGTGCCTCGAAGGACAACAAAGGCGAGTGCCGCCGCAGCCAGGCAGCAGATAACCAGAAGGGCAAGGCCGATCGTCTTGGTGGACTTGCGAGCCATGAGACGCTCCTCTCGGGGTTGGTGCGGGCCGTTGCGACTACTCCCAGGTCTTCCAGACGTCGGGAGCGTAGCCCACGGTGGCCTGGCGCCCGTTGCGCACGATGGGCTGGCGCAGCACCTGCTGGTTCTCGAGAAGCTTCTCGAGCAGCATCCCGTCGGGGGTGTGCTGCAGCAGTGCCACGGCGTAGTCATCCTTGGCCTTCTCGTCGATGAGGCCGCGCAGGCCACCAGTCGCCTGGGCCACCGAGGTCAGCTCGCCCTTGGAGATGTCCTTTTCGGCGAGGTTGATGTACTGGAACTTGATGCGGCGCTCCTTGAACCAGCGCTCTGCCTTGCGCGTGTCGCTGCTCTTCTTGGTGCCAAAGATCTGGATGTTCATGGTGAGTCTCACTCTCCTGTGCTGCCAAAGGCGTTGAACCAGGCGCGCTCTGCGAAGGGTGCCTTGGCAGGGCCGCGCATCGTGCGGTCGGGCTTGCCCACGGGCAGGTAGCACACGAGCTCGTAGTCATCGGGCACGCCCAGCTCCTGTGCCATGCGGTCGCAGATGCGGTCGTCGTCGGTGATGTGACCCTCGTACCAGCAGCTCGCATAGCCCAGCGCCACGATGGCCAACAGCATGTTCTGAATGGCGGCGGAGTAGTCCTGCACGGCAAAGCACTTGTCACGGTAGGCGTTGATGCGTCTGGTGAGCACGCAGATGGCCGCGGGGGCGTTCTCGCGTTTGAGGGGTGGGTCGATGTGTGCGCGCACGCGTGCCAGCACCTCGGGGTCGTCGATGGCGACGAGCGAGGTGGTCTGCTTGTTGCAACCAGAGGGTGCGGCCAGTCCGGCCTCCATGATGCGCGTCAGGTTTGCGCGTGGCACAGGGTCGGGCAGGTAGGGCCCCCGGTAGCTGTGACGTGCCGCAAATGCCTCGAAGACGTCCATCCGTCTCCCTTCGCGTCGGGTGTGCGTGTGCCGGGACAGCACCGCGCCCCGTCCCGTCCCGTCTATGGTAGCGCTCGCCTCGCTCAGATCTCGCGCGAGAGCGTGACCAGCGGGCGCCGACCGCTCTCGTCGCGTTCGCCCGTCAAGGCAAAGCCCTGCGCCTGCCAGAAGGCGATGCCCTCGTCGTCGCGCTCGGGCAACTGCAGGCGGACGCTCTGGTATCCCTGGCCCTCGAGGGCGGCGCGCACGTCGGCAAAGAGCTGCGAGCCCACGCCCTGCCGCTGCATGTCGGCGGCCACCATAAACCAGCCGATGAAGGCGGTACGCTCGTCGGGCCACCCGCAGACCAGGTCCATCACGGCTACCAGGTAGCCGTCCTCGTCATAGAAGCCCACAAAGCGCTTGGATGAGGGTTGCGCGCCTTCGGGTAGCCGCGCGATGAGCGCGGTGAGGTTGGCCTTTGTGGGTCGCTCGCCCAGATAGCGCAGGTAGACGCGGTTTGAGCGCGCAAGTGCAAACACCTCAGGGATGTTCTCGCTGTTGATGGCGCGGGTCTCGAAGGCGGAGGAGAGCATGGCGATGTCAAAGCTGTCGCCAGCAGCCCGCTCGTCATCGATGACCTGCCTGAACTGGGTCTCGTAGAGCTCGTGGTACACGCCGTCGGCAGCCAGCAGCTCCTGGTGAGTGCCTTGTTCGCAAATGATGCCGCCCTTGACCACCAGGATCTTGTCGGCCTTGAGGATGGTGGAGAGGCGGTGTGCGATGACTATGCTCGTGCGGCCGACCATCAGGCGCTCGAGGGCGTCTTGGATGGCACTCTCGCTGATGGAGTCCAAGGCGCTGGTGGCCTCGTCGAGAATAAGGATCTTGGGGTCCTTGAGCACCACGCGTGCTAGTGAGAGGCGCTGCTTCTCGCCGCCCGAAAGCTTGAGGCCGCGGTTGCCCACCTCGGTCTGGTAGCCCTTGGGCTGACTGACGATGAAGTCGTGGATGCTGGCGATACGGCACGCCTCCTCGATCTGCTCCATGGAGGCGTCCGGTGCTGCGTAGCGCAGGTTGTCGAGGATGGTCCCGTTGAACAGATAGGCCTCCTGCGTGACCATGCCCACGCATTGTCGCAGGTAGGTGAGGTCAAAGTCGCGGACGTCCACACCAGCCACCCTGACCGAGCCACGTACCACGTCGTATAGGCGTGGGATGAGGTTGACCACCGTCGACTTGCCCGAGCCGCTGGGTCCCACGATGGCGTACATCTGCCCGCCGGGTACGGTAAAGCTGACGTCGGTGAGCACGAGATCGTTGGGGTCGTCGGTGTCGCCGTAGCCAAAGGCCACGTGCTCGTAGTCGATAGTCGCCTCCTGCAGGTCGGGGGTGGCACCATTGGCGGGGCTCACGATGCTGCTTGTGCGGTCCAGATAGTCAAAGATGCGCGTGAACATGGCCAGCGAGCGGGTGAAGCTCACCTGTAGGTTGAGCAGCTGCTCGACGGGGCGGTACAGGCGGTTGACCAGCGTGACGGTAGCGGTGACCGCGCCGACGGTCAGGCTGGGATCGAGCTTGCGGATGATGAGCAATCCGCCGGCAAAGTAGATGAGCAGCGGTCCGAGCTGCATAAACATGCCCATGACCACACGGAACCACGAGCCCGAGCGCGTCTCTTTGAGCGAGAGCGCGGTGAGCTCCTCGTTGACGCCCACAAAGCGCTCGTACTCCGCCTCCTCGCGGGTGAACATCTTCATGAGCAGCGACCCCGACACCGATAGTGTCTCGTTGATGAGCTGATTCATCTCGTCGGCCTTTGCCTGGCTCTCCTGCACCAGCTTGAGCCGCACTTTGCCAGCGCTGCGCGTGGGAATGATGAGCAGCGGCAGCACCACCAGGCCCACCAGGGCCAGCTTCCAGCTCATGGAGAAGAGGGCTACGAGCGTGGTGACTACCGTGGCCACGTTGCTTACCACCTGCGTGAGGGTTCCGCTGATGACCGAGCTTACGCCGCTGATGTCGGTGTTCATGCGGGTGACGATGTCGCCCTGCTTTTCGGTGGTAAAGAACGCGTGCGGCATGTGCTGCAGATGGCGGTACATCTGGTTCTTCATGTCGAAGATGATGCGCTCCGAGATCCACGAGTTGATGTAGGTCTCCAGCACACCCACCAGCTGGCTGGCGAGCATGGCCGCCAGGGCCGTGAGCAGCAGGCGCACAAGCAGCGCGAGGTCGTTGCCCACCAGCGCCGTGTCGACGATGCGTCCCGTGATGATGGAGGGAAGCAGGCCTACCACCGACCCGACGAGGATGGCCACGAACACGGCTAGGAACTGCGGCCAGTACGGCGTGAGGTAGCCCAGGATCCGTCGCAGCAGCTGCGGCGTCACCTTCGGCGCGTTGGCCTTCTCCTCCTCGGTCAGGAAGTTGCGTGCGGCGTATCCGCCTCCCGGTCCAGGCATGGCTCGCTCCTTGGTCGTGGGTTCTCGCCCCACTTTATCAGCGCATTGCTCGGTAAACGGCGCACAAATATCGCAAAGGTCTTAAGTTGTTACCAGCCAAAGTCGGTGAGACAGCGCTCGACGTCGGACTCGAAGGTGCCGAGCTCGAGGCCTGCCGCGCGTGCCTTGCCTGCGTCCAGCCGGAAGTCGCGGAAGCGGTCCGCATAGCGTTCGGTGTCGGGCAGGATGAGCTGCGAGACCTCGTGCTCAGACGCGCCAAAGCGCCTTGCCACGAGGCGTGCGGCCTCGTAGGTGGTCAGGTCGTTATCGCTGGCAACGTGGTACAGGCCGCTCGGGAGGTTGCAGATTCGCCCAAACTCATCGGCCAGGTGCTGGGCATACGTCATGCAGCGACGCTCGTTGCAGGTGAAGTGCGTGGGCGTGGCCGTGCGCAGAGCCTGCAGCACGTTGCCCACGATGCCGGGCGAGGGCTTGACGCGGGGGAGGGGCAGGCCAAACATCCACGAGAGGCGTATGGTCACATAGTCCTCCAGATTGTCGCGCATCCAGGTGTCGACGGCGGCCTTCTGCTGGCCATAGCGGGTGACGCTGCAGGGCTCGTCGTCCTCGCCAAACGGCCCCGGCACGTCCTTACCGTTGAAGACCTGCTCGGTCGAGATGAACAGCATTCGTTTGCCCGTGCTGGCGCAGGCTCGCGCAATGGCGATGGCGGAGTCGCGGTTGACGAGGTCGGTGCCTGCGGGGTCGCTCTCGCAGGCGGCTGTGGTGGCGTTGGCTGCCGTGTGAAAGACGAGGTCGCAGTTGAGCTGGGCAAAGAAGTGCTCCACCTCGTCGGGATGGGTGTAGTCCACCTGACCCCTGCTGACGGGGATGAACGAGAAGCGGTCCTGGTTGTAGAGCCTCACGAGGCTGGCAAGATAGCCCGTGGCTCCGGTGATGGCGATGCGTTGCATGTCATGCCTCCTCTGGCGTGCGGATACTGCGCAGGATGCGGCCGGCGCCACATACGGTGTAGCTGCCTGCCGATGCGGGCACGAGGCACGACTCCGTCCGTCCGAGCTGCACTGCCCCTTCCGGTGTGGTCACCTCGACCGATCCGCTTACGCACGTGAGCACGGCATAGCGACCTGCGCAGGGGTAGCTGCGCCGTTCGTTTGCCATGTCGACTACGTAGCTCCTAAAAAAGCCGGCATCGACACCCAGACGCTCGGAGCCTTCGCTTTGTGGGTTGGGCGCCCCAAAGTGCGCGACGAGGGGCCGCCGCTCGGCTCGCAACACGTCGAAGGCCTTGTCTACGTGCAGTTCGCGGCCGCGGCCCCAGTCGCAGACCCTATAGGTGGTGTTGCCGAGGCTGGACACCTCGACGGCAAGGATACCCGCGCCGAGGGCGTGCATCGTTCCTGGCTGTATGAGGACGAAGTCTCCCTCGCGCACGGGAATGTGCCGCCCGTAGAGGTCGCCTACGGTGTCGTCGGCTGAGGCGCGACGCAAGATGCCGACGTCGCTGGTGGTGCAGCCGCCGATGATCGCGGCGTCTGGCTCGGCACTCACGATGTACCACGCCTCCACCTTGCCGTGGTCCCCCTCAGTGGCCTGGGCGCACGCCTCGTCGGGGTGTACCTGCACCGACAACGTCTGAGCGGCATCCATGAAGGTCACCTGCAGCGGAGCGTCGTCGGGCACGTCGCCCAGGATTTCGTCGCGGTACGCGGCAATGGCTTCGGCCAGCGTGCGGCCCGCGCACGGGCCGTTGCGCACGACGCCCATGGTGGTGGGGTGCGCCGAGACGTCAAAGGCCTCGCCATGGCGGTCGTCATCGCTCCAGGGGATGCCGCGTGCTTCAGCGATGCGCGGGCCGCCCCAGATGGGGGAGAGGTAGAAGGACTGCAGCAGCAGGGGCTCCATGGCCTGCCCCCTACAGTTCGATAGCGTTGACGCCCTCGGCCTCCATGCGCGCGGCGAGTTCCTCGATGATGGCCACGCCAGCCGAGGTGCCGATACGTCGCGCGCCGGCGCGCACCATGGCCAAGAAGGTGTCGGCGTCGCGGATGCCGCCAGCAGCCTTGACCAGCACCTCGCTGCCCACGTGCTCGTGCATGAGCGCTACGTCCTCGACCGTTGCGCCACCCGTGCCAAAGCCGGTGGAGGTCTTGACAAAGGTGGGACGCACCTCACGGGCGATCTGGCACAGGTGGACCTTCTCGCTATTGGTGAGGTAGCAGTTCTCAAAGATCACCTTTGAGGGCACGCCGGCCTCGTTGCACACGGCTACGATCTGGCGCATTTCCTCGGCTACGTAGTCCCAGTTGCCCTGCTTGACCTCGGTCACGTTGACCACGTAGTCGATCTCGTTGGCGCCGTTGGCCAGGGCGTCGCGCGTCTCGAAGACCTTGGCGGCAATGGAGGTCTGCCCCAGGGGAAAGGCGATGGCCGCGCCGGTGTCGATGTCGGTTCCCGCGAGCTGCTCGGAGCAGAAGCGCGACTGCACCTGGTTGATGGCCACCATCTTAAAGTGGTGGCGCTTGGCCTCGTCGCAGAGGCGGGCCATGTCGGCCTCGGTGGCATCTGCATGCAGGTTGGTGTGGTCGATCAGGCGGGCAAAGTCGTCGAGGGTCCAAGTGCTCATGGGGTCTCCTTGTTGGGTGGGGTGTGTCTGTGCCCAGTGTAGGTGACCTTGCGCGTGGCTTATAGCCGATTTGTAACCCCACATCCGCGCTTGCGCGTAACAGGGCCGGGGGTGCTGCCTTGCGTATGGCGAGCTACGGACCCTATATCTCCTTGATCTCGCGAATGCGCCACTCGCGCGGTGTGAAGCCCGTGGCATGTTTGAAGGCGGTCTGCAGGTGGCTCTGCGACGAGAAGCCCGTGCGGTAGGCGATCTGCGCGATGTCGTACTCGGTGGTGTCGAGCAGACGTCGCGCGCGCTCGACGCGCACTCTGCGCACGTAGGCGGCAAAGGTCTCGCCCGTATCGTTCTTGAAGCGGGTGCACAGCGTCTTGCGGCTCACGCCCAGCGCGTTGGCCACCGACTCGCCGTCGAGCGGCTCGCTGAGGTGGCTGCGCACGTAGTTCATGGACTGGTGCGAGAGCGGGTGCATGCGCGCCTCGCCCTCCTCGCGCACGGCCTTGGTCAGCTCGAGCATCATGGGCAGCACCAGGTAATGGGCCAGCTCTTCGTTGCTGGTCTCGTTGGCAAGGCTGATGTAGTGCTGCGTGATGGCAAACGACCTGATGGCGGGCAGTCCGCCCTTGCGTGCGGCCTCGATGCAGGTGCTGGCCAAAAAGGCCACGGCCGAGCGCCCTTGCAGCAGCGGGTCGTCGGAGGTCTTGGGCTCCATGAAGGGCATGTCGGTGCGTATGAAGCGCAGCAGGCCGTCGGTGTCGCCGAGCGAGATGTATGACGCGAAGCCCTCGTACTGCTCCGAGATCTCGCGAGCCGACACGTCGGTGTTGACAGCAATGAACTGCATGTTCTTGGAGTACGTAACAATCATCGCCATGCTCTCGTCAGCATGGCTGCGGTTTACGTAGTCGACAGCGTCAATTATTTCCTGCTCGGTGAGGAGCGTGGGCATAACCTCTTCAAACGCATCGGCACTCATGGACACTCCTCTGCAGCGGCTGAGCGCAAATCTGAAAAAACTGGTAACACGCTTGGTATCTCAATACCTTAGTCGAATTCATAATTCCATCACAGTTGGATTCAGTACGTGGCATGGTTTGTAAGGCCGCAGGTAAAGGGCTTGTTCTGGACTATCGAACAAGACGGAATTTGACCGATTTTGGCTTAAAACCGGCCGTAGAGAGGAAAGGGGATAACCACATGCGTTACCTGCTTCTGGTTAGTCACGGCACCATGGCTCCCGGCGTGCACAGCGTCATCCGCATGCTCCTGGGCGACCGCGACAACGTGCTGAGCTACTCAATGGAGGACGGCGTCTCTGCCGATGCCTTCGTCGAGAAGCTGCGCGAGGTCATCGCCCCGATCACCGCCGACGACTCCGTCGTCGTCCTGGGCGACATCATGGGTGGATCCCCTCTCACTAACACGCTCAACACGCTCACCGAGCAGGGCCTGCTCGCCAAGACCATCGCGTTTGGCGGCCTCTCCCTGCCCATGGCGATCAGCGCGCTTATGGCCATCGAGGACGGCCTCGACGACGAGACCCTCGTCCAGAACGTCATCACCGAGGCGAAGGAGGGCGTCCGCAAGGTCGAACTCGCTCTCGATGACGATGAGGACGAAGAGGATCTGTAGGTAGGTACAAGGGACCAGTCCCAAGGACTGGCCTTGAGTTCGATAGGGAAGGAAGAGAAGCATGATTTCGTTCGTACGTATTGACGACCGCATGATCCACGGCCAGACTGTCACCCGCTGGAGCATCGAGTACCCCTGCGACGGCATCATCGCCGTCAACGACGTGGCCGCCAGCAATCCCGTGCTGAAGGCCGCCTACAAGGGCGCCGCTCCCGACAAGAAGATCTTCGTCTGGACGATGGACCACTTCAAGGAGAGCGCCGAGAAGGTGCTCGCCAGCAAGACCAAGTACTTCCTGATCACCAAGAACCCGCTCGACATGAAGGAGATCCTGGTCGACTTCGGCTTCAAGCCCTCCGATGTCAAGCGCGTCATCGTCGGTCCCTGCAACGACCGTCCCGGCACCGTGAAGCTCGGCAACAACCAGTCGATCACCGCCGAGGAGGCTCAGGCCTTCGAGGACATGACCAAGGCCGGCTACACCGTCGAGTTCGCTCTGGTCAAGGAGACCTCGATCGGCGAGTGGCCCAAGTTCCGCGGCCAGTTCGACGTTAAGTAACTCAGCCCAAAAACACCCATGGGCCCAGCTTGGTGGGCGCGCCCATGGGTGTGGGGAGGGTCGCGTGACCCTTCTGCAAGTAAGTATACGTTAGGAGGAGTTCCATGGGTATTTCTATGGTTCAGGCCATCCTGCTTGGCCTGTTCGCCTGCCTGGCATCTCTGCCGGGTATGGGCGGCACCACCATCGGTAACTACACGCTCGGACGCCCGCTGGTGGGTGGCCTGGTCGTCGGCCTCATCCTTGGCGACATTCAGACCGGCATTATCGTCGGCGCTGCCATCCAGCTGGTCTACATCGCGCTGGTCACCCCCGGCGGCACTGTCTCCGCTGACGTGCGTGCCGTCACCTACATCGGCATCCCTCTGGCCATCCTGGCCATCCGTGCCCAGGGCCTCGACCCCAACTCTGAGGCCGCCTCTGGTCTCGCCGCCTCCCTCGGTGCTGCCGTTGGTACTCTCGGCACCGTTCTGTTCTATGGCACCGCTACCCTCAACCTCGTGTGGCAGGGCATCGGCTGGAAGGCCATGGACGGTGGCAACTGGCAGACCATCAAGAAGACCATCCCCATGGTCGACTTCGTTCTGCCCTGGGTCAGCCACATCGCATTCTCCTTCATCCCCACCGTCGTCATCTGCCTCGCCGGTGAGTCGATGGTCACGCTGATGAAGGACTACCTGCCCATGGACGGCGTCGCCATGAAGACGCTGTTCACGGTCGGCTCCCTGCTTCCCGCCGTCGGTATCGCCATCCTGTGCAAGCAGGTCATCCAGAAGCCGCTCGACTGGGTCACCTTCGCCTTCGGCTTCATCCTGGCCGCGGTCATGGGCTGCAACCTCATCTGCTCGGCCGTCATCGCCGTGTTCTTCGCCCTGGTCAACTTCAAGATCGAGCAGCTCAAGCTCGCCCGTCCCGCCGTCGCTGCCGCAGGCGCCGCAGCTTTCGACGATGAGGAAGAGGAGGACATCTAATCATGGCTGAGAAGAAAGTCTCCGCTGCCGCGCGCAAGAGCGCGTTCCTTCGCTGGATCTACGGCAACCTTACCTGCTTCTCGCAGGAGCACATGCAGACCTTTGGCTACCTTGCCGCCATGCTGCCCGTCGTCGACGAGCTCTATGACACCGACGAGGAGAAGGTCAAGTACCTCAGCACGTATCGCACGTTCTTCAACACCGAGCCCCAGATCGGCACCATGGTCGTGGGCCTGACTGTCGGCCTCGAGGAGGCCCGCGCCAACGGCGAGCCCCTCGATGACGACACCATCAACGGCATCCGCGCCGGCCTGATGGGCCCGCTTGCCGGCCTTGGCGACTCCATCATCGTCGGCACCTTCATCCCCATCCTGCTGGGCATCGCCCTGGGCCTGTCCAACGGTGGCAGCGTGCTCGGCCCCCTGTTCTACATCGTCGCGTGGAACCTCGCCATGTACTTTGGCATGAAGTTCGCCTTCGACCAGGGCTATGAGCTCGGTGGCTCCGCCGTCGAGGCCCTCGTCGGTCCGCAGTCCGCAGCCCTGCGTGACTCCATCGTCATGGTCGGCACCATGGTCATCGGTGCCGTTGCCGCCACGTGGATCAACATCACCACCGCCCTCACCGTGCAGTTCTCTGCCGATAGCAGCCTGGTCCTGCAGGACACGCTCGACTCCATCTTCCCGAAGTTCCTCAACATCTTCTTCGTGTGGCTGTGCTGGTACCTCATGACCAAGCGCAAGATGTCGCCGACCGTCGTCATGGGCCTGCTCGTGATCGTGGCTCTCGTGGGCGTTCTGCTTGGCTTCTTCGACCCGGGCCTGTCCTACTAGGCACGAGTTCAGGACGGAGTGGGCGAGATGGGGTTTCGCGAGATGCTGCGCGGCAAGGCGGGAGAGCCCTCCCTCTATCGCCGTGCCTGGTCGCAGACGGATAACCCGATTGTGATCGAGGCTCGCGCTCAAACACTGGCGATTCAACGACTGCAGCTGTGGCTGCGACTCGCCTACTCCGTCCTTGCTCTGGCTGCGCTGCTTGGCTACTGGGGCTTCGCCGAAGGCGGAGGCCTGGTGGCAGGTGTGATTGGCGCGGTGCTGGGAGCATTGGCGTTGGTGTGCGTGCTTGTCCTGAGGACGGGCATCACCAACGGGCGTCGCAACGTCAACGCGATGCTCGAGACGCTGGAGAGCACCCGGCGAGAGCCCAAGTCTGGCTCAGCCAGAGCTTGATCAAATTGACCCTACTCCCTTCCCTTTTCCCTTGCCCCGCGCGGACCCTCCTCCGCGCGGGGCGCCCTCCTCGGGCAGGCCGGGCCGTCATCCGCAATGGGTGACGGCCCGGCCGCTATCGTATGGACGATGTGAGCGCCCAGTGCCGTATACTTGAGACTCACGCGCATCGCCACGGAGGCACGAGATGGAATCGCTGTACACCAAATATCGCCCACAGACCTTTGCCGACGTCGTTGGCCAGACGCATGTGGTCACTACGCTGGAGCACGCCGTCATGGAGGGTCGTACCAGCCATGCGTACCTGTTCTGCGGACCGCGCGGTACGGGCAAGACCACCATGGCGCGCCTGCTTGCCAAGGCGCTCATGTGCGAGCAGGGCGAGGGCCATTTGCCCGACGGCACCTGCGAGCAGTGCCGTCTCATTGCCGCGGGCGAGCATCCCGATGTCTACGAGCTCGATGCGGCGAGTCGCACGGGCGTCGACAACGTGCGCGACGAGATCATCAGTCGCGTAAGCTTTGCCCCCGTGCGCGCACGCTACAAGATGTACATCATCGACGAGGTGCACATGCTCACAACGGCAGCGTTCAACGCGCTGCTCAAGACGCTGGAGGAGCCTCCCGCACACGTGGTCTTCGTGCTGTGCACCACCGACCCGCAAAAGATTCCCGAGACCATCCTCAGCCGCGTGCAGCGCTTTGACTTCCATGCCATCGGCAACGCCGACATCCAGGGACGTCTGGCCTACATCTGCGAGCGCGAGGGCTTTGGCTACGACCCCGAGGCGCTCGAGCTGGTGGTGCGCCACGCCCGAGGCGGCATGCGCGACGCCATCAGCGAGCTCGAGCAGCTTTCGGTTTCGGGCGGAGGGACCATTAGCGTCGACGTGGCGCGCGACGTGCTGGGCGAGGTGTCAGCTTCGACGCTCGAGCGCATGTCGCTGGCCATGGCGCAACGCGACGTGCCCACGCTCTTTGCCCAGGTTGAGAGCCTGGTTGAGGTTGGCCGCGACCTGCTGCAGTTTACTCGTGCGCTGGCCGCGCGTCTGCGTGACGTGTACGTGGTCGCCGCCATTGGCGCCTCGTCGGGCATTGTGACCGCCTCCGACGACGAGCTGCCTGCCATCTCGCGAGAGGCGCAGGCGTTTGGTTCGGTGGATCGCGTGTCACGCGCGCTGTCGCTGCTCTCTGATGCCTCTACCGAGATGCGCGTGGCAACCAACCAGCGACTGGTGCTGGAGGTGGCACTCACCAAGATCGCACGTCCGCAATCCGAGCTCACGCTCGAGGCGCTGGCGGACCGCGTGGCCACGCTGGAGCGCCAGGTGGTGGCGCTCGCGGTGCCTGGGGCCCGCCGGGCTGCCGAGGAGCCGGCCGTGCGACCTGCACCGCAGGGGGAGCGTGCTCCGCGCACGGCTCCTGAGCAGGCACCCAAACCTGCGCAGACGGCACCCGCGTCACAGGCTGCCCCTCAGCCTCAGAAAGCACCAGAGTCGCAGCGCGCGCAGTCCCCGGCGCCCCATGCTCCTGAGACCAAGCAGGACACTCCGCAGGTGCAGCAGAGCCGCGCAGAGCGTCCCGTGCAGGCGCAACCGCAGCAGGTACCGGTGGCAGAGGCTCCTGCCCGTTCTGTCGCGCCGCAGCCCACGCAGGCGCCCGTGCCCCAGCCGGTGCCTGCGTCGCAACCCATACCTGCAGCTCGGTCGATGTCCGCGGCGCAGCTGGCACATCAGCCTAAACCAGTCCAGCAACCCACACCGGCGCGGCAGCAATCCGCGTCGCTTACTTCGACGGGGGCTGTGCGCGACATGGGCGAGCTTCAGCGGCGCTGGAAGCAGGTTGTCGACACCCTGCTGGCCTCTCATCCACAGCATGGTTCGCTGCTGATGCAGTCGACCATCGTGTCGGACGATGGCGAGAGCCTGACCGTCTCGCTGCCCAAGGGCTCCAACTTTGCCTGTCGCATGCTCGAGCGCGCCGACGTGCGGGCCAATGTGGACCCGGTGATCGAGGCCGTGTTTGGGCATCGCAAGACGCGCTTTGCCAATGGCGGCGCTGCGCCGGCTGCCGCGCCGGCGCCGGCAGCGCAGCAGCTCGCGCAGCCCGAGCCTCGGGTGGTGCAGCAGCCTGTGGCTCCCGCCCGTCCTGAGACACAATCACAGGTTGCGACGACTCCCACACAGCCTCGGCAGCCTAAGAGGCGGGCCACGCAGGCACCTTCTGCGCAACAGCAGGTGACTGCTGCTCCGCAGCCTGCGCAAACCCCGCAGCCTGCGCCAGCTGCGCCATCGGCGCAACAGGTCGTTCCTGCCGCGCAGCCTCAGCAGGCCGCGCCGAGCTATCCCGCTCCTTGGGATCCCGTTCCGCTGGACGATGATGCGGTCCCCTATGATGACTTCGATGCCTCTCCCTACGAGGAGGACCTCTCATTCGAGCCGCTCGGCGGCATTGCCTCGCTGCCTCAGCAGCCTGCGCCTGCGCCTCAGCATCAGCCCATGCGACAGGCTCCGGCACCCAATCCGGCGCCAGCTTCCGCGATGCAGGTTGAGGCCCCTCGTCAGGCCGAGCCCACGCCCGCACCGGTGACCACACCTGGCCCTGTGCCCCAACCGCAGTCCCAGCCGGCACCCGAGCCAACGCCCGCACCGCAGCTGGAGCCCGAACCCGCACCAGTGCCCGAGCCCGAGCCCGAACCCGCGCCTGCGCCGCAGGAGAAGCCCAAGCCAAAGCGCGCCTCTCGCCGCGCTGGCGGGATCCCCGCCGACCTCGTGGTCATGATGAACGACATCTTTGGCGAGGGAGTCACCTATATCGCCGAGACGCCAGAAGAGGACGAGGACGTGCCGGCCGACATCGAGGACGAGGACCAGATCGAGAGCGAATATGCCGAGGAGCCGGTAGACGACGCCGACTACGACGACGAAGACTAGAGACGAGCCGCCCAGGCGGCACAGGAAGGATGCACCATGAACATGCAGCAGATGATGAAGCAGGCGCAGAAGATGCAGCGCCAGCTGGAGAGGGCTCAGGCCGAGCTGAGCGAGATCGAGGTCTCTGCCTCTGCCGGAGGTGGGATGGTCACGGTTAGTGGTACCGCGGACGGCGAGATTCGCGCCATCCAGATCGACGGGTCCCAGATCGGCCTCGACGAGGAGGACGCCGAGATGCTGCAGGACACCGTCCTCGCCGCCGTCAACGAGATGCTTGCACGTGCCCAGGAGGTCACCAACCGCCAGCTCGGCGCTGTGACTGGTGGCATGAACATGCCGGGCATGCCGGGGATGTTCTAGGCCATGGCGGCTTTCGATCCCACCACGAGCGACGGGCGGGCCCTGCAGCGCCTGCTCGACGAGTTGGGCAGGCTGCCAGGCATCGGCCCCAAGTCGGCGCAGCGCATCGCCTACCACCTGCTCGAGGCCGACATCGAGGAGGCCCGCCGCCTCTCCGATGCCATCATCGAGGTCAAGCGGCAGGTGCACTTTTGCCCTATCTGCTTCTCGTACGCCACGCGCGACACCTGCGACATTTGCGCCGACTCGCATCGCGACCGCACGTCGATCTGCGTGGTCAGTGAGCCGCGCGACGTGGCAGCTATCGAAAAGACGGGCGTCTACCACGGGTTGTATCACGTGCTGGGTGGTGTCATATCGCCCATGGATAAGATCGGGCCCGAGCAGTTGCACGTGCGCGAGCTGCTGCAGCGGCTTGCATCGGGCGAGGTCGAGGAGGTTATCTTGGCGACCAACCCCGACGTGGAGGGAGAGACCACGGCCACCTACCTCGCGCGGACCATCAACCCGCTGGGTGTGAGCGTGTCGAGGTTGGCAAGCGGGCTGCCCGTGGGCGGTGACCTTGAGTACGCTGACGAAGTTACCCTGGGCCGGGCCATCGAGGCGCGTCGTAGGGTGTAGCATGGAAGCCTAGGCAATCTAGAGGGGGAGTCTATGGCACAGGAAGAAGAATACCAGGCGCCGCGTCACGGCCGCCATGCGGCGGCGGGAAGGCATGCCGCGCCGCGCGTCGCAGAGGCAGACTCCCTCAGCGAGGAGCTGCCGACGCCCGTTTCGGAGCAAGTTGAGGCTGTGCCGCAGGCCAGCGTCCCGCAGACCGCCGCACCGCAGCGCGAGGCGTCGCCCATTCCCGACCTGGTACCCGTCTCTGATGGCGACCAGGAAACCAGCATGGGCAATGCTCCCAGGCCCATCGACGTGGACCCGGAGGAGACGGGCTCGTTCCGTCGCATCAACGCGTCCGAGGGCGCTCGTGTTACCACGCGCGCCAATGCCAGCCAGGCTGCGTCGTTCAGGGCTCAGAGCGCTCGCCCGGTCGAGGCCGTGCGCATGAGCAGCGCCGGTCGTCCGCGCGTCGAGCATCGCGACGTGGAGGTCCAGTCCAATAAGCGCGTCTTTGTGGCGCTTGGCGTGGCGGCGCTGATCATGGTGTCCATCGTGGGTTGGCTGATCGTGCGCGCGCTGACGTCGGTCGAGCATGCCGACGAGAAGCCCGTGGCCGAGCAGACGCAGGCTGGTATCGGGGAGGGCATCGAGTATCGTGGCACGACGTACGCTCTGACCGAGCTGTCCGATGGCGTCTATGCGCTCACGAGCACGACCGAGGGGTCGGAGAGCTCGTCGGTGCTCTGCGAGCTTCAGGGCAAGCCCGTCAGCCTGATCCTGCACGACATGGTGTTTATCGTTCCCGAGAACCTGGCCGACAGCAAATGGGACCTCATCGCCTATCCACTTGGTGGCGTGACGCAGCAAGTGACCGATGCGGAAGGCAACCCGATCATCGGTGAGGGCGAGATTACCGAGGCCACGCTCGAGGGCGACGCGATTCACATCACGACCGCCGCGGGCGAGAACATGACGGTATCTCTGGTCTAACGGCCATTGTGCGAGCCGGTTGCCCCGACCCAAACGGTCGGGGCAATTTTTTTCAAATTGCTACTAGACAAGAGTGGGATACCCTGTGTAGAATATCCCTTGCACCAGATGAACGGGGTGTTAGCTCAGCTGGTTAGAGCGCCGGCCTGTCACGTCGGAGGTCGAGGGTTCAAGTCCCTTACATCCCGCCATTGCATT